>CATINC010000017.1 GCA_949524905.1 Opitutia bacterium UBA7350 | reverse complement strand
GCTATATAATAGCTAATTTTATGGAAATATATTTATTAATATAATTAAATATATATGATTTGGATTTCCCTTTGAGTTTGGAGGCACGAGAAACTCTTTCCCTGTTTTTGCCACAAAGATTATCAACACCTCCTTACGGAGTTTACTTTTTGCTGTTTGTCGGGCAGAGCTTTTTTTTCGCACACACCTTTCATCAATTTCTTTTTCCCTTTCGAGATATCGGCTTTCGAAGCCCTTTATCACCCTGAATAGGCGGCGGAGGACGACCGCCCATAGTGATACTTCCCATAATCCTCCCCCGTAGGTTAGCTTTTAAACACCCTACTTCGTCAAGTTGTCACCGATTTAATCGGCTGTGTTTAGACAGAGCTTACACTTATGCTCTTCCAAATTACTTAATTTGGCGTCACATTGAAATTTAACTAGACAAAGAACAAGTTTCGTCATTCCCCCGAAACTGGGTAGTATCCACCATTGTGGATGCGTTATATAATATTATAGGATTTGGCATATACAAAAACAACAGATTCTCGTAATTTTTTATTCAAACCTCGCTCAAAGTTCTTCAATAGATAATTTAATAAGATGATTCGTTTTTTGATCTCAATTGCTCTGGTTAGCTTACTTGGATGCAGCGGCACTCATCATAGTGAAACGATTCCCGCTAAATACTTAGGTGATTGGACAGCCTACAGCAGAAATCACATGTCTATATCAGGTGATATGGTCGTTAAGGATCAAGCAATCGACTTCGCCCTAAAAGGAACTGTCTCTTACCAAATAATCGAGATCCGTGAGGATGAGATCTACCTTAAGATAGATAAAGACGTCGATGATGGGTTATACATGCGTTTAGGCCCCCTAAAAATGTCAAACTACCAAGACAACTACCTCGATATGGAAGTAGCATACTACAAGACACAAGAAGATGCTTTGAAGCCAAGGGCTGGCGGGATAACTAGTAAGACGGATAACGCCAGTAGTTGGGGCATCTACACCAGAGAGGTCACCGAATAGATCTGTTACCATGAGTACTTATGAAAAACTACTATTAATTTATGCGGCTGGCATGGCAGCTAGTTTTTTAAGTTATTTGTTAATAATTTGGCCTCTAGGAATTATTAATGCGAGGGTTTCTGGTAAATATTACTTCGCGAAAAAAAGTTTAGAAGCTAAAGGAGAGAAATGTAATTCTTTATGGAGAGATACCGTTGAACACTTCAATGAGCAACAATGGGTTTGGTTCCTATCATGGCTGAGTTTCTGCCTTTTCATTCCATTAGAATTTTTTGCAACGCTGGCCATTTATTTTAAAATAAAAAGAACCATGACTAATCGTTTACGCCAAATAATTGGAGTTCTGGCCTTTGCCGAGACTGGTTATAATTATTCGGTTATTGCAGCACTCATTGCTTATAAGATTGAGCAAGCTTGCAGTCGTTTAGATCCAAAGGTGATTGCTAGTGAGATTAATTGTATGATAGAAGATATGCCTTCGGGCCAAAGTAGTGATTCAAAACATATACTTGGGTATTTAAGAAACTTTTTCCCTGAGCTACCGGAATCATTCTACATTGAATGCGATCGGTATTTAGTGAATTAAGCCTCTAGCTGAAAAATATTTTTTGTTCGGATTGTGTAACCAATCCAAGGTAATGCCTTTTGATGATCTCAGGCGAATTCCCCGCCCAAGTGGCTGTTGTAAAAATATCGCCTGTAGCTCTAATACGATAGCTGATGGCTGTATGGCGCATGATATCTTTAATCCATGGTTTCCGATTCTTATCCACCCCCGCTTTACCCGAAAGTCCTGACTTAAAGCCAGCCGCTCTACGCACTTCGCCCCAAATCCTTCGAAAGTTAGTCGGATAGATCGGCTGGCTGAAATCACATTGCTGGAGTAGGGCGATTAAGCATGCAGGCATTTCTACTAGCCGTGGCGTATTCGTCTTTCCCCTCGTTACGCGGATCTCACCATCTTTAAGGTTTATCTTATCCCAAGTCAGATGGCGCATCTCAGAATCAGGTCGCAGACCTGCGTAGATTGTAATCGCTACATAAGGAAATAATTTGCCGCCGTAAAGGGTTCTAGAAGCCTCTAGAAGGGCTTTTACTTCTTCACAAGATAGCACTGCTACTTCTGGCTTTAGGCTTTTAATGGGCTTAATTGATATGCATGGATTTACCTGGCAGTAACCCTCTATATCTGCCCACCTGAAAAGACCTTTTAATGCTCTTAAATGATGATTATGGGAGCGGGCTTTAACCTTTCTCAAATAACTATTAATGTCAGTTCGTTTTATTGAAGCTAACTCTTGAGATTTAAAAGAGCGTATGAATGCATTTAGTAGAACCTTAGCCTGCTTGTATGTGTTTATGGAGAGATCTTCTTTTGTTCCTAAATACTCATCAACAGCATCCCGCAATTTGATTTTTGAAATTTGCTGATTGTTTAAAAAATAGTCAGTAATTTGAGTCAAAGTAACCCCGTTTGGAAGGCGGCTGAATACATGTTCTGCTTCGACTACCTGATGATTAGTAAGTGTAGTGCTAACAAATCTTTGGTTCTGCCAGCCTTCTTCGAAAGAATGGCATAACGCTTTAGCATCCTGAAGGCATTTAGTGCGTTTCCGAATCCTCCTACCTGAAATAACGCCCTCAATGGCGTAAGTTTTATTATTCGTTAGATATACGAAAAGGTTATGGGTAGTATATACACGTTCATATTTATGCCGTTTCTTCATGGTGTTTGCGTCACCACATAGACAAAAAATTAGACAAACTTCTTGGCTGGCCGCATCCCAATTGGTAGAGCAGTTGACTCTTAATCAATTGGTTCGGGGTTCGAGTCCCCGATCCAGTAGGATCCCATTTTAAGACGCCACCTTAGCGCAGCTGGTAGAGCAGTTGATTTGTAATCATCAGGTCGTCGGTTCGATCCCGACAGGTGGCTCCACTCTTTAAATCCTCTAAACCAATGGTTTAGGGGATTTTTTATGTCGGTTTATAGTCTCGGTGGATTGTTCACTTAGCCAATTCTTAGCCATTTTTGAACTCCACAACTTGCTTCTCCCTGGCTTTGGACCCAGCAGCTTGTCGGATGCCTGGGCAGCTTTGTTGCAGAGTACGGGGGCGGGGGTTCGCTTGGCTGGTCTCTTGATGGTGTGTATACATCAAGTACCTTCGAAAAAATTACTCCGTCATTTTGAAGCGGAAGAATTTCTTACCCGCTTCGGCATCAATAGGAATCTGTAAAGTAGATGCACCTCCATTAGTCCAGATTTCTAGGTCATCGCTTTGCTCAACTTCCATACTCAGAGTCGCAGTTTCGTCTTCTACTGTTATCATAGTTGAGCCAGCACGAAGGTCTACTATTTCATCTAAAGAGTACTTACTTTGTATCCCATCTAAAGATGCTTGGGCATCTGAATTATCATTAGGATCATTACCAAGATAGGTCTCAATCGTATCGGGTATTCCATCAAGGTCAGAATCGGTGGGCTTATCTATTATAGTCAGTGGATTGCTAGTCGTATAGGAATCAGAAATATTATATAGAGCCGTAGTTTCTTCCAAAGTTAATGAATTATTATCAGGATAACTTCTCTCCTTATAATAGGAGATTGAATCTGCATCAATTATAATACCGATAGTGCCGATCTCCTCATTGAATATATCTCGATCTACTGTAACTGTACGTACATAATTGTAGGTTCTTACGTAGGCGCCTTCAGCCAGAAATTCTATTGAAATAGGCGTTAATGTTATCGTTTCATATGTATCTTGATTGAAATAGCGTTCCCATCTATTAAGTGCACTCATTGCAAGATACATATCAGTATCTAATTTACTTATTATAGCAAATTCGTTTTCGGAGCTTTGAATCGAACCATTCTCAAATCCTGAAGTATCTTGAATGTATCTATATTCTTCTTCGGTAATATAATTAGCTGTGATTGCGTATCCTGTTCCTATTTCAAAAGCTCTAGAATTAGAAGAATCACTCACTCCTACTACGCTTGCATCAGCATAATTAGTGGTCCAATCTTCAGGTACGGTATATGTAGCATTGCCAACACTTATAGTGTAAGAAAAACATAACTGGTAAGATGACAGTAAAATTAAGGAGATTGGGTAAATGTATTTCATAAAAAAGTTTCTAAACACCCCACAATAGATAGCTAACTATTTATATTTCAATCAACGAGTAACAAATAATCGCACCTATTTGCCTCCGTACGCTTAGCCAAACTGTTCCCTTTTCTCTCCCCTTAAATAGAAACGCAAAGGGCTTGTAGGGACTCCTAGGTTAGAATCCTTGTGCAAGGAGGGGGTATCTTAAGGGATGCTGGTTAGATCTGAGTTTGTTGGGATGCATCCAGTCCGGCCAAAAGAAAAGCCCCGCTTGTGCGAGGCCTTGTGAAGGATTAGAAATTACTCCCCAGTCCTTACCACCCTTGTTCTAAAGAAAGCCTTATCTCCACCGATGCTAGAACTGTGAACTGGCGTCCAGGTCTGAAGGTCATCGGAGGCTTCCACCACAATTTCGTGTGTCCCTGCACCAACGGTAGCGGATGGGAGTGCTACGATATTGACATTCTTGTATTCGACTTCTGAGGCTCGAGTGAGGTTTGCAGTTCGAAGGATGAAATTGGTCTAAAAAGTTAAGCGAGACTTCACATTTGACGCTGGGAAAAAAGCCGCATACATAGTCCTTATAAACCTGCATGATTCAACTCTTTGCTAAATTTCACCACTCAAAGGGCGGTTGGGCCACCTTCGCAAGGTTCGCCTTTGTTGGCGTGACGATTTCAACAATTGATGCCGGTATACTGTATCTTCTACTCACCGCAGGCATCGACCCCTATTTAGGTCGTTTTGTCTCCTTAGGGGCGTCCATGTCTGCCGGTTATCTGCTCAACCGCTATTTTACTTTTCATCATTTGGAAACCGCTCGCGCACTCTGGCACTCTCTGGTTCGCCATTACAGCGTGCACGCTGTGGGGGCGGCCATCAACATCGGTGTATTTAGTGTCGTCCTAGTATTCGGCCAGCCAATGGGGGGAGAAATTGTCACCGCTACAATTCTACCTCTCCTTGGTGTCTGGATTGGTGGACTTGCCGGCATGTGCTTCAATTTTTTCTTTTCCAAAAAACTGGTCTACGATAACTAAACGGTATGGTAGCCGTTTTTTTCAGGAGCCTGACCCTTCACCTTAGTTGGTTCATCCGTTCCTTCTGGCCGGGTAAGCACCCGGCGGCTCCACTGAGTTGTTATCGAGTGTGTATTCTACTGTTGGGTATGCCTCTCTTCGCCTGCCTACAGTGCATGCACTGGCTTGGGTTTCTCGCGGATGAAATCTTTTTTCGCGCCTATAGAAAAGTATCGGTCAATGCCCCAATCTTTATTACAGGGATTCCCCGCAGCGGCACGACTTATGTACATCGTACATTAGCTGCAGATAGGGAAAATTTCTGTGCTGTATCTACCTGGGAGGCTCTTTTAGCCCCCTCTATCACCGAGCGAAAAATCCTTTCCGGACTCCGTTCCATCGATCGATATTGCGGTCGTCCTCTCAAGCGGTTGATTGACCACCTAATCACTCAGGCGACAAGCGATTTGGCAGACATACATGCAGTCGCACTCAATGATGTCGAAGAGGATTATCTCTGGCTCCTTCCCATCGGGGGTTGCTTTATCCTAAGCCTCGCCTTCCCGTTTTCCAAATGGCTGAGCACTATGAGCACCCTTCAGGATCTACCCGATTCAACAAAAAAACAGCTAGTCGATTATTATGCGCGCTGCATACAAAAACATCTCTATTTTCATGGTACCGAGCATCGATTCTTATCTAAAAACGCTGCCTTTGCTGGCTGGATCGACCCCTTGCAAAAGCGTTTTCCCGAAGCATGTTTTCTCGCCTGTGTGCGTAACCCCAAAGAGGCCCTAAGTTCACAACTGAGCTCCCTTCGTCCAGCCAGAGAATGCTTTGCCACTGATCCGGACGGAAGCCATACTAAAAAGCTCATAACCACTGTCTTCACTCATAATTATGAGACCTTAAAAAGGCTCACGCAAACCATGCCGACCACCCATTTAGCCATTATGGACCAGTCTGACCTACGGACCCATGATATCGTCATGCTGCGTTTAGCAGGTCAGCGACTTGCCTTTCCCTCGGGCGAAGTCAAATCCCCGTCATTACCAAAAAAGCCGCCACCGATTCATCAACACTCGGCTGCTGATTACGGGTTGGAAAATAATCAAATCGAGGTTTGCCTGCAACCTACCTACCAAGCTTTACTGAAGTCTGATCAGCGCATCCTGCCCAAGACGCAAGAAAATGGAACTGAAGACTGAGTCGAAAAATTCTATTAATAGTTTGCCCATCTCCCCACGGGGCGATTCGCCTGCTACCAAAGTACGTGTCGCATTCTTTTCTGACTCGCTCCCCGAAAGAAATGGTACCGGTGCCTACTACCATGACTTGGCATCTCAACTCAAGGCAGAGGTGGCAGCATTAGAGATCTTTCAGCCCGTCTCAAACGGTCAGCACTCACGGCTCTCGCTACCCATGCCGGGGGACCCCATGCAGCGGCTGGTCATACCAAACCTCATCCGTATACAGAAAGGCCTTAAAGCCTTAAAGCCACAGATTATTGTAGCCATTACCCCCGGTCCCTTTGGCCTTCTTGGTCTGATCATGGCCAAACTAACCGGGACTCGTTTTATCAGTGCCTTTCACACCGATTTTGAGCAACTTGCCCGCATCTACTTCAACCCTCTTTCCAGAACCTTTGCCAATGGCTATCTGCGCACGGCCAATCGCATACTCTGCAAGAGCAGCCAAGCCGTGCTGGTTAATAACAGTAAACTAAAGGAAGATGTGATCGCTTTAGGAGCCACTGAAGTGGAGGTTATGGGTACCCCGCTGCAACCAGCCTTCCTGCAAAAGCCGGTCGCGCCACCACCCGCCAGCGTAAATAGAATTTGCTTTGCTGGCCGCTTGGCAGCCGAAAAAAATGTCGACAAAATTATTCAAGCGGCCCGCAAATTACCCTCGCTGGAGTTTATCATCGGCGGCGACGGCCCCCTTCGAAAGTCACTACAGGAATCAGCAAAAGACCTACAAAATGTACACTTTACCGGATGGCTCAACAGAGAGCAGCTGATCGAAATACTCGATACCTCCAGCCTGCTTTTACTGCCGTCAAAGCTCGAAACATTTGGCTCTGTTGCACTCGAGGCTATGGCTCGTGGACGTCCTGCCCTAGTCTCGGCAAATGCAGGCATTCATGACTGGCCTCAGCTACAGGGTGGTCTCTTTACTCTGAAGCCCGGGCAAGACCTGACCATAGCGATTCGTAATTTGGCAGAAAGACCGGAAGCAATATGGCAGCAAAAAGCCTCCTTTTGTCGAGCTGCTGCCGAGGAATTAAACCAGCAGACCATACTCCAGTGGGCTGAGATCCTGGTAAAATATGCGAACACAAAGAGCTACAAGGAAACGTGAAAGCATTGGTCAGCATCCACGACGTAATGCCGGAAACAATGACCCGCGTGGAAGCACTTCTCTCGTGGTTGCAAGAGCGGGGAGTTCCACCGGTCGCTCTTCTTGTTGTCCCTGGGAAACCATGGTCTGAAGCAAATATCCAGCAACTTGCCGACTTGTCGGCTCAGGGGCATGAATTAGTGGCACACGGTTGGACGCACCAGACCACGCCCCGTAAACTGTTTCATCGCCTTCATTCACAACTGATTTCCAGAAACGTAGCCGAACACCTCGCCCTCAACCCCAGCGGTGTATTTGACTTGATGCTGCGGTCGGCTCAGTGGTTTCCTCGCAATGGGCTGCCCCAGCCCGTGACCTACGTACCTCCGGCTTGGGCACTTGGGCCAATAAATAGGGAAGCATTGTCACGGCTGCCTTATAGCATTATTGAAAATACCCACGGTTTCTATCATACCCAGAGAGCCGAATGCACGAGACTGCCCTTGACTGGGTTCGAAGCCGATAATTCACGACGCAAAAACTTCCTACGTATCTGGAATCATTGGCAAGTTTGTAACGCTACCCGCTCCGGCAAGCCACTGCGCATATCGATTCATCCAGACGACCTTCAACTACGTTTGGTACGCCAAATGGACACAATCATTGGCCAGGCTTCTGAATTTCTTAGTTACCATAATCTCTAATCTACCCAACAATAAAAAGGCTGCGAACTTAGCCCTGCAGCTCAGTCCACGCTAGAATTCTTCAGATACGACAATCAGACGTGTTACAGTCTGGAAAAAGGAATCGTGATGAGCGAGGTCTTCATAAAAATTGATAAACCAGTCAAATGAACAAAGTTTGAGGGTAATATTGCTCCTTTATTTGTATTTTTTATTCAGAAATAGTGATCAGGAAGAATCTTTATGATATTTATGAAACAAATCTGCTTTTGTTATGACTCTTAATAATAGAGTATCCTCTAACCATCACCCTACCCCATAGGGCAACTGTTGAAGCGATTTTTGCTAGATCAGACACTCATTAACCTCTACTCAATAAAATGCCTTCCCTAAGCTCTATCATAAACGGCACATGTCTCCATGCTGCCCGCATTGCTTTGTTTTTTGTATGCACGGCCCTATGGATAAGCCAAAACTCTATTTTGCTGGCTCAACCCAATGTCATCGTCATTATTTGCGACGACTTGAATGACTCCGTTGAGGGCATGGGCGGGCATCCTGACGCCATTACACCCAATATTGATGCTTTGAGCGAAAGAGGTGTTCGGTTTACGAACGCCCATTGCAATGCACCTATTTGCGGTCCTTCGCGCGCCAGTTTATGGAGCGGTCTTTTGCCCAGCACGACTGGTTACTATGGATATAACCAACAAGCGAATAAATGGCGCCAGTTTCCAAAATTGAGCGATGCCATCACGCTCATGGAGCACTTTAAAGCTAACGGCTACAGTGTCTACGGCAGTGGAAAAATTTTCCATAACGGGCACACGGATAATACGGTCTTCAGCATTGATCCAAGTAGCGATCCCGATGGCCCGGGAGATTATGATTTTGGGCCCTTCCCCTGGGATGGTAGCACGGTGCAGTCTGGGAATCGACAAGGAAGCCAACATCCGTCGATGCCGAGTGGCATCAACGGTTACTACGCAAGCTTAGCGCGGTTATCGGATATACCAACGGTAGGCTCATACACAGGTTGGTCCTATAAAAAGACCGATTTTAATTATGTTAGTAATACAAATCGAGATCTAATGCCGGATGAGATAACCGCAGATTGGGTAGGCACCAAACTCAATCAGTCGCATACCCAACCCTTCCTCATCATTGCGGGGATGAATCGTCCACACGCACCCTTTTATGCTCCGGATGAATTTTTTGAACTTTTCGAGGATGCCAACGGCAACCCTACTGTATCGCTTCCGCCCTACCTCGAAAATGATTTGGATGATATTCCTGAAATCATGAAGCCTTACTCTGGAACCATTCAGGACTTTAGAACGGCAGGCAACGGCAACGATGAATGGTGGAAAAAGCTCGTACAGGCTTATTTGGCCTGTGTCGCTTTTGCTGATGCACAAGTTGGAAAAATAATAACACATCTGGATAACAGTACGTATGCGAACAATACCATTGTGGTTTTCATCAGCGACCACGGGTATCACATTGGTGAAAAAGACCATAAGGCTAAGACCACCGCTTGGGAAGAGACCACACGGGTACCATTTGTGATCTCTGCACCCGGCGTTACCGTCGCAAACCAAGAATGTAATGTACCCATATCATTGATCGACCTCTACCCCACCCTGAATGCGCTTTGTAACTTACCCGCTGATCCAAATGGCGGCACGGGTAATAATAACATCGCCTTAGATGGGAATGATTTAACCCCATTGCTCAGCGATCCTTCTGCCGCTCAATGGGAGGGTCCGCGTGTTTCTCTATCACATTTAAATTCGCGTATATCTATAGACCCACACACCGAAAGCCCTTGGTCTATGAATCATCACTCGGTGCGTTCCACAGACCACCACTATATTTTAGCGAGCGACGGATCTGAAGAACTCTACGATCACACAAACGATCCCAACGAATGGGTTAATCAAGCATCCAACAGCACCTATGTGGATATCAAGGCGGATTTAAAACAACATTTATTCAAGAGCCTTGGTTTCAAAAATGAGAATTCTATCATTACTAACGGTGGATTTGAAAATGGTTCAAACGGATGGGGTAACTTTGGACCCGTTACGCTTACAAATAACAGCACGGATGTATACGAGGGCAATGCTTCGACTTTAGTTAGCGGACGCACCAACGGCACGTGGAATGGTATAAAGCAGGACTTAATCTCAGATTTAGAACCCGGAAAAACATATCATTTCTCTGCGTGGACAAAGATGGCAAATCCCACTACAGATACGGTAAAATTAAACATCCGACTGGTAATTGATACTGGCTCAGCGCAATACATCAACCTTGGAACCGTTCAAGCGAACAATACCGAATTCCGTCTCATTGAAGGCGATTACACCGTCCCTTATGGTGTTTCGATCTCCGAAATGGAACTCACTTTGAATGGACCTGCCATTGGAGAAGATTTCTACCTGGATCATGTACAAATTTATCCCTACACAGAACCTAAGATAGTGGCCTCTCTAATATTGGATAATGGCAATGGCGCTTATTCCATAGATTGGAACGCTGAGCTAGGGGTTTCTTATCGACTGGAGCAATCCTTGGGATCTTTAAATAATTGGAACGTGCTAGAAAGTAATGTCACCGCAGACAAGACCCAGATGACGCATTTGCTAGCATCGCCACCAACCGATTCTAAAGCTTTTTGGAGAGTCGTTGAAAATTGAAATACTGCTTCTTTTAAATCACTTCTGCATACCTAAATCTTAAGCACCACTTTGATTACAAGCACGCATAATGATAATAGCTATAATTTATAGCGTATGGAATTAGCGACACCTCGTTTCTTGGTGTGCTTACAGATTATTGAGGTATCATGCCTTTACAACCGCATCCGCTTCTTCGACGTTAAAGCCCCAGCGATTAGAACCCTGATCCGCGGTCCTCATTTGAGATCAGTCATCGATCTTAAATACCCTTATGATAACCCCTCGGTAATCACTGAGTGCAGACTCCAGGGTTGCCCGCCGCTTCTCGCTGATCCATCCACTCGACCACCAGTAGATGCGGAACTGTAAGCGCAGAAATAATGACCAGGTAGATTCCGATAAATTCATTGAGTCCTCTTACATTTGGTAGCAAAGATAAAAAGCCTGCCATCAAAAGGATTGATGCAAAAGTAAAGGGAAAGGCCTGACAGTAAAACCGCTTGATTCGGGCAGTAGTCCTTCTAGAACATCCCTCCCCTCCTTCATAACGTATTAAACGTAGGACATGGCGAAAGCCGTGCCAAAGGCAAAAGTAAAGCCCCACCGCTAAAAGTGGTGGGATAAAGGCGAAAAAAGCCGCTAATCCAAGATCTTCTACAAGCCGCAGTTTCCATTGTTGCCCTTGCTGACTCAAATAGGCCACTTCTCCTAGAAGGAGGCATATGAAGCAGAAAAAAATCGCGATCTGAAGGGTATTATTTAATTCAAAGTTATATCCAAAAGAAGCGGAGCATGCATTTAAGATTGCTTCAGTCGCCTCTGGAAAGGTCAGAAAAGGTAGCCCAATGGGAAAAAATCCTCGCAGAAGTGCGTGGCTAAATTGCAAGCGCTTGGAAGCAACTTGCTGCAGTGAATCACGGTGCAAGTGCTCAAATGCAAGATCCGCTTTTCCCCAATGGTATATGGTTATCAACAAAAATAAACTAACCCCCACTATAGGCGAGGCCCACCACAATCCAAGCATCGCAATCACCAAAAGCAGATAAACAAGGCAAACCACGACGAGCGATTTAAGCGTTAACTTGCGATTTGCAAGACCGAGCACCACTAAGTGGTCAATGGCTCCATGTGGTAAGCCAAAGAGGCCTGAGCTTGCAAGTATCGGTAGATATAGAACCCAGCCTGAGTCCATTCCTAATAAAACAATCGCGAGCCCTAAAAAACCCGCACATAGAGCGCTGCCATTCGCAAGACTAACATTAATTTTTGAAGGATCACTTGGCGGACTCAGTGAGGTCCATTGGAAAAAAAATTTCATGGTCGCATAAGGCTATGCCAAAGAATGATACCTTGTGCAAGCAGGAGGCTGACAACAAAGAAAAAGAAAGCCTCTTCAAAGGGCAACATACCCCACTCCCAACCAGTCCTTGTCGCAGGATGAATAGTCCAGATGCCGTCACGAATGGCAACAGCATCTACAATTGAAAAGTAGAGCGTTGGCAGCAAAGTCGCCGGTAGTAAAATTCTAAATTTTAGGAGAAGGACTTGCGGGTCAAAAATCCATTGTAGCACAAGAGGCGGCACAAACCAAAAGAGTATCAACGAAAGATAAGTGAAGGACTCCTTTGACTGAAGTAAGTACGCCGCGAACATCAGCCCTAAGCCGGTACCTACTGCGATCGCACGTGCCTTCACCTGGCGCTCCCGCCAAGTACTTAAACTCGCTAGGCGATTTAAAAACAGGGATGCGAGGAACGCACTGTTAAAAAGCGGCATCAAAAGAAAGAAGAGATACTCCTCCAGCGGGACATATCCAATAACCGCTAAAACTCGATCCGTACCATAAGACCAAATCTCTTTAGCCACGATGTAATTATCCCATGGGGTCGTCCAAAAAAAAGCAATGGCAGCCAGTATGAAAGTTCCCTTCCAATGCCATTTAGACCGCTTAAAAATTTCGTGCTTGGAAAAACGAAACTTACATAAGGCGATCATACCCAATGCCGGCAAACCCACAAAAAATATTAAAAACACTAGGTAACTCATCCAGTTAGAACGTTGCCAGCGGCACGCCTGCCCCCTCAAGTTTTTCAGCAAGCTTAGTTGAATGTATAGGCGGGATGGGTTTAGCCCAAAGTTTTACCTGCATCCTACGATGCCCCCAAAGCGCACTCAGGCAAACCTGTAGCTTTTCAAAAGCGGAAAGGACCCTGCGCATACGCCAAGCATTACTTCCCAATCGCAAAAGACTCTGTCCAATCTCGCGGTACATTCGACTGGCAAGATAGACCGCGCGTCGATTGCGCGCTTCGATAAACCACAAACCGTTAAAGGCACTCTCATAAAATTCCTCCGCAAGATTCAGCAGCCGTTCTACGGCGGTATCCACCATCGTGATGGCAGTTGCATCACCCTTGATCGCACGCTCAATTACCGCAGGTGATACCCAATCGCGTGGGAGATAGTAACGACCACGCTCGGCATCCTCAACGATGTCGCGCGCAATATTTGTGAGCTGCAAAGCAATACCCAAATCCAATGCAAAAGGAAAAGCTTGCCTATTATTTACCCCCAACACGGGACACATCAAAACACCAACCGTTCCCGCCACCCCGAAAGCAAAGTTCAGGAGCTCACTTTCGTTCTCAATCTGCCGGGTTCCACAGTCCGCATACAAAGCTTCTGCTAACAAAAATGCTGCTTTGAGCGAGAGTCCCCGTTCTGCAGCCAGATCAACAAAGTCCACAACCACCGGATCGGTGGCCGGTACTGCAGGATCAAGTTCTTGAATAACCCGCCCCAAAGCCACGGTCTCTCCCTCCACAGAAGCATCCGCAAGGTCATCTAAGATCCGGCAAAAAGAATACAGCCGAGCAACCGCTGCACGATCCCTTTGTGAAAAGAGCTTTGCTGCCAAAGAAAAAGTTCGGCTTTTCGCCCGAAAGAGGGCTTCGGGATTGTTCAACTGAGACATCAGGCAATTGGGGTAATGCGATCCATCACTTTTGCTGAGCATAACACCCCAGGAACGCCAGCACCGGGATGCGTTCCTGCTCCGACGAGGTAGAGGTTTTGTAAAGCCTCGGAGCGGTTATGGAAACGAAACCAAGCAGATTGCGAAAATATCGGCGAAACCGAGAATCCACTTCCTTTAGAACTCAGGTAATCCGTAGCAAAATCCTGCGGTGTCATAAAAAAGTCCGAGCGAATACATTGTTCTAACCCAGGCAGGATCGTCTCACTCAACGCGCGAACAATACGATCGCGAAGTCTAGGGCCTTCAACCTCCCAGTCGATATCCGCTTGCATATTCGGTACTGGCGCCAGCACGTAAAAAGAATCGTGCCCCTCTGGAGCAAAACTTGCATCTGTGGCGGTGGGTCTATGCAAATAGAGCGAGAAATCTTCCGGCAAAGTCTTACCATGAAAAATCTCCTTAATGAGATCCTTGAATCGTTCTCCGAGCCAAATGGTATGATGCGCCACTTCGGGGTATTGACGAGCGGTGCCAAAGTAGAGCACATAAAGACCCATCGATTGCTGCATTCGCATACGCTTTGCCTTCATACTCCATCCGAGAGCGGCCGGCTTAATCATCTTAGAGTATAGATGTAAAGGATCGCTATTAGATACCACCATGTCGGTGCCAAAAGAGTCGCCATCTTCTAATTTAATACCACTAGCCCGACGACCCTGCGTGGCAATGGATTCAACCGTGACCCCCGTGCGAATCTCAATTCCACTTTCCAACATTAATTTTGTCAGTGCATCCACGATAGCACCCGTGCCGCCCTCAGCAAAATAAATGCCCCATTTGCGTTCTAGATAATGAATGAGACTGTAGATACAGGTCGTTTCAAAAGGATTACCGCCCACCAATAAAGGGTGAATTGAAAAAGCGCGTCGCATCGGTTCGCTTTTGAGATACTTAGAGACTAGCTGCCAAACAGTGCGGTAGCACCCGAGCCGCGCAAGATTTGGAACTTGTTTGAGCATGGTACCAACCGAGTGAAATGGTTGGTCTGCAAGCTCTGTAAACCCAATGTCAAAAATACGTTTAGAATGATCCAATAAGCGTTCGTATCCTTCGCAATCATCCGGTTCAAAGGCATGGATTGCACTGAGCGTATCCTCCACGGTCCCTCCGTAATCAAATTCCCTGCCATCATGGAAATGGAAACGATACCAGATATCTAAAGGGATGAAATTCAAATAGTCTTGGCGTTGCTTTCCAAATAATTCGAAAAGCTCGTCAAATAGAAATGGTGCCGTAATCACTGTCGGCCCGGCATCATGACGATAACCACCGCGCTCAAAAACTTGCGCACGACCACCTAAACGTTTACAACGATCAAGCAGCGTCACGTGATGTCCGCGTGCACGCAATCGGAGTGCTGCTGCCATCCCACCAAAGCCACCTCCTATGACCGTAGCCTTGGCCATGCTCAGGTAGAAAGTCCGCTAAATTTTGCGATAAGTCGCCCGATCCCTGTTCCACTTTGGTGCGGCAATTGATCGGCTAAGACCTGCGCCTCTGAAAGCACCGTGTTGGCTACTTTACGAGTTGCCATTTCAGCTTCTACAAAACTTAAATCTGACTCAAAGGCATTCACAATATTGGCGTCTGCTGCCTGTAGTCGATCTGTCGCTCGATCTTTTAAATCATCTAGAGCTTGGTAACCCAAACCAAAAAGTTTACCCAAACGGCGAGCTGTTGGTACCGAGTCAAGATGCCCAGCTGCGATGAGCGGTAAGCTTAATGAAAGACCAAAAAGCGGTCCAGATTTTAAGGCAGCCGTTTGTTTTACCTCTTCTACTTCGCTGTTCTTGTCAGCATCTTGATCCCAAGTCTGTCCTAAGATGGTATCGGCAACAGCTTGGTGCACTTCCGCAGTTAAGGCGGCTAGATGCTTTGAAATTTTTATTTGGCTTAAATTGACAAAAGCCGTGGTCGTGAGACGCAAGGTGAGTCCAAGAGCGACATCGCGTCCAAACATAGCACATACTGTAGGATGTTCCCGGCGTTCCAGTGCCGCATCCTGAAAATCATCCAAAATGAGTGATGCATTGTGGAGCGTCTCCACACAAGCAGCTAAACATTTTGCCGTGGCCTCATCTATTCCCAAAGCCTTCGAGGCATTTAAACTTAGGGAAGCCCGCATCTGTTTACCAGGCACTTGAAAATGATGTTCAAAGGCATGACGGATCGGATCGTCTGCAGTACTAGACGAAACCGTGCCGAAATGGCTGCGTATTAGGCAGATAACCCCCGGCAGCTCTGTGCTGCCGAGGGTTACGCTTAAAACACTATCGGGCTTCATTACCAATAGCGTAGATTATAAACCTAGGCTGCGATGGAACCTTTGTCTGCTTGAGTCTTCTTAACCGCAATCATGAAGATCAAGACGCCAAAGACAGCCTTTGAAACGATGTCAGCTATAGAATAGCCAACCTCAACAAAAGTTTTCGCATCACCACCCTCAATTCCAAGCATTGGGAAGAGGAAGACGATTGGATAGAAAGCCCAAGAAGCAACCACGAGAAAACGTGCCTTGCCAACAAGTGAACGTGCACCTTCTGGTTGTTGATCCTGCGCACCCTTAAGACCAACGAAGAGTTCGTATACGATCACAAGGAAAGGAATCATTGAGAGTGACCACCACATCCAACGAGTGCTGCTGACATCGGATACTTCACCGGGATAGCCAAGAACAATCATGATGGCTGCGAGTGCACCCAACTTGAGGGATTTGCTTGCGGTTTCAGCAGCGCTGAGCTTCATCACTAGGATCAATTCGATCAGAAGAAGCGGCACGGTGAGGAGCCAGTCGACGTAACGATAAGCTGGGTTGAACTCTTTGCTGGTTGCAATGAGTGTACCATCTACAATGGCGTAAGCTTCTTCCCAACTAGCAAATATACGCCAGTAGTGGTAAAGAGCGATGAAGGTAACAAGACCGCTAATGGTAACGGCTGTTTTGTACTGATCTGCTACTTGAGATCGATTGATCCACAGAAACGCGGTAGCCGCGCCCATGGCTGCTATTGTGAGCGAGAAGAAATTGCTCACAAGCTGATACTGTCCAATGGTTAGTTCGGTCATAATTATGTAGGGTTTATTTACAGAAATGAATTAACAAAAAAACAAATGCTGAGTCTCCTTACAAGTGTATTTAATTAATAATTTTTATACCATTATGCAAAATTCTGAACCCTCTTATTTTGAATTGCTTCTCAACTTAAAGTGATTGCATACAAGCCCTAAAAAACCCCATATATAGCCTTAAAATAAACACTTCTGCGGCAAATTCGACCCAACCTCCCCACTAAGTATACCACAATATAAATGCTTAATACCTTAAATATTTTTCTTTTTTTAGCGGCTGCAAATTTGCTACAAGCAACTGAAACGAAGGTTTCCACACGCCCGCACTGGGATAACCCAGCCATCCTACAGCAAAATAATGAACCGCTTCGCGCCAGTTTTATACCATTTGCTACACGTGCGGCAGCATTAGAAAATATAGATAACCCAAAGCGATCCACCCGCTATCATTCCCTCTCGGGTGACTGGGCCTTTCAATGGTCAGAAAAACCCGTATCCCGCCCAAAAGATTTCTACAACATGGATTACCCGACTGCCGACTGGCCTCGCATTCGGGTACCCGGAAACTGGCAAACCCAAGGTTATGGTACGCCGATATATACCAACGTAAAATATCCCTTTGAAATAACCGACTTTCGCACGCCCACCGATTGGAATCCTGTGGGCTCTTATCGACACAATTTCAAACTACCAGATGCATGGCTTGCGGAGAAAGCTAGGCAAGCGCCTATATTCATCCATTTTGAAGGCGTTGATTCCGCCTTTAACCTCTGGATAAACGGCCAACACGTTGGTTATAGCCAAGGAAGCCGCACCCCTGCTGAATTTGAAATCTCCCAATACCTACGCTCCGGCACCAATCAGATTGCCGTCGAAGTCTATCGATGGTCGGATGGCTCCTATCTTGAAGATCAGGACTTTTGGCGCCTAAGTGGGATTTATCGTGATGTTTATTTGAGGATGAGCCCAGTTAGGCGTTTAAAAAACTTCCAAGCTTCAGCCGATTATGATGCAGCATTGGGTCAAGGCATTCTAGTTCTCGATCTCGAAACCTCCAGTGAAGGTTTACTGGAAATTGAATTGCTTGACCCAGAACACCGCACTCCCCTAGCCCAAAAAAAATTAGGCACCCGCTCAAACCAAAATCGCATTCGCACAGAATTCAAACTCTCAAATATCCAAGCATGGAATGCTGAAAAACCTGCTCTCTACACACTTATCCTAAATGTTATGGATACCCGAGGGGAAGTGCAGGAAGTCATCGCACAAAGCATCGGCTTCCGCCGAGTAGAAATTCTTGAAGGACGTCTCTATCTCAATGGAGTACCGATAAAGCTCAAGGGTGTTAATCGCCATGAGCACCACCCCGACACCGGACATTACGTTGACTCTAAAAGTATGCTACGTGATATCCGACTTCTCAAGCAGCATAATTTTAACGCCGTGCGTACTTCACACTATCCCAATGTCCCTGAGTGGTATGCCCTCTGTGATCGATACGGAATCTACCTCATCAATGAAGCTAATATCGAAACACATGAATTTGGCTGTCATCAAAAAAACGCTATAAATAACCACCCTGATTGGCGGCTCCCTCATGTCGATCGTATGCAACGGATGATTGAGCGCGACATCAACCATCCTTCTATTCTTATCTGGTCGGTGGGTAATGAAGCAGGCGATGGCCCCAATACTCAAGCAGCTTACCAATGGGCCAAAGAACGTGACCCCAGTCGACCCGTTCACTACGAAACCGCTACCAGCTATAGTGGAACCGGTAAAGGGAGTGACCTTATCTCACGGATGTATGCGCGAGCTGGTCACATCGATAAAATCTTAAAAAAATACCCAGATGAACGCCCCTTCGTTCTTTGCGAATACACCCACGCTATGGGTAATAGCAACGGCGGGCTCGATCACTACTGGGATCAACTTTGGGATAATCCACGCATCACAGGCTATTTTGTTTGGGACTGGATGGATCAAGGCCTGCGTCAAGCCATACCAAAAGGAGCAACAGATGTATGGGATCGCCACACATTTTTTGCCTACGGCGGTTGGTGGGAAGACAAACTCCGCATTCGCAACGATCGAAACTTTTGCATGAACGGTCTCATCGGCGCCGACTGGAAACCCCACCCCGGCGCCCGCAGTCTCAAATTCATGCAACAACCCGTGAGCTTTGATTGGGATCCCAGAAAACCCAGCGCACTAAAGCTCACTAACCGCTACGACTTTACGAAACTCGATGAAAACTTTGAGTTGTGTTGGAGTATTCAGGAAGAAGGTACTATTCTCCGTAGCGGAAATATCGACCTGCCCGACCTGCAACCCCAAGTCAGCACGACTTTAACGCTACCTGCTCAAGCGCAAGCCGAGCACTGCGACAAAGAACGATGGCTCAACCTTTCCTTAAAAGCTCGCCGTGCTTCCCCATTTTGGGAAAGCGGTCATCAACTAGCCTATCAACAATTTAAGATAGGCGGCACGTATGAACCACCGACCCTTCCCCATAAAAAAAACGCTATTTTGGTCGAGGCTAATCCAGAGCAGATTCAATTAAAGGGCATCGACTGGCAGATGACCTTTGATCCAGCTCTACAAACCCTCACCCAATGGCGAGTGGGTAACAAAGATCGACTCCTTCTAGGACCTCGCCCCGATTTTTGGCGCTGCCCCACTGACAACGACCGTGGCTCTGGTCTTCGCCAAAACGGGATCGCCGAACCTAAAAATCGTTACCATCTTGCGGAAAGCAACCGATGGAAAAGTGCCGCAGATTCATGGCTAACCCAGCCCGCAAATATTCATCGACATTTTGACGGCTCCATTGAGATACAATTCAAAGGCACCATTCTAGAAGCGGCTGCTCAACTCGAAATAAGCTTCATTGTCCATCCCTCGGGTAGCCTAGAAGTAGATTTTTACTACCACACCCAAAAATCACTCCCAATGCTCATGCGTGTAGGCACCGCCTGGCAACTGCCGCTCGATTTTCAGAATATTCGCTGGTATGGTCCTGGCCCGGATTCAACCTACGCCGACCGAAACTGGCAACCGATCGGCATCTACCAAAAAACCACTTTGGAAAACTGGGTCGACTACTCTAAGCCTCAGGAAAATGGCAACAAAGTCGCAGTGCGTTGGATTGAAATAACTGATAACGATGGAAGTGGTCTCCGATTTACCAACAAAAATGGACTGAACGCGAACGCCCTACCATTCAGCGCCCTTCAAATGTCCGAATGCGCTTACAGCTGGCAACTACCAAGGCCAACTGCCACCCACGTCAACATTGACCATGCCCAAATGGGCGTCGGTGGTGATAACAGTTGGGGTGATATTGCCCTACCTCAATACCAACTGCGCGATAAAAATTATCGCTACCAATACACCGTCATTCCTATACGATAGTATCGCTACCGCATCAAAAGCAGAGAATATAGATTTATTACGACCTTATTTCTTCAGATGCCTTGACAAGATACCCATCTGCAAAAACCTTCAGATTTTTAATTTATCATTATGAGCGAAAATACCAACGAATCCGCCGGAAAGTGCCCCTTTCCCCACGGGACTACCCCAAGCGAATCTCCCTCTGGAAACTGCCCCGTCATGCACGGCAGCAACACTTCAGATCAGCAGGCACCACAGGATTGGTGGCCCGCTAATTTGAATCTGGACATCCTTCACCAACACGACCGTAAAACCGACCCCATGGATGCCGACTTCGACTACCGCGAAGCTGTCAAAAATTTAGATTTTGAGGCCGTCAAAAGTGATCTCCATGCATTGATGACCGATAGCCAAGACTGGTGGCCCGCTGACTGGGGCCATTATGGCGGACTTATGATTCGACTAGCCTGGCACGCCGCAGGTACTTATCGAGTGACGGATGGTCGTGGTGGTGCCGCTACAGGTAACCAACGCTTTGCACCACTAAACTCATGGCCAGACAATACCAATTTAGACAAAGGACGTCGTCTCCTCTGGCCGATCAAAAAGAAATACGGCAACGCCTTGAGTTGGGCTGATCTTTTCATCCTTGCGGGTAATGTTGCCTACGAATCTATGGGACTAGAAATGTACGGTTTTAGTTACGGACGCCAAGACACTTGGCATCCTGAAAAAGACATCTATTGGGGTGCAGAAAAGGAGTGGCTCGCACCCAGTGATGAACGCTACGCTGATGTCAACGAACCCGCTACCATGGAAAACCCCCTCGCAGCAGTTCAAATGGGCTTAATCTATGTTAATCCTGAAGGTGTTAACGGAAAATCGGATCCCCTCAAGACCGCAGCGCACATCCGAGAAACCTTTGCTCGGATGGCCATGAATGACGAAGAAACCGTCGCCTTAACCGCTGGCGGGCACACCGTTGGTAAATGCCACGGCAACGGAAACTCCGATCATCTTGGCCCTGCCCCTGAAGGGGCTGATCTTCACGAACAAGGTATGGGTTGGATGAACCACACCACTCGTGGCGTGGGACGCGATACCGTCACCAGTGGTATTGAAGGTGCTTGGACCACCAATCCCACTCAATGGGATGAGGGCTACTTCTACCTTCTCTTTAAGTATGAATGGGAGCTCAAAAAAAGCCCAGCCGGAGCCACTCAGTGGGAACCCATTGATGTCGAAGAAGCCGACAAAACTCCAGACGTGGAAGATCCTTCCATTCGCTACAATCCAATCATGACCGATGCGGATATGGCCATGAAGATGGATCCCGCCTACCGCACGATTTCCGAAAAATTCCGCGATGACCCAGAGTATTTCTCCAAGACCTTTGCTCGTGCCTGGTTTAAACTCACCCACCGTGACATGGGACCCAAGACCCGTTACATCGGTCCAGAAATTCCCGCCGAAGATTTGATCTGGCAAGATCCCATTCCTGCCGGTTCGGGTGATTATGACCTTGCCGCAATCAAGACTCACATCGCAGCAAGCGAGCTCTCAGTCGGCGAACTGATCGCTACTGCTTGGGATAGCGCACGTACTTTCCGCGCCTCGGATCTCCGTGGTGGAGCGAACGGCGCCCGGCTCCGGCTTGCTCCGCAAAACAGTTGGGCCGGCAATGAACCCAACCGGCTGCAAAAAGTTTTGGCCGTCCTGGAACCAATTGCCGCAGAGAGTGGTGCCAGTGTTGCTGATGTCATTGTGCTAGCAGGCAATGTTGGACTGGAGCAGGCCATTGAAGCTGCCGGTCATTCAATTAAAGTTCCTTTTACGCCCGGACGCGGTGATGCCACTCAAGCACAAACTGACATCGAATCATTTACGGTGCTGGAACCGCTTGCTGATGGCTTTCGTAACTGGCAGAAAAAAAACTACATCGCCAAACCCGAGGAAATGCTCCTCGACCGCGCTCAATTAATGAATCTTACCGCTTGCGAAATGACCGTCTTACTCGGTGGTTTGCGCGTACTAGGGACCAATCACGAAAGCACGCCACACGGTGTCTTCACCGACCGCGTGGGTGCTCTAACAAATGATTTCTTTGTAAATCTTACCGACATGGCTTACCTGTGGCACCCGGCTGGAGAGAATTTTTATGAAATCCGTGAACGCAAAACCGGCACGGTGCGCTGGACTGCCACTCGGGCGGACTTAGTCTTTGGATCTAATTCCGTACTGCGCTCATACGCGGAGGTCTATGCCCAAGACGATAATGAGAAAAAATTTATCCGCGACTTCGTTGCCGCCTGGACTAAAGTAATGAACGCTGACCGCTTTAACTAAAAAGAATGCCCACAAAAGCACTTTTTCAAAGAAGGAATGCAAGTAATTTTAATTGCAGGAAGGTGTGGAGGCAGTGAGGATACTTCACGATGTCGACGACCGAGTATAATTTTACGAGTTGCCCCAATCGGAACGGATATGGATCCCTAAAATGGGATCGATACTCCGATCCTGAGGTTTTGCCAATGTGGGTTGCCGACATGGACTTTGAGGCAGCACCTGAAATCATAGATGCGCTCCGAGCAAGGCTGGATCACGGCGTCTTTGGCTACACCATACCCCATGCTGAACCGACTGAAGCAGTGCTCCATTATCTTGAACGAGCTCATGACTATTCCGTAAAAGCAGCTTGGCTCAATTTCCTGCCTGGGCTCGTTCCCGCAATTAATCTCTGCTGCCACGCCTTCACTCAACCAAATGAGTCGGTCATGACCGCCAATCCGGTTTACCCTCCTTTCTTAAGCGCACCTCATTACGCGAAGCGGGAATTGATCAGCGTTCCACTCTGTCTTAATGCAATGGATCAATGGACTCTGGACTTTGATGCAATGGAAGCAGCCGTGCGCCCCAATACCCGCCTGTTTATTTTATGCAGTCCACACAATCCCATCGGGCGAGTTTTTAACCGTGAGGAATTAGAAACCCTAGGGAATTTT
Organism: Opitutia bacterium UBA7350; assembly: GCA_949524905.1. Classification (GTDB taxonomy): domain Bacteria; phylum Verrucomicrobiota; class Verrucomicrobiia; order Opitutales; family Coraliomargaritaceae; genus UBA7445. The sequence continues at coordinate 196,948 of CATINC010000017.1, read as the reverse complement.
TGTGAACAACATGATTTAATTCTCATTTCAGATGAGATTCACTGCGATTTGATTTTTGACTCCAACACAAAGCATACGGTTACCGCCACCCTTAACGAGGCAATTGCGGCACGAACAATAACCTTAATGGCACCCAGTAAAACTTATAATTTACCCGGCCTAGCCTGTGCTTTTTCCGTGATTGAAAACCGCGAACTCCGCCAAAAATTTAACGAAACCATACGCGGGATCATCACTGAGGTTAATTGCTTCGGCTATGCTGCTTGTGCAGCAGCATACAAGCACGGAGAGCTCTGGCGCTTAGCACTCCTTGAGGTGCTCCGAGAAAATTATGCTTCCTTACAGGCCTTCTTCGCCAGCGAGATTCCAGAAATTATTTTTCGCCCCATGCAAGCAACCTATCTCGCATGGTTGGACATGCGTGGTCTAGAGCTTGAGCAGCCTGCACGATTTTTTGAGCAAAACGGCTTGGGTCTTTCCTGTGGCGAAGCATTTGGAGGACCAGGCCATGTTCGATTAAATTTTGGCTGCCCAAAGTCTCGCCTTGAGACAGGCTTGGATCGCATGGCGGATGCCATTAAGAATCGTTAAACTCAATCATGGAAAACGTACGGCTCGACAAATGGCTATGGGCGATGCGAATTTATAAAACCCGCAGTGAAGCTTTGGAGGCCTGCCGTGGATCGGCAGTGCGCCTCAATGGAAACCCCGCCAAACCTGCTGCTAAAGTACGGATCGGCGATACCGTAACCGCCCGAACGAAAGCTTTGCGTCGAACCTTAAAAGTACTCGACCTCAGCGAAAAACGTCTTGGAGCCGCACGGGTAGCAGAATTTATGGAGGACTGCACCCCACCTAGGGATCTTGAAGCGGCTCAAGAAAAACGCGCTAATGCCCGACTTTTTAAACACACAGGCGGCGGGCGCCCAACCAAGAAAGACCGGCGCACAATTGAGCGCCTACTCCGACCTTGAAAGTCTATTTATGCTCTCGCATAAAGGCCTTAATAGCCTCTGGCGTTGGATCAACAAAGTATTTAGTGATCACTCGTTCCTTTAAGACTTCGAGGCTGGGATGAATAGGTTCTTCGCCGATCGCTTTGATGATGGTGTCAGGGAATTTTGCTGGATGAGCCGTCGCCAAAATAATTTCCAAGTTTTGATCTCCAACAGCTGGCTGAAATCCACAAGCTGTATGTGGGTCTACGACATAGTTGTAATCTGAATACACCGATTTAATGAGACTTTCAATTTCGCTGTCGTTGGTTCGAGAACTACTGAAGCTTTGGCGGTCAAAATTTTCAAATTGATATTGTCCGGTAGCTTTAAAGGTATGCATAATTTCACGAACTTTGGAGGCATCCGAACCCACGGCGTAGTAAAGGAAACGCTCAAAGTTCGAAGCCACCTGAATATCCATAGAAGGAGCAAGGCTCGGCGCTACCGACTCTAGAGAATAAGTACCACTTTCAAAGAGTCGGTGAAGAATATCGTTTTGATTGGTGGCTACTCGAAAACCTTTCAGCGGAATTCCCATTTGTTGTACTAACCATCCGGCAAGAACATTACCGAAATTGCCTGTTGGCACGACAAAGGTAACCGCTTCACGCTCCTGCGCCGGTAAGCGAAAATAGGCATATATATAGTAAACACATTGCGCAAGTATTCGAGCAAGATTTATAGAATTTACGGCCGAAAGCCCAACCTCCGTAGCAAACTCTCGGTCCTCAAAGACCGTTTTCATAGCCGTCTGGGCATCATCAAAACTGCCTTTAATCGCCAAAGGAAAAACATTGTCTGCTTCGGTACAAGTCATCTGCCGTTCCTGTAAGGGCGCGATACGCCCATCCGGATATAGAATAAAGGATTTTACTCCGTCTTTCCCGATCAAACCATGAATGGCGGCGGCTCCAGTATCACCCGAGGTTGCCCCTAGAACAGAAATGGGACGCCCCGTGCGGGCAATTTGAGCGGCGTAGAAATTACCGAGTAATTGGAGCGCAAAATCTTTAAAAGCGAGCGTAGGACCGTGAAAGAGTTCGAGCACATAACGCCCTGGCGCAAGGGCGCGCACCGGCGCAATAGCAGGGTCGCTGAATTTATCATAGGAGCAAGCTACAATAGCGTGCAACTCATTTGCTTCGATATCAGTGGCAAAATGTGCAAAGAAAGCCTCGCATAATTCAGGATAATTCAGCGATTCCCAATCATTCAAATAAGGGCGGAGATTGGGTAGTGCTTCTGGTAGATAGAGTCCACCATCTGGAGCAAGGCCGTGTTCGACCGCTGTACTGAAGGAAACAGGTGGAACTTGTCCGCGGGTGCTATGGTAATTCATGAATTGCTGGCGGCATCGAGGCCGAAGGCACGGTGCACCACCTGAGCTGCTTTTTCAGCGTCCTGTGGATCGATACCTACGGAAATTTTAATTTCAGAAGTGCTGATAAGCTGGATGTTAATGGAAGCATCGGCAAGGGCTTCAAATAAGGTAGCCGCAACTCCAGAGTGCGTGCGCATCCCAACACCAACGACGGATACTTTTGCAATTTCGCTAGCCTCAAATCCTTCTCCTTCTTCTAACTCTGGAAAGGCTGATTTCACTGCTATTTCCGCACGTTTTACGTCATCGCGGGTTACCGTAAAGGTCATGTTGGCTTTACCCTCGCGACCAATATTTTGTACGATCATGTCGACCGAGACTCCGGCATCGGCAATCGTTTTAAAGAGTTGTGCCGCGGTTCCGGTGCGATCCGCCAAGTCGCTTACGACGATCTTAGCTTGGTTTTTATCGAGTGCGACACCGCTGACGACGACATCTTCCATTGAGGGGACTTCTTCTTTCACAATTGTTCCGGGGTTGTTGTTAAAACTGGAGCGAACTTCAAAAAGGACTTTAAACTTTTGCGCAAATTCAACTGCTCGATTTTGCATGACTTTGGAACCCGCACTCGCCATTTCGAGCATCTCCTCATATGAAATAGAATCGATCTTTTGGGCGAGCGGTACGATTCGAGGATCGGAAGTGTACACCCCATCCACGTCGGTATAAATCTGACATAGGTCCGCTTCTAAAGCGGCCGCAATCGCAATAGCGCTTAGGTCGGATCCACCGCGACCAAGGGTGGTGATTTGTCCTTCATGGGAATGTCCTTGAAAACCAGCAAGAATGACTACTTTGCCCGCATCCAGTTGTTCGCCAATATCACCACCGGTTACGCGCATAATGCGAGCGCGAGTATGTACTGGGTCTGTTACAATTCCAGCTTGTGAACCCGTTCGTGATACTGCCGGTACGCCCAAGGCATCAAGAGCCATCGCAGTGAGTGCAATGGTTTCTTGCTCTCCTACGGTGAGCAGTAAGTCCATCTCTCGTTCATCCGGGTTGGGGTTTAATTTATAGGCACGTTTGACCAGTTCGTTGGTTACCCCGGAACGTGCGGAAACCACGACCACAATTTGATTACCAGCATCGTAACTCTCCTTTACTCGACGTGCAACGTTCTGTATCCGTTCGACATCTGCAACAGAGGTTCCGCCATATTTTTGTACGATCAGTGCCATTTAATTGAAAAGCGTTAGCGGAGGCGGTTCTTCAAGCAAAGAAAAAGATTTAAGCCCCTGGTTCGAAAATGCGAAAACTCACTGGCGGGGAAAGCACAATATCCAAGGCAGCAAGCGCTTTTTTAGCTGCACGAATGTTTGATTCACGGCTTACGTGAGTCGTAAGCATGATACGAGCAGTACCATCGCTGAGTTCTTTTTGGTTCACAGTCGCAAAGCTGATATGATGCTTCGTTAGCAAGTCTGTAAGTGTGGCTAGGACACCTTCCTGATCTTTTACGTGGATTCTTAAGTAATAGCGGCCTTCAAGTTCTTCAGGTGTGGTTAATTCCAGGCCGTATGCAAGCTGTGCATAAATTGCTTCATCTTCTTCAGATATGGCAGGCTTGGGAGCTCCCTGCAGCATGAAGACTGCGTCGGCAATATCGCTTATGACAGAACTGGAAGTCGCATCCTGCCCTGCCCCGCGACCAATAAGAACGGTAGTCCCGACAACGTCACCCGTTACGCTTACGCCATTATAAACTTCATCCACGCCCGCAATCACTTCCGATTTCGGTATCAAGGCGGGATGGAGACGCACCGACAATTGATTTGCCTTAAAATCGCGTGCTATGACGGCAATAAGTTTGATCTTAAAACCAAGCTCTCCAGCGATGCGTATATCATCGCCCGTTATTTCACGTATCCCCTCGCAAATAATTTTATCGAGTTTAACCCATTTACCGTGAGGGGGGTAGGCAAGTATGACTGCCTTGTGAGCGGCATCCACTCCATCCAAGTCAAGTGCTTCGTCAGCCTCAACATAACCAAGAGAGCGGGCATCCCCAAGAGTTTCATCAAAACTAAGACCTTCGCGCTCCATACGGGTGAGAATATAATTGGAGGTGCCATTGAGAATACCAAAAATCAAGCTGAAGCGATTGGCAACTAAGGCTTCCCGAATGGTTTTGATAATTGGAATGCCGCCGGCAACCGAAGCCTCATAAAAATAATGCCCCCCATTCTTATGCGCGATTTCAAAAAGTGCTTCCCCATGTTCGCAGATAAGAGCTTTGTTGGCAGTGACAACAATTTTACCCTGCTTGAGTGCACGGTGTGTTAATTCTAAAGCAGTGTCGGTACCGCCCATTAACTCACATACGATATCAATATCTGGATTATCAACGACTCGGTTAGGATCATCGGAGTAAATCTCTGCGGGCACCTTGACCTCGCGTTCTCGATCGAGGTTTTTAACCACCACTTGAGTAATTTCCAGAGTGGCCCCTAGACGGTATTCAAGAGCTTGGCGGTTTTTTTCAATATTTTTCCACACCCCTTGACCCACGACTCCAAAGCCGAGGAGACCTATACGTATTGTGCTTTTTTCAGCCATATTTAGGTAAGAAGTTTGAGCGAAGGGTTATTTTTTAAAAGAGTTTTCTTTGCCCTGCATCAGGCGCTGAATATTTGAGCGGTGGCGTATGATAATGAGGAGTGCCAGTAAAAGACCAAGACCAAAGCGTAGATCAAATACGCCATGAATAATAAACGCCCCAAATGGCAAACTCAGCGCGAAAGCTATGGAGCCTATTGCGACGACGCGACTGGAATAGTAAACCAGCAGCCAAGTCATCAATCCTATCAGTAAAACCCCAGGCATTAGGGCAGCAAGTCCGCCCATAGTCGTGGCGACCCCTTTGCCGCCGCTAAAATTGAGGAAACAGGAGAAGCTGTGACCCATAATGGCTGCGATCAAGCCCAATACTCCAAGGGCGAGGCTTGATTCTTGACCAAAACCAAAATAAAAAAACGGCCAGCCTGATGCGATTGAACCTTTTAGGGCATCCAAAAAAAAGACCGTATTTCCCAAACCTGAACCGAGTACTCGTTTTACGTTAGTCGCACCAGGGTTCTTGCTACCCACTTGGAGTATATTGACGCCCTTCCAGCGTGCTATCAACACGGCGAAACTAATCGAACCCAGCAGGTAACCGATAATCAGTGCTAATAATATGGATAGGATCGACATTGCCGTTAACAGGCTGGACCGCACTTAGCGGTAAACTTTTAGATTTTAAACCAGAGTCCTAGAGCTTAATTATACGATATTTCTCGATGGCGTCGTGATTGGTAATTTTCTTTGCAGCGGCTTCGGAAGGTATGCTATCGAGTTCGAAAACACTGACCGCAAATCCCTCACCTTGATCACGACTAAGGGACATGTTGGCGATATTCACTTGGTCTTCGCCAAGGGTCGCCCCAATAAAGCCCACGATCCCCGGCACGTCTTTGTTTTTAAGCACAAGCAAGGTAGCATCTGTATTGACTTCAACTCCATGACCATCGATCAGGACAATACGCGGCAATTGGTTTTTCCCAACCAGAGTTCCGCCAATGGCTCGGGTTTTGCCGCCCTTGCTGGTGACGACTACCTCAATCAATTCATTGAAATCAGCGTGCGCGCTGCTGGTGATCTGTTCGCATTCAATTCCCAGTCGCTCTATTTTTTTGGGTGCATTGACGTTATTTACGTTATCGGAGATTTCACGTAGAAAACCGCGCTGTATGGCATTTGTGAGCGGGAGCGTTTCCAGTTCAACCATCTTGCCAAAGTAGCGAATCGAGATCTTTTCAACTCCTTCGGGGGCAAGTTGCTGCGAGAAGGTACCCACCTTTTCACCAAGCGTTATATAAGGTGATAGTTTTTCGAGTACCTGTGGATCGACTGAGGGCATATTTAAAGCGTTGATTACCCGTCCTCCTTTGAGGGCTTCGATCATTTGTTTAGCAACGTCGATCCCAACATTTTCCTGAGCTTCCGCAGTAGAAGCTCCTAGATGGGGTGTTAAAACTAGATTTTCAATCCCTCGCATGGGGTGATCCTCTGCAGGTGGCTCATCTTCATAGACATCCAAACCAGCAGCTGCGACCTTTCCGGATTCCAGGGCTACAACCAGAGCGGCCTCATCAATTATACCCCCACGGGCACAATTAAAAATACGAACCCCATCTTTCATACGGGCAAATGCGTCTGCATTGAGCATGTGCTTGGTGTCCCCAGTAAGGGGCATATGGACGGTGATATAATCTGCATTTTCAATCACTTCGTCGAGCGTGGCTTGTTGAACCCCTAAGCTCTTTGCGCGAGATTCCGTCAGGTAGGGATCGTATGCTAAGACCTTCATTTGAAAAGCCATTGCACGTTTTGAGACTTCCGCGCCGATGCGACCTAAACCAAGCACACCCAAAGTTTTTCCGTTTAGCTCGGTGCCAGTAAACTTCTTACGATCCCAACCCCCGGCACGCATGCGGGCACAAGCCTGTACAATCGGTCGCGTGCCAGCCAACATATGAGAAAAGGTCAACTCTGCGGTAGCAATGGTGTTGCCAGTGGGGGTGTTCATCACAATCACACCCCGATCAGTAGCAGCTTCGATGTCGATATTATCAACCCCCACCCCAGCACGACCCACAACCTTGAGCTTGGGAGCGGCTGCAATGACCTCGGCATTTACCTTGGTATCGGAGCGGACCGCAATCGCATCGACATCGCCAACGATTTCGAGGATCTGTTCAGGGCTGGAACCATAGGCCTCAATAACTTCAAAACCTTCCTCGGCCTTGAAGAGATCCACACCAATGGGAGAAATACGATCTGCAATAAGAATTTTCATAGAATTGATTGAGTAAATTTGTGAGTGCTGATTTTGCAACGAAAACCCTTGTTTATCTTGAATTAAGTAAAGCGAGCCTTTGCGCCGACATACGTATTGCCCAAATCAGAATTTTATCTATGCTCAAAACTTAAAATTTTTAAAAACCACTACATGAAAGATCATTCAAAAAAAGCGGCTCACTTTCCCTTGAGCCAACAAATCAGAAGGATTTTTCGGGAAGTATGGCTGATCGAAAAAGAACAGGGTCGGCCTTTCCGTAGATTTATATTTCGCCTCCTTAGGATTACAATCCTTACTTGGCAGGGTCAAAAACGAAACCAACTTCCTGTTCAATCCGCTGCGCTCACCTTTTACAGTATGATTGGTATTGGCCCTTTGGTGGCCTTTAGTATAATGATATCCGGCTTTTTGCTCCAAAAAGACATCAACTCCAGTGGAGCGTTCTCAGAAACAAGCAACAGCGTTGTTGTCGAGACCATCAGCAAAGCGATTACCTTTGCGGCTCCACAAGTTGCCTTGGGAAATGGTGCACCTACTTGCGAAGCTGGCCCAACTGAAATCGCACCTGAAGTTTTGGAATTGATTAATAATTTCAGCGAACGTGCTTTATCAGGAACCATCGGAATTATAGGTTCACTTTTACTACTGGTCGTGGGCATACAGGTGCTCATCTCCATTGAAAAATCCTTCAATACTATCTGGGGCGTAGCAAAAGGTCGCAAACTTCCCGACCGTATTGTGACTTACTGGACCTTTATTAGCTTAGGCGCTGTCTTGGGCACTGCCGCTCTCACAATCATAACCGCAAACGCCATCCTTGGTGCCATGGAAGTACTGCCTTTTGGTGAAACTCTTGCCGCCATCTTTCAATTTTCACTGCCTTTAATAGCCCTCCTTATCTTCATTCTAGCACTCGCAATTTTTTATCGCTTCATTCCAAATACAAGCGTGCGCTGGAAGCCTGCCTTTATTGGAGCTACCTTGGTTGCCGCTGGCCTGAATATCTACCAATTGCTATCTTTTTTATACTTTCAGCGAGTTGTTGAGACCAAAAGCCTGTACGGCTCTGTGGGAATCATCATCGTACTCATGCTGGGCTTGTACATTTTCTGGTTACTCATACTTTACGGAGGCCAGATTACCTATGCCATTCAGAACGCAAACCAATTAACGAATGAAAGTGCCTGGCAGCGCACGAGCCAGCGTACCCGTGAGTCAATTTCTCTTGCCATATTGGTACTGGTTGCTCGCCAATTCCAAAGCGGCAAACCTGCCTTAACGAGTACCGAGCTACAACTAAAACTGCGGATCCCATCCCATATCTTCAACTCCAGTATTAGCCACCTCTGCGAAATGGGATACCTCAATTTCGTCTATCAAACGTCCGGAAAGGATTCTGATGAATATTGCTATCAACTTGGTAAACCCTTAGAAAATATAAACTTAGGAAGCTTTAAGATAGCTTGTGATCTCTATGGTAATAACGAAGGCCTCGAATATATTACGCAGGATTTTCCTATCGTGAAACAATACCTTGAGGATATGAACCAATGGAGCTCAAACCCACAAAACCAACCTAGCCTCCTGCAAATAATTAAATGCGAAGCCCCTAATATAGATGCGAAGGATCAAGCAAGAGATTGACAGCTAAATACCCACTCCTAAGTTCGCAACTTTGATACACCACCCCTTATCATGATTTCTTGGATACAACATCACCTGATCCGCCACGGACGCTGGATTTTTATCACGCTTCTTGCAGTCGTAATTGTCGCTTTTGTAGGCACCATCGGCAACACCCCCGGGTGCACCACTAATCGCTCCAACTATGAGGCCATGGATTACTATGGCTACGATCTAAATTCCCAACGCGAGATGCGCCCCATCGGCTTACGCCTCTCTTTGAGCAACGAACTCAATCAAATCAAAAGCTCAGACCAACAACAGCTTAGCAACCAAATGCTCTCACGGATCGCTATCCTTTCTCTAGCAGACGACATTGGCATCCCGACACCCGACCAAGAGCAAATCCGTGCTTATTTAAGTAAAAAACCACTCTTTAACAATCCCTCCGGAAAATTCGATCGCGATCGCCTCACTCGCTTCCTTGATACGATCGATAGCAACCCAATCCTTCCTGAAGATATCCTAGTTCGTGTTCTTGAAGAAGATTACCGCATAGAGCAAATATCCAGTGCCCTTGCTGGTCCGGGTTATTTCTTTAAAGAAGATGCACGTTTGCAGGCTCAAAGATACCAATCCAGCTACACTCTTAATACCGCTAGCATTGATTACGCTGACTTCGATCCGGAAATCGAAGCCCCAGAAGAAGCATTAAAAGATTTCTACCATAAAAATGCAGACCGCTATGAAACCCCAGAGCGCATCAAAGCAAGCTACTTGCATTTTAGAGCCGATTCCTTCCTCCCACAAATAGGCGAACTTGAAGAAGATAACGTACGCGAGCACTTCATTAAAAATCGAGCCCGCTTCGTAGAGGCCTATCTCACTGAACGACCAAAAAGCGACCCCGGTGCGGAAATCCCAGTAGTTAAATTTGAGGATGTTCGCGATGCCGTAGCAATCGATCTGCGCAAAACTCAAGCCAATCGCCTTGCCAATGAAACAGCTCAAAATTTTGCTTACGAACTCTACAATAAAGCAATCCTCAAAGAGAGTCCTGAATTTGATGATTCCCTTAAATCGACCGGACTGAGCCTTATACCAATTGAAGCATTCAGTATTTCCGATACTGGGTCACGTGAATTACCCTCAGCCATGCTGAACAGTGCCTTTGCCTTGAGTGATGCCCGTTATTTTTCCGACCCGCATTCGTTTGATGAAGGTTATGCCGTCCTCATATACCAAGACCGAATATCCGTAGAACTCCCCCCGTTTGAGACTGTAGCCAAACAGGTAAAAGAAAATCATGCTGCCGAGGAGAAACGTCGCCTCTTTTATGAGCACGGCATCAACCTTGGGGCAAAATTAGAAGCTGAACTCGCTTCGGGGGCAAACTTCACAGAAGCTGCGGCTAAACTTGGGCTTAACGTTGAAACATATCAAAGCTTCAAATTATTTGAGGCTCCAGAAACACTCAACCGAACTGCTCTTCAAGCGGCGGCAGATCTACAGGAAGCTGAACTTTCTCCAATGCTACAAACAGGTTCATCTGGCCTCTTTGTTTATCTTGCCGAGCTTGAAATACCTGAAATCACGACCGAAGACTCCATCTTACAGCAGGCAACCAACTTCCTCAAATACAACAACTCCATGATTCGTATGAATGGCCTTGCTAGTGAGTTGGTAGAGCACGGCATCCCGACTGCTCAAAATTAAGATCTGCACATCAATTTCTTAGCAATTCCCTTGCGTGCACCCTTGCGGAGTCTGAGTTGCGGTCTCCAAGCATCCGAGCCAACTCATCAACTCGATCCTGCTGCTTTCCGTGAACTGGTCCAATTTCAACTGCAGTTGAATTCAAATCCTGTATCTTGCTTACAAGAAAATGTTGCTGTGCTTGGGCAGCAACTTGCGGCAGATGCGTCACACAAAAAACCTGATGTTTTTTACCTAACCGAGCTAATTCAGCACCCACCGCTCGACCTACTTCACCACCCACATTTGCGTCCACTTCATCAAATACCAACAGTGGCGTCGCATCCGCTTCTGCTAAGACTGTTTTTAGCGCCAACATTACCCGAGCTGTTTCACCGCTCGATGCAATCTTGTTGAGCGGTTGCATTTCCTGACCCGCGTTCGCCGCAAAAATGAAACGACATGCGCAATCTCCACAATCCGCCAATGCTGCAAGCGGAATAATCTCAATCGCAAGCTGTACCTTCTTGAAACCAAGGGCCCCTAACAATGACTTTGCTTTTTTACCCAGTGCCTTTGCCGCTACCGTACGCTTCGCAGTTATAGCTTTTGCGCGTTTGCGCAAATCTCCCTCCATTTTATCGGCAACAGCGCGGCGCTCATTCAATACCCCCTCCAAATCATCCTGTACTGCCAGCTTTTTTGCGAGTGCTTCGCGCTTTGCCAGCACCATCTCAATCGTCCCGCCATGTTTCCGCCGCAATTCCTGCCATAATTGCATCCGTTCATTTATTAATTCAATGGCCTCGGTATCATAATCAAAATTACTCGCCATGCGTCCAATCTCTTCACCCAAATCCTGCAACTCCAGCTGCAAACTATGCGCTCGCTCAGATAAAGATTTCGAATCCGAATCCAACTCCGCTAATCTTTGCGTCTGAGCGACCAAGCGACTCAAGCGTTCCGCAAGCCCATCTTCTTCATTGACTGCGCCCTCGCATTGTCGCGCTAACTGAATCAATGCTTGCGCTTGCGACATCCGACTAAAATCACGCTCCAAAGCCTCGATTGATTCCGCGCTTAAATCGACTGCATCCATCTGCACAATTTGCTGGCGAACATAATCAGACGCCCCCTCATCCAAGCGATCACTTGATTCAAGGGTCTCAATTTCGTTTAAAGCAGCACGCCATGCATGGTAACATTCCTGATATTCCGCCAGTGCCACACCTTGATGAGCGTAAGCGTCCAGCATACGCAATTGGTGCCGTTCCTTAAACAACTTTTGTGGTTCACCCGGACCATGGAAATCAATCCACATTTCCCCTAATGCCTGTAATTGCGAGAGCGTTGCCAAAGAACCATTGATTTGGATTTTAGGCATCTTGCTGCGATGAATCGTTCGGCGCAAAACAAGCACCCCATCTTCACAAGGTGAAAGTTCTAAGTCCAATAAATGCGCATTCATTAATTCCGCATCCTCAAAATACAAAGCCGCTTCAACCTCCAGTAAATCTGCCCCTTGCCGAATCTTACCTTTGTCGGTTCGGCCACCTGAAAGCATACCCAATGCTCCCAGTAAAACACTCTTACCCGCGCCTGTCTCTCCCGTGACTGCGGTAAAACCAGCGTCAATTTCAAGCGTGACTGAATCCAGTAAAGCTAAATTGGAGATTTTGAGATATTGTAACATCGCGAGAACTCTTGCGCTCAGAGTTTGACAAAAAAACTAAGCACAAAAGTAATTGAGAAAAAAGCCACTAAGCCTGCAAGCATAAGCGAAGCAAAGGTTCGCAAAGGCGACACCTCGAGCGCAGACCGTGCAGACAGTAATAGAATAATAAAGCCGTAAATAAAACCGATCATTATCACAGGCAAGAGAGCTTGCAGGCGTTCTGCATTCGTTTCTACCATCAATAAGTAAAGCAATACGCCCGAAAGCAAGGTCCAGGGTAATAGCGATAAACCCAAACCCACTCGGACAATGCGGCAATTAGCTTGCCCACCAAACCAACGCGAAAAATTCCGCACCAATTGCGCCATTAAATACAACATCCCAATACCAATAAAAACTCCGAGAAATAGCCACAGGAATGATTTCTCCTCGGCGCCAAGATAGATGCGTGCGCTATTAAAAAAGCCAAATACTCCAGCCACTAACAAGGCCGCCCCGTGACCAGCACCACTCTTCCGTAATCCCCGTAAAGTACGGCTCGGTTGATACCAAATACTCAACAGATAAGATTGCGTCCTGCCTTCACTGCTCATGTAAGATATAAGAATACGTACCTTGCCCATCTAGCAAGTCTCCGTATGCATCTATAATAATATGCTCACTGTCAACAAAGTCAGCAAAGGCTTCGGCCACAAACTCCTCTTCAAGGAGCTCTCCCTTCGGATGAATTACGGTGAGCGCCTTGGGCTAGTTGGGCCTAACGGTGCAGGAAAAACTACCCTCTTTTCAATCATCCTTCAACAAATAGAGTCTGACAGCGGTGGCATCGAAATAGAACGCGGCGTTCGAATCGGCTACCTGCCTCAAGAAAGTGTTCCCAGTGGAGATGAAACTATCCTCGAGCTCGCCGCCGGAATAACCCCTGAAATTGCTGCCTTATATGATATTCTGCGCACAAACCCCAATCCCGATTCTCAAAAACGAATCGATGCAACCGAGCAATTTATCGAACACGAAGGACATTCTTTAGAAGCACGCGCTAAAAGCATCCTCGCTGGGCTTGCTTTCCGAGAGAGCGATTTTGAAAAACCCACTCATACATTGAGCGGTGGCTGGGTCATGCGCGCACATCTTGCCCGACTACTTGTTATGCAGCCAGACCTCCTAATGCTAGACGAGCCAACCAACCATCTCGATCTTGAGACCCTCACTTGGTTTCAAGAACAATTAAGAAACTATCGCGGCGCAATTCTTACGATCTCACACGACCGAGCTTTCCTCAATAATATCTGTAATGGCATCATCGAAATCCGCCACAAAAACCTCCATCGATACCAAGGTAATTTCGATGACTACCTCCGCGAAAAGGCCCATCGAGACGCACAATACGCCGCTGCTTACGCTAACCAACAACGTGAAATTGCTCACCTAGAAACTTTTGTTGCCCGCTTTCGAGCCAAAGCCAACAAAGCCTCTCAGGCTCAGTCCCGCCTCAAGCAACTGGAAAAAATGGAACGCCTCGAAGCGCCTGAAACTGAGGAACGCGGTATCCACTTCAAATTTCCTCAACCACCTCGTAGCGGTCAACGCATCGCAACACTAGAAAATGTACGTCAAGCATATGGCGATCACCTTGTGTACGATGCGCTCAACCTTCGTATTGAAAAAGGTGAACGCATCGTCCTAGTCGGACCCAACGGTGCGGGCAAGTCCACCCTTTTGAAAATCCTAGCAGACCTCGTACCCATTCAGGGTGGACTCTGCGAACGAGGTCACAATGTCTCTATCGGCTATTTCTCGCAACAACGCGTTGAAGTACTAGACCTCAAGCGCTCTGTTTTAGATGAGGCTCGTGAACGCATGAATAGCCCATTGAGCGACCAGGAAGTCCGCAATCTCCTCGGCGCCTTTCTTTTTCGTGGTGACGATGTCTACAAAAAGGTCGAAGTGCTCAGCGGTGGCGAAAAAAGCCGACTCGCCCTTGTGAAACTTCTCCTTGCTCCACCTAACTTTCTTTTACTTGACGAACCGACCACCCACCTTGACCTCGCCAGTATCGACGCCCTGATTCAAGCCCTTCGCGACTACGCCGGAACCATTTGCTTCGTCAGTCACGATGTTCACTTTATCCGTGCGATCGCCAATCGCACCTTCCATATCAATGCTGGTAAACTTACCCCCTATGCAGGCGATTATGATTACTACCTCAATAAATCGGGTCTCACCTCTGAAAAAAGTGGGTTAATCGCAGGATTGGCTAATGCTCGACCGCCCGAGCAGAGGGCAAATGAAAATTCTACAAAAGTCAGCGCAAAGGAACGACGAAGACGAGAAGCGGAGGCACGTCAGGCAGTCAGCCAAGCTCGACAAAAACAGGAGCATAAGATCAAGACCCTTGAATTAGAAATGCTTGCACTAGAAGCAGAACAGGCAGAAATTTCCCTAAAACTAGAAGATCCCAAGACATACGAAGACGCTGGAATTGCGGTCAAAATTAATCGACGTGCCGCAGAAATTGCGGAACAGCTCGCCAAAAAATCTGTAGCCTGGGAGACCGCCGTAGAAGCTTTCCCAAGTAAAAGTTGATCACTCGCCGAAGAGATCCCTTATTATTCTCCAAATAGCCTTTACAGAAAAGGCATACTCTCTAATTTATAACCTTTGCTATTCTTTCGAGCAAAAAATGATTCCCCACCCTACTAAAGTTTTAGCTCTTCTAGCACTCACTCTTAGCTTGCCTGGCCTTCATTCTCAGGAATATGCCCAAATGGCTTTTTCGGAGGTTAAATCACAGGCATCTGCGTATGTTGCTAACGGAAACCTAGTTGCCGCCCTTCCAATCTTACAAGAGTTGGTAAAGCGCGTTGAAGGTGCACCTGATTCAGACGTTGAAATCGACTACCCCGTTTTCCTGATTGGTTCTGCCTATATTCAAAATTTTACCACTACCGGATCTGATGCCGAGCTCAGTAAAGCACTTTCTTGGTTTGATCGACTGGAAAACGATTACCCTGATTCTAAATATGTAAAAGCAGCCACGCTTAAGCGCATTGATGTTCTCCGCGTTTTAAAGCGCACCGATGAAGCTGTTGAACTCATTAAAGCCCTGCTCTCTGGCAAAATAGCTTCTATCAATCTCAGCTACTCAGAAGAAAACAAAGTCCTAAAAGATTTATGCCAAACGCTCTATTATAAAAATCAATTAAGCGAAGGACTCCCTTACTTCAACCGATTGAGCAAAACCGCACGATCCGTTAATGATCGCGGCCTGGCGGCTGCCGCTAGTTTTGAGGCTTATCTCGATGCCAAACAACTGGATGCAGCGATGGAACTTTTGCCCTATCTCGCAAAAGAATTTGATGCTCGTTACCAGCCTCGCATCAATGTAGCACTGCTCAAAGCAAGTGACACGATGAACAACGAGGCGCGCCTTTCTGATGCTTCCATCTTGCTTAATCTCATCAAAACAACCGACTTGATGATTGAGTTTCACGAGCAAAATCTTACCGAAAAAACCAAACGCATTGAGACCTACGAAGCACTCAAGCGAAACTCAGACCGCATTATTGAGTTAAAACAAGAAATTAAGGTTTTAGAAAACACCCTCTCTAAACTCAGAGCTTTGCCGACACTGCGCAACGAACTCCTTGTGCGCCGTGCACGTAATTTTTCTAAAACAAACCGTCCCTACGAATCCTTCTGGATGTTCTATGACCTCCTCAAGGAAAACCCCGACGACAAGCAAAGCGAATTCTTTCATTACGCAGCCTTTTCAGGTGCTAATAAAGTAAACAAGGATTCTGTTCTTTTGGAGCTTGGGCGCTCATACCGCAGCCAGTACCCGGAGGGCGATTTTTACTCAGACGTAACCGCCGGGCTTGTTGATAAGCTTCAGAAATTAAAACAGACTGAAGAACTCATTGAGGTTGTCGTCGACTTCCTTAATCGCTTTCCAAGTGACCCCTTCTCCTCCAATTTCCTTGCTCTTTGGAGCGGTTACATGATCGAGCGAGATCTTCTGCCGGAAATCATTGAGCAGTGCCGCCGCTGGCGCAAAATGCACACAAATCCTACCTTCGCTGATGGACTTTACTTCTGGCAAGGACTTGCACATCTGCAGCTCACAGAATTTCAACCTGCTCTTGATAATTTTTCCGAGCTCCTTGAACAATACCCCACTAGCCTCTATGCAGAGGACAGCACCCTTCGTAAGGGCATCTGCCAATTCTATGTTGAAGCATACAATGATGCTCGCACGACCCTCCTTTCTTTCACTGAAAAATACCAAAAAAGTCCCTCTTTAGACCAAGCCTTCTACTTTCTTGGTGAAATCGAAAGTATCGCGGGTGACTTTGAAGTAGCGCTCACTTATTTCAGGCAGGCGGATGAAAAAACCCAGTCTCAATCGATGCACGACGCAGTAGCTTTTCGAATTGGGGACATCCTAGAAGCCAAAGCCGACTATGCCGGCATGTTACAGCATTTTAAAACCTATGCCGAACGTTTTGGTGAATCCGGTCGCCTCACCGATGCTTACCTACAAGTAGGGCGCGCCTACGAATTCCTAAATCAACCCAACGCCATGCTTGCGCTCTACCGCAAAACCATCGAGCAGTTCGCTGGAAATGCCTCTAATCAAGGGGTAGACGCACTCATTGAGAACTACGCTGAAAAATACTATTTTAACCATAAGCGCCTCACCCGTACGGTAGCCTTCCTCGACCAAATGCGCGACGACCTTGCTTTCCGGGAAACGATGCTGGCTGACCGCGGCGCCCTATTTGAGGTCTTCTATTACGATGAAGAAATCGACCCAAGTCTCTACAATAAATTGCGCAACCATCCTAACTTCACAATTGAGCTCATGGACGACCTTGGCCCAATGGAGTCGATGGTACCAGACTATCGATCAGAATTAGCAGGCTTCCCAAAAAAGACTCCCGAAATGCTTTACCGCGAACTTCTCAAACGTTTCCAAGCTAACGGAGATCGTGTTGCCGAGTGCCGTATGTTGATGGGTCTTTACCGTAGAGGAAAAGAACTCGCTCCTATAAAACCCTATGACGATGAGTTTACTCAAAAACTCAGCCCTCGCCTCCTACTTTATGTTGCCGATTACAAACGTTCAAAGGACATCAATTTTGCTGAAAAAACCTGGAATCAGCTACTCAAATCTTATCCCTCTGATGATGCTGCTATTGTTGCGCACCTTCGTCTAGCTGATGTTCGGGTCGGCGACCAAGATCTGAAGACTGCCTTACAGCACTTAGAATCCATTGAGGCCTCTTTCCCAGGTTCCCCGCAAATACCGGCAGTAATCTTGCGTCAAGGCGAGTTACTCAGCCAACTTGGCAAAGGAGATCAAGCGCGTGAAAAATACCAGTATATCCTACGCGTACCGGACTGGCGTGGCATCGCTCACGCTCGTGCCCTTCTACAAATTGGTACTGCCTACATGGCTGAAGAAGCGCATGAACAAGCCCACGGATTTTTCGAGCGCACCTTCTTGGGCTATTCCAATTTCCCCGAAGTGGCCGCACAAGCATACTTAGCAGATGCAGACGCTTTGTTAAAACTCAACGACCCCCAAGGTGCCAAACTTACGCTCAGTGAAGCCTTAGATCAGCTCATAGGCAACATCCCAAGCGAACTCTATGCCAGCCTTCAAGAAAAATACGACTCTATTTAATTTTCAAAAATGACTCATTTTCAGCCAGCAACACTCCGCCAATCGCTCTTGTCGAATTATCCCGTTGGCCTGCTCCTATTCACCTTACTGGTTCCCTTTGTTTTGAGCGCAGAGAATCCCTACTGGAAGCAATTCGGTAATGAGCCCGTCTTCATTGAGCAAAATAATAACGGCAATCGGCAGATGCTTAAATTTGTAGCCTACCGCAATAATATGCTTGTAGCTCAATTAAAAATGACCGACCGCGATGGCCGCTCTAGTATCGCAGAAGTTTCCCAACCCGTGAGCGAAAGCATGGTTAAAACGCTCAATTTTCAAATCAAATCTTTGCCCCAGGCATACCAGCTAATCGACAGCGGAAACCATCTCGGCGCAGCAAAACGACTCCGCCCAAAAGTATACCCCCTTATAAAATTTCACCGCGTCCCCGAAAGTTTCATCCAACTACATCAACCCGTGCGCCTGCTCATAAAATCGCTTATCAACGCAGGAGAACTTGCCGAAGCAGAAGACCTCATTCAACGCATTGAGCTTGACCAAGTTGATTTTAAATACTCCGAAAATACCCAAAGCCTTCTCCTCAAATACCAAGAAGTAGAGGATTTTGAGAGCCTTGCTCGTGTCGCTAAATTACTGCCAGTCCAAGGTGATTACTCCGCAAACTTAAGCCCACTCATCGAAGTCGCAGATGCCCTGCGAGGCGCTGGGTATTACGACGCAGTTGTGCCCCTGTACCGCACAATTCAGCAAGTAGTTGATCCAGTTGCCAAGAGGAACATCGACCTTTGGCATGCTTACAGCCTTATTTTAGCGAACCGATTAGAAGAGGCTGCCCCCCTCATCAATAGCATTGAAGAACCGAAACCAAATGACCCACTCTTCTCACTTTACAAACTCCTCTATGGTTCCCGAATGCATCGCCTTGGAAACTACAATGAAGCGCTCGATACCTTAACGCGTGGATTCGTTCGCGCCCAGACTTCTTACTCCTGGGTACCTGAAATGCTTTACCTCATCGGCGATTGCTACCTACGCGCTCAAGAACCAATAGCCGCTAAAAATGTTTGGCTTGAAATCGTTGCCCTCTACCCTGCATCCCCTTGGGCAAAACGAACAAACGAAGCCTTAAACGCCTTACCTAAAACTGAACAAGCCCTTTAGCTTACATTAACAATATCGTACGCTTATTTTAATCACCTATAATTATGAAAACACTCAAACCAAACTACCTTTACTCTATTTTTGGCATGACCTGCATGGTTATTTTGGCTCTGTGGCTGACTCCAAATAACATCTTTGCCCAAGATGCAGTCGCTACAACCGAAGTCGCTGAAGTAAACCTGGCCGATGAAGCAGAGTTAACAAACAGCAAGACCCTGATCGATCAATTCAAAGCCGGTGGTTGGGCAATGTACCCCCTCACCTTTTTCTCCATCGCGGGCCTTGCCCTAATCGGCTACAACTACATGGCAGTGCGGCCCTCAGTCATCCTTAAAACCGAAGCCCTCCTGGAAATCGATCAAGCCGTTGAAGCACTCAACCTAGACAAAGCTCGCTCTATCTGTGAAGAAAATCCTGCCCCTGCCACCAATATCATCGCCGCTGGACTCAACCGTGTTGATCTCAATAAATATAATCCTGAACCCATCAAGGAAGCTATCGAAGAAGCCTCTTCCGAGGAACTCGCAGGCCCATTCGTCTACATCAACTACCTAAGCGTGGTTGGTTCGCTATCTCCCATGGTAGGGCTGCTCGGTACGGTTTCTGGTATGGTTAAAGCCTTTAATGTAATCGAAGCAGAAGGCGCAGGTAGCGCACAAGCTCTGGCTGGTAATATCTCTGAAGCTCTCATTACCACTGCCACGGGTATGATTGTTGGAATTCCTGCCATGTTCTTCTTCTTCTACTTCAAAAACAAATACGGAAAAATCACCTCTCGTACCGCTCGTGTGGTTGGTGACATCGAGTTCACCCTCACTAAAGCCGCCAGCCAGCCTTAAAACCTTACCACTTCCATTTATTGATATGAAATTATGGACCCCAGATGATGCCGATCCGGAGTTTGAACTCACTCCGATGATCGACGTGGTCTTTCTCCTGATCGCCTTCTTTATGACGCTGATGAGTTTTATCAGCGCCGAGTTAGTAAAACTTGAGTTGCCCACCGCTGAAGAAGCGACTATTCCAGAAGATCCTGGCGAGCGCCAGTATATCTCCGTCAATGCCGATGGAGAGGTTTTCTACGGCGCCGCTTCAGAAACCTACGAAACGCTCCCTCAGGCGCTCACAAAAACTCGCGAAGAACTCCCAGGGCTAAAACTTTATCTTCGCGCCGACAGCACAACCCCGCACCGCTACGTCAACCGAGTCATGGATGCCTGCGCCCAAGCCGGAATCTTTGACCTCATCTTTGCCTCTTCTCAGGATTAGCCATGAGTAAAGTCAACCCCATCCTTCAGTCCGAAGATAAAGTCGATATCACGCCCATGATCGACGTGGTCTTCTTGCTTCTCATTTATTTTATGTTTCTACCACTGACCCAAGAAGCAGACATCGGCATTCGACTCCCCAGCAATACTCCCCCCGCCGAAGATCTTCAACTGCCCAGTGAACACATCGTCGATGTATATCCTAACGGTCTTATCCTCCTGAATGGAGCCCCCATGGATGGAGCTGATGACCGCGATATGCCACGCTTTACTCGAACCCTTAGCCGCCTCAAACAATCCTCCGATCGCGCCGGTATTGAGACGGTCGTAAAAATTCATGCTGACCCAGATTCACCGCACCAGCGCGCCGTCGATGTCCTTAACGCCTGCGCCAAAGCTAAAGTTAAAAAAGTTTCCTTTGCCGCTTATAATCAATAGTTTGCGTGCATCCTACTTAAATGATAAATCAACAAAAAAGCCGCAAAATGAACCCCATGCTCGTCAAAGTATTGGTGGTCAGCGCAGCCATTCACGTCTTAGGACTCTTCGTTCTTGGTGGCATTACTGTTGTCAGATACATAATCCCCGATGAGGCCCAGTTTGAAGAACCGCCAGAAATTAACGAAGAAAAACCTCCACCCGAGGTCAAAGTTGAAATCAAACCAAAGCCTCAAATCAAACCCATGCGAGACCTGCGTATGAAAAAAGTCGGCAACATTGCCGTGGCAGATATTGCAGTTGATCTCCCCAGCGAAAGCGATTCCTTTACGATTAATGCTGGTATCGGTGGCTTTGGCGGTGCCTCCAATCTAATGGGGACTGGCCGCGGGAAACTCGACTTCGGTTCCTCACAGGTCAACGTCTTCGGACTAAAAGCCCGTGCCGAGCGTATTCTTTTCGTAATTGATACCAACCGACAAATGTTGACCGACAAAAAAGGCGGGCTCAATAGCTACCGACTCATCAAAGATGAAATAACCGACAGGGTTGGTAACCTCAGTGCTGGAACCCTTTTTAATGTCATGTTGCAAGATCGCACCAAGACGTTGCTCTTCCAAAAAAATTTGGTAACCGCTAGTTCCGATTCTCATAGCAAACTGGTCAAATGGATTGCGCCCATTAATTCCAATGCCAATAACCCTGGACTAGAAAGTAACTACCGCGCCGCCAAGCCCACTTTAAAAGCTCTCAAAGATGAATACCTGCAACCTTTCTTAACATTGCATTACCGCGGCAACGAAACCGCTTTTATAACTCAGTATGCCCTCGAACAAGGCATCGATACCATCTTCTTCATAACGGGTTATCATCGTGGTTTTGAATCTGTTCGCCGCAAAATGAATCCCCAAGAAGAAGAAGCATGGGAGACAAAAATAAACTCCCGTGCGTACATAGAACAACTTACCAAGCACGAACAAGAAGTGCCACAGATGGAGCAGCGTATCCGCAATGAACTCAATCGCATCAACGCCGAACGTAAAGCCAAAGGACAACCGCCCCGCGTTATCGATCGCAGATGGGGCGTATACAGTGCCTACAATGACTTAGGACTCAAATGGAATACGCGTCACCCCGGACACCGACCCTACCCCGATGTTGATTCTAAAGACATCACCCAATACTTCCGCGAACTGAATGAGGAACTCTACCTCCAATACGATAAACCTGTGCCGTCCATAAATGTCGTACTTTTCCTCGCTGAAGACGAAATCTTTGACAAGCAAGCAGAGCAACAACTCAAAGATTATGTGCGCTTTTATGAAGGCAAGTACCGTATCATACGTGGTGAAAAAGAAATTAAGAGCGCCCGCAGTTCTCAGAAAAATCCTTAACCAGTCAGCTTCCGAGCTTGCCAGCAAATCCCTCGCCCACAACATCGCAACCCTAATGGAGAAGTGCCAGAGTGGCCGAATGGGACTGACTCGAAATCAGTTGTGCCGGTAACGGTACCGGGGGTTCGAATCCCTCCTTCTCCGCCATTTTATCACAAAGTCGCCAAAAGTACGCCCAGAAAGAGGCGATGAAAAGCCTCAGGGTTCGACACCTTAGGCCAAGCGAGCAAGATGGGACAGACAAAGGTGTGATCGCCAAGCGATTTCCCAAAGGAGAACCAATCCCTCCTTCTCCGTCACTTGAATGTAGTATAACTTCATATCTGCGCATTCCATGACTTGAGTAATTTGTACCTTAATAAACCGTTCAGCAGCTCACCGAATGCTACCATTAGTTCAAAAAGCTTTAAACAACAGAATGGCTATAAAAATAAAACCATCCTGAATCCTAATTAAAAAGTCTTACTTCGTAATCTTAACCTTGACCGACCAAACTTGGCGCACAACCCATCACTCGACGGAAGACCCGTGAAAAATGCAAGGGATCTTCAAAACCTATCTCTCGCGCCACAGATCCAACCTGTAGGCGTCTATCCCTCAACAATAACCAAGCTGCCGTCATTTTCCGTTGCGTAAGCACTCGGTAAGGAGTTTCGCCATGATACTTTCTAAAAATACGGCACAGATATTCTCCACTGTATCCTGAGCGCTCGGCTAGATCCGCCAAACTGTTGAGCTTACGGTAATCCTGCTGAAGTGCCGCCATTGTCAACTCATAGGCCTTTCGCGATCCCGTCGCTTCTTTTTCATTAACACCTTGATGCCGTTCAATCAGAGCCAACAATAATGGATGCAGCGAACGCATCACCGAATGTGTCTGTCCATCTCGTAGTTCTCCTTCCTTTAAAATCTGGTCAAAAATCGTTATAACAGGTGCAACCGCCTGCATTTGGCGCACTTTTCCTAAACGTAGGCCTGCCTCCAACCAAGCTGCCGGACAACGATCACTTCCTGCTACCAAAAAATACTTTTTAAAAGGCCGGTCTGATTGATTCCAAAATTCAAAACCCATCCCCGGTCCATAACAAAAAACGGACCCATGACCCAGAACCTGCATGGCTTCATTATTTTTAAAATAGCCGATTCCACCCACAATGAACTCCATAATCCAAAATGGAAATTCTGCTCGTTTGATGCGGTAATCAGGCGCACATTCCTCATAACCTGCCATAAATATGTCTGTGTCATTCTGCGTAGCCCGAGAAAAATTTGCATAATGACCTTGTTTGATCTGTGGCGATAACTCCAGTTCCTTGCCAAGCTTCTTCATCCTTCAAAAAAAGTTGTTCAATAATATCCATATGTGGTCATGAATAGTACTATTGCGCAAGCGGTAATTTTACTAATATATAAACATCAGATTACTTTTTCAGATAGAATTATATTCACACATCTCCCCATGTCTAAATCATTGCCAGTTATACCACGGAAATACTGCTTCTCTTTTATCCTCGTAACCACTCTGTTCGCACTTTGGGGTTTTGCTAACGATATCACAAATCCATTGGTCGCTGCCTTTAAGGATGTCTTTGTCATCAACAACGCTCAGAGCAGCTGGGTTCAAATGGCCTTCTATGGCGGTTACGGAACCATGGCTATTCCCGCTGCCCTCTTCATTCGACGCTTTTCATATAAAGCAGGCATCCTACTAGGATTAGCGCTTTACGCCATCGGCGCTATGATTTGTGTGCCGGCGGCTTCCATGGCAAGCTTCAACCTTTTCCTCGCGGCTCTCTATATCCTTACCTTTGGTCTGGCTTTCCTGGAGACCACCGCCAATCCCTACATACTCTCAATGGGACCGACTGAAACCGCCACCCGCAGACTTAACCTCGCTCAGGCTTTCAATCCCATCGGTTCCCTCACCGGCATGACCGTCGCTAGTATCTTTATTTTATCTAACTTACAGGTAGAAGAATTGCGTACCGACTTTAAGGGCTACCAAAGCAAGGACAACAACAATGCCATTGTACAAAATGAACATTACGTCCTTCCTATTTTCCAAGCAAAGCAAAAGGAAAGCGCCCAAGACCCATTACTTGCGGAATATGTCGCTACCCACCCCGAAGCAGGACTCGAGCAAACCCTAGCCGATTATAAAAGTGGTGAGCTCACCACCTTTATTGGAAAATCGCATTCTGAACTGCAACAACACGACTTAGAAATTGTTTCCACTCCTTATAAGGTCATCGGTTTTGTCGTTATTGGAGTATTCTTTATTTTTCTCTTTTCTAAACTCCCGGATACCGTTACCGCGGATGACGCACGTGAGCACTCTAGCCTCCGTGAAATCCTCCACCGACTTAGAAAAAATCCACTCTATGTAGGCGGTGTCATCGCCCAAGCCTTTTACGTAGGCGCTCAAATCATGTGCTGGACCTTTATTATCCAGTACGCTCAAGAAACCCTCGGCATGGACAAAGCCACCGCTCAAAACCACAACATCGGCGCTATGGTTCTTTTCCTCTCAAGCCGTTTCGTTTGCACTTTCTTCCTCAAATATGTGAACCCAAGTATTCTTTTAGCTACCCTTGCCGGTGCAGCCATTCTTGCCACCTTAGGTGCAATCTACCTAGAAGCTATGGCTGGGCTTTATTCCCTTATGGCAATATCCGCATGCATGTCTCTTATGTTTCCAACGATATACGGTATTGCCTTAGAAGGACTCGGCCCAGATGCGAAAATCGCCTCCGCTGGGCTCATTCTTGCCATTGTCGGCGGTGCCTTCATGCCACGCCTCCAAGGAGGTATTATGGACATGGAAACCTTTATGGGCACCACCGGTGTTCGCGGTTCCTTCTTCCTACCCATCCTCTGTTTTATCGCCATTGCAGCTTATGCCATTTTTGCAATATATCAGCACGCACGACCAAAACCGCTACGATAATTAAAATCAAAATAACCATGGAAAACTATCCCTTCAAATTTCCCAAAATAGGCATCCGTCCAACCATAGACGGCCGTCTTGGCGGCGTGCGCGAGTCGCTCGAAGACAGTACCATGGCAATGGCACAAAGCCTCGCTGATCTCTACACCGATCACCTCCGTAACCTTGACGGATCGCCAGTAGAATGCGTGATTGCAGATTCCAATATCGGCGGCGTACTTGAAGCTGCTGCTTGTGAAGAAAAATTTCAACGCGACGGCGTTGGTCTCAGTGTGACGGTAACACCCTGCTGGTGCTACGGCTCTGAAACTATGGACATGGATCCCCATCGTCCTAAAGCTGTCTGGGGATTCAATGGTACCGAGCGACCGGGTGCAGTTTACCTCGCCGCAGCCCTTGCCGGACACACCCAGAAAGGCCTCCCTGCATTTGGTATTTACGGTGAAGACGTACAAGAAGCAGGTGATACCCATATCCCTGAAGACGTTATCGAAAAACTCCTCAACTTTGCCCGCGCCGGCCTCGTGGTAGCTTACATACGCGGTAAGGCTTACCTCTCCATGGGTGGCACCTCCATGGGCATTGCAGGTTCAGTCGTTGACCCATCTTTTTGGGAAAACCATCTCGGGATGCGCTTGGAAACTATAGATATGACTGAGTTCGTCGGACGCATGAGCAAAGGCACTTATGACCCAGAAGAATTTAAAAAAGCCCTCGAGTGGGTCAAAGCTCATTGCCCCGAAGGTGACGACTACAACAGCGAAGATCAAAAACGCAGCCGTAAACAACTCGACAGGGAGTGGGAGGATTCCATCAAAATGGCACTCATCGCCCGCGACCTCATGATCGGAAACCCCAAGCTCGCCCAGATGGGACTCGGCGAACAAGCACAGGGGCACTATGCAATCGCAGCCGGTTTTCAAGGTCAGCGCCAATGGACCGACCACTTCCCAAACGGCGACTTCATGGAAGCCATTCTCAACACCTCCTTCGACTGGAATGGGAAACGCCCACCCTACATCGTTGCTACCGAAAACGACGCCCTCAATGGAGCTGGTATGCTCTTCGGGCAACTTCTCACCAACAGTGCCCAAATCTTCGCCGATCTTCGCACCTACTGGAGTCCCGATGCCGTAGCTCGCGTTGCCAACAATTACCAACTCAAGGGCGCCGCCGAAGACGGACTCCTACACCTTATTAACTCCGGACCCGCTGCCCTTGACGGCACCGGCGATCAGACCGGCACAGATGGCAAACCCACCATGAAGCCCCATTGGGAAATCACCGATGAAGAAATGCATGCCAGCTTAAAAAACACCACCTGGCACCCATCCGTTAGCGAGTACTTCCCTGGCGGAGGCATGAGTACTCTTTACCGCACTAAGGGTGGCATGGATGCCACGATGATTCGACTAAACCTCGCTGCTGGTCTGGGTCCTTGCCTTCAAATTGCTGAAGGCTGGACCGTAGATCTTCCCGACGCCATACATGATGCTCTTGATCAACGTACGAATCCCACTTGGCCGACCACTTGGTTTGCTCCGCGCCTGACGGGCTCGGGCGCCTTCAGCTCAACCTATGAAGTTATGAACAGTTGGGGTGCCAACCACTGCGTCATGACGGCTGGACACGTAGGACACCTCTATATCAGCCTCGCTGCGATGCTTCGCATTCCAGTATATATGCACAATATCGAGAAATCCCGCGTCTTCCGTCCCAGCGCTTGGCGTGCCTTTGGCACTGCCGACCTTGAAGCAGCCGACTTCCGTGCTTGCCAGACCTACGGACCATTGTATCGCTGAAAAAATGCTCCAAATTAAAACAGGACAAACCCTCCTCTTCACCGGAGATTCCATTACCGATTGCGGACGCTCCTATCCGCTCGGTGCAGGCTCTGGCTTAGGAAACGGATATGTCAAACTAATCGATTGCCTCCTCGCATCTAGCTATCCTAAAACTGCGATCCGCATCTTAAATACTGGCATAAATGGAAACCGTGTAACGGACCTGCGTGACCGTTGGCAAAAGGACATCCAGATATATAAACCCGACTGGCTCTCCTTCATGATCGGCATCAACGACGTCTGGCGACAATTCGACACCCCCGACGATCTAACCCCCGTCACACCAGAGCAATTTGAAACCACCTACCGCGAGCTCCTTCAAAACCTTCCAAAGAAAACAAAACCAATACTCGCTACACCGTTCTTAATCGAGAGCAAGCCCACCGATCCCATGCGCGCCATGATGGATACTTACGGGTCCATCGTTAAAAAACTTGCTGCTAAATTCAACGCTCATCTCGTTGACACGCAGGCAGCCTTCGATACCTACCTAAAATATCGACCCTCGGAAACCCTCGCTGAAGATCGGGTTCACCCAAATCAAACAGGGCACTTAATCCTCGCCAAAGCTTTCCTCGACAGCATCGGATTCGACTGGAAACATAATCGCTCATAATACCAACGAACTTATGAAAAAAATATTTGTATCTGGCTGTTACGACATCATCCACGCAGGTCATATTCAATTCTTCAGCGAAGCCCGCGCCCTTGGTGATCACCTCACCGTTTGTTTTGCTTCAGATGATGTCCTTTGGCAGCATAAAGAACGACGCTCCTCTCTTCCGCAGGAACATAAACTCGAACTCCTTCGCAACCTCTCCGTGGTCGATGACGCGTTAGTTGGAGAAAACGATACCCTTGGCCTCGACTTTCAGGATCATTTTCGCCGCATCCGCCCCGATATTCTTGCGGTCACCGAAGATGATCAGCACGAAGGAATCAAAAAGGCGCTCTGTCAAGAAATCGGCACTCAATACATTAAACTTCCAAAGACCCCGCCCAAATTTAAAACCGTTTCAACCTCCGGAATCGTTAAGTGGATTCAAGCCCCCGATCACGCCCCCGTTCGCGTAGATTTTGGTGGCGGCTGGCTCGACGTACCTCGCTTTGCCCGCCAAGGCGCTTTTATCGTTAATTGTGCAGTCTCCCCAACCGTTTCACTACAAGACTGGCAATACGAGAAACGTTCCGGACTTGGCGGCAGCGGCGCTTGGGCTCTTCTTAACGGAAAATCTGGGGTCCTGAGCGAACTCGACCTTGGCGTCGGCTGGCAGGATCCTGCTATTATTACCGAAACCGGACTCTGCGTCTGGAAAAGTGGTCCTCGACCAGAGCTAGCACTCAAACGAGACGGCGAACTCCTCCAAGGAAAGATGGCGCTCCTCTATACTGGCTCCGATCACAACACCCCCAGCACCGTAGATATCCAACGCGATTACGACCGTATCGAAACGGCGGGTAAACTTGCGGCCCGAGCCGTTGATGATAACGATCTCCAACAACTAGCGAAAGCTATTCAAATCAGTTACCAAACCCAACTCAACGAAGGCATGCAAGCCTTGCCTGAGGAAGCCAGCGCTCTTGCGGCGAAATACTGTGGCGGCGGTTACGGCGGTTACGCCCTCTATCTCTTTGCCGAACAAAAAGATCGCGACGCTTTCGTCACAAACAACGAAGCTGCCCTCGCCATCGAACCTTATTTAAAATCCACCTCATAATAATATGCTCAAAGGAATTTCACCTCTCCTCTCTCCCGAACTCCTCGCCACCCTCGCACGCATGGGTCACGGCGATACCATCATCCTTGCGGATGCCCATTTTCCTGGCGAAACCCTCAACGAAAACATCCTCCGCGCCGACGGACTCAGCATACCCGATCTCCTCAATGGCATCCTCCCCCTCTTTGAACTCGACGCCTACGTACCCGATCCCCTCATCATGATGGCGGCCGTCGAAGGCGATACCCTCGATCTTAAAGTTGAAACCGACTACCGTGCCGCCATCGAAAAACACGCCCCCCAGGCCCCCGCTATTGCACGAGTCGGCCGCTTTGAATTCTACGACCTCGCCCAAGAATCCTTCGCGATAGTCATGACCGGAGAGACCGCTAAATACGGTAACCTCCTCCTCAAAAAAGGCGTGACCCCATAAATGACTGAGAAGCCAACTTCTGCGAAGTTCACTCGTTCATGATCAACTTTTTCTAAAACATCGTCGTGCTGCTCTTTTCAAAATCCTTTCAATAAGAAAAATTCAAGAGAAGCCGCTCTATAAATCTATATCCTTAAATTCATTTAACCAGTTCCAGCAAACACTATGCTCCACCCCCTTTCCATAGTAAGCCCCTTTCTTTTTTTAGCAGGAATCCTCTATTGCCAGACGCAGACACAACCTAACATTCTAATTTTTTTAGTCGATGACCTCGCACGTTCTGATCTGGCAATCGAGGGAAGTGTATTTCATGAAACCCCCCACATTGATCTCCTAGCGCAATCCAGCTTGCGCTTTAATCAAGCATATTGCGCCTCCAGAGTTTGTAGCCCATCGCGTGCTAGTATAATGACCGGTAAAGCAACTCCGCGGCACGGTATTACACAATGGATTGGCTCTGCGAGTGGCTACGGCAATAAGGCTCGTTATCCCGTATTAACCAGTACTTACCAGAGGAATTTACCCGCAGAGGAAGTGACGCTAGCGGAGGCATTCAAGGAGGCTGGCTACACCACCTTCTTTGCGGGCAAATGGCATCTCGGAGCGGAAGGTTCTTTACCCGAAGACCATGGATTTGATAAAAATATTGGCGGGATATCCTCGGGCGGTCCGGGGGGTTGGGGCGGTTTTTTTGGTCCATGGAAAAACCCCAAAATGGACACGGGCGCGGAGGGCGAATCCCTAACCCTGCGCCTAGCGCAGGATACTGCCGACTTTATAAAAAGCGCTAAGAGCCAACCTTTTCTAGCATTTCTATCATTTTACGCAGTGCATGCCCCGGTGGAAACAACTCAGAGCCTCTGGAAAAAATATCGCGATAAAGCAGAGCAAATGGGGCTACATAAAAACAATGACCGCTTTGAGTTTGACCGCAGACGTGCAGTGCGAACAGCCCAGGATAATCCTATTTATGCTGGGATGATGGAAACCCTTGACGACGCCGTAGGCCTCGTAATGGCACAACTAAAAGCATCAGGATTGGACAAAAATACCATTGTTATTTTTACCTCCGACAACGGAGGCGTGGTCTCGGGTGATGCCTATGCAACCTGTAGCTTTCCCTTACGCGGCGGCAAAGGGCGCCAATGGGAGGGTGGTACCCGTGCGCCTTTCTATCTTCATGCGCCGGGCTACGCGCTTTCAAATGCGACTACAGATGCGCTTGCTATTCATATGGATATATATCCCACTTTGCTGGAATTAGCCAACCTCCCGACACGACCGGAACAACATAAGGATGGCCTTAGCCTAGCACCGCTCCTGAGAGGTGAACCTCTTCCAGATCGGGATCTTTTTTGGCATTATCCCCACTACGGCAATCAGGGTGGTGAACCCTCTTCCGTCATTCGAAGTGGGAATTACAAACTCATTCACTACCATGAGGATGGTCGGGATGAGCTTTACGACCTCCTTACTGACATGGGTGAGCGTGTTGATTTGGCAACCAAAAAACCCGAGCAGGTTATAGAGCTAAGAAAGAAACTCGATCGGTGGCTCGATGAAACCAGTGCAAAAATGCCACAGCGAGACCCACGTTTTAAAACTGAACTATTGGAAGAATACCTCGAGCATCATGCCAACAAAGTGCATGATTGGTTAGAAAAAAGAAGTGCCGCTTATCTTAGACCTGATTTTGTGCCTAATGAAGACTGGTGGGGTAGCGCATCGCCAAAATAAAGTGTAATTACGCACAGGACCACCCTCCCCCATGAATTTAATCTTTGCCTCGCAGGTAAGCAGGTGAAGGGTAAAGCAAGTCATTCATGGTCTTAGGATCGTAAGTGGCTTCAGGATCGTATGATGAACGCGATAAGTTTTTGAGGCGAACTTGCGTTCGATACCGCGCTTTGTTTGGCGGGTCGCGACGATAATGGTCCGCCACCAGTCCAATTTTCTCGAAAGGGATGCGCTCAAACCCAGAAGCACCTTCAAACTCAGGCTTAAAGGAAAAATCCATAGCGTAAGGATTAACAAAAGCGTCCGCCTGAATGGGCAACATCGGCTCAAAATCTACCGAACCATCTGGCACCTCTCGCAGCCAAATCGCATCTTTCTCAGTCATCATTTCATAATTGCTGGCAATAAGCGTGAAATGGGGTGCGTAAGGGTCTGCCTCCATGGCTCGCTGAAATTGAGGGTAAGCTTTGTCCCACGGAGCATGCGCCCATCCGCCCGGACCGACCACCTGTTCTGTGCGCCACCAGAAGTCTACCTTATCGCCTCTTTTTAAATGACCGGCATCATAAAGTGGTCGCTTCTCCTTATAACCTTCACCCCATATACCAGTCTGGTAGACGTTGATGTAATTTGAAATAAAGATATTGTTGGTGGCCTCAACGGCTGAACCCCCGTTGAAAATAACACTGCGGTAACCCACTTTGAAAAATACATTACCATGGATTCGGTCTCCTTGATCGAGGTCGTCAATATAGAAGCCATTGACCGGATGCGCCCCGGGCAATGAAAAGATGTGATGGGTAAAATTAAAGCGCTGCTCATTTCCGTGACTGTGCCATTGCGCTCCGGTATAAGTCACCCCGCCATCGCCCAATTCTTTCAGTAAGTTGAAGTATTCATTGTATTCGAAAATGTTATCATTTCCACCCCAATAGACAGCGTGACCCGGAAGATCGTGCACCAGATTGTGCGAAAATAATATGCCTACACCCTCAAGGCGCACCCCACGATTACTGCGGCAATTATAAATATGGTTGTTAGTAATGGTATAAGCATCTGGAATGATTTTAGGTAAATCACCCGAATTATCCCACTCATAATCATTCGGCATTGTCCCACGTGCCTCAATCGGCACATCCACATTATAGATATCACACGACTGCACGCGATGGCTTCGACCCCCAGACAAGTAAATGCCATATCGGGATAGGTTCCTGAGCTTGCAACCCGCAATAACAACGTTTTTGCCCCCTTCTATAAAGACACCCTCTTTTGCACCTTCCAGAACCAAACCCTTAAGCGCAACGAATTCCGCGTCCTTAAAATGAATCAACTTCCCATTACCCCCTATTTCAAGATTCGCTTCGCGCCCAATAGGCCACACATATAAATGTTTTGTTTTTGAGTCGAAGAACCACTCGCCCGGTTGATCTAATTCTGAAAGCAAGCCCGAGACATAGAAACGGCGTGGGATTTTTTCATGCCCCCCCACTCCGTAACGAGTCGATCCTACCAGTTGCAACTCTTGCTGCGGAGTTATTTTTGCCAACTGATTCTTTTCAAAGTGCCAATCATAGTAGAAGTAGCCAAAAACCTTGGGATGCCCCATGCTCAGAGCTAACTCCGCTGCCCAGTCTCCCTGCCACTGCTCTTGAGAATTAAAGACCCCACCGATTGGCTTTTCCACACTTCCTTTTGGGCGTGTGCCGAGGGTCCTGCCCTCCGTAAAAACAACCCCGCTATCAAGAATGTCATCCATATGGGCAAAGCCTTTATTTGGCCAACGTGCCTGCATTAAATTATGCCCATTACAGGTGACGATGAACCGCCCTCCGGAACCACTGAATGATTTTGCAACGGATAGATCGCTCAAATCTACAACCCGAACTGCCAACTTCGCCTGCCGCCCCAAAAGATTGATCCTAGTAGGATCCTTCAATCGCAAGAATCGCTCGGCAGGTACTTCAACCGATCTCGTCAAAGTTACCTTTCCAGCCTCAAGCGCTTCAATTGTAAAGGGTGCATCTTCTCTACCTGAAAAAGATCTGGAAAGAGTGAGTGTCTTTGGCAGGCGATATACTCCATTGTGCAAATAAACTGTTGTGCCAGCGGCTGAGCCATTAGCCTTAATAAAAGTAAGCGCCGCTTCAATCGAGATAAAGGGCGCCCGCTCCGATCCATCGCCACCCTCTGCAGCATCCAGAGCAACATGTAACGGGCGATTCTTTTCAGAAGTATTTGAAACACCTGACTTGTCTTTTTGCCCTGCTGTTGTCTCCGCAGTAGCCGTCGTCAGCGGAGTTTCACTCACAGATGGCTGCTGGAGAGAATCCTCTTCTTGAGCCTTGGAAGGCACTTTCCCGCAACCAAGGTAAGTCATGAAAGCCCCAAGCAGAAAAGCTTGAATTAACCAGTGGAGATTTTGAAACAATCGATTCCTCATAACCATTTAAATAAACAAAAAATCAGCCGCCGATCGTTAAAAGCAAGTATAGCAGGACTATCACGCCACCGCCTGCTAAGAATACCATTCCCTGCCCTTTCCAGTCAGCACTTGTCCATTTACGAAATTCCCAGTTTGTCCCAGGAAAGAGACGCAGTTCATCGCACCGTGCTGGATTTTGGCGGACACGGTCTACTTCAATTGCGTCCCGCTCATGATCCGCCAAAGCAGGCGTGCGAAGTCGAGCAAAGAAAAAATCCAAGCGCCTCGATTCCTCACCCCGAGTGAAGCAGGATATAAAGACCAGTAATCCAAACGGAATCACCAATCTGCAGACTGCGGTAATGGTCTCATTGAGTGCGTATTTATTCTCTTCTAGTTTGAAACCCAACCAATCTAGCAAAACCAACTCAACCTTTAACATGCCACTCCCCACACTCACTCCATTTGAATCCTTAACGATGCCTTTTTGCCAGAAGATGCTGCGAGACTGAACATAGTCATTCTTAACAAATTTTTCCCCCAGAGCGAGGGCTTGAGGACGCAACCCCTCCGCTTTACCAGCCGCATTCAACGCATCCCATACCGCAATCTCACTTGCACGCGAGCGCACGTCGTATTCTTTTGAGACATAAACCCGCTCCACCGCATATCCCTCGGTTTCCTTTAATAAATTTTCATCACTACGAACACCCGGCAAAAGCGGTAAGAATATCGGCAAAAGTAAGGTAAAAAGTGTCGTTACAATGATAGAAACCCATGCGGCAGATCGACTCGCTCGCCGCCAGACCATCCCCAACCAAAAGGCCGCCGCAATCACCGAATTAAAGGTAATCATAAACAGAAAAAGCGTAAAGACATCATCCAGCACCAATGCAATTGAAACCCCGCCAATAATGTAAGCTAGGCAAAATAAACGCCCCATGAAAATATAGTGGCGATCACTTTTGTTTGGAAAAAGAGGCTTGTAGACATTGTTCGTCAAAAGCGAGGAACTCGTCAGCATAAGCGCGTCAGCGGTCGACATCAGCGCTGCCATCAAGCAAGCAATCATAAGACCCACCAGACCCGTCGGCAAAAGATCGCGGGTCGCCATCCCCCATACCATGTCCGGGTCACTCACCTTCGCACCATAAAGCAACAGGGTCATCATTGCGAGAAAGCCCCAAATAACGCTGCAATAACGCTTAATGAAAATGCCTGTCAAAAATCCGATACGAGCGGTTTCATCATCTTTTGCAGAACCTGCTGCCGTGAGCTGGTTGGCTTGCACTCCAGTATTGACCATGAACAATAGACCAAAAGCGACGATGAAATACCAAGTGAACTGTGGAAGACTTGGGGAACCCAGCACTTGAAAAAACGCCTCCGGAAGATTTTCATGAAAGGCGGTAAAGGTTCCCATGACCCCTTCCACTTCATATACTGAATTGATCTTTGCCATCGCAAAGGGAATGAGCATCAGAGTTAGCAAAATGATAAAGATCCCCTGAATCATATCCGTTATGAAAGCCGCTTCTAAACCACCCGAAACCGCATAAAGCAAAATGACAATTGCAAGCCCTAGCGTTAAATAAGTGCGATTAATGGTACTGAAATTTGAGCGTGGACTCATCGCCCCTAGTTCGTCCATTCGATCCAACTCCTTCTCCGTTAATAAGCGATAATCCTTCTCCTGTAATCCCTGTAGCTCGGTCGCCAAAGCTCGTTCTTCCTGTTCGATCTGAGTAAGAGCGACCTCTGGCTTTTCCGCTATTGCCGCCACGGTCTTTGACATCGCGGTAAATCCAGTCGCCGCAACAATCATAAAGAGTAGGGTTTGGATGACGGCATAAAAGCCTGCCATGCGTTTTGAACCGTATCGCTCTACAAAAAATTCTGCCAGACTGAGGTAACGCAAGCGGCGATACCACATGGTCGTCATCCAAAAAACGGGCATCGTAATAATTCCACTGATCAGGCTCATACCGATGCCGGCGGCCCCGTTAGTACTTACCATCGTAGTAGTTGTAACTGCCGATTCCGCGCTGGTTCCCTGCCCAAAAGCAGCAAAAGTTTGAATCCCCTTACCAAATTTTCGCCCTGCTAGAAAATAATCCTCCGAACTATTGATGCGTTGCATGGCCCGATAGCCAATCCACAGCACCACAAGGAAATATGCGACGATAACAAGTATATCAAGTAAGGGTAGTCCGTAAAGTAGCATGATCTTATTGGCTTTTTATTTTATAATTCACTCTCTCTAAAAAGTTCTAACAGTCTAGGTAACGATGGCGGCGGACGCTTCAGTCTGGATCGGCTCGAGCAAAC
The DNA here is from genome assembly GCA_949524905.1 of Opitutia bacterium UBA7350. Lineage (GTDB taxonomy): Bacteria > Verrucomicrobiota > Verrucomicrobiia > Opitutales > Coraliomargaritaceae > UBA7445. The sequence goes on along the minus strand of CATINC010000017.1, from coordinate 161,351 downwards.
GACTCGCGAAGATCCTCGCCGCTGGATTTGTTTTAATGCGGTGCTGCAGATCTACCTGGCAAATCCGCCACTTACCCTGGCCATGTCCTTTTTCAGCCGAAGCCATTGCTGGCCCCCAAGATCGTTCCCAACCACCGTCACTCGTTTCTAAAATACATTTCCAGCGTTCACCTATAAAAGTAGTTTTGAGCATTGGACTGGGATAGCCGCAACTTTCATCATACCAAAACTTAAAAGCATCTTTTTTAAAATCCACCACCATAGGATGACCAGTCTGGCAGGAAACAAAATGCCTCGGGCCCATGCCTGCTTTTTTAATTTCAACCGTGGATGCACCAATGCGGTGGCTTCCGACCGGCAGTGGAAAAAAGAAAGCAACTGCACCTCCGCGCACAACCGCATCCACTGTTTCGGCTAACCTCAGGTAGGCCTTTATATCCGTGATGAGAATTACCTCAGCATCTTGAATTGCCGTCTTTTTGGAGCTGGCATGTCCTAGTTCACGCAACCACTCATACCCGGCCGGCGCGTCCCCCAGTACGTGTACGCGAACTCCTTCCTTCGGAACTTCAACATTAGGATAAACATCTATATTTAATTTCGTATCGTGCAATGCCTGACCCTCGGCATCCATCAGAGATAGATGAATGATACAAGTACTCAAGGTAGTCACCTCAGGCAGTTGAAACTTCAGTGCACCCTGGCTTTGCGGCATCACCGCAGCGATCTTGGCAGGTGATTTTCCCTCATACCAAACCCGGGAAGCGCAGCTAATGGTATAACCTAGTTCGCAATCATCCGGCACCCGCTCTAAATCATTCACGACCCAAGGCTCAACCGAGATCGTTTCTCCCGCCACTCCCGCAGTGCGGTCACAGCGCAAGGAAACTGCCAGAGGCGTCAAAGCATCGCGATAACTGAACCAGGATTTCTTCGGAATTCGATTCACATCCATAAGGGTCTTCATCCATCCCGCGGGCCATGCATCGATAAATAAATGAACTGCAAAAGTATTCATTCCCGGCATCCTGCGGAAGGTCTCGGTCATCAAACGATTTACCCATTCCTGATGCTCCTGACTCGCAGTAATCCAGCTTTCAACATCGGTGGGCGTGTCATACCACAGACCATGAAAGTTAGAGCTTTGTGCTTTAGGAATGATCCCGGGATTCCAGTCAGCTTCCAAAGTTGCCGGCAACCATCCTTTCGGATAATGCTTCTTCATGACCGCCAGCGAGTCCAAGCCCTCGGCCCCAAATTCTCCGCATCCATAATGCCAACCTGACTTTACTGGCAACCAATAACCTGCATACAATTGACCTAAGTCCACGCCATGCCCCAGATACCAGCCGCAATAACAATGGTTATCCGGCATTCCGAACGCCGCCGGAGGATCATAATCCCCGTCCACACATTTGATCACTCGCTCCTTGTTGTGACGATGCACCTCTTCAATTGCTAGTTTGTAAAATAACTGCATCTCATCGCGCTCAAGAAAGCGGTGGGGCTTACTTCGCCCATTGGGAAAAGGTTCATTGATAAACGAAACCAATATATTAGAAGGATGTGAGCGTACGAGTTTTTCCATTGCTCCCGCCTGTCGCACGCATTCCAGAAATTGATTACGCCGCAGGGTTCCAAAGAGCGGCAAATCCGTTTGCAACAACATCCCTAAACGATCACAGTATTCGTAAACCTGCTTCTGGACGGGGTGCTGTGTGAGCCGCAAAAAATTCATGTGCGACAAACGCGCTAGGAGAATATCATCAATCAATTGGAGGGTATCGTTGCGAAAAACACACAGGTCAAGATTCCCCATGGTATTGGCACCACGTAGTCGGATTTCTCGCCCGTTCAGGTAAAATTTCCCCTTGGGCGAAGTGGTCTCATCTTGCACAAAACTTCGCATCCCAAATTGTTGACTGGCAGCGTCAAGCAAGTCGCCATCTCCGTTCAATAGACGAACTTGCGCTTGATAGAGCCAAGGCGTCTCCAGTTCCCAGATGCGCGCTTCTGGTACCGAAAGCGTCAATTTAAAATAGTTACGACCCGAACCCGCCAATAAGGGAATCGATTGCTCTAACTCCTTGTCTAAATCACCAAAGCCCGCCTCGGGTTGAGTATTTGGGCTATACCAGCGGTCCGCGTACACCGTGGCTTCAAAATTTTGTCCGTAGATTGAAATTTGGAAACCCACATCCTCTGCGTGACTTTTTCCATAATTATCCACCTCAATGTATAATTCAACCGCATCCAGCGCAGGCGATGGTTGAACATAAACATCTGCCACGGCGAGCCGTGAACGCCCCTCAATTCGAAAAGGCTGCCAAATTCCCATGCCTGCTGGGCAATGGTGCCAACCCCGTTCTGGGTCGTCATAACCCAATCCAGTCGCCGCGTATATTTTATCGCCATCTGCCTGACCTTCCTTGAAAGCCTCACCCAACATAGTAAAGTCATTTTCAACGCGCACAAGCAGCACGTTGCCCTCAGCTTTGATGATCGTGCTGATCTCAAATTCAAAGGGCTCAAATATCCCCTCATGTTCGCCTAAGCAAACCCCGTTCAAATAAGGCTGGCAGCGATAATCGACGGCATCAAAGCACAAGAAAAGTGATTCCTTTGTCGCAAAAGATTCCGGAAGATCAAACGTCACTCGGTAGAGCGTAGAAGCTTTTCCAAGTGGTGGTCCATAATGAGGTATGGAAACAGATTCCCATTTTCCTTCACCCGCCAGAGCCTCCTGTAATGATTCGCCCGAGCGTGATCCCTCAATTCGCCAGTCTGCCTGCTGGAAGATTTGTAAAATTCGAGTAGCCGGCAATTCTGGAGCAAGATTCCTCATGTATGGAGCCATACGGATGCGCTCGGCCTTTAGAGCGACTTCCAGAGCCTCAGGCGTGTCGATCTTTTGAGTCCGCGGCAAGCTAAGCTCCGCTTCCTCACATTCTTTAAGCGGTAAAACCGTCTCCAAACATGGCACTCGTTCCGGTGACTCCATGCCTCTCCGCTCTCCGCTTAACTCCATCGTAGCAATTGCAGCAAAGGTATCTTTGGCCGGTAGGCATGAATCTGATTCAGTTGACATCGTTTAAAAATGGGATGAAATCATCAAATGTAACGTAACAATAATTTTTGTAATGTATAGGCATTATTACAATTAGAACTTTGTTTCATAAATTTAAACTGGTCTCAAGCATAATTAAACCGCATACACTTATTCTATGAATGTAACTGTAACAGACCTTGCAAAAGCGGCGCAGGTCTCACGAGCAACGGTCTCCCGCGTGATGAATGGTAGTTCCGCCGTGAAACCAAAAACCGCCGCCCGTGTCCGCAAGATCATTGATGAATTGGGTTATTCGCGACCCAATGGGCGCCAGGGAGGCGGTCTACACGCCTCTGCCATACCCAAATTGCGACACGGCAGTCTCGCGCTCATTTCCATCGGAGAAACCAAAAATTCTATGGAGGAACCCATTCTATCGATGTTGCTCGGTGACCTACAGAACGCCTGCCTCAAGCGAAATCTCAATTTTCTTATCGACCAAATGACCGGCATCGACGACATCCCACTTTGTGTACGTTCTCGCCAAGTAGACGGTGCCATCCTTTACGTACCCTCCGGTTCGGGTTCGGTTGTGAGGCAACGGAGGGAAATGATTGCGAAGCTGGCAACGCTCATTCCGGTGGTGCACCTATTTACGCCAGGACATCCTGTCTCCAGCGTGGAGCATATCAGCACCAATGATGTTGCCGTCGGTGCCCTCGCCTACCGAACCCTGAAAAGTGCTGGCTGCCAACATTTTGCAGTTATTGATACCAGTGAATCCCTCCATGAGGCCCTCAACTTGAGAGGTCGCGCGCTGCTTGACCGGGCCGCCAGCGATGGAATGAGCACGGAAACCTTTGCAGCCGCTAAAATTCGCCCAAATCCCAGTCAATGTTGGCCCGCTCCCCTGACCATTTTTCAGGAAATTACTGAGATTACTGCATCGCTCAAAGCATCCAATGCAAAAGCTCCAATTGGAATATTCCTACTCGTCGAACAAAGAGCACCCCTAGTTCATCAATCCTTAAAAAAGGCCGGACTACTCGACGACGGTAAACTGCGGCTCATTATTGCCGGAGTCACTCCAAACCTTGTTGGACAATTGGATCCAAAACCCATCCTCATTGACCTGTGCTTCCCAGAACTTATTGAAACAGCCGTAGAGCGACTCGTACAGCGAGTCCTCAAGCTTCCAAATAAAAATATTACCGCATTAGTTGCCCCAAAACTGATCCAATGAAACACAACGATAGATACCAAGTGTGAGTATAAAATGCTACGTTACATTTTTTTGTAACTTTTTTATTGACGCGATCAAATAGTACACTCATTTTAATATTAAGATAAAACACAACCTACCTACCCTAGCATGAAAGCAAAAAGTTTAACGCTATTCCTGATACCTTTATTACTCATCTCCTATACAAGCTTACAGGCTGAACTTTTAGCATACGATAGCTTTACCGCTGGTACAGACCAAGCTGCTGGCGAGTATACGGGTGGAACTGACGCCAATTACCGTCTCCAGGCAGGTCAAGATCCTACTATTGCAGGCTTCTCTGGATCATGGCAGCACTCAGGCGGCACTTTTAGAATGGGAACAACGCCGCCAAGCTCCCTAAGTTACAGCGATGGTGCTGGTAATACCCTCAGCACTTCCGGAAATTCGGTTTGGCGTACTGGTGCTGGTATGTCTTATCGCAGTTTCGACTCCAATGTAATCAATTTTGCTGTCGACCAAACCTACTACATGAGCTTCCTGCTTCAAGTAACTGATGTTACCAAACAAGCTCGTATAGTTTTAGGTCGAGGCGGAGCTGATTGGTACGATCCTGCTATTCGTATCGATAGCACTGGTTTCTATCTTAGAGAAAACAGCACCTCTGCACAGATCGCGGCGACCGACACCAACACACACTTGGCGGTCCTAAAGATTAATGTTAATTCTTCAGGTACGGGTCACAATCTGGATTTTTTCTGGGATCCAGTATTAAGCTCTGAAGGCTCAAATATTGCAACAAATGCAGGATTCAACAGTTCTGTTCCTACCAATCTAGTACTTTCCAGCAAAAATACCAATGGTACGGTATATTTTGACGAATTTCGCATTGGGACAACATGGGATTCGGTAACACCTAACGCGGTTCCCGAACCAACTACCTATGCACTATTCATTGGTAGCATAGCTCTAATAGTTACCTTAATAAGGCGACGTAAGTAGGATTTAATCCTACCTAGAAAGCAACCGTCATAGACAAAGCTAGCTGCTCATTTTGCTAGCTTTTTTTATGACAAGATACGAACAAAGTCCGCAATTATTCCATATAATATGAAACTTTTGCTTAGGTTCCTCCTTATTCTCACAAATCTGTCCTTATTCTCCGGGGTTTGCAGTTCTAATCCTTCTCAAAAAAAAATTGTACGTAGTCCCGCTGTTGAAGCTGCTAAAGACCATAGCTTTGATTTTGGTATTTCCGATCAAGCCTTTCAATTAGACGGAACCCCCTTCTTTTACCACGCGACCGAGATTCATCCCAACCGTATACCGCCGGAATATTGGCGCCATCGTCTAAAAATGGTCAAAGCGATGGGTTTAAACACGGTCTCGTTCTACATTTTCTGGAATCAGGTGGAACCGCGTCCCGGCGAGTTTAACTTTGAAGGCTTCAATGATTACGCGAAATTTTGTCGCCTCGCACAAGAGGAAGGGCTCTGGGTCATCATTCGCCCTGGTCCCTATGTTTGCTCCGAGTGGGAAATGGGCGGACATCCTTGGTGGTTGCTCCAGCACCAAGGCATTCAACTACGAACCACCGACCCGCATTATATGGCAGCATCCGAGCGCTACCTCAAAGCTGTCGCACGCGAGTTGGCACCCCTTCAAGTTACTCGGGGCGGCCCCATTATTCTATGCCAAGTTGAAAACGAATTCCCTTACCGTGATCAGCCCTACCTCAAGGCCATGCGACAACTTTACCTTGATGCCGGTTTTGAGATTCCTTTGATTTCCTGCAACCCAACCAAAGGCGGACAGCGCTTTATCGACAGCTACCGCGATGATCTCATCCAGACCGTTAATTTTGGAAGCCGTAAAGCGGCAGAATCCTTTGAGATCCTTCGCCGTTTCAAGCCTACTGGACCCTATGCAAATGGAGAATACTACGTCTCTGGTTTCGACTTCTGGGGAGAGCCCCACAAGACCGGTGCAATTGATCTGCGTGTCAACGACATGGCCTACATGATCGATAATGATCACTCCTTCTGCCTCTACATGGGTTGCGGTGGGACAAATTTTGGATTTACCGCCGGTTCTTACACCGCAAAAGAAACTGCCGAATATCCCAATGATAAAGGTGATGATGCCTATCGCCCCGACACCACCTCCTACGATTTCGATGCCCCCATTTCTGAGTCGGGTCGCGCCACAAAAAAATTTATGGCCTTTCGCCAACTATTTAAAAGTCGTCTAGCAGAAGGATCGCAAATACCTCCCATCCCACCTGCGATCCCCACCCTCGCGATACCTGAAATCGTGCTCAATGAGACTGCCCCCATCATTGGCCCCAAAGTTCAACCAATTCGCACACGCGATCCCAAGACAATGGAGTTTTACGATCAAGGCTACGGCTCCATTGTCTATCGCACAACCTTACCTGCGGGTCCAGCAGGCCTACTAAGTGCCGCCTCCGTGCGAGACTTTGCCTATGTTTTATTGGATGGCCAACCCAGTGGCATCATGGATCGTCGTCGTCGTATCTTTCAGCTTGAAATCCCAGCACGCCCCAAGGCCATGGTCCTTGATCTTGTAGTCGAACCCATGGGACGTCCAAATTGGGGCGTTCAAATGATTGATTATAAGGGACTCATCACACCGATTAAATGGACAAGCGGCGGTGTTGAAAATGAATTACAAAAATGGGAAATCTTTCTCCTACCACTTGACGACGCTCATCTTTCTAAGATTCAATTTTCTGAAACCGATTCCAAAACTAAAGGCCCTGTTTTCCGACGTGGTCAGTTCAAACTGGACCAAACCGGCGACACTTTCATTGATACCCGTAAACTCGGAAAAGGTATGCTTTGGATCAACGGACACAACCTCGGTCGATATTGGAAGATCGGACCCCAACAGACCCTTTATTGCCCAGGAGTATGGCTCAAAAAAGGCCGTAATGAAATCATTGTGCTGGAATATCTCGAAACGGAAACTCCAATTGTGCAAGGACTGGAGAAACCCATCCTCTCAAAACTACGCACCGATTTGGATTTCTCTCAGAAACTTAAAAAATAACCACAGCTAAATCGTTCTAATTATGAAAGAGATTAATCGTAGAGAATTTATTGCAATCGGTGGTTGTTCACTCCTTGGCACTTATTTGAGCGCTGAGACGCGTGATACTGCTTTGGGAACTACCCATACCGATCTTTGTGTCTACGGCGCGACTGCCAGTGGTATCATGGCAGCAGTCGCTGCCAGACGCGAAGGCATGCGCGTTGTTATTGTCGAACCCTCAAGATGGTTAGGTGGTATGACAGGCGGTGGTCTCATGCATATCGATTGGGGGCGTCGCCGGGCTGTTGGAGGAACCACTCGCAAAACCTTAAACAGTAAGTTTGACGATACCGTTTACCGGAAAATGTTTCAAGAGATCATAGAAAAATATGCTATTCAGGTGGTCTACGAGCACCGACTCGCTAGCCTCCGTAAAGCTGGTAAAAAAATTAAATCTATCGAGCTTGAACACGCCCCGCCAGATCAACTCGGGTGTCCCATACCTCGAGCGATCGTAAAACACTCCATGCGTGTAGAGGCAGATGTCTTTATCGACTGTAGCTATGAAGGAGAATTAATGGCGCGTTCAGGGGTATCCTACACCTATGGACGCGAAGCAGCTGAAGAATACGGTGAATCACTTGGGGGCGTACCGCCCAATATGGTAGAATATGACATTGATCCCTATGTTCGGCCCGGAAATCCCTCGAGTGGGCTCATTCCGCTCGTACAGGACATTAAAATGAATCCCATCGGGAGTGCCGACAAACTTACTATGGGCTATGGTTTTCGCTGGAAGTTTACTAAAGAGCCCGATCAAATTCCCATTGGTGCTCCAGAGGACTACGACCCCCGCACTTACGAAGTTTATCGTCGTGCCTACCAAAATAAAATTTCCCTCCTGGGACGCCGCACTCGCAAACTTGGGGTCTACGAAAAATGTGGCGGACACGTCCACGGAATCGGCACAGGTAACCAAGCACGCAGCTTATACACCAATACCGTCTACGGCTCCAATGCCAATTATCCAGAGGGAGACTATGCCGAGCGTGCCCGCATTTGGAAATTCCTCCAAAACCACCTACTAGGCTTTACCCATTTCTTGAGAACAGATCCCAGTGTCCCAGCCGATAAACGTGTGAACGCTCGCAAAGTCGGCTTCATGCCAGATTACTTCGATGATACTGGCGGTTTACCGCATCAGCTTTATGTTCGGGAATGCCGCCGAATGGTTTCCGATTATGTTGTTTGCCAAAAAGACATGGAAGGAAAAACAGATCCTTCCGATTCGGTTGGTCTAGCTTCATACGGAGTGGATGACTGGCCTTATGCGATGTTCCCACTCAATGGCAAAGTTGTCCTCAATGGGGGTGAATTTTCCATGCTGCGGCTCGATCCCGTCCACGATGGCATCTACAAAATTCCATACCGCTCGATCATTCCAAAAGCTTCAGATTGCACCAATCTCTTTGTTCCAGTCTGTTGTTCTGCCAGCCATATTGCGATGACCTCGCTCCGCATGGAACCCGTCTGGATGATCCTTGGAGAATCGGCGGGGATTGCTGCCTCTATGGCAATCCGTGAGGATATCCCCGTACAAAAAGTCGACTACACAAAATTGCGCAACAAATTGCTCGAAAAAGGACAAATTCTCGAACGACCACAGGTATGAAAAACCTGAGACCCTTTGATCCAAGCTACCTGAAGTTCGTTTTAATGGGAGGCATCCTCCTTGGGGGCATCGCATCCATTCTGCATTCCAGTCCCCAAAAGTCCCCTAACATCATCTTTATTTTAACGGATGACCAGAGTTGGGTGGGAACTTCTTTGCAAATGCTACCAGATGATGCACGCACTCGGAGCAATTATTACCGCACACCTAATCTTGAACGTCTCGCCGCAAATGGGATGACCTTTAGTCATGCTTATGCCCCTGCGCCCTTCTGTTGCCCCACTCGACGCAGTCTCCAAATCGGGCAGGACGTGGTTCACCATATGTATAATCGGGATCGCGAAAATTGGACCCGCACCTACCGCAAGCAACTGAACCTCGTTCAAATGCTCAAGCGTGCCGATCCAAAATACCAGACCGCTCATTTCGGCAAATGGGATCTTCGTTACGACAAGATTAGCCCACAGGAAATGGGTTATGACCACAGTGATGGAATCACATCAAACAACGAGGGCGGCTACGATGTCCAAAAAGAACGGAAGCGTGAACGGGATGCCCACCCCGCCGAGGATCCCAAAAAAATATTCAGCCTTACGCAGCAGAGCTGTGATTTCATGGAGAAACAAACCCGAGCAGGAAATCCATTTTTTATTCAACTTTCCCACTACGCCGTCCATCTTTCGGTTTACTATCAGCAAAAAACCTTCGACCAATACCCCGATGCCAATGATGACACTCGGCATACGATGCCAGAATTTGCTGCAATGACCGAGGATCTGGATACCGGACTGGGTCTCATAATAGACAAAGTTCAAGCACTTGGCATCGAAGACTATACCTACTTGGTCTTTATGTCTGACAATGGTGGCACGAAGCGCGTCCCTGGGCAACCCCACGCTGCCCTTCCGCGTAATCACCCCCTGCGAGGCTATAAAAGCACCATGTATGAAGGCGGCATTCGCATCCCTTTAATCATTGCCGGTCCTGATATCACTCCAGGAGCTCGATGCTCCGAACCAGTGAGCGGCCTGGATCTTTTCCCCACCTTTGCGGACTGGGCAGATTACTCACAGCGGTTACCTGAAAAAGTAGAAGGCGCGAGTCTGAAACCGCTTTTAAGCGGAGACGGCAGGATTGAGCGCCCACGCCCCTTCCTCTTTTTTCACCATGCCGCCGACCGCTTGCCTCAGAGTGCGCTTATCCTGGGCAACCATAAACTCGTTAAGACCTGGAGAGAAGACCGCCTCGAACTCTTTGATCTGTCCCAGGATTTGGGTGAGACCAAAAATCTCGCGCTCAAACAACCAAAACTCACCGCAAAACTTTACGGCATGATGCTTGATTACCTCGAGCAGTCTGGTGCAGAAACCCGCTATTTGAAAAAGAAGTGAACCTAAAGTACATTTACTGCAAACGATCGCCTTTATACCGAATCACTTGCGCTCTTACTTTTCTGGCGCTAGCGCTCTGCCCTCTAAGCAAATCTCAGGCTGAACTTCGCCTCAATCCGCTTTTCTGCGATCATGCCGTTCTTCAACGGGGCATTCCCATTTCAATTTGGGGCACCGCCGACGAGGGTGAAGTTATTGAGGTGACTTTTAGGAAGCATCAAACTTCCACCACCACTAGGAATGGAAAATGGCACCTGCAGCTTCCCGCAATGCCTGCCGGAGGACCAGATACCATGACGATTCAGGGTGAAAATATCATTCGCCTTAAAGACCTTATGGTGGGCGAAGTTTGGATCTGTAGCGGTCAATCGAATATGGAGCGCCAGCTTGGGCTTCGAGCAGGTCAACAACCCATCGATCATTACTTAGCGGAGGCAGCTCGTGCTACATATCCAAAGATTCGGGAATTCCAAGTCGCGCGTGCTAATTCCGATACCCGTTTAAGTGAAGTCAGCGGAGAATGGAAGGTCTGTAACCCTGAATCCGTTTTAGATTTCTCGGCAGTCGGTTATTTTTTCGCATCAGAATTATTTCAAGCTATCGATGTCCCAATTGGTATTATTCACGCTACTTGGGGCGGAACTCCCGTGCAGGCTTGGACTTCATATGAAATACAGAAACGCTTTTTCCCAAAAACTCTTGAAAAGCAATTAAAGGAAATCCAAACCTACCCAGCACGACTTACAGCTTACCAAGCGTCTGAACCTGACCTCATGGCGGGATGGCAAGAAGCATACCGCGCCGCCGAGGAAGCAGGCAAAAAAAAGCCGAAACCACCCCGCCCACCCGTAAATCCTGCAACCAGCAAGAATCGCCCCACCGGGCTCTTTAATGGGATGATTCATCCCATTATCCCATACGGGATAAAAGGAGTTATCTGGTATCAGGGTGAATCCAACTCAGGTATACCCGAAGCATTGAGTTATAACCAGCGCTTCTCTGCTATGATCGATAGTTGGCGTGCCGAATGGGGTCTTGGTAACTTTCCTTTTCTCTTCGTGCAAATTGCACCACACAATTGGATGAATCCAGAAATCCGCGAAGCTCAATTCCAAACTCTCCAGACCGTCAGTAACACTGCCATGGCGGTTACTACCGATGTTGGAGACCCAGGCGATATTCATCCTACCAACAAACGACCTGTTGGCGAACGGCTCGCGCTGGCAGCTCGAGCACTTGCCTACGATGAGGCGATCACTTATTCGGGCCCTCTTTATAAATCCATGCAGCTTGAGGGTCGTGAAGCGATCCTGACCTTTACCCATTGCGGTTCAGGACTCCTTGCTAAAGATGGCCCACTCAGAGGCTTCACACTTTCAGGTGATGGGAAATCTTTTGTTAAGGCCCATGCCCGTATTGAAGGTAATACCGTTGTCATTTCTAGTAATAATGTCGCAAAGCCCATAGCCGTTCGCTACGGATGGAAAAAGATTCCAGAGGTAAACCTCTACAATCGTGAGGGTTTACCTGCTTCCCCTTTTCGCACGGATGCCCCACCCATAAAATTATATCGCGCTTCCAAATGAATACCGCGTTTTCATACGCACGCTTTTTCGCTGTCTCTAGTTTATTAGCTTCTCTGGTTTATGCCGACCCCACGCTCTTGATGTGGTACGAGCACCCCGCCTCGGAACTCAAACCCATCACCGAAGCTTTGCCGATCGGCAATGGACGTATGGGAGCATTGGTTGTCGGAAATCCCGCCCGTGAACGCCTGATTCTCAGTGAAGACAGCCTCTGGTCTGGTGATCAACAGAAGATGGGATCTTATCAGTTTTTTGGGGATGCCGTCATACACCTGCCAGATCATCAGAATACCAGTAATTACCATCGAGGATTGGACCTTTCAAAAGCATTAGTGAAGGTAAGTTATGACTCGAATGGTGTCCACTATGAGCGAGAATTTTTCTGCAGCCATCCCGACGATCTGCTGGTCGCTCGATTTAGTGCCAGTCAGGCCGAAGCCTATCATGGCAGCGTTGAATTGATAGATTCACATCAGGCATCGTACGTGCTTGCAGGTCACAACAAAATCATAGCGTCTGGCACACTTGAAAATGGACGCAAATTTGAATGGCAGATTTTACTTATTAATGAAGGCGGCAGCATCGTGCCAATCTCCTTAGAAAATTCCGTTCGCTTGGATTTCAAAAACTGTGATGCCCTTCGTATTTTAATCGCTTGCGGCACCGACTATAAGCCCGACTTTGAAAGCAAATATACCGGGGAAGCCCCACACTATCGACTCAATCAACAAATTAATCATGCAAGCACGACCCGATATGTCAGTCTCAAGGAAGCTCATCTTGCGGACTACCGTGCCCTCTTTGGACGGGTCAATCTAAACCTTGGAAGTTCCAGTATCATCCAACGCGCTTTGCCTACCGATAAACGCAAGCTTCAAGCCTTCCACAGCCCAGACCCCGAATTCGAAAGGCTCTTTTTTCAATACGGGCGCTACCTCTTGATTGCCTCCTCCCGCCCAGGGGGTCTTCCCGCAAATCTGCAAGGACTTTGGAATTACAGAAATAATCCCGCATGGAATAGCGACTACCACACCAACATAAACGTCCAGATGAATTACTGGCCGGCAGAAATCACCAATCTGAGCGAGTGCCATACGCCTTTTTTTGATCTCATCAAAAGCCAACTCCCCTCTTGGCGAGAACTAACCGCTACCGCTAGAGAATTTTACGACTCTGAAGGCAAGCCAAACTCTGTTGGTTTCGCACTTCGCACTTCCCATAACATCACCGGAGGCATGGGTTGGAAATGGAACAAGACCGCTAATGCTTGGTACTGCCAACACCTCTGGGAACATTACGCTTTTAATCAAAACGAGGATTTTTTGCGCGAGGTGGCCTATCCTATTATGAAGGAGACCTGTCAATTCTGGGACCGACAATTGAAGCCCCTCACTAACGGAAGGCTGGTTGTTCCGAAAGATTGGTCACCCGAGCACGGCCCTGTTGAGGATGGAATCAGCCACAGCCAACAAATCGTTTACGACCTCTTCACTCATTACATTCAAGCCGCAGATATCCTGAAATTGGACAACGAATTCCGAGACCATGTCGCTCAACTTAAGAATAAACTTTTAGCACCATCCATCGGAAGCTGGGGACAACTGAAGGAATGGATGCATGAAAAAAGTCCACGCTCCTTTAAACCAAAGACTGACTTTAAAAAGACTGCAGCATCGCTCATCGAACGTCTCATTAAAGCCGATTCAAGCACTGACCCTGTGGCACATTTTGTGTGGCACTCATTCAATCCGCAACATCAGAATCGACTTCAACAATCTCCATCCGATACCTCCGCTCTCTTTGAAGGCTTAAATAAACTGATTCAGTGGTCATCACTTGCGAGGGAAAGCTGCCTCGCCAAACATTTACAGAACCCCGTCTTTACAAACTTAGATTTACTCAGCGCAAAAGACCCCAGCCTCCTTCCCTTGTTGAATCATTGTCTACTCATTGAGGGCTTGGGCTTAGACGATAAACGAGAAGTTAATGCCCTTGATTCTCCCAGTGACCGGCATCGCCATACTTCTCATCTATTTGCTGTATTTCCCGGGCAGCAAATTAGTATCCATAAAACACCGGAACTGGCTGAGGCCGCAAAAGTCTCCCTCGACGCAAGGGGCATCAAACCGCAGAGTGACGTCCGTGAATGGTCTTTTGCTTGGCGCGCAGCACTTTATGCCCGACTTCAAGATCCAGACAAAGCATATCAGATGCTCCAACAACTCTTTTCCCAAAGAAACACCTGCCCAAACCTTTTCGGACTGCATCCACCCATGCAAATAGATGGAAACTTCGGTGCGACTGCCGCGATTGCTGAGATGCTTCTTCAATCACATGAAGATACCCTTGAATTTTTACCAGCTCTCCCCAAGGCATGGAAAAACGGATCTGCAACCGGTCTTCGAGCACGCGGAAATCTTACGGTTAATTTGCACTGGGAAGATAGCAAAGTCACCCACTATGAGGTTCTGTCCCCCAATCAAAAAAAACTCTCCGTGCGAATCAACGGAGAAGTTCATCACATTGTAACCCATTAAATTTAATCAATATCAGTGAAGCAGTCAGCAAAAATCCTCACCCGAGTATTCTGTTATTTCCTAGCAACTTTAGGATGTCATTTGATACCCTCCTATAGTTTATTTGCAGCTAACGAACCCATTGAATTTTTCATCAGTCCAGGCGGCGATGATACTGCCGATGGGCGTAGCAAAAACCGAGCCTTCAAAACACTTAATCGTGCACGTGACGCCCTACGCGTACTGAATAAAAAAGATGGACCCGCACACATATGGTTACTCCCAGGGCAATATGCCTTAAGCCAGTCCCTTAAGCTCGATTCGAGGGATTCCGGATTTGAGGGGTCCGAAATCATCTATGCGGCGCTTGAGCCCGACACTGTAAAAATTTTGGGAGGCACCCATATCCCCTTCTCCAAAACTCAGCCTATCCATGATCCGGAGATTCTCGATCGTATTATAGATCCATTTGCACGTGCACACATCCGGAAAATAAACCTTCAAAGTTTAGGCATTCACCATTACGGGGAAGTTAAAACTCGGGGATTCCGACGCCCATACCAAAATCCGGGCCTTGAACTATTCATCGGAGACCATGCCTACCACTTGGCTCGTTGGCCTAACCAAGGATTCACACCGATTGGCACAGTAATCGATCCGGGTTCTATACCTAAAAATGGCGACTTCTCCAACCGTGGTGCTAGGTTTAATTATCTCGATAAACGCCATGATTTATGGGAATTTAAAGATGATATATTCGTGTCTGGTAATTTTGGTACCGCCTGGGCGGATGACACCCTGCGAATAAAATCCATTGATGCTAGCGCAAATGAAATTGAACTAGCAGGTGCTCATTTATACGGTGTTAAAGCAGGCACCGAATATTCCAATTATTTTGTAAAAAATCTCTTGGAAGAACTCGATCACCCCGGCGAATATTATGTCGATCGGCAAAACGGCATCCTATACTTTTATCCCCATCGTGAAAATCTCACCGAGGATCTGGCAATATCCTTAATGGAAGATCCCTTGATCATTCTGGAAAATGTCGAGCATGTTGTTTTTAGAAATCTCAATATTGAAAATTCTCGAGGTATCGGTATCTATACCGAAGGAGGTAGTCATATAAAAATTCAAGGTTGCAAGTTACGCAACCTCGGGACTGTTGCCATCTGCATGGGTCAGGGAATCGCGCCAGATAAAATATACCGCCACAATTTCACCGGAAAACCCATTTCTTATCAGTTAGGTAGCTGGCACGAGCATATCTACGAAAACAGCACCTTTAATAGAAATTCCGGCAGTCATCATCTCATTGAAAGCTGTGATATTTACAACACTGGAGCCGGCGGGATTAGTATGGGCGGCGGCGACCGGCTAACCCTTGAACCTGGAAATAACGTCGTTCGAAATTGTGACATCCGACACTACAATCGCCTCGACCGTACCTATCGAGCTGGCATCAACCTTGAAGGAGTCGGCAATATTATTGAGAATAACCACATTCATCAGGCTCCAGATATGGCAATCTACCTGCATGGCAATGACCACATCATTCGCCAGAATCATGTCCACCATGTTATGCAGGAAAGTAACGAAGGAGGATGGTTCTACATGGGGCGTGACCCCTCCGAATTTGGCAACAAGATTTACCACAACTTTGTGCATCACGTCGCTGTGGCCTCTGGTGGCATCGAATCGGAGCGGACCCGCGGATCCTCCGGTATTTATATCGATGACTGGGCCTGTGGCACACACGTTTACGGAAATCTCTTTTTCCGTGTTGGACGCGATCGTGCTGCAGTCGTCATCAACGGCGGAAACGACAACATCATTGAGCAAAATATCTTTGTAGATTGCCGCTATGCTCTCTACGCGAGTTCTCCCTTTACCACCTGGAATAAAAAATTCTTCAAAGCTGCCACCGCACCGGATGGCCTTTACACAAACCGCCTCAAAGCCGTGCGCTATCAGTCTCCACCTTACAGCGAACGCTACCCAACCCTCGTAAACATTCTCGAGGACCATCCCAGTCAGCCAAAACGCAATCGCGTCTCGATGAATGCCTATGTCAATTGTCGTGATATCTATAAAACAAACGGTGAACCAAAAGTTACCCAACAAAACAATGCTGTCTTTGATGCACTCGAATTCAAAGACCTTGCTCGGCTCGACTTTAGCTTGCCCGAGAACTCCACCCTTTATCAAAAAATTCCGGATTTTTCTCCTATCCCCCTAGATAAAATCGGCACCTATACCGATACTTTCCGAAAATACGTACCCGCGTGGGAAGACAGCATCCATACCAGCCAAGCAAAGGCACAACATGAGATGATTGGCGTCAAACAAGAGTCGGCCCCTTTTAAGCAAAATTCACACCCGGATGCCCAGTGGTTTCCAAAAGCAGGCTTTGGTCTCTTCATTCATTGGGGGCTCCATACAGTTGGAAATCTTAAAGATGTCTCCTGGCCTATGATCCAGGGGATGAAGTATCGCGATACACGCATTGAGGATCCTGCCGAACGAGAGCGCATCCTCCATGAGCAAGATTACCAAAAAGAAGGAGACGCCCTCATAACACCCAACCAATACTTCGACCTCGCAAAATCATTTAACCCATCCCCAAAAACGTATGATCCCGAAAAATGGATTACCGCGGCAAAAAAAGCCGGCTTTACCTATGCCGTTTTAACCGTTCAACACCACGAGGGCTTTTCTTTGTGGCCTAGTGATGCCAACACATTTAACACAAAATTATACGCTAAGGGTCGCGACCTTGTCCGCCCCTTCATTGAAGCCTGTCGCAAGCACGGCCTAAAAGTAGGGCTCTATTACTCCCCTCCAAATTGGTATTTTGACCGCAACTACATGAATTTCATGTATTATCGCACTGCTAAATTAAACCCAGAGTTGCCGCAATTAAACGCAGATCTTCAACCCCGAAAAAAATTCCTAGACGCAGAAGGAAAAATCGCCCACCAAAATCAATACGCCATTCTTGTGCGTAATCAGGTGGAGGAATTACTTACCCGCTACGGGAAAATTGACCTCCTCTGGTTTGATGGCCGCATAACGGATGCCGATGGTAAAGTTGCGATCAGTCGCGAACGTATTCTTCAACTACAACCTGGAGTCGTTATGAATCCCCGCCTTCACAATAAAGGTGACTTCCGAACCTATGAGACTCACTTGAATCTTAAACGCCCTACCAGTGAATGGGCTGAGTTTTGCGACAAATGGACTTATACCTGGGGTTACAATTCCTGGGCCCGTTTCCGAGATAATGCTAAAATCCTAGGCGACCTTGCACGATGCCGCTCCTTAGGAATCAATTATCTACTCAGTATTGGTCCTGACAAGAATGGTGAACTTTCTCCCGAGTCATACGAAAATATGGCTGTGGTTGCAAATTGGATGCGCACACATCGCCCCGCCGTCATGCAAACAAAACCTCTGCCGATCGGAGAGTCTGCTTCAACCCACGCCACCTCAAAAGGAAATACCCGATACCTCTTTCACCAACCCAAGTACAAAAAACATTCCTGGAAAGGCCCCTTTCCGGAGGACCAAAAAGAACGTAAAGATGAAATCCTTACGCTGAAAGGTGTTCATGGCGTAAAATCCGTGCTTTTGCTTTCCGACAATGCCGCTCTTCCATTCGAGCTTCAAAAAGACACGCT
The DNA here is from genome assembly GCA_949524905.1 of Opitutia bacterium UBA7350. Lineage (GTDB taxonomy): Bacteria > Verrucomicrobiota > Verrucomicrobiia > Opitutales > Coraliomargaritaceae > UBA7445. Next base: position 143,181 of record CATINC010000017.1, on the reverse strand, counting down.
CAAAATAAAACTTTCTAAGGAAATGCAGTCTGATCTCGTCGATGTCATTGCTGTCACCCTCAAACCTTAGATCTCACTCCAAAAATATACCCCAAAGACCTAGGCCCACTTACCCAATGCGCCTCAATCCATTTGGAAAAATTGCTTCCTGTATTTTAAAGGCGTGGTACCGTGTTTTTTCTTAAAAGTTCGGGTAAAATGCGGAGCATTACAGAAACCGCTAAGAGCAGCAATGTCGGTAATAGAGTGGCTTTTATCCGCAAAGAGTTGCATGGCATTGTAGAGGCGGGTCTCGATAAGTCTTTCGTGGACACTTACATGCATTTGTTCCTTGAAGCGGATTTCGAGACTGCGTCGAGAGATTCCGGCAACACGAGCAATATCCTCGGTTCCAATGGATCGACGTAGTTGGGTCTGCATGTATTCCAGAGCAATGCGCACCGCAGGATCTGATACCGCTAGTTCATCGGTACTCTGGCGTTGAGTCACACTACGGGGAGGGATGAGAAGTGGTCCGGGAAATTGCGCGCCTTCGATCAAAGCATCCAAGCGAAGGGCGCCTTCATAGCCAATGCGTTCGAGGTCATGATTGACGGAGGAAAGCGGGACTGGTTGGTACTCACAAATAAGAGGGTTATTATCCACGCCCAAAATCGCGATCTCTTCAGGTATCCGAATTTGATGATTAAGGCAAAGGTTCAGAAGCCAGGCAGCCTCATCGTCGCTCTTACAAAAAACCGCCAAGGGAACTGCTCTGGATTTCAGACGTTTATAGGTTGTCTCATGCAACTGTGCTCCGCGTCCGTCAAGGCGGGCAAGTTGAACAGTAGAAGGTAAGGCTTCCCGAAAACCCTTGAAGCGAGCTTCTCCCACTGGATTACGACTCAGCGCAAACCAAGCATAATTCTGATGTCCAAGCGCGACTAGGTGTTCTGCCGCAGCCCGCCCGATGGCTTCGTTATCAGCAGCGACACGAGCACATTTAATATCACTGCGCCAAGTAGATAAATCAACGGTGGGCAGTTTGGCTCTACGAATGAAGGAAAGTAGACGCTGACTTTGGTTAAGGGAGGTGATGATACCCTCGCCCTCCCAGCGAACCGGAAATTGAAAGGTTTTGAGGAGGCTTACATCGAGGTGCCAATTCAACTCGCGTGCAGCCCTAGCTATGCCAGCGTGCGCAAGTGCATCGTAGCTACCAAGAAGCATCAGAACTTTTCGATTGCGAGACATTTGCGCATTTATGCAATTTTTTGTTTTATTTTGCAATATGTTTTTTTTGGGAAAAGCGCTATCTTAAACCGATGAATGAAACATTTGATCTCGCAGGTAAAGTTATTGCAGTGACCGGAGCAAGTGGTGCGCTCGCAGGCACAGCGGCCCGGTATCTTGCCAAGCAGGGCGCACGAGTGGCTTTCATTAGCCGAACAAAGTCCAAACTGGAGACGGCCATCGAAGGTCTGGACTCGGAGGCAACCGCTTTCCCCTGCGATGTTACTGATCGTGCCGCACTGGAAAACGCCTTGCAGGCGATTCTTGAAAAATACAATCGTCTGGACGGCCTTGTAAACGGAGCTGGCGGCAACATGCCAGGTGCCACCATTACACCAGACAAAACCATTTTTGATCTAGATCTGAACGATTACGATCAGGTACTCCGGTTGAATTTGCATGGAACCCTCCTGCCCTCATTGATTTTCGGTCAACATTTCTCCAAGCAAGGCCACGGCTCGATTGTGAACTTTTCTTCTGCCAGTTCGACTCAGGCGCTCACTCGAGTACTTGGCTATTCCAATGCCAAAGCTGCAGTGGATAACTTGACGCGATGGATGGCAACGGACTTTGCCAAAAAGTATGGCGACACCATTCGAGTGAACGCAGTCTGCCCTGGCTTCTTTGTAGGCGATCAAAACCGCGCCCTCTTACTAAAAGAGGACGGCACGCTCACTGAGCGTGGGCAACAAATCATCGACCAGACTCCAATGGGGCGTTTTGGCGAAGCGGAGGAAGTCTGTGGAGCAATTCATTTCCTCCTGTCCAACGCGGCCCGCTTTGTAACCGGACAAGTACTCCACATTGACGGCGGCTTCGGTATTTATTCCGGAGTCTAACACAACATACTTATATGACACGTATTCTACTGACGACGACTTCTTATCAAGACACTCCAGGACCACACCATGCCCTACTGGCAAGTTCCAGTGCGAAAATCGTGACCGAGCGCGGCCCGCTTTCAGAGGGACGCATGCTTGAGTTGGCAGGTGATTTCGATGCTTTTCTTTGCGGTGATGACGTCATCAGCAAAGCGGTCATCGAGAAAGCCCTGCCCCGTCTGAAAATAATTTCGAAATATGGGATCGGAGTGGATAAAATCGCAGTGGCGTTTGCCAGCGAAAAGGGAATTCCGGTGGCCTTCACTCCGGGGGTCAATCACACCACCGTAGCGGAGCATTGCTTTATGCTCATGCTTTCCTTGAGTAAGCGCCTAATTGAGCATGTACAATGGACCAAAGAAGGGCTCTGGAAACGCCAGACCGGCCACGAAATCTCGGGCAAAACGATTGGCATCATTGGCTTGGGTCGTATTGGTCGAGAAGTGGCACTACGAGCAAACGCCTTTGGGATGAAAGTAATTGCCCAAGATATCTACTGGCCCGAAGCTTTTGCCCAAGAACATAAGATTCAACGCGCGATGGATCTTGATCCGATTTTTAGTGAAAGTGATTTCATTTCACTGCATACGAACCTCACCCCAGAAACCGAGGGACTTATCTCCAAAGATTCCATCTCACAAATGAAACCCACCGCGGTAGTCATAAATTGCAGCCGCGGTGAACTTGTGGAGGTAGATGCTATGGTGAGGGCGCTCCAAGAGGGACGTATTGGGGGCTACGGTGCCGATGTTCTTGATATCGAACCTGCATCCGCTGATCACCCTTTGTTACATGCCCCAAACTCCCTCATCACGCCGCATATCGGTTCCCGTACTCATGAGAGTGTCATTCGTCAGGCCACTAAAGCTACCGAAAACCTCCTTATGCTGCTCCGTGGAGAAGCACCCCACGCACAGGTTAACAAATGTCCACCGCCGAAAGCACTCATTTAAACGCCATCACCCATGACAGAAAATTTCCAAGTCATCGCACCCGCCGACCATAACGCTATTGTAAAAGCCGCTTACCTGCAGCGTGGCTTCGACACCTCCGAAGCCGAAGCTGCGGCACGCTTCTCTGAATACGCAACCTGTCACGGCATTCGCACCCACAACGCCATAAAAGCTTTACACCTGGATCACCTCTTTGGTAGTGAAGCCGGCGGTTGCGTTCCTGGCGCTGAAATTGAGGTGGTTGATAATCGTTTTGGTGCGAGTGAGGTCTGGAATGCTAATAAAAAACTTGGACAAGCAACCGCATACGCTGCAATGAACCGTGCCATTGAACTAGCCGAGCAATACGGTATCGGGCAAGTCTCGGTGGACAACGCTTTCCACTACCTATGGGGCGGAGGTTACGTCATGGATGCCGCCAAACGCGGCTACATCGCCTACACCAATTGTACTGCCGCGCTCGCCGAAGTCGTTCCTTATAAGGGTAAATTTCCGACTCTCGGAACCAACCCGCACAGTTGGGGTTTCCCTACCTGCGAAGCCATCGGTTTTCCTATCGTTATCGACTGGGCTACCAGTGTGGTCTCAATGGGCCGAGTCCAGCAATTTTTGCGCGAGGGTTCAGAGCTTCCTAAGGGCTCTGCGGTAGACGCCAAAGGAAACCTCACCGCCGATCCTGCCAAAGTTGAAGCCCTCATCCCTTTCGGAGAACATAAAGGATATGGACTCTCTCTCATTAATGAAATCGTAGCAGGTTTCATCGGCGGGAGCTTACCAACGCTACGCAGTCGTGAAATTCCTCCTGGAGAAAAACGAACCCCCACTTTTTATTTTAAGGTGATCCATCCCGATGCCCTCAATTCAGGCATCTTCGCTCAAAACCGTAATCAAGCAGCAAATGTTAAAGCTGTCATTCAGGACATTCTCGGTCACGGAAATGAAAACTGCCTCCTTCCTGGGCAACTAGAGGCTGGATGGGCTAAAAAATGCCATGACGCTGGCGGCCTTCTTTTTTCTGATGCCGAAATAGAAGCTTTAAATTTAATCGCCACTGAGTGCGGTGCCGTACCCTTAAACACTTAACATTTAATGCCATGTCTCTTGAAATTAAAAACCCAGAAAGCTGCCGTTATGCCTGTATCTCCCTAGGCGAGATCATGTTGAGACTCGACCCTGGCGAGGGACGTGTTCATACCGCACGTCAGTTCAACGCCTGGGAAGGCGGCGGTGAATACAATGTCGCCCGCGGTCTTCGCCGTTGCTTCGGCCTAAAAACCGCGGCGGTTACGGCCTTTGCAGACAATCCCATTGGCCGCTTGGTGGAGGACTTCATTATGCAGGGCGGAGTCGATACCAATTTCATCCAATGGAAAGATTACGATGGCCTCGGTCGCAAAGTGCGCAATGGTCTTAATTTTACCGAACGTGGCTTCGGGATTCGGGGAGCACGCGGCACTCCTGACCGCGGTCATACCGCTGCAAGCCAGATGCAGGCAGGCGATATCGATTGGGAACAAATCTTTGGGGAAATTGGAGCACAGTGGTTTCACACCGGCGGAATTTATGCAGCCCTTTCAAAGAGCACACCTGAAGTTGTCATTGAAGCTATCAAAATTGCCAAGAAACATGGAACCCTTGTTAGTTACGACCTCAACTACCGCCCTTCGCTTTGGAAGGACTTTGGAGGTATTGAAAAATGCCAAGCGGTTAACCGCGAGATTGCACAATATGTTGACGTCATGATCGGCAACGAAGAAGACTTCAGCGCCTGTCTTGGATTTGAAATTGAGGGCGTGGATGAAAACCTCACTCAGATCGAAGCAGAAAGTTTCAAGCGTATGATCGCAAAGGCCGTAAAAGAATTTCCAAACTTCAAAGCCACTGCCACCACCCTTAGAACTGCCAAGACTGCTACCCTGAATGAATGGAGTGCCCTTGTTTGGCACGACGGTGAATTCTATGAACCCACACGTAAATTTCAGGGTAGTGAAATCCTCGAAATCTACGACCGAGTTGGCGGCGGCGACAGTTTTGCAAGTGGCCTCATCTATGGCTTCTTGGAGCATAACGACCCTCAACAAGCGGTGAGTTACGGTTGTGCGCATGGTGCTCTCGCGATGACAACTCCCGGCGACCCCTCCATGGCAAGCCTCGCCGAAGTCGAGAAACTACTCATAGGGGGCAGCGCTCGCGTCGACCGCTAAATTAACTTCTTTGCGCCATGACCTTTATCCACGAAGATTTCCTACTCGAGAGTGATACTGCTCAGGATTTGTACCACTCTTATGCAGCGTCTCAACCCATCATCGACTATCATTGTCACCTCAACCCCGCTGACCTCGCGGCAAACCGTCGATTCAATTGCCTCTACGACATTTGGCTAGCGGGCGACCACTACAAATGGCGTGCGATGCGCCTCAATGGTGAAGCCGATACTTACCGCACTGGCGAGGCGAAGCCTTACGACCAATTTCTCGCTTATGCCCGCACCGTTCCGTACTCCCTGCGTAATCCTCTCTATCATTGGACGCATCTTGAGCTAAAGCGTTACTTTAATATCGATACGCTCTTAAATGAAAAAACCGCACCCGCTATCTGGGAGGAGGCAAACGAAGCGCTTGCAGACGATGCCCTTTCCACATGGGGCATACTCGAAAAATTTAAAGTGGAAATGATCGGCACCACCGATGACCCGACCGAAGACCTTCAACACCACAAGCAACTGGAGCATTCTGGATGCCCTGCTCGCGTCTTACCGACTTTTCGACCTGACCGCGCGGTAGCTATTGAAAATAGCACTAGCTGGAATGAATGGACTGACGAACTTGCAACCGTGAGCGGCCTTGACTGCAGTAATCTCGAACAGTTTCAATGCGCCCTCACTCAGCGCATCGAGTACTTCAATGCCCGCGGTTGCGTCGCTTCCGACCATGGACTCCCAGCCTGCCCGCAATCCATTGCTTCTACAACAGAGGCTGCTGCCACCTTTGGAAAGGCTCGCTGCGGTCAAGCCCTCAGCAATCAACAAGCGGATGCATTTATGGGCTATATGCTTTGCTGGCTCGGCGAGCGTTACACAGAAAAAGAATGGGTTATGCAACTCCATCTCGGAGCCATCCGCAACGTCAACCAAGCGGTCTTTAAACACGACGGTTCGGATGCTGGGTGCGACTCTATTGACGACCGCGATCAAATCAAAGGTCTCGCCCTAATGCTTGGCGAACTTTCCGCTCGCGATAAACTTCCCAAAACCATACTATATAATCTCGACCCCGCTAAAAATTACGCCTTTGCCACAATGTGTGGCAACTTTTTTGAGGCCGGCGTGCCCAGCAAAGTTCAATTTGGCAGTGGATGGTGGTTCCTCGATCAACTTGAAGGTATGACCCAACAACTCAATGCCCTTTCCAATCTTGGTCTCCTAGCCCGCTTCATTGGCATGCTAACGGACTCCCGCAGCTTCATGTCTTACCCTCGGCACGAGTATTTCCGCCGCCTCCTTTGTAACCTCTTGGGTCAAGATATTGAAAGTGGACGCATACCTGCCGACGCGCCGATGCAAAATCTCATCAACGGCATCTGTCATCATAACGCCAAGGCTTATTTTAAGCTTTAGCAACAGATACAAAAAAGCATCCGGCTGACGTCGAATAGTTAGCGATTCCGCCCACGCGAACGACGGGGTGGAGAACCGCCACCTGAGCGAGCAGAACCCGAACGTCCGCCACCTTGTCTGCCACCGTTATTGCCACCACGACCGCTACCGCCACGGCTTTGACGATTTTGCCCGGGTGCAGGACGTTTTAAATTTGAACGCGTCGCCGGTTTTGAAACCGCTACCTTCTCACCCCCGCTATTAAGTTTATAGCGTGGAATTTCCTTCTTAAGTAATTTTTCGATGTCCCAAAGATAACCCTCCTCAATATCGCTCACGAGTGAGACCGCCTGACCCGCTTTTCCGGCACGACCCGTGCGTCCAATCCGGTGTACGTAATCCTCTGGAATGTTGGGGAGTTCATAATTCACAACATACGGCAAATCCGCGATATCCAAACCCCGTGCCGCTATATCGGTCGCTACCAAAACTCGAATCCGACCTGACTTAAATAAACTCAAGGCCTTCTCGCGCGCCGACTGACTCTTATTACCGTGAATCGCCATCGCCGCGATACGCTGTCCATCTAAATGTTTCGCCAAGCGATTGGCTCCGTGCTTCGTACGAGTAAAGACCAAAACCTGCGACCAATCCCCTATTTGAATCATGTCCGCAAGAAATTGCGCCTTCGCTTTTTGACCCACCTCATAAGCTTCCTGATCCACCCGATCTGCGGTAGCATTGCGAGCCGCTACTTCGACCTCGACCGGATTTTGTAACATCGAATCTGCCAGCTTTTTCACCTCGTTTGAATACGTCGCCGAGAAAAAGAGATTCTGCCGTTCCCGAGGCACTAACTTTAAGACTTTCTTGATATCGTGAATAAAGCCCATGTCCAACATCCGATCCGCCTCATCCAAGACCAAAATCTCAACCCCCGAAAGCTGCGCCTCGCCACGTTGGCACAAATCCAACAAACGACCCGGCGTCGCCACAATGATATCCAGACCATGCCGCAAACGATCAATCTGCGGCTGAAAACCCACTCCACCAAAAATGACCACCGAGCGCAAATTCATGCGATCCCCGTAATCTTTTATACTCTGGTGCACCTGTGCCGCCAACTCACGCGTTGGCGCCAAAACCAAAGCCCTAGGACGTTTATGCTGACCCTTAAATTCCGAAGCCGCTAGCAACTGCAACATTGGCAAACTGAAAGCCGCCGTTTTACCCGTACCTGTTTGCGCTCCACCCAAAACATCGCGACCCTCAAGCACTGCGGGAATTGCGCGCGCTTGAATCGGTGATGGTGTGGTGTAGCCCTTAGCTTCAACAGCTTCGACCAATTCCGGACGAAGTCCGAGTTCAGAAAATTTCATAAATAGAGTCCTGTATCTGCTCCACAGGCATCGAATTAATAAAAACGAGACCCGATCCTGCGAAACCTTAGATAGCTGAGTGCTGCGCACTCAAGGCGTTAAAATAAAAATGCCGCAAGAAATTCGGGATCCCCCTTGAAGCAAAAAACCGCCAAATTAGCGGTTAAGAAAGTGCAAGCTATCTGAAAGAACCCGCTCCGACTAGCATAAAGTTAAAGCCTTAAAGCGCCCTCAATCCATATGATAGTTTTCACACAAAACTCGCAGCTTGCGGTCCCTCATCCTTATCTTTAAGTACAACGCTTTAAACAGACCGCCTGATAATTTCTTTAATTCCAATTTTGCACAAAAAAAGCCCTCCGTTAGGAGGGCTTGGAAGTTAGATGCTGAGTTTGTGGCTCGGCGATGTGCCGGGAGGCTACATCATGCCGCCCATACCGCCCATACCACCCATGCCGCCCATATCAGGGGCACCACCTGCGGCGCCGCCTTCTTCAGGTTCGTCGGTAATCATGCACTCGGTGGTTAGGAGGAGTCCGGCTACGGAGCCGGCGTTCTGCAAGGCAGTACGGGTCACCATAGCTGGGTCGACGATACCTGCTTCGAGGAGGTCAACGTAATTGCCGGTGGCGACATTGTAACCTTTAGCACCTTTGGCCTTAAGGACTTCAGAAACAACCAAGGATCCTTCAACGCCAGCGTTTTGGCAAAGCTGGCGAAGAGGTGCTTCAATGGCGCGACGCACGATGGCGGCTCCAAGTGCTTCATCGCCTTCGAGTTCGCCCGTGGCGGTGTCGATGGCTTTGGCTGCGCGAAGGAGGGCTACGCCACCTCCGGGAAGGATGCCTTCTTCAACGGCAGCACGGGTTGCGTGCAGAGCGTCGTCGACGCGGTCCTTCTTTTCTTTCATCTCGGGCTCAGTTTGTGCACCAACGTTTATGACAGCGACTCCACCAGCGATTTTTGCGAGGCGTTCTTGCAATTTCTCACGGTCGTAATCGGAAGAGGTTTCTTCGATTTGACGACGGATCTGCTTGACGCGACCTTGGATAGCAGAGCTTTTACCAGCACCTTCTACGACAACAGTGTTTTCTTTATCCACGACTACGCGCTTGGCGCTACCGAGATCACTGAGCTGTACGTTTTCGAGTTTGATACCAAGGTCTTCGGTGATGCAACGTCCGCCGGTAAGGACGGCGATGTCTTCGAGCATAGCCTTGCGGCGATCGCCAAAACCAGGAGCTTTTACAGCTGCCACGTTAAGGGTGCCACGAAGTTTGTTGACCACGAGGGCAGCGAGAGCTTCACCTTCAACATCTTCTGCGATGATAAGGAAAGGTTTGCCAGATTTGGCAACGTTTTGAAGAAGCGGAAGAATTTCGTTTATGTTAGAAATCTTTTTCTCGTGGATAAGAATGTATGCATCATCAAAACTAACTTCCTGATTCTCGGCATTGGTGCAGAAGTAAGGGCTAAGGTAGCCTTTATCAAACTGCATCCCTTCAACGACGTCGAGGGAGGTCTCGATCGACTTCGCTTCTTCTACGGTGATGGTGCCGTCTTTGCCGACGCGATCCATAGCCTCGGCGATGATGTCACCGATTTCAGTATCCCAGTTAGCAGAGACAGTGGCGACTTGGCGAATTTCTTCGCGGTCTTTTACCTTCTTGCTTTGCTTAGCAAAAGCGGCAGTTGCAGAAGCAACGGCTTTATCGATACCGCGCTTGAGGTAGATCGGATTCGCGCCAGCGGCGACGTTCTTGATACCTTCACGATAGATGGCTTCAGCGAGCACGGTGGCAGTAGTAGTACCATCACCAGCGGAGTCGGCGGTTTTGGAGGCAACTTCGCGCACCATTTGAGCGCCCATGTTTTCGTAAGGATCGGAAAGTTCGATTTCCTTGGCAACTGTCACGCCGTCTTTAGTGACGGAGGGAGCGCCGAATTTTTTATCGAGCAGGACATTACGGCCTTTGGGACCGAGGGTGACCTTAACCGCTTTGGAGAGTGTCTCCACGCCGGTAAGAATCTTTTTGCGTGCTGCTTCATCAAATAGAATTTGTTTAGCCATAATAGTATTTCGTTAAGAATGCTTATTTGTTTAGGGAAGAACCTAGGCAACTACACCGAGGATATCTTCTTCATTGATTAAGGTGTATTCTACACCGTCGATTTTTACTTGGCTGCCGCCATAGGTTGGCAGGAGCACTTTGTCGCCCACCTTCACGTGGAAGGGTTGGTCATCCGCTTTGCCGGTGCCAAGCGCAACGACTTCAGCTTCCTGTGACTTTTCTTTAGCGGAATCGGGAATGATGATGCCGCCGCGAACTTGTTCGTCTTCTTCAATGCGTTTTAAAAGAACGCGTTCTCCGAGTGGTTTGATTTTCATAGTTCTGTATTGTTGTTAGTGAGTTATAATTAATGATTATGAATTTTTAGCTCTCTTTTTTATCGTCATCGATAACTTCGAAATCAGCATCGACGGTGTCGGTATCGGGCGCTTTAGAAGCACTCTCCCCTTCAGCCTCAGAATTGCCGGGTTGAGGACCAGTAGCGCCTTCGGCACCCGCCTGACCGTAGAGGTCCTGCGCAAAGGATTGCATAATCGTCATGATTTTTTCCTTAGGCGCTTTGAGGGCATCTACACTAGCGTCACTGTTTTCAAGGACGGCTTTACCCTCCTTGATGGCTTCTTCGAGTTCCGTCTTTTTATCGGCGGGAATCTTTTCACCCAGTTCCTCTATCTGCTTTTCGGATTGGTAAACGATGTTGTCGAGTTCATTGCGTGCTTCGACACCTGCTTTAATTTTTTCATCCTCAGCAGCATGGGCCTCAGCCTCACGTTTAAGTTTCTCAACTTCGTCCTTATCGAGGCCGGAGGATCCGGAAATCGTAATTTTTTGCTCTTTTCCAGTGCCTTGATCCTTAGCACTGACATTAAGGATACCGTTGGCGTCGATGTCGAAGGTCACTTCGATTTGGGGGACCCCACGTGCGGCGGCGGGAATTCCGTCGAGACGAAAGTTACCAAGCATTTTGTTATCCTTAGCCATAGGACGTTCACCTTGTAGGACTTTAATATCTACTGCGGTTTGGTTGTCGGCGTAAGTAGAGAAGGTTTGGCTCTTCTTGGAAGGAATGGTGGTATTGCGCTCAATCATGGGCGTAGCTACTTCGCCGGCGGTCTCGATCGCGAGCGTCAGTGGAGTCACGTCAAGGAGCAAAACATCGCGTACGTCGCCTTGTAGAACCCCGCCCTGAATTGCAGCACCAATGGCAACAACTTCATCGGGATTAACCCCCTGGTGAGGATCTTTACCCGCAAGGCCTTTGGCAATTTCAAGAACCTTAGGCGCACGGGTCATACCGCCGACAAGCACAAGTTCGCCGATATCAGAGGCGCTGTGACCAGAGTCAGCGAGGCAAGATTCAAAGGGAGGGATGGTGCGCTTGTAGAGCTGGTCACAGATCTGCTCTAGCTTTGAGCGGCTCAGTGTAATATTAAGATGCTTCGGCCCGGAAGCATCGGCAGTAATGAAAGGCAAGTTGATATCGGTGCTTTGGGTTGAGGAAAGCGCAATTTTAGCTTTTTCACCTTCTTCTTTTAAGCGTTGAAGTGCCATCTTGTCGGAGCGAAGGTCAATGCCTTGCTCATTCTTAAATTCCTCTACAAGGAAATTGATGAGGGCGCTGTCCCAGTTATCACCACCAAGGTGAGTGTCGCCATTGGTCGCTTTGACTTCAAAGACACCGTCACCTATCTCGAGAATGGAAATATCGAAAGTACCACCGCCGAGGTCGTAGACTGCGATTACCTCGTCCTGTCCCTTATCGAGACCATAGGCAAGCGCAGCAGCAGTAGGTTCATTAATGATACGCTTGACCTCCAGACCTGCAATTTGGCCTGCATCTTTGGTCGCCTGACGCTGAGCATCGTTAAAGTATGCGGGGACGGTTATAACAGCTTCGGTTACTTTTTCTCCAAGGTATGACTCCGCATCAGCTTTGAGCTTTTGCAGTACCATAGCTGCGATCTGTTCGGGTGCGAAGGTCTCAGTCTTGCCCTCGACTTCACACTCGATATACGCGTCGCCATTTTTTCCTGCGACTACTTTATATGGTAAGCTGGCGGATTCTTCCTGAACTTCATTGTATTTGCGCCCGATAAAACGTTTGGCAGAAAATATGGTGTTGCTGGGATTTGTTACCGCTTGGCGTTTAGCCGCCTGACCTACGAGTCGCTCGCCATTTTTGGCGAATGCAACAATCGAGGGCGTCGTACGAGCACCTTCGGAATTGGGGATAACAACGGGTTCCCCACCTTCCATCACGGACATGCAAGAATTGGTTGTTCCTAAATCGATACCTATAATTTTAGACATGACAATCTGTTTGCAATGCTCGTGCCACTCTCTGTAAAAATATCATAAGACGTTGATAAATATCGTTTTAAAAATATATAAGGACCTTAACGCCTATTCTCAAGGCTTCAAAAAGCGACGTATTGTCACACTTTTCTGTGACAACTTGAATATGTGAGACAAAGTGGTGTCACAGTTAGGAGGTTTAGGCATGAAAAATTGGGATTGAAGATTTGAGTTTTACCCTGGAAAGCTTGAAATAAGAATAATGCTAGAACCGCGACGCAAAAAAAAAGTTGATTATGAGGCCTTGAACGCACCTCTGATGCAAATTCCTCGTATGAGTGTAGAAGCAACGCGTAATTTGCTGGATTTGGGTATTCGAGAGGTTTTTGAATTACAAGGTCGTGCGCCGGAGGTACTATTTGAAGAGGCTTTGCAAAAAAATGATAGCCTTCCTATGGATCGCGTTCGCTTTTTTCGCATGGCCGTGTATTTTGCTGAAACTACAAATCCAGATCCTCAACAACTACATCCAGACTACTGGGCTTAAATTATATCTTTTAAATGCAACAGGAAATAGAGATCCCGCGTGAAGTACCCGTCATGACTATGAGCGGTGCGGTGCTATTCCCACATGCCATGATGCCACTTTATATTTTTGAAGAGCGGTATCGGCAAATGTTAGCTGAGGTTTTAAGAACCGACCGTGTTTTTGCGGTAGCTGCTCTCGATGCTTCAGCAGAAGCAGATCCAGAAAATGAAACGCCTTGCATAATTGCCGGGATTGGGGTGATTCGCGCCTGTAAAACCAATGAAGATGGCACGGCTAACCTAATCCTTCAGGGCCTTACCCGCGTTGCTCTTGAGGCCATCACACAAGAAAAGCCTTTTCGCATGGCTCAAATTCGCCCATTCACTAGCGAACCAGGCGGTTCTTTTGATATAGTTGAAACCATTGCACCAGAAATAATCAGCTTAATTAAACTACAAATTAAATTTGGAGCTGCCATACCTAAAGAGCTAATTCAATTCCTCAAGTCGGTCGATGAACCTGAAGGTGTCTTAGATCTTGCTATTCACACGCTTTGCACCTCATCTGCGCTCAAACAAAGCCTGTTTGAAACACGGGGAATAGTACCTCGCTTTACTAATTTTAAAGCCTACTTGGAAGAAACCGTGACAACTTTAAAGGCAAGTTACCTACTGCGTAGCGAACCAGATAATGACAAAACCAACTAGAAGTTAGATATCAATATTTCGGTTTTTCAAAAATGAAGTCGTAGACGACCGCATTTATGATTACCTTATCCCAACGGTACGTATACGGTTGGCCATCTGAATTTTTAAAATCCTGCCGATAAGATATAGGTATTCCATCGACCATTCGATAATCACTGAATAATATTTCTTCTAACAAGCTGCCATCAGGTTTGAGCACCTCCATTTTCTCAAGGTAGTAGGTGCTTGAATTTAAATAATAATTAATGTGCGCATCTGGGTGAGATGTGCTGATAGAATACAATTTACGGCCCCTAAATTCCACGTTTTCAAGTAAATCTACTTCGATTCCCACCTCGCCAGCTAAAAACCTGAGCAAGTAACCCCTGAAATCAGCTGTTAATTTGAGCCAATCAAATTCTCCTGGAATATAGGTATCAACGTTAACAAAATCACCTTTTTCTTTTCGCTGCCATCCCGTTTCACCATTGTAAGCAATGGTCACCGCAAAGCCATTTTGTTCATAATCAACACGTAGTTTGTTTGGATCTTTACGTTTCATTATTATCTCTAGAACCTCATCATTTTTACGATGGAAACCTTTTAAAATTAATGTCTTTGTACCATCGGAATGGATAAGACTCGTTCTAGTAAGCTCATGCCGCTTAAGGATATCCAGTAATTGTGATTCTTGTCCTGTGGAAACGCCTAAAAATAAACCTAGGTGAATCAAAATGATAAGTAAACGTACAGACATAACTACCTTGCAATACACCCCAATATTTTCATTGTTCCACTAAATAATACATTTAAATGTTTTTGTACTTCAATATGGATACATCAGGAATTTATTTTTACTTAATCATTTTCTTATCGTGAATACCGAAAACTTAACCTTGTGGGCCTTGGACCGTGGCTTATCAAGCCAGACAGCAAGCTTACTCGCCGTAGCGATCGGCCTATTGAGCATTGGCTTGCTCGCCGTGATAACATATTATCTTATACGATTAATAGTGCGTGTTATTGTTTACCCTATCATCCGGCATAGTAAGACCAACTGGGATGATATGCTGATTAAGTACAAAGTACTGTATCGTTGCTGTCACTTAAGCCCTGCAATTACAATCCACCTCCTCGCTTCGTTAGTTTTTTCTGGGGATCCGAAATTTACAGCTTTTTTAGGAATCGTAGTCCATGTCTACTTTATCGTCATTGTTCTCCTCGTTATTGATGGCGTTTTAAACTTCATGCGCTGGGCGTGGGAAAGTGCTCCCATCGGCAAGCGCTATCCTGCCAAAAGTTTCATTCAGGCTACAAAGCTTGCAACTAATTTAATTGGTTTAATCTTTATCCTTGCCGCCCTACTGGAAAAATCTCCTCTGGTTTTGTTTTCAGGCCTTGGAGCCATCACCGCAATTCTCCTTCTAATATTTAAGGATGCGATCCTCGGTTTGGTTGCTGGCTTCCAGCTTTCGATCAACAACATGGTTATGGTAGATGACTGGATTGAAATGCCGGGTCGCGATGCCAACGGTTCCGTCATCGATGTTTCGCTCACGACCGTGAAGGTACAAAACTGGGATAAGACGATTACCGCTATTCCTAGCTACGTTCTGATCAGCGAATCATTTAAAAATTGGCGCGGAATGAGCGAAACTGGTGCCCGGCGAATCAAGCGCTCTATTTTGATTGATTTAGGGAGCATTCGATTTTTAGACACCGAGCTCCTTGAGCGTCTACGTAAAGTTCATTTAATCAAAGATTATTTGGACCACAAAACGGCTGAAATCAAAAGCCAGAATGCTTCCAATAAAATTGACCCAAGTGATCTAGTGAATGGCCGATGTCTTACCAATATTGGTACCTTTCGCGCCTACTGCCTCGCTTATATCAGTCAGCATCCAAAAATCCATAAAGAGATGACCCTTATGGTTCGCCAGTTGCCCCCTACAGAAACAGGTCTTCCACTTGAAATATACGCATTTACTAACGATACCGAGTGGCTGACTTATGAGGGCATCCAAAGTGATTTCTTCGACCACTTAATTTCAGCACTCCCTGATTTTGAACTTCAAGCTTATCAACATCCAACGGGAAAAGACTTTGCTAAAATCGGCAAAGCTGACCTGTAGGATGATCATCGAGATAGCTTAATCAATCGTTTAGAGCTACCCACCCGCAAGCGCTGGCTTAAATCCACGATTTGCTAACTCTGCAAAGATCGCCTCGCGTAAATCTCCCTGTAGCTCCAGCACACGCTCCCTACGCACCCCCCCGCAAGCACAGGCTTGCTTTAATTCTTTTAAGAGTATCTCTAAATCCCTTTGTGTGTGTTGTGTCGCAAATGCGCTGATGGTAGTCACCGTTTTGCCACCACGACCAGATTTTTCGCGACGTAATTCTACTCGACCCGCATTGGTGGGGGAATTTTTGGATTCTCGTTCCCGCGAAACCGCTCTCTCTGGAAAAGCTCCAGACTTTAGCCCTCCGAAAGGGTTAGAATTAAGCTCACTTCCGCCAGCAGTGGATCGCCTATTTTTCGTTTGATCACTCATTTTTCATGCGTCAGCTCTGGATTTTCAAGCCATGCTAAGGCTTTAAGGTAACTGCGCCGTGAAAGGTAGTGTTCTAATTGAGAGGGCAAGGAGTCCTCCTCAACCGCTTGATCTAACCGACGCAAGACCTCAAACAAAGGTTCACCATCTGGCAAAGGTGCTACTTGAGTTATAATTTCAAGATCCGCTTTCAATTGATCGAAAAGCATAATTATTTCAAAGGTAAAGGACTACACTTAAAAGCTCAACCCAAAATAATAATCCTAGTATTAGTATTTTGAATAATAAACAATCCGTGCATTCATAAATTGAAACTCATAGAGACTGTGTTAATTTAATAAAAAAATATTAAAAGCGGATGAAGCACTCAAGTATCGCAAGTCGTTGGAACGCAGACTTGATCGACCAAAACTACAGCATTTGGTCAACCGAGCCGTCTAAATTGGACGACGAGTGGCGAGCTTTCTTTGAGGGCTTTGAATTAGCTCATAATGCAAGCCCTGTCGGGAAGAATGGTACTAAGGCGCCAGTAGACGATAACCAGTCCTCTAAACAGGCGCGTGCAATCGGGCTCATTTACGCCTATCGCTCCAATGGCCATACCATTGCCAAAATCAATCCCCTTGCAAAGGAACGTCCAACGAATCCACGCCTAACCCTAGAGCGTCTTGGCTTCAGCGAAGCCGACTTGGATCGTTCCTTTTACACTGGTAACTATCTTGGTGGCGTAGAAATGACCTTACGCGAAATGATAGAACGTTTGGAAAAAACCTACTGCCACACCATAGGCTCAGAGTATATTCATATTCAAGAAACACCCAAGCGTCGCTGGATTCAGGCTCGGATTGAACCCGAGTGTTTCATACCCCGATTTTCCAAAGAAGAAAAAAAGCGTATTTTGCGCGCAATCATTGAAGCAGAAACCTTTGAGCATTTTCTTCAAACTCGCTTTGTTGGACAAAAACGCTTTTCCCTTGAAGGCGGCGAAACTCTAATTGCTTGCTTAGAGAGTATTCTTGAGCGCTCAGAGAAAAACCAAGTAGATGAAATCGTCATGGGGATGGCTCACCGCGGTCGACTCAATGTCCTTGGAAATTTTCTTGGAAAATCCTTTGATTATATTCTTCGCGAGTTTTCAGAAAATTATGTTCCCGATGCAATTTATGGCGATGGCGACGTGAAATATCATTTGGGATTTGAAACACGCCGCAAAACCTCAAATGGCCATGAAGTAGAACTGCGATTAGCCGCAAACCCAAGTCACCTAGAAGCGGTCGATCCCGTCGTACAGGGCAAAGCCCGCGCTCGGCAGCGCATCCGAGGAGATCTTGAGCGCAAGCGAGTATTACCGATCCTGATTCACGGTGATGCAGCTATTGCCGGACAAGGAATAGTAGCGGAAGTATTCAACTTTTCACAACTGGGAGGTTATCGCACCGGTGGGACCATTCACATCGTTGTCAACAATCAGATTGGCTTTACCACTGGACCCCAGGATGCTCGCTCCAGTCGATATTGTACCGATGTCGCTAAAATCGTTGAAGCCCCTATTTTCCATGTCAACGGCAACGATCCTCTTGCCGTTATTGCTGCCGTAGAGACTGCCTTCGATTATCGCCAAACCTTTAGCTGCGACGTGGTCATTGATATGTATTGCTGGCGCAAGCATGGTCACAATGAATCGGACGAACCCGCATTTACTCAACCTGTCCTTTACAAAAAGATTTCAAGCATGCCCCCCATCGGTCGCTCCTTCGCCGAGCGACTTATTGCCAACGGCGAATTCGAACAAAAAGAAGTCAATGAGCTTGTAGAGCAATACCTACAAAAACTGGAACAAGCCCTCACCGCCGCTAAAGCCCTTGAAGCAAAAGCGCCCTTAGATCCCTTCGAAGGATCCAGCGCTACCGAGCAGGCCCCCTATAATTACAAAGGATACCAGACCAGTGTATCTAAAGAAACACTCGCACACATTGTCAAAAAACACACTGAATTTCCTGACGGTTTCCACCTGAATCGAAAAGTTCAGCGACAAATGACTGCCCGGTTTAAATCTTTCGCGGACGATAGTGGCATCGACTGGGGACTTGGAGAAGCACTTGCCATTGGAAGCCTCCTTCTAGACGGAACCCCCGTTCGAATAAGCGGGCAAGACTCCAAACGTGGCACCTTTAGCCACCGACATGCTGTCGTTTATGATGAAGAAACCCGCGAGCGCTACTGCAACCTCTTAGACCTTAGCGAAGATCAGGCTCAATTCTGCGTTCACAACTCCCTGCTTTCGGAAGCTGCCGTCCTCGGATTTGATTATGGTTACTCGCTCGATTACCCGCAAATGCTTTGCATATGGGAAGCCCAGTTTGGCGACTTTGTTAATGGCGCGCAGGTTATTATTGACCAATTTATTACCAGTAGCGAATCGAAGTGGGGACGCTTAAGTGGGATCGTTATGCTCCTACCCCACGGTTATGAAGGTCAGGGACCGGAGCACTCCTCTGCTCGCCTGGAGCGCTTTCTTCAGGCCTGTGCTGAAAATAACATTCAAGTCTGCAACCTAACCACACCCGCTCAACTTTTCCATGTCCTTCGTCGACAGATGAAACGTGCTTTTAAAAAGCCACTTATCATCATGTCACCTAAAAGTCTCCTTCGGCACAAGGAATGTGTTTCTAAAATAGCCGACTTTACCGACGATGAATTCTGGTCCATAATTGACGATTCCAGTATCACGAAAAAAAATACACAGCGCATCATCCTATGTTCTGGAAAAGTTTACTACGATCTCAAAGCCTTCCGTACCGAGCAAAAAATCAAAGATACTGCCCTCCTTCGATTAGAACAATTCTACCCTTTTAATAGCAAACTCCTGAAAAGACTCATCGATAAATATCCCAAAGACGCTGAGATTGTTTGGTGCCAAGAAGAACCCCAAAATATGGGAGGATGGACCTTTGTAGCACCTCGCTTGACCGAGACGCTTAAACGCCTGGTGCGCTACGCTGGTCGCCGCAGAGCTGCAAGTCCAGCTACTGGAAGCCTTGCTCGGCACAAATATGAACAAAATAAACTCATAAAAACCGCTTTTAATATCACCACCCAGTAACCTGCTTTACCAAAAAACTCTCAAAGTCATGGCAACCGAAGTAAAAATACCCGCAATGGGTGAATCCATTAGTAGCGGAATTCTTGCCGCTTGGCAGGTCAAGGACGGTGATTACGTCAAGGTTGGACAAGCTCTCTTTGAACTTGAAACAGATAAAATCACCTCTGAAGGAAGCGCTGAAGTTGCCGGAACCATAACACTCAAGGTCTCAGCAGATGAAGAAGTAGAAATTGGACAGGTCGTAGCATTGATTGATGAAAGCGCGCCTGCCCCGGATGAATCTGATGCGCCTGCGGCAAGACCTGAAAATGAAGTAAAACCTGAAGCAGTCGAACCCGCACCTGCATCAAGCCCAGAGCCGGATCCACAGCCTGACTTCGCGTCGCCAACTGAAAACTCCGAAAATTCAAAGCATCCACTTTCACCCGCCGCTCAAAAAGCTGCAAAAGAAACGGGCGTTGATACCAGCACTATTAGCGGCACTGGCAAAGACGGGCGCATCACTAAAGGGGATATCCTGCAACAAGCTAAGCCAACCCCAAGGGTTGCGTCTCAAACTGCACCCACTTCAGTAGTTGATCCTACCACCCGCGAGACCCGCAAGAAGATGTCTCCCCTTCGACGCAAAATCGCTGAACACCTCGTTGCCGCCACACAAGAGGCCGCCATGCTCACGACATTCAATGAAGTCGATATGAGTGCAGTCATGCGTTTACGCAAAACTCACCAAGATGCTTTCGTTGAAAAACACGGCATTAAACTTGGCTTCATGTCATTCTTCACCAAAGCCGTCACCCATGCCCTGCAAGCAGTACCAGAAGTGAATGCCCGTATTGAAGGCGATAGCGTTGTTAGCCAAAATTATTACGATATCGGCGTTGCGGTGGGCACCCCCAAAGGTCTCATGGTGCCCGTTGTGCACGACTGCGATCACAAAAATTTTGCTGAGATTGAGACTGATATCCTGAACTACGCCAAGGCTGCCCGCGAAGGTAAAATTGAAATGAAAGACTTACAAGGCGGCGTCTTCACCATCTCCAATGGTGGCATCTATGGCTCCATGCTCAGCACGCCTATCATCAACCACCCTCAGCCTGCTATCCTTGGTCTACATAATATCCAAGAACGCCCAGTTGTTTGTGACGGTGAAATCGTGGCCCGCCCCATGATGTATCTCGCCCTTAGTTACGACCACCGCCTCATCGATGGCAAAGAGGCAGTCACATTCCTTATCAAAATAAAAGAAGCAATCGAAGACCCCAGTCGCTTGCTCTTTGGTATTTAAATAGGTACAATAACCAGACTAGTTTATGTCAGAAGCCAACTCATTCGATTGCATTATCATCGGTTCGGGGCCCGGAGGCTACGTTGCCGCCATACGCGCAGCTCAGCTTGGATTTAAAACTGCTCTGGTTGAGAAAGATAAACATCTTGGCGGCACCTGCCTCAATGTCGGCTGTATTCCGAGCAAAGCCCTTTTGCACTCAACCGAGATGTTCCACTTCGCGGCACACGGCGCTGCCGCACACGGTATTCAAATCAAGAAACCCGTCATTGATGTCAGCCAACTGATGGCGAAAAAGTCTGCAACCGTGGATCAACTGCGCGGCGGCATCGAACACCTTATGAAAGCCAATAAAATAAAGGTCTTTCATGGTTTAGGTAAACTGAGCAGCAGCAATCAAGTCCGTGTATGCAGTAAAAATGAAACTATCCTCCAAGCAAAAAACATCATTCTGGCCACGGGTTCTAGCGTCATTGAACTCCCCTTTCTGCCCTTTGATGGGAAAACCATTGTTAGCAGCAATGAAGCCATTGCCTTCACCGAAGTTCCACATAAAATAGCCGTTGTCGGTGCTGGAGCTATCGGTTTAGAACTAGGCTCCGTGTGGGCGCGCCTAGGCGCACAGGTTGATGTTATCGAATTCCTTCCGAACATCGCTGCTGGGTTTGATAAAGATGTATCTAAAACAGCTGAACGCCTCTTTAAAAAACAGGGTCTCAATTTCCACCTAGGTACCAAAGTTATCGGGGTAAAACAAGATGGGAAGCGCACTATTCTTACTGCAGAAAAAGACGGTAATAATATTGATTTTGAGGCAGATAAGATTCTTGTAGCGGTTGGACGACGCCCCAACACCGAGGGTCTGGGTTTAGAGCTCGTCGACATCAGCTGCGACGAAAAGGGGCGTATCCCGGTTGACGCCCAATACCGCACCGTTGCCCCAGGTATCTATGCAATCGGTGATGTTATCAAAGGTCCCATGCTCGCCCATAAAGCCGAAGAAGAAGCAGTCGCCTGCATTGAGTGCATTGCTGGCCAAGCTGGTCACGTCAATTACGACTGTATCCCAAACGTTATTTACACAGAGCCAGAGATTGCCAGCGTTGGACTCACTGAGGCTGCCGCCAAAGAAAAAGGCCTCACCGTAAAAGTTGGTAAATTCAATTTTCTTGCGAATGGTCGCGCTATTGCCACAGATGCAACCGACGGATTTGCAAAAGTAATTGCCGATGCTCAAAGTGACCGACTCTTAGGTATTCAAATCATTGCTAAAAGCGCCTCTGAGATGATTGCCTCCGCAATCGCTCATATGGAATATGGTGGTAGCGCAGAGGATCTCGCTCGAACCGTCCACGCCCACCCAACCCTTACCGAAACGCTTAAAGAAGCAGCCCTCGCGGTCGGTGGGCGCACCCTTCATAGCTAGAGAGAACCGGAAGCCTTTTAAGCGCTCTAGGCACTTCTTCTGCCTTTTTCCGCATTTAGATTTTAACCCCTACGGTATCGCTCAATTTGGATACATCAATTGGGCTGGAGCAACTTCCTCTGCTCTTCCCCACATAAATCATGATGTCAGCATGGACCAATTCGAAGTCGATATCACCTATACCGAGGCGGTTCCTGAACCCGCCACCTATGCTTTGTTGGTCGGTCTAGCTAGCTTAATCTTTGTCATGATTCGTCGCCGTTAGGCACTTCTTGATCTCACCAACTTCCCCAAAGCCCCCAGCGTTTCGTCGTACCAGGGCTTTTTTATTGTCCATCAAAAGCAATATTAAGCATCTTTCTAGTTGCGCAGCCCCCTTAATAACTTTGCGATATTAATCATGAGATCGCACACACCATTTGCTGGAGTCTTTACTGCCCTCGCCACCCCCATGCGCGAAGGTTCCGTGTCCCATGAAGATTTAGAAAAACTCATCGAGCATCAAATTACAGGTGGCATCAATGGCCTGGTTTCTGTTGGCACTACCGGCGAATCACCTACTCTCAATAAAGACGAACACATCAAGGTAATTCGCGCTACTGTGAAAGCCGCTGAAGGGAAAGTCCCTGTCTACGCAGGAACGGGTTCTAACTCAACCGATGAAGCGGTCAGCCTGACTCGAGAAGCAGAGTCTGCTGGTGCAGATGGCTTCCTGCTCGTAGCACCTTATTACAATAAGCCAAATGATGAAGGTCTTTTTCATCACTTCAGTAAAATTGCTGCAGCCACGGAGAAACCCATTATTCTTTACTCCATCCCTTCGCGTTGCGGCATTGAGATATCAGTTGAAGTCACCGCACGCCTTTATGAAGCCTTTCCACATGTTTGCTGCATGAAAGCCGCCGAAGGATCCTGCGACAAAGTTGCTCGCTATATTAATACCCTTGGTTCCGATTTCAGCGTAATGAGCGGGGATGACGCCCTAACCCTTCCATTTATGTCCGCTGGTGCAACTGGAGTCATTAGCGTGGCATCAAATCTTGTCGTTGCTCCCCTCGTTGAAATGGTTCAAGCGGCCCAAGGAAATGACTTTGAGTCCGCTCGCAAAACCTTCCTAAAATTTTACCCCCTCTTTAAAGCTATCTTCATTGAACCTAATCCCGTGCCAATCAAGTACGCCCTCCAGCGCACTGGTATCATCCAATGCCCCTCTGTACGTCTTCCACTTACACCCCTAAGCAAAAACCATCAGGCAGACCTTGATACTCTCCTTCAGAAATTGAACCTGCTCTAGTCACCTAACAAAACACTAGCCCCTTCGCCCATGCCAATAAATGTCCTTCTCAACGGTGCCCGTGGCCGCATGGGTCTCGCTATTTCAGAAGTCGCCCCCCAACAAGGTGCTCACATCGCATATGCATGCGATGCAGGTGACGACCCTGCCACCGGCATCGATAACTGCGAAGTCATCATAGACTTTAGTTTTCACGAAGTTACCCCTATCATCGCAGAACTTGCCGTCGCCAAAAAAATTCCATTGGTTATTGGTACAACTGGGCACAGCCCTGAAGAGCGCCAGACAATCCTTGCAGTAACTAAAGGTAAAATCCCCCTTGTTTGGGCGGGCAATTATTCTATTGGGGTTAACACCCTCAACTACCTTACCCGTAAAGCCGCGCCCATACTCTCAGAATCTTTTGAGGCCGAAGTCCTGGAACTCCATCATCATGATAAAAAAGATGCCCCAAGCGGAACCGCTGCTCGCCTGATTGAAATCTTGCAGTCCACCTATAAGCTTGATGACAGCAAGCTCACACATGGTCGCGAAGGTATCGTTGGCGCTCGCCCCAGTGATGAAATTGGCATCCACGCCATCCGTGGCGGAGATATTGTAGGCGAGCATACCGTTTATTTTTGCGGTCAAGGCGAACGGATTGAACTTACCCATCGTGCCACCGATCGACGTATCTTTGCTCGTGGGGCCTTACATGCGGCGCGCTGGGCACTCAAACAACAACCCGGCCTCTACGACATGGAAGCTGTCTTAGGACTCACAGATTAAAGAAATGATCGCTCGCATCCAAGGAACCGTGATCGAATCTGCGCCTTTACGGTGCGTGCTCGATCTAAATGGCATTGGATACGAAATACATATCCCGGTTACCACTGCGGAAAAAATCCCGCCTCATGGTGAAAGCGCTACTCTCTTTACCCATGCCGTTTATCGCGAAGACAGCGCTACCCTATACGGTTTTGCTGCATCCGAGGACCGAGACTTCTTTCGTCTCCTGGTAGAGCGAGTTAGTGGGATAGGTCCCAAAATCGGCATCGGCATCCTCAGTCGTATGTCAGTTGAACTCCTTCGCAATGCAATTGCCGCCTCTGACATTGCCCTCTTGGCAAAATGCCCGGGCATTGGACGCAAGACTGCTGAACGTTTAGTCATCGAGCTTAAAGACAAAGTCTTTGCAGATGGGATGAGTCCTGCCTTTGGAAAGACAGACCCCGCTACAAACACGAATCCTCCAACAAGCAACTATCAGGATGCGGTCGCAAGCTTAATGACCCTAGGCTATAAACCCGCTGAAGCAGATAAGCTCATTCGCAAAGCGAGTACCCAACTACCGGCAGAAGCTAGCGTGGAAGCGCTCATTAGAACTGCCCTTGGGTAGCAGAATCTGAGGCTAACATTAGAACCCCCGTTCGGCGGTTTCTAATAAACTACCAGTGAACCCGAAAAACCCATATTCTGCACTCGGTTTATCAATGGATCGACCATGAATGACTCAAATTCTAGATCATTGATACGAGATCTCTTTCTAAATAATTCACTGGAAAGTAATCGCTCAGCTTCTTCCTTAAAATTGACCTCACTGAGCGGGATCACGTGCTTGCTGAAGTGTTCGCTAGGATCCAGAGGCATTAAGGCGATATCTGCAGGGGAAATTGCTGGCTCTAGACCCTGAAGTCGAAAATGAGCTGCCAAACAAGCATTTGAATGTTCATAGGATGGAGCTTCCTTATCTTTGTTCACTTGCTCGATCACCGCGTTATTTAGATAAGGGTCTTGGGCACACAATGGGACGCTGATGTGAGCGGCTTCATCACTGATAACACATGGCATTAAAAACATAGCACCTAAAACCGCACAGGATGCTGCCGCCATACCGATGAATAATCGTGACCAGAAATAGCGCTGATTTAGATCTTTTGGCTGCAAGGCTTGCGGATTCAATGCCATTTGAGTTGCACCATGCAAACGGCAAGCTTGCATGAAATCAGCTCGAAGCTCTGCATCGGATGCAATCAATTCCGCTAAACGTGACTCATCTTCCGGCGATAGTTCGCCGTCCAGGTAGAGATTTAGCAAATCTCTGAAATTTTGCTCCTTCATGAGAAGTCGACTCCCATGAGCGCACGCAGCGTCTCGCGGGCCCGCGCAATCCGGCTTTTGACCGTACCTACGTTTATTCCCAGTTCCTCAGCAATGGCATCATAAGAAAGATTTCTCACATTGCGCATTATCAACACTTCACGATGTTTTTCATTGAGCCCAGACATACAATCTGAAACTCGATCTACAAATTCTTGCGTCATACTTGCCTCTGCAGGCGTTTCACTGCGACTTGGAATAACGCTTTCCAATGTCAAATTGCCATCTTCCCCAATGGGTTGGTCAAATGAAATAGACTGATCCCGTTTTCGACGAAACCAATACCAGTAACGATTATGAGCTAAATTTGTGGCAATCTGATAAAGCCATGTAGAGAAGGCTGCATCTCCGCGAAAGTTGTCGAGTCCACGATGCGCTCGGATAAAAGCGTCTTGA
The DNA here is from genome assembly GCA_949524905.1 of Opitutia bacterium UBA7350. Classification (GTDB taxonomy): domain Bacteria; phylum Verrucomicrobiota; class Verrucomicrobiia; order Opitutales; family Coraliomargaritaceae; genus UBA7445. Next base: position 117,321 of record CATINC010000017.1, on the reverse strand, counting down.
GTTACCTCCTCGGCATCTTGTTTGTTTTTCAACAAATGATGCACGCGAGCATAGATGCGATCCCAATGCTGAAGTACCATGGTATCATAAGCCGCTGAATCCCCTTGTCGAATTCTTTCAATCAGCAGATCATCTGCTAAAGCATTTTGAGACTTTTCTAGCATTTTATTAAGTGAACACTGATTAATAATACATGGCAAAAGGAAAATAGTTCCTTTGACCTAAAAAAATTTATATTTATTTAAATAGGTTTTGAGCTCATTAATTGAAATTTTTAGACACTAATTTAGCCGATTATTTCAAACATAAAGGATCATTTCGCCTTTGAATTTTCAAATGCCCTTTATCCCACTGGTAGGTCGTCGGGGACTCGAACCCCGAACCAATTGATTAAAAGTCAACTGCTCTACCAATTGAGCTAACGACCCCTGTAGAAGCGGGACATACAAAGTGTGAGAGGCAAAGCTGTCAAGCGCAAGGGGAGGAGTTTTATGGTAAACCACTAAAGGTACACTAGGCGACCGCATTGATCACAAAAATGAGGTTCCTTAGGGTCACGGATTGCCTGAGCTACTTCATTAGAGACACGCAAATGGCATCCGGAGCAGGTGTGGTTTTCAATGCGAGCAACATAGGGCGTGCGTTTGCTGAGTTTGCGAACGCGATCGTAGTGTTGTAGGTATTCGGAATCAGCACCTGCGCGTGCTTCTTCCAGAGCCACACGCGCATCATTTAAGCTATATTTTAAGTTAGTTTCGCGTTCCTTAAGTTGAGTAATGCTATGCTTTTGAATTTTGATACGGGCATCAATTTCTGCTTTTGCCTCATTAAAACCTTCTTGCTCGGCATCGATTTCGAGGAGTAGTCCAATTTCCTTTTCTTCGAGAGAGGCGATGCTTCCTTCAGCTTGTTCAATCTGCTGCGTGAGTGCACGGTATTCATCATTCTTTTTAACCTCAAGCTGGAGGGTGCGAAACTTCTGAATCGCGGCTTCTAGTATCTTGACCTCCGAATCAAGTTCTTTTCGCGCTAGCTCTTTAGCTTTCAGGGCAGCCCGTGCACTTTCAATATTTTCTGTCTCGGATGAGATTTTAGCATCGAGTGCTGCCCGCTCGCGTGGCAGGCGAGCTAATTCCTGTTCTGTCTTTTGCAGAGTAGCATCACGATCCTGAACAATTAAGAGTTTTTCGATTTGCGGTACAGCCATTTGCCAACACTCTTTACTCTAGACTAAACGGGCAACCTTAAACATGAGAACATGAGCGAAACTTCACTCCAAGACTGCATTGATGCCGCCACCTACGAATTTACCCTCGGCGATAGCGCATCTGCAGAAGACTGCCTACGTAAGCTTCTGGAGAACCATCCAGACTCATTTGAGGCCTGGCACGCTCTCACTGAGGTTTATTATGCTCAGAAAAAATATAAGGCCGCACTGGAGGCAGCTACAGCAGCTCACAAGCTTTGCCCAGAAGATATTCATATCAATACCAGCCTTTCGCGCATATGGGTACAATGCGGAGATAAGGAGCAAGCTGAGCATTTTGGAGCACAGGCACGTATGCTGAGCTGGAAGCAAGAATTGAAAAGTCCTCCTCCTGAAGCAGACAACCCCTGAGATTGACAGTTTTGCAAGGAACCATTTGGATACTGGCTTCATGGATGACGTGACCTATACTCTCGAATTTGAAAAACCACTGCGTGAGCTGGAAAAGCAACTCATGACCCTGCAGTCGGTTTCTGAAGAATCTAAAGTGGATGTTAGCAGCGAAATTACTGCTATTGAGAAAAAGATCGAGGCACTCAAAGCAGATATCTACACTAACTTGACCGCCTGGCAAAGAGTTCAGCTCTCTCGTCACCCAAAGCGACCCTACTCGCTGGATTACATCGAGCGAATCTTTACCGATTTCCAGCCGTTGCATGGCGATCGCCGCTTCAGTGAGGATGCCGCTATTGTGGGTGGGCCTGCTTTTCTTGATAACCAATCGGTGATGGTCATCGGCCAGCAGAAGGGACGAAACACCAAGGACAATTTAAAGCGCAACTTTGGATGCCCAAATCCCGAAGGTTATCGTAAAGCCATGCGCTTGATGGAAATGGCAGCAAAATTTGGTATGCCAGTGGTCACTTTTATTGATACCCCAGGGGCTTATCCTGGCATTGGGGCAGAAGAACGCCACGTGGCAGAAGCCATTGCCGTGAATATTCGCGAGATGAGCTGCTTGAAAGTTCCCATTGTGTCGATTGTGATCGGTGAAGGTGGTTCTGGTGGTGCTCTTGGAATGGCGGTTGCCGATAAAGTCATGATCATGGAGAACTGCTATTACTCTGTAATATCACCGGAGGGTTGCGCGGCCATTTTATGGAAAGATCGTGCGGCAGCACCTAAAGCAGCCGAAGCATTAAAGTTTAGCCCACGGCACCTTTTAGAATTTGAAGTTGTTGACGCTGTCCTACCCGAACCCCCTGGAGGAGCACACCGGGATTATGAAAAAGCTGCTGAAATGATCAAAGCTGCTATCAAAGAGAATCTCGCTAATCTCAAGCGCAAATCCGTAAGCAAACTTTTAGACGAACGCTATAAGCGCTACCGCAAGCTCGGTAAGTTTGAAGACAGTAAAACCTCTATCGTTGAAAATTAGATAGCTTTTGATTTTACCAATTTAAACGTAGGCCATCAAAGGCCAAATGGATATTTTCAGGCAGTTTAGCCTCCGTGCTTTCATGGTCCACTTTATAGGTCATATGGGTTAGGTAAGATAATGGTGCTCCTATTTTAATCGCAACTTGAACCGCCTCGTCCACGGTCATATGCGAAGGATGTGGTTTGAATCGTAGACCATCTAAAACAACCACATCGGCTCCTTCAGCTAGCGCCTGCGCATCTGCATCCACCGATTTACAATCGGTAAAATAAACCAATTTCTTACCGCTTGAAGCCTCCGTAAAGACCAAGCCAAGCACATCAATTGATCCGTGTGGTAAAGTAATTGATTCGACACGCCCACCTGAAAGTTCAAGCATAGATGGCATCTTGTGTAAATTAAAAGCCGGATAACCCCGGACTTTAGGTTTTTTTACAATCGCATAGGGAAAAATTGTTCTTACCTGCTTAAGGCCCTCGGTATTGCTGTAAACAGGTAAGGCGACTCCGCCCTTCAAATCACAAAAACGCCGCAGGTCATCCATACCCAGGATATGATCTGCGTGGTGGTGTGTTAGGATAAAGGTATCCAGTGTTTCAATACCACAATGGATACACTGCATACGAAACTCAGGGGCTGCATCAACCTGAATATGATGCTCATCCATGACCACATGAATAGAGCTGCGCGTGCGCCAATTCTTTGGATTATTTAGATCACATCCATCTTCAGGATGTGCGATCATCGGCACCCCTTGTGATGTCCCCGTTCCCATGAAAATTAATTCCATATAGTCTGAAGAGTGGCAATGCTTGCATGACTTGCAACCGAGGAAATGCCCTCTGTATTAAATTTAATTCGAAAGCTTAGAAAAATCAAAATCGGCATACACCAAGCGATGATCACTACCTTGTGGCGGGCTAAGAGTATCTGCAATGCGTCCAACTTTTACTGCAGGCATCATCGGTGGCGAAACTAGTATACCATCCACGGTTGAATAACTAGACTGGCGACGGTAAAAGTGAGTCCAAAATTCGCCTCGACTATCGGCGGCAATAAGGCGCTCTGCGATGATTAAGTTGCCGCGTTTCTTGAAGCGACGCAGGGGTGAACTATCAGGATTATCATTAAAATCACCGAGGATAAGATAATGAGGGCGGCTTTCATTGATGGTACGGTCAATGATGCGATTACGACAGGCCTCTGCTTCGCGCGTGCGCTGAAGGGCAGCTTCAGGGTCATCATCGCGAACGGTCCATCGGCTTTTCAAATGGAGGTTAAAAATCTGAATTCTAAGCCCGGGAATAGGACGAATTTCCACCTCAAGCATTCCGCGTCGAACGGAATGACGGCCTTCGAAGTATTTAAAATCAAGGTCTTGGTGTTGCTTAGTCTGGTAAAAAGGCAATCGGCTTAGAATGGCAAGGCAGCGATCAGATTCTGGATTTTGCAGGTGGGTGATGTGGATGTAATCAAGGCCGTCACGGCGAAGATCATTTCGTAATTCATTTAAGTATTTGAGGTCTCCAATTTCTTGGATAGCAAGCACGTCGGGTCGCACTTCCACAATGGCTCGGCGTACGGCAGATTTCTCACTCTCTGGCTTAGGGTAGTCTTTACGCCACTTACCATCAACACTGCGGTCCATGGAAAGGTAATTATAAAGATTATAAGTGGCGACGCGGAGGGTTTCAGCAGGCGCAGCGTTAGATAAAAATAGCGCAACGAGTAGAAGCACGGCTCGTGTGCGGCAAAAAACCAGCCTGCGCCTCGCCTCAATTCTCAGCATGGCGCAGGGCACTTTCGCGTTCCGGCAAAGTTGGGTGCGAATAATAGAAGGCGCTGTAGATAGGATGCGGGGTAAGGTTACTGAGATTCTCTTTATGTAATTTTCGCAGAGCAGCAATGAGTGAATCTGGGCTTTGCATTGCGCCACGTGCAAAAGCATCAGCCTCGTATTCATGCTTGCGAGAAAGTCGACTAGAGAGTGGTCCAAACCAAAAACTCACGAGTCCACTTAGGAGAGCTACTAAAAGAAAAACCGGGACTAGGCTTTCCATGCTCGTTGGTTCGAAATTAAAGGCAGTCACAAACCGCTCAGAATGACTGAGCCAACCAAGAACTGCGAACATTATAAAGGTGCTGAACGCAGAAAGAAAAATCATCTTGGGAATATGACCCAGTTTGTAGTGACCGATTTCATGTGCTAAAACAGCCTCGATTTCGCTCGTATTCATCTGTTCAATCAAGGTATCAAAAAGGACAATACGGCGAAAGCGTCCAAATCCCGCAAAGAAAGCATTAGAATGCCCCGAGCGTTTACTTCCATCCATCACAAGAATGGTTTGTGCTCTGAAGCCGGTACGGTCTGCCAAGTCAAATAGACGAGTCTTTAATTCACCTGCTTCAAGCGGTTCAAGTTTATTAAAAAGCGGCATGATATACATGGGATATGCCACCACCATAATAAGCTGAAAAAGGAAAAACGCACCAAAGCCCCAGAGCCACCAGTTTGCTCCAAGGGCTTCGACCAACCAGAGCAAGAGAGCCAAAAGCGGCAACCCGATTACCAAACCAATACAGATCCCTTTAATTTTATCAGTGATCCAAAGCTTCAAGCTGCTTTTATTAAAACCAAAATTCGCTTCTATGCGAAAGGTACTCCACCAGTCAAAAGGTAATCCAGGTAGTCCCAGGATTAACATAATGGCAATGAGCACTAAGCTTTGACTCCAGATACCGCTACCCAACAAGGGAGTGAGGCCTTCGTAAAGCCATGGTAAAATTCCAAGAACCAGCACCATGACCAGTACCAAGGCATCAAAGACTTCACTGATGATACCAAATCGTGCGCGAGCTTCAGTATAAGCTGTGGATTTGGCATAGGTGTCGACATCCATAAAATCGCGAAAGCTATCGGGGATGGTGCCTGCGTTGTTACGCACGTGCCTGAGGTTTATCCATTCCAGCACAAGCGAGACGATTGTTTTTATAAAAAGCAATGCCAGTACTGTGATGAGGATAAAATGCATGGCCTAAAAAATCAGCGACCTGCCTAGAGAAACAGGCCGCTCAAGAATTAATGAAATTAAGAAAGTTGTTTAATAATTTCGATAATCGGGAGGAAGAGGGCAATCACAATAAAACCGACGACAACCGCGAGAAAGACAATCATGACCGGTTCAATTATTGAGGTTATGCCACCGACAGCGTTGTCTACATCTTCGTCATAATTATCGGCAACACGATTGAGCATTTCTGCAAGTGCTCCCGTTTCCTCTCCCACATCCACCATACTAGTAACCATACTAGGAAAAACTTTCTCGCGCTCCATAGAGCCAGCGAGTGTTTCCCCATCACGCACACTATCATGAATTCTGCTTAAAGCATTAGCATAGTGACTGTTGTTAGAAATATCCTTGGTAATATTGATTGCTTGCAAAATGGGAACGCCACTGGAGAGGAGTGTTCCAAAAGTACGCGTTATGCGGGCAATGTTCACCTTGCGCACGAGGTCGCCTAGCTTCGGGGTATTAATGGAAAGCCAATCAAAGGTAGTTCGACCCATAGGAGTTTTCAAAAGATACTTTAAACCAAAGAAAAATACCACCAGCGTAATGGCCGTTAATAAGATGTTCTCGCGGATACCATTACTGATATTGATGACCAATTGTGTTGGACCTGGAAGAGCAGCTCCGTCCAGCATATCATCAAAAATAGTCTGAAATTTTGGCACCACAACCACCATCAGCAAGGTTACGATCGAAACGGCTACGCCAACCACCACGATAGGGTAAATCATCGCAGACTTAACCTTTCCTTTGGTGCGCTGAGCTTTTTCCATGAAAGTAGCGAGTCGCGAGAGCACCAGCGCAAGCACCCCACCCGCTTCACCTGCGCGAATCATATTCACATATAGACGATCAAAAACCTTGGGAAACTGCCCCAAGCCGTCAGATAATGCATTTCCGGATTTAACCTGTTCGGCCACTTGTTCTAGCACACTGCGGAAGCGTAAATTTCGCTCCTGTCGAATCATAACTTCAAGTGCACGTAGAAGCGGCAACCCTGCCTCAAGAAGCGTTGATAGTTGTCGTGTAAAAATAGCTAAGCCTTCAGGCTTAATGATTTTACCGAATCCGCGACTGCCCTTTTTGCTTTCCTTTTTATTCTTATTTGAACTCGTTTTACCCTTGTTGGGGTTTGTATCACCTGAGCCCGCAGCAACTACTTGGGTTGGCATAAGACCCATGCTTGTGAGTTTAGCATTTGCAGATTCCAGAGTATCAGCATTAACAATTCCGGTCTTTTGTTTACCATTACTATCAATGGCAGAGTATTTATATTTAGGCATAAAATTATTTTATTAGGTATATTTTAGGACTTCCTCAATAGTAGATTTTCCATCAAAAATTGCCCGCAATCCATCATCACGTAAACTTCGCATACCTTGTTCAAGCGCTTTTTGTTTAATTGCGAGTGTGGGCGCTCGTTTGTTAATAAGCTCTCGTATCGCATCTGTGACAACAAGCATCTCGAAGAGTCCCACTCGGCCGCGGTAACCGGTCTTGCTGCACTCAGAGCAGCCTTCACCGTAAAAGAAATCTTTGTCTGCAATTTCAAGCGGATCGACCTCGAGCATTTCAACAAGTTCCTGACTGGGCTCATAGGCTGTTTTGCATGAGGAGCAAATTCGACGAACCAAACGCTGAGCAAGGATTGCCTCAAGCGAGGCCGAAATAAGGAAAGGTTCAAGCCCCATGTCAATTAAGCGAGTGACTGCGCCGGGGGCATCATTTGTGTGCAAGGTGCTCAATACCACGTGTCCTGTAAGCGATGCCTGAACTGAAATTTGGGCGGTCTCAAGGTCACGAATTTCTCCTACCATAATTTTATCCGGGTCCTGACGAAGGAAGGCTCGTAAAGCCTTGGCAAAATCGAGTCCTACCTGATGGTTTACCGCCACTTGCATGATGCCATCAATCTCATACTCAACCGGATCTTCAGCAGTAAGGATTTTTGTTTCTACTTTATTGATCTCACGAAGAGCACTGTAAAGGGTTGTGGTTTTACCTGAACCGGTGGGACCTGTAACGATAAAGATGCCATTGGGTCGATCTACAATTTCACGAATTTTGTTAAGGATTTCTTCAGATAAGCTGAGCGCTTCAAGGTCGAGATTAACAACCGATTTATCCAGCACACGCAGTACAACACTCTCCCCAAACCGCGTGGGCAGCGTTGATACCCGTAAATCAACCGGACGACCAGCGATTGTCATTTTGATGCGCCCGTCCTGTGGAATCCGTCTTTCAGAAATGTTCATATTTGAAAGTACTTTGACGCGAGAAATTACCGGCACCGCGAGGTTTTTTGGAGGCGGTGCCATTTCGTAAAGCGCTCCATCAATTCGATAACGAATACGAAATTCGTCCTCAAAGGGCTCAAAGTGTATATCTGATGCTTTGTCTTTAATTGCTTGCTGAAGTACCAGATTAACAAAGCGAATGATGGGCGTCTGATTAGCCATCTCCGCCGGATCCATTTCTTTGGTATCGGATTCTGCCGTAGCAAAATCCTCACCAAGATCACCGAGCAGATCATCGATAGAAGAATCCTCTTCGCCATAGGTATTGGTAAGGAGGGTTTGCACATTGCGAGGGTCTCCAACTACAACAGAGACATCCTTGTTTAAACTAAAGGTCAGGTCATCAACGATACTGGCATTAAACGGGTCACAAGCGAGTAAGCGAATGGAGGTGTCGTCGTTCTCAAGAGGAACCACTCCATACATACGCGCTACATTTGAGCGAATGCTAGAGGATACCGAATCGGGAATGTTGGAAGGAACTTCCTCAAGATAATCGTAAGCCAAAAAAACTGAAATAGCTTGAAGTAAAGCTGCTCGCTCTACCAAGCCTGCATCGGTAACAGCATTTGCTAAAGACTTTCCCGTACTCAGATGAGATTCATTCAATTCTTCCAATTGCTCATTACTGAGCATTTTTGAATTTTTAATGATATCGTATAAAGTATCGTTGTGGTCTTCAAACATTGGAAAATTCAGGCTAAAGGTACAATATGGGTATTAATCTAGGATGGCGCCACTCTGGATGAGACGATCTCGCAATTCATCACGGGTTTGGGATTTACTCAAAGCAACTTCGGCACTAATCAGATCCTCTTGGTAGAGCTTAAAGAGGTGCGCATCCAACCCGATCATGCCTTTATTGGCGCCCGTTTGAATATCGGAAGCTATGCGATAAGTTTTATTTTCACGAATCAATTGAGAAATTGCATTGGTCATAACCATAATTTCAAATGCTGCTATACGGCCTCCGCCTTTCTTCTCGCAGAGCACCTGCGACACAACCGCAAGTAATGAGGATGCTAACTGAGTACGGATTTGCTCCTTACTGCTTGAGGGGAAGGCATCCACAATGCGATCCACCGTCCTAGCAGCTCCAGTGGTATGGAGGGTACCAAAAACGAGGTGTCCAGTCTCTGCTGCAGTTACTGCGGCTTCAATGGTTTCTAGATCACGCATTTCACCCACCAAGATAACATCAGGATCCTGGCGGAGCGCCCCTCGCAAGGCATCTGCAAAAGTGGGGACATCTTCTCCAACTTCGCGCTGAGTCACAATGCATTGCTTATGAGTATGGTAATATTCTAAGGGATCTTCGATGGTTATAATGTGATCACTACGATTGGAATTAATCCAATCTATCATAGAGGCGAGCGTTGTGGATTTACCTGATCCAGTTGGACCAGTAACAAGAAAAAGCCCACGTGGTCGTGCAATGAGGTCCTTAATCGTTTCAGGTAATCCAATTTTTTCAAGCGATAGTAATTCATTTGGGATCAAACGAAGTACCATCCCTATATTCTCTTTTGACTTTAAGACGCTAACCCGAAAACGAGCCTTATCGCCAAAAGCTATGGCAAAATCCGCTCCCCCACTTTTTTTGAAAGATTCCTGTGCTGCCGGTGGGGCGATTGATTCAAAGAGTGCCTTCGTATCGTCTGGTGTTAACGGAGTACCCTCAATCGGCTTCAAGCTACCGTGTATTCGAAGTGCCGGGGCTTCATGAACCTGTAGATGAAGATCTGAAGCGCCTGCCTCAAACACTTGCTCTAAGAGTTGATTCATTTCATATGCCATCGTCTTCTGTAAATTCGGGTGGAGTTGTGAGGGTTAAGTTATTCCGCATCTGAGACCGTAGCATGGAGCACTTCATTAGGAGTCGTTACCCCTGCCAAAACTTTGCGGATGCCATCTTCGCGCATCGTCCGCATTCCGATTTCACGTGCTTTATTGCGAAGCATGACCAAGCTCGCTTCCTCGTAAATCATTTGCTGCAATTCTTCATTCATTGTGAACATTTCAAAAATCCCCACTCGGCCGCGAAATCCAGTGCCCACACATTTCGGACAACCCTTTCCACTTTTGAAAGTAGCCTCCATGATTTGATCCTGTCGTATTCCTAATGAATTTAGCAGGCGCTCGTCTGGCTCATCTGGTTGCTTACAATCCGGGCATATACGACGCACTAAGCGTTGCGCCAATACCGCACGCAAGGCCGCCGAGACAAGAAAGGGCTTTATTCCGATATCGACCAAACGACTCACCGCGCTAGGAGCATCATTTGTATGCAGAGTACTGAAAACCATGTGGCCAGTTAAGGAGGCGTTAACCGCAATCTCAGCAGTCTCCATATCCCGGATTTCTCCAACCATAATAATATTGGGTGCCTGTCGTAGCATCGAGCGAAGGGCCGCAGAGAACGTCATGCCGACATCACGACGGACCTGCACTTGATTGATTCCCACCATCTCGTATTCAACCGGATCCTCCACGGTGATGATCTTGCGATCGGGGTGGTTGATGTAATTTAAGGCGGAATATAAGGTAGTAGATTTACCGGAACCCGTCGGACCGGTAACGAGAAAAATTCCGTCTGGCATAGAGATTATACGTTCAAAAGCTGCTTGGTCATCACTGAAGAATCCAAGCTCTGGAAGGCCTAATCGCAGACCTTCTTTATCTAAAATACGCATCACGATACTTTCACCGTAGGCCGTTGGTAGGGTTGAAACACGCAAATCAATATCCTTTTCACCGACTTCGATACTAATGCGCCCGTCTTGTGGAACACGCTTCTCAGCAATACTCACATTCGACATCAACTTGATGCGCGAAACAATAGAAGGCTGTAAGCGTTTGGGTGGATTTTCAACTTCATGCAAAACTCCATCCACTCGATAGCGCACACGAAATCGTTTTTCCAGCGGCTCCATATGAATATCCGAGGCTCGCCGCTTAATGGCTTCCGAAATTACCATCTGCACATATTTGATTATGGGCGCTTCTTCCTCAGAAGCTTCTGTATCGTCTAAAACTTTTACCTCAAGCCCTTCTTCTTTGCCCTCACCCTCATGAATCCCTTCGAAAATTTCCTCTACTTCTCCCACTTGGGCGCCCTCATAATATTGGTGGATTGCCTGTTCAATCGCTTCGAGTGTGGCTACACGGCTAACGACGGTACGCTGAACAACATGACTGATACTATCGATACCATCCATATCGAGCGGATCGCAAATCGCTAGTTGCAACTCACCATCATCCATTTCCAGTGGAAATACTTTATAGCGGCTCGCTAAATCATAGGGCACGAGTTCCAGCAATTCACCGGTTACACGCACCTCGTTTAAGTTCACCACTTCCATGCTAAACTCATCAGCAAGAGCCTGAGCAACCTGCCCCTGAGTAAACTTTTGATCTTTAATCAAACGTTCCAGGGCCAAGCTATCGACTTCAGCCTCTTCGCTCTCCTCTGCGACTGTTGCACGTGCCCGCTCAACACTGACGGCATCAACGATGTCCTTATCAATTAAGAGCTGAAGGACAAAATCGTCAGATGTAGTCACAGAATAAAAGGGGATGAAGTAGTCGGGTAGAAAAATCGAACTTAGCGAGCGACGCTCACTAAAAATTCTGCATTCGTTTTAGTTTTCTTGATGCGCTGGATGAGCATTTCCATTGCATCAGTGGAAGGTATGCCCTTCATAGCGCGACGCAATGAATAAATTTTAAGCATTTCCTCCGGATGATACAGTAGTTCCTCTTTTCGAGTCCCGCTCTTGTCCATACTCAAGGCTGGGAAAATGCGTTTATCGGAGAGGCCTCGGTCAAGGTGTAATTCCATATTACCAGTACCCTTAAATTCTTCAAAAATGACCTCATCCATTTTGCTCCCCGTTTCCACCAAGGCGGTACCCAAAATCGTAAGGCTTCCTCCGTCTTCAATATTACGAGCCGATCCGAAGAATCGCTTTGGTTTTTGCAGAGCATTAGCCTCTACCCCACCCGACAGAATTTTACCGCTGTTGGGCATCATGGTATTGTAAGCTCGTGCCAAGCGCGTGATTGAATCTAATAATATTATGACGTCTTCACCAACTTCTACCATCCGGCGTGCTTTTTCTATAACCATTTCTGCCGCATGAACATGGCTATCAGCAGCTTCGTCAAAAGTAGAACTGATTATCTCGGCGTCCACTTGACGGCGAAAATCAGTAACCTCCTCGGGTCTTTCGTCAATGAGCAAAATAATGAGGTGTGCCTTAGGACAATTTGCTTTAATTGCATTTGCCATCCCTTGAAGCAGCACGGTTTTACCCGTGCGGGGTGGAGCAACAATTAAACCGCGCTGGCCAAAACCAATCGGAGTGAGACAGTCAACCACACGCATAGATAAATTATCCCACTTTGCATCGCCCCCGGTTTCCATCAAAATGCGCTCGGTCGGATAATAAGGAACGCGTTCTTTAAAGGGAATAATCTCACTTAAAGTATTAGGATCACGCCCCATGACTTCATTTATAGAGACTACAAATGAACAAGTTTCTGATGCTCGATGCGGGTGTAAGCGTGCTTTTATAATATGCCCAGGTTGCAAACTATAATGCTTAATAAGTGCTTGTGGAACAAATGCACTTTGTGAGACCACGCGATAATTATCTCGCTCATAGACCAAAAGACCGCCGCTTTCGTCTTCTAAAAGATCAAGAACGCCCACTATTTCAATTACAGAATTTTGCTCAAAAGCCTGCGTGATCAAGGCATCGATCAATTGTTCACGATTGGGCGCATTTGGAACTTCAGTTGATTGCTTATCTGCAGCTTCTCGTAATTCGGGTAGCGGCAAATTGTAGATTTCGGTAAAATCAATCGCCTTACCTTTGACAGTTTCTAGGTTGGCAACGAATGCCTGTAGTGCCTCAAAATTTGCAAAGGCCTCAAAATCCGGCAAGTCTCCTAAATCTAACGAGGGTCCTTCCTCGCGATTTGTGATCTTTTTATGCTGCCAGCGATTGCGTGATCGACCCTTGGCTTTCTTACTTTTGGGGTGACGGTTTTGATTCGAGTTTCCGTTACTCCGTCGTCCATAATTTCGATTACCTAAGTTTTCCTTGTCTTTGCTTTCGAGCTGAGCTTGCGATTTTGAGTCTACTTCACCCTGAGATCCAGCCGCCATCATTGCTTCGTAAGCAGCCCCGGTCACAGTACCCTCATCCGAGGGTGTCTCAGTCGTCTCCGCACTTGGAGTGCGTTTTCGCGCACCTCTTCGAACGGTTTTACGTGGAGGCTTAGGTACCAGATCGGCATCTGACTCATTGAAATTATTACTGGGCAAGGTAGTATCTGAGTCACTCATATACGTTTTGGGGGCTTAAGGTTAAGGCTATGAATTCCCGACAGAAAAAATTGCTTATAATTCTGCAATTAAGCTAAGCGTTTGCTTTTTCAAAAATTTAAGACTGCCGGAATTGGTAATAACAAAGTCTGCACGATCCTCTTTCTCAGACAAAGCCATTTGCTGGTTGGAACGTTGTTCAATTGAGATTGCAGAAAAACCTCGATGGACCATTCGAGTAATCACAGTTGAATACGGGCACGTAATACAAACAATAAAATCAAAGTCTTTTTCAAGCCTTTTCTCAAATAACAATGGAATTTCTATTACCCAATTTAAAGACGGTTTTTCTTTAACAGCTCGAGTCCATTCGTCTTGCACTAGCGGATGCAACAACCCCTCCAGCCAGTTTAATTCTTCCAAATCTTTAAAAACAAGATCAGCGATTGCATCCCGATTAACCTGTCCCTTCTCATCAACAACACTTACTCCCCATCGCGAACTCAAAGCCCTTCTCACTGCATCATTTGAGGCAAGTATTTTTTGAACCAAAATATCTGCAGATAAAACAGACCAACCTGCTTCCGCAAAGAAACCTGCTGCTGAAGTTTTACCGCAACCCATACCTCCCGTTAAGCTTATGCGCCATCCACGGTCGTTAGGTTTTGTAACTGTTTTTTCTTTTCTCAATGAAGCATCCTTTTTTTGATGGACTTAGATTTTTTACATTATAAGTAAAAAAACTTATGCTTGCGAATACCTTATCGGCAGCACTTTTTGGGATCGAAGCGCTACCAGTCCAAGTAGAGGTGAATACTGGCGAGGTGGGCGAGCTTAAATTTATTCTTGTAGGTTTACCAGATGCGGCCGTCAAGGAATCACAAGACCGAGTTTTTTCTGCGATCAGTAATAGCGGTTATCGACAACCCGAGACCCGAACCACCGTAAATCTTGCTCCAGGAGACCTCCGCAAAGAAGGTCCAGCTTATGATTTACCAATCACGCTTGGGGTGCTTGCTGCAATGAAGCAATGCCAAGCTACTACCCTTCAAGACTACTTAATAGCAGGCGAACTCAGTCTTTCAGGAAAAACTAGACCCGTTAAGGGCAGTCTTGCGATGGCACAACTCGCACGACAGCTCAACAAAAAGGGCCTTCTCCTTCCGGAAGCCTCTGCGCCTGAAGCTGCTCTCGTAAGCGACATCCAAGTCATCCCCATCCAAAGCCTTGACCAAGCCATTAAATTCTTAAACCGCGAGATAAGCATCAAGCCCCTCTCGGTTGAGCCTGCTCTATTTAGCAGAGCAAGTAATGATTTAGATCTCCTAGATTTTTCAGACGTAAAAGGTCAACACAAACTCCGGCGCGCCATAGAAATCTCGGTCAGCGGCGGCCATAACCTTATCATGATCGGCAGTCCAGGCTCCGGTAAATCTATGATTGCAAAACGGATATCGGGTATTATGCCGCCTCTAAAACTCGAGGAATTTCTCGAGATTCTAAGCGTTCAGTCCGCGGCAGGGATTACCCTTGATCCTTCAAAAACGCGCAACCAACGACCCTTCCGCTCCCCACATCACACCATCAGTGATGTGGGTCTTCTCGGAGGCGGAACTTTTCCTCGCCCAGGGGAAATTTCCCTCGCCCACCAAGGTGTTCTTTTTCTCGATGAACATCCGGAGTTTCGCCGCAGTACCTTAGAGGTTTTACGCCAACCACTCGAAGAAGGGCAAGTGACTATTTCCCGTAGTGCCGCCAAAGTCACCCTACCCGCTACCTTCATGCTTGTTTGCGCGATGAACCCCTGCCCCTGTGGATACGCAGGTGATCCCACCCATCCTTGTCGGTGTTCCATAACACAAATCCAACGTTACCGCTCACGAATAAGTGGTCCACTCCTTGATCGCATTGATATCCATGTTGAAGCACCCGCGCTTCGCATTGAAGAACTGATCAACTCCAAGCCCGGAGAATCCTCTAAAATTATACGAGCCCGTTGCGCTAAGGCCCGCGAATGTCAGTATCTTCGATTCAGTCACTATCCTACCAATCGCTGCAATAGCAGGATGCAATCGGCTGATATCCGAAGATACTGCGCTTTAGATGCATCCCTTAGCAACCAACTGCAAAAAGCCATGCAGGAATTTTCGCTCTCAGCTCGCGCATACGACCGCATACTCAAGGTCGCCCGGACCATTGCAGATCTTGCCCAGTCAGATAAGATAGAAAGTCCTCATTTGTTAGAGGCGATTCAATATCGTAGTCTTGACAGACAGCTATTTTAGCAGACAAACTTCAGGACATAACCCGAATCCACAGTATTTTACCTTAGTCCGTATTAAACTAGTTTACCAAACTTAAATCCTAATTTTTGCCATATCAGCATAATCCCTTAATATTCACTGAGAAAACTTGGAGAGATGGCAGAGTGGCCGAATGCGGTTGTCTTGAAAACAATTGAGCCGAAAGGTTCCGGGGGTTCGAATCCCTCTCTCTCCGCCAAAAAAGATCCCTAAAATCCTATACCAAACATTATGAAAAGCGTAGCCATCATCGAAGATCAAACTGCCATTCGCGAACTCATCACCCAAACCATCCTCAATAGCGAGGAGCACAATATCGTCATTGAAACCGGCGACGGCAAAGAGGGTTGCGATCGTTGCCTAGAAATCAAGCCAGACTTCATTATACTAGACGTCATGTTGCCAAATATGAATGGTACCGATGTTCTTCGACGCCTCGCCAAGGAGCTCCCAAACTCCCGTATCCTCATTTTCTCAGGCTATCAAACGCCCGGTCTTGTTCGTGAACTGCTTCAAATTGGAGCTCATGGATTTGTTGAAAAATCCGCAGCGCTCAACGAACTGCGCAAAGGGATCGAAATTGTATCTGGCGGTGGTAGCTACTTTGGCCCTGAAATCGCTCAAATGCTACGCGATGCCATGTCTGACCCAAAGACTAAAGAATCTGGAATCAACGTCCTTACCCGACGCGAACGCCAAATCCTCCAACTGATTGCAGAGAGTAACAGCACTAAAAAGATTGCTGAAAAACTAGATATCAGCGTAAAGACCGCTGAAAATCACCGCACTAATCTAATGCGCAAACTGGACTTGCACGACATTGCTAGCCTAACTCGCTACGCTATCAATAACGGGCTAATTATTCTTAACCGCTAAGCTGTCCTCAGCGAGTCAACCCTCGCTTCGTGATAACGATCCAAAAGAATTTCCACCAGTAAGGGATGCCGGCCCAAGAGGGTTGTGTACTCCACTGCATCATAGATTCCGCGCTCTACCAGGCCAGTACCTATTCGTGCCACATCTCCACCTGCCCCGGCATGTCGCCCGGGCAGCAAAAAAAACATTACTGCTAGCAAACGCCCGCCCGTGAATCCCGAAACCGTGTCCAGACGCTCTAAGAGTGGTTCATTAAAATCATACTTAGAGTCTTCGCGACGCTCCATCGAGCAAGCAATCACTTGGCGCCCCAGTAAATCAGACAATGCGCGCGCCACAGCATTTCGTAATGCATTGACCTCCGGCGCCGGTGTGCCATGATCTACTAAAGCAAGCTGCATCGTACCCTGAGGATCAGCCGTCTTAACATAATCACCTAGCATCGTTACCAATCTAGGATCGGGATGATTGACCGACTTGCCGAATAAGCAATCCGCAACCGTCACCTTCATTTCGGGACATTCTTGGCGTAATTCCTCCAGTAATTCCGGCAAGTATTCTGTGATGGCACGACTGGGTCCAAGAAAAAGCGGCAATAACACAAATTGGCGCTGCCCTGCTGAAAATGAAGCGCGCATCCGGCGCTTGACAATGGTTGCCTCCATACCGCTCAATTTTGACGGGTCTACTTTGTGTGAGTGCAATAAACTGACTGCCTCTACCCTAAGCCCTAGCTTTCCACTCATCGCTTCCGCTATAGCTCGTAGTTGGAGTGTCGCCTCAGGCGCCAAGGAACCATTGTCGATCAGGAATACTTCTATTTTAGAATCTTTTTGCATAAACATCCGTACATTCTTATATTTAATGTTTCAAACAAAGGAAAAAGTTTGCCCAACACACCACACCCTACAATTTAATATGACATGATCCATAATATCCGCAACGTATTCATCTTAATTTCTGCCATCCTACTTCTGAGCGCTTGCACTCGCACCCAGTTACCCACCCCACTCGACACTGCTAGCGGTTTTGGTGGAGAAGGATTTGTGCCGGGCGAGACAAGCGGCGAATGGAACCCTCCAGCACGGGAAGCAGGCAGCAGCTATAATGATGGTACATACAATGGTAGACCGACTGTTGTAGGGCTTTTTAAACCTGTATATTTTAATTTTGATTCCTCTAGTATTGCCGCTAGCGAACGCGAAAAGTTACAAAAAGCTGCCCAATATCTGAGTAAAAACAAGAGTTTTGGCATCTTGCTAGAAGGTCGCTGTGATTGGTATGGAACTGCTGACTACAATCTTGCCCTTGGTGAACAGCGCGCCAACAGCGCTCGCAACTACCTCTCTACCCTTGGCATAAATGATTCTAGGATCGAGACACTCTCGAAGGGAAGCCTTGAAGCAACCAGCGGTCTAGCTAAAAATCAATCGGTTCAAGATCGTCGCGTCGATATCATCATCCTCAAATAGATTGGGAAATCCCCCTCTACTTGCTCAACTTGGCAGGTTTTAAACCCATTGGGTTCGCACTTCAGCACAGCTGACTCAACAATGAGCAAAAGCCCAAATCAACACTCCAGTCTCGTCCCCAAACGACGTTTCGGTAAGACTGAATTGCAAATGCCGGTCATAAGCTGTGGCGGAATGCGATTTATCCAAAGCTGGAACGATACCCCCGAGGACCGAAAATCCGTCACGCCAGAATGCCAAAAAAACCTAGAAGCCACCATCCGCTACGGGCTTGAGCTTGGCATCAACCACATTGAAACCGCCCGCGGATATGGCACTTCTGAGTATCAACTTGGTAAATTACTTCCTGAGCTCCCAAGAGAAAAACTGCTCGTGCAAACAAAGATCAGCCCAAAGGATTCTCCTGATGCATTCCTTAAAGCTTTTCAAATTTCCCTGGATTCTTTGCAACTAGAGTATGTCGACCTCTTGAGTGTGCATGGCATCAACAACCAAGCGACCCTTGAACAGGCTAAAAAGTGTATGCCTGCCATTCAGAAATTAAAGCAACAAGGTCGCTGTCGGCATATCGGGTTCTCAACCCATGCACCCCCAGATATCGCCATCAAGGCAATTGAAAGCGGTCTCTTTGAATACATCAACCTTCACTGGTATTACGTTTACCACCCCATCAACCGGGCTCCCGTTGATGCCGCCGCTTCCCAAGACATGGGTATTTTTATCATAAGCCCTTGCGATAAAGGCGGTAAACTCTACGAACCCTCTGCCAAATTGCTCGATCTTTGCCAACCACTCACTCCCATGGCTTTCAATGATCTTTACTGTCTGCGTGATCCTGCAGTCCACACCCTCTCGATTGGAGCCGCTCGTCCCTCAGATTTCGTCGAACACATCACCACCGTAAATAATATTGAAGCGCATTTACCCAATGTCCTAAAAATTGAACAGAAACTGGATCGCGCTATGGCGGATGCCCTTGGAGAAGATTGGATGCGGCACTGGCACGAAGGTCTGCCTCTACAAGTAGACACTCCTGGTGGGATCAACATCCCCGAAATTCTCCGCCTTTGGAGTTTCGCTAAAGGTTTGGACATGATCGAATTTGCAAAAATGCGATACAACCTGCTGGGTCAAGCAGAGCATTGGTTTCCCGGCTCAAACGCCAAGGAGATTAATGACGAAACCTTAGCGCCATACCTCAAGCGCAGTCCCTTTGCCAACCGCATACCCGAAATTTTACGCGAAGCTCATTCCCTTCTTTATGAAGCTCCTGTAGTGCGCAAAAGCCAAGCTCAGTGAACCAAGCGTTTCACTACGATTTGGCTCACATCGATAGAGCCCGTCTCAAAACCTGCCTCGCAATAGCTTAGATAATAGTTCCATTTTCGACGGAAAGACGCATCAAAGCCCAACGCTTCTAATTCCGTTTCGTGTTCGTTAAATGCATCACGCCAGCGGCGCAATGTTTCTGCATAGTCCAATCCAAAGGATTCCGCTATTTCAAACTCCATTCCACCCAAGTCATCCACAATGCTCCGCATATATGACTTTGAGGGCAAGTGCCCCCCAGGAAAAATATAACGCTGTATCCAGTCGCAACTGCGGCAATACTGAGCGTAGCGATCATCCGAGATAGTAATGGCTTGCACAACCGCCATTCCACCAGGCTTCAAACAATCGCGGATTGTTTGAAAATATTTTGGCAAGTACTTTCGACCGACCGCTTCAATCATTTCACAGGAAACCACTGCATCGTATTGCCCCTTTTCATCACGGTAATCCTGTAGCTTCAAATTCACCTGTTCATCAAAGCCAGCCTGCTCAATCAATTCTTTGGCATAAGCAAGTTGCGCTTGAGAAAGTGTTAGACTGGTTACCCGGCAACCTGCCTGAGCGGCTCGCAATGCTAAGGCGCCCCAACCAGTCCCAATTTCCAAAAGATGCCCCTCTCGTGGACAAGCTGATCGCCTCAGCATAGTCTCAATTTTCCGTATCTGCGCTGCCTCAAGACTTTCTTCTGCGCGCCTTTCATATAATGCTGAAGAGTAAGTCATCGTTGGATCCAAAAAGAGAGCGTAAAAATCATTACTAAGGTCGTAATGCGCTTCTATGTTAGACTTACTTCGTTCACGCGTATTGGAGCGGCGCCTGTGATAAAGGCGATCAAGCCAATGCCCAAGCACTAAAAGACCTTTACGGATTCGACCTACGGCATACTGATTACGTGCTAATAATGTTAGCAAAGCACTTAAATCAGACGTCGTCCAAGAAGCATTAACATAACCTTCTCCTAAGGCCATACTCCCCCCCAATACTAAGCGACGGGGCATCATCTCATCCAGCATTTTTAAATCTACTTCTGTACCCTTACCGTCACCTAAATTTTCCACTCGACCGCTCGTTAACTCGAGGCGAAGAGTTCCACCACGCAACCGACCAAGATAGCGTAACACTATCCATTCAAAAATAGATAGCCTTATGGATTTATTAGAACCCATCAAGATCCTGAACCCCCGTTTCTAGGCTTCCATGGAAAAAATGGACTCGTGCACTTCTGGTAATCAGCGTAAGCTTTTCCGCGCCGCTTGAGTGAAGAATACTCCGCAGGTGGAATTCCTGTAATGTATCGAAGAAATAAGTACATGATAAGTGGCCCAATGAAACTCCAGATAAACAAAGCACTTCCAATAGAAAGTAAAACATACACCCACCAGTAGAGCCATTCAAAGAAATAATTTGGATGACGAGAGTAACGCCAAAGACCCTCGCGACAGACTTCGCCTAAGTTGTCAGGCTTTGATCTGAAGGCCTTCAATTGATGATCCGCTAAGGCTTCACCACCAAGCGCCAGCAATGCTAGAACGAATGCAAGCACGTCGCATATTCCAAAAGGTGTAGGATTTGTAAGCGCCACGCCCAGTGGCACTAAAAAAATGCCCGCTAAAGGGATTTGTAACAAAAAGAGAAAAAGGAAATTTCGTGGACTTTGACTTTTCCAACGTGCTTTGAGATTGGCATATCGCGGATCCTCACGCCGTGGCAAAATACGGTCATTAAACAAATGCAAGCTTAGGCGTATTCCCCAAAAACTCACCGCTGCTAGTACAATACCAGCACGCGCTTGCTCGATACCCATGTAAAAGGCCAGTGACCAAGATCCGAATAAAATCCCCAGCGACCAAACCAGATCTACCATGGCGTAAAGCCTTAGATAGCTCGCCAGAGCAAACGCACTGAGGGCAAGACCGATACCCGTTAGGAACAAGCCCCATATAAATGCATCCATTAAAATTTACCTTCGCTAATTGCGAGCCTCCTCGTAGATCTTTTCAGGATAAAGTTTTAAATCCCAAACTAATCCACAAAACTGCAAAAAACGCAGCAAATAATAGGTTAAATCAATCTCCCACCAGTACATACCCTGCCGAGCTGACAAGGGCCAACGATGGTGATTGTTGTGCCATCCCTCTCCAAAAGTAAGCAAGGCAACCCACCAATTATTACGGCTTTCGTCGTCCGTCTTGAATCGTTTTTTGCCGATAATATGGGTGACTGAATTCACACAAAAAGTCACGTGATAAACAAATACGGTGCTCAAGAAAAAGCCCCACATCACCAATTGAATTCCGCTTGTCCCTAATGACGGAAAGCAGGTATTTAAAATTGCGCCGATACCGTAGAGCAAGGCGATCAACGATAAAACCGGCAACACATGGAAACGGTCGATGAAGTGAAGCTCTGGAAATTTCGTAAGGTCTTTGATTCGGTCGTATTTAGTATCGCTGTGCGCTTTGCACATGACCCAACCGATGTGCGACCAAAAGAACCCACGTGTAACCGGCGAGTGAATGTCCGGTTCTTTATCTGAATGCTGGTGGTGGTGGCGGTGATTCGCAGCCCACCACATTGGACCTAGTTGAGCTGAAGATGTACCCACCCATGCGAGTAGAAATTGAAACCAACGGCTGGTCTTAAACGAACGATGCGAGAAATAACGGTGAAAGCCTGCCGTCAAAGCGAAAACGCGTACAAAATAAGTTACCAGTAAAGCCACCAAGGCCACCCAACTGAAACCCGTGAAAAATATTCCAATGCAAGCCAAATGCATCAGTATCATCGGGGTCTTGGTAAGTAAAAGCTGATTTTCGTGATCAGATATGCAGTGCTTTAATGCGCTTAATAAAGTCATAGAGTACGTATACATCTATTAAGTTTTGGCATCCTTACAATCAAATTCAGTAAGCCTAAGGCCTTAAATTCGTTTACTAGACATGGCAAAAATACATCGCATTCGAAAAGAACAGATAATCGCCACCGATCTTGATACTGCTTGGAATTTTATTCGCAAACCCAGCAACCTCAACGAAATCACTCCAGATACCCTTGATTTCACAATCATGAGCCAGGTGCCAGATGTCATGTTTGATGGTCTCCTAATCGAATACCGCATCGGTATGCCGCTTATTGGGCATCGTCCATGGCTCACTGAGATTAAACACGTGCGTGATCACCATTCCTTTGTAGATGAACAACGCATTGGCCCCTATAAGATGTGGCTACATTATCACGAAATATCTGAAGTTGAAGGTGGCGTGCAATTTCGAGACGAAGTGCATTATAGTATGTACGCAGGCCCTATTGGAGAACTAGTTCACGCTCTTTACGTTCGTGGGCAAATTGAATCCATCTTCAACTATCGCGAAACTGCCCTACCCAAAGCACTACTAGGTTAGTTGTGCCATAATTAGAAAGCGGGATGTCCTGCCCTTGCGAATAAACCATCAAACAAAGTGCCGTGCATACCCTTGAACTCAGTCAATATGCAACCCGAAATATTCGTTTCTTCACTGTATTTCGCGCCTTTTTCTCAGCTCGTTTTTACTATCCCATATACGCCCTCCTCTTCCTTGATTTCGGCCTTTCTCTGGAACAATTTGGAATTTTAAACGCCGTCTGGGCGCTTACGATTGTGGTCTCTGAAGTTCCATCTGGGGCACTTGCGGATACCCTCGGCAGACGCAAACTTCTGATGGCTGCAGGGATTTGTATGGCGCTTGAAATGGTAGTCCTTTTAGTTGCATCTCCAGGAGGCGGTTCATTGGTTTTCTACCTTTTCTTAATTAATCGAATCATCAGCGGAATCGCTGAAGCTGCTGCCAGTGGTGCCGATGAGGCACTCGCTTATGATTCCCTTAAAGCTGCAGGGCGCGAAGCTGAATGGGGAAACATTTTGGAAAAAGTACAACGCATGACCTCCGTGGCATTCTTCTTTGCCTTGACACTTGGGGCCGTCGTGTATGACCCCAACTTTGTAAATGCCGCTTTAGTCAGCTTAGGGTTTGATATCCAGTTCTCTCAATCTGAACTCATTAAACTACCAGTATTTTTAACTTTTTTATCCAGCATGGTAGTGCTTTTCAGTGCTTTTTGCATGCAGGAAGCCAAGCAAGCCCATAAAGATCTGAGCGAAACCTTGAGTGACAGTATTCGGCAAATCTTTACCGCTGTTCGTTGGATCGCCATTACCCCACTCGCATTCGGAGTCATCCTATGCTTAATGGCTCTGGATAGTATCATTCGACAATACCTCACCCTCGCGAGCGAGTATTGGAAAACTATTGAATTACCGATTGCTAGCTTTGGACTGATTGGTTCCGGCACCGCAATCCTTGGTATCTTTACTCCACGAATTGCGCGTATCTTAGCTGACCATTATTCACCCATAATTAATTTATGGATTACAAGCACGCTTGTTTTGGCCGGACTATGTGGACTCGCACTGGTGATCCCCATTTGGGGTATTGTACCGGCAGTGCTCCTTCACATCGCGATGCAATTCATGAATTACCAAGGCAGTCGATATCTTAACGAAATCGCTCCCTCTGAACAAAGAGCGACTGTGCTCAGCTTTAGAGGACTCACAACCAATCTAGCCTATGGCGCGACTGCCCTTCTTTACTCAGGCTTGATCGCCTTGATCAAAGTAAAACAAGATACCGACATAAACGCTATCTATTCAACCACCGAAGCAACTATTTTCGCACAATCCCTCGTATGGTTTCCCATCTACTTCATTGCCGCAATAAGCCTCGCCATCGCCTTACATCGCTTAAGATTTACCCGTGTAAACCTTAGATAAATTCTCAAATTACTTACTCATGAAACTAGCCTTCATTCTAGGTGACCAACTCAGCCCACAACTCGCGAGTCTTTCCAAACTCGACCCATCCACAGACCAAATTTTGATGGCAGAAGTACGCGCTGAAGCAACTGCAGTTCGTCATCATAAAAAGAAAATTGCTTTTATCTTCTCTGCGATGCGCCACTTTGCAGAAGAACTCAAAAAGCAAGGGTTTACGGTTCATTACACCCGAATTAACGACCCCGATAATGCTGGTTCCTTCCGAGCAGAAGCTGAGCGCGCCATAAGTGAAATACAACCAGAATCCCTCATTATCACTGCACCCAGTGAATACCGGGTCTTTGAAGAAGTAAAATCCTGGCAGGATGAATTTAGTACCTCTGTAGAAATACTCCCTGACGATCGCTTCCTTGCCACACCTGAGGATTTTGCGCAATGGGCTGCAGGCCGGAAACAATTTCGTATGGAATTTTTCTATCGCGAAATGCGTCGTCGCTACGATGTACTTATGAACGGTGAAGACCCCGAAGGCGGCAAATGGAACTTCGATCACGACAACCGAAAAACCCCACCTAAAGGCACTATCATTCCAGAGGCTTCACGCTTCGCACCAGACCCAATAACCATTGAAGCTATTAATGACGTTGCCCATGAATTCTCCGAACACTTTGGCGACCTCCAGCCTTTTCATTATGCCGTCACTCGCCACGACGCCCTCACCGTACTGAAGCAATTTATCGAAGAAAGGCTTCCCAGCTTCGGCGACTACCAAGATGCTATGCTCCAGGACGAACCCTGGATGTACCATAGTCATATTGGGCACTACCTTAACTGCGGTCTTCTTCACCCCCTTGAGTGCATAAAAAATGCCGAAGCAGCCTATCACGAAGGCAGCGCTCCTCTCAATGCAGTCGAGGGCTTCATCCGGCAAATCCTTGGCTGGCGCGAGTACGTCCGTGGTATCTACTGGCTCAAAATGCCAAATTACGAAAAAGCTAATTTCTTCGAAGCCGACCGAGCGCTACCGCCGCTTTATTGGGGTGCCCTTACTCGCATGAATTGCCTCGGGCAATGCGTCCGCGAAACTCGTGAAAACGCCTACGCTCACCATATCCAGCGACTTATGGTATTGGGTAATTTTGCCTTACTCGCTGGAATTGACCCTCGCGAGGTCAACGATTGGTTTCACGTCGTCTATGCCGATGCTTACCAATGGGTCGAGCTTCCCAATGTAAGCGGAATGAGCCTCTTCGCTGACGGCGGTCTCCTCGCCTCAAAACCCTACAGCTCAAGCGGAGCCTACATCAATAAAATGTCCAACTATTGTCGTGCCTGCTCCTACTCAGTATCCACAAAAGCCGGCCCTAAAGCGTGTCCCTTTAATTACCTCTACTGGAATTTTCTACAGCGAAATCGCCTACGCCTGAAAGGAAATCAACGCCTCGCCATGACCTACCGCACCCTCGATAAAATGACCCCCGAACGACAAACCGAAATCGAGACAGACGCCGCTCGTTTCCTAGGTGATCTCGACAAAGGTGAACTCGTCTGAACCCCATACCCGATGACAGACTACGCCTTCACCGCGAAACTACCCCCGCGCCTCCCGCGCTTAGCGATTGATCTCGGATATAGTGCCACTCAAGCCTCCTGCGGTATTGCCACTCAAAAAAACAAAACCCATACCCTCCATTTTGGTGCATGTATCGAGTGGACTGCTGAATATCTCCACAGCAACGGCCCCCATATTCTTATTCTTGAAGCGGTCCTCTCCACATACCACAAAGCCGACGGCAATCCCCACATCCGTGGCACATTCGAAAAAGGTCGCGGCTGGTATCATGGCCCCGGCGTGAGCACCTATGCAGCTGCTTTCCGTTTCCTGCAAGCACTTGCTCCTCAACTACCCAACTTCGGTCCTCTGCCCCTCGTCGAAGGCTTTCTCAGTTACAAACCTACTAAAACCAGCCACGCCCACGACGCCGAACGTCTCATCAAAGAATTTGAATGTGCGGAGCGCTTCACCCCCTGCCCTGGTTCCGAACCCATCTGTCCGCTCATCGACAACATACCTGAAATCCGTCGCTACAATAAACCAACTACCTAGGATAAAGTGGTGCTCCCGGGCAGATTCGAACTGCCATTTGCGGCTTCGGAGACCGCTGCTCTATCCATTGAACTACGGGAGCCTCTTCATGCATCATGTTTAACAGGGCAGCTTTTGGGTCAACGCGAAAAGCGCTTTCAGAGGAGTTCCAATTGATCGGCTCGAATCAAAGACCAAGCCTCACGTCCACGGCGGCGAAGATCGGCAGCGAGGGCAGTGGTGGAACCATGCATGAGGTAGGTGGTGCGAGGGTTGACCTGTTCAACGAATCCTAAGAGATCGGGATAATCGGCATGATCTGAAAGCGGCAATACCGTATGAGTACGATAACGGAAGCGTGCAGACTCCTGCAGGGCCCATCCGCTGACCATTGCAATTTTATGCGGAGGGATCTTTCTGGGAATTTGTTTACGTACCGTGGGTGGCATAACAACCACTTGTCCTTCCATATTATCAAAATCGAGAGGTCGCGTTTCAGGCATCGCAAATTCATATTGCCCATAAATTGGATTGAAGGATCGAATGGTGCGATGAGCCATAATGGGTAATGCTCCCCTTTCGAGAATCTTGAGGACTTCTTGCGCTTTTCCTAAGGAATAGGCTAGTAGAATCGGAATTTGTTTTTCTCTGAGGTTTTCGCGACAAAAACTTATAATTTTTTCATGCACCACTTCAAGAGATGGAAAAACGAATTCCGGACGTCCAAAGGTAGATTCCATCACGAGGATGTCAGCCTGGGGCACCTTGATCGCCTCAGCAGCTAAACCAGGGCGGGTCTTAAAATCACCCGTATAGAGTAAAGATTCGCCCTTGTCGGTTTCAACATAAACCATCGCTGATCCAAGGATATGTCCGGCGGGGAAAAGTTGGATTTTAAGTGATCCGTGCTGGTAAACCTCTCCATAAACAAGGGGAATTCCGCGGCGGGCAACCGCATCTCCTAAGCGAATACGGATAAACTCGATGGTGGCCGGAGTTGCCAGGAAGGACTTGTGGCGGGCGGTGTGGTCGCTGTGAGCATGCGATACTACCGCAAAGGGTTTTGGCCGACGTGCATCCATCCAAAGCCCACAGTCGGGCAAATGGAGCCCCCCACGCTCTACTGGTGTTAACATAGTCCGTAGGTTGCCGCTATTTTCAAAAACTGCGAACGGCGACGGCTTTTTTTAGTCTAAACTAAATATGGATGGCTTCGCCAAAGACGGAGGCAGCCGCTTCCATCATCGCTTCACTCATAGTGGGGTGTGCGTGGATGGTGTTGTGGATTTCGGCAGCCGTGGCTTCAAGTTTCATACCAAGACCGTATTCCGCAATCATTTCGGTGGCTTCACCGCCTACAATATGCGCGCCTAGGATTTCACCATGTTCAGGATCGACAAGCATCTTTACAAAGCCTTCGGATGTTCCCGAGGCAACCGCTTTACCGGATGCCATAAAGGGGAATTTACCGACTTTATAGTCAAGGCCTTCTTCTTTGAGCGCTTTTTCTGTTTTTCCAATACTGGCCACTTGTGGCACACAATAGGTACAGCCAGGGAAATTGGTGACCCGCTCAGGTGTACCGTGACCAAACATACCCTGCACCGCCTGAATGGCCTCATAAGTAGCAACGTGTGCAAGCCAAGGCGGTCCAATAATATCACCAGCTGCATAGATGCCTGGAATGGAGGACTCATATTTATCGTCCACTTGAATGTAACCACGGTCCGTGTTGAGTTTCACCCTAGACGAGAGAAGTTGCTCGGTATTGGCAACCACTCCAATTGCCACAAGAACGGCATCTGCGGTCACCGCTTCACGAGCCTCGCCTTTAACCAGCTCCATTTTAACAGACTTACCGCTGACCTTGATATTTTTCACTGCGGTGGAGATGCGGCAGTCGATGCCCTGCTTTTTGAATTCCTTTACCACTAAGGCGGCGATATCCTTATCCTCCACCGGAAGGAGTTGGTCTAGCATTTCCACTAAGGTAACATTCGTGCCAAAAGCATTTAGAAAATATGCGAATTCTGCCCCAATTGCACCTGCCCCAACAATGACGATGGACTTGGGTTGATGTTTCATTTCAAGCGCTTGGCGAGAAGTCATCACGCGTTCGCCATCAACCTCAAGATCAGGTAACTGACGGGGTTTGCAACCCGTGGTTATGAGGATTTTTTCTGCAGAAAGAATGCTTCCTTTATCAGGACCCTCAACTACCTCAACCATACCCGGTACATTGATTTGCCCAACACCCTTAATGTAATCGACTTTGTTTTTCTTAAAAAGGAATTCAATGCCTTTTGCCATGGTATCAGATACCACCCGCGATCGCTTTATGATTTTCCCAAAATCATATTTTGCCCCGCTAACGCTGATACCAAACTCGTCGCAGTGCTTAATCTTATTAAAGAGCTCGGCACTCTTCAGGAGTGCCTTAGAGGGGATACATCCCCAATTCAAACAAGTCCCCCCGGGGCGTTCCTGCTCGACGCAGGCGACTTTTTTGCCGAGTTGTCCGGCGCGAATAGCTGCAGCATAACCAGCGGGGCCACCACCGATTACAACAAGATCATACTGGATTTGATTGGACATAATTTTTAATTATTAAGTTTTACGGATCACCGTATGAGTCAAACACATATACGCTTCATACATCAATGACCTCATCCTTATCTAAGTCTTTAGACGCCTTTACATCTCGGTTTTGTGGCGGTTTTGCCGTCGGATGTACCCGCACCTTTATTCCGAAGGCACCGAACCAGTACTTTGCGAGCAATTCCGTAATGCTCACAGTGAAAGATCCTGCCATGGCATTTCTAAAACCATCAACATAAAAGCCTTCAAGAAATGCAGCAACGCCTAGAAAAAGAAAGGCGTTAATAAACCAAATCCCTAAACCTAAGCTTAAGATGATCAGAGGCATCGCCATCAGCATTAAAAAGGGCTTTATAAAGGTACTGCAAAGGCTCAATAAAAGTACCGCAAAGATGAGCGCAGATGCATCGCGATAGGCAATTCCCGGAAAAATAAAGGATGCGAGAAGTATGCCCAGAGCAGTGAGTAGCCAACTTTGAATAAGTGCTCGATAATGCATGATTAAGACTGTTTTGCCGACGCTTTGCGTTTTGCTTTAGTATAAACCGTAAGTAGACCCTGGATAGATTTGCTTATTTTTTTAGAATCTGCACCAAAAGAACATAATTTTCAACTTTTGGCAGCACCCACACTGCTTGCCTTATTTCTATGTATTCCGCTCCTAGGGATATAAAAAACCCGCCGGCAAATAAATTCGCTCAGCGGGTTTGGTAAAGTTACAGCACTTACCGGCGTCGGCGAAATTTTGTTTGGAACTTCTCAACCCGCCCTGCGGTGTCCACAAAACGCTTCTCGCCAGTAAAGGCAGGGTGAGAATCCGCAGTGATATCACAAATCACTACTTGATGCTCCACGCCGTCAATGGTCTCAGTTTTACTACCACGCATGGTAGAACGCGCCAGGAATTTAGTGCCTGAAGAAACATCTACAAATGCAACCGGATTTAATTTTGGATGTATGTCAGTTTTCACGGTTATTATGAATTAAGCGAGATTAACCCTGACGGGCTTTAAATCGCGGGTTTGTTTTACAAATGACATAAACGCGACCCTTGCGACGAATAACTTGGCAGTCAGGGTGACGGTCTTTTAAAGACTTGAGTGACGAAACTACTTTCATGGATACAAAAATTAAAGGAACCGCAGAGCAAACGCAGGCGAGTTCTGCTTGTCAATGGAAAATACCCCCTCTTTTAACTTATAGGTGGCTTAATTATTAGAAAGATTCTCTGGTTCATCTGCCCATAAACCTAACTCCGGACTCACTTCTGAGAGTAGCTTGAGCCAAAGCGGGTCACCCGAAGTGCTATTTACATCAGGCTTGAGCTCACTTAACAGCCAGGAATCATTTTGTAATTCATTTTCCAGCTGATGCTCACTCCAGCCTGAATAACCCATAAAGGCACGTAATTCGTATGTGGGGTCCTCGGCCTTAATCTGATTAGCCTTAACTTCATCGATCCCAAAGTAGAGCTTAAAGGTTAAGTCTGTTGCTTGGTATTTCCAAGCGGCGAGGATTACCTGATCTGAGGCGACAGGTCCACCCCGATAAAGTGGAACGCCTGCTAGAGCAGATCCCCAAAGCTCAGGTTTCAAATCTACAAGTTTACGGCTTAACGGGCGATTTAAAACAACCCCCAAAGCACCCTCCTCAGAGGCATGAGCCGTCAGCAAAATAACCGAACGCGCAAAGTTTGGGTCCTGCAATTGCGGATGCGCCAAGAGAAGTGTGCCCACCATTGAGCGACGGGTGTTTTTATCGTTAAAATTTGAATTTAAACGCATGGTATTAAAGTTGAACCACCTCAACCCCAGCTTCAGTCAAGAGTGTTTGCACCAAGGAATCGTTTCGATAGTTGTGATAGTATTTGACCATTCGTACGCCTGCAGCCGCTAATATCTTGGCACAATTCACGCATGGATAATGCGTAACGTAAGCAACTGCACCTCCAAGCGAGACCCCACGTCGCGCAGCATCACTGATGGCATTTTGCTCTGCATGCACGGTAGCCTGTTCATGTCCGTCGCGCAAGTGCGATACGTGGTCCGCGCCAGGCAAAAATCCATTATACCCAGCAGCAATAACACGATTTTTGTAAGCGCCTGCTGAGACAATCACGCAACCAACATGTAAACGTTCACAACTGGAACGCGAAGCCATCAACATCGCTGTCGCCATAAAATAAGCATCCCAGCTAGGTCGCTCGCTCCATGACCCAGTCAGTTGATCCATACTTTCCAGGATCTTAGATACCTGCGACTTGAGTGTACTATTTTTTTGAGGATTTTCTATCATCACTTCACATAAATTGAACGCTTAAGGATAAACGACAACCTCTGAATACCCGATTGGAAGCAGCGCCAATACCTCTGGAGAACTCAGCCAATTACGAACGGCCCGATCGAAAGCAACGATACCCGATCCGCTTGCCATACTTGGGAGGACGAGCATTTCCCGAGTTTTGGGAATATTGACATAAAAAATGACGGGTTCAGTAAGCGGACTCACTGTATCCAAACTGGGCAAAACGGCTAATCGCAACCACCCTGCATTAACACTGCGGTAATAAGCGGTTGCTACAGGATCTGGAAAAGGCTCTTTCAACTCAGATAGACCAGAATTACCACTGAATAATTTCAAAAATGAAGGCCCTAGCATATCCAAGGGTGATTGCACAAGGCCACTGTCAGCCTCCAAGGCATCTCCGGCAGACATTTGAGACAAAAGCTCAATTAGTGGTTCAAAATCCTCGAAACCCGCAGGAATGGCAACACTCTGACTAGGTAATTTTTGCTGGGCAAAACTCCAACGCGTAGGAATAAATAATGGCGCTGTATCAAATAACATAGCTTGCTCGCTTATCGCATCATATTGAGAAACTGCTTGCAGAGGTGCAAATCTTAAAAAAGGGCCGTTCTCCACCGTTTGGGTATGCTTGATTTCTGGCAGATCCACGCAAAAAAAAAGGCCTGCAAGCAGGGTACAAAATCCCATGTAAAAGCAACGCAAGCTAAGTGGCCAGGCTTGCCATCGCACGAACCAATCGCACAACCTCTGCTTGATTTTATTCATATACTAGGGAGCCAGAAAATTATAATCATTACCTGTTTCTAGTTCATTTACTTGTAGCTTGTTCTTTTTAAATTCGGATCGCTTTGCAGCTAAGTGAACTTGCGAGAACCCTGCTTCCTTAGCCTTAGCACTAATTTCCAGCAGTGATGCCATTGGAAGCCGCTCGCCTGCCTTAAGTAGAAGAATTATGGAGTTTGCCTTTTTTTGAGCTACACGCTCTTGGAATGCGGAGGTAATTGTATCCAATTGATATACCCCTCCGTCAAAAAGAAGCATTCCTTCATTTTGAACAGTTAATACCGCAACCGCTGAAGCAGATGCTGGTATACGCAAGTTCGTCTCCGTTAAGTCAAGTCTTACCCCTGGGATTACCACTAAACGAGAAAAAAGTAAGCTAAAGAGCAATGCCACTGCGAGCAAATCTAGCAAAGGCAAAAGATCCAGGCTTGCACTAGGTGACTTCAGTCGAGCAACTAAATTGAAACTTCGAAAGCCTCCGCTCAATTTAGTAGTAGTATCCATTGGATTCCTTGCCTCTTTAGGGTTCATAGCTCTATCTTCTCCTCGACCTCAGATTGGAGCTCACTGCTGCAAAGGAATTCATAAATTGCATACCCTACCCGTTCGATCTCAAATACTAAAGCTCTCACACGACCGTGAAGGAAATGATAACCAAGAGCCGCAAGGGCTGCAATTCCCAAACCAACTGCCGAACTGATGATTGCCTGCGCCAAAGATTCAACAAATAGAGCGCTATCGGCATTCGCTGCTTCTAGATTAATGAGTGCCTGAAAAGCCGCAATCAAAGTACCAATAAACCCAACTAGTGGTGAGATGCGTGCAATTGCAGCAAGAGTACCGATCCTTCGCTCTAATATAGGAACCTCTATCAGTGCCGCTGACTCAATTGCAGAGTGAATTCGCGCATCGCTGGTACCATATTGCAGGAGCGCAGATTTAACAACTCGAGCAAGGGGTCCGGGGGTCTCCTCACATAAAGTAAGTGCCTCAACCAAGCGCTTTTTATTGATCAGGTTTTTTATTCCAGCAAGAAAATCTAAAGAATGAATTTGGCCTTTATGTAGAAAGAGGGCCCGCTCAATAAAAATAAGCATCGCAATAATGCTCAGAATAAAAAGAGGATATAAAGTATAGCCGCCTTGCTGGATAAGAGTGTTGCCGAAAAGATTCATAGTCATTTCAGGTGAGTAATTAGTTATTGATAATTTGAATTGAATTAATACGGGATTGGGCAAGCCCTCTACCGGGTAAATTATAAGCAATTAGTTTTCGATAAACTGTTTTTGCCTCAGTAAAATCCCCACGATTTGTTAAATACTCACCTAAATTCAGTAAGGTGCGACCTGCCCAATAACGACCACTTGCATTCAGTGTGGAGGCCAACTTAACGTCGAGTAGATTTCGTGCTACACTTTCCGCTAGAACCTCAAGAGCTCGGTCCTTAAATCCATGCTCTTTAAGCGCAAAGGCCCACTTAAACATAGCTTCTACTCTAAAATTTAAGTCTAAATTCGGCATATCCACCAAGCGCTCAAGTGAAGAAGATGCCTGGCCTAATTTTGCAGGATTCTTTTTTGCGAGTGCGAGCATACATTGCGCACGTGCCAGTTCTGCCACGGGACGCTGGGGATTCCCTGGATCACTGTTAATGAGGGTCTCATATATCATCTGCGCACCCGCAAAATCATTTAAGAGCCGCAGCAGGTCTCCTTGCCGCATCCGTGCGGCATATAAAAAAGCATCACTTGGGAAACGATCGGCCAGTCGCTCATATAATTGAATTGCCTCAACATAAAAATCCACCCCTCGCCGTTCACAAATCAAAGCACCCTCAAATATTGACTGAGGTGCCAACGGACTTTGTGGATAAATTTCAGCCAGCTCCAACATTACTGCCTGTGCTGCCTCTAAATTTCCGAGCAATTCAAGCTCTGAAGCTTGAAATATATAGGACCGCTGTGCCGCCATGGAAGCTGGATATTGTCCACGTAGCTTTCCCAAAGTCTCCCTTGCCTGTTTAGACTCATCCCTTTGATAAAGGACTCTTGCTTTTAACAATAGCAACTCTGCTGCCAAAAGATCTGTCTGCTTTTTCACTTCACTTGTATAATTGTCTAATTGAGCATGTTGATCCAACAGCAACTCTACTTGGGCCAAGGCATCCGGCCGTGCTTCTCCTAATTCAAGGGCTAAAGAAATTTCGAGCCAAAGCATTCTTAGATACAACATTGAAGAAACCGTTTCCTCGCTGGCCAACAATGAGCGAATGCGCCTAATGGCATCTTGAGCGCGTTGCTGCTTAATGAGCGCATGTGCGATATTCCATTCGGCTTGCCAACGTTTCTCGGCGCTAACTGAATTACCTAGCGGCAGGGAATCAATGTAACGCAAAGCATCTTCAAGATTTCCAATTCTTAATGAAGTAATGACAACTCGAAGAAAAATAGAACCTAAAGCGTTTGGACCTTCGCTGAGAGCAAGATCGTAAAACTCTGCGGCATTGGCGTAGTCCCCATTAAGATAGTAGCAATCACCAATAAGGATATTTAACTTTATAATCCTATCGGGCTCCTCAAGGCTTTCGCGATGTTGAATCAAAAAATTCGCCGCAGTTCGGTATTGTGGGGACTCATCTCGCAATGCCGCATAAGCCAAAATAAAATATGCATCAAGAATCCGAATCAAACCTGGAAATTTTTCCAAAAGAAACTCGGCATCTGCTTTTGCCAACTCCAACTCCCCGCGGCGCAAGGCTACTTGACTTCGCAAATAGTACATTTGACCCATCAATGGATGCGCTTGGCGCTGTTCCAAGATTTCATTAACGAGCTCCGTAAACACGACGCTGGCCTCACTCTGGCGACTCAAAAGATAGAGTGCTACTTCCATCACTTCAACAGAGCCTCCGCTACGAATCAATTCTGCCAGCGCTAATTGCCCCTCTGTCGAGCTTTCACCTAACATCATCGCACGCATGAGTCGTAACTCCTCGCGCTGTGCGAGTGAAAAACCGCGACCATATCGTTTGAGTTGCTTATCTAAGTCCAGCCAATCAAGTGCATCATCAACCTTTCCACTATGCCAAAGTGCTAAAGCATACTGTTTTGCAAAAGTAAAAGCTGCTGCCCCGCGCGATTTTTTTAAATCACGCTCTATTTCCTTTAACGCACTCGACTCCAGAGCTGCACCACGCAAGCTTTCTCGCAGCAACACTGCCTTTAAATTTGCACGCTGGTAAGCATTTTGTGCCTTTGAAAGAGCCGCTTTAAGGTAACGCTCCGCTGCCTCCAAGTCTTCGCCTTCTTCAGCATACAAACCCTCCATTAAAAAATACCAGAATTGTTCTACCGGTGATAAAGCAGAAGCATTGATCTTTTTTAATGCCTCTCCTAAAAATTTCCAATCTACAGCTTTACCAGAGCCATAGCTTACCAGAACGTTTAGGAGCTCTAGGGAACTATCAGCCTCGTCCTCTGGAAGAATCCTTATTTGTGCTTTTGCAGATTCAAATTCATCCTGAGCTAAGTATGACCTCACCAAACCAATACGCACACGTCTTTCTAGTTCGGGACTAATGTCAGAATTTAAAAGTATATCCGCATAAATCTCAGTCGCCAAAACAGGCAGGCCACTAGCAAGTAAAACTTCTGCAATCTCAACATCCTGAAAATGTGTGATATCAACTTTTGAGGCATCCGTTTTAATCAACGGCACTTCTAAAACTTGCCCCGAGCTACAGGTTGCAAGCGTCAGAATTAAAACTATTGCCAATGAGCGCATATTTGAAGTATAGTAGACTTTCTTAGTTTGAACAAGTGCCTCGCTGCCTTGCAAAGCATTAAAACCCACAAATTTTTTGATTTAGATGGTGCCCCCACTGGGAATCGAACCCAGACCGACTATTTAGGAAACAGTCGTTCTATCCATTAAACTATGGGGACTATAGACTCCTAAAACTCGCTAATTTAGCCCGAATGTCCATAACCAAGAGCAATCAGAGGCTCAAATTAGATTTTTTTCTTGTCCATCGAAGAAAAATGACCCATTTTTCACGGCTTCAAAGCTATGAGTACCGAAAACAAAAAACCTAATCGCTCCCTCAATCCGATGGACTTTACTTTCAATGATGTGGAGCAACTGTCTCGTTTTGTGACCGAAACAGGTAAAATTTTGCCACGCAAAATCACTGGACTCTCAGCAAAACATCAGCGCCGTATTACAAACACCATTAAGCGTGCACGTAACATGATTACGATGAAGTAGTATCTGCCGGGCATACCTAGAACTTCGTAATCCTTTCTTGGCTATGCCAGAAAGGATTTTTTATACCTAAGTCCACAAAGCCTTACTAGTATGATTTTAAGCTCCAATAGTAAAAACCTAAAGCTTTGCGCAGAACTGATCCGGAAGGATGATATAGTCGCTGTTCCAACCGAAACTGTTTATGGATTAGCGGGTAATGCTTTGAGCGAGACCGCCGTACGTAAGATTTTTGAAATTAAAGGACGGCCACTAATTGACCCACTGATTGTACATTGCTTTGATTACACTGCTGCTTTAGAATTGATTGTAAATAATTCCCTTATCGATCATTTAGCAAAACAGTTCTGGCCAGGTCCGCTCACAATCATTGCTCAAAAAAAAGCACTTATCCCAGATATTGTAACTGCAGGTTTAAAGAGCGTAGCAATTCGTGTTCCTTCACAAACAGAACTACAGAAATTACTTAAAATCTCTAAAGTACCCTTAGCCGCGCCAAGCGCTAATCCGTTTGGCTATGTGAGCCCGACTGAAGCATCCCATGTCAAAAGGACTTTAGGTGAAAAAATCACTGCGATTCTGGATGGTGGTCGTACCTTGCATGGCGTGGAATCCACTATCATTGACGCTCGCAATGAAAATAAGCCTTTGCTCCTACGCTATGGACCCATAGATCCAATTATGCTGGAGCAGCATCTCAACTACCCGCTTTTGGTCCAAACAACTACTCGTAATGAGAATCGTGCTCAAAACGCACCCGGTTTGCTAAGTAAGCATTATAGCCCTAGAGCTAGAGTTCACCTTGTAAATCAAACGGCCTTGGTTGAAGCAGTAAAGACAATTGCTGGATCGCAGGCCATTGTGTCTATCAAGAAGTCGCAAAAATTAATCCACCACCCTGGTTATCATTGGCTCTCCGAAGACGGTTGCTTGGAGACGGCAGCAAACAATCTTTTTGCATTACTGCAGAATCTTGACGAACAGAAATACAAGGAGATCACGATAGAGCTTGCGGAAAATAGCGGTATTGGGCTTGCCATTAATGATCGCCTAAAGCGTGCCGCTGCAAAATAGCGCAAAAAAATAACCCGATATTTGTATCGGGCTATTTACTTATAAAAAGATTTAAATTCTTCTAGGCTAGGTACTTTGATTGAGATCGTGCTCCCTTTCTTTTGCGTCCTTAGGTCCTTCTTCAGCGATTTCGAGGTCTGATTCCTCCCCTTGGCTATCGTCAACAAGGGGCTCAAAATCGTTGCCAAATTCATCTTCTGCAGACGTATAATAGTTCTTGTAGCTCTTGTCGGAGTACTGTGAATAATAGTAACTCGACATAGCGGTGGAGACATAATTCAAAATTGCGCCAAAAACAGGGACGTTTGTTTCCCAAAGTCGACGAACATTAACAATAGCAGTTTTACGCTTCACAGCATTAAACTTGATGACATAAATAACGCCATCTACTAAAGGTAATAAAATTAAAGCATCGCTAACGGCTGCCAGCGGTGGGGAGTCAATCACTATGCGATCATAGCGATTTCTTAATTCAGCGATCATGTCATGAAATTCAGACCCATTGAGTATTTGGGTCGGGTTTTTTGACTTTCCGCCCGTGGGTAAAACATCGAGGTTGGGGTAAACTTCTTTGATGATCAAATCATCCAGATTGTCTTTTGATTGAATATGATTCAAAAGCCCTTTCTCATTTTCTAGCTGCATAGAATTAGCCACATTAGGAAGGCGCAAGTCACCATCCAATAGCAATGTTTTGTCACCGTGATTTGCGAAGGTCAGCGCCATATTCGAACTGATAAATGATTTGCCTTCACTGGGAACTGTACTGGTAGTGAGGATAACCTTAGCGTTTTTACTTTCTTCGCTCAGTCGAAGCGATGAGTAAATTGATCTAAAAGTCTCGGTAACATGCCGATCTGCATTTGAAGCAACTGCTTGTGCCTTAGATGCCGTGTCGAGCTTCTTGATTTTGGTGATCACCCCAAGCAATGAGAGCCCGACAGAACTTTCAATATCGAAAGCACTTTTAATCCGATCATCAAGAAATGAGACGATTAAGACCAATGAAATTCCTGTAGTGATTCCGCCGAAAGCCCCAGCCAATAAGTTAATTAAAATGTTAGGCGAAGAGTGCCGAATTGGAGGCAAGGCTTTATCTATAATACGAGCATTTGGATTTTTTAGATTTACCAAAGTTTTCTGCATAGTCATGCGACTTACAATCGCTTGCAGAAATCCTTGTTGTACGTCAAATTCTCGTGAGAGTGTGTTGTACTCAACACCTGTTTTGCTCAGTGCAATCAGTTCTTTTTCTTTTTCCGCAAGTCGTTTACTGGCGACTTCAAAATTCTCTTTAGCTTCTGAATAATTAGCATAAATTTTTTCAACTGCATTCTCAACCGCAAGTGAAAGCTCTGATTCAGATTCACGTAAGGTCTGATTTAGAGATATCATCGTAGGGTGTTTATCTCGGTAGCGTTTACCAAGAGATGAAATTTCAATTTTTGCGCCAGAAATAGCCTGCAACAGGTAGGCTACACGTGATTGCTCTGCTATGAATGCTAATTCCCACAAATCTCGCTTTTCACGACGATATGTTTCAACTAAATTCCACTTGGTTTCGGCAATATCAAAATTATTTTTATTTTCAGACTTAATTGCGTTTAAGGTTCTGAGCTGTTCGCCGGCAATATTTTCCTGCTGATCCAAAGATACAGCATTATGTTTTTCGCGATACTCAGCTAAATCCAATTCAAGTTCTTCAACACGCTCTCTTTGCTGGTCCGCACGAACTCGCAAATCTTCAACCGCCTTCATGGCTGCATCAATGCTCTTAGTTAAATTATGATTGATAAATTCTTCCGCAAAAAGATTAGCCACTCGTGCTGCAATGATGGGATCCGGATGCGTATAAGCTATGTTAACCATGAGACTCATACGCTGAGGAATCACTTTTCTATTCTTACCTAAAACATCTCCTGGCGTTAACGCTCCTGTAAAGGTAAAAGCATCCTGGTAGGGTGCCATGAAGCGTTTTAGTTCATCTTCTTGAAGACGCTGCTGAACCCCCTGAATTATTGACAAACTACTCAAAACACTGATTTGAGTGTTTAAATCTTCTGCACTGCGAATTTGATTGGGCTCCATCTCTTCGCCCTCCTCAATTGCAGCAGGATCATCCCTGAGAACCTGCATAGTGGCAACTGCGGTGTAAATTTTTGTCTTATTAAATGTATAAAGAATCGACCCGGAAAAGATGATAAAGAAAGCAACAATGAGAAACCATACCCGCTCTCGAAACATGAGGACATAATCACGCGCCGTACGACGTGGTCCGGAATTACCATAGCCTTCAGAACCATAGCCGCCATATCCGTAATTGCCGCCATATCCGTAATTGCCGCCTGATCCGTAATTGCCGCCTGATCCGTAACCATAACCGTAGCCTCCATAGCCACCTGTATTGGGGTCTGGCCCTCCTTTTACGTAGTTATTCTTCATTTTGAAATTTGTTTTTAGATGATCCGTTCTGGGATGGTAATAGTGTCCCCTTCATTGAGTATAATGTCCTTTGCTTCACCCCGACGAATTTCGTCATAATTTACGTCAAAAGGTTTAGTTCCATCGTTGCGCTTTATGCGCACTTTCTTAGCATTCCCTAGTCGCGTCACTCCCCTTGCTTGTGATATTGCATCAATTAGGGTTAAATCTGAGTCTGGCGGCATCGGCACTTTACCAGGGTAACCAACCATACCCAAAACATGTACGAATTTAGGTGCAAATTCGACAATTTGGAGTGCTACTTGAGGATCAACAAGATAATCACGGTTGTATAGGTCTGTCACCAAAGATTGGGCTTCTGCAACGGTCATACCTGCCAGTTTTACCTTACCTATAAGTGCTAAAGCTACGGTGCCATCACCTTCAATACGCACTGCTTTTGTAAGATCTCTTTCTTGGTAGACCTGCAGTTCAATCACGTCTGAGGTTTTAAGAATATAATTCTCACCTACAGCTATGCCATAAGAGGAGGATGAGGCAGAAGCATTATTATCACCATAACTGCTGTTACCACTTGTCTCTTGCGCAACTAAATTCTGAATGAAGAATGCGGTAATAATAAATGTAAATAACTTCATGCTTTTCATAATACTAAAAAAATGCCTCCTAGGAGGCATTTTTAGACCAGTAAGAACTAGTTAAGTTCAATTTTAATAAGTGATTGCAGCAGAGAAGGTTATAATGTTATCATCATAACTTGATCCATCTAGGTTAGAATCATTCTTTGAGAAAACATAACCTGCATTAAGGTTCCAATAATTATTTAATCTGTAAGAACCATTCAAGCCAAGCGTTAGCAGACTATCCTCACGATTGCTGCTCAAGTAATCGCGAATGTTGTAACCAACCCTACCGCTTAATAAAGTCTTACTATCAAGCGCGTAAGAAGTATTCCATCTAACTTTAGTCTCTGCTGTTCCAAAACCGGTTGATGCGGCATCGAAGTCACGAAATAAATCCAGTCGATGTGATATTTTGCTACTGACTTTCCAATTTAAGTCTGCTTTCAGGCTGAGAGTAGTCTCATCGCGTGTACCACCTTCGTTTTCATAATCGACAAAACCTACTTTTAAATTTCCAGTTAGCTTGGGCAGTAATTCACCACGAAAACCAACATTGAAGGTATCAGTAGTGGCATCATTACTTGAACCATCAACATCAATATCAGCTCGTACATAACCAAAACTTAAGTCGAGT
Source organism: Opitutia bacterium UBA7350 (assembly GCA_949524905.1). Classification (GTDB taxonomy): domain Bacteria; phylum Verrucomicrobiota; class Verrucomicrobiia; order Opitutales; family Coraliomargaritaceae; genus UBA7445. The sequence goes on along the minus strand of CATINC010000017.1, from coordinate 76,370 downwards.
TTGGGCGTAAGTTCATAAAAGACATTTACCGGTGTCCTAGTATAGGCTCTATCGCTAAAGGTAGCAGCATAGGTGCCTGTGTAAACAGCATCGTCAATCTCATGACCTAGTTTGAAACTAAACTTAGGAGAAAGGGTATACTCAGCACTGAGATTGATTTTTTCTGATTCCCTTTCGACTAAGTCACCCGCGACGTTGGTGAGTTCATTATTAGATTTACTTTCATCAAAGCTATACATTGCCGATGATTGTATGCGCCCTGATTGATATGCGGCAGTCGTTTGAAAATGAAATAACTCTGAATCAAGCTCATCTCTGTCTTGGTATCTCACAAAGTCTAAACTTGTAGATGCGCCAATGTCCAAATTACTCGCATTACGACCAAAAATCGCAGATAGACCTGGAGAAAACGTTAAGCTTTTATCGCTAACTTCACCATTTTCCTGTCTAAATATATTACTATCCCATTTTGCAACCGTCTGACCCGTAAAAGAAACAGTTCCCACGTCGCCTATGGACATTAGTGGTGCTCCTTGGGATGAATGCATTGTCAGCAAAAATACTAGAGGTAACAGTGAAAATTTTAAATTTTTCAGAATCATAGCTTTTACTTGTGGGTTTTTAACTTTAAAGGTCAACAATAATATCTCACTTTAATACTATAATTTCTTTAAATTGCTTTAAATAAGCCGGTACAGCAGATTTATGTTGAATTTTAATGAACCGTAGGTAATTTTTTTACATTATAACTTTTTTGCAGCAAAATGATGAATAATATTAAAAATAAGCCAAAAGCAGCAACCCTTGAACGCTCAATATTATTTGGGTTTGCAATACAAAAAAGGCGCCCTGACGGACAAATAACGGTTTCCTTACGATGGATGCGTTTAATCAGCGTTTTTCTAGCCTTATTTGCGACCGCATGGATAACGACCGCAGGGGTTCTTTACTTATGGTTTAAACACAAAAAAGACTATGAGACCGTATCTTTTGGTGGAATGGTGACTCTACCCTTTCGACTTGATGAACATCGAAAGGAAATGGGGGATTTCCATGTAGAAAAAGGAATTCAACAACTAGAAGCAGGCGAATACCGCGAGGCGCTAACCTTTTTGCGCCTTGGGGTGACTCGATCGCCCGATAATTTGGAAGGTCGTATCCTGCTAGCAGATTTTTACGACAAGATTATTAAACGTACTGACATTGCAACCCAGTTACTACAACAAGGATTAGAGCATGGAGGTGTTGATAATCTAGATTACTTAAAGACGACCTTACGCTTGTTTTTAAGCCATCAGATGGATGCTGAGATACAAGAAATCGCAGACACCTACCTCCCTGAAGAGCCTGAGATAACAGACAAGAATCGAATTTTGTCCTTTGGTGCCGCTCAAGCAAATTTCCTCCGTGGAAATTACGATCGTGCTGACGACTACATCACCATTTATGAGCTCAATGCTTCCGTGGAAGGCGTCCTTTTGTCCGCCCAGATTAATTGGAATCGAGGGCAACATCAGACGGCAATTAGGAAATTGAAACTCAATTTGAAGAAATTTCAAAACACCGAAGACATTTTACTTCAGTTAAGTCGTTATCATCGCGAATTAAACCAAAACGAAGAAGCAAGAAAATATGCGATTATGCGCAATCTTGCCAATCCATTAAGCCCAAATCCTCGCATCGAGCTTCTTTACATTTATAATAAAAGTAGCGACACCGTGCGAGAAGAGCGTGAAATTAAGCGTGTTCTAAGGCAATTTGGAGATGATGCTAATGCACTTCAATCAATAGCAAACTTTGCGGCCGATACCGGCAATATCGAACTCGCACGGCACTGCTATGAGAAGGCATTAGAAAACGAGTTTAATGTGGATGCTTTCGCACTATTAATGATTGAAGCCCACCTAGTTTACAAAGACTACGAAGGCGCCCTCTCATTTGCAGGAGAACTGGACAAAGAGCGCCCAGACTGGCTGAGCAAACGTAGCGATATTTTTAACAGCTTACGAGCGGTCGCCTCCTACGGAATCAATCGCCCTGACTTCGGTGACATTTATCTCAATGAGTTTTTAACCAGTGAGAATGTTGGCCCCGCCCAATTCTATGCAGTGGCAAGTCGTTTAATAAAAATCAACGAACTGAGTAATGCACGATTAGTGCTCCTCGAAGCTTACAAGCAAAGTCCAGCTAACCAACGCGTACTCGCTGAACTAATAAAGTTAGAGCTGGGTTTGGAATATACCGAAAATTTAAATGGGCTTCTAAAGCGCTTCCTACAAATGCGTAGACCTCAACCCGAAATTATTCTAGAAGCATATCGTAAACTAGGAAGCGATCGCTTTATTTTTACGCCTAATCGTGAAAGTCTTCTGATTGAGCTAAGCTCCATGCTGCGACAAAATGCCGAGACCGTAACTCGCTTTAAATCCGAACAAATTTAAGTCTGCTCGTCAGGCACTGCTACTAGCTTTACGCGTGTGGTAAGAATACGCCGGTCATCGACTCGTGTAATCTCAATGCGCATACCAGAGACTTCCAGTAATTCGCCTGCCTCTGGAATTCGCCCCAATTCACTGGCAATCAGTCCCCCAAAAGTGGAAACCGCTTGATTGATAACTTCCACACCCAAGCGCGATTCTACTTCGTGGATGGGTGCCTGACCAGAGATCAGGTACTGTTCAGACTCCTGCAATTCCTCAATAGGATCATCTTCGCTATCAAATTCGTCCTGAATGTCGCCCACCAATTCCTCAAGTATTCTTTCCAATGTCACCACACCAAGTACACCCCCAAAATCATCATGCACCAATCCCATATGAATTTTAGTTCTTAGCATCCGCTGCAGCGCATCCTCGAGTGGAGTTTCAAGCAGAAAACTAGCCGTTGGTCGCATTAATGCATCCGGTTTGACCAATAGCTCGCCTTCTTCGCTACGGAAAATATCTTTAATGTGGATAATTCCTTGGCACTCATCCAAGTCTCCTCGGCAGAGTGGGTAACGCGTATGTCCCGCGCGTTTCATACGCTCAAGGTTAGTTGTCACATCTTCGTTTAAATCATAAAAGATTACCTCATTGCGCGGCAACAACACATCATGCACGACCAAATCTTGCATTTGGATCGATCGATTAATTATGGAGCGCACAACCAGCGTGAGGGTAGTATTATCATGACCTAAAGCACGTAACTGCACTCCAATATCTAGAGGATTGGGTAATACATCGGTTACCTTTAACCATTTAAAAATAACTCGCTCAAGAGAGAACTTTCTCATGGGTACGAGTAGTAATTTAAATAGTGCCAAAACAGGCGCACCGAGCCGAAGTGCCTTTGCGGGATACCGCAATGCTAATGCCCTCGGCAAAAATTCACCCAAGCAATAAATCAATAACAGTGTTGTTGTACCTATTAAGAGATAAATGACCCAAGCCGCAAAACTTGCTTGCGGCAAAAGTTTCCATACAAAAAAGCAAATCTGAAACCCTAAGCCCATCACGCAAAAAACCTTACCAAAACGCAGCGCTTCTGCTGCTTGTTTCCCCTCTAGAATTATTTTCAAAAGCCCCTTACGGCATTTTAATTTCTCCAGAGTCACACGCGCTACCTTCCCATAACGTATCATGACTAAACTAGTCTCACCAAAAACTAACAAGGCATAGACTATTAGAAAAATTAATACAAATATCATCAAAAAAAACCGTTGTAGATAAACTATAATTTATGCGGGCATAAACTCGCTAAGTGACCAAGTCTTCATCGCTTTTAATAATCGCGTATTCTCTTGGGGTGTCCCGATTGTTATACGAACGTATTCAGGCATACCATAAATATTCAACGGCCGCACGATTATGCCCTTTGATTGCAGCGCCTTAAAACATGCATTGCCGTTACCGACCTTTGTCAGCACAAAATTTGCCGAACCACCAAAAGTTTCTAAACCCATAGCATTTAATCCAGAATCTAAAACCTCACGACCAATAGCATTTTCACGGCGACATCCCTGGCAAAAGTCTATATCTTTAAGGGCTGCAATGGCGGCAGCCTGAGCAACTGAATTGATATTAAAAGGTTGGCGTACGCGTTGTAATAAGTCCACTAAGTCACGATTCCCATAACCGTAGCCTACTCGTAATCCTCCAAGGCCATAAATTTTGGAAAAGGTTCGCAGACAAATTACTTTATGACCCTCAGAGATTGCCGCACGCATATCGGGTGCCGCGTCTAAATACTCTGCGTAAGCTTCATCCAAGCAAAGGATTACATGCTCTGGCAAATCCTCCGCTAAAGCTAACAAATCTTCAGCGGCGTTTGCTGCCCCGGTCGGATTATTGGGACTCGCCACAAACAAAAGCCGAGTCTCTTCAGTAACCGCTGCCTGCATTGCTTTTAAATCATGCGAAAATCCGTCCATTGGAATCTCTACAACAGTTGCACCAAACAGGCGCGCCACTAACTTATATACAATAAAAGCTTTGGCTCCTAGAACAACCTCCACCCCAGGTCGCAAAAATACGTGCCCTAGTAACTCTATAATTTCATTGGATCCATTGCCTAAAACAACACATTCTGGGAGAATGTCTCGCTCGATTGCAATAGCTTCCCTTAAGAGCTGCCCGGACCCATCAGGATAAATGTGCGCTTGCTCTAATTGAGCCTGGCCCGCTGCCTTTGCTTTTGGCGAAGGCCCATATGGATTTTCATTTGAAGCCAGTTTAGCAACCTCCTCTGGCAAGAACCCATATTCCTGAGCCACCTGAGATATAGGTTTTCCTGGTTCATAGACCGGTTGCGCTAAAACTCCGGCATTCGCTAAATCAGCGTAATTCATTAAATGTTGTCCAAATTGCCACCTTACTGCTTCATTGCAACAAAAACCAAGTTTTATCATTATGAAAATTCTACTGACAGGTGCCACTGGTCTCCTAGGAAATGCCTACGCAAAAGCCGCTCTTCGACGCGGTCATTCCCTTAATGCACTCAGCCATACTCAAGCTTGTACCTTAACTGGAATCGCCAGCAACCCACAACTCGATGCTTCTAACCTCGAAGCCTTAACTGAACTCATCCTCCATCTTTGGCCCGATGTTATTGTCAATTGCGCTGCTCTCTCAAATCCTAGCACCGTAGAGGCACAACCTGAGCTTGCTCGCAAAATCAATATCGATCTTCCGAAACAACTGGCACAACTCAGCACCCACTTAGGATCTCGTTTTATACATATTTCTACCGACATGGTTTTTGACGGCCTTAGCGAAGCCCCATACCGATCCACTGACACCCCCATACCGACAAACCTCTACGGCCAAACAAAGCTTATTGCTGAACGAGAAGTCCTAGCATGCAACAAAGAAGATCCTGTTGTTTTGCGCATCCCTATTCTCATGGGTAATAGCCCGGCAGGCAACCGGAGTGTTCACGAAAAACTTCTGGTAACCCTCCATGAAAAAGAACAAGCAAAACTCTTTACCGACGAGCTACGCCAACCGTGCTCTGCCGGCAATGTAGCCGAAGTCATGCTAGAATTATCAGAACGCCGTGACCTCCATGGCCTCTTTCATTGGGCCGGTTCAGAAGTCCTCAGTCGCTTTACTATGGGACAGCGTATTCTCAATCATTTAGGTCTACCCGCCGAATCCATCTGCCCGGTAAAAGTCAAAGAAAACACCAACTGCTCAAGCCGTCCCAGAATCCTGGCCTTTAACCTCAATCCACTCGTCAGCAAACTTAAGACTCAGCCGATTGATTTTCAAGAACAGCTGGATGAAATCACCTTTATTGAGCCCCTTCGAGCTTAGAGATCGAAATGCTTATTGCCCTACCCAACGCCTTCGGAGACGCTGCCCATAACATGGCAGTGGATGCCTCCCTCCTATCGTCTTGCCCCCCTAATACTGCTTTATTTCGTCATTACGGCTGGACCGAACCTGCGATCACCTTTGGCTATACCCAAAAGTGGAAAAGCATAAAAGAAATCTTCCCAAAAGACCTCCAACTTTGTCGGCGCAGTACTGGAGGCGGGATTGTCGATCACCGCAACGACTGGACCTATAGCATCATTCTATCACACACCCTCCCTACCAGCAGAAATCCACCTACAAAAATCTATCAAGAATTACACCGATGTATTTTAGAAGTTTTGAAGCAAGCTCAGGTAGATTGCGACCTTGCACCCTGCCCTCGAGCCTGTGACTCCCCGAATTTAACCCTCGCCCCAAATCCAAGCCAATGCTTTCTTGAAGCTAGCGCCAACGACGTTCTTCGCTCCGACGGGGCTAAAATAGCTGGAGCTGCTCTCAAGCGAACTCGTAAGGGCCTCCTAATTCAAGGATCCATCCTTCGTGAGAACCTACCCGATACCTTTAAATATCCTCAATTCCAAACAAACTTTCTTGCAAAGATAAGCCAAACTTGGGCCATCCCTATTAAGACGCCCGATGATCTGCGCCCATACTTTCAAAGAGATAGAATTGCGCAAGAAAAAGATCGTTTCAGAAGCCCACAATGGCAAAAGAAACGCTAAATTACTCCCCTAAGTAAGCTTGAACTTGCCTCCCGCCCATCCAGCTCCAAATTAGATTTTAATGCCTAAAAAAGACCGCGAATTCGTCCACTTACACGTCCATACTGATTTTAGCCTCTTGGACGGGTGCTCGCGAATTGACCGTCTCTGTTCTCGCGCAGAAGAGCTTGGCATGAAGGCACTCTCCATCACCGATCACGGCGTCCTTTACGGCCTCACGGGATTTTTTAAGCAGGCAGAAAAACATGGCATCAAACCCCTCTTAGGTTGTGAAATCTACCTTGTCTATGAACCCACCCTTGCAACTGAAGGCGAGCAGCGGAAAAATCAAAAAAGTTTTCACATGGGCCTCCTTGCCCGCAATTTTACGGGCTATCAAAACCTCTGCAAACTTGTCTCTAAAGCACACACCAAAGGTTTCTACTATAACCCGCGCACTGACCTAGAAACGCTTGCAGCCCACAGCGAAGGACTCATTGCTTTCTCTGGCTGTCTTGCTGCAGTAATCCCACAGTACCTCCTTGAGGGCGATTACGCCGCTGCGCGTGAAGCTGCCGCCCAATTTATTGATATTTTTGGTAAGGAATACTTCATCATCGAACTCATGGATCACGGCATAGAAGAACAACGCCGCATCATCCCAGATCTTCTAAAAATTGCTACTGAATTTGATCTTAAGGTCGTTGCGACTAACGATGTCCACTACGTAACTGCAAGCGATTGGGAGCCTCATGATTCCCTACTGTGTATTCAAACAGGCTCCATGCTCAGCAATCCAAATCGTATGCGTTATGATTCTAAGCAATTTTATCTAAAGTCTCGAGATGAAATGGAACTCGCCTTTAAAGAAAACCCTGAAGCCATCACAAATACATCTGCGGTTGCGGAAATGTGTGAGGTTAAGCTCCCTTTCGGCGAAGATCATTACCCGGTCTATGAACGACCCATTGAAATCCAGAATGGTCAAGACGAAGTCAACTTTGACCGAATCCTTGATATTTATGAGTTAGAAAAAAATACCATCCTCACCCGCGATGGCGAGGAACCAATCTCGCTCGATCCAGAACAGCGCAAAGTATTTAAAGCCAATGGTCTTTTCCTCTTTGAGCTCTGCAAGGAAGGCCTCAAAGAGCGTTATGGCGCCGACTATGACGCCTGTCGCGCAGACTGGAAAAACGCCTCTCCAGAAGACCGAAAATACTGCGAGCAACTCGACTACGAAATCGCCATTATTACAGGTACTGGTTTTGTTGATTACTTTCTAATCGTCTGGGATCTCATCGACTGGGCGCGCCGAGAAGATATTCCCGTTGGACCCGGACGCGGCTCAGGCGCAGGTTGCATTGTAGCCTTCGTTCTTAAAATTACTGACATCGACCCACTGAGTTTTGGGTTACTATTTGAACGGATGCTAAATCTTGAACGAGTCTCACCTCCCGACTTTGATATCGACTTTTGTATGCGGCGACGCGATCTCGTCGTCAACTATGTCCGAGAAAAATATGGCAAAGACCGTGTTGCCAATATCATTACCTTCGGCACCTTTGGAGCAAAGATGGTAGTGCGTGACCTCGCCCGCGTTAATGAGATCGAATACCATCAGGCGAACAAAATTGCTAAGATGATTCCTGACGAGCTCAATATTTCGCTCGATGCTTCCCTGAAGAAATCCCCCCAACTTCAAAAGGAAGTGAAAGAGAATCCCGTTGCGCAAAGTATTATTGACCAAGGCCGTGTTATTGAGGGCATGGTTCGTAATACCGGAAAGCATGCCTGCGGCGTCATCATTGCAGACCAGGAGATTACCAATCTTGTACCCGTAACCCTTCAGGAGGGTGATCTCACCACTCAATACCCCAAAGGCCCCTCCGAGGAACTCGGCCTCTTGAAAATGGATTTCCTTGGGCTCAAAACCTTAACAGTTATCGATGATGCTCAAACATACGTACGAAAGAATCGTTCGCTGGCCGACTTTGATATCGAGAAAGTACCCCTAAAGGACGAGGCTACCTTTAAACTCCTCAACAGTGGACGCACCACCGGGGTTTTTCAGCTTGAGTCTGGTGGGATGCAAAAGCTGTGTCGTCAAATAGGCCTGAGTTCCTTTGAAGAAATTATCGCTCTAATTGCCCTTTATCGCCCAGGGCCCATGCAATTCATTGATCAATTTATTCAGGGTAAAAAAGATCCTAGTATTGTTAAGATCCCTCATCCCCTCTTAGAGGATTTAGTTAAAGAAACCTATGGCATTCTGGTCTATCAAGAACAGGTCATGAAAGCGGCTCAGATTATTGCTGGCTACACACTTGGTGGCGCTGATATTCTACGGCGAGCGATGGGTAAAAAGATCCAAGAAGTCATGGATACCCAGAAGGAAGTCTTTATCAACGGTGCCAAAGTGACCAATGATATTGATCGCAGAACCGCAGAGTCGATCTTTGCCCTTCTAGAAAAGTTTGCGGAATACGGCTTTAATAAATCCCACTCTGCAGCTTATGCGATGCTCAGCTACCGCACTGCTTATCTTAAGGCCAACTTTCCAGTTGAATTCATGGCTGCCGTGCTCGGATCTGAGCAAGGAAATTCCGACAAAATCGGCCACTTCCTTGATGAATGTAATGCCTTAAAATTGCCAGTTCTTAGCCCCGATGTTAATATTTCAGGGCACACATTTACCCCTGTTTTAGAAGAGGAGGAACACAGTATTCGCTTTGGTCTGGCCGCCATCAAAGGCGTTGGAGAAGGAGCTGCAGAGATCATTATAAACGAGAGGCGCGAGCATGGTAAATTCATATCCTTGCTCAATTTGCTTTCGCGAGTCCTCGATAAAAATATTAACAAAAAAGCAATTGAGAATCTGATCAAAACTGGCGCCTTTGACTCAATGGGTCATGACCGAGCAACTTACCTCATGAACCTTCCGCTCCTACTGGAAGTTGCCCGACGGCAGCAAGAGGATATAAAAAATGGCCAACTTGATATCTTTGATAAAAATATTACACATGGAAGTGAACTCATTGGATGGCAGGAAGCGCCCCCCATGCCGAAATCTGATAAGCTTGCCTACGAAAAAGAACTTTTAGGGCTCTATCTTTCGGGTCATCCCATGGACTCATACCGTGCACTCGATATAGCCCTCGACACCTTTGCCGGACCAGAGCAACTCGAAGACTTCGATGACCATAGCACTTTTCGTCTTTGCGGCATCCTTAGCGGAATTCAGACCCGCTACACAAAAAAGGATAACAAGCAATTTGCCATCTTCACGATCGCAACACGCAAGCATAACTACGAAATCGTCATGTTTTCAGAAGCCTATGAACGCAACCGCTCGCGCCTAGAAGATGAAAAATTAATACTTCTGCAGGGTCAAATAGCTCGTCGTAACGGCGAAATGTCTCTCCACGGCTACGATGTCTTTGATCTAGATACCTCCATACCTCGCCTCATTCAGAGAATTAACTTTATTCTGCATCCTGACCGAAAAACTGAAGAATTCCTGCCACTTTTGCGCGAGACCATTGACAATGAATACCAAGAAAGTCGTGAAAGTGGCACAGCCACAGAACATAGTTCTGAAGTTGCTGTCAGTTTCTTGATCGATAATCAAATTCTTGAAACTGAATCCTCAAAAGCACTCAAAATTACCATTAATAGCGAGAACTACAAAACCCTGTGTCGGCACCCTGCCGTTGCAGGCATCCGAATAAAAGCACTTCCCGTTCAAGCCGAGGATAATCGGCGCAAATGGCAAAAGAAACGTGCCTCTTAATCATGTCGCTTCGCAAGCAACTCCTGGAAAGCTTCTGTGAAAAATCAAAAAAATGGGACTTTTGGCTCAACCTTGTCCTATTTGCTAGCCTCGGCTTTGTCTTTTGGCCACTCACTCAATGGATCGCAAACAGTGCTCAAGACCAAAGCCGTTTCTTCAATGCTTTATTGGTTCTTGTTTTTGCAGTTTTCATTTTGGCGTACTTTAACCGAATTTCAGTAACCCAGACACTCGCCCTCAATAGCCCTGCTCGCAATAGCCTCCTTCTCGCGTATCTCTGTATCCTCATTACTTTTTTCTTGAATCGCCTTACAGAGCCCTCCTTTTTGCGTAATATTACTCTCAGCAGCATCAGCGTGACGGCCTATTGCAGTGCCCTTTGTGCGTTTGTGCTTTTTATCTTTGGGGTACAATTGCGACGCATTGCCTACACCGCCTGCGCCAGCTTTGGAACCTTTATTATTCTAAGCACATTTATGAGCACCCTTGACTGGCCGCTGCGTTCGCTTGCCGGAGAATGGAGTGCAAAGCTACTTAACCTCCTTGGAAAATCCGTTGAATTAGGTATTTCAGAGAGCGCTGAAGTCGCACCTCAACTCATTCTTAGCGTCAATCAAATCCCTTTTGTGGTCGCCTCTGAGTGCAATGGTTTTGGCGTTATCCTAACCAGCCTGCTACTTGCCCTTCTACTTACTTTATACCAGCGACTGCGTCCACTTAGCTTGTTAATAAACCTCATTGCTGCACTTTTTACTGGGATGGCTTTTAATGCCGTCCGCATCGTTGCCATTGTCCTGCTTGCTCCCCATACCATGACACAATACGACCTCATGCATGAAATCGTAGGCGCTGCAAGTTTCTGGACTTGCCTATGTACGGTTTGGATTCTGATGGGAGGCCCTACTCGTTCGGCACTTCGCTCAGACGCGGAAGCCTAATCTTGCGCTTAGCTTTCCTTTGCTCGCACTTTTAGTACGGTCTCCAGGAGCGCAGACTTCAAATCATCAAACCCTTCATCCGACACACAAGAGATTGGATACAATGGGTGCTTACATTTTTTCTTGAAAACTTTCAGATTTTCCAGCGCTTTGGGTTCATCCATTTTATTGGCCGCAACGAGTACTGGTTTACGCGATAAAGACGCCTTATAAAGAGTTAGTTCATTCTGCAGGACTCGCAAATCCGCGATGGGTTCTCGATCATCCGTGCCTTCCATATCAACCATGACAAGCAAAACCTTGCAGCGCTCTATATGCTTGAGAAAGCGATGCCCCAAGCCACGATTGGCACTAGCACCCTCTACTAATCCCGGAATATCCGCAACGGTTATCCGTTCATAATCATCTGGAAACTCCAAAACCCCAACCGTTGGGAAAAGTGTCGTAAATGGATAAGCAGCCGTCCTTGGATGGGCATTAGTGACCATATTCAGCAAAGTGGATTTCCCAGCATTCGGAAATCCAATCAGTCCCACGTCGGCAATAGTCTTGATCACTAAACGATAGTCACCGGATGCACCCGACTTACCCAGTGTAAATTCTCGTGGTGCCTGATTGGTGGATGATTTAAAAACCGTATTTCCTTTTCCACCTTCACCTCCTTCGAGCAAAAGAACTCGCTCTCCGTGCTCTGTGACCTCTGCCACGACTCTATCTGTTTCCCGGTCAAATACCACCGTACCTACCGGAAGTTTTAATTCGATTGCTTCACCTTGTGCTCCGTATTGATTACTACCACGCCCTGGTTCTCCATTACGCGCCTTCCAACCAGGCTTAAAATGAAAGGTCGTCAAATCCGCAACATTTTCATCACCAATAATAAACACATCACCCCCGCGACCGCCATTGCCACCATCTGGGCCACCTTTGGGTTCATACTTCGCACGACGAAAGCTAAAGCAGCCATCACCACCTTTTCCTGCCGAAAAGCTAACTTTCACTTCATCATAAAACACGCATCACCTTTGCCTGTCTGACATAGGCATTGCAACTGCAAAGCACACAGCACATCTATATTCAGTGGTATATGATAAAACAGTTGCCGTCATTGATGTCGGAAGTAATTCTATTAAACTATTGGTAGCCAGCATTAGGGCACCCAACAACAATCTACTAGTACGCTTTACTGAGACCCTTGAAACTCGCATAAGCGCTGGAATCAGTCATGCCGATCCTGAGCTCACTGAAGCGGCAATGAATGAAGGCCTTGAGAGTATCTGCAAACTCCTTCGCTCAGCTAAAAAATTTGAGCCTGAAGTCATTCGTATGGTAGCTACCAGTGCTGTGCGCGATGCGCGCAATGGCACGCAGTTCATCGACTGCATAAAAAATCAAACCAATCACCAGATGCAGGTCTTAAGCGGTCACCAGGAAGCCCAATACATCGGGCGTGGACTTGCTTGCGATCCAGAATTTAAAAGTCTTGATCATTTTTTTCAAATGGACCTTGGCGGAGGTAGCCTCGAACTCATTGGCTTTTCCAAAAATCAAATCACGCAAGCAGTTTCACTCCAACTGGGTTCCGTTCGTCTTATGGAAGCCTTTCTCAAGGATCACAAAATACCTCTCAGTGATATCCTTCAGGCTGAAATCTCTCAATACATCCACGCTACATTAACTAAGAAAGATTTTGATTTTCAGCCCTTAGAATGGCCACTGATTATTACGGGTGGAGCGGCTAGCGTTACCCGCGCCATCCTTGCCGCTCGCGCAGATCAATCTATAGAAACATCCTCTCCCTTTCTAAAGCTTAAAACCCTTTCTAAATTGCGTTCTGAGCTTGCTAAACTCCCACTTCATAAGCGCTTTAATATTCCGCATCTACCCGCCCGCCGCGCAGACATCCTCCCCATTTCCCTTTTAACAATAGAAACAGTCCTAAAATATGCTCAGCGCGAAACAGCGATGCATTCCTTCTATAACCTTCGTTACGGCCTTGCCCGCGAGGCGCTCAATTGCTAGCACGCAGCCTTTGCTCAAGTATTTCAAAATCTGCCGGTGCTGGGGCCTTTAAACAGACTTTCTTTTCGGTCTCAGGATGCGGAAAGTGCAACTCTGCAGCGTGTAGCATCACGCGCGGCACTACTATTTCGGGCAATCGGTTTGCCTTAAATCCATAACTAATATCTCCTAGCAATGGGTGCTTTAAATGACTCATATGTACCCGAATTTGATGCGTCCTACCCGTATGGATCACGCAGGTTACTCGCGCTGCTTGGTCTCCATATATCGACTCAACCTTCCATTCTGTGTGTGCGGTACGCCCACTTCCTTGGACTGACATTCGTGTTCGATGAACTGGGTGTCTTCCTATTGGCTCGCGACAGGTTCCAGATTTTAGCAAGGGCACTCCTAATATGAATGCTTGATAACATTTATAGGTATTTCTTTCACTAAAAGCACTTGCGAGCCGGTGATGTGCTAAATCTGTTTTTGCCACCACAATTAAACCGGTGGTCTCCTTATCCAGGCGATGTACAATACCAGGTCGCTCAGGACTCCCTACCGAGCTCAAGGCTCCATCGGTATGATGGAGGAGAGCATGGACTAAAGTATCCTCGCTTGTTCCGTTACCTGGGTGCGTGATCATTCCAGCAGCTTTGTTCACGACAACGATCGAAGCATCCTCATATACAATCTCGAGTGGAATCGCCACCGCCTGGGGACCGACTCCCTTTTCCAATTCCTCCAAACTAGCATGCAGTTTACCCGGCCCGTTCAATTTATAACCCTTATCAATAATTACCCCTTTATAAGTGACGCGTCCGGAATCAAACGCACGCTGAAGTCGTGCACGGCTCACATCAGCAAATGAATCCGCAAAGACCTTATCCGCTCTCTGACCCTGCACCGTATCCGGAACAAAGTATTGAATCATGCGTTCAGCCATGGCTCGCCCGTTTGCGCGCCCAAGCAACATCCTCTGCAATATGCGCCCGCAGAACTTCCTCCGTTTCAAACTTCTTTTCACCTCTACGAAACTCCAGCCACTCGACCTCAACTTGCGCACCGGCATCCAGCTGAGTCTCTTCCAAAAGATGCACCTCTAGAGCGGGTCGTCCCTCTGCAGCCATGGTCGGCTTAACTCCAAAATTAGCAATACCGTCTGCCCATTTATAGCTTTCTTTGGCGCGCAAGCGTACTCGATACACTCCATAAAGCGGCAGACATTCCGGCTCCCAAGGTAGATTTAAGGTTGGAAAACCAAGCGCACGCCCCTTTTGAGCACCTCTCACAACCTCACCCATAAAACCATAATTATATCCTAATAAAGTATTTACTATTTCAATCCTGCCTTCTTTCAGAGCGGCACGGATGCGAGTACTACTTATAGCTTCCCCAGCATGCCTCAATCGTTCTACTACACTAACCTCAAGTCCAAGTGTTTTACCACTTGCTTTTAATAAGGTCGCATCACCAGCACGTAGTCGCCCATATCGAAAATTTGCACCTACCGAGAGTGCTTTCAAACTTGGTAATGCTGCCTTGAGATAAGCTGCAAAATCAGCTGCCTCAATCGAGGCAAAATCCGCATCAAATTTTTTCCCAATCACGACCTTAACCCCAACCGCGTGCAGCAGCTCTATTTTTCTAGCAATAGGTAAAATCAAGCGCGTAGCTTGCTGTGGCCGAAACATCCGACTTGGATGCGGATTAAACGTTAAAACTCCACTCACGCCACCAGATGCATTTGCTGCTCTAACTGCTGTATCTACAACTGCTCGATGCCCCCGGTGCAACCCATCAAAAATCCCGATTGCTAGATAAACAGGTGCGTCCAGGCTACTCATAGCCTCAAAACCAGTAACACTCGCCGGAAGTTTCATAAAGTAAAAAAGTTACAATGCGTGACTTGGGACTGCCTGAAGAATAGGAATCAAATGCTTACGCAACGCCGTTGGAGTTTCTTCTGCCAAGACCTCTAGCGTACTTGCTTTTTCAATGCGAAAGTCTCCAATTCCCGTTCGCCGAAGCACATTTAAATGAGCTCCACAGCCAATTTTTCCCCCAAGGTCGTGTGCGATGGTTCGTATATAAGTTCCCTTACTGCAGGCCACTAAAAATGAGATTTCTGGAGAATCAAATTTCGTCATATCGAATCGACTGATATGAATCACCCGAGGTTCACGCTCTACCGTTTTTCCCTTTCGTGCTAATTTATAGAGCGGTTGGCCCCCAATCTTTTTCGCAGAAAACATGGGTGGCGTTTGGTATTGGTCGCCAGCAAAACTTTTCATGTGCGCTAGAATATCTGGCTCAGTCAATTTCGGGACAACCCGTTCTTCAATCAACTCGCCCTCCGCATCCTGTGAATCTGTGCTTTGCCCCAAACGCATCGTTCCAGTATATTCTTTATCCATGCTCATGAGGTATTGCGAAACCTTAGTCGCCTTACCCACAAGGATAATCATTAGCCCTGTCGCCATAGGATCGAGTGTCCCCGCATGACCCACCTTTTTCATATGAAAGATACGTCGCACCCGGTTCACAACATCATGCGATGTAATCCCTTTAGGCTTATCAACCAGTAAAATACCTTCTGGATCGGGATTCATAATTTATTTTTCTGTAGACTTAGTTGCCTCATCTAGGGCTTTTAGATGATCTTCAATTGCTGCAATCAAGACCGCCCGAAAATCGTTCAAACTGATGTCCTGCATATTTAGGCCAGCCGCACAAGCGTGACCACCGCCGTTGAATTTTTGTGCTACTTGATCGACTCGATAAAAGGGATCTTTAGACCGCAAACTCCCTTTGATAGCGCCGTCTCTAACCTCAAGAAATACCCCCACATCCACGCCGCGAATCGAGCGAGCGTAATCGACCAAACCCTCAGAGTCATCGACACAAGCACCGCAGTCTGAATACACACCGTCTTCAATCATGCCCACGCAAACACGCCCATTAAGTTCAAGCTTCAAAGAGGCTAGAAAATGTTGCAAAAGTTTAAATTTTCCAAAACTTTCATTTTCATATAGCTCAAAAGCTGCTGCTGCAGGATTTGCCCCAAGTTCACATAAACGGCGTGCAATTTCAAAGGTCTCTGGAGTTGTGGAAGGAAAGCGAAACTGCCCCGTATCAGTTGCGATCCCAACATAAAGATTCTGTGCAGTGAGTGGATCAATACTGAAGTTATTATCAAAGTAAAAACCCGCTAAGACTTCACCAGTGGCACAAGCGCTTCCAATGATCAAATTATGGAGTGCGTAGGCCTTGTTGGAGATGTGATGATCGATGTTTAGAGTAATTTCAGGAAATAATGCCTGCAAACGGTCACCGATACGTTTGTGGTCTGCGCAATCTACTGTCACCGCTACATGGCCAGATGGCTCAAAGTCGGCCGCCTGCACTAATGGCGTATCGCCCACAAAAGCCTTTAGGTTTTCAGGTATTGGATCGCGATTTACTGCCACGGCCTCTATCCCCATCCCATTTAATAGGCGCGTCATTGCCACCATTGAACCGATACAGTCTCCGTCGGGCCGAAAATGCCCTAAAACGGCCACTTTTGACCCGCTTAGTTTTTCAATTTCAGCTGCAAATGCCGCACTTTCTTCGGGATAGTATCTATTCATGGATATCACTTTCTTTCATTTCATCGAGTAATTCATTTATGTACGCTCCTCGCTCCATAGATGCGTCGTAACAAAATTCAAAATTAGGAAAGTATTTCAAAATCACTCGCCGACGAACACGATCTCGAAGGTCGCGTCCAACTCGCCGAAAAAGCACCCTCGCTTTTTCAACAGCATCGCTCTCTCCGATTACGGAATAATAAATGCGCGCAGAACGCAGATCATTGCTGGTTTCTACACTGCTGATCGTTATTGAGGTAGCTTCCACCTGATAACGTTGATGCAACTGCTCACTGATCTCTCGCTGCAGCAACTCATTCACCCGTGTGATACGTTTCGACATAATTCTAAGGGATGGGACCTCAATTTGTCGCACTGGTTAATCAACTCAGCGGAGAGAAGGACGGATCTCCTCAACCTCAAAGCATTCAATGCTGTCACCCTCTTCATAAGCTGCATAACCCTGGACGCTGACGCCGCACTCGTAACCGGCACGAACTTCCTTAACATCGTCCTTAAAGCGTTTCAGTGTTGATATCTTTCCTTCGTAAACCACTTCACCCTTGCGCATGACACAAGCTTTTCCGGAGCGAGTGATCGTCCCTTCGGTAACCATACAACCCGCAACTGCGCCTACTTTTCCGAGGCTGAAGACTTGGCGAACTTCCGCAGCACCACTTTTGGTTTCGCGTAATTCAGGTTCAAGCAGTGCCGACATCTCTTCCTCCACTTGGTCGAGCAATTCGTATATAATTTCGTGTTGGATGATGCGTACATCAAGATGCTTCGCCACGCCCTGTACTCCTATGTCGAGCTTAACATTAAAACCAATGATGCATGAACCTCCGGCCCCAGCCAAATTCACATCATTTTTTGTAATATTGCCAACCCCTACATGAATGATATCGAGATCGACTTTGTCACTTTCGATTACTGAAAGTGCATTCGCCAAGGCTTCTGCTGAACCATGGACGTCAGATTTAACGATCAAGCGCAGGCAACTTTTCTGTTTTTTCTCTATTGCAGCAAAGAGATCTTCAACCGTAGCACCACCACCTGAGCCATCTTCTCCATCTTCTTGGCGACGATTGGCATCACGTTTGCGTTGGTAGGTGATTTCCTCCGCCTCACGCTTAGCAAGCTTTTCGTTTTTGCAGGTATCAAAACGATCGCCCGAAGCAGGTACACTTGACCAACCTAAAACTTTTACGGGCATGGATGGAGGCGCTGCATTCACAGTCTTCCCGTTATCATCCATCAAAGATTTAACCCGGCAATAAGCCTCGCCACAAAGTAAGGCATCTCCACGTTTTAAGGTACCTTTTTCAACGATCACGGACGCAGTCGGACCACGACCATGCTCAATCTGAGATTCAATGATAATGCCCGAAGCGGCGCAGTCCGGATTTGCTTTTAGCTCCAAAACCTCTGCCTGCAGTAGAATCATATCCAACAAATCATCAATGTTTGTGCCATTCAGAGCAGAAACTTCCACAGTGACGGTCTCACCACCCCAATCCTCGGGCGCAATACCCTTTTCCTGCATCTGCTGCTTGACTCGATCCACATTTGCGCCCTTGGCATCCGTCTTATTGATCGCAACCACGATAGCATTATTTGCCTGCTGAGCAAATTTCAAGGCTTCCTCTGTTTGCGGTTTAAAGGCGTCATCCGCTGCAATTACCAAAACGGCTATGTCCGTGACATTAGTACCACGGGCACGCATCATTGAAAAAGCGGCGTGACCCGGCGTATCAATGAAGCTGATATGCTGACCCTTATGAGTTACTTGATATGCTCCAATGTGCTGCGTAATTCCGCCAGCTTCTCCCGCAGTTACGTTAGCCTTGCGAATAGTATCTAATAAAGTGGTCTTTCCATGGTCAACGTGGCCGAGAATACAGACTACCGGAGGGCGCCCCTTCAAAAAACGTGGGTCGTCATCATCAACTTTTTCTTCCTTAGGTTGCTGAACTCTACTTTCAACCTGTTCGCCACGATGATGAATTTCTAAATCAAAACCATGACCTGCCGCTAATACTTTTGCGGTGGACTCCTCGATAGATTGATTCATTGAGGCAAATATCCCCATCTCCATTAGTTCCGAAATGAGTTTGAAAGGCTTAAGCCCTAACTCTAAGGCAAAATCTCGCACCACAATTGGAGGTTTAACATGAAGCACTGTTTTTTCACCTTCCGCTGCTTCAGAGTTTGTCTCAGTAGCAGTTGATTCATTTTCTACATCACTCGCTTTGTTGTGCTTTGGCGGTGATGAAGGCGCAGGCGGTATCCCTGCAGGTGCTGAAGGTGGTGTCCCAGACAGACGATTTACAGGAGCAGGAGGTGTCGTTTTTACAACCTGCGGTGCCCTGGGCGGTTCTGGAGAGGAAATCGTGACGGATGGTGTTGAAGGTTTTGGGGGTAAAACTGGCTTTGGTGCGACCGGTGGTGAAACTACGCGAGCTGCTTCTTTAGCTATCTCAGATTGCTCTGCAGCAGCGCGTGCTTCGCGCTCGCGCTCGATATCCGCTTTGCTTTTAACAATGACTCCCTCAGGTAATATCGGGCCTTTAGGTTTTGGAACCTCCGTCTCGCTTTTCTTTTCTTCTGCTGCAGGTGCTGCAGTTTCTTTGGGTCCAAATTCCTCGACCAACGATTCTGCTGAAATATTATCTACCGTGCTGGAGGCACTCTTAACCTCATAACCACGCTCGCGTAGGAGCTGGATCAGCTCCTTATTTTCCATTCCGATCTGCTTAGACAATTGATGTATGCGAACGCTCATATATTTTGTTGATGCCTTAGTCTAATGTCTTGTTCAGGACTCTTTTTTAGGAATTTTGTGAGAAATATGCGCTTACACGTCCCAGAATAAGCTCGGATTCTTCCGCCGTAAAGCCTGCATCAGAGAGATCATCGGCTCCAACACCCTCAAAAGCCTCCGGACTGGTGAAACCATGGGTAACTAAACGCTCCGCAAGGGCAGGATCAATGCCAGGGATCATATTGATGCCCTCCACCGCCTTGGCGATCTTTTGGTCGAAGCCGACTGCCTCCTGCTCCACTTTACCTATATCCAATTTCCAACCCAAAAGGCGGGAAGTAAGTTTCGCATTAAAGCCACGACGGCCAATAGCGATGGATAGGTCCTCTTCTGCTACTTCAAAATGAATCCGGCGCTCCATCTCATTCACCTTTATATTTTTAGGGATTGCGGGCTTGAGTGCTTCTTCCAGTAGTTGAAGTGGATCACTATGATGGCGTATGATATCGATCTTTTCGCCGCCTAATTCACGGACAATTGTCTTAACACGGGCACCCCGTGCACCTACACAAGCTCCCACGGGATCCACTTTGGGATCAGCACTTTGAACCGCAATTTTAGTACGGTAACCCGCCTCGCGAGCCATGGCCTCGATCACGACGGTACCATCTGCGATCTCGGTAACCTCCAATTCAAATAAACGGCGAACAAAATTGATATTTGAACGTGAAAGAATGATATCCGGCCCGCGGTTGGTTTGTTCTATTTTCAATAGAAGACAGCGAATACTCTCACCGGGTGCATAATCTTCGCCTGGAACTCGCTCGCGTGGTGGTAGAATCGCTTCTGCTTTTCCTAAGTCGATGACCAAATCACCTCGATCGCGACGGCGAACTGTGCCAGTTACAATGTCACCGACAGTATCTTTATAATCATCATATATACGGTCTTTTTCAAATTGACGAATGCGTTGCATGATTGCCTGACGAGCAGTCTGCGCCGCGATTCGCCCTAGAAAAGCTGGGTCAATTTCCTTTTCAATGACACCGCCAATTTCCGCTTCTGGTGAAAATTGCCGCGCCTTTTCGATGTGTATTTCCGATGATGAATCACTGACCGAATCCACCACATTTAAGGCATTCCAAGCTTTTAGGGCTCCAGTCTTAGAGTCGATTTCCACGCGTACTTCCTGGGCGGAACCGACGCCCCTTTGGGCAGCGCTGGCGAT
The DNA here is from genome assembly GCA_949524905.1 of Opitutia bacterium UBA7350. Classification (GTDB taxonomy): domain Bacteria; phylum Verrucomicrobiota; class Verrucomicrobiia; order Opitutales; family Coraliomargaritaceae; genus UBA7445. The sequence continues at coordinate 55,512 of CATINC010000017.1, read as the reverse complement.
GGCTCCAGAAATCGCCGAGATCATATCATCTCGATCAATCCCCTTCTCCTTCTCCATGTATTCAAGAACGGATAAAATTTCGTGACTCATTGTAGGTAAAAAATAAAAAAAGCGAGACAAGCCCGCTTCATAGCTATGCTGTTATAAATTGCGAAGTTTAGAATTTGAAATTCTGTGCCAATTTGTCAAGCAATCGCTTGGTTTAGCTGCAGTTTAGTCTTGCCCCAAAGCTGAGCAAAACTCCATATTCATGCACCCTGCTAACGGATTCCCAGGGAGCCTCCTCTTGGCAACGACTGAATTCATGAAAACTGTCCTTATTTACTCTGGTGGACTCGATTCCACCGTCCTGCTGTATCACTTACTGCACCAAGGCCAATCTGTAAGCGCCCTTTCGGTTAATTATGGTCAACGCCATGCCTGCGAACTCAAACAGGCTGCCACTATTTGTGCTGCTATAAATGTTCCCTTTCAATGCGTAGACCTTTCCGGTATACGTCCTTTGCTAGCAGGTAGTAGCTTAACCTCCGACGAAATTCCGGTAGCAGAGGGGCATTACACTGAAGCTAGCATGAAATCTACAGTTGTCCCCAACCGTAATATGATCCTCCTGGCGCTTGCCACCAGCTACGCACTTAGTTCGGATGCAGAAAGCGTTGCCTATGCTGCTCATCATGGCGACCAGGCTATTTATCCCGATTGCCGCCCAGAATTTGCCGATGCCATGGCAACAGCGATTGAACGTTGTGACTGGAATGACGTCCGCCTTGATCGCCCATTTGTCGACTGGAGCAAAGCAGATATCGTCCGTCGTGGGGCTGAATTAAAAGTTCCCTTTGAGCAAACTTGGTCTTGTTATAAAGGCAGAGAGCTTCACTGCGGTCGCTGCGGCACCTGCATCGAGCGCCGCGAAGCTTTTGACCTTGCCGAAATTCCAGACCCCACCCTATACGATGCCCAAGCGCCAAGGCTAGAGGCCCTGCGCTCTAACAATTGGCATCTCCCGAATGATTCATAATTGCACCATGCTCACCTGCAAAAAAACCTACCGCGATATCCCTTTCGCTCATCGCCAGCATCATCATGATGGGCATTGCGCCTTCATTCATGGACACAACTGGTCAATCTCCCTAACATTCGCCTGCCGCGAGACCGACTCGAATGGCTTTGTTGTCGATTTTGGGGACCTCAAATACCTCAAAGACTGGATTGAGACTCATCTCGATCATGCATGTCTTTTGAACGAAGATGATCCAGCGCGAAAATCACTCCTTGCAACACATGGCACTCTCTTCAAAAGCTACATTCTGCCCAATTGCTCCTGTGAAGGCATCGCCGAGCATCTGCTTGCAATCTTTGATCCCATGGTACGCCAACACACCCATCAACGCGCTTGGATCACTGCTGTCGAAGTCGAAGAAGACCGTCGTAATTCCGCCACTTATTTTCCTGAGTAAATCCTTTCCTGCTTATAATGTCATTCCCCATCCATGAGCAATTTCAGAGCTTCCAAGGCGAAGGTTATCACTCTGGACGAGCAGCCTACTTTATACGTACTTACGGATGCCCAGTGCATTGCCCATGGTGTGATTCCGCCGGAACCTGGCATCCTGACCACAAACCCGAATCCCTTAATCGTCTAGAGGCAGCAACCCTCGCTGTTGCCGCTGCCAATTCAAAAGCCGAATTCACAGTCATCACTGGGGGTGAACCCGCGATTCATGACTTGCGTACCCTAACGGATGCCCTTCATACCCACGCACAACCCGTGCACCTCGAAACGAGCGGCGGATTTCCCCTTCAAGGTGACTTTGACTGGATCACCCTCAGCCCGAAGCGTTGGCACCCTCCCCTTGCAGAAAATATAGCTCGAGCACAGGAAATTAAAATCATTGTCGATGCTCCAGAGGCGATCGAGGAATATGTGCAACTTTTAGGTGGGCAACTACGCTATAACGTTTCCGTATGGCTCCATCCTGAATGGTCGAAACGCAGTGACCCCGCCGTCCTAAATGCGATCACTAAATGGGTAAAAACCCACCGCGCGCCCTTTCGTGCCGGGGTGCAAATTCACAAATATTTTGCTGCCGACACCCTCGACTCGCGCAGTGCCGACCCGGTTCCCCTTGGCGGTGACCCCGCTGGCGGACCCAGTGTCTGAAGCCTGCTTACCGCTTTAGGATTTGATACAAAAAAGCCCGCATTTAAAACGCGGGCTCTTGAAATTGCGGAGCTCCCTAGCTCTCGGGGTTGACCTCGATCAACTCGCATTCAAAAACGAGGGTGTCTCCTGGTTGGATCGCACTATCTGGATGGGGATTGTTGCCATAGCCCAAGTCGCTGGGAATGTAGAGGATGATCTTTCCGCCTGTCCCAATTTTAGTGAGGCCTTCACCAAATCCGGGCACTACGCCATTGAGGGGAAAGGCAGTTGGCTCGCCACGGGCGTAGGAGCTGTCAAATTCCGTGCCGTCAATACGCGTACCACGATAATGAACCAAAACAGTATCTTCCATGCTGGGCTTGTCGTCTGCCCCAGCATCCACGACCTTGAAATGTAAGCCAGATTCAGTGGACTCAACGGCGTCATCCTCCTTGAGAGCTTCAATGAAAGCTTTACCAGCAGCAATGTTATCACTGGCAGCTGCGGCCGCAGCGTCAGCAGCAGCCGCTTGGGCTTTTGCCATACGGTCCTGAATGAAGGTCTGGAAAGCAGGGCTTTGCACCACTGTTAGCATTTCAACTGAAGGCTCGCCATCCTCAAGTGCATTGGCAAAACCCTTCAGGATTGCTTCAGAATCGCTGGCTTCAAATCCGAGTTGCTTGATGCCCAATTGGAAGGCACTGAAATATCCGAAGGCTTCAACGAGTTCGGCTTGAGTGGATGCTGAAGCTTGGGGATCAATGGCAGCTTCTGGCTGCGCCTGGGTTGATACGGCCGCCAAAAGGGCTAAGCAAGCCGCGAAGAAAATACTTTTTTGAAACATAGAACTTGGGTTTGATGATGAGACGAACCGCATCCCATGTCGGGAATGACGGCGAAAGGTTCCACGCTTTCAGAATTGATTCAGAGGTCAAGACCGTAGGCGCGGTAGCAGCCAAAAGAAACCCCGCACGGAATCACCGCCACGGGGTCTCGGAAACAAAGGGCTCAAACTAACGACGCCTAAACAGCACCACCCCCACCCATGCAAGCATACCCACTAGGGCGGCATAGATCGACGGCTCCGGAATGATCTGGAAGGAGGGAGATCCAACTATGTTGCTTCAGCCTTAACAGGAACACAAAAAAACGCCCCGTGCTAGACGAGGCGTTTTCAAATAAAGCTACTTGTTCTTGTTAGCCGCGTCGACGAATAGCCACCCAAGAAAGGGCTATGAAGCCAAAAACTAAGGCATAAGTACTGGTTTCCGGAACCGCAGATAAGGTGTAATTTGTCGGGCCGCTGCCGGATGTGCCTCCAAAATAAACGTTTTCGAGGGTGCTCGTTGAGAGCGTGTTGGTGTTGGGGTCCACCGGCATAGTCCACTGTACATTGGAACTGGAAAAAATACCCCACTCCGTGGAACTGAGGGCAACGCTACTGTTGAATACCCAAACATAGAGCCTATCTCCAGCATTCACACCACTTGCAGGCAAAGTGTAAGTATTCTCGTTGATAGATAGAAAGTTACCTGATGATGCGCTTACCGTACCAAGTTCGGTAAAAAGGGCGTCCACAGCAGAAAAATTGATTTTATCACTAGCGGAGAGCGCATTGTAGGAGCTTATATTTAAGGCGCCAAAACGAAGGAGTGATCCATCCGTTAGGGTTGAACTGCTAGAATCGAGATAACGTCCAGAGCCGCTATTGGCGATCACATTTACCCCCACAGAAGCTTGAACTAGCGAGACCAGTAAGAATGAAAATGATAGTTTAAAAAGAGTAGTTTTTTTCATAGGGTTAAGTGGTGTAGACGGTAACTGAGAATAATATTTTGGGTGCTTAAAAAGTTAGAGGATTGTTAGGGCGTAAAGGCTGCCGGTAGTGTTATGTAGGTATTGCTGCCTGCACTGAAGAGAGCAGAGTTATGCCCTTGAATTACATCTGAACCATCATTGCCGGTAAAGTTTGTGGTCATCTGAGAACCATCTGTGTAATAGGTTTTTTGAGTCGTAAAATTGCCGTCCTGTGAAACGACTCTCACGCTATCAGAGTATGGCACAAGCGCACTGACTGCATTCAAACCATCTACGGTGGTATCACTCGGCGCTAGGCTGCCCACAAGGTTCACAAGTCCCGCTTTAACCGGTACCTTAGTCTTAGTTGTTTTCACATGACCATTGGTGGTGAGTGATACTGAACCAGCAAAAGACGTAAGAAAGCCCTCGCCCGGGTAAATCGGTTTGTTCGTATGATTGGCCGAAAAATCCGGAGTCCACATGGTGCCGTCCCAATAAAGCAATGTAATGGTGTTATCATCATTGAAAAATTTTACGGTATCACTGTAAGCGGTTAAGGCAGAAGTTGCATCGCTGAAAATATCCCCCACCGTCATGTGTTTGCGAATAGCGACTGACTCTGTTCCGGCTAGTGTTTGGCTACTCGATAAGCCAAATCCTGAGGAAAGCAGTCCGCTAACCGTAACCGTAGATGCGGTATTGCTAATAATATCAAAGGAATAGCCTTCATACGCACCGGTTTCAGTCACTTCCAAATAATAAGCAGGATAGAAAGTCCCTTCGTCGAGCGCCGTAGCCGTGAGCGTGGATTCGGTGAAGGTAACCGTTGTCAATCCACCCGCTTCAGATAGTGAACTTATTTGTCCATTAAACGTATCAGCATGCACAAAACTTGGTGCATACGGTATATTACCAGCTGGAATGGTATCCGTGCGATATCCAACTGGGGTTGTAGAAACCGTTTGCGCGGTCAACAAGCTCACACTTGAAGCCAAAAGCAATGATGCCAAAAGACTAGCCTGGGGTTTAGTAGACACAAATGTATAATGCATGCTCTAATATGTAAGCTGCAAGTATATTTTGTGCGTTTTTATTTTATTTTTCATTTAAAGTTTTAAAAATAACAATAAATGAAACTAAATAAGGGCATAAACGCTGGTTTTTGCGTATAAAACTACCTTTTCGAGAAAATAGCCGCCTTCTCGTATTATTTGGGACGCTTAAAGATCCAGTCTGTTAAACCTAAGTTAAATTTGACTTGATTGATTAATAGCAAAGTTTCGGCTCCACCGTCAGATTTACTGATAATTTTGTGCGCCACAGGAAAACCTTCAATTCGCCTAAAATCCTCACACATAAGCGTCAGAGAAGTTCCCAACTCTTTATCGTAATTCACAATTTTTATGTCCAAGAATGTACGGACATCAATATAGTAATCGAGTACATAGCCCGTATCTAATGCAACGCGCACGAGGTGACAGACCGTATCCATTTCACGCGTTGTGCCAAGATACTCAATCTTCTTCCCCACGCGATATGGATAGAGAAGATAATTACCAAAGACCGCAGAATGGATAAAGCGTCGGGCCGCTTCAGGAGACATTTTAATTGCGGATGAAGAATCCCCAGATAAGCACTGCCATGCATCCTCGCCATCAAAGCCGAGTATATATCTATTAGATCCGCTATCCAGTCGCATCTTAAAGCGGTTTGGTTTGCGTTGGTAACACAGCATTTCAAATTCATTACCCGATAAAAGTAAGCTGCCTTTAAGGCTTATGCTTTGTATATTATTCCAAATATCAGACCCACCCAGCCCTGACTCATAATAACGAGCCAAAAGCTTCTCTAACTGGGAGTTTCCCATCTCTGGCATTGCGGTTTCGCGAATGCTATTAGAAATGTTTTCCGGCACCTGTAAACGCTCAGTCGCTCCTTGTAATATCAGCGTTCCTGAAATTAAAGCCAGCAAGCAAATGCGACAAAGAAGAATATCAGTAAATGTTTTCATATAAAGCTTATGATCATAGGTCACTTGTAAGATTTCTCCAATTCTTAATTTTAATAAAATGGATCGACTCATCCTTTATTATTAGCACAACTAAGAACACTTAAAGCACGATGCCTACGTTTCACTATAGAGCGCGCAATCAAACTGGTGTCATGAAAAACGGCCAGCTTGAAGCTCCTGATCGCAGACAGGCAGCACAAAGACTGAACGCTAAAGGCCTTCACCCCTTGAGCCTAAAAATTGTTACCGAGGAAAATCAATCTGCAATGGCCCCTAGCCAACGGATTAAGACTTTGCTCAAGGCGCTCAATCCTCAAAAAAACAAGCCCGCTGACCGCAAGGACATACTTCAAAAAAGCAGCGCAAAAAAAGAAAAAGTTGGACTCATTTTCCTCCAACGCCTGCTAGAATTACACAGCTCCGGACTACCTGCGGGTGACTCCGTTAAAATCCTCAACCAAAGGCTCAGTCAACCAGAACTTAAAACCCTCGCCCAATCCCTATGGCGAGACCTCAGCGAAGGCAGCACCCTTGCCAGCGCCCTCGCCCGCCAACCAGATTATTTCAACAGTTCAAGCACCCATGTCATCGAGGCTGGCGAAGCAACGGGAAATCTTGTGCCCATCCTCAGCAAGGTTATCGACTACCTCGAAGAAAAACAAGCGATCCGCCAAAAGATGATCGCGAGTATGTTGTACCCGGCTTTTATCTGTACCGTTGCAATTGGAGTGGTCATCCTTTTTCTAACGGTGCTCTTGCCGCAAATTCAAGATATGCTTGAGCGACTCGGCTCAGAAATGACTTGGAGCGCTCGCCTCCTTATAAATGGAGCTGACCTTCTTGTGCATTACGGCCCTTTCGTCCTTACTATCTTAGTCCTAGCAAGCTTGGCACTTCGCCAATGGCGCCAAACAGATACCGGTCGTAAGCGGACTGACGACTGGCTTCTTCGTCTGCCCCTTTTGGGAAAGATTACCCTGTATGGAAACCTCTTCCAAATGGGCAATCTTGTCGGCACGCTTCTACAGAGCGGTATCAACACAACCGAAACACTTCGCCTGACTGAACGCACCATCAATAACCGCGCCCTTCGGGAAAATTTCCACACCGCACGACAACAGGTTAACGAAGGGCTCTCCATTGCTCATGCCTTCAGGCGAAACAGCATCATGCCTGACCTAGCACTCGACGTCCTCGCTGTTGGCGAAAACACCGGTAACCTCGCCCAAAGCATGAGCGAAGTAACAAAAGGCTTTCGCCAAGAGCTAACACAGCGCCTAGAGCGACTCACCACCTTAATTTCTACGGGTGCTCTAATCGCTGCATTCCTCTTGGTTGCCCTTATCGCAATCGGTATTGTAACCAGCGTATTTCAAGTCAGTCAGTCTCTTTCAATTTAGTGTCCATGCCTGCATCCGAAAGGATACAGGTGAACTGTTATTCTCTAAATTAAGATTTAAATTAAAACGGGTAAAATGAAGCTTGTAATTTTTACATTTATTTATAATATTAGGGCTTTAAATTATAAATATGAAATATAAATCCATTCCACTCATTCTTAGCCTCAGCATCGCACCCCTTATGGTAAGTGCACAATTGAGCTACACTTTCCTCGACAAAGGGAGTGTTTTCGATCTTCAAACTTCGGTTGAGGAAACTTTCGGATCGCTAACTATAACCGCCACCGCCAGTGGTGGAGTCTTTAATTCCAATAGAAATAACTTTGGCATCGACGACACCAGTATTGATGGAACGAGCGAAGGGCTTAGCCTAAGCTTTTCACAAACGGTTGAAATCAGTCGCATAGATTTTGGTAGCATCGGCAGTAATATTGACGATGGAGTAAAACTCACTACCAGTGCAAATCCGCCCCTCGACCTCAGTCTTTATACTAGTATTGTCGGCTTTAATGGCACCACCGACTCCTATGTTCCAGCGACGCCCATTCGCCTAGAGGTGGGTGAAACAATTTCTTTTACAGGCAGTAGCAACACGGCGGCTTTTGAGATTCACAGCTTTGATTACACCGTCATTCCGGAAATGAGCGCACAGCCACTCGCAACAGGAGCTGCCGGGCTTACATTGGTATTCATGTCGCGCTTGCTTCGTCACTAGCTAACCCTTCATAGCTTCTAGTTCAATCCCTTTGGTTTCACATGCGCAATTCGCAATGAAGAAAATCGAGATAAATGCCCCGATAGCATACAAGCCGTAAGCACCACCGAGACCAATGCCGCCCAAGAGGATTGGAAATGTCATTGTTATGATGAAATTCGATCCCCATTGCGCCAGACCGCTGACCGCTAAACTTGAACCGCGTATCTGATTTGGGAACATTTCACCTAGCATTACCCACATCACCGGCCCCCAGGACATATTAAAGAAAATCACGTATAGGTTAGCGGCAACTAAAGCAATTGGTCCCGCTAAATCTTCCATTTGTAAATCGCCTCCTTCTTGCACAACTGCTTTGGTAAAAATGACTGCCATCACCGCCAGCGTTATCGACATCCCGATAGACCCCAAAAGCAGAAGCGGTTTACGGCCAATCCGATCAATTAGAAGAGTCGCTATAACACAGGCACCAATACTTAAGGCCCCACTTAAAACATTGATCAAAAGTGCATCGTTTTCCGAAAAACCAGCCGACTGCCATAAAACTGCGCCGTAATAAAATACTACGTTAATTCCAACAAGCTGCTGAAAAGTCGCTAAACCAATACCAACCCAGACGATTGGACGCACGCCACATTTCTGATCTAAAATATCATTCAATCGCGGACGGTGATGGTCCTCCGCCAATGAGGCTTTGATTTCCTCTAACTTTAGATGAGCTGCTTCAGCACCCATAAGTCGCTTCAAGACAGTGAGCGCTTCTTTACTTTTTTTTGAGGCCACCAAAAACCGAGGACTCTCTGGTATAAAAAGTAGTGCAAAGAAAAATATCAATGCCGGGAGCAGCTCGACCCAAAACATCCCACGCCAAGCCTCAAAACCCCATAGAAATTCTTGCGTCGAACCACCGGCATTGTCTGCGATTAGGTAATTACTCAAGAAAGCGCAAAAAAGACCCGTGATAATTGCGATTTGCTGAATTGAAGAGAGCATCCCACGATATTTCGCCGGCGCAACTTCACTTATATAAGCCGGAGCCAATACACTAGCCGCACCGACCGCTAAGCCTCCCAAAATACGATAAAATATAAACTCCTCCGAACTTGCCGCAATGCCGGAACCCCAGGCCGATAACGCGAAGAATATCGAACTGAGAATTAAAATGCTACGCCGCCCAAGCTTGTCCGCAAACGTGCCTGCAAAAAACGCTCCCACCGCACAGCCCAGCAACATTGAAGCAACATTAAACCCCGTACCAACACTGTCTGAACCAAAAGCACGCTTTAATCCATCTACCGTTCCATTGATCACCCCACTATCAAATCCAAAGAGAAAACCGCCAATGGTAGCGACAATACTAATTAAAACGACAAAGCGAATGTTATCGGAATCCGAAGAAGTAGCTGACATAAGAAGGTAGAATAGATTAATGGTATAGCATTATGAAGAATACTCCCCTCCATTTGCGCAAACATGAAAAAAGCCCCCACTTACGTGGAGGCTTTTGGTCGGGGTGACAGGATTCGAACCTGCGACCCTCTGGTCCCAAACCAGATGCGCTACCAGGCTGCGCTACACCCCGTTACCAAAAGTCGTAAATTCAGTTTTTTAGGCTGAGTTGTCAATCCTGATTCCTAGTCAGTAACAGCCAGCAGAGCCTTCATCTCCCGGACTGCTGCTTTAATTCCAACCGTGAGAGCACGGCTAATGATAGAGTGGCCGATATTGAGTTCGTGTAAATGAGGGATGCTTAAAACTTCAGTGACATTCGTATAGTTAATGCCATGACCCGCATTGACAACAAGCTCGAGAGAATGGGCTTGCTTGGCAGCGCGGACTAATTCTGCCAGGGTCTTGTCGCGTTCAATGTGATAGTAGGCATTGGCATAGGCTCCTGTATGCAATTCGATCCATGGACTTTTTAATTCTGCTGCCATATCAATTTGCGCCGGGTCTGGGTCAATGAATAAACTCGTGACTATGCCGGCCTCTGTCATCGCAGCAACGACTTCCCCTACCCGAGCCGATTGACCGACGATATCCAGCCCCCCCTCGGTAGTGATCTCTTCACGACTCTCGGGTACGAGACATACAGAGTCTGGCTTGAGCCGCAGGGCGTAATCAATCATTTCCTTTGTACAGGCCATCTCAAGGTTGAGACGGGTGCGAATGAGTGCGCGAGTGCGTTCGACATCAGAGTCCTGAATATGACGGCGATCCTCGCGCAAATGAATAGTGATACCATCTGCACCAGCCTGCTCACACAGAAGCGCAAAAGTTACGGGGTCGGGTTCGACTTCGTCACCATGGTCTAGGCGGTGAGCACGATAACGGGCCTGCCGCACAGTGGCACAGTGATCGACATTAACGCCGAGAAGGATTTCATCCTGCGTTTTGCTCATGTGAATAGCTTAGTTGCGCTTCTCGCTGACATCAAGGTGGCGACACAAGTTTTTTAGTTCATCAGCTTAGTTGCCCAAAATGCCATTATCGGTGCGAAATGGGGTGACGGGGAGGCCATTGCGATCAAACAAATTGAGAACGGGGTTTTCAGCCCAACCGTAGCGAACTGCGACGGGTTGAGCGATCTCGGGGTGCGAAACCAATACCTGATTATTCCCTTCAATTCGGGCCTCGGCGCGGCGGAAAAATCCATCTGCTCCCGCGATATCAAAACCTTTAACAACGGGCACATCAAAGGCATATAGACCGCCGTGACTGACATGATCAAACGTCACTGCGATGCCTTCATCTTGTATTTCCAGACTGGCATAGCGTGGGCTCTCAGATGCGATATTAAAACCGTAATCCTTTGCAAGAGCGTTGCGGGCGAGACGGTCGCCTACCGTGCGTTTATTACGAGGGTGTATATCTCGACCCTCGCCGATATCAATAATAACGGCTTGCCCGGTATTGGGGAGCGAGAGGGCATTGGTTTGAGCCTCGCGGATTTCGGCCCACCAAGAATTTTGCTGTGATTCAGGGCGCTCATTCGTAAAGTCCGCGAGTTGTGCCCAATAAAATGGAAAGTCTCCCTGATTCCAGTGCTCTCGCCAAGTTTTGATCATGAGGGGGAAAAGATGATTATAAGCAGCTGCACGACTAGCATTGGTCTCGCCCTGATACCAGATGACTCCGCGAATACCATATCCAATAATAGGATGTAGCACTCCGTTGTAGAGATTTGCAGGCCGATGCTGGCCAGTTCTGATATCATTGGGCCAAGGCGCGGGACCCTTACGTCCATCTGTTTTCCACTGTTCAAAGATGGCGACTTTTTTAGCGTGTTCCGCGTCGGTGTAAGCTGTGATTTTGGCATCCCATTCCTCAAGATAAGCATCGCTATGCCCGTCGGCCTCCAGGACACCCCGCGGCACCCAAGCCTCCGCAGCAGAACCGCCCCAAGCATTATCAATCAGACCAATCGTCACACCCAAAGCTTGTTTTAAGCGCTGGCCAAAATGATATCCCACCGCTGAAAATTCAGCTGCTACGCGTGGACTGCAGTGCTCCCATTGTCCGATGAAATTATCTTGCGGATCCTGGCTCCCAACTTGAGGAATCGAAATCATGCGGATCATGGGTTCGTCCGCGAGTGGGATTTCTAAATCACCGCCATCACTATTACTCAAAGCCCATTGCATATTAGATTGCCCTGAACAAACCCATACTTCTCCCACCATAACATCTTCAAATCGCAGGGTGTTGTCCGCGCTTACTATTAACACGTGGGGGCCACTTGCTGGCATAGACCGCAGCGTAACTTTCCAGCGACCATCGAGTCCTGCGTCGGTACTGTAGCTTTGCCCGTCTATTTGAACTGTGATCCGCTCCCCCGCGTTCGCAGTACCCCAGATGGGATTTAAGTGGTCGCGCTGCAAAACCATATGGTTGCCAAAGATGTTTGGCATTTGAACCTCCGCAAGCAGTAGATTTGTGGCTAAAAATAGCAAAAAGAAGGAAATGATTGAAGTTTTCATACGCTTAGGGGTTATTTATTTTGCAGTGAAGCTTACACCCTTCACCTCCCATTAATAAAGAACAAACTCCAAATTGCCAGAGACACCCGGCTCACCAATTCAACCAAACTTGACGACTAAACTTAAATTTATAGATAAACATAACATGCATTTGCGGCTTTGTATGAAGAGAGTTTTCACGATCGTCCTATTCGTATTTGGTTTGGCATCCCAAGCAATCGCAGTCGAAGTGCTGGTGAAAGCCAACGCCCGAGAGGACTACCTTCGCTCTTTGGATAAGGACGGTAACCCGATAACCGAAAATTATACCTTCCTTAAAGGAAATTACTATCCCTACGAATATGAAAACCCTGAAGATGAAATTCGTTTTGAGGAAGTCGCCCATGCTTTAAAGCAAGAACTTGTCGCCAAAAATTACCGAATGTCTACAGACCCCAAAGGGGCCGATTTTATCTTGGTCGTTCACTGGGGCCAGACTAACTCAAATCCTGATGTTGAAAACGCCGCCAACACAGACGCGGACTCTAGAGACCTCTTTAACCCGATGGCCGAACTAGATGCTTATGAGGCCGACAAACAGGCACGCGAAAATGCTCGGATAATTGGTGCGACCGCACTTTACGACCTGCATGTTTACTCCATAAAGCGCCAACAACTAGAAGAGGCTACACGTCACGACCGTTATTTTGTGAGCGTTTTGGCACTTTCTGTAGATGAAATTCGCAACCGCACGGATAAAAAAGTCATGCCAAAGCCCCTTTGGACCCTGCAGTTAAGCCTGCCTACAGGTCGGGCTGAACCCAATGAAGCCTTTGGGACTCTGGCCAAAATCGCAGGTAGTTATTCCGGCGAAAATCTCTTCAATGCCGATTTCATACGTGAAAAGGAAAAGCGCAGCATTGTTCGTGTTGGCAAACTGGAATTCATCGAGACCATTGAAGCTACAAGCGAACTAGAAAAAGAATAAAGGTAATTTTATTTCGCGAATCGCCAATCCAGAAGCGTCAATTGTGGATTTCTCGCATTGCGCCAATAGTTCCAATCAAACCGTAGAGCGAGGTCTACGGCTTTCCCAACTGGTGGCATGGACTCCATTTGCCAAGCTACGCCCTTGAGACCCTGCTTCCCATCAACCGAGGGCAGTTCAAAACGGTAATGACTTCCACCTTTTGCAAAAGCCTTAGGTAGCGACTCAAGCACCATACCTTGCAATCCAAATATTGGCTGACGGTTCTCTTGACCAAAAGGTTGCAGCCGATCTAAAGCATCCAAGAAATCCACGTTTAGATCCTTTACTTCCAACCAAGCAGAAAGTTCCAGCACCGGCTCGGGTAAACCTTCTGGACATACATCCGCAAGCGCCTCCATAAAGCGCTTGCGAAAAGCACCTAAGGCCTCTTTGGGCAACGAAATGCCCGCCGCCATAGGATGCCCGCCCCAGTGCTCTAGCAAATCATCGCAACGCTGAAACAGTTGCACTAGGTCAACGCCTGCTACACTACGACCCGAACCTTTAGCGACACTACCTTCACAGCCCAAAACAACACAGGGCTTGTGAAAACGACGACTCACTCGACTCGCAACAATACCAACTACCCCGGGATGCCACCCCTCATTGTAGAGTATAATCCCTGGAAAATCCCCAAAATGCGCCTCTACATAGGCCTCCGCTTCGCTCACAATTTTATGCTGTATTTCTTGTCGTTCACAATTGATCGCATCCAACTCACGAGCAATGCCTCCGCAGGTTTGTTCATCGTGACTCAATAACAATTCTATAGGCTTACTTGCATCGGCTAAACGACCACTTGCGTTAATTCGCGGCGCGAGCTTAAAGGAAATATCAGTGCTTTCTAGAGGCTGACTGGTGGACAAACTAGCAACCGCGCAAAGCGCTCGTACCCCGGGCCTTCGGTTGGCGCGTAAATGCTGAAGACCGTACCAAGCTAGAATTCGATTCTCGTCCTGCAAGGGAACTAAATCCGCAATCGTTCCCATAGCCACTAAATCCAAATAATCCCGCAGATGAAGCGACTTCACTCCATCATCTTCTGCCAAGCGTCGCTGTTTTATAATACCATGCAAAAGTTTAAAAACAAGACCTGCGGTACATAGATTTCGCCAAGGTGCCTCGGCTGCATCAAACACATGTGGGTTCACAATGAGGCAATCATCGGGAACACCTACTTTAGCTTGGTGATGATCAACAATAATCACCTCTGCTCCAAGTTCACGCAAATACGCGACCGCCTCGTGGGCATTTGTTCCACAATCTAAAGCAATAAAGAGATCCGGGACCTCACCATCCAAGACACGGTCAATTGCCTCCCGACTCATGCCATATCCTTCCTTGAGGCGCAGAGGCACAGAGTAACGAGGCTTAAGCCCCAGTGAAGATAGTAGACTCACTAACTGCACCGTGCTAGTAACCCCATCTACATCATAGTCACCAAAAACAACCACGGATTCATTCCCATCGAGTGCTTGTCCAATGCGCTCTACTGCAGCCTTCAAATGAGTCAGCTTAAAAGGATCCTCTAAACTTGAAAGTTGCGGGCGAAGGAATTGCTCAGCCTGCTCTATTGTCAAAATACCACGCCCTACCAGTAGTTTTGCTATAATCGAATCCAACCCTAAACCATCCTGCAAATTCTCCACCGCAATAGGGTCTGTTTCAGTCGTTTTCCAGTTCATAGTTTATGGTTTTTGCCCTTTAAAAGCATGAGTCGCATGTTCACCACTCCACATGTTCATTCGACTTAAATACTGCTATCCAAGCCGGATTTAAAGCCCTCTGTCCTTAATCCGCTTTACTTTGCCAATCGTAAGTCTTCGGCGTGAGCTCGCGCTCTTCAACGTGCCGACGATCACCTTTATGCCACCAATAAAATACCGGACTCGCAATGAAAATTGAAGAAAACGTTCCTGTTAAAATACCAATTATGAAAACAAAAGCAAAATCATTGATCACCCCTGCTCCAAAAACATAAAGCGAAACTGCTGCCAATAAAGTTGTGACACTTGTAAGAATTGATCGGGAAAAAACTCGATTTATCGCAGTCACGATAATGGCACGCAGGTTAGTGCCTGGGTTCAATTCTAATTCCTCTCGAATGCGATCAAATACCACGATAGTATCATTGATTGAGTAACCCACAATCATGAGAATGGCCGCCAACATAGGTGCCGTAAATTGACCGCTGACAAATATACCCAAGGCACCGCAGAGCACAAAAATACCCACTGTCATGAGCACGTCGTGAACCGTTGCGACCACCGCACCGATACCGTAGCCCATTTCAAAACGAAGCGCCACATATAGCAATATTCCGCCGAGCGCAGCAACGACTGACCAAACTGCATTCCATTGAATATTCGTGGAAACTGATGCACCGATTTGCGTAATAGCTTCCTCCTCAAGACCCGCATCAGGAAATGCAGATTGCAAACCCTCCAACACAGACCGGCTTTGGTCGAAACGCGTTTGAATTTTGAGCACCTCTCGGTCCTCGCCGATCAAGGTTTGATAAACTGGATTTACTTCCCCAAGACCGAGTTGCTCGGCAGCTGCGTCTAATTTGCCACCCTCGATCTTTTCATTAAAGGCAATTGTGATCTCATCACCTCCAGTAAAGTCGATTCCCATAATGTTATCATGGTGAAGAACCACACTCACAATACCAGAAATCACCAGAGCCCAGGATGCCAGAAAAGCCGGACGGCGGTATTTAAAGAAGTCGAATTTTGTTTCTCCCAAAAGCCTCAACCCAAGCACCTGTTTGAAACCAGCGCGGTGGATAAGAAAATCAACCAAGAAGCGCGTTACAACCAATGCGCAGAAAATCGAGGCACAAATTCCGATCGCGAGGGTGTAACCAAAGCCCTTAACCGGACCCGTGCCGAGTAAGATCAAAATCGTCGCGGTGATGAGTGTCGTCACATTCGCGTCTACAATAGTCGAAGTCACTTTTTGAAATGCGCCCGCCGCCGCATTTTTAATAGATTTACCCAGCTTCAACTCTTCACGCAAACGTTCAAATATCAAAATATTAGCATCAACACCCATACCGAGTGTGAGCACCAATGCGGCCACTCCCGGCAAAGTCAGAGTTGCCCCCAAGCTTGAAAGCACCCCCAAAACAATCACAATATTTACGATCGCAGAAAGCACTGCTACGACACCCCCAATAAAGTAGTAAAGGATCATGAAGCCAACCACGAGAAGAGCACCCCATTTAACCGCATTCATAGAACTGTCACGCGCACCCGCTGCCATCGAAGGACCCACCTCGTACATTTCATCCACCTGTAATTCCACCGCCAGTGGATTATTTAAAACATTGGCGAGATCAAAAGCTTCACGCTGCGAAAACCCTCCCGTTATTTGAGCTTGGCGAGAAAGCACAGAATTTACCACGGGCGCTGAGTACAACTTCCCATCCAAAACAATCGCCAAAGGTTTACCCACCATTTTTTCAGTGACTGCGCGCAATATCTTCGCGCCCTCACCGGTCATGATGAGGTTTACTTCAAACGACCCCGTTGGAGATTGGATCGCGAAAGCATCCTCCACAATTTCTCCGGTAGCCTCCGGAATTCGCTTAACGAACATCTTACGTTCCTTTATTTCCCCAGTTGCTCGGTCTTCGCGATCCTCTGCTAAGACCTCATAGCCGATGGGGTAATCTTGTAAAGCGGTTGTGTAAGGGTCTAAGCTTTCATGCACGGCCCGAAACTCCAAACGCGCGGGTTTTTTAATGACGTCAATAATTTCCGGATTCTGCTTTGTGGATGCGCCCGGCATTTGGATTTCAATCGCGTTATTTCCACGGGGACGAATCACCGGCTCCGCAATTCCAGATCCATCCAAACGATCCGCCATGATCTTAATGGCGTCCTCTAGTTGTTCCGCTTGTTCGTAACTGCTTAAATTATTTTGCGCAGAATCATCTACCTTCATAGTGACACCAACCCCCCCTTTTAGGTCGAGCCCCAAACGTAATTGGCTTTGCGCACTACTCAGCAAATGTTTTAATAAGACATCATTTCTTTTTTTCAGGTTTGCAATATCTCGCACCTGGATTTCTGGAAAAAACTTGGCGTAATCAAGCTCCTCTTCAACTCCCAGTTCACGCAAGGCAACAAAAAGAGTCTTTGATTCCCCGGTGACTACCCGTGTCTCAGCACGCTGGATCAAGCCACTAAAAGCTTCCAACTCTGCCGTAGCCTGTTCCTGAATATAATCCTTAAATGGCTGATCCTGCAAAGGCGTGATACTGATCACACACCACCAAAGAATCAGCGCGGTTAAACTGAATTTCCAAAGAATATTGCCGGACATAGTTGAAGCCTGTTTGAAGAAGTGAAGTCTATGCCAGAGGCATAATTATTGGCGCGCGTCGGAATTTATCCGGCTTCCAACAGACGGTTTTGAGAGCTCTATTTTCACATTGTCGGCAATTCGCACCACAAAACTCTCATCCTTCACGTTTGTTATGGTACCATAAAGACCACCACTTGTAATTATTTCGTCTCCACTTTTCAGTTCAGAAAGCATTTTATCGTGTGCTTTCTGTCGTTTGCGCTGCGGCGCAATAATAAGAAACCACATACCCGCAAAAAGCAGGATCAAGGGCAGAAATTGAGCGATGCCTCCACCTGAAGCAGCCAGCGCCAGTGGAAGAAGGGATGTTGCTGAAGTTGATATCATTTGTTCGAGTGTTGATAAATTGCAGATGCAAGATCACTCCCCCGCAAATGGCAAGCTTTCAAACGCGCTACGCTTTAGAGCATGAGCCCGAATGCAAGCAAGATACTATACAGCGCAACTACTCTACCTGCATTGCTTAAAGCTGCCCCAAATTCAGCGCTGCCCCTAATCCGACTCAATCGCCTACTTAAAATAAAACTCCAGGCACATGGAAATAAACCGAATAAAACGGTCGCACCATAGCCTCTCATCCATAATCCAACCACTACCGTAGCCGCTAAGGACGCCGAAAAATAAGTTAGTGCCACCCCAAAAGGCAATCCATAGCGCACCAATAAAGTGCGCTTTTCCGCCGCCTGATCCTGCTCTCGATCGCGGTAATTATTCACCACCAATAGGTTATTCGTTAAAAAACCTGAGCCCAAACCTAAGCACAACGCTTCCACGGACCAAACCCCAGTCTGGACATAATAAGTACAACCAACTGCCACGATTCCAAAAAAGAAAACTACGCATAAATCCCCTAAACCGTTATAAGCAAGTGGATACGGCCCCCCAGTATAACACCAGGCTGCTAGCACGCATAAAAATCCCACGCCCAGTAACCGCCAGCCACCCAAAGGAATGAGCGACAATCCCACTATAAATGCCAAAACTAAGGTACATATGGCAACCCGTCGCATCACCTGAGGCGCAATCAAGCCCGCGCCCACTGCTCGCCGAGGACCTGTTCGATTCGACCCGTCCGTTCCGCGCACTCCATCTAGATAATCATTGGCAAAATTGGACCCTACCTGAGCTATAAGCGCAAAACCAAGGCAAATAAATGCCGCCCTTGGCAACCAATATCCATCTGCACTTGCCAAAGCAGTCCCCAGTAAAACCGGAGCCACTCCAGCCGGCAAAGTTGCCGGACGTAACGCCTCAAGCCATATACGTAGAATCCCTGTCATGCCTTCCATAGAAGCCGACTCATCCTCACCCGCAAACACATTTATAAATTCATCAGTTAACTCAATCTTGCCCAAAAGTCATTGAAAACGTATGCGCCTGTCCGGTTGGGGTTGCTCCAGAGTTTCCGATTGCTTGTAAAGCTGCTAAGACGGAGTTGTCAAAAGCTACGTTTCCAGATCTCGGCGAAAAACGAACCTGAGAGATCACCCCCGTTGGCGAAACTCGAAAAACTGCCTTTAATTCTAACGGTACACCCCCTATGTTTGAAGGTTTCTTCCAGGCAGCATTGATGCGACTTCGCAGGCGAGCGTTATAATTTGCTAGAGCGTTGGTCTGCTGAGCACTCAGTTGGCGGCTTGAGGTTTCAACCTGAGGAATTTCAATTTCCGGAACTTTTAACTCCGGTACTGTAACCGGCGGCCGGTTGACAGTCTGAACCGAGCGCGGCTTGGGGAGCGGGTTATTTTTTCGAAATTCCGCGATATTGATCATTTCGCGCACTCGCGCTTTGGCGGGTGGAGTCGTCTCTACTTTTGGCTGAGGCTGTAACAATGGCGTCGCTTCTGGTGCTGAATGTTCGGACAAACTCACCATTTCAAAAATATGCACTGATTTTTCAGGCCTTAAGAAATCCACCAAAACAAAAAAGATAAGCACGAAAAGAGCTGCCACGTGAAGGATGAGCGAGCTCACAAAAGGCGATATTTTCGGAAAGCGAATGACCATTCTAATCAACCTTGGTATCGAGACTGATTTTTGAAAGCTCGCATTGTTTTATCATGTCGATCAGTGTAATGACTCTTTGATATGGCAAAGCTGCATCAGCGCGAATGCTTAGAACCGGAGGATCTTCTTGCTGAGCGAAGCCATCTAGAAGGTCCGCAAGTTGCGCCGGACTGACCGCCCGCTCACCCCAGAAATATCGACCCTGTTGATCCACGCTCACACTTTGAAAAAGTTCACGCTCAACCGCCTGCGTACTGGAGGATTCTACCGGCAAATCAACCTCAATAGTCTGCTCCAATAGCGGAGTGGTGATCATGAATATAATGAGGAGTGCAAAGGCGAGATCGATCAATGGCGTAACATTGATTTCATTCAGAGCCGAAAGGCGGTCTTTGCGATGGAATCGACGTGCCACGGGAAAGGATGCTAGGAATTTATCGCCGCTTGAGCTTCGAGCTCAATGCGGTCTGCGACCGTGCTGGCGAAATTTTCTAGTTCCACGACAGCAATCTTGGTCTGTTGTAAAAGGTAATTATACCCAAAGACGGATGGAATTGCTACCACAAGGCCGGCGACGGTGGTCAAAAGCGCGCCAGAAACACCAGGCGCAAGACTTTGCAAACTAGCAGAACCAGTTCCTGCCATACCACCAAAGGCATCCATCACACCCCAAACAGTTCCCAAAAGTCCAAGGAACGGTGCTCCAGTTACAATCGATCCGAGCAAAACCATCTTGGTTTCATAACGTACCGTTTGTTCCGCTACACCCCGTTGCAAGGCATTTTCAACGTGACCCATGCGCAAACCGACGCGATGCGTATCCGAGTTGCTTAGATCGCCACCATAGCGGGCAAAAGCCTCTAAGCCTGCATGCACAAGATTATAAAAAGGCCCTGCACCTTTACCCGGATGATTTGGATCCAAGCTCAGCAAGTGCGTTTCCTGGCTCAACATCCGCTCATAACGCAGGTTCTGTACTCGCAAGCGTGATAAATCCAGATATTTACCCAACATGACCGACCAAGCCACCACACTACAAATTCCTAAAATTAGAATTATGACTTTACCAGCAAAGTTGGACTGGGCAAAGTAAGTAAAGACGTTAGCGTTTGCCGCCGCCTGAATAAAAAACGGATCCAGTGATATTAGGAAATTCATATATTTTCTCTAAATTTCGCCCAAGTACCGCTGCTTGACAAGCCATGAACACAGCTAATTTAAAAAATCTACCTCTATTTATAGAGGAAAAGGGTTTGCCACCAGCTGACTACCTCCGTCTTTTATAGTGTTAAATATAATTATGGAGCACCAGCAACAAACCCTCAAAGAACTCAACCGCCCTTCCATATCACTTGCCTCCAAAAAGGCTTTGGTCGGAATCGACGGGTTCATTGATAAAATCGTACACCCCGTAGCCCAACGTAATGGTCCAGGTGATGATTTTTCGCGCATCGAAACCATTGCTGATTTCGGCAAACGTATCAGTTCCGCTGCTGGCAAAAGTGCCAATCTTGAATTAGCCCCGATAACTGAAAAGCTTGGCGGCAATGGCCCCATAATGGCGAACGCTCAGAGATGCCTCGGTGCCCAAGTTCGCTACATCGGTGCCCTTGGTAAAGATTCCATCCATCCCCTCTTCAGCGAATTTGCGACCACCACTAAAGCAGTCAGTCTCGCTGATCCAGGAGTCACCCATGCCGCCGAATTTAAGGACGGAAAAATTATGTTTGGCTCTACCGGTAGCCTAGAAACGATAACATTCCCATTCCTACTAGAACACATCGGATTAGAAGACCTTATGGATCTCTTCTCTCAGCAGGATTCTATTAGCATGGTTAATTGGACAATGATCCCATATCTCTCCGAGGTCTTTGAAGGCTTCCTTGACCAGATACTACCCGCTGCAAAAACCAACCCAGATCGCCTCTTTTTCTTCGACCTAGCCGATCCCGAAAAACGCTCCCGCAAAGACCTCCTTCGGGTCCTCAAAATCTTCGGACGTTTTGAGGAATTTGGTAAGGTTATCCTAGGACTGAACCACCGCGAAGCAGAGCAAATTGACGCCTTGCTAGATTTTGAACCACTAACCAAATCCAGACAAAACCTTCAAACACAGGCCACGCGCATTCGCGAAACGCTCAAACTCAATACCGTTGTTATTCACCCGGTAGAATGCGCTGTCTGCGCCAATGCCGAGGGCGCATATTATGCCGAAGGCCCTTTGTGCAACGATCCCAAAATAACCACCGGTGCCGGAGACCATTTTAATGCTGGCTTTCTTAGCGCCTCCCTAATGGGACTTTCGCCAGAAGCTTCCCTTACCCTTGCAGTAGCAACCTCCGGTTTTTATGTTCGCAACGCAGATAGTCCCAGCCTTAAGGACCTCATCTCCTTTATTGGATCTTGGTAAATAAATTTATGAGCGGTTATTTCATAAGCTTTGAAGGCGGTGAAGGATGCGGAAAATCAACCCAAATCCAGTTGCTCATGGAATTTCTTCAGGCGCAAGGGCATGAAGTCCTGCTAACCCGCGAGCCCGGTGGTACGCATCTCGGCGAAGCCCTTCGTAATATCATCCAGCACGACTCTGCTGGCCAAGCTATTTGTTCAGAAGCTGAGCTCCTTCTTTTCGCAGCCAGCCGTGCTCAACTCGCCCGAGAAATCATCCAACCCGCCCTTGATGCAGGGAAAATTATTCTGTGTGACCGCTATTTGGATTCCACCACCGTTTATCAAGGAGTCGCCCGCTCTCTAGATCCAGCAAAAGTGGAGGCCATCAACCGATTTGCCGCTGGAACAGTCCGTCCGCATTGCACGATCCTACTCGACCTTGACCCAGAAACTGGAATGCAACGCATACAGGCACGCAGCGAAGGCGCCCTCGACCGCATCGAGCGCGAACCTCTTGAATTCTTTCGAGCCGTCCGGCAAGGCTACCTCGACCTTGCAAAAAGCGAACCCGAGCGAATCCAAGTGCTCGATGCCAGTCTTGATCCTAAAACTCTCTACCAAAAAATCCGCGATGTCATTGAGCCAAGCCTTACCTGAAGCCCTGCGCGAATGCCGAGCGGTACAAGTACTGGAGCGCTCCATTCAGCAAAACCGACTCGGACACGGCATCCTCCTGCATAGCTCAAATCTAGAAGCAATCGAACCCATTGTGAGCGCCATTACAACAGAGCTCCTCGGCACCGAAAGAGACCCCTTCCTACACCCCGATTGCTTCACTTTGAGACCCAGTGGCAAAGCCCGCATGATTAAAATTGGCTCGGAAAGCGAGCGCTCACAGGGCGAATGGCCACAAAATTCAATGCGACGCCTGGTGATTGATATTCAAAAATCCTCCAATCAGGGCGGACGTAAAGTCGGTATTATTTTTGAAGCCGATCGCATGAATCGACAATCGGCCAATGCCTTCCTTAAAACGCTCGAGGAACCACCTCCCGGAACGACTCTTTTTCTACTCACGACACGCCCCTATGACCTCCTGGACACTATCAGGAGTCGTTGCCTCAACTTCCGCGTTCCCGACCTAGAAGATGCTTTCCAGAATCCCGCCTGGCAGGATTGGACGCATCAGTACCGACAATGGCTCTCACGCATCCTTCAAGGCTCCAACAAAAATTCGGTAAATCATCTTATTTTTGGGGCCTATGGTTTAAATGCCCGCTATCAACAACTCTTAAAGGAATTGACTAAAGCAGCGTGGACCCGCCAAAAGGAAAAACTTCCAGAGAACATTAGCTCCAACGAAAAAGACGCTCTTGAAGTCGGGATCAGTCGAAGCTTTCGCAAGCAATTACTCGCAGAAATTGAACGACTTACCCTTGAATACGCGCGCGAAGTTGAAATGCTCAACCCAGGTCGCCTACCCACTAACGCTCTTCATCGAGTTATCCAAACCCTCGAGCACACTGCAGGACTGCTTGAAATCAACTTCAATCAAGTCGCCGCCCTAGAGCTCTTTTTTTTAAAATCCCTTCGCATTTGGTCCAGCGTTCGATCAACCTAACTACCCTAAAACCTCATCACCATGTGTGGTCGATTTTCGCTTCATTTCAGTAAAGATAAACTACTCAAAGCGCTCGCATTGAACCTGCCTGAAGGCTTTGAATACGAACCCGACTATAATATCTCCCCAGGTCGGGAAATCCTTGCGCTGCGTGAAAACGCACTCACGCCAATGCATTGGGGCCTTCGCACCCCGCAGAATTTCCATGTGAATGCTCGACTTGAAACAGCGGATAGCGCCCCACGTTTTCGAGAAAGTTGGGAAGAAAAACGCTGTCTTATCCCCGCTAACGGTTTTTATGAATGGTTGAACGATGGCGTTAGAAAGCAAGCCCACTACATCGCTCCAACCGACGAGGCGGCTCTTTATTTTGCCGGTCTTTGGTTCCCTTCAAAAAATGACACTTTCGCCGCACACTGTGTTATTCTAACCACCAACGCTCAAGAACCCCTTCAAGCGATTCATCACCGTATGCCAGTCTGTATCCCTACGAATGCACACAAGCATTGGCTCACCAACAAAACCACAAAAGCCGATGCCGTTCAGTTCACAAACGAACTTTCCTTTCAAGCTCATGGGGTCAGCAGCCGCGTTAACGGTTCTCAGCACCACGATGCCAGCCTCATCCGCCCCACTACCCCTCAAAGCGATGACCAAATGCAATTTTTTTAAACTCAAGCATTTGCCGAGCTAAAGCGATATAATCGAACTTCTTCACGTCCAACCGGACGACAGGAATACGTATGCTCAGGCACGTAGCGGCTTAACAATCTAAAGCCGTCTACAAAAAGCTGATCTATTTCTTCTGATTCGATTGGATGCGGTGGCCCTGAGCCATCATAGCTCGTAACCTTGCGAAAAAAAACTGCCCACAGAAAACCACCGGGCTTGAGCGCATGACGAACGCTTTGAACATAAGCCTCACGCTCACTTGGCTCAATGGCGCACAAGCAAGTATGCTCCACAATCCAATCATAATACCCTGCTTGTACCTGCTTTACATCTAGAAAATTACCCTCTAACCATTGCACAACTCCTTCATGCGATCGCTTACTTGCAATTTCCAGAGCAGGAGGCGCAATATCCATTCCCGTAACATCTGCTCCAGCTTCCGCCAAGGCAATGGCGTCGTGCCCTGTTCCACAACCCGGTACTAGTACGTGACCCAATATGGCTTTTTCCGCTAAAAAAGCGAGTAACGGCGGTGCCGCTGAGCCTTTATCCCAAGGAGTATCGCCATCCAAATATGCCTGTTCCCAATTTCGTCCCATAACCTTTTACTATTCTTGCAAAGACAAAAGGCAATGCCCACAAACACTTTTAAGGGGACACCCTTGTGCTTCATAAATCCCTCATGCATCTTTAACTTCGCTTTTTTAATATGACCGCAACCATTTTCACCGCCATCCTCCCCATTTTTTCTATTATTGCCCTCGGCTTGCTAGCTCGCCGACTGGGGTGGATTCAGAAATCTGCCGACTCCAGCCTGATGGCTCTGTTGCTAAACCTACTGTTTCCCGCACTCTTCTTTTTTCTGATACTCGAAAACCCCGCACTCCGCAAAGCGGAAAATCTTTTGTTGCCTCCCCTTTTGGGATTTTCAACCGTCGCTGTAGGGATGGGGCTCGCCTTCTTACTTGCCCAGCGTTTCAAGATCGGTGATGCCCGTGAACGCCGTACTTTTTCGCTTTCCACCGGAATGTACAATTACGGCTACCTGCCTATCCCCATTGTGGCAGCGCTTTTTGGCCGCGAAACCAGCGGGGTGCTTATCGTCTTTAACCTTGGTGTTGAAATCGCTATGTGGATGCTAGGCGTTGGTTTAATTTTATCTGCTCACAATTCTAAGCCCCTCTGGCGACGAGTTCTCAATGGTCCCGTTTTGGCGATCCTCATCGCAGTACCACTCAATGCCCTTGGCTTGAGTGCTTACCTTCCTGATTTCTGCTTTGGTATTTTTGAAGTACTTGGAGCATGCGCCATTCCCGTTGCACTGATCCTGATCGGAATAACCTTTGCCGATCTATTGCATGAGCTCAACTTCCGTAAACATTTTGGTTTTTTAACCTTCGGTCTCTTCCTTCGAGTGCTCCTCTTGCCCCTTACTTTTATCTTCCTCGCATTGATGCTGCCCATTTCTCGCGAATTGCAATGCGTCCTGGTGGTCCAAGCCGCAATGCCCTGTGCGGTCTTTCCGATTGTTTTAGCCCAACATTACCAAGGCGTTCCTGTAATTGCCCTAAAGTTAGCCCTAGTGAGCACTTGCCTGAGCTTACTCACAATCCCATTTTGGATTGGCTTTGGGCTTCAATGGATTGCAAACTAACGCGCCTGCAGTCGTATCTTATTCAAACGATTCTTGCGGCAAAGGTCCATCACTTCAGTCACGTATTTCAACGGGGCATCTTCGTCTGCCATTAAAAGCACCGGGATATCAGGTGTGACCTCTCCTGCTACCCTAAGAGCAGTATCCAGAGTAGCGGCATGCAGTTGCTGATCGTTTAAGTAAAAGACTCCTTTCTTATCGACTACAATAATGACATTTTCATCAATGTTGTTTTTCCCTGCAGTCTCAATCTCTGGTGCCGTAATATTTAAAGCAGTTACTTCCCGAAACTGCATGGTGACTAAGAAGAAAAAAAGTAAAACCGTCAGCACGTCGACCAAGGGGACGATATTGATGCTTGGGCGCTGGCGGCGACGTTCGAGTAGACTCATTAGGCAAGCAGGTTTCCAAGTTTATTGATCGGATTGATCTTCAGTGAGTGCCTGAACACCCATTCCAATACGAGCAGCGAGCGACTCGACTTTACGCAAAAGATAGGCATGTGCTACCAGTGCGGGTATCGCAATCGCGAGACCTAAAATTGTCGTATTTAAAGCTAAAGCAATCCCACGAATAAAAGCCGCCGGCTCAGGTAAACCCGTTTCAGCAGAGAAACCACTGAATACTTGAGTCAAACCCGTGACTGTACCTAATAAGCCCAAAAGCGGCGCTACCCCAATGATCACCTCTAATAAAAAAATACCTCGCTCCATCCGGCTTACTTCCACCCGTGCAAAAGCATTAAGTGCTTCTACATCAGCGGCACGTTCCCCGCGAAATGCAATAATTCTGCCAATCACGGTACGTGAGTCGCCCTGCAGTTGACTGGTATCGTGCGATAATAATGCCTCCACCATGCAGTTCGGCATAACACGTGAGGACCGCAAGGCCAACAGTCGCTCAATTGTAATGGCAACGGCCACGAGCGAACAAAGCGCTAGGGGGTAAAGAAAGACTCCAGCATTTATTAGAAGATCCATTTTATTGAGGGCTAGCGGTAAATGAGCTCTGTGCTCGGTTATCGCTCATAAATAAAAAATCAAAAGGTTCTTAGACGCGACGCATGTAGGCGAGATTGTGTGCAACATCCTCAACTGCATTTGCTCCACTGAGCAATTCATCTAGGGGGTCGTAATTACCACTCATCAGACTTTCGCGGGCATTTGCTTTAATGGCGCATTCCATACGCTCCTCACCATAGCAAATTTCACCGGCATCAATATCAATGCTTACCTGAAGCTGTGGATTCGTCTCAATAGCTTTCGCAAGGATCTCCCGCTTAGCATCTCCTACGGTGACACAAATAATCCCAAGATTCGTTGAATTACCAAAAAAGATTTCCGCGAAGCTACCAGCGATAATGGCCTGATAACCCGCTCGCTGAATCGACTGTGGCGCGTGCTCCCGTGAACTGCCGCACCCAAAATTATTACCACTTAAAATAATACCAGCACCGGAAAAACGAGGATCATTTAAGTTGTGAGCTTTATCCGCACCCGATTCATCCTTGCGAACATCGTGGAAGAGATATTTGCCTAATCCATCAAAGGTAATGCACTTCATAAAGCGCGCTGGTATGATACGATCCGTATCGAT
Organism: Opitutia bacterium UBA7350; assembly: GCA_949524905.1. GTDB lineage: Bacteria > Verrucomicrobiota > Verrucomicrobiia > Opitutales > Coraliomargaritaceae > UBA7445. The sequence continues at coordinate 28,139 of CATINC010000017.1, read as the reverse complement.
GTCATCGCCCGGTACATAAACTGCGCGGGCACATACACTGGTGATGGGTTTACTTGGCATTAGATTTTTCTTCGTGATGAATTTAATTAGGCAACCTTGACGCCAAAAACTTCGCGAGCATCGGCAATTTCGCCACGCACAGCCGCCGCAGCGACCATCAACGGACTCATCAACATTGTGCGACCCGTGGGGGAACCTTGGCGACCTTTGAAATTACGATTTGAGGAACTCGCACATAACTGATTGCCCACCAGTTTGTCGGGGTTCATTGCCAGACACATGGAGCAACCGGCACCACGCCATTCAAATCCTGCTTCCTTGAAAACTTTATCCAAACCCTGCTGCTCAGCGATCTGCGCTACTACCTGTGAACCGGGGACTACAATACCCTGCACACCGTCGGCAACTTGATATCCCTGCAAATGATTAGCCACCTCCTGCAAATCACTTAGGCGTCCATTCGTGCAAGATCCTATAAAGGCGACGTCAATACGCTTACCCTTCACGGGTGTACCACCTTCAAATTCCATATATTCTAAGGCTTCGCGAATGGACTCCCGTTCAGATTCAGTTCGTCCCCCCTCGATCGTAGGAATAAAATCCTCGATTCCAACCCCCTGACCAGGCGTAATGCCCCAAGTCACGGTTGGCTGAATCTCAGAGGCATTGATATTTACAACATCATCATAGGCACACTCCGCATCCGAGGCAAAGGCACTCCATTCCGCTACCGCCTTTTCCCATTCTGCACCTTGAGGCGAGTACGGGCGCCCTTTCAAATACTCAAAAGTTGTGGCATCCGGATTCACATAACCAACCCGCGCTCCACCTTCGATGGACATATTACAAACGGTCATGCGCTCTTCCATGCTCATGGCCTCAAAGGTTGATCCACCATATTCATACGCAAATCCAGTACCCCCCTGCGTTCCCAGCAGGCGAATTATATGCAGGATAACATCCTTCGCAAAAACTCCTGGTCCTAATGCACCATCGACATTAATACGACGCACTTTGAGTTCACCGAGTGCAATCGTCTGAGTTGCTAATACATCACGTACCTGGCTCGTTCCTATTCCAAAGGCAATCGCTCCAAAAGCACCATGCGTGGCAGTATGAGAATCACCGCAAGCGATGGTCGTTCCTGGTTGCGTGATTCCCTGCTCTGGACCCACAATGTGAACAACGCCTTGTTTACCGGTATTGGTGTCAAAAAAGGTGAGTTGATTCTCAAGACAATTCTTACGTAATTCCTCAATCATGCCCTGTGCCAGTGGATCACTGTAAGGCTCAAGGGCTTCATTGGTGGGCACAATATGGTCAACGGTTGCAAATGTACGGGTAGGATAACGCACTGATAAACCCCGATCTCTTAACATACCAAATGCCTGCGGGCTGGTGACTTCATGAATCAAATGTGTCCCAATGAGCAACTGCGTCTGACCATTCGCCAATTTACGTACCGCGTGCGCATTCCATACCTTCTGAAATAAACTCTTTGCCATGCTGTTTGCTCTTTAGCTTAAATTTCTATTCTCAAAAGAGTCTCATTAAAACAAGCTTCTTAATTCTGGCAACTTTAATTCCCCGCTTTTAATTGCCTCCTTGAGGATAAAAAACAAAGAGCCCGCACGAAGCGGGCTCAGAAAAAAGCTGGGGTAGCAAGCTTTTTTAGAGAATTGCCTTCAATCCAGCGCCGGCCTTGAATTTAACAGACTTGGACGCTTTGATTTGGATCTTCTCGCCGGTTTGTGGGTTAACACCTTGACGTGCTGCACGGTGAGCAACCGAGAAAGTTCCGAAGCCAATAATTTGAACTGCTTCGCCTTTCTTGACGCCTGTCTTAATGCCTTCGAGAACCGCATCTAGTGCGCGCTCGGCAGCGGCTTTGGAACTGTCAGCTCCGAGTGAACTTTGTACTTCGGCTACGAGATCTGCTTTATTCATAAACGATATATAATGTTGAGGTTATTGATTTGGCTTTTGCCACCTTCGAAAGTGTGCAGCAAATATGCTCCGTCAACAGCGAAATTGTCCTGTAAACCGCTATTTTTTCAGCTTTATGGGCTTTCTTTAAACTTGACCTCAGTGTTTATGCAGGGTTCTGGCCAGTATCGCGGGCTCAGCGCCTGTTTTATCAGCATTACAAGCACCTCTATTTTTGAAATTGAGTCCTCGAGAATTTCAAAGCCTGCATCCTACCGCTTTAAGGTAAAAACGGTTCATCTGCCATAAAACGACCCTTTCGAAAGCAATTTGCAAATCCTTTCAGCCTGCCGAAATTCTCTACCTTACCAGAGGGTATGCGATGCCGTAGCTCTGGCGCTTGCTCGACGCTTCACCAACATCATTTGGACCTTATTTATGAAAATGCTTAGGAGTGCGTCCTGCACGTGCCTCCGTAATATTTCTCAATAGTAGATCCACGGCAGCCACTTTTGTAATATTGCGCTCTGCGGATATTTGACTCGCCCGCTTTAACAGTTGTTGCGCCATAACCTCCGCCTGTGAAGCGACTGCCCCCATGCCTACAAAAAAGCGCGTGACTGCTTCTAATTCCTGCTCTGCAGATGCATCCATTACGACGAACCCATCGCGTGGCCCACTTTGATTCGTTGACCCTCGCACTCGATATCAGCCTCAAGGCGGTCCAATTTCAGCATTGCCACCCCGACCCAACCAGAGGCGGTCACATATGCACTTCGCAATTCACCCGGTTGACGCTTATCGCCTGCGACGACCAGTGGTGATGGTATCGATGGCGTCGAACCCTCCCCAGAAACGGCATACAAACCCCGCCGTGCACGCCCAAGATTATGCATCCGCAAAATAGATTCTTGACCAAGAAAGCAGCCCTTAGTTGTGCAAACTTCCACCCCAACTAAACCAGCTTCTCCGGGTAAATCACTTACTCCGAGTTCCTGAGGTATCGCTGGGATGCCTGCAGCAATCCGAGATAATTCAATTTGACCCCAATCTATCGCCTCTGCGCCTGCCGCTTCAAGTTGCCCAAAGGCCGCATTCGCAGCCAAGTTATCCCTATAGAAAAAATTATAATTTGCCCCCCGTGAACTCCGCCCCAGAAAACAAAGCGTCTCTTCCGTTTCAATGAAACCCTCCTTTTCGGGAACCTCGCCCAAAAGTTCATCAACAAATTTCTCCGCTCCTTCACCTTGCAACATCAGTAAGGACAGCCCGTTCATGAGCTCAATGACGACATCGTCCGCAATTATATGTTTCTCTAATTTTTCTTTCAGGATTGCCGCTTCAGTTCCCAGACTCAGGATCTCATATGTTTCTGCGTCTCGGCAAAGCACCCAACTATCCGCCTGTACTTTTCCCTTAGCATCCAACCAAAGACCATATGCACATAAACCTGGATGAGGTTGACGTAAATCCGCACTGAACTGACTATTCAAAAATGCGGCCGCATCCTCACCCATCACGCTAAGAGAACTAAGGGAACTAGCCTTATAAATATTAATTTTGCTAATCATCATATTTGAGAATCACATTCATTAATAAAATTTTCAACCCCCTACTTCGAAACTCTTCCGAATTCAGACTTGTTACCTGCCTTCACCTCCACTAATCATCGCATTCTGTGAAAAAAGTCACCGACATCAATATTACCTCCAAGGTCCTTTTGCCAACGCCCACCGAACTCTGTAACGAGATTGAGCGCTCGGAAAGTGATGAACGCTTTGTTGCCGAGAGCCGGGAAGCCATCAACAAAATTATCTTTGGCAATGATCCTCGCCTCTTACTTGTGGTCGGCCCCTGCTCGATACACGACCTCGAATCCGGACGCGAATACGCCCGCAAAATTGCCACCCTCGCTCCCGAAGTAAGTGATCGTTTACTGATAGTCATGCGTGTTTATTTTGAAAAGCCTCGCACGACTGTGGGTTGGAAGGGACTCATCATGGATCCCAATCTCGATGGCACCAGTGACATCCCTGAAGGCCTGCGCCAGGCGCGACGCTTCCTCCGAGAAGTAATTGCTCTCGGTGTTCCAACTGCTACCGAGCTTCTCGATCCGATCACTCCGCAATACATCGCCGACCTCATTAGCTGGTCTGCGATTGGCGCTCGAACCACAGAGAGCCAAACCCATCGCCAAATGGCCTCCGGGCTCTCTATGCCGCTTGGTTTCAAAAACGGAACCGATGGCGGTCTCTCCGTGGCCATCAATGCAATCAAAGCTGCTAGCCAGGAACAAACTTTTCTCGGTATCGACAACGCTGGACAAGCCAATGCCATCACTACAAAGGGAAATCCAAATTGCCACATTGTCCTGCGCGGCGGTTCTGGTGGCCCTAACTACAGTGTGGAGCACGTTGCTAAAGCACGAGAATCGCTTCTCGATGCCGGTCTCAAACCCGCCATCATGATCGATTGCAATCACGCTAACAGCGCCAAGGAGCCCGGTCGTCAGCCCACCATTCTGGAAGAAGTCGTGCGCCAAAGCCTCACCGACAAATCTGTGATTGGCGCTATGATCGAAAGTAATCTTCAGCCCGGCAACCAATCCTTCCCACAGCCCAAGGATGCTCTAAAATATGGCGTTTCTATCACCGACGGTTGTATTGGATGGGATGCGACCGAAGCGGCTATCCGTGATGCTCACATTGCCCTTGCGCCCCTTTTCTAAAGTAGAAACGGGTAGCTCAAATTTTATTGGACTGTAAGCGAAAAGTCATCGACACATACGACATCGCCAACTTGCCAAGTATTTTTACCATTGGTGGTTTGCTGGATGCTGCGAAATCCACTGATGGCGGCTGACTTTGGAAGCGTGCCTGCCTCCAGGGCACAGAATTCTTCTTTTGCGCCCTCCTTTAGGTGAATCTTAAGCGAGCCTATCGCTTCTGGATTATCTAAATCAAAACGCATTCGTACATGCATGGGTGCATTTAATTGAGCGGCAGAAATCGAGTGTAAAACCTCAAAGTTTTTTGCATCATGTGGGCGGTATTGCACCAGAATAGTATTTTTATCAAAACGCAGGCGCAGACCCGCAAGGATAATATCGTCCTCAACGTTTTGTCGTGTTCCCTTCAAATCCCGTAGATCAAATGCGATATTTGCGGTACCCGAAACTGCGGCCGTTTTAAGAAAGTCTACCTTGGTAAACTTCCAGCTAATTTCGCAAACCCCACTCGTTAAAGGCTCTCCGCTGAATTCAGTCTGCCGAAACGTGTGAGGCGTGGTGCCATCATGATAAAACTCTAACTCGTTATTGCGGATAGCCACAATCGAACTCGCAGCGCTTAGAAATTCAGTCCCCAGATTGCTCTTAACCTCAGTCAAGGGGGTACCGTCTGGCGCCGTAAAATCCCAAGTTTCTTGAATTTCTCCAAACAAGGACAGCGGTATCATCAACCCAAAACTAAAAGAAAATAGTATTTTTGTTATCATCGTTATTATTTAATTTATTATTTATCTATTAGGAGAGCGCTTCATGCCTCCGCAGGAACCACTGTGCCCATGAGCACTTCAACTTTAATGGTTGCTCCGGTGAGGCCCGGTGGCACGCATTTTCCATCGACCAGCACTCCGTCAACCTTGAGTTGCGAAATGCCCTTAGAAACTTGCTCGCGATTCTGTACCTTAATCTCGTAAGTCGCACCGCGATACTTGCGGACCACGGAGAACTGATCCCATTCCTTAGGTACGCAGGGATCAATCATTAAGCCATCGTGAGTAGGCCGAACGCCTAGAATGTATTGCGAAGCAGCTTGATAGGTCCAAGAGGCGGTACCCGATAGCCAACTGTTTCGACCGAGCCCAAATTGTGGATGCTCATCGCCTAAAATATTCTGTGCATAGCAATACGGCTCTATTTCGTAATTGTCTATGTCGTTGTTTTTTGCGGCTGGGTTTATTTGATTATAATATTGGAAAGCTCTGTCACCATTACCCAAAACAGTTTCTGCCATGATAATCCATGGATTTGAGTGTAGAAAAATGCCCCCATTTTCCTTCGCACCAGGAGGGTATGTAGTCACGCCCCCTTTTTCGGGATCAAAGACGGAGTAACCAGGCGTGCTTAGCTTGATACCATTAGCGGTATTTAAGTGTTCATAAACGGATTCTAGAGCAAGCTGAGCCCGCTCTGTACTCGCAAATCCTGAAAGGACCGGCCACGATTGCCCATTGGTAAATATCTTTCCTTCCTTATTTGACTTAGAACCAATTGCTTCGCCGTTCTCGTCATAGTAACGAACATACCATTCACCGTCCCATGCGTGCTGATTGACGCGCGCTGACATCTCCTGCCAATCAGCCTCCAGTTTTTCAGCTTCTGCAGTTTCATCCAAAAAGCTCAGCAAGGAAATCATCTCTCTTAAGGCCGTGCCATAAAGATTGGCATTAAAAAGACTCTCGGCCTCGCCTGGTAAATTCATGGTGTCATTCCAATCAGCAAACCCTAACAAGGGCAGTCCGTGCTGGCCTACATTTGATTTAGTATAAGCAAGAGCACGACGCAAATGATCTAAGACGGGTGCGCTTTCTCGTGCTTCGAGGGGACGTTCCTTCTCGTAGTAAGTAATCGACTCCTTGAGAAATTCATAATCACCCGTTTCTTTTAGATAGGCACAAACCGAAAGTACTCCCCAAAGGTGATCATCTCCATAAGTGCGCTTATTACCTTCTTCACGAGAATCGCCTTCATTGGCCTCCATGGTTAGTGGGAAAAACTGATGCATCGCCGAACCATCCGGCTTCTGCACGCTCATGAGTTTACGAAGCAAGATCTTAGCATCCTCAGGCGCGCTTGCGAGTACACCCATCGCATCCTGGGTAGAATCACGGAAACCAATTCCTCGTGCACCATAGCCCAACTGATATAGCGATAGACTGCGTGACCAGTTCATCGTTGTCTGACACTGTCGAGGATTATGCACGTTGACCATTGAATCAAAGGCCGCATTCGGGGTTTTGCACTGCAAGTGCGAAAGATAATTTTCCCAATAAGCTTTTTGCTTTGCAAAAGCAGTATCCACAAAGCGCTCGTCTCTCAGGTAAGCTAACTTATCGTCAATTGCTCCGGCATCCTCCTGACCCAAGACTGTAATGATACGACGCGTCTCGCCCGGCGCAAGGTCCTTAAGTTTGTGTAAGAGCGCGGCGATTACATTGCCACGCCTTGCCTCATAATTGGAAAGGTGCTCATTTTCTAACTCCTGCGGAGCTTTCCAAGTACCATAACCATTGTTTCCAAGGAATCGATTCCGGTCGGTTTGAAAAGAATCGACCGCATGATTGGAAGTGAAGAAATTGCGCTGTAACTCGCGCTTCATAAAGGCAGATTGCTTGAGGACGAGATACCCATCTGCTCCACGTTCCGCATCGACCTGCATGGTCTGCGGAACCCAGTCTGCATTTACTATTTGTTTGAGCGCGTCAAAGTGACTGAACTCCACGACCGGAATCAGATCGATATCAAGATTTTGCTCACGCTTGTTGGTTATTCTAATATCTCGCACCACGGCTTGCTCACCCGGTGGCACAAAAATTGTTACTTCCGTCTCAATCCCCATATAAACCGAAGTGATTTTTTGGTAGGATAACCCGACTCGGCATTCATATGAATCCAGAGCATCCAAGGTTGGGACAAAGAAAGGTGAGAAAACTGCATAGCCTCCCGCTGCCGAACGAATACGGAGGTACAAAGTCTCGCCTTTAAAATCTGAATCCGGCATCTGAGGAATGTATTTTAGGATGCGATTCAAAGCCGGATCTTGTGCACAAATCAAAGCACCTCCCGTATGGTCGACCAGCCCGCCAAAGGCGAGCGTTCCCACGTAATTGATCCATTTGGCAGGCGTGCGGGGATTGGTAATCACGTACTCGTAATTTGCGTCGTCAAAGTATCCGTATTCCATTAATGCGTATTCGTTACTGATGAACTTATATCTTTTGATATAAACCTACATCATCCTAAGTAGCCGCTGGACTGGCGAGACCTGGCTACATTCAAATTTTTGATTTTTTAAATGCAGAAACGCACCCGTGATCGTAGCAGAAGAGGTTCATTATGAAACCATCGTCAATAAAGTTAACCACTCCAATGAATGAAAACTCGACTGTAAAATGCATACATGAAACGCGAAACAAAAAACCCCCGCAAATGCGAGGGTCTGAAAAAGATCGTTTGTAATCCTCTAAGAGCGGAAACGACGCAAGAGTGCTGCTCCTAAGACTAAAATACCCACCAGTGAGGCATAAGCCTGCGGCTCAGGAACAGGTGTTGTTGAAATTTGTACTTGGTCTATTACGGCCACATTGGCATTTGCGAAATCACTGATACTCCACTGTACACTATCCATTACATTTGTGCCAATATTCCAAGCACCTGTGTAATTAGCATTGAAGCGATTGCTCCAAGTAGATTGATCGGAGGTGGGTGTCCCGATCCAAGTCGTATAAGTATCATTTAGGAAATCATAGGTGATGCCATAGGTGATCGCAGACGTTGATGGGGCACCAACGGCAACACCCGCTACTGCGGTGGTCTGGTCTCCTTTATCGGCAATCAAACGAAGCCCTGCTGTGTGCTCTGTTAGCGAGATACCGCCATACCTTGTGTTAGAAGCATCGTTGCGTAAGTTGACTTTAAAGAAATCATTTGTACCACCCGCTGTTCCCACATTCATACTTGCTAGCGTGATGGAGAGCGTGAGGCTGGATGTATTGGCTTCAGAAAAAGAACCTCCAAGGGAAACATCCCCGGAGTTGCCAGCACCTCGACTGATGGTGAAGCCGCCATCATTAGCAACGGTATCCGTTCCTAAAAAGGTGGCATTTGTACCCTCTTCAGAGATTAAATCTGTAAAACCAGTTATGCCATCTTCGGTGAATTCCCAAGATTGAGAAACTGTTTGAGAATGTAGGGTAAGCGCGAGTGTTAAGAGAGGGTATATGAGGTATTTCATTATATATTACTAAATTCTGCTGAAATTTAATAAAAGTACGGCGACCTAGGCAAATAAAGTAACAACTGAATTTTTTACTGTAATTAGCTGAAAATACGAACTTAAGCGAATACCCAACTTTGATTAAATAATGCATAATTTCAGTTTTCTTGTGCACTTCTTCACTAGTAGATCGATTTGAAGAGCATACGATGGGGGGGCATGGTCAGTTTATATCCATTTATTAATACTACTTCCGGCGGTTTAGAAATTTCAGATTATATGAATACCCCATGTAAAATATCGGTGCCTTTATTATTGTTTGCGGGATTTTTCCAAACGTTAACCGGCACCGTCAGCACAACTGACGTTGGCACGGTGCAGATTAGCGAACGCGGACAAGCTGCTGACCAAGTGCAACTGCAATGGCAAAGTTCAACGGGCAAAGCTTATCGCATTTACCAAAGCGAAAACCTTGACTCAAGTTTTTTGGTTCAGACGCAAAGTATGGAAGCGACCCCACCCTCAAACATCTGGTGGATCGATAAAGGAAACTACCAAAAACGCTTCTTCATGGTTGAAGCTTATACCGAATCTGCGCCTGCAGTCATTCCGCTCAATTCCAATCATGATTTCACCACCGGTCTTAATGACTGGATCACCTCCGTAAATACGGTCAATGCCGATGCAACTTTCGATACCAGTTATGGAGATCTTTTTGTGCATATTACAAATGGAGGGACCAACACGAGCCACATTTTCCTCCGCCAGTTTAATATCCCACTGATCCAAGGACAGACTTATACCCTCCTCTTTGATGCCCAAGTTACCGCTCCTCGCAGTATCCGAGTAACCCTTCGCGATGGGGGTAGTGCTCCTAACTTTCTCGCGAGTGATGTCACCCTTTCAAATGTCTATGCGATGCAAACCTATCGCATGACGTTTACAATGACGGGCGCCGATACTTCGAATGGACGACTAAGTTTTCTTTTAGGCAACGATGATAATAGTTTGTATCTAGACAATATCCGAATCCTAGCCGGTGCTGAGGAAATTTTACGCTCTGCCGCACACCGCATGAATACACGTTTATTTCGCGGCAACAACTTCATGGCTTCTAAAGCGATGAATAGTCAGGGTGCCCCCGAAGATTACGCCTTGCTTAATACCAGTGGCTTCAGCCATTGCCGCATCGGCTATAAAATGGATGAAAGAGCGGGTTCATCTCCAACTTACACCCTTCCTCAAAGTGATCTAGACGAGCTTCAAAATATGGTGGACTGGTGCCTACAAGAGGGTCTCATTGCGGTCGTAGATCCGGTCCATAATTGGGCGAATAATTCCGACCCCACAGAAGAATTTACTGGAAGTGACGATGACTTCAACAGGCTGCAAAAAATTTGGGAACAAGTCGCAGATCGCTTCGCAAATTATAACTTAGACGATGTTGTCTTTGAGGTTTTCAATGAGCCACACAGCGGGCATGACGTTGCGCGTATTATCACCACTTCGTTGACAGCCATTCGTGCCAGCACAGGAAATGAAAGCCGTATTGTGATTATACCTGGCGATGGGTTTTCAACGCGCCAGGCTCTCATTGACGCCTTTAACAATGACGAGATCCCAAGCGATGACCCCTACTTGATTGGCACTTTTCACTACTACGATCCATTCACCTTCACAAAGCAAGGAGCTGGTTTGCCCGACTGGTCTCCCGATATTAGCTGGGGCACCGAAGCGGAATTTGCTCAAGTAGCAACCGATTTTGATGCCGTTGCCACCGCTAATAATAATTGGGCAAGCCGAAATCACACCGAACCGCTCCCGATTTATTTGGGCGAATTTGGCGTGGATAATGAAGCTGATGATTGGAACAACGACCGCAAAAAATGGCTTAGCTGGATCCGAATGCAGGCAGAAAAACGCGACTTTTCATGGGCGCACTGGAATATGTATCAAAATCAAAATAGCTCTAAAGGCATGGGCCCTTGGATTTTTAGTGAGCAAATTCAAAACCCGGAACAACGCAGTTTTGATGCCGATCCTCTTGAAGCACTCATTGGGCATTATGAATTTGAAGATGGCACCAGGGGCGGAGGCGTGAGTGTCGCCACGGATGAACCAGGTTACAAAGGCACGGGCTATGCGTCCTTTCCTATTGGCGCCGGAACTGGAATATGGGCACGCGCTGAGAGTATCTACATTCCCAAAAACGATACCTATGCCGTAAAAATTCACTACGCCAGCGGGAGTGATCGCCTCCTTCGCCTGGTTTCTCGGAATGATTCCCTAGGAACCGTCGAGACCCTCAGCGATCAACTTTTTCCTGCGACCGGCGGCGATGATTCATGGAGTACCCTTACTGTAAATGTATCCTTTGAGGCTGGCGAAGAAGCCGACTTAAAAATCGTAGCCTTCCCAGATACCGGGGTAAATCTGGACTGGGTTCGGATTTGCCTGCCTTAAGCTTAGTCCAAGAGGGTCACAAATTCTCCCCATTCTCTGCGATGACAGTGGCATACCATTTAGCAGATTCTTTTAGGCGTCGCTCCTGCGTTTCGTAGTCCACATGAATAATACCAAAGCGCTCACGGTATCCCTCTGCCCATTCAAAATTATCCATGAGTGACCATAAGAAATAACCCTCTACCGGAATACCCTCACCCGCTGCTCTGCGAAATTCCCGGAGGTAACGTCGCACAAAATCAATACGCTGGTGATCGCGAACCGCCCCATCAAGATCCACCCAGTCATGAGCCGACATGCCATTTTCTGTGATGTATATGGGTTTATTGTAGCGCTCATAAAAAAAGCGTGACCCCCAATACAGAATTTCTGGCGTGACTGGCCACTTAAATGCGGTCAATCGATCCCCCTGCGGCATGGGTACTTCTTCCCAGCGATTGCCTTCAGTGCTGGCTTCAACTTGCCAACCACTGTAGAGGTTAATGCCGCAGAAATCAAGCGGTTGGCTAATGATAGCCATGTCCGCATCGGTGTAACGCGGCACCTTGTCCCCAAAAGCGGCTAAACCTTCTTCTGGATATTTACCCAGAAAAATAGGGTCTGCGTACCAAGCAATATTCCAAGTAGCTTCGTCGGAAATAAGCCAAGCATTCTTACCTCCAGGATTTAAATCTCCCTCTCCCGGTACGGAAAAAGTAGCTTGATACGCTGCATTGATATCGGCTTCCGTTTCAGATTTTGGAAAAGCGACCGAACCCGTTGGGGCGGCACCAATTTTTGCACTGGCATCGGCGGCTCGAATGGCCTGCACAGCACGGCCATGTGCCAGCAAACTATGGTGCGTCGCCAACAGTACATCGCTGAGTTCTAACTTAAGACCGGGTGCCTTGGTCCCATTGAGAAGTCCGTGCCCAATAAAACACTGGGGTTCATTCAAGGTAAACCAATATTTAATGCGGTCCGATAAACGCTCAGCAACTATTTGAGTATACTCCGCAAACCACTCTGGAATATCGGCATTGAGCCACCCACCGCGCAGTTGGAGTGCTTGGGGCAAGTCCCAATGAAAGAGCGTCGCGTAAGGAGCGATGCCTTTTTCTAAGAGCGCGTCCACCAGATTGTCATAGAAATCAAGCCCCTTGCTATTGATCGTACCCGTACCCTCCGGCAGTATTCGCGACCAGGAAAGCGAGAAACGGTATGCCTTCAGACCAATCTGTGACATCAAGGCCGCATCCTCTTTATAGCGATGATAGTGATCACAGGCGATATCTCCAGAGTTACCGTCCTTAATATTACCGGGAATTTCGCAGTAAGCATCCCAAATATTCGGACCCTTACCGTCTTTGGAAGCAGCACCCTCAATTTGATAGGATGCAGTTGCGGCACCCCAGACAAAGTTCTTCTTAAATGACATCTTTTAGTTATTGGCGTTTTTTTCTTATCCGAGTGGATAAACGCTCAATTTCATCTGCATATGCAGCTTCATCAATCCTATTTTTATTTTCATTTGGATCTACTAGATGATCATAATACTCTTTGGCAACCACAATACCAGATGCCTCTTTTATCCACTCGGTGTAACGCCCAGTTGGCGATTTCACCGAATAGCCCATGATACCCCCTGCGCGAGGGTATTGTGAGTATGCTAACGCATCCCACTCTCCATCTGGGTTTTTAAATAAGGGCATCAGACTCGTGCCCTCGCATTGCTTTGGAATGGGAACATTCGCCAATTCGCAAAGGGTGGGATATAAATCTAAGGATTCCACCAGCGCACTCGTTCTGCCGCTAAAGCCTAACGCTTCAGGTGCCCGAATCAAAAAAGGCACCCGCGTATCAATTTCAAAGTTGGTGTGCTTGCACCACATGGCATGCTCTCCAAGTTTCCAGCCATGGTCACCCCAGAGCACCACAATGGTATTTTCTGCTAAGCCATGCTTTTTCAGAGCATCCATTAAACGCCCGATCTGAGCGTCCACAAAACTTACAGAAGCGTAATAACCGTGAATCAAACGGCGGGCCGTTAGAGGATCGACTGCCCCCTTGGCAGGTATGCCTTCAAAGGCGCGGAGTTCGCCCCAGTTCATTAAGGAGACTTGCGGCGCTCCCTTAGGCTTGTAGTAGTTATCGGGCAGTTGAACACTTTCAAAATCATAAAGATCCCAATACTGCTTGGGGGCAACAAAAGGCAGGTGGGGTTTCTTGTAGCCTACCACCATGAAAAATGGTTGGTCGCCCACATCCTCTAAGGCCTTGATGGCTCGATCCGTCATGGCTCCATCGTGGTAACTTGAATCCGGAGCATCGGCCCACTCGTAAGCTGGCCCTTTGGTGTAACGACGCAAGGCCTTCCCCTTTAAACCTTTCTTCCTCGCTTCAGCCTTAAGTTTTTTGATTTTTGTATCTGTTTTTGGGTTATGATAAACCTTTACACCGGGAATTTTTCCGGTGTCGATCCACTGCGTCCATTCGCGCCATTTTTCACTGTGAAAAACTTTACCCATACCGATGGTGTGATAGCCCTGTTGCTCAAAGTGTTGCGGTAAGGTAACGGCCCTGGGGATAGTCTTGCGAAAATCCGTCTGCAAATCATGCACCCCGGTTGAGTCAGGTGACATGCCCGTAAACAAACTGATCCGCGACGGAAGACAGACCGCTAATTGTGTGTAGGCTTGGTCAAACTGCATCGAGGTCTCAGCTAAAGCATCTATATTAGGCGTCACCATATGCTCCGCTCCGTAGCACCTCAACTCGGGGCGCAGATCATCCACTGAAAGAATGAGGATATTGGGCTGACTCGCAATTAGGAGTGAGGTGCTGCCTAAAGCAAAAATAAGGGCTAGGATACCGGACATTAAAATGGCTTAGAACTAAAATTTGAATGGAGGCTTTCAAAGATAACCTACGGCCATCTGTGTAACGTGCATTGTTGCCTGTCGCAACCAAATCACGAGCATCAAAAAGGTTCGCCGCAGTCAATTGAAAACTGTACTTAGGATTACCACGGCCCTTCTTCAACTGACCCCGCCAACCCACAAAATCTTTTAAGAGAAAAATTTCTTCGCCATCAATTTTTGCAGTTTCGCCGTTTTCCTCGGTCATTGCTGCTTCAGATTCCGGCACAATAATCTCTAAGCTTTGACTGCCCTCCGATTCATCTGCCTCTGTTGGAGTCATCAAAAAGAGAATCGGGGTCAGTATCGAAATCATGAGCCCCGAAAGGATATTTTTATTTAAATAATTCATATTTACCTCTTTTTTTAGTTTTATTATTTAAATATTAAACTTTTAAGTAACTGTAATTGCAAATCTTTAAGCCTCATAACTTAGGTATTTACGCAATGATATTTAATTTGATTTAAATGCAAAAATACCCTAGGTAATATTACGTGAAAAAGAGCAGCCCCGCCCCAGGCAAGTTAAAGCTAGAAAAACCTAAAAGCAGTCAGCCATCTATTATTGTTGCCATGGACTGGTATGATGAGCGTGTTCTGCGAGGAATTTTTCGTTACTCTCGTGAACACAGTTGGCATTTGTCGCCTTTCATGGCCAACGGTCGCTTCACCCCAAATGGCTGGCCGGGCGATGGAGCCATCACTTGTTGTGCACCGGGATTTGAGGATCTCATCAAATCACTGCGGATGCCAATCGTGGATATCAGCTACATTGATATGCCGAATCGGATTCCTCGAGTTGGCGTTGACAATACCGCTATTTGTAAAATGGCGGCTGACCATTTCCTTAATCGAGGTTACAAATTCTTTGCTTATTATTCATGGGAAGATGTCCCCGTAAATATCCTTCGCCGAGATGCCTACTTCGCTGACTTACGCAGTCGCGGTATCCCGCGGGAGCAAATCTTTGAGATCAAACAATCAGCGCGAAAAGTGCTGACTCAATGGAAGTCCCACCAAAAGGATATTCTGGATCAACTTAATAATATCCCACGCCCCCTGTCTGTCTTCACGGGCCAGGATAACCTCGCTGCCAGCCTGATTGAAATATGCACCCGTGCTGGTATTCATGTACCCGAGGAAGTCGCCGTGCTTGGGGTCGACAACATTGACCTTCTGTGCGAAAGTTCCCCAGTGCCCCTTTCGAGTGTCCGTACCCGCCTTGAAAAAGTTGGCTACCAGGCCGCCCATCAACTCAATCGTTTGATGAAGAAGGAAATCAATAATAATGCCGCTCCTACTCTAATTGCGCCTCATGCAATTGTCAGTCGCCAGAGCACCGATATTCTTGCAGTCGATCATCCTGCTGTTTTTATCGCCCTTCGTTATATCAAAGCACATTTTGGCGAACCCATTACCATCGAAGACATTGCCGCACATACAGGTCTCTCAAAACGCGGATTAGAAAAAGCCTTTGAGCAACACCTCACGCGCACCCCTGCTTCAGAGCTCAGACGTGTACGCCTTGATAAGGCCAAACGTCTACTCACAGAAACCAACGATAAAATTGAATCTATTGCCTTAGATTGTGGGTATAGCAACAGCTCTAATTTGAGTTGTGCCTTTCGACGCGATTCCAAAATGTCCCCCCGAGAATACCGAGTTAAATTCAGTCAGAACGAAATGCAAGATGCCTGATCGAATCTTCGCTTTTGCAGTTAAAAACAATAATTTATAGGCTAAAAATGTTTTTCGGATTCGGCATCCATAAGATATACTGTCATAAATGATATCTTTTATTAGTAAAATTTTTTTATCGAGCGTGCTACTTTTGCTCTTTGGGAATGTTACTTGGGCAGAGGTCACAATAGCTGACAAACAAGCAAGGCCCAATATCCTCATTTTCCTTGTAGATGACCTCGGCGCACGTGATCTCGGTTGCTATGGTTCTACTTTTTACGAAACGCCGATCATCGACCAATTCGCCCAAGAAGGTCAACGCTTCACTCAAGCCTACGCCGCACACCCGCGATGTGTTCCCTCACGCTACGGTTTATTTACAGGACGCTTTCCCGCGCGTGACGGTTGCCCCGGTGACACCTATGGCATCGCCCCACAAACACGTACCCTCGCAGAAGCCCTTCAGGAGGGGGGTTACGCAAGCTTATTTGTAGGCAAATGGCACCTCTCAAAAAATCCTGAAGCATTACCACAAGCACAAGGTTTTGATATCAATATTGCAGGTGGAGCCGCTGGCGCGCCCCTTTCCTACTTTGCTCCCTACAACCAAACTAAAAATCAAAGTCACAAAGCCAAAAAAATTGAGGGCCTCAATGATGCTCCCGTAGGCGAATACCTGACCGACCGACTGACCGATGAAACTATTCTTTACCTCAAAAAACACGCTGCCTCAGGAAGCAAAAAACCCTTCTTCGCAGTGCTTGCTCATTATGCCGTGCATACACCCTTCGAAGCAAAAAAGAATCAGGTTCACTATTTCAAAAGCAAACTGAGTTCGCAAAAAAAAGAAGCCTTCAGCCAGCGAGACGGCAACACTAAGATAACACAGGATAATGCGACGTACGCCGCAATGATTCGCAGCACTGACGACAGCATGGGGCGAATTCTCAAGACGCTCGACGAAATGAAACTAGCCGATAATACTTTGGTCATTTTTACCTCCGACCATGGCGGCCTCTCCAATCGAGGCTCAAGCAATAAGCGTCCCCTAGCGACTAGCAATCTCCCCTTTCGTGCTGGCAAGGGTCACCTTTACGAGGGTGGCATACGCGTACCCTTCATTATCCGCTGGCCGGGTATCACTGCTCCTGGAGAAATCAATGAGGCAATTGTCACTGGAACCGACCTTTACGCCACCTGCCTAGAGGCAGCTAAACTCAAGCCAGAGCCAGATCATTCTATTGATAGCGTCAGCATTGTGCCCGCACTCAAAGGTAAACCCCTTAAGCGTGATCCCATTTTATGGCACAATCCAAGGCCACGACCCGGAAGCACCGGCGATACCGCCTCCAGTGCTCTACGTCTTGGGAAATATAAACTCATTAAATTTTACTTCCCAGAGGTTTACTACGAATGCTACGACCTGGACGCTGACCCTGGGGAGCATCAAAATCTATTTCACCCTGAAAAACCAATCTGCGCTCACTTGTCAGATCTCTTAAATTCTAGTTTAATTGAGCTGGGCGCAATAGAACCCAATAAAGGCAAATAGAACGCCCCTTATCTCATTTCCAAAAGCACCTTTTGGAGGGCATAATAAGCAGGCTTGGGAGCATAATTGTAATCAAAAATACAACCATCTAAATGCCGATTCTGAGCCCAAGAATCATCATCGCTTAAATTCCAAACATTCCAGGTAACCATACCCGTATCACGCTTACTCAAGAGCGTACGCAAAATCGCGGCAAAGGTCTTAGCCTGAGCCTCGTAGTCCTTTTTCTTACGAAGCCAGACATTGTTTTCAGTTACATGAAAGGACAGATTATGGGCATGAGCACGCTCAATCAAAGTCTCAAGATCTTTTAGATTTGTCCCCTCCTTTTCCCAACCAAGGTTCACGTGTGCCTGCCACCCGATTCCATCAACGCGCAAACCATGACTGCGGAGATACTCCACCAAATCAAAGATTCGATCCCAAACAACGGGCTTCACGCTACCGTGCTGATTGATGATTTGTTCAATGTCAGGCGCATGCTCGTTTGCAATTTCGAAAGCTAATTTGATGTAGCTCGGCGGCCGCAGGGGATCGCTCTCATCATAGCCCAACTGCGTCCAAGGGTTCTCCCAGCGATCCACTCCTGGTCTCGGCCCAAACCACACATTTTTGTTGGGTTCAATCGTTTCATTCACAACATCCATCCACTTCACCTGCGGTATCCCATTGTAGCGCTGACATAGCGCCGTCATAAATTCAACAAGGCTCTGCCTCAACTCTTCCGGAGTGCGATCGTCTCCCTTGGCCCATTTTGAACATTGTGGACTGATCGGTCCATGAATTCGAATGAGTTGATCGTGTTCAGCGGCACTCTTGACCCATGCATCTGCTGCTTTCCAATTCCAGACTCCGGGCTTTGGGTGCACCATCTGGTGCTTAAAATCATTTTCTGGAGTTATGTAGTTAAACTCACGATCCAACAGCCCAGAAGTTCGAGAGGGCTTATGCCAACCACTGGTGCCTCCAATGTAGACATTCCCCTCGGAGTAGTAATTTGCTGCGATCACCCGCAAAGGTTTTCCTTTCGGTATTGGCAAAACCTCAGGCGCAACTGCACCCAAGTAACTAACAAACATTAAGGTAATAAGGTAGGTATATTTTGTAGAAAGAGACATCGTTTTATCTTTGCAACAGCCTAGAGTGTTTAGGTACTGATTTGCACCTATAAAATGTCTGCAAAAAAAAACTGCAATAACCCTCTTAGATACAAGAACAGTGAAGCGCACTTACACGATCGCCCCACCGCCATGATTGCAGAAAGTGTGCATCTTTTGATGCCTCCCATAAAGCATACTCAAGGGACGTCGTTTTGCTACCCCCTCAATGCTTACGCCCACGGGCCAAGCGCTCCATATCCAACAAAACGTCCGCATAATTGGGGTCGTTTGCCAAATTACGCGTTTCGTTTGGGTCTCGGGCATAGTCGTAAAGCTCCACTTCCAAAATCGCACCATGCGTACCGCCCTCTCGAAAGCCCGTATCTTCCCACTCAATGTAACGGTATCGCTTCGTGCGCCAACTATAGCCCATTATCTCACGCCCCTCAAAATAACGTGGAAACTGACTCATAGATGCCGGCTTCACCTCTAGGGTATTTTTAAGGAGAATGGGTTTAAGACTGGTGCCTTCGATTCCATCTGGAGCCTGGATCTCACTCAAATCGCAGAGTGTTGCAAAAATATCCACTAACTCAACTGAAGCCGAGGCGCTGACGCCCTCAAGATACTCAGGGTCACGCGGATCCACGACCATTAAAGGCACACGGGTCGACTGCTCGTAATTTGTGTGTTTGCACCACATTCCGTGATCGCCCAAGTGGTAGCCATGGTCGCTCCATAAAACAATGATGGTATTATCGGCTTCTCCAGTAGCTTCTAGTGCATCCAAAAGTTTGCCCAGTTGTGCATCTATAAAAGACACACAGGCGTAGTATCCATGAATGAGAGATATTGCTGTCTCATCCGGTAAATTCCCACCCTCACTGAGCAAAGGTACGCCCGAATAACTACCGTTTCGCAATTCCCAACCGGGTTGGTGATGATACTCCGGCGACCCTTCTGGTCGTTCTCGCAAGGAGTGCGGCTCAAATGCGACTGCTTCATATAGATCCCAGTATTGCTTGGGCGCGACAAATGGAAGGTGTGGCTTCTTAAACCCCACTGCTAGAAAAAATGGCTCCGCCTCTGCAGCCAATTCCTTCAGTAGCGCTACGCCTGACCTCGCAATCTGCCCATCATCGTAAGCTTCGTCAGCCACGTCCTCACTCCCCTCAAAAGGTGGCGAGCCTCCCAGTATTTTTTTCAAAGGGGTTTTATCACCGCTCTCAAGCTTTGCTTTTTTCTTGCTACGCACCCAACGAACATAGTCGGGGTTTACCAGCCCGAATTCACTCTTTGGATTTTTATCAAATACGACGTATGGTCGACTCCAGGAAACCGCATCATCCAATCGATGACCTTCCACTGAACGAAAATCAAAAATCTTACCCACCCCAACGGCGTTGTAGCCATGCGCCTTGAAGCATTGCGGGATCGTCACAACGTCTGGATTTTCATCGCGGATCTTGGTCTTTAAATCCCAGATACGGGTTTGATCCGGGCGCAGCCCCGTCATTACACTGGCTCTTGACGGACCGCAGACCGCTTGCTGGCAATGGGCATTTAAAAAAGTGACTCCCCTTGCCGCTAATCGTTCAAAATTTGGAGTTATGGCAACGGCATCCCCATAATTAGAAAGCGTTGGTTTTAAATCATCCACCGCGATGAACAAAATATTAGGCCTTTCAGAATTATCTGATTGAGTGGCTTTTTCTGCAAGACACAACAAGGGAAGGTATATAAGAATGATTGAGAAAAATAATCGTTTCATGGATCTATTTTTTATTTATTAAAAACGTCAAACCCTAGCTAAATTGTGCGGTGAAAACAAAATTCGTATCGTTTTTTATTCAATTAAGCTCAGACTCTCGGTGTTTTTGTAGGTATAACGGTTCTAAAAATGATAGCGCAAACACGGCTCACACCTCCCCGCGTCGCGCTTCCAGTGCTCGACGGATCTCCGCCGCTTTCTCTTTGTTAATCGGGAAGAATTTCAAAAGTAAGAGTGCCGTCAATAATGCACCCACCGGTATCAAAATATAACCTATCCGCATATTGCGATAGACCGCATCCGGCTGGGCTCCTTCCAAGCTCGCATCAAAGCCTGTCCACTCCAGCAAGGGTCCGGATATCAAAAATCCCACGCAAAAACTCAACTTGAGAATCCATGAAAAAATTGCCGCGAAGCCACCCTCGCGACGCTCCCCCGTTCTCAACTCATCAAAGTCCACGACATCCACTTGCATAGAGGGCAACATCAACCATAAGCCCGCGTAACCAGCACCAATAAAGGCAGTATTAATTAACATCAACCAAGGGAAGTTAGGCGTGAAGGTCCACCAGGTTGTGGTTGCCGATATCAAAACCACAAATACCGAGATCGTCAGACATTTATTTTTCCCGATCCGCTCGGATAATCGACGAAATATCGGTATAAAACTTAAACTAAAACCAGTGTAAACAAGCGTGCCCCATCCGGCAAAGAAAGACCCTCGATCCCAATCCCCACCCAAGACGTAATACGTGCCGACATAGCGACCAAAACTATCAAATATTGCCGTCCCCAATAAGAAAAATAGCGTAAAGCAACAGAGCACAACAAAGGCTCGGTTGGAAAAAGTCTCCTTCAAGCTCTTACTTAAACTGATTCTTTTTTGGCGGTCTCGTATTTTTTCATAATAGCGCTCCTTAACAAAAATTGCCGGAATCAAACCCCCGATCAAAATAAAGACCGCTATCCCCAGACTCACATAACGCATCGCGTTTGCCGTGCTCGCTACAAGCTCTCCCGTCCCCGGATCCGATATAAAAAACAGCGGCCGCAGCGTAATCCACCAAATCCATCCATTCAACAGACCTGCCAAAGTTTGAAAATAACCCCTTACCTCCGTGACGCGCGTGCGCTCATGATAGTCCGGTGTCATCTCCATCAGCATACTCTGGTAGGGCATGGCCCATACCGTAAAACAGGTATAAAAGATAATCCCAAAACCAATCACCCACAACATATTCTGCTCCGGACTCAGCCCCACTGGAAACCAAAAAATCAATGGGTATGTGAGTGCCGATAAAATTGCGCCTACAAATATAAACGGCCGGCGGCGCCCCCAGCGCGTCCGGGTGTTGTCCGATATCCAACCCATAATTGGGTCAATAATCCCATCCCACAGACGCAGCGACATCAATATGATCGATACGTACAGAGGACGCATCTCTAACTCCATATTGAACAGTGGGTAAGCAATACTCACCAGCACCCATACCGATAAAATATCAACCGGACCCCCCAAGGCGTAGGCTAGTTTCTTTGGAAAAGGAACTCGGTCTTTTGAAGCGACCTGCGCCAAATGATTGTCCGATTGACTCATTTAGTATTATATTGAGATGATTGTCCTTAACGACAAGGGAGTTACGATGTTATAAATCTAGCTGAACTAATGAGAGAACGAAGTGTAAATCCAAATTGCGTTTATTCAGTTTTTTAAAAAACGACTTAAATGCAAAATTACATTTACCCAAAAAGTATTGTCGCAAAGACTCAATAAACGCTTCAGCCCAGTAAAATTTCACGATTGCATGCCGATTCAAATAAACAGAAATATTATCGTTAGTATTACTTTAATAATTGCGAGTCATGTCTTTTCTCTCGCTGGCAACATCGATGCCATCCTCTACATCGA
This sequence comes from Opitutia bacterium UBA7350, assembly GCA_949524905.1. GTDB lineage: Bacteria > Verrucomicrobiota > Verrucomicrobiia > Opitutales > Coraliomargaritaceae > UBA7445. The sequence goes on along the minus strand of CATINC010000017.1, from coordinate 5,843 downwards.
GGCCGATACCCTCCTTCAAAACACCAACCATCACCGTTTGATCGGAACCAATTTATCCCTTTGGAGCCGTTCCGATACCATTGAAGACGCCCGCTTCCAAAACTACATCCGCACTTGGCAACCCGCCAGCATACGCATCCCTGGCGGTTCTTGGTCCAATGAATATTACTGGAATGGTAACGGCGTACGGATTGGCGATGATCATCAACCCAGAAATTTCGATGCCTCCAAACGCACTGCCAATGGTATCTGGGAAATAGATTACCGCGCTTACAAAAAAGGCTTTAGGATACATGGCGAAAAACGCGAACTCGCCGACTACCACGGTGAGCTTGATGTTAAAACTCAGCACGATTGGATCCAAGATGTCCAATCGGAAGCCATGGTCACCGTCAACGTCGGCTCCGGCACTCCAAACATGGCAGCAGAATGGGTCAAATGGGCAAACCACACCCATAATTATGGCGTCCGCTATTGGGAAGTTGGGAACGAACTCAACGGCGACTGGGAAATTGGGCATCGCCTAGCCGACGGCTCCACGATGACGGGCGAAATTTACGCCCAACGATTCCTCCAATTCGCAGAAGCCATGCGCGCGGAAGACCCCAGCATTAAATTGGGTGGACCTGCCTGTTCCGACCTTGCCCTCGATTTTGTTGAGGCACTCATCCGAGACAGCGGTGAGGCGCTCGATTTTGTAAGCATACACGCCTACCCCGTCGGCGTTAATACCAAAGACAGCGGTGAAAAGTTCGCCGCTATTGATGAGATGCGCAAAGCTGCCCGCACCGTGCATCAATGGATTGAAACCTACCAACCTCAGCGCAAAGAACAAATTGAAATCGGCATCACGGAATGGAACATCAAGGTAAATGAAGACCGCGATACCGCCGAACTCATCAACGGAATCTGGTCCGCCCTCTGGATCGGCGCCCTCTTTGAAGAAGGGATTGATTTCGCAAACCAATGGGACCTGAGCACCTCCCTAAAAGAAGGCGGTCACAGTGCCTTTTACTTCAATCAATACAAGGACATCATCACCCCAAAGAGCCAATACTGGGCGCTTTGGATGTGGGGCAACCTCATGGGCGACCAACTAGTAAAATCAAATATAAAGGGCCATAAACAGATCAAAAGTTTCGTCACCCGATCCGATGAAGGCCTCCAAATCATGCTCATCAACACTTCAGAAGATGAAGCCCTAAACCTTCGCATTCCAAACAGCGAAGCCTCCACCTCCGGAAAACTCCACACCTTTTCCAACGCTCAATACTTTTGGGACCCCCATGCCCATAAGCCCCTTTGGAGCCTACCGCCCCACACCCAAGCCATCGCACTTGGAAAAAATAATACGATCACCCTGCCACCATTCAGCCTTTGCGTCCTAGAACTGCCTTGGCTTCTACCCGACGAAAACCCAAGCCCTCAAATATCAGCTAAAATCCAGCCAAAACTTGAGTTCCTCCTCCCCCCACGTGTCGCCGCAGATCAACCCATTGAAGCTTGGCTTGTAGCCCACGATCCCAAAAAACAAATTCCCTCGCTTAAAAATTACGGCCCCATTGAGATCAGCGTTCAAGGCCCTGCAAAAATAAAGACGAAGCGACTCGTCCTCAAAAACGCCGCCGCTCCCTTCCTGATTCAGCCCACCGGCCCAGGCAAAATAACCCTTCACGCAAAATCAGCCACCCTCTCGACCCAAAACGAAATTGAGCTCGTTGCCCTACAAGAGCGCGCGCACATTTACTGGACCTTCGACAACCCGGTTGATGAATGGAACGCAAAAAGCACCTTTAATCTCATGTCGAAGACCTCCATTCGACCCAACCAACATGTAGCCGCGGCAAGCCTTTTCAATGCCCTCCCCGCCCGCGATGCCGATCTCCTCTTCCACTTCGAACCCCTACCAAGAGAAGAGCTGCCCTTTGAAAACGCCAGCGGCGTACTTGGAAAAATTCGGGCCGCCCATAACCTCAAGTGTGCCGACCCCAAAGCGCGTATCAACCTCGTCCTACAAAGCGACGCCAATCACTGGATTCCCATCGGCTCTGTTCCCCTAAATGCCATCAAGGGAGAATGGAAAACTTTTGCCTTTACCCTAAAAGATCCCGACCTACTCAATGCCATGGCAAAGCTTTACGCGCTCCGCTTTCAAATTCAAGCAAACGCGCCGGTTACCGGAGAAATTTACTTAGATGACCTCGGATTCATCTTCCGCACCGGACTCGAATGAAAATTTATAGCAGAATAAATTTTTATACCACCGCGCTCTGCCTAGCAGCCGCCTGCGTGGCGACCCAAAAACCCAATATCCTCTTCATTGCGGTCGATGACTTAAAGCCTACCCTCAGCGCCTACGGTAGCAAAGTAAACACCCCCGCAATGGATCGCATCGCTGCCCAGGGGACCACCTTTCTAAACGCCCACTGCCAGCAAGCAGTTTGCGGTCCCTCCCGAGCCAGTATTATGACGGGTCGATACCCCGATTTTACCAAAGTTTGGGATCTTAAAACCAAAATCCGCAGCATTCACCCCGATATTCAAACCCTCGCGGAATATTTTAAAAACAACGGCTATCACGCCGTCGGCATGGGCAAAATATTCGACCCCCGCAGTGTGGATAAAGGCTCCGACAAACGCTCCTGGAGCGTGCCCTATTCCCAAACATGGCACCTCGATTACAACTCCGCCACCGGTAAACCCAAGGCGCATTACCACAACCCCAAAAGCAAACAAATGGCGGCCCACCTGAGTAATTCAAATTGGAACGCCCTCAACAAAAAACTTTTCCAAGGCGAAGCATGGCCCGTTGTAGAGGCCGAAGCCGTTCCAGATGATGCCTACGACGACGGCGCCATCGCCGCGCACGCAGTCAAAACGCTCAGCAAACTTGCACAAAAAAGGCAGCCCTTCTTCCTCGCAGTCGGATTCAAAAAGCCGCACTTACCCTTCGTCGCCCCTAAAAAATATTGGGACTTATACGATCGCACAGCCATTGAACTAGCTCCCTTTCAGGCAGCACCCAAGGGTGCCCCCAGCTACGCCCTCCACGACGGTTCCGAGCTACGATCCTACAACGGTATCCCTGCGCAAGGCCCCATCGACGCAGCCACCCAACGCGAACTGATCCACGGCTACTACGCCTGTGTGGCCTACATCGATGCCCAAATTGGAAAAATTCTTGATCAACTCGAAACATTGGGCCTCGCCGAAAATACTATCATTGCCCTGTGGGGAGACCACGGCTGGCACCTAGGCGACCACGGCTTATGGTGCAAACACACCAACTACGAACAAGCCACCCGAGTACCCTTGATGATCTCCGCCCCCGGCAACAAAGCACAAACAACCAGCATGCCGGCCGAATTAGTAGACCTCTACCCCACCCTTTGCGATCTCGCCGGCATTCCCCTTCCCAATCACTTCGATGGCATCAGCCTCGCCCCCACGATTCACGATAAAAACCAACTCACCCGCGAATTTGCCATCAGTCAATTTCCGCGCGGAAAGAAAATGGGCTACGCCCTTCGCAATGAGCGTTATCGCTTCGTTGCCTGGTTTGAAACCGGCGGAGATGGCGCCAAACCCGGCGACCAAATCACCGCCACCGAACTTTACGACTATACCGACGATCCCCTCGAGCAACGCAACCTCGTAAAAGACCCCCATTACAAAGCGGTCGCCAGCCAACTTTCCAAAAAACTATTTCGCTTTATCAATACCTTTAAAAATATCTAAACCAACAAAATCCGGCATGAAAAACAGTCACAAATTACTCAGCATCATCATCGCCTCCCTGAGCTTCCTCAACCCATGCATCCAGGCTATGGCAGACACCCCCGAGCGTCCAAATATTATCTTCTTTATTGCCGATGACATGTTGCCCCAGCACTTCAACTGCCTCTCCCAAGGCAAAGACAAAAACCTCACTCCCAACATCGACCGCCTCGCCCGTGAAGGCACCCTCATGCTCCAACAGCATGTCGTCTCACCCGTCTGCACCCCCAGCCGGTATAATGTCTTAACCGGTAACTTCGCGAGTCGTGCCCAAAACCCATACTTCAAACAAAACACCAAAAAAAATGGCCAGAGCGTTGTCGAATTTAATACCCACATCCTCCCCACCGACCAGACCCTCCCCGCCCTCCTAAAAAAAGCAGGCTACACAACCGGCATGGCCGGTAAAAATCATGTTGTCGAAGTCGAAGGCCTTAAACGATTTGCAAACTTCGATGCCAGCGCCAAAGACCCCGCAAATAAAGCCCAGCTCAAAGCAAATCACGACCACACCCGCCAAGCCATGCGAGCAATCGGCTTCGATTTCGCCGATAGCGTATATCATAACAACCCCTCCTTTCTCGGACTTCACGAAGTTGCCGTTCAAAATATGGACTGGATCACCGACGCCGGCGTGCGATTTCTAAACCAAACACACACCCAACCCTTCTTCCTCTACTTCGCAACCACCGTCCCCCACGGACCCACCCAAGAAAAACGCTCCTGGAATGCCGACCCCCGCCTCACCGCAATCGGCTACCTTGATGAACCCCTAAAAGTCCAACCCGCCCGAGATACCATCCCCAAACGACTCCGCGCCGCCGGTCTACCCGTCAACGACAACACCGCCAATATCCTCTGGCTCGATGACGCCCTCGGTGCCCTCCTCGATACCCTCGAAGCCAACGGTCAAATCGATCATACCGTTATCTTCTTCTTCAACGACCACGGACAACGCGCCAAAGGAACCGTTTATCAAGGCGGCGTCCGTAACCCAAGCATCGTCTGGCGCAAGGGCGGTTTCCCCGTCGGCAGCACCTCAGATACCCTCGTGTCAAACGTCGATTTTGCCCCCACCATCCTTGACCTCGCCCAAGTAGATCACACCCAATATACCTTCGACGGACAAAGCTTCCTCCCGTACCTCGAGGGACAAAAACCCACCTCCCTACGCAGCCTATACTTTGAACTCGGATACGCCCGAGGCATACGAGTCGGCAACTGGAAATACATGGCGATCCGTTACCCCAAACACCTCGAAAACATGACCCTCGAAGAACGCCGCACAGTCCTCAACGAATGGAATGATAAACGCAAACGCCGACACCTCAATATCGTCACCGACGACCCCACGAAACCTTTCAGCCACCTCACCGCCATCCCCGGCGGAGGCGATGCTGAAAAAAAATCCACCGGATCCTACCCCGCCTATTTCGAACGCGATCAACTCTATAACCTCGCCCAAGATCCCAACGAACAAAAGAACCTCGCCCAAAACCCCAAGTATGCCCCCGTGCTCAAAGCCATGCAAAACGCCCTCAAGGAACAACTCAAGACCCTCCCCGGCGGCTTTGGCGATCTCAAGTAAAAGGGCGACCCCCTTCCAATCTTGCAATTTTATACCCGCTCTGCCAACTTACCGCTCGCTCTTTGAAAGAACCGATGCCTACGCATCAAGTTCTTTCCGGAAAGACTGCTCAATTTTCATATCATTGAGGGGGTGTACCGGATTCGACCTTGTGTCCTAGCGCGCGGCTGCATGTCGGAGATAATGGAGGCTCCGTATCAATCCATTACAAATATTAATTGGCGAAGAACAATTCGCTCTTGCTGCATAGTTCAGCAACGTTGCTACCCAGACACCTGCTAAGGGCTAGCGGCGACGACTAGCAGGCCATAACTGATGAGACGGCTCTCGATTATCAGTTGTATTTAGAGAGCCTGGAAACTGAAAAGCTCGCTTTTACAGCGCTTCAGGGACGACAATAAATTAAAAGCTATGCATGTAGACGCCACGCGTAAAAGCACGAGGGACGCGGGTTCGACTCCCGCCACCTCCACCATTT
>CATINC010000016.1 GCA_949524905.1 Opitutia bacterium UBA7350 | reverse complement strand
AAGTCAGCCAAATGTGATCTTCGTGATGCTTGACGACTTTGGCTACTCTCAGCTCGAAACTTACGCCAGAGGCCTAACGATTGATGATCTCGATCCTGCGCTCTTAGAACATGTTGCTCAACGCAAAGAATATACTCCAGAGCAAGCCTTTGAAGCCGTCCGTAAGGCCAGTCCCACTCTGAGTCGTCTCGCCGATGAAGGTGCCCGGTTCAATAATGCTTTTGCTTCAAGCAATTTATGTGCTCCAGCACGGCTCAGTATCGCCACTGGCGTGCTGCAAAATCGATGGGGCGTCTACCGAAACATCGACACCGAGGCGCATGGCCTCAAAGCAAATTCGCATCTCGCCGAACAATTACATACTCTAGGTTATTCCACCGCGCACATCGGGAAGTGGCACGTGGGTTCACGCAATTACGAGATGGTCCCCAACTATTTGAAAGCAGCGGGAGTAGAAGACCCTGAAAGCGTTAAAGTAGATGACAGCTGGAATGCCACCTACTACAATAACAAGGATCATCAAGCGGTATCCAAAAAACTCAAAGCAGAAGGATTCGAAGGATCAGTCGCACTCAAGGATCACCCGCTCAACAACGGCTTCGATTACTACTTCGGCTATAACCAGTGGGAGTCACCCTTCTACAATGCGACCAACATCTGGAGGAATTTTGACCATGCAGGGCTGATCAAAGATTACAACACCGACGTCTTTACCGATGAGGCACTAAACTTCATTAAGCAAAGCCTCGACGCAGCGAAGCCCTTTTATGTGCAGCTTCATTATCACACAGTGCATTCGCCGCTCAAACCCAAAGCACCCGATAAATATCAGAAGCCATTCGACTCTGGCGCTCAAATATTAGACAACTTTTACGCTCATGTTTACGCCGTCGATCAAAACGTGCAACGCTTACTCGATTATCTAGAACAACGCGAAGCGGCAGATAATACCATCGTCGTTTTCACCTCCGACAACGGCGGCTCCGTTGGTAACCTTTCCTGCCTACCCGGCAATGCCCCCTACCGTGGGCATAAGGGCATGCTCCTACTCGGCGGCTTTCGTGTGCCACTCTTTTTTCACTGGCCAAGAGGCATTCAAGAACCACAGCAATTAAATCAGCTCGTATCGACGATGGATATTATTCCGACTGTAATCGCTGCTGCAGGTGGCAAGGTCCCTGCTGATATCGACGGCAAATCACTCTTGCCGCAAATCACTACTGGCTCGACGGAGCCCGTGCGCGATCACTTTGCCGTCGGCGGGATTCATGCTCGTGTCTGGGGATTCCATGGAGCGAGCTCCTTCTTCACCCACAATGTCTCACGTGAAAAGGCACCCGCTGGCTACATCATTGCCGACAATCGCTACATTCTTCGCTATGTCGGTCCTATCATGCCAGACCTCTACAAAGATGCCTTGGAAGGCCTACCAGAGTCATTTGAAATCTATGACTACATCAACGACCCCATGGAGCAAACCAACCTCATCCATCAACTCCCCGAAAAAACAGCGCAGCTCAAAGCCATCTGGAAAAAGGAATCCGCGGCATTTCCAGCGCCAGTGAAATGGGATCTGTCCAGGTGGGAAATGATGATGAAATAATAGATCATCCCTAACAGCCACCAAATTAGTGCACTTTACGATTAGAGACCGACTCGAAGCCATCTCCTAAGTCATCAATATGGCCATGCCTATCTTATGCTAAAAAATACATTTTTCACTTTGTTCCTATTCGTCGCAACGCTAGGGCAAATACATGCAACCAGCAGCGATCCAACACGTCCCAACGTAGTCTTCATCATCTGCGATGACCTCAATGACTTTGGCTCCGTTTATGGGGGACACCCTCAGGCGCTCACGCCGCGCATGTGTAGCTTTGCGGAGTCCGCGGTGACTTTTCAACATGCCTACAGCAATAATCCCGTATGCGCCCCATCGCGTGCAAGTATTTACACTGGGATCTATCCCCATACTTCCAACAATCTATTCTGGGCTAAGTGGTTTGATAACCCCGTGCTAAAGAACTCCAAGACGATTATGGAATTCTTCAAAGAGAATGGCTACTATGTCGCCGGAACAGGAAAGAATGAACATCATCACCGACCCGCTGACTGGAGTGAATACAAAAGCAAGACTGACTACGGGCCTTATTGGTTCGACGGTAAAAAACGCAATGCCAACCCATGGGTGCCTGCCCCTT
>CATINC010000015.1 GCA_949524905.1 Opitutia bacterium UBA7350 | reverse complement strand
GGTCAGGAAGTGCTTCGTCGGAAAATAGATGGAAATCAATGTCGTGGGAGGTGTTTCTTTGGATCATTCCAAAGAGCCTATTTACATCAATTTCTGTATATTTCTGTCCCCATAAAATAGAGATGATGTTCGTTTTTTTGCGCATGGGTTATTAAGTGTTATAAGCTGCCATTATAAACTTCTATGGTCTTACGTAGCATTTGCTCCAGTTCAAATAAATCAGCTTGCTTAGGTTGGCTAGGATTTTGAGTCCATTTTTCCAATAAAGTCGTGGCGTTGGCAACGTCTCCCACTTTGATTTTGCCTTCCGGAAGCATAGCATCGAGTTGTTCGGCAACGCCGCCGTGGGCGTAGGCGGCAACGGGCCGTCCGAGGCTGAGGGCTTCGAGGGTGACACGTCCAAAGGCTTCGGGATCGGTTGAGCAGGAAACGACGACATCTGAGACTGCCATGACTTCGCGCAGGTCGCTGCGGTGGCCGACTCGGGTGATATCATTAGTCAGGTCGGCGGCTTGAATCGCGTTTTTTAGCTCTTCGAGGAATTTCAGCTTTTTGGGGTGTGGCTCTCCGACGATGAGGCCGTGGGCGGGTAAGCCTTTAGCTTTGAGTTGGGCGATAACTTGGACAAAGTCCAGTTGGCCTTTCCAGCGGGTGATTCGACCGGGGAGGGTGGCGACGTATTTACCCTCTAGCTGGGGGTAGTCGCTTTGCCATTTGGACAACCACTCTGAGGGTGGTTGGTAGCCGTAGGGGAATTCTTCGGGGTCGACACCTCGGTGGATGACCGTGAGCCGATCTTCGGGGACTTTCGGGTAGTTTTTTAGAACGTATTTTTTGACGCTGTTGGACACGCAAATGACGCGCTCTCCCTTTGTCATGATGGTAGAGTAGGCGTTGACGGAATAGAAGCCGTGGACTGTGGTGATGAGTCGTGGGCGTGTCTTGGGGTCCATCTTGCGCCAAGCAAGCCAAGCCAGCCATGCGGGCAAGCGCGAGCGGAGGTGCAGGATGTCGGGTTGTTCCGTTTCAAGGATGCGGCAGAGGACTTTGATTTGGGCGAGGGAGCGGAGGCGTTTTTTATGGACGGGTAGGGTGATGTGGCGACTGCCTTCGGCTTCGAGCTGTTCGACCAAGCGTCCGCCATTAGAGATGACGATGGAGGTGTGCCCTTGGTCGACTAAATATTTGCCAACCTCGAGTGTTCCGCGCTCGACGCCGCCGGCATTGAGTTCTGGGAGGATCTGAATAATTTTCACTAGGATTTTATCGTTCCTTAAGCGGGGCCAAGTAGTGTTGGGGTTCTTCGAGTAGAGGGGTCCGTTTTTTTCTGCTTATGTATGTATGTTTACATTTGAAGGATATGGGCTTAAAATACAAGCGATCAAATTCTGCTTAAGTAATCACTCAGCTTAAAGTTATTGTGAATCTATTGCCTTGCGATGAAGGGTTGGTTGATCTAGCAGAAAGATAGTACCGCAAATCTGATTACCATGATTGATATCAAGTTACTCCGGGAGGACACGGATCGTATCCGCTCTGCCATCGCTACGAAGAAGTTTCACTGTGACTTGGACACGGTCTTGGGCTTAGACGCATCGCGACGCGAGAAGATAACGGAAGCGGAGCGTGCACGGGCGGCACAAAAGGCGGCAAACACAGAAATGGCGGGTCTGGTCAAGGGTTCGCCGGAATTTTTGGAAAAAGTGAAGGAGATGAAAGAGATGGCCGCACAGGCGAAGGATTTGGAGGCGGATGCCAAGGCTGCGGACGCAGCTTTTCAAGCGGCATTTTTGGAAATACCGAATCTGCCGGATTCGAGTGTGCCTGTGGGCAAAGGTGAAAACGATAATGTAGTCGCTTCGACATGGGGTGATGCAGAGGCGGCCTTTCCTCATGCCCTGCCGCATTTTGATATACCCTGGTTTGAGTCGCGAATTGATTTCGCGCGGGGGGTGAAGGCGACGGGTGCGGGCTTTCCCTTTTATGTGGGTGAGATGTCGCGTCTCGTCCGTGCATTGGTAAATTTTTTCCTACAAGAAGCACAAGCGAATGGATACGAAGAGGTCCTCCCTCCTATTGTGGTGAATGCGGAAAGCGCTACTGCGACAGGGCAGTTGCCAGATAAAGAGGGTCAAATGTATGTGGACGAGAACGAGGGGCTGTATTTGATCCCGACGGCTGAGGTGCCTGTGACGAATTTTTACCGAGATGAGATATTAGAGGCAGGACAGCTTCCGATTTGCCGTTGTGCCTACACGCCTTGTTTTCGCCGTGAGGCGGGCAGCTGGGGAGCGCATGTTCGTGGACTGAATCGTCTGCATCAATTTGATAAGGTGGAACTGGTCAAATGGACGGATGCTGAAAGCAGTATGGAGGAGTTGGAGAAGCTGCGCGAAAATGTTGAAGGGACGCTGCAAAAGCTTGAGTTGCCGTATCGGGTGTTGCGAATGTGCACCGGGGATATTGGATTTCCACACGCGAAACAATATGACTTGGAGGTCTTTGCAGCGGGGCAGAAGCGTTGGCTAGAGGTTTCCAGTTGCTCGAATTTTACGGATTTTCAAGCGCGACGGGCGGGGATTCGTTACCGAAATGCAGATGGAAAACTGATAACAGCGCACACTTTAAATGGTTCGGGTCTTGCAGTGCCGCGAGTCTTGGCAGCTTTGTTGGAAAATAATCTCCAAGCAGACGGGCGCGTGAAAGTGCCTGAATGCTTGCAATACTGGATGCGGCAATCTTACGTAGGGGAATGTCACTGAGGCTTTCTTAGATAATAAATTACCTTATGAATGAAGTAATAGAATTGTTAAGTGTTGGCGATTGGCGCGCCTGGGCTGGATTAATTGTGGCCGTGCTTTTGGTACTGTGGGTTATTTATAAATGTATCACGAATCTTGGAAAAATATTATTGGTGCTGTTTTTGATTGGTTTGCTGGCCTACGGTTTATCCACGGTTTTTACGGATCAGGCATCGCAAATGATTGAAAAGATGCGCACCTTATTGCCGTCCGAAAATATTTTAGAGGACGAGATAATGTTGGATGATTTATAAATCGCAGCATAGCGGGGCACAATTTGTCATTGCAGACAAGGGCGGATCTCTGTTCGGTGATCCTTATGGCTAAGCAGTCGCAAAATGCAATTTCTCCGACAAGGGCGGAAGACTACCCAGAGTGGTACCAGCAAGTCGTGAAAGCGGCCGATTTGGCGGAAACATCACCGGTGCGTGGTTCTATGGTCATAAAGCCGTGGGGTTATGCGATTTGGGAGAATATCCAGCAGGAGTTAGATCGAAGATTTAAGGCAACGGGTCATAAGAATGCTTACTTTCCGCTCCTTATTCCCGTAAGTTTCCTTCAAAAGGAAGCGGATCATGTTGAGGGTTTTGCTAAGGAATGCGCGGTGGTCACGCATTCACGCCTTGAAGCAGATGCGGAAGGGAAGCTGCAACCAGCGGGTCAATTGGAAGAACCATTGATCGTACGACCAACTTCGGAGACCATAATCGGGGAACTTTTTTCTAAGTGGGTACAGTCTTACCGCGATCTGCCGCTCTTGATCAACCAATGGGCGAATGTAGTCCGCTGGGAAATGCGAACTCGAGTCTTTTTGCGTACTGCGGAATTTTTATGGCAGGAAGGTCATACGGTGCATGCCACTGCAGAGGAGGCGATGGAGGAAACGCGCAAGATGCTGGATGTTTATGCAGACTTTGCGGAGACTTATATGGCGGTGCCGGTGCTAACAGGCGAAAAGACGGAGGCAGAGCGGTTTCCGGGAGCAGATGCTACGTTTGCCATTGAGGCCATGATGCAAGATAGAAAAGCCTTACAGGCAGGTACATCCCATTTCTTGGGTCAGAATTTCTCCAAATCGAGTAATATCAAATACCTCAGTTCAGAGGGTAAGGAGGAATTTGCATGGACAACTTCTTGGGGCGTTTCCACACGTTTAGTGGGTGGATTGATCATGACGCATTCGGATGATGATGGCTTGGTGTTACCTCCACGTATTGCGCCTTCACACGTTGTTATTCTTCCTGTTACGCCTAAAGAAGAAACCCGAGCGTCGGTTTTGGATTATTGTCGAGAACTTAAAGCCGCGCTTGAGGCCCAGTCATACCTTGATGGTCGTGTACGTGTTGAGTTAGATGATCGTGATATTCGTGGTGGAGAGAAGGTTTGGGGTTGGATCAAGAAGGGCGTCCCATTACGGGTTGAGGTGGGCCCGCGTGATATGGATTCAGGCAGTGTGTTTGTGGCGCGCCGCGACCGCTCACCAAAAGATAAAAATTCGATTCCGCGCGATGCTTTTGTGGATGGAATTGTGGCTTTATTAGAGGAGATTCAAGATGGTATGCTTGCTCGGGCAAAGGCTTTCCGAGAGGAAAACACCCGTGAATTAATCACGGAGGCTGAATTTGTTGAATTTTTTACGCCTAAAAATGCGGCACAAGCTGAAATTCATGGCGGTTTCGCATCGGTTGGATTTTGTTGTGATGCAGATTTAGAGGATCGGATCGCAAAAGAGCACAAGGTCACGGTGCGTTGCATTCCAAACGTGACTCGTGAGGAAACCGTACCGTGTATTTTCACGGGCAAGCCCGGTAAACGTGTTGTTTTTGCAAAAAGTTATTAGGGCAAGAGTAAGTGTACTATACTTGCGAAAAAGTGTAAGTTAATCCATACTCTAGGGATGCGTTGTATATACTTTTATATTTTTTCCTTATTCATGTCTATAATTTCGTCATTAACTGTATCTGCTCAGGAATTGGAGCTCGGCTCGAATGCGCCTGCACTCACGGTAATCGATGATATGGGTCAAAGTGTTGATTTTGGTACTGAACTTGCGGAGGGCATCACGGTTGTTTTCTTTTATCCAATGGCCAGTACACCTGGCTGTACGAAACAAGCTTGCAGCCTGGGGGCAGGATTTTTAGAATTACGCCAGCGTGGTGTTAAAGTGTATGGAGTTTCGGGTGATCGTGTTGAATCACAGCGCAAATTTCGTGAAAAATATTCGCTACCATTTCCTTTAATTGCCGATAAGGATTTACGTTTGAGTAAAGCATTTGGAAAGAAACGTTTTGCGCGGCAAGTTTATATATTTAATCAAGGTAAGCTTGTTTGGCGTGATCTTAGTGCCTCCACCGGGAAGCAATATGAGGATGTTGTGGCGGCGCTGGACTCCATGAATTTGGGAAAATAAGCTAATCAACGCACAAAACTGAAAACCAAAGCGGGCTGTAGTTAAAACCTTTATACTTGCTTAAAGGTGGCAATTTAGCTGTTTCTGTATTGATGAACATTTGTTGTATTGGTGCGGGATACGTCGGCGGTCCAACGATGGCTATGATCGCTCACAAATGCGGCGATCACATTGTGACGGTTGTTGATATCAACGAGGAACGTATTGCGGCTTGGAATTCAAATACCCTTCCAATTTACGAACCTGGGTTAGAGGAGATCGTCAAGGCGGCGCGCGGTAAAAACCTTTTTTTCTCCACGGATGTAGACCAGGCTATTCGTGAAGCAGAGATGATTTTTATGTCGGTGAATACCCCGACAAAAACCTATGGAGTTGGAGCAGGTAGAGCTGCTGATTTGCGTTATATTGAAAAATGCGCCCGCAAGATTGCAGAAGTATCTGAGGGTGATAAAATTGTTGTTGAAAAATCGACCTTGCCGGTGCGGACTGCTGAATCAATTAAAGCAATTTTAGAGTCGAATTCTGAGGGTCGTAATTTTCAAATACTTTCAAATCCGGAATTCCTGGCAGAAGGAACTGCAATTACGGATCTTGAAAACCCTGATCGTGTATTAGTCGGTGGTGACTCAAGTCCGGAAGGTCAGGCTGCAATTCAAAAATTGGTGGATGTATATGCCAGTTGGGTGCCGCGTGATAAGATCCTGACCACTAAAGTTTGGTCATCTGAGCTTTCTAAATTAACCGCAAATGCCTTCTTGGCGCAACGTATCTCATCGATCAATTCAATTTCAGCGCTTTGCGAAGTAACTGGAGCAAACGTTGATGAAGTCTCGCATGCAATTGGAACGGATAGCCGCATTGGGTCAAAATTCCTTAAGTCTTCAGTCGGTTTTGGGGGTTCGTGTTTCCAAAAGGATATCCTCAATCTGGTCTATTTGTGCGAGCACTTTGGTTTGCCTGAAGTAGCGGCTTACTGGAATGGCGTTATTGAAATGAATGATTACCAGAAACATCGCTTTGGCCGTAAGGTAATCGAGACTTTGTTTAACACGGTGGCGGATAAGAAAATAGCGGTGCTTGGTTTTGCTTTTAAGAAAGATACCAATGACACACGGGAATCTGCTGCGATTTATGTTTGCGGGGATCTTCTAGAAGAACAGGCAAGGGTTTCTATTTATGATCCTGAGGTTTCTGAGACGCGTATGCGTCAGGATTTAAATGTAAGTGATGATTCTGAGGCAGTGACTGTTTGCTCGGATGCCTATGAAGCATGCAAAGATGCTCACGCGGTTCTAATACTCACTGAATGGGACGAATTTAAAGCCCTTGATTTTGAGCGTATCCATGGTGCCATGCAACAGCCCGCTTTTTTATTTGATGGACGTAATCTGCTAGATTTAGAAGCTCTACGAAAAATTGGCTTTGAAGCATCTGGTATTGGTCAGGGTTAGGAGTATGGGTACCGATTTGCGCAACTCCCAGCTTGCCAGTGGAGTGCGTTCGTCTTTCATAAGAGTAGCAAAAAACATTTACTCACGCATTAATTAAGACCTATGATTGTTAAGCCCCGCATCCGTGGATTTGTATGCATCACTGCGCATCCTGAAGGCTGTGCCGCTAAAGTGGCTCAGGAAATTAAAGTGGCAAAGGCTGCTTCGCGCGACAAGGGATCGCCCAGCCCTCAGCGAGTATTGGTGATTGGTGCTTCCACGGGTTACGGTCTCTCAACGCGAATCGCAGCGGCCTTCGGGCATGAAGCCGCAACACTCGGGGTCTTTTTTGAGCGTCCTTCCTTAAAGGGTAAGCCTGCCAGTGCGGGTTGGTATAATTCAGTCGCATTTGAACAAGCTGCACATGCCGAAGGTCTGTATGCCAAAAGCATAAACGGCGATGCTTTTTCAAATGAAATTAAGGCACAGACCATCGAGACATTGAAGGCGGACCTGGGGCAGGTGGATCTCGTTGTTTACAGTTTAGCATCTCCGCGTCGTACCGATCCTGCCGATGGAGAAACCTATAAATCCTGCCTTAAACCGATCGAAGGTACTTATACTAACCGTAGTCTGGATACGGATAAAGGAGAGGTCACCGAAGTTAGTATTGAGCCTGCTACGCAGGAAGAGATTAATCACACAATAAAGGTCATGGGTGGTGAAGATTGGGAGCTTTGGATTTCGGCTCTCTCTGAGGCAGGGTGTCTCGCCGAGGGTGCTAAAACCGTTGCTTATTCCTACATTGGGCCAGAAATCACCTGGCCAGTTTATACGAATGGTACTATCGGAGCGGCAAAAAAAGATGTTGAGCGAGCTGCAGGAGCAATTGCTTCGAGGCATGATTGCCAAGCTTATGTCGCCGTTAACAAGGCTGTGGTAACTCAGGCCAGCTCTGCTATACCGGTAGTTCCGCTTTATATATCAATTTTGTTTAAGATCATGAAGCTTAAGGGAACGCACGAAGATTGTATTGAACAGATGGTGCGCTTACTCAATGAGCGTCTTTACTGTGCCGATGGAGGCGCTCCTGAATTAGACGATGTCGGACGCATCCGGATTGATGATTGGGAGATGGATGCAGCCGTCCAAGCGGAAGTTGCAGTCTTGTGGCCGAAGATAAATACCGAGAATTTACGCGAGCATTCGGACTTTGACAGCTACCAAGCAAATTTCCTCAACCTTTTTGGTTTTGGTTTACCGGGTGTGGATTACGATGCTGAGACCGAAGTCGATCTGCTTCTGCCAAGTGCCTGCCAATCGTAGGCGCGAGATCTTAAATGGAATCGACAATGGCGTCGGCGAGTCCGTATTCGATTGCTTCCTTAGCAGTCATATAGAAATCGCGGTCGGTATCTTTGCGGATTTTTTCAATCGATTGTCCTGAACTTTCAGCGAGGATGGCATTGAGTTCATCACGCAAGCGCTCCATCTCCTGAGCTTGGATATGGATATCAACCGCCACCGCAACCATTTGGCCTGAAATCAAGGGCTGGTGAATGAGGACGCGACTGTGCGGGTATAGGACACGTTTGCCTTTTGTCGCTCCGCAGAGCAGGATAGACCCCATGCTGGCAGCCATTCCGGTGACCACAACTGTAATGGGTGAACGAATGAGTTGCATGGTGTCGTAAACTGCCATACCTGCTGTGATCGAACCACCTGGAGTATTGATGTAGAATGTGATGGGTTCGCCAGGGGCATCGGATTCCAGAAATAGGAGCTTTTCGGTGATATCTTTCGCGGATTTATCGGATACTTCGCCCCAGAGGAATATTTTGCGCTCTTTGAGGAATTGCTCCTGTATACGGCTGCTGCTGGATGGGTCTTTTTCTTTCTTGCTCATGAAGTTTGTTTTTTGAGTTAAATTTTCTGGAAAATCGAGGCAAAAATGGGTTAGGTTTCGATCTTGTCTACGCGTCGTTGGTGCCGTCCATTGGTGTCCGCAGAGGCGCTGAGCCAAGTGCGAACAATTTTAAGGGCAAGGGTTTCGGGAACGGGACGTGCCCCAATGGCGATGCAATTAGCGTGGTTATGAATTTTAGTCATTTCGGCAGACCATTCATCCCAACATAGACCGCAACGCACGCCAGGCACTTTATTTGCAACGATGGCCTCGCCATTACCGCTGCCACCTAAAACGATAGCGCAGTCTGCTTTTCCTTCGGGGATGGCTTGTGCTGCCGGGCGGATATAATCGGGATAGTCACAGGCATCGGTGCTATGGCAGCCAAAATCAAGTACGCGGTGGCCCAAAGACTCAAGCAATTCAATGATGGGTTGTTTTAATGGAAAACCAGCGTGGTCCGTGCCGAGGGCAACCGTTATGGAAATTTGATTCATAAGCCATTAATGTAATGATGGCCTTGGTAGAGCGCAACCCGTAAGCGGAAGAAATTAAAAAAAGCTTGCGCTGAAGCCCTATAAGCTGTGTTTTTCGCGGTTTTCCTGTAACTTTTAAAATTTAAACACTATGGCACGAGAGCACATTATCCTTGAATGCACCGAAGCACGCGCAGAGGGCAAGCCAGTATCCCGCTACATGAGCACGCGGGACAAGCGGAAGCAACCAGATCGCGTTGAAAAGAAGAAATATAATAAGTTTCTTCGCCGCCACACTTTGCACCGCGAAATCAAAGGTTAAGTTTTTTTCGTTTGTGTAAATGAAAACGCCCGCTCAAAGCGGGCTTTTTTTTACAGTATACTAGGCTCGGCGATCTTGGCGCCAAGCACTACGGTGTTTACGAACCCAATCGAGGAGGGCGCGCTCAAAGCCGATATCACATCCGGCCTTTTCAGATTCTAACCACTTGTGGCGAAGAATTTCACTTCGTTCCGCAAGAAATTCACGGTAGAGATTTGAATTTCTAGCGAAGTCACTTGAGCGTGATTTTGTTGTCTGTTCGGTTAGGTTCATCGATTGCCAAAATTAGTCTAAAAACTATATATGGTGGATAATTTTATTTGGCAATCATGTCAATCACTTGAAGCGCGAGTGTGTGAAAAGCTTTGGCGGCGTTTGAATCAGGGCTGCCAATAGTGATGGGGATTCCTTGGTCACCGCCGATGCGCAGCTCGGGATCTAAGGGCACCTGCGTGAGAAGCGGGATGCCGAGTTGTTGCGCTGTCGCTTCACCGCCGCCTGAGCCGAATATTTCCTGACGCGAGCCGTCCGAACTTTCAAGGTAGCTCATATTTTCTACAACACCCATTAAGGGCACGTTAACTTTTTCAAACATCCGAGCTCCGCGGCGAGCAACATTATGGGCAGCGGCCTGTGGAGTCGTTATGATTAGGGCACCATCAAGCGGGATTGTTTGAGCAAGGGAGAGTTGGGCGTCGCCTGTTCCGGGGGGTAAATCGATGAGAAGAATATCCAACTCACCCCAATCTACATCCTGTGCAAATTGTTGGATGGTCTTCATGATCATGGGTCCTCGCCAGACGACCGGGGTTTCATCATCGACCAGAAAACCCATCGACATGGTCGAAACGCCGAAATTTTCAACTGGGATAATCTTATTGTTGCGAAGTTCAGGTCGGCCGCTTGCGCCCAGCATAAGTGGCACAGAAGGTCCATAGATATCGCAGTCGAGTATGCCGACATGCTTGCCTCCATTTTTGCTGAGTTGCTTTTGGAGTGCACAGCCAAGATTGACGGCAACGGTTGATTTGCCCACGCCGCCTTTACCGCTGGCAATGGCGATGCATGTTTTTACCCCTGCAAGGGTATTGGGGCTTGGGGATTCGTCATTCTTTTGGGCCTTGCTCGCTTGTTTGGGCGCATTCACTTCAATCTTAACTTTAACCTCTTTGCATCCCTCGAGTCGGCCTAAGGTAGTTTTGATATCGGCAGCAATTTTTTCAGGGATGGTGGGGTCGGCGGTGGTGAGTTCAAGGTAAACGTTGACGATGCCGTCATTGATTTGAATCTCACGGACTAAGCCAAAAGAAACAATATCGCGACTGAATCCGGGATATTTAATGGCTTTGAGGTTTTCTTGGATTGTTTCAGGAGTCATGTATGTTAGATAAGTAAGGGAGTGTTTTGAGGGTCTCAATCTGAAAGAGGATAAATTTTCTAAGTTTGTATGCTTTGAAATTGCGAGATCGGTAATAGATGCTCACAAAAGTTATATGCGAAGTTTGTTAATATGCTCCCTTTTTCTGATTGCTTGGAAGGGTGTGTGGATATCTTCCGCTTCAGCGGAAGCGGTTATCGTATTGCCGGGCATTATTCGCAGCACAGAGGGGGTAACCTCGATTACGCTGGAGGGAAACGATGACGTGTCCGTTGCTTTAGGTAAACAAGCGTTTGCCTTGCATGGCGGATTTCATTTAGGACAGGCGTCTGATGCAGCTTTCATTATTCGACTGGAGTCGTTTGGGAATGCGGCGCGCGTTTCAGTGCGTTCGGGTGTTAATGCTTCTGTTATGTGGGAAGCGCAGACGGAGGGCGTTGACTCAAGCCAAGCATTACTTCGCGGTTGTGACCGTGCCGTTGAATATATCACGGGTAAGCCAGGGTTTTTTGCTGGTAAACTCGCCTTTGTAGGTAAGCGAAATGGCACAAGTGAACTGTTCACCAGTGACCTCATGTTTCGCTCGGTGGTTGCTTTAACTTCTGATAAAGCTCTGGTAACGGGCACAAGCTGGTCACCCGATGGTAAAAAGATTCTTTGCACGACCTATTTTAAGTCAGGTTTTCCGGATTTATATGTATTTGATCTGGAGGCGGGTTTGCGTACTACCATTGCTAGTTATAAAGGAACCAATACAGGTGGGTGTTACAGTCCTGATGGAACACGTATTGCAATGGTTATATCAGGTTCAGGGGACACGGAGCTTTGCGTGAGTGATGCTCGAGGTCGAGATTTGAGACGACTGACACGTAATCGAAGTCTTGAATCGGGTCCAAGTTGGTCGCCGGATGGAAGCGAACTGGTATTTACTTCCGATATGCAGGGCAAACCACAATTATTTACGATGCCATCGAAAGGGGGAAAGGTAAGACGTTTGGCTACCCAGGTGAGTCGTTTTTGTACCGAGCCTTCATGGAATCCTATATATGCGGATCAAATTGCTTTTACCGCTGCAACAGAGGGCGGATTCCAAATTGCTCTTTATGATGCTCGGCAAGGCCGTGCTCGAATCCTGACTTCAATTAGAGGGTCGGCGGTTGAGCCTACCTGGACGAATGATGGGCGACATTTAATTTTCACAGAGCGAAAAGATGTGGGGACACGTTTGATGCTTTTGGACACCCTGAGTGGTAAAATAAGCCCTTTACACCGCAGGTCTTTTGGTTCGGCTTCGAGCGCAAGTTTCGTCTACTAAGGCAGTTACTTTCGGGAAAGCTGACTGGCTTTGATGACACGACTCCAGATTTCATTACCTTCTAGATTGATGACTCGAATACGAATCTGGCGGTCATCTTCTGGGCCTTCAAAATCAATGAGTGCAAATTGTCGTTCTAAGGTATTTGTTCCAGGCATACGGAAAAAGTTGAGCTCGTTACTCTCAGACGGGATGGCGGTGAGAGGGCCGACCGTGAGATCGTAAATATTATAGCTATTAGCGTGAACAAGACGGGTTAATTCACCGTTACTTTTACCACCGCTGATGAAGAAGAGCCCACCAATTTTCTCAGAGCGAAGCATTTCTAAAAGTTTATTTTGTTCGTAGTTTGCTGCGCTGAGATTCGCTGGGTTATCTGCGGGGTTAAGGATAGGTGCACCTGCGATCACTACTTTAAAAGTGGCAGTGCTGGCGACCAACTCTTGCCGAAGCCACTCGATTTGAATATCACCAAGGATTTCGGGAAAGTTATCAGATTTTACAGAATTAATGCGATGACTGCGTACATCCAATAAAATGAAATCGACATCGGAGCACCGGAAGCGGGTCATAATCCCAGGAAGGTCAGGTATGGTGGCGGGCAGTGGCCAGAAAGCTCTGAACGATTGTTCTGCAAATGCTCGGTTTGCATAGTGTTTGCCGACATTTTTTAAGGCGTACTCATGCTGCGCCCAGGTGGCGACATGGGGTACATTGGCAAGTAATCTTTGAAGTTCTGGGACGGCACGAGCAGTGGTGTAGCGTTTGAGGTAACCGCTTTGGGTGGTCCAGTCGCTTTCGCGAAGGTGTGCGGTATTTCCGGTCCATATCATGTAGTCGGGTTTATTTTTTAGGATTGTATTAAAGATTGAGTATCCGCCGCCGAGGATCTGGTATGGAGGTTCATAATTTTCTTGAACGGCGTAGTGGGCACCGCCGACTGCAATACGAATATCAGGTGGCGGGGTGCGTTCATGGTAAAAATCTGGAGATTTAAAATTTCCTCCAAGTTGGGTAATTTCCCCGTCTACTTCAATGCGATATTGGTATTGCTGGCCGGGTTCAATCTGTCGAAGTTTGATTGTGGTGGTGTTGGCAAGGTTTGGGTTGGTTTCGGCGGGGAGGCTCCACCAAGCATTATTATTCTCATTTTGATATTTTACGCGAATAACAGCGGGCGCATCCGTTTGAACCCAAATTGTAGCTTCACGCATTTCCGCATTTGCCAGCATTGGTCCAGCGATGATATCCGCAAAGAGCATGCCGTTTGTAGATAGCATGAAAAGGATAAGCGTAAATAATCTAGGAAGAGTTATATCCATTTGTGGCATTTGTGTACTAAGCCATGGGATAGCTTTAGTCGTCATCGCTACTGGGTCGACGTTGGCACTCAGTGCGACAATCATTCATGACTCGAATCCAAAGTTCACGTAAATCGAAAATGCGAATATGGATTTCACGTCGGAAAGCCTCGAGGAATTTTTGATTAACATGCTCCAGCTGGTCGAGGTGCGCTAGGCTTTGATTTAAAGCTCGAAGACTATTTTTGAGGTGGCAAATGGTTAACCCAAAGTCTCCCAGATCAAGGGCCTGAATAGAGAGAAGGACGTTCATTTCTGCTTCGTGTAAACTTTGCGCGTAATCCCAAGCTAATTGAGCCGGAACTTCAGTTTCGCTTTGATGAAGGTAGTATCCCCAGCTTTGATGTAGATAGCGATATAGTGCTTTGCTAACGATAATGACGGGGTGCTTATGAAGGGTGTATGGACTCGCATCGCTCTCTAGTCCGTTGGGGTCATCGTCCTCAAGTTCAGGGTTACTGAACTCATCCGTCATTGAAATGTCATTTGCATCCCAACCCATGAGGGTAGCGATTTCATCCAAATGGTTAGGCTTATCCTTTAGAGAGTTATAGTATGACAAAAATCGAGCTACTTCTCGGTCGGCAGCATTGAGATATCCCCGCCATTGTGATTCACCCCAAAATGGACCTTTGGCAAATTCATCCCAATTGCTTTCGGAATTCTCAAAATCTGGTTCGCTCATGAAAAAGTTGGGTGATAGATTGAAAAGCATGCCTCTGGCTAACTCGAAATCAACCACCTTTTTGAAATTCTGTTGTTTGGCGATGGGCTTACTCAACGTAAATTGGTTCATTTATCGACAACTGGGAAGCTTGGCTGATTTCAAAGAAGCGGTTGAGGCTCTGAATTATCTGGAAGTGCACGAAAAGGACTCTTAGAAATTTGTATATGGAAGATAATGTATTTCATTTAAATGCTTGGTTTGAGGGACACGTTCAGGGTGTTGGGTTTCGCTATCAAGCCGTACAGGTAGCCAAGGCTTATGAAGTTGGAGGCATTGTTCGTAATTTAGTGGATGGTCGGGTGCACTTGCTTGCAGAAGGTGTTGAGGAAGAAGTGCGGGCATTTGTTGCAGAGGTGCAGGATGAATTATGGAGCTACATCAAAAAAGTAGAGACCAAATCCGGAGCGGGGCCTCGGAAATGCAAGGGTTTTACAATTGCGACTACCGATGGGTGAATTAGCGATAGAAATAAGAAATCTATTAAAAGATTTTCCGGTTGGCATGCGCGGTAAGCAGGTACGGGCATTGGATGGCTTGAGTTTAGAAATAGAAGCCGGTCAAATCTATGGTTTGCTAGGACCTAATGGATGCGGCAAGAGTACCATGATGAAGCTTTTGCTGGGCCTCATACGGCCATCGCGCGGGGCGGCTCACATTTTTGGAATGCATGCAGGAAGTTTGGGTGCACGGCGTGTATTAGGTTACCTGCCGGAGGTGCCGCATTTTTATCGCTTCCTAACGGGCAGGGAATTGTTAAATTATTATTCACGGATTTCGGGGGTGCCTCGGAGGGAGCGGGAAGCTCAAATTATGTGTGCCTTAGGTCAAGTTGGGATGGAATCAGCGGCGAGTCGCTGTCTGGGGACTTATTCAAAAGGAATGTTACAGCGTATTGGTTTAGCGCAGGCTTTATTGCATGATCCTAAGTTATTGATCCTGGATGAGCCAACTGCAGGGGTGGATCCAGAGGGAACCGATGGGATTGGCAAAATCATCCGGGCATTAAAGGGTCAGGGAAAAACAATCTTAGTGAGTTCGCATTTGTTGGGTCAAATGGAGCGATTGTGTGACCGCGTTGCTATTTTAAATAAGGGAAGGCTTTTGTGTGAGGGATCAGTAGATGATTTATTGACACGAGAAGGGACAGCAGCCTTTGTGGCGAACGGCTTGGACGCATCGGGTCGGTCGGCAGTGGAGGCTGCGATTGAGGCTGCGGGTGGTGAATTGTGTGAGGTCGCACCAGCGCGGCGAGGTTTGGATGCCTTATTCTCGCGAACCATTAAAGAGGAGACGGAGGGTATGTCGTGATGCTGCGATTGGATCAAATTTTAGCGGTGTGCGGACTGACCTTTACAGAAGCGGTGCGGCAGAAATTTTTTTACATCGTGCTCTTGATGGGCGCGGGGATGCTATTGGGTGCCGGCTATTTTCAACAATTTGACTTTGGAGTGGATGAATTAAAATTTGTGATCGATTTCAGTTTTGGAACGCTATTTTTTCTGGGATCCATTTTGGTGATTGCAGCGAGCACACAGCTTTTTTACAGCGAGATTGAAAATCGAACAGCACACACTTTATTGGCAAAACCGATTCGGCATTTTGATTTTATACTCGGTAAGTTTTTTGGGGTGCAGTTATTAATGCTGATATTTGTGATATTGTTGTGTGGTTTAATGACGGTATTATTATTTCTACGCGTGCGGGCTCTACCTGTTGTGGAGGTCGATGGATTAGTGCATTATGGGGAAATTTGGTTATATGGTTTATTGCAATGGGCTCGTTTTGGAGTACTGAGCGCGGCTTGTTTGCTCGTGGGTAGTTTTGCGCGATCGTATCTGTATACCATGATGGTTTCTTTTCTTTTTATGCTGGTGGGTCAGTTGCAGTATATTGCTCGAGAAAGCCACAGTGAGATTACTTGGTTGCCCCTGCGATGGTTGGTTCAAGTTTTTGCCGGGATTTTCCCAAATCTACAGATATTTAATGTGGGTGACCAGTTGGGTCATATGAATGCCACGGGGCTTACGAGTTTAATCGCGATTTCAATGTTATTGTATGCTGCGGTTTATGCTTGGGTGTATTTGTGCTTGGCATGGTGGAACTTTAAACGTCGGGAGCTATAGTGCGATCAATCGGTGCAATGGAATCGTTCATACTGCGTCGCTTGCAAAGCTGGTTGGTGGCGGTGCTGTTATTATGGTTAGCAGCCTTCGTTATGCGTCCAATTGAAAGGGCATGTTGGCAGCTTGTTCAGTCTGAACAGGCGGAGTTACGAATGGATTCACTGGGTAAGTCTGCCGGTCAGGGGGTTGTTTTAGGGGTACTTGGCGGTTTACGTTCTTTAGTAGCTGATTTTGCTTGGTTGCAGTTAAATCGTTATTGGGAGGCGCGAGATAGGGTCGGCTTAAATGTGCTTATCCGGTTGGTAACCCGCATTGATCCGCGGCCTGAGTTTTTTTGGATCAATAGTGCGCGAATGGTGGGCTATGATGTCCCGCATTGGCGCATAGCGACTGCGGGTGGTCATGCACTTCTATCCAAAGCTGAGCAAGGGCGCATTATTAAGGAACAAGCGAATGAAGCGCTTGCATTACTCGAGCAAGCTTTGAATTACCATCCCAATAGCGCTCGCTTAAAGGTTGAAATAGGGCAGATATATTTGAATCGACTTCAGGATTATGAATCGGCAGCGGAATGGTTTCTCAGGGCCTCAAAAGAAAAGGACGCTCCCTACTATGTAGCGCGTATCTATGCGGACTTATTAGTACTCCAAGGCAAAACCGAGGTGGCCTATACTTTTTTAAAGGAGCTTTATTTGAGCTTACCGGACGATCCAATGGCACAGGCGGATCTTGTTCTCGATCGAATCTGTGAATTGGAGGTAAAGCTTGAGCTTTTGAGTGATGCTCGTTTTCGTGAAGATAGGGAATAATCGTTGCTTGTCTGCGCAGAATCGAAGGAATAAATAAGTTATGAGCGGAAATCGACAGGCGCATGCACGCCAGGCCACCCAA
Source organism: Opitutia bacterium UBA7350 (assembly GCA_949524905.1). Lineage (GTDB taxonomy): Bacteria > Verrucomicrobiota > Verrucomicrobiia > Opitutales > Coraliomargaritaceae > UBA7445. Next base: position 155,831 of record CATINC010000015.1, on the reverse strand, counting down.
CTTAGGCAGCGAATCCATGCTGGGCGTGAAGCCATCAAGCGTCAGATCGGGTTCTTTGCTCGGCAGTTTGGCGAAGTGCCATCTGAATGGAAGGCGGATGACACACGGGTGACGTTTGCTGATTTTGCTATTTCAGAGCAAGTTGCGATGTGCCTGCGCCGTGATTTTCCTGAGGATGATTTTTGTAGCGAGGAGTCTGGACCGATGGACGAGGACCAAATTTTAGAGGCACCGTTTGCTTGGGTTTTGGATCCTATAGACGGGACTAACAATTATGCTCTGGGTTTCCCCGCTTGTGCCATTTCTCTAGCACTTTTATATGAAGGGCTGCCCGTTTATGGGTTTTTATACGAACATATGACGGGCAGTATCCTTGAAGGCGGGGCCGCGCATGGACTTTTCCGTGAGCGTAAACGCCTGGATCGCCATGTGCTTGCGGCGGAAGCTCAGGCGATGCTAGGGCTTCATTTCCCGATGCCGGCAAAGCAACTACGGTTATTGGAGCCGCTGCTTTCGCGATATCGGGTTCGCTGTCTAGGAAGCGGGGCTTTGACGATGGCACAGGTGGCTACGGGGTATTTGAGTGGGGCGATTGATTTCCGCGTTAAAGTTTGGGATTTAGCGGCGGCGTATGCGCTCTGTGGGGCAAGTGAGGTACGCATTCAGTTTACCGAGGCGAGTCCTTTTCCTTTAAAGCGGTTTAATCCTCAAATGGAATTTTCACCCTATTATGCTGGTACGGAGGCTTTTATTGCAGAGATTGAATCTTGCTTTAATGAAAGCTAAGTGAAAATCAGATATTTTCGCTACCAACAATCGGTACAAGGGAGCGGCGCCGAAGTTGGAGCCAGAGTTGCCAAGCTTGGTTATTTAAAAGACGTTGTGCTGGTTCACATTCTGCATTACGGCGGGCGAGATTCTCATTAGCAATGGTGGCGAGATCATCGAGATTATAGAGATAGCAGTTTTCGACTTGTTCTAAGTTGGGGTCGAAATCACGCGGTAAAGCAAGGTCGATCAGGAAAAAAGGTTGAGCTGGTCGTAAGCGATTGGCGGCGAGCAAGTCTTCTTGTTTTAGGATTAAGTTTGGGGCAGCTGTTGAGCTGATAATTATATCAAACTCGTGAAGCGTGGAGCTGATTTGGTTGAAGGGTAGGTCTCCAGCGTGGAGTTGCCCCGCAAGCTCTTGGGCGTTTTGTGAGGTGCGGTTGGTTACCGTTAGATCACGGACGCCCCTGTTTTTAAGCGCTTTTGCGGTGCGTTGGCCAACATCGCCACTCCCAATGAGGAGTACGCGACTGGTCTCAAGTTTGCCAAAGATACGTTTAGCAAGGTCGGCAGCAATGTTACCGATGCTAACGTGTCCTTTATCGATGCCAGTTTGAGTGCGGGCTATTTTGGCTGCTTGAAAACTTTTTTCAAATAGACGATTGAGCAAGGCGCCAGTGTTTTTGGATGCCTGAGCGGTGGCGAGGGCTTGCTTCATTTGCCCAAGAATTTCAGTCTCGCCAAGGATTTGAGAGTCAAGTCCTGCTGCTAAAGAAAAGGCATGCTGGATAGCATTGAGGTTTTGTAGCTGGTAGGCGTGCGTTTCGAGAAAATCGTTTTTTATGCCGAGTGAATTACAAAGAATTTTTTGAATGCTTTGGGAGGCATTATCGTTCTTGGCATACGCGTAAATTTCTAGGCGGTTGCAGGTAGCCAGTGCAAGGCTTTCAGAAAAATCGGGGCATTTTTTAAGTTCTTGAAGTAAGGCTGGAATGCGTTCTGGAGTAAGAGCAAGTCGTTCACGCACTTCAAGTGGGGTTTCGTGATGAGAGCAACCCAGCACAAAGAGAGCTTGCAAAGCCATTTCACTCATGGAATCTACTGGGCGGGCTGGGTTTGGGCCGCATCAGGTTGGCGGGCAGTTTGAACTGGCCAGAGGGCGAGCAGGGCGATGATAAATAATGAAATTACGGCGTAGGCATGATAACGGGTGACGAGTTTTTTACCTAATCGAAGAGTCACAACAAGGAGGTAGCCCAGCCAAACAACCCCTGTCATAATGAGCTTTAAGAGGGGGACGCGATCCGGGTTTTCTAGCCAGAAAAGCGCTCCGAAAATTAGAGCCGCGGAAAGGCAGATTGTTCCTGTGATGAGGAGGCGCCATGCCATGGTGTCGAGTTGTTGAACTGAAGGCAGGAGGGCATAGACGCCTTTGTGGTGTTTGTGTTTGAGTCCGTGTTGCTGAAGCAGAAACATCGCAGAAACAAGCGCAAGTATGGTGAGTACTCCGTAACTAAAAATGGCAAGAGCCGCATGAAGTTCAATCCAAGGTTCGCCACCATAGCGCCCAGCGGGATAGGTGTAATCCCAAGTGGCTAGAAGGGTAGCACTAAGCCCTAAAATAGCAGAAAAAGCAGCGGTGAAGAAACCTAGCAGGCGTAGGCGGCAAGCGGGTCCTATAATAAAGTAGAGGAGGACGGCTGACCACGATATGAATTGGGAGACTTCATAGGGATTGCCAAGGGGGCAACCGCCGACACTGGCACCTCGAAGGTTGAGTGCGAGTGTTTGCGCAAGAAAAGCGATTGCCATAAGCGGCAACAGTCCTGTGCGAGGATAGGGCTTAGAACGCAGGATACGGTATAGGGCGAGGCAGGCTGCTAACCCGTAAAAGATAGTAGCGGCAAGGAATAAGTTACGATCGCGAAGGTCGAGGTTTTCGAGCATGGCGAGAGGTCTAGCGTTTCATGGGTGCAACGTATGCAGGTGGGGTTGCGTGGGCCGTTTGGTAGAGGCCTTTTTGCCAATGTTGTACGCGGTCAGTGAGGAATTCGATAAAACGCGGATGGGTGTTGAGGCAAGGAATTTGTTGGTAGGATTTGCCGCCGGCTTCAAGGAATGTTTCACGTCCTTCTTCGGCAATTTCCTCAAGAGTCTCTAGACAGTCGGCGGTAAAGGCTGGACAGATGACTTTGATATTTTTGTGTCCATTTTCGGCGAGTTGCTCGAGGGTTTGGTCTGTGTAGGGTTGGAGCCAAGGTTCGCGCCCTAGGCGTGACTGAAAGGTGATGCGGTATTTGTTGGAAGAGAGTCCTGCGGCTTTCACAAATTTTTCAACTGTCATGGCGCACTGATGGCGGTAGCATGTGGCGTGTGCGGGATGGCAGGTATTACAGCAATCAGGGGTAGTAAGGCAGTGCTGATGCGAAGGGTCCCCTTTGATAAGATGACGCTGTGGGATACCGTGAAAGGAAAAGAGAAGCTGATCAAAATCGTCTTTCTCAAGAGCGGGTCGTGCGGACTCTACCAATGCTTCGATATAACCCGGCTCTTGGTAATAGGGTGGCAGCAAAGTGGTTTTCAAAGAGGGTGCATGTTTCCGAATAGATTCCATGAGATGAACGACGGCAGTTTCATAACTGGACATCGCATAGTGTGGATACATCGGAATGATGAAGAGATCGTCCACGCCCTGCTCGAGCAATTTGAGTAATGCACTTTCGGTCGAGGGGTTTCCGTAGCGCATGCCGAGTTCGGTGGGTAGTCCGGTGCTGCGTGCTAGAGCGGATTGTTGCTCGCGGGACGTAAGTACGAGGGGAGAACCTTCAGGTTTCCAGATACTTGCATAGGCCTCCGCTGACTGGCGCGGGCGTTTGGGGAGGATAAAGCAATTAACAATGAGCCAGCGAACGAGTTTGGGTGCGTCGAGAACGCGTTCATCCATTAAGAATTCGCGAAGGTAATTTCGCACGTCGTTGACTTCAGTGGAATCGGGCGATCCGAGGTTGAGAAGGATAAGGCCTTGTTTGGACATAGTGGTAGTGAAGCGGTGTTGTTGGCACTCTGTCAAACCGAAGGCGTTTTTGTGCGATATGCTTTCGGGGAGCAATGGTTGTGTTTTTTGAACCAAGTGGAGAAATGATGCGGTGCAGGATAACCGGATTGGCGCCCGATTTCCATGATAGGTAAGCGTGTGGAGCGAAGTAAATAGCGAGCTTGGTGGAGTCGGGCCTGTGTGATCAGGCGTAAAGGACTTGTTTGAAGTTCTGAATTTAGGGCGAGTTCAAGGCTGCGTCGGGAGGCTCCTGCGCGTTGTGCCAGACTCGCGGCATCAAGGTTAGGGTCTCTAAGGTGGTCCTTGATGATTTGTTGGGCGCGTTGAGTGAGGCGGGCACGCTTTGAGGGGAGGGTGGATTCGCGTGGAAGCAGGCGTAATTTTCCGGGATGATGCGGTCCAGTGGGGAGGGGTTTATTTAATAGTTGGGAATGAAGAATTTTGGCAGCACGGTAAGCACAGTCGTGTATGGGAAGTTCAAAGCTGCTTATTTCAAGGTTGGCAAAAATGGATTCGGAGGGGTCGTTATCAACCCCGATGATGAGCAAGTCTCGGCCACAGCGAAGGTTCGATTTTTCAGCTTCTAGGATAATTTCACGAGCGAGTCGGTCGCTGTTGCAAAAAATACCAAGAGGTGCACCGTTTGATTGAGTGATGTGTTCGAGGTTTTCGCTGAGGCTATCTCGAGAGTTCCAAAGATGTAGGGTGTTTTCAGGTAGTTTTGATTTAAAGCCATCAAGACGCAGTTGGGTATAGTAAATCTTGTCGGAACTATAAAAAGCAAACTGTCGCGCACCTTGCCGGAGTAAGTGCCGTGCGGCAAGTTGACCTAAAGCGAAGTCGTGAATGGTGACGGTTGGAATACTGGTTATTCTGGAGAAGTTAAATAGGTTCACCGCTTGAACTTCGTGATGAGATAATTCCCGGAGCCATTGATCGCTGACAAAAGTGCCAATTGCTCCTACCAGTTGTTGAGATTCGACCAGCTTGAAGAGCTTAGTCTCAAAGCCTATCTGAAGCGGTAGTAAGCGCCAATCAAGTTGATGCTCATTTCGGTAGTCCGCCACGCCGCGGAAAATAGTAGCGGCGTGGCGAAAGTTAGAATCAAAGGCAATCGCAATATTAGAGGGCTTTGGGGTCATAAATGTAGCAAATGTGTAAAAAATAATACGTAAATACGAAAAGACAAGGGGATATTGATTCTGTTAAGGTCTTTAATTATGAAAAAAGCATTAATAACAGGTATCACAGGTCAGGATGGATCCTACCTTGCGGAGTTACTATTAGAGAAAGGTTACGAGGTGCATGGCATTATTCGTCGCTCTTCAACTTTTAATACCTCACGGATCGATCATCTTTATAAAGACCCGCATTTTAAAAATGTTCGTTTATTTCTCCATTATGGGGATTTATCCGATGGCGTTATGTTAATGAAATTGCTCTATCAATTGCAGCCAGATGAGATTTACCATTTAGGGGCACAGAGTCATGTGCGGGTATCATTTGATGTACCGGAATACACGGGAGATGTCACGGGACTGGGAACGCTACGTTTATTAGAGGCGATCCGTGAAGTGGGGCTCGAGGGCAAATGCCGTTTTTATCAAGCGTCCTCGTCTGAGATGTTTGGGATGGTGCAGGCGATTCCGCAAACAGAAAAGACGCCCTTTTATCCTCGATCACCCTATGGTTGTGCTAAAGTGTATGCCTACTGGTTGACGGTAAATTATCGAGAGTCTTACGGGGTACATGCGACTAATGGCATACTTTTTAATCACGAATCACCGCGTCGTGGAGAAACCTTTGTGACTCGTAAGATAACCCGTGCAGCGACACGCATTAAATTGGGGCTCGAGGACAAGCTCTATCTGGGAAATCTGGATGCGAAACGTGATTGGGGTTATGCTAAGGAATACGTCGAGGCGATGTGGTTGATGCTGCAGCAGGATTCAGGAGATGACTATGTTATGGCGACGAATGAGACCCACTCAGTTAAAGATTTTGTGATGGAAACTTTTGCATTGTTAGATCTAGATTGGGAAGAGTATGTCGATTATGATAAGCGCTATGAGCGACCGACTGAAGTGGATTTATTGATCGGTGATCCAGCGAAAGCGAAGCGACAGTTAAATTGGGAGCCAAAAGTACGTTTCAAGGATTTGGTAAAGATAATGGTCGATGCAGATCTAGTATTAGCAAAACAGGAACTGGCTTACAAGCAGGCAGTAGAAGCTTAGTTGGAGAAGCAAAATTTCATGCGAAAAGATGCTAAAATTTATCTATCGGGTCACAGCGGCATGGTGGGTGCGGCGGTGGAACGAGCTTTGCGTGCTAAGGGTTATGAGCATGTCATAACCCGGACGCGAGCAGCCTTGGATTTGACGGATCAATCCGCCGTGCGTGAGTTTTATGAAACAGAAAAACCTGAGGTGGCAGTCATTGCGGCGGCGCGGGTAGGCGGAATTCATGCTAACCAAAGCTATCCGGCAGAGTTTATATTTGAGAATCTTTCGATTGCTCAAAATACCATCGATGGCGCGTACCGTGCCGGGGTAAAGCGATTACTTTTTTTGGGAAGTACTTGCATATACCCAAAAATGGCAGAGCAACCCATGAAAGAGTCAGCTCTGCTTACGGCTGCTTTAGAACCTACCAATGAAGCCTATGCCATTGCTAAGATTGCGGGTATAAAGCTGTGTCAGTTTTATCGTTCTCAGTACAAGGTGTGTTACCATTCAGTGATGCCCACTAATTTATACGGGCCTGGGGATAATTATCATCCTGAAAATTCGCATGTTTTACCTGCCTTAATAAGCCGGATTCATGAGGCCAAGGAATCAAACGCACCAGAGGTGGTTATTTGGGGAACAGGAAGTCCTTTGCGTGAGTTCTTGCACGCAGATGACGCGGCTTCAGGGATGGTGCATCTCCTGGAGTTGGAAAATCCGCCTGACTGGTTAAATCTAGGTTGTGGGGTAGATATTTCGATTAGTGGTCTGGCCGAGATGATCAAGGAAGCGGTGGGTTACGCTGGACGGCTAATTTTTGATTCAAGTAAGCCGGATGGAACACCGCGGAAATTAACGGACATCAGTTTGATACGTTCAACCGGTTGGGAACCAAGGATCTCAATCAAAGCCGGTATCATGATGACCTACCAGACTTTTTTGGAGGAAATGGCAAGTGGTCAACTGCGCTGCTAGGTCAAGCGCGGTTTAAAAGGGAGGCTCTTCGTCGAGAACTGTATCCTCTGGTGCAAAGGGAGGTTCATCGCCGGATGAATCTGAAGCATTTTGTCCAGAACCGGTAATTTTCCAAGCAACGAGATTGGTAAAGTATTTGCCTTGCCATTCGCGGCAACGGATATCGAAGGATACACTTACGGCATCCCCTTCTTTGAGGTGATCGACAAGTTCGACCTTATCTTTAACGCATTCAAAATTAAACTCTTGTTCAAATTTCCCGTCTTTTTTGCTTAGGAGAAATTCTCGTTTGTTGAAGCCACCTTTAAAGGTCTGCTCAGGGAAAATACTTTTTATGGTTCCAGATATTTCGAATGACATAAGTTTAGAAAATGGGGTATCCACAAAGATGCAACTTTTTCTCTGAAACTTATTTTAAATTAGGGAATCTGTTAATGGGTGCAGGTTTCTCATTCTTTATTAAGTTGTTTTAATGAGGTAGTCGTGCTTTCATATTAAACTATGGATAATAGTCACCAAGTAAGTCCTGTTCTAAGCTTAAAGGAAGCGCGTGAGTTGGAAAAATCCTTACTGGAGGATGCTAACGCAGAGTGGTCAGCAATGGAGTTAGCGGGGAGTGGTATTGCTGAAGGAATCCTTCGGGATTATTTTGAATTGAAGCCCTTGCCGGATGCGCCACGTGTTTTGGTATTAGTGGGCAAAGGTCATAATGGTGGGGATGCCTTGCTGGCGGCGGCTGAAATAATGTTACAGCACCCGCGGAGTAATGTGGTGTGTCTTTTGAGTACAGATCCAGAATTGATGAAACCTTTAGCGCGTCGTGCTTTGGAAGCAGTGGAAGGACGTGTCAGCATTCAAAAGCTTGGAGATGAAAGCAGCTTGGAATGGCTTGAAAAGCTCGATGCAATAAGCGGAGGCAAGGGTTTTGATATTTGTTTGGATGGTCTTTTGGGGATGTCATACAAGGCACCGTTAGAGGAAAGCTTATCTCGGTTAATTCAGGCAGTGAATGACTACTCAAAAATCGGGATGCGTGCGGCCGTGGATATGCCCAGCGGTCTGAGTCAAGATAATGTTAAGCTCGGTTTTTTGGCAGACTTCACGTATGCAACCGGCGCAATCAAGAAGGTACACTTGGAAAGTGCGGAGTCTTTTGGCCGCGTACGTTGGGTCGATTTGGGTTTTTTTGAACAGGTTGAGGTCAGGCGCACAAAAGAATACTTTCTAACGGACTCAATTTTAAATTCCCAACGAAGTCTACGACCTTCAATGGTAGACAAGCGTAATTTTGGGCATCTTTTTATTGTTGGGGGTTCTTCCAATATGCCGGGCGCGCTTTTGATGAGTGTGCAATCAGCCGTTCGTTCAGGGGTCGGTCGGGTTACGGCCTTTGCTCCAGAGTCGGTAGCCGCATCTTTAGCGGCACAGGTGCCGGAAGCAATGTGGATACCATGGCCGGAGAGCGAGAACGGGACGCTGAGTCCGCGTGCCTTGCCGCTATTATTGCAGCGTTTACCGAAAGCAACGGCAGTGTTAATGGGTCCAGGGATGGGGCGGGACAGAAATACGGAGCAATTGGCCCAAGAAATTATTAGCCAAGTGGTGTTACCTATAATTTGTGATGCAGATGCATTAGGGTTGCGAGTTATAGAGCTTGTGCAGAAACGCAAAGCTGAATGGGGTTCAGTAGTCCTGACGCCACATATGGGAGAGTTTATGCTAATAGCTGGCTTAGCGCGTCCCACCCTTGAAAGTGACTTCTTGTTAGAATTTTGCCGTAAGAACCAAGTGGTCTTGGTCTTGAAGTCGCCACAAACTCGCTGTTGCGATGGGGCCTCCATTTATTGCAACACTTTTGGGGGCGCCGTTCTCTCTCGAGGCGGAAGTGGTGATCTTCTGGCAGGCTTAATTGGGGGTAATTTAGCGCAGGCCAAAGGGCAGGGCTTGGAATCAGCCACAAAAGCAGTCGTTTGGCATGGCAAGGCTGCTGAGGCTTTAGCTCGAGACCGGGGTCAAGTTGCGGTGCGGACTACAGAAGTTTTGAATTATTTGCCTAAAATTCTGCGCGGAGATTAAATTCTCAAACGGAATAAAGGCTAAAACTAATCAATTATGATGGATTGTAAATTTAGCAAATTGGTATATTATGCTCATTGATGTCAAGAAATGATGCCATGCTGATTTTGAATGCTCTTCCGCAGGTTGGGCCTATTTTAATGGGTCGTCTGCTTGAGTACTTTAAGGGTGATCCGCTTGCAATTTTGTCGAGCACAGTAAACACCTTATTGCAAGTGCATGGAGTGGGCTCAAAAATAGCCGAATTAATTATACATTGGGAGCGGTATTTTGACCTTACACGGGAAAAAGAAACCATAGCGCTTCGAGGGGCAATTTTTCTCGACTGGGAGCATCCGGATTATCCTGCACTCCTAAAGGAGATGTATGACTCACCAATTGGCATATATTGGTTGGGTAATTATACCACGGATCGTCCCTGTATCGCCGTTATTGGGACGCGTCAGCCCAGCCTTTATGGGCTTAAGGTTGCACGAATTTTGGGAGCTCAATTAGCAGGGCTTGGTTTTTGTGTGGTTAGTGGTATGGCGCGAGGAGTAGACTCAGCGGCACATGAAGGAGCATTGGAATGTGGCGGCCCCACAATTGCAGTATTGGGTAGTGGTTTGGATATTATTTATCCGCCTGAGAACAAAGAACTCTACGATCGCATCATTGAAAAGGGGGCCGTAGTCAGTGAGTTTCCCTTTGGGCGTCGAGTAGATCGACAGACTTTTCCGATGCGCAACCGATTGGTAGCTGGGATGTGCGAGGCGGTCATTGTCGTAGAAACTGGGGCGGGGGGTGGGAGTATGATCACTGCTCGCTTTGCGGGAGAGCAGGGGCGTTTACTGATGGCGGTACCCGGTCGCATTGACCAAGTACAAGCTAAGGGTTGCTTACAGTTGATACGAGATGGGGCAATTTTAGTAAGTACGATTGATGATATCCTCGAGGAATTGCGCTATGAACGTAATGGCAAAGAAAAGGTGGACGAATTTTGCAAAGTGCCGGAAATCGATGAAGCCTTGAGTGTGAATGAGCAGGCTGTTTTATCCTGCTTATTGGGAGGAGAACTTGGAAGCTTGGATTCGCTGGCGACGCAGACAGGGTTACCGGTTCACGAGGTGTCGGTAATGTTAGTTGCTTTGGAGCTGAAACGGAAGGTGGTTAAACGTCTAGATGGACGATATGAGGCGCATACGATTTGACCGAGTCTTGGGCACTTGAATGGATCTTAAAAAATTTAAGGGCCTTACATACGCTCGAGTGGCTCGATGCCGAGTAGTTGGAGACCGGTGATGAGTGTGTTGCGTGTCCGCGCACAAAGAAGTAATCTGCGTTCGCGGATGCTTGGGTCCTCGACCATAACTTTATCGGCATTGTAGAAGCTGCTGTAAGCGCCTGCGAGTTCAAAGAGGTAGGTGCAGAGAAAGTGTGGTCGCAAATCTGCTAAGGTAAGATCCAATGCGCTCGAGAGACCCATGAGCTTGCGAGCTAGGGTTAGCTCGGCCTCGGTTTCAAGTAAGCCTACACATTCCATGCGTGCGTCGGGGTCGATGCCTGTTTTTCGAAAGATGCTATTTATACGGGCAACAGCATAGAGCAGGTAGGGAGCAGTATTGCCTTCAAAACTGAGCATTCGGTCCCAATCAAAGACGTAGTCTTGTGTGCGGTTTGAGGCAAGATCAGCATATTTGAGCGCACCAATACCGACGGAGCTTGCAATAGCTTGTTGTTCCTTTTCGGGCAGGTCTGGATTTTTTTTGGCAACAACTGCCAGAGCTCGCTCACGGGCTTCGTCCAATAATGCCTGGAGTTTGATGGATTCGCCGGACTTGGTTTTAAATGGTTTTTTATCTTTTCCTAAGATAGTGCCCCACCATACATGCCGCATTACGGGTAGAGGATAATCGCAAGCACGAAACCATTTTTGGGTCGTTAAGAAAAGTTGCTGAAAGTGGTCCTGTTGTCGTGCATCAGTTAGATACACAATTTCTTCAGCCTTAAAGTGTTCAACTCGATATAGGATGGTGGCAAGATCTGTGGAGGCGTAATTTGAAGCTCCATCTTTTTTTCGGATGTTAAAGGGGTAGGGCCTTTCATTATTTCGAGCAAATTTTTTGACTTCATCATGCCAGACTACGAGGGCACCTTCGCTTAACTCAGCAATTTCTGCATCGGTTAATTCACGATAAACTCGTTCTACTCTGTCGCGATAAAAGGATTCGCCGAGGCTGATATCGACTTGCACGCCCATCTGCTGAAAAAGCTTTTGGAAAGCGTTTTTTGAAATGGCGACAATTTTTTCCCATAAGGCAGTGTTTTGGGGATCACCTTCCTGAAGCTTAAGAAGTTCTGCGCGTGATTGATCCCGCAATAGGGGTTCTTGTTTTTCAAGGTTGCTACCATCCTTATATAGCTGGTCGAGTTGGGCGAGCGGGTCTTCGTTGAGATGATCTAGGTTGACGCCCTCGCGCTTAATTTGCATGATGAGGGTTCCGAAGTTAGTGCCCCAGTCGCCGATATGGTTATCACGGACAGTGTCTGAGCCGCAAAAATCAAGCAGTCGAGCAATTGCTTCTCCGATAACCATAGGCCGGAGGTGACCGATGTGTGCTTGTTTAGCGGTATTGGCACTGGGGTAGTCGATTACTATTTTGCGTCCCGCGTTTAATCTTCCAGCACCTTTTTGGTACTCGTCAATGCTCGCAAACTGATTGAGCCATTTCCCAAGGTAAGCGTGTGTGCACTTGAAATTGATAAAACCCGGCCCGGCGAGCGATAGTTCTACTAAAGACGCATCAAAAAGTTCTGATTCTTCGGCTGCTTTAAGGATTGCTTGGGCAAGCTCACGAGGGTTTTTGCCATTTTTTTTGGCATATCTCAAGACTCCGTTTGCTTGGTAGTCACCAAATCTTGGATCAGCGGGGCGGACTTCCGGATCAAAGCCTACATTAAATAAATCGCTGTTGGAGATGATTTGACGCAAGGCGGCATCGATAGTCGCAGCGGGATTAAAAGAAAGCTCCATAATGCTTAGCATAGAGCTCAGCGGGGTGGGTCAAGCATGCAAAGCGTATAGGCTTGGCGATAAGGGTATATTTTGAGGATATTTAAGTGCTGGGATAATAGGCTTATTTTATGATGCCGTTCATTTAAAGCTCGACAATACTCGTGATAATCACCTAATGCATAGAGGTTTATGCAGTATAGCCCGCCACCTTGCTTACAACGAGTTTATTAAATAATGAGAAAAAAGATTATTAGTGCCCGAAAGTTTATAAAACCATCCTACAGTTATTTAGTAGAAAAGAAACGGGACGGAGGAGAATTTACAGATGAGGAAATTCGTTATTTGGTAGATTCGATTTTGGATGAGGAAATTCCTGACTACCAGCAATCTGCCTTAGCGATGGCGGTTTACTTCCAGAATATGTCGGCGCAGGAAATGGCGGTGTTTTCGGAAGAAATGATGCTTTCGGGTGAAGTTTTGGATTTAAACCGAATTTCTCGCCCTAAAGTTGGTAAATATTCAACTGGAGGTGTAGGGGATAAAACCTCTCTAGTTTTAGGACCCCTGGCGGCTGCCAGCGGAGTTTTGATGCCACACATGAACGGTGTCGATGAGGAATATATCATCAGCAACCTCGACAAGCTTTCTGCGATTCCAAACTTCAATCCTACTCTGGACTTAAAACAGTTTAAAGATCAGTTGTCTAAGATAGGGTGTACTTTTTCTGAGCAGGATGAGGAAATTGCGCCAGTAGAGCGTATTCTCTATGACCTTCGGTTGAAAACAGGAACTATTCCTTGTCTGCCACTAATTACAGGATCGGTATTGAGTCGTAAGTTGTCTGCTGGGGCGGATTACCTCGTGGTCGATGTTAAATGGGGAAATGGTGCTTTTGTTAAAGATCTAGAACAGGCGAAACAATTGGCTCGCACAATTACACGTGTTGCTCGCTCAATGAAACGGCGCTGTGTTGCTTTAGTTACGGACATGAACCAACCCTTGGGCGACACTGTTGGTACTGCTCTTGAATTGAAGGAAGCAATTGATCTGCTAAAGGGAGAAGGTCCGGAGGATTTACAAGAATTGGTATTGAAACTAGGAATGGAAATCGTTCGCCTGGCGGGTGTTGCTGGTTCTACGCTTTCAGCAAAACAGACTGTTCAAAAGCACCTAAAAGACGGAAGTGCTCTCCAGAAATTTAAGGATATGATTGCAGCCCAAGGAGGTGATATCAGTTTCATTGATAATCCTGATAAATTCCCAGTAGCAAAGCATGTACGCAAATTACCTGCACCGAAGCGTGGCTATGTTCATACAATCAACGCAGGTTTGATTGCAGAGGGAGTCCAAAAATTAGCGGTTCAGAAAAATGGTAAATACGACGCTTCGGTTGGGGTTTCTGAAATTAAGAAAGTCGGGACGCAAGTTAAGCAGGGTGAGCCTTTGATGATGATTCATTACAATGATGAATCTAAAATGGAGGTTGCATTAGAGTACCTCAAGACGGCTTACCGCCTTGCTCCAAAGCGCCCCAATCCACCTGAGTTAGTCGTTGAGCGCGTTGCTTAGGCCCGCCCTTGGTAGGTGCGATCTGCTGGGTTAACCTTTATGGTTTCGCCTTCTTTGATGAAGAGTGGAACTTGAATGGTGAGTCCTGTCTCAAGGGTTGCGGGCTTTTGAACATTGGAAGCGGTGTCACCTTTAACACCTTCGGGTGATTCGGTGACTTTCATCTCAATTGAAGCCGGCAACTCAATTTGGATGGGTTTGTCATCTACTTGGAGGATGTTGTAAATTTGGTTTTCGACTAAAAAATCTTTGGCATCTTCGACGATGGCAGCGTTGAGGATATTATCCTCAAAGCTATCTGGATTCATAAAATGGTAACCGTCGCCATCAATATAGCTGAATTCGAGCTTCACGGTCTCGGTGTGAAGGATATCTACGCTGTCGGTAGTGCGAATTTTTGTGTTGGTCGAAGAGCCTGTATTCAAGTTACGCATGGTGACTTGCATGAATCCAGCCTGACGACCCTGTGTGCGGTGTTGCACTTCTAGAACGAGATGTGGTGAGCCTTGATAATCAAGAACCTTTCCTTTGCGAACTTCTGTGGGTGATGCCATGATTACTGCGTTGATATTATATCGTTTTGGGAGGTACAGGCTGTGTTACCCTTTGCGCTGTTGTCAAGCGGGCTCTACGGATAATTTTTCCCGAAACGTTCGCAATGCCGCTCTGCAACTTCTCCTAAATCTTCTAGGGTGACGACACTGCTTAATTCCCCGCGAATTTTCCGAGAGCCAGGCATACCTTTGGTGAGAGCAATAAACTTAGGGCGCATCCAGCATAAATCTCGATGTCGTTGTTCCCTGAAGGGTCGTGCCATAATCTGGCGACTGTAGTCGATGATGGTAAGCCAGCGCTCGCTTATGCTGGGAGGGGTAGGAGCTTTGCCGTGTGCTAGTGCATGCTTAATATCCCGAAAAATCCATGGATATCCCAAGGCAGCTCTTCCAATCATTAGCCCTGCGCATGGGGTTTCTTTACGAATCCGGATAACATCATCCACCGTTTGAATATTGCCGTTTCCGATAACCGGGATAGCACGTTCACTCGCAACTTGCTTGATCAACTCCCAATCAGCCTCACCGCGATAGCCTTGTTCTTTAGTCCTTCCATGGATGGTGAGTGCCTGTGCGCCCTCGTTCTCGACAATCTCACCGACTTCTGCGGCTACGATGTGGTCTTCGTCCCAGCCAGTACGAATCTTTACGGTTACTGGAGTTTGTGGGACGGCGCGAACAACTGCAGCGGTAACTTTGCCGAGTTTTTTAGGATTTCGTAACATCGAGGATCCAGCATCCATGCAAATAACGCGTTCTGCCGGGCAGCCAAAATTTATATCAATGAAATCTGGGGAACAGCGATCGACGAGCAATTTGGCTGCGGTCCCCATGCTTTCAGGATTTGAGCCAAAGATTTGGATACCCATAGGTCGTTGTCTTTCAGTAAAATCAACGGTTTCCCACAGGCGAGGATCGTTGCGGATGATGGCATCGGCCTGTACGAACTCGGTTAGCATAACATCCGCGCCTTGAGCTTTGCAAAATTCTCGAAAAATAATGTCCGTAAATCGTGCCATGGGGGCTAGGTAGAGCGGACATTTGTTATTGCGGAACCAAGGTAATATAGTCATGTCATTTAAAAGAGTAAGTTTCAAAAAACTGGAACGATCATTTTACGTCAAACTCACATATCATACTATGAAAAAATATATCGCAATAATACTGATTACAATTGGTGCAGCTGCTCTTTTGAGTGCGCACTGTGGTTCCTGTGGTGCAGGTGATGCCAAAGCAAGTGACTGTTCCTCGAAGAGTTGCTCTACCAGCAAATGCTGTAGCTCTAAGGAATCCTGTTGCAAAGACAAGGATAGCAAGTCCTGCAGTAAAGAAGACGCTAAGGCAGCGAAAGGCTGCTCCTGTTCTTAATTAAAGCTTAGGCTTTGTAAAAATCAAAACTCCTCTTCGCCGAGGAGTTTTTTTTGGTTTGAAACTAGGAGCCAGTCTTAATTGGGCTCAATTCGTATCGTAGATATATCCGATACTATGAACTGTGCGAAAGGGAATTAATTCAAGGCCGTGGCGTTTGTATAAATTACGCACTTTAACGATATATTGATCCAAGGAACGACTCTCCGTATTAGCATCTTCACCCCAGATAGCTTTGATTAGAGTTTCGCGCGTAATTACGGTATCTGGATTATCTCGAAGGTAGGCAATGATGCCTAATTCCTTGCGCCCTATTTTTTCGACATGGCCTAGTGGGAAAGTTACCTCCATACGTCCAGGATCAATTTCACCTCCGCAAAAACGAAATGCCTCAATCATGAGCGGGGCGCGTTTACGACGAGTGGCAATTTTACGAGATTTTACTGAGCTGAGTGTAGATTTAATCAAGGAAACTAGTTCGTTGTAGTCGGTAGGCTTTTTACAAATATTTGTAATTCCGTTGTGCCCAGCATCTGAGTGTTCTGAAGTCACTAGGATTACAGGGGTGTTGTCTTTATGCTCCGCAAGAGCTCCAATCAGCCGCATCCGATCCTCTTTAGGTAGCATGTCGTCTATGACGATTATGGATGCGCGCTTAGCCATGACAAAACCTAATGCATGGTCAGCTTCGTTACATATCAAGGTATTCAGGTTGTTTTGCCGTAGATGGTCGGCAAGAGTCATCGATTCTGCATTTTCTTTAAACACGATGACGATGCTTTGTATTTGTTCGGTAGTCATAATCTCAATTTGTTTAAGTATTTTATCTATATTACTATACCAAATTTATTATATTTAGGTTTAATTTTACTTTTAATTATCATAATTTGATAAACTTTTACTTTAAATATACATGTATAAGCCAAAAACCCGCAAGTTGAAAACAAAAAAACGTTTTTACACATTTTTTACGGTAAGTATTATGATTTTGACTCCATCTTGTGTTTTACGCTTAATTAACAACTTCTATGGAAATGAAAAATAAACTTATGCTAGGCTTGCCAAAGGGCAGTTTGGAGGAAACCACTACTCATCTTTTTGCTAAGGCAGGCTATGAAATCACAAAGAGTTCAAGATCCTATCGGCCAAGTTTCGACGATCGTGACTTAGATGGTCGTTTTGTGCGAGCGCAGGAGGTGAGTCGGTACGTTGAGCACGGTTATTTTGACTGCGGTCTTACTGGGCAGGATTGGGTGTGTGAAAATGAATCAGATGTCGTTGAAGTTTGTGATTTGGTTTACAGTCGTGCATCACGTCGCCGTTCAAAGTGGGTGGTGGCTGTTCCAGAGGCTTCAAATATCCAAGGAGTAGAGGATTTAGAGGGCAAGCGCATCGCAACCGAGGTCGTTGGGTTAACACGAGCCTACTTGAAGTCCAATCAAGTAAATGCTGAAGTAGAGTTTTCTTGGGGAGCTACGGAGGTTAAAGTGCCAGATTTGGTGGATGCGATTGTTGATTTAACAGAAACGGGAAATTCACTTCGGGCGAACAAGTTGCGCATTGTTGATACAATCATGGAAACTAACACGGTTTTGATCGCAAATAAGGAATCATGGGAGATCCCTGAAAAGCGAGCGAAGATTGAGCAAGTCTCCTTGCTATTGCAGGCAGCCTTAGAGGCGCACAGCAAAGTTGGTCTCAAGCTGAATATTCAACGTGAGCAAATCGATGCTATTTTACAAGCTCTGCCGGCTTTGCGTAATCCAACCATCAATCGTTTGACGGATGAAGCTTGGGTGGCTGTAGATGTAATTGTCGATGAGAAGGTCGTGCGCGAAATCATCCCGCAATTAAAGGCGGCAGGAGCCGAGGGTATCGTTGAATATCCGCTTAATAAGGTGGTTTATTAAAGCACGGCTTGTGTTAACTCGGGTTTCATTTGTTCACGAAGGCGAACTGTCTCGCTGAGAGTATGTCAGATAGATTTAAAATGGACGGTAGCGGAAAAAAAGTTTCAATTGCTTTGATACAAGGGCGAGACCTTGGTGATCCAGAGTTGAACTTGAAGATCACGATTGAGCAAATACGTAAAGCGGCAGCTACGGGCGCTCAGATAATTTGTACCCAAGAACTTTTTAACACGCCCTATTTCTGCAAGCACCAAGAAACGTGTAATTTTGAAAGAGCTGAATCTATACCTGGACCTACGACCGATATATTTTCAAGTTTAGCTGCAGAATTAAAACGGGTCTTGATCGTGGCTTTATTTGAAAAACGAGCTACTGGTATTTATCATAATACCGCAGTCTGTTTCGATGCAGATGGTTGCTTACTGGGTAAGTATCGTAAGATGCACATACCTCAGGATCCCGGATTTGAAGAAAAGTTTTATTTTAGCCCTGGTGATTTAGGGTATCCGGTATGGGAGACGGCATACGGGACGATTGGAGTTTTGATCTGTTGGGATCAATGGTTTCCTGAGGCGGCGCGCTTGATGGCACTGGCAGGAGCCGAGATACTTTTTTACCCCACCGCAATAGGTTGGTCGCCGGAAGAAAAGCTCGCACTTGGAGTTGCTCAGCATCATGCTTGGGAGACCGTGCAATGTGGGCATGCGGTCGCAAATGGATGCTACCTTGCGGCGGTGAACCGAGTTGGGTTTGAGGAACCCATAGAGTTTTGGGGTCAAAGTTTTGTATCAGATTTTTATGGGCAGGTAGTTGCGCGTGCACCCTCTGACGAGGAATGCATTTTAACAGCAGAATGTGATTTGGCGGCATTGGAGGGCATGCGCCAAATATGGCCGTTCTTTCGAGACCGCCGAGTAGAGAGCTATAGTGGATTGAGCGAGCGAGCTTTGGATAGGGAGAGGAAAATCTATGAGTGAAGCGCTAGCGCTCTCTAACTATCGATTGCCGGCAGATTGGGAACGACAGGAGGCGGTTTGGTTTGCCTGGCCGACCCATAACAATCTTTGGCCAAGTCACTTGGAGCGGGTTCAGGCACGAATGGCTCAATTATTTTGCATGGTTGCAGATTTTCAGCCGGTATATGTCTTATGCCCCCTCGAGAATCATTCCGGGTTGCGTGAGCATCTTGTGGGTGCTGAGGTGATGTTGTTTGATTATAGATGTGATGACGTTTGGTGTAGGGATTTTGGACCTCTTTTTCTCTTAAATAAGTCTACTCAGAACTTACTGGTGTCGGATTGGCGCTTTAATGCATGGGGCGAGAAATATACCCCATGGACACGCGATGATCAGGCGGCAGCGTGGATTGCCAATGCACTCAAATTGAGCATCAAAAGAGAAAAGTATGTGCTGGAAGGGGGTGCAATTGAATGTAACGGTGCTCAGGTTTTGCTGACTACGGAATCAGTTTTATTAAACTCTAATCGAGGCGAAGTTTTTGAAAAAGCCACGATAGAGCGGCATTTAATGGAAGGGTTGGGGATTTCCTGCATCCATTGGCTGAAGGGTGGTTTGGCAGGTGATGACACCGATGGTCATATTGATAACGTGGCGCGCTTTTATGCAGAAGACGCCATATTATACGCAGCGGTGCCAGATGCCGGACATAAGGATCACGCAATTTTAGCAGAAAATGAGCAACTGATTCGGCAGTTTACCGATTCTAATGGAAAGCGATACCGCACCAAAGCTTTACCGATGCCGGATACAATTTTTGTTGATGGTCAAATAGCAGCAGCAAGTTATCTGAATTACCTCGTTTTGAATGGAGCGGTCATCTTTCCTAGCTATGGCCAAACGGATAAAGAAGGTGAAGTGCATTGCATTTTGGGCGAATGTTACCCGGGTCGAAAGATCCTGAGTTTTGATTGCCGTGATATCATTCGAGAAGGCGGAGCATTGCATTGCCTTAGCCAACACCAACCTGCTTCGGCGTGATCAGTAAGCTTTATAGCTTAGGGCTTCAGGGTCGAATTGCATCTCAGCGACTCGGGTCGCTGGTCCGGTCATACGAATAGCGTAGTCTTCACGGATTTGAATGCCAATCGCTCCTCCTGGCATATGCACGGTAAGGTCTTTATCGCATAGACCAAGTTTGTGTGCTACTGCCGCGGCGGCACTACTGCTAGATCCGGAGGCTAATGTATAGCCTGCACCGCGTTCCCAAATTTCAATTTGAATATTTTTACGGTCGATTGCTTTAAGGAATTGAACGTTTGTGCGCTTGGGAAAGGAAGGATGCACTTCTAGGGCAGCGCCCACTTCACAAGCCAGATCTGGAGAGATGTTTTCAAGGGAGACAACACAATGCGGGTTGCCGATATCCGCAATATGAACCCGATAGTCGACTCCCTTGATCTGAAGGGTTTCTTCGGTTTTAGCGTTAGAATCTTGGGGGTCGCGCCCAAAGGTAACACGACCCATATCAACGGTAATGGAATCTGCCCCTTCGCTTATTTCACAGGTTACCACTCCTCCCAGGGTGTCTACTGTAAAGGCTTCTGTATGGACGTGTCCACTATCATAGAGGTAACGGGTAAAAATGCGCAAACCGTTGCCACTTTTTTCTGCCTCACTGCCATCTGGATTAATGATTCGCAGACCAAATTGTGCGGTTTCACTTGGGTTAGGGCCATAAAGGATGCCGTCTGAGCCTAGGCCGAAGTTACGATGGCAGATACGAATGATTTCTTCCTCAGTGGGTAGTGCGGCGGCATCCTTGGGATCGAGTACAAGGTAGTCATTGCCGAGGGCGTGATATTTATAAAATTTCATCATCTTAGCTCGTAGGACATCTTTTAACGGGAGCGATTAAAAGCACTTACGAGTGCATTGAGTCCAGCGAATTCAATATTTGAGTCGATGCCGCATCCGAAATAAATTCTGCCGTCCTCTTTTTTGATTTGGATATAGGCAGCAGCCTCGGTTTTAGAACCATGGCCAATCGAGTGCTGGCGATAATCAAGAATTTGAAAATCTTTTAAACCACAGTCCTTTAAGGCATCTACAAAAGCACTGATGGGGCCATTGCCGGTGCCGCCAATGATTTCTTTTTTATCTCGATGAATAATTTCTGCTTCGATATGGAGCTCGCCTGATTTCTCGAAATCCTTGCTTTTAATTTCAATTATTTTAAGCGGAGTTTGTCGCTCGACGTACTCGCATAGAAAGATCTCGTGAATCTCATCAGTGGTGAGTTCTCGGCTATCTTTGTCGGCAGCGCGGTTTATCGCCTCGCCAACTTCAGGATGCATGGCCTTTGGCAGGTCAAGACCATGATGACGGTGCAACAGGAAGGCCACGCCGCCTTTACCGCTTTGACTATTGATGCGTATAATGGCTTCGTAGCTTCGGCCAATATCTTGGGGGTCTATAAGGAGATAAGGGACACGCCATAAAGAGCTTGGAGATGCTTTTTTAGCTTGGAGATCCATACCTTTTTTAATTGCGTCTTGATGCGAGCCTGAAAAGGCAGTGAAGACAAGATCGCCAGCGTAGGGATGACGCTCCGGCACATTCATGCGTGTTATGCGTTCATACGTGGCGCGTAGGCTTGGAATGTCTGCAAGGTCTAGGTTAGGATCGATGCCTTGGGCGTAGAGGTTGAGTGCAACTGTAACGAGGTCGAGGTTACCAGTGCGCTCACCATTACCAAAGAGAGTGCCCTCAACTCGATCAGCGCCGGCTAAGAGTCCAAGTTCGGTGGCAGCAGTTCCAGTTCCGCGGTCGTTATGAGTATGTAGGCTTATGATAGCCTTATTGCGCTCTTTAAGATGACGGCAGAACCATTCGATTTGATCAGCGTGGTGATTAGGGGTGGCAATTTCTACCGTAGCTGGAAGATTAAGGATGATTTTGTTGGATTCGGTAGGTTGCCAGACTGACATGACCGCTTGGCATACCTCAAGCGCATAGTCGGTTTCGGTATCGGAAAAACTTTCGGGGGAATACTGGAGACGGATATGCGTTTCTGGGATGGTATCAACTAGGCTTTTAATCAATTCAGTTCCTTCAACTGCGATAGCCTTAATCTCCTCCTTTGTTTTATTAAAGGTAACTTCGCGCTGTAATGGAGAGGTAGAATTGTAGAGGTGGACGATAGCTCGGGGTATCCCCTTGAGGCTTTCAAAAGTTCGGCGGATGAGGTGCGCGCGCGCCTGTACCAGAACTTGCACGGTGACATCTTCTGGAATGCGTTTTTCGTCTATCAAACGGCGAATGAAATCAAACTCGGTTTGACTGGCAGAGGGGAAGCCAACTTCAATTTCCTTAAATCCCGTTTGCACCAGTGAGTCGAAAAATTCAATTTTATCATCAACGGTCATTGGGATGGCGAGTGCTTGGTTGCCATCGCGTAAATCGACGCTGGCCCAAATTGGGGCACGCTCTATTTGGCGACTTGGCCACTGGCGGTCGGGGAGGTCGATAGGGGTGACCGGTTGGTACTTAGTGATGGGATGAGCTTGCATGTTATTCTGCTTATCCTGTACGGTTCTCGACGAATTACTAGCGGAAATAATAGCTTGGTGCTTGTTGTATACATATTTTTGTTTAGGGTGTGAGTGGTGAAGAGTCCAGATAATCAGTTAAAAAATCGAACAATAGTTCTGGGAGTGACTGGTTCAATTGCGGCCTATAAAGCCGCAGATCTGACGAGTCGCTTAGTGGAATACGGGGCGGATGTTTTTCCTATATTGACGCAATCGGCTTGCCGTTTCATCCAACCACTAACCTTGCAGACCTTAGCCCGTAATTCAGCTGCTTCGGATCTATGGGCAGAGGAGGCCGGTTGGCAACCAGGTCACATTGAAATCGCAGATCGTGCGGATATACTGTTAGTGGCGCCCGCAACTGCGCATTGCATCGCTAATTTTGCTCATGGACTAGCGCCAGATTTACTGAGCTCTATTCATTTGGCGACTCAAGCTCCGGTATTGATTGCACCCGCGATGAATGGAAAAATGCTGGATCACCCTGCAACCCAAGCAAACATCGCAACATTAACGGAACGAGGCTATCATTTTGTAGATCCTGAGTGGGGTCGTTTAGCTTGCGGTTATAAAGGGTCTGGCAAGCAAGCTTCGGTTGAATCAATCATAAAGAAAGTTCTAGATTTATTAGGTTGATCATTCTTGTGCAGAATTTTAAATCTTAGGGGTAAATTATTTATGAAAAAATTAATAATGGTAGTTATTTTTTTGTGCCTCCTCGGTATTTTCACCGCATCACTTGCTCAAGCAGAGGAATCCTTACCCACCTTATACCAAATACATCACGAGTTCATTTCTGAAAATGGTGGTAAGTCTAATCTAGATAGGCTTAATAGCATTATCATAAATGGATTTATTGAGCAAGATGACCAGAAGATTGCTTTTCGACTGGTGCGCAAACGTCCCAACAAGATGCGTCTTTTAATTAGCTTAGACGACTTTAATATTTCAACAATCTACAATGGCAAAAAAGGTTGGCGTAAAGTTTCTACGGCCAATCAACAGATCGCATTGACTGAGATTGAAGGAAGCGAACTGAGCATCCTAGCTACAGATAGCAATTTTGATTCCCCCTTTTATTCAGCATTTAAGAATCGAAAATATATAACTGTGGTTGGGTTTGACCAAGTAAATGGCGAAGATGCAGTGCGTCTTGATTTTGATCCTGCCGGTAATTTCGGCTTTAAAAGCTTATGGCTGAGTTTGGACCATTTTCAGGAAATTAAAATGCAACGAGCCTTACCTAGCAAAAGCGACGGAGGCGAGCCTACTTTAGAGGAAATCATTTATGAGGATTTCCGATTAATTGATGGCGTTTATTGGGCAAAGGTACAGAGATACTTTGAAAACGGTGAGCCCGTGAAAGTCGTGACGATTTCGGACGTCCGGTCCAATGAAGGGATCTATGATTCGTACTTTAAAGTGGTTAAGGACTAAGCGAGCAGAGTCCAGATAAAGTACAAAAACGGAGGGATCATTAAGGCGGCATCCGCCATGATTCGTGAATTTTCGCAATCTATATCGTGGCGCAAGTAATAGAGTCCAACAAGAGCGATGATGCCGCAAAGGGCTATCGGCAGAAACACAAGAGCTAAAAAGGTAGCAAGGACTAGGTTTATTAGAATGGATATGTGGTTTTTTCGTAAAGCTTCATTCTTTTGAGGGCTTTTGAGGCGGTCAATTTCAGCAACGATCTGACAATTGCAGCTAAAAAGTATTATTAGCATTAGGGGCATCGTCCAAGGTAGTGGTTGTCTGATGAAGAGGAGTACTCCGCAGGTAAAGATAATGCCGACAGAGAATTCTTTCCAGTGGAGAGGGGATTTAACTTTCTGCGCAGCTAAAACATATCCAAGGGTTACTAGTAATAGAAAAAATCCTCGAGTTAGTTGTGCTTCACTGAGGCCGAAGAAAGCGAGCATTAGATTGATTAAAAAAAGAATACCCCAGAGAGACCGAAGAATTTTTTGGTTTTGAGCGATTATGCGGTGGCGCAGGGAGTTGATTTCTGAAGGCTCTTTTTGGCGTATATCAAGGAGGCGATCTGCGAGGTAAGTTAACCACACAGAAAGCGCAAGAACTGAAGCTGGAATAAGAGGAAGTGAGATTTCTGGGGGGAGTAAAAACCAGTACCAACTCACAGCTACCACGGCGGCGTCTATCCCTAACACATTAGGCCACTGCCAATAAGTGGGAAGTTCATCTGTATGCAAATACCCCATTAAATTATGGCTCCGCATTTATTTCTTTGGCGGCGTCAGTAAAACTCGAGTTTGAAGTCCAGGTAAAAATTCTGAAAAGACCTCCCCCTCTGGGCTGTTGCGTAAGACGCGTTGCACCATTCCCATCTTAGCGTCAAGGTTGTCGATCATTGAAACAAAGACTGCTTCAGGGGTGGCGGCCATGGCGGCAGCGCCCCATTCCTTTTCGCCTTGATGGCTGAGTATGATGTGTTCAAGACGTTCTGTCAGGTCTTCATTGAGACCACACTGTAAAGCAGCCTTACGGGCAATCCGGAAACCTATGACTACATGACCTTGGAGCGTCCCGATTCGACTTGTTTTAGCAGCAAACTCGCCCTCGTATTCTTCCAGTTTGCCGATGTCGTGAAGGGCGATGCCGGCGAGCGTGAGGTCGTAGTCTGCTTCTGGGTAAAGGGGCAGTAGTACGCGGGCTGCTCGGAGCATATGAACGGTATGTTCAAGTAGACCATGCTGATAGGCATGGTGCATACTGATCGCTGCAGGACTCATGCGTAGAGCAGTCTCAGTTTCATCCATCACACGTTCAACGGTTTCTCGTAACTGAAGATGCTTGATCGATTTAACTGCATCCTGCAAGTCTTGCCAGAGTTTTGCTTCGCTTTCAGGCGGGGTTTCGATCAGTTGATCCAGAACGCCTTCATCAAGGGCTGTATCATAGCTGATAATTTCGCCTGCCGTAAGACGTGGTGAGAAGCGGTTATTGTAATACTCAGTCGTGCCAGCAATTTTCACAATTATGCCTTCTTCTGCTGGATCAAGGGCAGTAAAAAGGGGTGAATCACCGAAACAATTAGCGGAAAAAATGCCGCTAGAATCACCAAACTCACAGCTCAAGAAAGGGTTGCCGTTGCGAGCCGTTTTAGAAGTTTTACGGCGAAGGATAAAGATACCTCGAAAGGGAACTGCCAGTTCGCGATCGAGGCCTTTTAATTGTTGGACAGTTCTGAAATCGGACATGTTGATAATTTATATTCAGAAGGGAAGTCTGTAAAGCGACGAAGTGGCGACCAGTCCGAGCGACCCTAACCTATATACAGGCCTTATACGAGGTTAAGCGCATTAATTGCCTTGGGGCATCTCCCGAAAAAAGATGCCGACTCGACCGACCAAACCTACAAGCTCACAGCTTGTGAGGGTAGGAATTTCCTCGCAGAGGAATCGCATGGTTTCGCGCGAAGTATCCAGCCGAATTTTGATGAGGCCATTCTTTAGAAGGGCGGTTTTAATTTCACTTATGACAGAATCACTGAGACCGTTTTTACCAATATTAACGTGCGGTTTCAGGCGTTGTGCTACGCCGCGCAGCTCCTTTTTTTCAGCGCTACTTAAAGGTTTAGAGTCCACAAATATCGAGAATGGTTAAGAGGGGTCGGGTAATTTTTTTGCGGCAATATTAGCAACTAATTCTGCCATTAGTGTATCCACTGCTTTGGTTCCTTCTAGGGCTTTGTTTGCGCGGGAGCGAACTGCTACCTTGCCTTCCTCAGCCTCACGTTTTCCTAAGATCAGCATGTGGGGAACTTTATCGAGTTCAGCTTTGCGGATTTTAGCACCGAGTTTATCGGCAACAGCGTCAACGGTGACACGAATTTTTGCAGCTTTCAAAAGGATTTCAATTTCGCGCGCGCGGACAACGAGATCGTCATTCATTGGTAGGATGCGTACTTGCTCGGGAGCAAGCCATGTCGGGAAATTGCCAGCAAAATGCTCTATGAGGACGCCGCAGAAACGTTCCATAGAGCCAAAGGGTGCTCGGTGAATCATAACGGGGCGGTGCTTTTCGTTATCTGCACCAATGTAATGCAGATTAAATCGTTCGGGGAGGTTGTAATCTACCTGCACCGTTCCAAGTTGCCACTCACGCCCTATAACATCTTTCACGACAAAGTCGATTTTAGGACCGTAGAATGCAGCTTCACCTGGTTCTTCGGAGTAATCGACTCCGAGGTTTTGAGCGGCTTCGCGGAGTGCGCTTTCAGCGCGATCCCATTTTTCGGCATCACCAACATATTTGCTGGTGTCGGTATCACGGAGACCGATGCGCACGCGGTACTCGGACATTCCAAGGGTACTGAAGACAAGCTTAACGAGGTCGAGACAACCTGCTATCTCGTCTGCAATCTGATCCTCGGTGCAGAATAGGTGGGCATCGTCTTGAGTGAAGCCGCGAACACGAGTAAGGCCGTTGAGTTCGCCTGATTGCTCCCACCGGTAAACGGTCCCAAACTCGGCAAGGCGAACAGGTAGATCACGGTAGGAGTGTGGTTGACTATCAAAAATCTTGATATGCATGGGGCAATTCATCGGCTTAAGTAGGTAGCCGTCGATTTCGCCGGAATCAAGTTGGTTGGAGAGGTCTGCACAAGAGCAGCCTTTATCAGCAAGAGACTCAATCATGCCAGGTTCTGCAATGGCTGGGAATTGAGACTCTTTGTAATAAGGAAAATGACCCGAGGTACGGTAGAGCCCCAGTTTGCCTATATGAGGTGTGTAGACTTGATCATATCCGGTTTTTTGAAGTTCTTCAGTTATAAAATTTTGAAGCTCAGTTCTAAGGACTGCACCATTAGGCGTCCAAAGAACCATTCCGATTCCTACTGCTTCATCGATGTGAAAAAGCTTCAGGTCGCGACCGAGTTTTCGGTGGTCGCGTGCGCGAGCCTGCTCTAAGTGTTCAAGATATTCCTCGAGGGCATCCTTAGTGGTAAAAGCGGTGCCGTAAATGCGCTGGAGCTGTTTGTTTTTCTCATCACCACGGTGGTAAGCCCCAGCGATTGATAGTAATTTAAAAGCTTTGATTTTTTTAGTGTAGCTCACGTGCGAGCCAGCGCATAGGTCGAGAAATTCGCCATTACGGTAAAAGCTTACCTGCTCTCCTTCTGGGATGTCATCGAGGCGACCCAGCTTGTAGCGTTCTTGACCCATAGCCTTAATTTTTTTAACAGCATCCTCACGGCTGCACTCGATGCGTTCGAATTTTTGGTTTTCCTTAATAATTTTTTTCATCTCAGCCTGAAGGGCATCGAGATCGTCGGCATCAAGTTTTTTATCAAGGTCTATGTCGTAGTAAAAGCCATTATCGGTGGGTGGGCCAATATCCAGCTGAGCCTTAGGGTAAAGGCGCAATACAGCTGTTGCCAGCACGTGTGCTGCGGAATGGCGTATTTCCTCAAGGGGAGTCATTTCTTTCATAGGACTAGGCTTTGGTAGAAAAATAAATAGACACGTTGTAGTCACGGCGAGTCAATGCCGTATTATAGGAAGTCGCTTCTCTATCAGAGCTAGCCTTGGTATGGAAAGGCAGGAACGCCACAGGTATTGAGACCATCAACCACAAAGACTTTACCCGCATCGGTCTCTTTTTTGGTTTTATGAATCCCAGTCGTTACGAACAGTCGGTCAAGTTTGGATCCACCGAAGGTGCAAGCGGTGGTCTCAAGACAGGGAAAATCAATATGCATAAGTTTTTTTTGTTCTTTTGGGTTAAAACATGCCACGCAGCCCCCATGGCAAAATGCCACCCACAAATTTCCATTAGCATCTATGCACATACCATCGGGGGAGGCGTCATAGCCATATTCTGTGGTATCGATTTGAGATTGCTCCGTGCCAAGGGTGCCGGTCTTCAAATCAAATGGGTAGGATTTGATGCACTTAGTGGGGGTATCGATATGGTAGAGTGTTTTTGTGTCTAGGCTCCAACAGATGCCATTGGAATTTGTTAAGCCACCCATCTTAAAATGCAGTCTGCGTTGGTGATCTAGCATGTATAGATTAGCCACTCCCTCTTCTTTTTTGAGGCTGATGCTCCCTGCCCAAAAACGACCTGCGGGATCGCATTTGCCATCGTTGAATCGGACCGCATTTCCCATTTTACTTTCGGGGTTTCCGAGTGGTGTTTTGGTGTTTGTATGGGGATCATAAAGTACAAAACCGCTACTACCTGCGTAGAGCAAGTTGTCATCTTCGCTAGGGACAACCGTTCCAATCGCTTCGTAAATATCCCAAGTAGTAAGATTACCATTTTCTGGGTTTAGTCGGTGGATACAGTGACCTTCAATATCCACATACAAAAGGTGGTCTTTCCACCAGAGGGGACCTTCTCCCCAAGTTGAGATGTGATGGGATGCAGGCTTAATAGAAAGGGCTTTCATCATGGATGTATTTTAAACCTTGTTCGGGATGGTTCCATCATGGGTCAGTAAATATAAATTTGGTTTGATTTTTAGTTGAGGCTTCTTGTGTGGCATTGAATTGTGCGTGAAGCGTGACTTATTTTGGCACAATTTGAAAACCCTCAGAGCTATCTTTAATGGTCCACCCTTTTTCAAGTAAGGTCTCTCTTAGGCTGTCTGCGCGTGAGTAGTCTTTTGCTCGTTTGGCTTCCCAGCGTGCTTGCCCTAAGGCATAGATGTCCTCTGGGATTTCTAATGGAGCATCCTTACCTGTAAAAAGTTGAATACCGAGGGCGAATAAGAGGGTTCCAAAGCCGTTAAGGGTTTGGCGGGCTTCATCCGCTTTCATCGAGGTTGCTGGGTTTGATCCAAGAACCCCAAAGAGTGCACCGAGTGCGGCGGAAGTATTTAAGTTAATTGCCAGTGCTTCCCAAGCTTTAGTGAAGCGATTTAAATTTTTAGGGTTTCCGGGTTGGATGTATTGTCCAAAAGCGCTCTTTGGTTCTTCAGTTTTACTCAGTAAGCTGCTTGCGAAGCGCTCCAGCTTAGCAAGGGCACTTTGAGCTGCGTGAAGGGTTTCGATGGTGAAGTTTAATTGCTGACGATAGCTGCCTGCGATAAGCGCATAGCGTACTGCCATCGGGTTAAAGCCTTTGGCACGGAGGTCGTCTAAAGTATATAGGTTGCCAAGGCTTTTGGACATTTTAGCGCCGTCAACCATCAGATGGGCACTGTGAAACCAGTGTTTGCAAAGTGGGCGCCCATGTGCGCATTCCGACTGGGCAATTTCGTTTTCATGGTGGGGGAAGCAGAGATCGACTCCGCCACCATGTAAATCAAGCGTGGCTCCCTTAAAACTAGTCTCAATCATGGCGGAGCATTCTAAGTGCCAGCCCGGTCGGCCCTCGCCCCACGGGCTTGACCAAAAATTTTCACCATCTTCAGGCTTTCGCTTTTTCCACAGCACAAAATCACTGACAGCTTCGCGTTCATATTCGTCAGCATCATTGCGTTCTCCGGCAGAATTTTTGGACTGACTTTTAATTTCACGGTCTTTTAAACGAGAGAGGTTTCCATAGTTTTCGAAGCTGGAGACTCGGAAATAGACAGAACCCTCTTCGGTGGCATAGGCGTGATTTTTTTCCACCAATTGTTTGATCAAGGAAATTTGCTCAGGGATGTGTTTAACTGCGCTGGGTTCTTTGTGGGGCGTAAGGCAGTTTAGCTCTGCACAGTCGGTGTGAAATTTTTTCGTCCACTGATGGGTGAAATCCTTTAGGGGAAGGCCCGATTCGATTGCACCCTTGATCGTTTTGTCGTCTACATCCGTTATGTTGCGGACGTGCTCAACGGTTTGTCCCTCAACTTCCAGAACACGACGCAGGGTGTCTTGCAGGAGAAAGGTACGAAAGTTGCCAATATGGGCAGGGCCGTAAACGGTTGGGCCGCAGCAATAGAACCGGAGGGGTTGACCAGCTTCCGCAACCAGGGGTTGAAGGGAGCGGCTATGGGTGTCGTAAAGCTGAATGGGCATTGGAGATAAGATGTCAAAGTCATGGTAAATGAAAAGGTGAAAGTGTTTTAAGTTTCGGATTTTACGCTTTCCCTTCAGTATGGAATACGCACTCTTAAGGCATGACACATCGGTTTAAACTCGATCTCCCACGACGACCACGCCGTTTACGCAGGAGTTCTGCATTGAGGGAGCTCTCTTGCGAAACGCGTCTAGAAGTAGCGCGTTTAATACAGCCTCTTTTTGTCAAAGCAGGCGAGGGTAAGCCGGAACCTATAGCATCGATGCCGGGAATGTTTCGCTTAACGATTCCACAGCTCGTTGAAGAATGCCGCACTCTTTGCTCGCTGGGTGTCTCGGCAGTTGCCCTTTTCCCTAAAATTGAAGCCGCCCTAAAGCGCGAAGATGGACGTGAGGCACTTAACCCCAGTAATCTCAATCTGCAAGCTATCCAAACTTTGAAACAAGCGTTACCGGAGATGACCGTCATCGCCGATCTAGCGCTTGATCCTTATACCACTCACGGACATGACGGATTATTAGACCGTAATAGTGGGGAAATTGCCAATGATGCTACCGTAGAAGTACTAGCCGAAATGGCTGTACTGGCGGCGCATGCAGGCGCAGATATGGTGGCGCCCTCTGATATGATGGATGGGCGAGTCGGAGCTATTCGAGCCGCCTTGGATGCGAGTGATTTTGAAAATACCGCAATCATGGCATATTCTGCTAAATTTGCATCGGCTTATTATGGTCCTTTTCGTGATGCCGTCGGGAGCAAAAATGCAGTATCAGAAGTTCCCTTAAATAAGGGGAGCTATCAGTTGAATCCTGCTAATCGTAGAGAGGCATTGGCTGAGGTGGAACTGGATGAGAGCGAGGGAGCGGATGTTTTAATGGTCAAGCCAGCAGGTCCTTATTTAGACGTGATTCGTGAGGTTCGTGAAGCCACGGACTTGCCATTAGCTGCGTATCAAGTTTCTGGGGAATATGCTCAGATTATGGCAGCAGCGGAAAATGGATGGCTAGATTTGAAAGCTTGCCGAGATGAATCCCTGCTTGCAATACGACGTGCGGGTGCGGACGTTATTTTGAGTTATTTTGCCAAAGCTTACGCAGAGGATTTTGCGGCTAACGCACCTTAGTCCGTTCCTTTACGGGCTTTGTGTTTTTCAGCGTATCTTCGGGCTCGAGCGAGTTCCCGCATATCAACTGCGGGATCATCGGCTTCATAAATTTCATGACCAATGATGTGTTCAATGACATCTTCCATGGTAATGACGCCTGCCATGTTACCAAATTCATCAACCGCAATGGCGAGCTGTTGCTGGTGCTTGAGAAATGTTTGGAGGGCGTCTTCGGCAGTTGCGTTGTCGGGAATAAAAACAGGCTCGCTTGCGAGTGTTTCAATGAGTACCTCGTCCTGATCTTTAGCGACTAAATTCAGGATATCTCTCCGGCGTACGATACCAATAAGGTTTTCGCTATGATCGCGGTACACGGGCATTCGTGCGAAGGGTATATTTTTTTCGCGAGTGTAGAGCGCTCCCACGCTCTCTGTGGCATCCAACATTTCAACGACGGTACGCGGAGTCATAATGGTATTGACCAAAATTTCATCTAATTTGAGTGCATTGCTGATCAATTCTCGTTCATGCGAGGTTAAATTCCCTTCTTTTTCACTTTTCTCGGCGAGCAACATAATTTCTTGATCACTGTTACTGGGAGATTCTTTGGCAGGACGCAGAATGAATCGGACGACAAACCCGGCTACGCTTGCAATGGGAGTCATCACAGCGCAAACAAGATTGAGAGGTGGGATGAGGAGCGGTTGCAGGCTAGAGCGATATAAAATGCCGACATTTTTAGGGATGATTTCCGAAAAGAAGAGGATGGCAATGGCCATGATGAGGGAAACTTTAAGGAGCATATTGGTATCTTCTGGCCAAATTTGAACCGCGAGACCGCCCGTGATGGTTGCGCCCAGGGTATTGGCGATGGTATTCAGACTCAAAATAGCAGAACTACTTTGCTCTAAATTATGGGTATGATGCTCCAGTTGCTTACCGCACGCAGGATGGCTTTTTTTGAGGGCTTCGATTTCAGTCGTGGTTGTGCTGAGAAGCATGGCCTCCAGTAAAGAGCAGAGGGCGGAGACGCCAACCGTGAAGGTGATTGCGAATATGAAAGTTATGAGCATTAGTGTGGTTTAAGCGTAGACTCAGCTAAATTAAAAGCCGAGTGGACCCTAATCCAAAGGACGAGCTAGAAGAACTCTGTGGCAAATATCAAGAAGATTGTCCTGATTTATGGAGTTATAAAATTAAAATTTACACTTAGTTTCTTGACTGAAAAGCCACCGTCTTAAAAAGTGCAACAATCCCTAAAATCATGTTAAAATATAACTTTCTACCTCTCCTCGCTGGCTTTCTGTTAATACCATTTATTTGCGGCTGCGCTTATTTTGAGAAAGGTGTACCCCAAGAGGTCACTATAGTATCATACCCAACAGAGTGTAGTATTTATATTAATGGAGAGGCAATTGGGGTGACTCCAATCGTAATTGAGTTGCCCAGGAAAATCGCTCATGAGGTTCGTCTAAGTAAATTTGGATACAACCAGGCAGTTAAATATTTCACACCGGTTCCAAATGATAAAAATAAGAATTTCATACGATTTGGGCTGCCAGAGGATCTTGGGTACTATGTTGACTTAAATCCACGTTCCTTAAATGCAGACATGAAAAGTGAATTGGTGCCTGCATCTTTAGGATCCGATCCATTTGAGAAAATGGCGATTCAAGCGCTGGAAGCTGACAGGCGACTGCAAAATGGCGAGATTTCCTCGGATGAACACAAGTATATTATTGAGCAAATAATTTCCTTCTTTGAAGAAAATGTCTAGCCAGAGCTAGGTCGATCTGTGTAGTTTGCGCTCATGTCTAGCGTTCCAGAAAACCTCCTTTATACTAAAGACCACGAATGGGTTTGCGTGCACGATGACGGAAGCGCAACCGTTGGCATCACAGATTACGCTCAAGAAAGTTTGGGTGACATAACTTTTATAGAATTCCCTGAAGTGGGTGCTAGCTTTCAAAGTGGAGACACTTTTGGGGTGGTGGAGTCCGTAAAGGCTGCATCTGATTTGTACATGCCCGCAAGTGGTGAGGTGATTGCCATAAATGAGGACGCAGATGGCGCACCCGACCTGCTTAATAGTGATCCCTATACGGCAGGATGGTTACTCAAGATTCGTTTGAGCGATCCATCAGAAGTAAAGTCACTTCTCGAAGCCAGTGATTACAGCGCTATAATTTAACCCTAGGGCTTTAGCTGCGGCTGCTTACGAAAGTAAAGAGCTTTGTCCCTTTTTTTCATTTAACAACCACAGGGAGTATGTCCGGCAATAAATCATTAGCAAAGTCAGACGCTTGGTCAAATGCGGAGGCTGAACGCTACTATGGCTTAAAACAGTGGGGTGGTGGGCATTTTTCGATCGATGAAAATGGGTATTTATTAGCACATCCACGTGGTGACGGTTCTGTCATTCGGATTCAAGACATTGTCAATGAGGCTTTAGAAAAGGGTCACAAGCTACCGCTGACGATTCGAATTCAGGATCTTCTGCGTACTCGAGTGGTGCGGCTCAATGAGCTCTTTAATCAAGCGATAAACGAAGAAAACTATGCGGCTAGGTACCGAGGGGTTTTCCCCATTAAGGTCAATCAATTGCGTGAGGTGGTTGAGGAAATCCAAGACGCAGGTAGTCCTTATAACTTTGGCTTTGAGTGCGGCAGTAAACCAGAGCTCTTGATTGCACTTGCGATGCATAAAGATCCTCAAGCCTTACTTATTTGTAACGGCTATAAAGATGATGATTTTATACGCATGGCGCTCTCGGGTCGCCGAATGGGTAAGCCCGTCTTCTTGGTGGTGGAGCAGCTCAGCGAAGTGAGCCGTATAATACAATTAAGTAAGGAAACGGGCGTGCAACCGCTTATGGGGTTGCGCATCAAGCTCACCACTGCAGGAGAGGGGAAATGGGCAAGCTCATCGGGTGAAAATGCAAAATTTGGACTCACAAGTCCAGAGGTCATGGATGCCGCACGACGACTCAAGCGTGCGGGTCTAACCGATTGCCTGCAACTGATTCATTTCCACATTGGATCGCAAGTGCCTAATATTCAGACGATAAAAAAGGCAACAATTGAAGCAACACGTTTTTATTGTGAATTGTGCAACCTTGGTTTCCCCATGAGTTTAATCGACGTGGGTGGCGGTCTTGGTGTTGATTATGACGGATCGCGTAGCAACTTCGAAAGCTCTATGAATTACACGCTTCGCGAATACACTCGCGACGTTGTATATAATATAAAATCTA
The DNA here is from genome assembly GCA_949524905.1 of Opitutia bacterium UBA7350. Taxonomy (GTDB): domain Bacteria; phylum Verrucomicrobiota; class Verrucomicrobiia; order Opitutales; family Coraliomargaritaceae; genus UBA7445. The sequence goes on along the minus strand of CATINC010000015.1, from coordinate 121,451 downwards.
TTTGCACCGAAGCCGGGGTTGCTGTTCCAGATATCATTTCGGAAAGCGGCCGTGCGATCGTGGCCCCGCATTCGATACTGGTCACCGAAGTTTGTGACCGTATTTCAAAAACGTCTGTTGTGCCTCGAGTTGCGAAACCAACTAAGCGAAAACCCGTTATCCAAGACCTACAGGAAATTTTAGATAATAGTCATCAGTCCGGCCCGCTCGAACGCTACCATGATGCTCAACAAAAAATTGAAGAGGCTAATAATCTTTTTAATCTGGGTTACTTACCGCTAAAAGATAAGGCTGACGCCGATGCGCTTTACTGGGCAATCTGTCGCGAGCTAGTCCCGAAAGAGACTTCCTCTGCTTATTCGCCGGATGAACTTGAGGCACTCCCGCAGGTCATGGCTGAACAATACGTATGCAACTTCTCGGTCTTTCAATCCTTGATCGATCATTGGGCCTGCGACCAACTTTTCCCGATAGCACCGCTTCAACGCTTGAACGAAAAACCAACTGTGGAGGCTGTGCTTGTGGATATCACCTGTGACAGTGAAGGGAAAATATCCAAATTCACGGACGTAGAGGACGTGCGCCACAGTATTCGTCTTCATCCAATGGATGCCAAAGAGCCCTATTACCTCGGTGTTTTTCTTGTAGGAGCTTATCAGGATATTATGGGGGACTTGCACAATTTATTTGGGCGAGTGGATGAGGTGCATGTATTTTTAGAGGATGGTGAGGAAGACGGTTTCTATATCGAAGATAGTATCCAAGGTTTCTCTATAAAGGATGTTTTGGGGTTTACTCAATACGATGGACATCTGCTTACCCGGATGTTGAAGAAGCAGATAGATCGGGCAACAAAGGCTAACCAAATCAAGCCTCGAGAGGGCACAAGTATATTAGACGAATACACTCAACTCCTCGAGGGTTCAACCTACCTCACCAAAAGCAGTGATCGTAGCGCCAAGAAGAGAAGAAAAACTTAAGTTCCAGAGTTTACATTTCAGGGATACTGGGCGGGAGTTTGCCGCCTTCACCCATCTTTGACTGCATGGCCTGCATCATTTTACGTCCTTTCCCGCCACGCATCATTTTCATCATTTTTTGTATTTGTCCAAACTGTTTGAGCAGTGCATTAACGTCTCGCACTTGTACTCCAGAGCCTTCGGCAATGCGTCGCAGGCGACTGCCCCTTAGTAGGCGAGGTTTTCTGCGTTCCTGTAGTGTCATTGATTGGATAATTGCCTCTGTGCGTGCCATTTTCTTCTCTTCGGCATCACCCACTTCTACACCACTCATTCCTGGCATCATGCCCATGATAGAGCCCAGCGAGCCCATTTTTTTTACCTGCTGCATCTGTTTGAGAAAATCTTCGAGATCAAATTCAGCCTTACGCATTTTTTCAGCCATGCGCTCAGCTTCTTTTTCATCAATTTGCTCTTGGGCTTTCTCAACCAGAGAAACCACATCTCCCATGCCTAAAATTCTAGAGGCAATACGATCGGGATGAAAAACTTCAAAGTCATCGGCGCATTCACCTGTGCCCATAAATTTAATCGGCACATCAGTAATTGATTTCATTGAAAGGGCAGCGCCGCCTCTGGCATCACCATCAAGCTTGGTTAGAATAATTCCAGTGCAACCGACAGCCGCATGAAAATGTTTTGCGACATTGACGGCCTCTTGTCCCAGTGCTGCATCTGCTACCAGTAGGATTTCATCTGGCTGGACCGCGGCCTTCAATTTTTGAATTTCCTCGGTTAAGTCGTCATCGACCTGGAGGCGTCCAGCAGTATCAAATATGATGAGGTTTGCATCTACTTCTTTGGCAGCCATAAGACCTGACTTGCCAATATTGACGACCTTTTTTTCATTTCGGTCAGCATAAAAGGTACAAGCTTCTGCTTTTGCTAAAGTCTCTAATTGGTCAATCGCGGCGGGGCGATAAACATCGCATGCAATTAAGGCGGGGCGGTAGTTTCCTTTTTTAGCCAAGTAGCGTGCTAATTTGCCGGTACTGGTGGTCTTCCCCGATCCGTGTAATCCCACCATCATAATACGCAGGGGCTTCTTATCCTCTAAATCCGTTGCGCCGGCTCCAAGTAGTCGAGTTAATTCATCGTGAATTATTTTGATGACTTGTTGCCCAGGAGTGATGGATTTTAGAACCGCTTCACCTTCGCAACTCGCTTGTACTCGCGCAACAAATTCCCGTGCCACCTTAAAATGCACATCCGCAGAGAGCAGAGCTTGCCGCACCTCTTTGAGGGCATCCGACATATTGGATTCCGATAATTTTCCGGTTCCACGCACGCTGCGAAGGGCATTTCCGAGTTTATCTGTCAGGTTTTCAAGCATCTTAACGGGTATGTATAGCGGCTGAATTACCTTGCTGGCAACGTGAAAACCCATGCTTTACACGCTTCTTCTGTCGATTAACTTAAGAACTGATGTGTATCATGGCTTAGAATTAACTGAGGCATGAAACCAATCACTTTAACTTACATGAAGCAACGCACCATCTTAAGAGAAGCCTCTATTAAGGGCAAATCCCTGCACACAGGCGAAGAGGTCAATCTCACCCTCAAGCCAGCACCCGAGAACCACGGTATCGTCTTTCGCCGCATTGATCTAATTGGTAAACCGGAGTTAAAATCAACAATCGATCACGTAGATGATCTCGTACGCAGCACCACGATCGCTGAAGGTAATGCTAAGGTACACACCGTAGAGCACATACTCAGCGCATTAAGTGGTTCAGGGGTTGATAATGTTATTGTTGAGATGGATGCAAGTGAGCCCCCTATTTTAGATGGTTCTGCAAAACATTTTGTTAATCTAATTCAAGAGGCCGAGCCCATTGAGCAGGAGGCCGAACGCGAATACTTCGAACTAAAAGAACCGATTTCAGTTACACGAGGGAATAGCTCTATTATTGCGCTGCCGCACGACGGGCTTCGCATTACCTGTACCTCTGCAGATGATCGAGGGATACATACGCAACACCTGAGCATTGATATCGACTATGAGTCTTATCTCGCTCAAATCGCTGCCGCGCGTACCTTTACAATTTATGAGGACATTGAAGAGCTCCTTAAACTTGGTAAAATCAAAGGAGGTAGCCTTGATAGCGCCATTGTTATTAAGGGAGATAAAATTGTATCTAAAGAGCCACTCCGCTTTAAGGACGAATTTGTTCGCCATAAGATATTGGATATTATCGGCGACATTGTCCTTTTAGGAAAACCGCTGAAGGCGCATATTGTGGCCGTGCGCCCAGGTCACGCCCTAAATGCAGATCTTACCAAAACCCTACGCGAAAAAATGATCGCGAAAGGTAAGATTGCTAGAGGCAAGGCATCGAAAACGCAAACGATAGACGCGCATGAAACTAGCCTCGATATTCGACGTGTTCTCGATATTCTTCCACATCGATATCCTTTTGTGATGGTAGACCGAGTCCTTGAGATTATCAGTGACGATGAACTGATTGCATTGAAGAATGTTACCATCAATGAGCCTTACTTCACGGGGCATTATCCTGGTCGCCCTGTTATGCCAGGTGTCCTTCAGATAGAAGCCATGGCTCAGGCTACGGGTGTTCTACTTTTAAAGCGTTTAACGCTCGGGGACTACCGGATCGCGTTTTTGATGAGCGTAGATAAAGTTAAATTTCGTCAGGCCGTTGAACCGGGAGACAGCATCGAAATTCATGTCAAATTGATCAAGGTTCGCTCGAAGAAAATAGCGACCGCAGTCGCTTCATGTAAGGTTGGCGGTAAAACTGTATCTCAGGCGGAGCTCATGTTCATGCTGGTTGACGCAGACGATTAATAGATTTTCATGTCCACACAAATTCATTCTACCGCAATCATTGAGTCTGGAGCCGAGCTTGCTGAGGGCGTAAGTGTCGGCCCTTATGCTTACATCGGAGCGCAGGTCAAACTCGGCAAGGGGACTACCGTTATGCACCATGCCACCGTTGATGGTGCGACCATCATGGGTCAGGAAAATGAAGTGCATCCATATGCCTACCTGGGTGGAAAATCCCACGATAAAAAATACAAAGGTGGGGTTCAGCGCATTGAGATTGGGGATCGAAACGTTTTCCGAGAATATACCACGGTACATTGCGCCACTGAGGAGAATTTGCTCACTCGATTAGGGCACGATAATTTGATCCTTGCTTACAGTCATATTGCGCACGAGTGCCAGATTGGTGACCGCCTTGTTATGAGTAGTCACGCTGCTCTGGGTGGACATGTAACAGTTGGCAATCATGTTAATGTTGGATGGGGTGTTGGGGTGCACCAATTTTGTCGAGTGGGCGATCACGCCATGCTTGGGGCAGCCTCAAAGATTGTGCAAGACGTCCCCCCTTTCTTGATTGCCGATGGAAATCCTGCCGTATGTCGCACCATCAATAAAATAGGCCTTGAGCGTGCGGGCTTTGACAGCGAAGCCATTCAGCGGATTCACCGAGTCTTCAAAGCCTTCTATAAAAAAGGCCTGAACCAGTCAGAGGCGATTAAAGCAGTGTCTGTTCAAGAGGACAGTGACCATGTCGACATCGATAATTTCATAGACTTTGTTCAGCGGAGTGACCGGGGGATTGCCTAGTTTTCTGACTCGATTTTCAGCATAATTTGCATTTAAGAACTTTTTATGAGCGCGTGATGTTGGCACCGCCTTGAAGCTTACCCAGTAGTTTTAAATGAAATCTCAGTCGCTACTATCCCTAGGTATGGTGTTAGGAGTGGCCGCGGCCAGTATGGGTGTTTTAGTTTTTACCCAAACATGTTCCTCTTTCATAAATTTCGGTCCAACAACTTCACAGGCCTCTCCAATCGTCTTTACAGGCAGGCGTCTTCCTTTAGGTGTGGCATTGTAGTTATGAGTAGCGCGAATGATGCGCTCGCAAGTAGTGGCGGGTGAATCATCTTCTGGAATTTGTAGAATCCAGCCAGTGATGTCCTTTTCGGTGAGTTGCCCGTCTGAATCGGAGAGAAGTACTACAAACTGTTTTTTTACAGGTGGTGTGCGGTTAGCGCGTTCTTCTTCCTCGATTTGAATCTGGTGTTTCAGGTCTTCAATAATTGCATTGAGTTTCTGAATGTCGGTATTGTTTTCTTCTAGGACGCGTTTTACGATTTCGAGGTCAATTTTAGGCATAATTTTATGAGCATCAAGGAGGCCGAGGAGGTGGGCAAGTGGGAAGTGTGATGCAATTAAAAATTTAAGGCAGCGACCCTGCGGTGACACCTGCCATGGCATCGGAATCAAGGTATTTCTGAATAGCCTTGTTCACCTCATCGGCGGTAATAGTGGCAAGTTTTTTTGGATGCGTATCAACGTAATTAGCGGGGTAGCCTCGTTTTAAGAAACTGTGAATCTGCCCGGCAACGGCAGTGGTGGTATCCAGACCGACGAGGTACTTGCCATTCAGGGTGGTGCAGGCGGCATTAACTTCCTCTGTGCTTACGCCTTGATCAACCCATTGTCGTATGACCTTAAGGCTAGCCTCTTGACCTTTTTCAAGCAGTTCGGGAGCAAAGCCCGCACTCAGAGTCCAATGACCGGGTGTTAGAATGTCGCCACTATGACTGGAGTGGATACTGTACGTAAGTCCTTGTTTGACCCGAATTTCTGTCATGAGGCGGGAGTGAAAACTTCCCCCAAGAATATAGTTGCCAACTGCAAATGGCAGATAGTCTGCATCTGTGCGTTTAAGGCCAGTAAATTGACCCAAACGAACTGAGACGCTAGTTTTATCAGGAATTTGGATGCTCTGGTTTTGGAATTTTGGAGCTAAGCCAGTGGCGGATATTTCGGGGTAAGGTTTCCCGCCTTCCCAATTTTCAAATGCAGCAGCAAGGGCAGCCGAAATTTGATCGAAATCAATATCACCTGCAAAGACCATCGTCATCGAGGCGGGTCCGTAGTGCGCTTCATGAAATTGGCGAAGATCTTGAGTCGTGGTTTTTTCAAGTGCTGCTAGCTGTTGTTCTATCGAGAAGTAATAATTTGGATGATCTGAAGGGTAGATCAGTTGGGTGAGTGCGGCACTCGCGCGATAATCAGTATCATGATTAGCGCGGAGGATGTTCGCGCGCGTGCGTTCCTTGAGGTTAGCAAAAACTGCCGCTTCAAATGCTGGTAGGCGGAGTTGCTCGGCCAGAAGGTCAATGACATAACCGGCATCATTACGAAGGAATTTGCCACTGAATACGAGACTTTGCTTATCAGCTTGAAAACTGAGCTCAGCACCGAGTGTATCGAGGCTTTCGGCGAGGACAAACCGATCATTACGCTTGGTTCCTTGATTGAGCATCTGCGCTGTGAGACTCGCGACTAGGGGGTTTTCATCGGGGTTGTGGGCATTACCAGCGGCAAAGCTACCCACAAAGGCGACAACTTTTTCGACCGGCATATCTATGGTAACAAGGCGGATGGGGCCGATGTTTTTTTCGCGGATATGAGGAGCAAAGTTTACCCTTTCGGCAGTGGTTAAATTACTGCCACTTCTTTCAGCTTCAGGATGGTTTTGTAGGGCGGGGTCACGGAAGTAGTTTGGAGTTGGAAGGCTCACTTGGGTGGGTCGCTCGCTTTTTTGAGGAATGAACCATCCGGTGGTGCGATTTTTTTGAGTGAGGTATTTCTTGGCGGCTCGTTGAATTTCCGCAGGCGTTACTTTTTGGATGGCATCGGGTAGGGTGAGGTAGGTTCTCCAGTCGCCAAGGGCAATGCACTCATTGATGGCACTTGCGATGCGATAGGAGCCGTCACGATTGTAGACGGTTTGAGCTTCGATAACGGATTTAGCTCGTTGAAGTTCTGCTTCACTCACACCGCCGGTAATAAGAGTTTCAATTTCTTGGATAATAAGATTTTCGACTTCTGCGTGTGAGGCTTCTGGGGTTAGGAAAGCTCCAAGAAAGAAGAGGCTGGGGTCGTGTAATTGAGGCGCAAAAGAAAAGGTTTGGCTCGCTTTGCCTTTGTCATCCAGTGAACGGTAAAGGCGTCCGGTTTGATCAGCGCCCAGAATTAGTTCGATCAGACTGAGGGCAGCCCAGTCATGGTGGGTTCCCTCGGGGACTTTGTGAGCAAGTGTAATAACACCCACTTCGCCAGCCCGTTCAATCGTGAGTCGTCGTTCACCGAGTTGCTCAGGTTCAACCGTTTCTATTACTGGAATGGGTTTCGGTGCGTTTGGAATTGAGCCGTAGTTTTTTAAAATAGCTCTCATGGTGGCTTGTCGATCAAAGCCACCAATAATGGTGAGTGTGGTATTTTCAGGCCAATAGAAGGTATCGTAGAATTGGCGTAGTTTCTCGGTGGTGGTATTTTCAATATCTGAGCGCCAGCCAATGACTGGGTGGCCGTAGGGGTGTGCCATAAAAGCAGAGGCATAGACTTCTTTAATAAGGGTTCGGACGGGATTGTTTTCGCCGAGTTCGTATTCGTTTCGCACTACGGTCATTTCGGATTCTAGATCTTCGGGCAGAATACGGAGGTTACGCATTCGGTCGGCTTCGAGTTCAATGGCAAGAGGTACGAATTCACGGGCAAGGACGGCGTAGTAGTTCGTGCGATCGTAGTAGGTCGTGGCGTTTGAGCGCGCTCCGATCCGTTCCATGGTGGAGGAGTAGTTTGTATCGTCGGCAAAGTTTTTGGTGCCCTTAAACATCATATGTTCAAGGATATGGGTTGCGCCAGTCGTGCCTGTAGATTCATGTCGGCCTCCGACATCATAGGTGACCATCACCGCAGCGACAGGCGATTGCTTGTCTGGCATTAGTAGGATGCGTAAGCCGTTCTTATCGAGGATATATGACTCGATTCCGCTTAGCGTCTCGAGGTGGGTGAAGCCCGACGGGGCATCTTGGGCCGGAAGCGATGAATGGGAAGTCATGACGGCGAATATAGAAATGAGAAATCTGTGGACGGCTTTTTTGCTCATGGTAACTAAGCGTCAATAAGACGAAACTGAAGTTTAGCGCAAGATTTTCAAGCACATGAGGGCCTGCTTTTAGCCAAGGTTTTGCGTGGTGAGCAACTCTATGAGCTTTTTCATTGCAGGTGTTAGGACGCGACCTTTGCGGTGAATGAGAGCAAGCGGTCGGCGAAAGTTATGATCTTTAAATGGAATCACTTTGAGTAGGTTTTGCGCTTCTTCACGAGTTACCGTGGTTTGAGGCAGGATCGCAAGTCCTGCGTTGATTTCGACTGCACGTTTAACCGTTTCTACATTATCAAATTCCATGACGAGTTCAGCGTCGATGTTGAATTCACGGAAGATTCGGTCGGTGGCCTTGCGAGTGGGAATATCTGGCTCAAATCCGATACATTTTTGGCCGTTTAACTCTGAAATATCGATACTGGATTTTTCAGCGAAGGGGTGCTCCGGGCTTGCAACTAAAACAAGGGTGTCGTCATGAAAGGGCAGGATTTCAAGTTGTTTGTGCTTTTCGGGATATGCAATGAGTCCGAGATCGATGGAGTTATTTAAGATATCTTCATAGACCATATTAGCACGGCGATACTCTACGCGAATATTTACCTCAGGATATTCTGCTAGGAAGATTTTTACGTAAGGAGGTAATTCATGTAGCCCGATGCTGTACACAGTTGAAATGTGGATTGTACCGCTGATTTCCTTCCGCATTTCCTGAAGTTCGCTGTTCAGGGTTTCGTAGAGACGTAGCATCTCTTTTGCTGAACCGTAGAGCTTTTTCCCTTCATTGGTGAGGCGAAATTGTTTCTGGCTGCGGTCAACAATGAGCAATTTAAAGTGTTTTTCCATGCCCCGTAGTTGTTGGCTGACGGCAGATTGGGTAATGCCATTTAGCTTGGCGGCTCGCGAGAAGCTTTCGCTCTCAACTAAATCTGCAAAGACTTTAAAATTTTCAACGTGCATGGATAGGATCGTTATAAAGTTATCTAATAATAAAAACAAACAAAGAATCAGAAAAACTTATGTTGTTTTTTATGATAAACAAAGCTACTACATTTCCATGATTCAAGGAGAGACATTTCGCTTTAATTTAGCTGCATTACAGTCGCGGATAGCAGCGGCGTGTGCCGTTTCTGGTCGCCCTGTGGATTCGGTGAAATTATTACCGGTAACAAAGAATCACGAAGTGGAAGCGGTCATTTATGCGAACGATGCAGGTTTGTCTGCGGTAGGTGAAAACCGAGTACAGGAGGCGGCATCAAAGCGAGCAGAAGCCTCAAATTTAGATCTTTACTGGGAATTAATTGGTCATCTGCAGTCAAATAAAGCGAAGGAGGCTGTGCGTGTATTTGACCGAATCCAGTCCGTTGATTCCCTGAAGTTAATCCATCGTTTGGATCTTATGGCAGGTGAATTGGGTAAGCCTTTACCGATCTTGCTGCAATGCAATGCTGGAGAGGATCCACGAAAATATGGTTTTATGGCGGATGCTTTGGAAGGTGCTCTAGAGCAGGCTTTGTCGGCAAAGCATCTTATTGTGGATGGCTTGATGACGATTGCTCCACTTGACGATGAGCCCGAGGTGGCAAAACGGTGTTTTGAACGATTGCGCGATTTGCGCGACAGTTTAGCGGATCGCTATAAAATTGCCCTGGATGAATTGTCTATGGGGATGACTGGAGACCTCGAGGTAGCGATTAAGGCTGGATCGACTCAAATACGTGTTGGCACGGCACTTTACGGATCACGAACACAGGCTTCAGACTCTAAATAATTGACTTCCAATAGGCGTCTCTGAGCGACAAGCTCATGGAATGGAACTTGCGCCCGATTCCTGAACCCAGCCCAATGGATACACACAAAACTTACACGCTTGAGGATCTCGATCGCTTGGAATTTCACGGCACGCCGCTAGCGGTATTGGGTGATCCTGTGGAACATTCATTGAGTCCTGTCATGCACAACACTGCTATATCAAAACTGGCGCAAACAGATCAACATTTTAAGGACTGGGCTTATTACCGATTTACGGTTCCTGCCGTGGAGCTATCAAGCGCATTGCAAGGCTTCTACTCGAAAGGATTTGAGGGTGTTAATTTAACCGTGCCCCATAAAGTGTTGGCACTGAAAACGGTGACGGATTTATCGGGTGATGCCATGGCGATGGGTGCCGTCAATACTCTCAAGCGAGGGGATGATGGATGGCTTGGCTATAATACCGATGGTTACGGGCTTGAGCGAGGATTGTTGGCAACGCTAGGTCAAAGCTTGAAAGGCTCTGTGGTCATGCTGGCGGGTTCAGGCGGGGCTGCACGTGCGGCAGCGGTGCAATGTCTGCTTTCTGGATGCAAGAAATTATATCTGGGAAATCGAACACCTGAACGCCTTGGTGAGCTTCGGGAAATTTTAGCTGCCCTTGGTAAGTTAATGGAGGTAGAAGTTTTTTCCCTCGCCGCTTTGCCGGAGGATCTGCCAAAAGTCGGAATTTTCATTAATGCAACTTCATTGGGTCTGAGGGGAGATGATCCTTCGCCGATTGAGGTGCAGGCATTGCCATCGGATTGGGTCGCCTATGACATGGTCTATAATCCACCGCAGACGCAGTTGTTAACTGCGGCTGCTTCCCGTGGGATGAAATGCGCTAATGGGCTCTCGATGCTGGTGTATCAAGGTGCGCGCGCACTGGAAATTTGGACTGGGCAGACTGTGGATGCTACAGTTATGCGGAATGCAGCCGAAGCGGCTTTAGCTAAAAAAGAAAGGGAAAGTTCTGATGCTTGAGAATTTTGAAATTATTTCTGCTGAGTTACCTGGGTTCATTCCAGTGGTAATCTTTATTTTTGGCGCAGTAATCGGGAGCTTTTTGAACGTTTGTATTTACCGAATTCCTAATAATCACTCAGTGGTAAAGCCACCCTCAAGCTGTGCTTGTGGAGAGCGAATCCCTTGGAATTACAATATTCCGATTTTGAGTTGGTTCATGCTGCGTGGAAAAGCTGCCTGTTGCGGGAACGCCTTTAGTTTACGTTATGCTTTACTCGAGTTGCTGACGGGATTGATTTTTGTAGCCTGTTGGATTCAATTTTCTCCTTTTGTTGCATTGACCGGAATGCTGTTTGTTTCGCTCATGATAGTTGGAACGTTTGTTGATTTCGACCACATGATTATTCCTGACCGCGTCTCTATTGGGGGTATGATACTTGGAGTAATAGGGTCTTTTTGCGTTCCTGAATTGCATGGCATCGATGCCAGCAACTTGGAAGGGAATTTGAAATCTGGCCTGATTGCGGTAACGGGAGCTATAGTCGGAGCAGGCTTGGTTTATTGGATCGCAATCTTGGGTGAATTAATTTTACGCAAGCCAGCCATGGGTGAGGGCGACGTAAAATTCCTAGGTTGTATTGGCGCTTTTTGTGGCTGGCAGGGAGCGCTCTTTGGTATGTTTGGCGGGGCGGTTTTGGGCTGCCTGGTGTTATTGCCACTTATTATTTTAGGACGAATTTTTGGATGGCAGCAAACCGTAATTGTGGACGAAAACAATACTCAGGAAACGGTAGCCTTTGGCACTCAAGTGCCTTTTGGCCCAATGTTATCCTTAGCAGGACTGATTTATTTTTTCGGTTTCAGTGCCTACGTAGATGCGCATATCGAAAATGTGATGACTCTACTGGGCGGTTGATAGAGCGCCACAGCTAGCATAAATTCACAAAAAAAACTTGGCATCCTCCATCGGTATACTAGTTTGCTTCGTTCAGTCATTGGACGGTGGGATATGCAAGTGGCTAAAGCACGCAGACTGTAAATCTGTTCTCGTATGAGTTCGCTGGTTCGAATCCGGCTCCCACCACCATTTAAAAACCCAATTTCAAAATTGGGTTTTTTTATGGGCTGGATGAGACCCCGGTTCGACGGAGTAGGCCCGGTCAAGGGAGTTTGGGGTAGCGGCCTCACGAGCCCTTGAGACTGAGCAAAGCGAGCTAGTGCGCGACTTTCACCATCAGTGAGGTATCGTTAGTTGAAGAGCTTTTGGAGCTCACTGACGCCCCGATCGAGAATTTGTTCTTTAGTTACATCGAGGGTCGCTTTACCGCCTTCGGTAAAAATCTCGGTGGAGTCCTTAAAGGTAGAACCGATTACGTTGAGGATTTCACGAAAGACTTGCTCTAGGCTTTCAGCGAAGGTGGGGCCGTCGCTTGCACCGATGTTTTCAAGGGAAATAGTCGGAAGCGGAATTTCCATGCCAACCCCCATGAGGCCAGCGTAAATTGTGCCATCTACAATTTTAAAGTCCTCAATGATAATTTTTTTGTCGTCTTGATCTACTCCCTTTGCTTCTTTTTCGTCATTTAAATCTTGGGTATGTTCGCCCAAAAGTTTTTCAGTGAACGCTTGGATATTTTTCTGCAGATCTTTAATGTTATTGCCTTTAAGGGTTTTTTCGTAGCTTATTTTAGGGCTCACGATATGAAGCTTATTCACAACTACGGTATCGCTGGTTAAGCTGGAGGTGGCGACCTCAACTTCTATGTCTTGTACCTCGAGGATATTTTCGCTTTTATAGCCTTCCGGGTTGCCGACCACAAAACCGTGAATGCCGCCTCTGCCGCTCGTCAAGGACAAGTCGACTGCTTCAACACTTACTGGAGTTTGGGTAACGGTTGAACCAAAAGTATTGATTGCGGTTGTTACGCCTTTATTGAGGATATAGGGACCGAAAAAGAAGAGCCCAGCTATAATAATTATCGCTAATCCAAGAAGGGAAAAAAGTATTTTTTTAAGCATAATATACTATTTGTTAAAAATAATGTGATTTTTAAGTAATGCGAGTAAAAAGTAAGTTCCAAATAGCTTTACCTTTGTCTTAAAGGGGCTATTTTTTAGAAATGAGTGATGATTTATCCAAAAGTCTAGAGGTTGCTCAGGCCGTAATGCGTGCCGAGGCGGCAGCAATTGAGGCTTCTGCTAGTCGATTGGATGCGGAATTTGAAAAGGCGGTTGAAATTTTACAGAAGGCGCCTTCAAAAGTGGTTGTTTGTGGTATTGGCAAGTCGGGGCACATAGGTTCAAAGTTGGCGGCGACCTTGACAAGCAGTGGGACGCCTGCGGTTTTCCTGCATGCTGCCGAGGCGATTCATGGAGATCTAGGTTTATATCAAGCGGGTGACCCTACCATTTTACTTTCTAAGAGTGGCAGTACGGAAGAGCTTTTGCGGTTGATGCCTTTTTTCCGAAAGCAGGCATCGCCAGTCATCGCAATCGTAGGCAATACGGAGTCACCCATTGCCACGGCTGCCGATGCAGTTCTGGATGCCAGTGTGGAGCGGGAGGCCGATCCCTTAAATTTAATGCCGACTTCGAGTTCCACCGTGAGCTTGGCGCTGGGAGATGCCTTGGCATCTGCTCTGGTAAATGCGCGTGGCTTCACCGCTGAAGAATTCGCTAGCTTTCACCCAGGAGGGCAGTTAGGGCGTAATCTTTTGCTAACGGTTGGAGATGTCATGCACCCATTGGAACGAGTAGCGCAGGTTGCCGAAAGGGCGACGCTTCGGGAGGCGGTTATTGAAATGTCTCGCCATACTCTTGGTGCTGCCTGCGTGATTGATTCAAAGGGAATCTTGCGTGGTTTGCTAACGGATGGCGATGTGCGGCGATTATTAGCAGCGGATGATTTGGATTTAAGTATGACAATGGCGGATAGTATGACGAAGGATCCAATCACGATTCAAAAGTCATTAACTCTTGGTGAAGCGGTGCGCTTAATGGAAACGCGCAGCTCTCAAATATCAGTTTTACCAGTTACAGAACCCGAGACTGGAGTTTTGCAAGGGCTCATACGCCTGCATGACGCACACCAGCCGAATTTTTCATAGTTAAATGTTATCGCAAACACCATTAGCTTTGCGTGAACGGCTTGTCTTATTCGCGGGAGGGACGACCCTGATTTTTACGGCGTGGGCTTTTTCGGGTATGATGCAATGGTCGATCATAACGTTCTTGACGGGTGGGATATTAACTTTCTTGGCGTCGATTATGCCAATGCCAGAGCGCTGGAATGGCATGGATGGGCAGCATGGAAATCGAGCAAACATAGCTCGGTTAATTCGCTTTCCCTTCTTCTGGCTTAGTTTTCTATTGTTAGTTTATATAAGCATTCAAGGTCTGAATAGCGAGTGGGCGCAGAAATATGTTGGTACTGGCTGGTATGTGGAGCATGCCATAAGGGGCAGTTACATTGACTGGTTGCCTACTGGTGTTGATTCGAACTACGAGCCCGTAAGCGCTTTACGTGTTTTTAATTATTATAGCGCAGCTTTTGCTCTTTGTTGGGGACTTTGGGTTGGTTTACGTCGCCGAAAGTCGGTTCTCATAGCATTGTGGGCTTTTGTGGTGAGCGGCGTGCTGATGTCAATGATTGCCATAGCCCAGAAATATATGGAGGCGTCTAAAGTACTCTGGTTAATAGAATCTGCCAATCCAAATTTTTGGGGTTCTTTCTTTTACCGCAATCATGCCGTGGCCTACCTGATTCTGATTTTGATTGGGTGTGCTTTTCTCTATTTTTATCATTATAATAGAAGTGAGCGACATATGCAGAAAGGGGGTCCGTATCTGTTACTACTTTTCTTTGTTTTTTTAGTCGTACTTTCAATAGGACTCGCCCTGTCACGCGGTGGAATTCTTTTTGGGGCGGTATTTGCCGGTTTCTTTTTGCCTGTAGCATTTTTGCGCAGTGTTTTCTCCCACTCATTTAATAGTGCCATACTTGCTTCGCTACTGATCTTCGTTTTACTCATTGCCTCCGGTTATTCCATTGTGCGCTACATTGATGTAGAGGCTATCGAGAAGCGTTTTGGTGATATTGAGGCAAGCATTGAAAATATGGACTCAGATAAGCGTATCATGAGCACCAAAATCACTTGGGAGATGGCTCAAAACCGTTTGGTATATGGTTGGGGAGCCGGAAGCTGGAGTTATATTTTCCCGATGTATCAGAAGAATAACCCTGAGTTATTCTATCGTGGATATCATCGGAAACGAGGCTGGTGGGGTCGGAATTATTTTGTATACGCTCACAATGATCTGGTGCAGTTTGTGGCGGAATACGGAATTGTGGGATGTAGTCTGGTTGTTATGGGGGGCGCCTATTGGGGTTTTTTGGCTTTATTCCGATCAAAAGGAAATCGTCTAGCAGCATTGATGCTCTTCGCTGGGGTTGCCGTGATTCTTTGTCACGCCTTTGTAGAATTCATTTTTCAAAGCCCAGCATACTGGGTTGCTCTAAATGGGTTTGCCTGCCTCAGTTGCAAGTTATTGGTCTTGCATCGAGAGCGAATTTTGGAGCCGGTTTAAGGGCTAGGGAACTACGTCAAGTACTCCTTGGCGAGTTGTTCAGTTATAAACGTATAGGCTTCGTCTACACTGTCTGCGAATTGGATGAGCTCAAGGTCTTGATGGGAGATTGTACCCCACTCAGCCAGTGCCTGAAAATCTACGATGCGCTCCCAAAATTCGCGACCATACAACACGATGGGCGGTACTTTTTCGGTTTTTTGGGTTTGGATGAGCGTCAGGGTTTCGAAGAGCTCATCTAAAGTGCCGAAACCACCTGGAAAAGCCACTAAGGCTTTCGCCATGGAGACAAACCAATATTTTCGAACGAAGAAATAATGAAACTCAAAACTTAGTGCATCTGGAATGTAGGCATTGTTGGTTTGCTCAAAGGGAAGACTGATGCCGAGGCCGATGGACTTTGCGCCTGCCTTAGCGGCGCCACGGTTGGCTGCTTCCATGATCCCAGGTCCGCCTCCCGAGCATATGGTGAAGCGTTCCCGATGTGCTTCTGGTAATTCTAGGGACCATTTTGAAAGGGCTTCGGAAAGTTGCATAGCAGCATCGTAATAAGGCGCTGAGCGGAGCATGGCTTTTGCCTTGTGCCGTTGGCTTAACAATTCAGCGCTTGGATTTTTTGTTGCCTCAATCTCCTTATTTACGGTTTCCAGCTTTTCGCTGGCAGTCTTTTTATCGGTCAGGCGGGCAGAGCCAAACAGGACAATGGTATCTTGGATGCCCTGTTCCTCTAAACGAAGGCCTGGTTCAATCATCTCGCAAAGGATTCGAATCTGTCGGGCAGGGTCTGAATTTAAAAAATCTAGGTTTTTATAGGCCTTTGTAGGCCATGAGCTGTTTGGTGCGTTTCCAGGGAGGTTCATTTTTTAATATTATATGGGTAATAACAAAGGCTGGGTTAAGCCGGGCTTGGCATCAACAATTTAGCACAATCAATTTTTGTGGTTGCGAGGCAGGTTACCACTGTTTGTTTTAAACGTTTATAGCTTATAACTGAACAATCCGAATCCTCCCCGCATGCACCTAAAAGAGATCTCCATTAGTGGTTTTAAAAGTTTTGCAGATCGTACGCGCCTAGATTTGCGACCAGGAGTGACCGCAGTGGTAGGACCAAATGGTTGTGGCAAAAGTAACATCGTAGACGCCATTCGCTGGGTTTTGGGTGAACAAAGCGCAAAGGCTTTGCGGGGAGCCTCTATGCAGGACGTAATTTTTGAAGGCAGTGATAAACGACGCGCGCTTCCCTTTTGTGAGGTCGCGTTGACGTTTACTGATTGCGAAGCTGAGCTTGGCACTGCCTTTAACGAGGTTGAGGTGTCGCGACGGGTTAATCGTGAAGGTGGCAGTGAGTACGCCATTAATGGTAAGACTTCTCGTTTAAAAGACATCCAACGACTTTTTGCCAATACCGGAGTAGGTCGGGTTTCTTACTCATTCATGTTGCAAGGGCAGATCGACCAAATTCTTTCAACGAATCCAGCGGAACGCCGAGTAATCTTCGAAGAAGCGGCTGGAATCACGCTTTACAAAGCACAGCGCAAGGAGGCGCTCAACAAGCTTGCTTTGGTGGATGCTAACCTTGCCCGCGTCACCGATGTTATTGAAGAGGTCAGTCGCCAAATCGGATCTTTAAAACGGCAAGCCAGTAAGGCGCTTCGTTACCAACGCCTACAACATCGCTACGCCCACCTTGATCTTGCTTATGGTGCTTACCGGCATGCAAATTTACGTGAATCCATTGAGCGAGTAACTAGCCGTGCAAAAGCACTTCAGGATGCCCTAAAAGCGCACCGCGAAGGATTGAGCAGCGAGGAGACTGCCTTGGCGGAGCAGAAGACCGCCCGCGCTGAAAAATTTGAAGGGATGCAGGAGTTGCAACAACGGGTCTTTAATCTGCGCTCAGAAAAAGAAAATGCGGAGAATCAGTCAGAGTTTGCGGAAATTCGCACCAAGGACTTGCAGGCTCGTATCGAGGGCCTAGGTGTAGAGATAGCAGAACTTGAGCAACAAAAAGTTACACTTGCTAGTCGCGCCCAAGATGCGACCGAAAATAAACAACTACAGTTGGATGTTGTTGATGACTCCGACAGAATTTTTCAGGAACAGAGTAATGAATTGGTACAAGCCCAAGAAACCCTCGGGAGTTTAGAAGCAGAGTTACAGCAAGGCCGTCAAAATGTCTTACACGCTGAAAACCGGATCAATCGAGCACGTTCGACCTGCACGACTTTAGAAGTTGATCTTAAGTCCTACCAAGTCAAACATGCCACTCTTAATGAATCGTATCTTGAACTCAAAGCACAGGCTGAGGAATTGGAAAAAAGTCGTGCCGAATTGGAAACTCTTTTAGTAAAACGCAAAGCAGAGGTCACCCAAGGAGAGGCTACCTATGAGTCAGCTCGTGAACGTGCATCAGCTTCGCTGGCAAATTTCCGGTCCATTCAGGAAAAGATCCAAGAGCGGGACCGAGACATTGCTCGCAAAGCAGCCCAGCTACATATTCTTGAAGGCCTGCAAGCTAAGTTTGAAGGATTTGGTGAAGGGGCAAAAGCTATCCTTGAGGATCGACTCGGTGAAACGCTTTCTAAAGAAAATGTCTCGATACTCTCAAAAGCACTCAAAGTGCAACCGGAATTTACCAAAGCACTTGAAGCCGTCTTAGGTACTGCCATGGAGGCTTTGTTTGTGGGTGATGCCGATAAAGCTTTGTCTGTAATCAGAACACTCGATGCCGAATCAATGGGACGTGCGTGTTTACAAATCAATATCGAAGCAAATGGAATCACACCTCGTGTAGAATTACCTGCGCGAATTCGTCCGGCTGCCTCTGTAGTTACGGTACGTGATGATGCCCTCTATGCCCCTGCTCAACGGCTTTTATCAGGATGCTACTTTACCGAAAGTCTCGCTAATGCAGTTGAATTTTGGAAAGCTCAGCCTGATTTTAACTTTCTTATGATAGCGACTGCGCAGGGCGAGGTGTTAGATTGTCGCGGTTTAATTCACGGTGGACGGGCTTCTGGCCAACAATCTTCCAGTCTGCTTGAGCGTGAGGTTGAAATTCGTCTTTTACGCGGCGAGATAGAAACAGAACGCAAGGAGCTCAACCAAATGCGCGAGCAGGCAGCCTTAGTTGAAGAAGAACGTGAAGCAGCAGAAGCAAATATGGAAACCTGTCGGCAGCTTTTAGCAGAGCTTTCTAACGAACTCTCTGCAATGAAAGCGGATGCTCGCGGAATGGCCGATAAGCAGGAACAGAATGCATTAAGCCAAAGCACCGGAATATCCGATATCAAAGCATTGGACGTTCATCACAGTGAGGCCATTCAGAAACTAGAAGATGCTAAAAAAGAGTTACTGGACGCAGGGAAAGGGCTTGAGGGAACTCGCGCAGAAGTCGATTCGATTGAAGGCATGATTATTGAGTCCCGCGAAACTCGTGAAGCTAAGCGTGAGGCACTCGCGGATGTCCGCCTCGAACTAGCAGAAAAAAAACAACGTTTGGATACGCTGGATCGCTCCCTCGGGGAGGTTCAGCGCGAGACTGCAGACTTACAGGAACGTATACTACGCCGTAATCAGGAAATTGATAACTTGAATGAGCAAATTGCCAAGTTGGGAGGCACTGCTAAATCTGAATTGGAAAAAAGTGCCGAACTCAAACGGACGCTTGAAGTTGCGGTCTCACAGTTGGAAAGTGATCGAGAAGCATTGAAATCACTCGATACTGAACTCATCGAGCGAGAAGAGGCACTTTCTGTTCGCCGCGAAGCCGGTCGTAAAGAAGAGCAGGAGCTCAGTAAACTTGAAGTGCGGCTTGCTGAAGAGCGCTCGCAAATCGGATTTATCGAGGAAAATTCTCGCGATGCCCACCAAACGGAGCTCACTGCAGTAGAATGGAAAATGGAGCTCTGGAAGGCAGCGATGGAATTCGAGAAAGGTGTCAATCTAGACGAAATGGACGATCCCGATAAAATTGCTGCCCGACCGAAATCTGATTGCGGTGAGCTGACTGAAGAAGAACTTGCAGAAATGGACCAAACTGACTGGAGCAGTATTGAGGAAGAGGTACGTGAATTGAGAGGACGCTTAGCAAGCATGGGTCCGGTAAATCTGGAGGCGATTAGTGAATATACCGAACTCAAGGAACGCCATGACTTCTTGAAGCATCAAAGTGAGGATCTTTGGAACTCTAAAAACGCCTTAGTGCAATCCATTGATTCCATCAATGAAACCTCTCAAAATCTATTTCGTGATACTTTTGAGCAAGTCCGCAAGAACTTCGCCTTTACCTATGAAAAACTTTCCGGGGGAGGGACTGCTGACCTCAAATTGATTGATGCTGAAGATCCTCTTGAGTCAGGAATTGAGATTATTGCCCGTCCTCCGGGAACACGCCTGAAAAGTGTAACGCTGCTTTCCGGCGGGCAACGTACTATGGCAGCGGTAGCCTTGCTTTTTGCGATCTATCTGGTGAAACCAAGTCCTTTTTGTGTGCTCGATGAAATTGATGCGGCTCTAGACGACGCAAATATCGGTCGTTTCTGTGAAACCCTCCACGGATTTACTGATAAGTCCCAATTCCTCATCATTACTCACAATAAGCGCACCATCTCCAACGCCGATACCGTCTTTGGTGTCACTATGCCAGAAAAGGGCGTTTCTTCCCTTATCTCGATGCGATTTAATAAAGATACCAATCGTCACGAAACGGTGGGTGCATAAACCCGTAACGGATCTACCTGCCAGTGACTTACTTCGGGCTCGATATAATTTTCCTTTTACTCCTGACGGTTGGTATTATTTTTGTAATCGCGTTATGGATTTATTATGATCGCCGTGACAGTAAACGTGAAACGGAAGGGCGCCAGGACGTTATTTATCACTGCATCAAATGCAGTCATATTTATACAGGGATGCATGGCACTGAAGAATGCGATTGCCCCAAGTGCGGCTTCTGTAATGGTCGCTTACAATTCTAGAAAAATTTAGCATATTTTATGCTCTACTTAAAAACGCATCACTAAAAATCACACATGGCAGAACATATTGCAGTCCTCGATTTTGGTTCACAATACACACAGGTCATCGCACGCCGGATACGGGAGCTTAAGGTTCTCTCTCGTATTTATCCCTACAACACTAAAGCGGCCGATTTGAAGCAGGCTGGGGTCAAAGGCATTATTCTTTCGGGTGGTCCCTCTTCTGTACTTTCAAAAGGATCACCGCGTCCAGATCGCAAGATCTTTCAAATGGGCTTGCCGGTGCTCGGGATTTGTTATGGTGAGCAATTAATGGCGCATCTCCTTGGTGGTAAAGTTGCTAAAAGTACCCACCGTGAATTTGGGCACGGAACGCTTACAATCAAGAAGAAGGGTAAATTATTTACAGGCTTACCTAAAAAACTTCGTGTTTGGAATTCTCATGGGGATCGCCTCGAAGTCCTTCCACCTGGTTTTGAAGCAATTGCTTCCACGGAAAACTCTCCCTATGCCACCATTCAGGATGCCAAGCGTAATTTTTTCGGCATGCAGTTCCATCCAGAAGTTGCTCATTCTGAAATGGGCATGGAGGTTTTGGGAAACTTCATCCTTAAAATTTGCAAATGCGACCACAATTGGTCGATGGCAAATTACATTGAGCATTCTATTAAACAGATCAGAGAGACCATAGGTGATAAGCGAGTCATTTTAGGACTCAGCGGTGGAGTAGATTCTTCCGTGGCGGCGGCTTTGATTCATCGTGCGATTGGTAAACAACTCACCTGTGTTTTTGTTGATAACGGACTCCTTCGTCTCAATGAACGCGAACAGGTTGAAAAACTTTATGGTGATCATTTTGATCTAGATCTTCGCGTGGCGCGTAAAAGTAAGCTTTTTCTCGACCGTCTTGCTGGCGTTAGCGACCCTGAACGGAAACGTAAGATCATAGGCAATACTTTTGTTGAAGTCTTTGACGAAGCCGTAACCAAACTGAAAAAGCGTGGTAATTATGCTTTTCTCGCTCAGGGAACCTTGTATCCAGATGTGATTGAGTCCGTTTCCATCGAAGGTAATCCCGCGGCCTTAATCAAAAGCCACCACAATGTAGGTGGGCTACCAAAGCGTATGAAATTGAAACTTTTAGAGCCTCTGCGCGAGCTCTTCAAAGATGAAGTTCGTGAACTGGGTACGGAGCTGGGCCTTCCTAAGGAAGTTGTTTGGCGTCAGCCCTTTCCGGGGCCTGGCTTGGGTGTTCGCATTATGGGACCAATCCGCAAATCCAATCTCGATGTTTTACGCAAAGCAGACGCTATTTTACATGAAGAAATGATGGCGAGCGATTTATATTATCAAGTCTGGCAGTCCTTTTGTGTCTTTTTACCCGTCAAGACTGTGGGCGTAATGGGAGACGAGCGCACTTACGAAAACGTTGTAGCTTTACGCATTGTCGAAAGTGTTGATGCCATGACTGCCGATTGGTCGCGAGTCCCATACGATGTGCTTCGCACGATCTCTAACCGCATTATTAACGAGGTCTCTGGCTGTAATCGGGTCGTCTTAGATATTAGCTCTAAGCCCCCAGGAACGATTGAATGGGAATAATTAATTACGAAATCATCGAACCTAGCGGTTAAATTTGAGTCTATAACAAAGCTAG
The DNA here is from genome assembly GCA_949524905.1 of Opitutia bacterium UBA7350. Lineage (GTDB taxonomy): Bacteria > Verrucomicrobiota > Verrucomicrobiia > Opitutales > Coraliomargaritaceae > UBA7445. The sequence continues at coordinate 99,517 of CATINC010000015.1, read as the reverse complement.
ATGTACCGTTTATTTATATTAATACTGCTTGCGGCTGTCGCATTACTTCCAGCGCAAACACCCACAGCTGGAAGTGTTATTGAGCGTGCCCGTCAGGCGCTGGGCTCAGAATCAGCACTTGTGGATATGGTAACTCTGCGGATCGAGGGGCAGGTTAAGCCCAACGATTCAAAGCTTATGCCAGCAAGAATTGTTCTAACGGCACGTAAACCCTGCTCGCAGCGACTCGAAATCTACGTCGATGATATGTTAGAAACAACCATTCTGCATGGAGGTCAGGCCATCATGATTCGCTCCCATACTAAAGAAAAGAGTATGGGTAATATGCGGAAACTCTCTGAAAAGGAGAGAAAATGTATGGAGCAGAGCACTCGTAATTTATTCAATTTTTACAATCCGGATTACGGAAAGGGCGAACTGGCCACTTATGAAGGCATTGCCCGCCACCGCGGTGAGATTTGTGATGTCATTACCTATACCAGTCCTGCAGACATCAAAACACTTCGTTATTTCTCCCGTAAAGAAGCCAGACTCGTTGCCACAATCCGTGAAGTTTCGGGTGAACAGATTGAAATTGTAGAGGAGGGTGAGCTGTTTGTTGACGGAGTTCGCTTTCCGCAAGCGCAACTTTATTTTCAAGGTCGGCAAGCGCTTCACCGCTTAGAAGTGACAAAAGTCACGATAAACGAGGCTTTAGAAGACGGAATATTTGATATTCCAGAGTTAAAGAAATAATCGACCCTGTCTTGCACGATCGGTAGCGAAGTGTTTGCTTAGAGGTATCATGCTAAAGCTTGAGTATTCCGACACCCCAAAATTTAAAAGCGCCTTGCGTCAATTTTGCGCTAAAGCAAAGGTGACAGGCGACCTCGCGCAAGTCGTCCGCGAGATTCTACACGATGTTCAAACCAGAGGTGACCGCGCTGTCCTTGAGGCAACTCAACGCTTTGACCGTGCTCAATTAACGGCACCTACTATGCGGGTTACCTCCGCCGATCTCAAGGCGGCGCAAAAAAATCTCTCCGCTATAGAACGCAAAGCGATTCGCGAATCCATTGCGATGGTAAAAGATTTTCACCGCCGAACCCTCCCAAGAAACTGGCAGGCAAAAAACGCCCATGGAGCTTCTGTCGGAGAACGCTTTTATCCTATTCAGCGTGTGGGTCTTTATATACCTGGGGGTAATGTTCCGCTTGTATCGACTGTTATTATGACCGCCGTTCTTGCTAAACTAGTGCGATGCCCCGAAATTGCAGTTTGTACTCCACCACGCCCCGACGGTACAATTGCCTCTGGTATGCTGGCAGCGCTTGCTATGATCGGGATAAAGGAGGTCTACAAAGTAGGAGGAGCTCAGGCCATTGGAGCGATGGCATATGGTACCAAGGCAATTCCTCCGGTGGATAAAATATTTGGTCCAGGTAACGCCTTTGTCATGGAAGCTAAGCGACAAGTGCTTGGCACAGTGGGTATAGATCTGCTTCCTGGTCCGAGCGAAGTTATGATAATTGCCGACGGGGGAGCTAATCCACGTCACCTTGCTGCCGACCTTCTTGCGCAAGCAGAACATGGTAGTGGTAAGGAAATCCTTTATTACGCAACGACCAGCAAAGCTCAGATCGCTAAGGTAGAACGCGCGCTTGAAGCGCAAATACCTACCTTGCGCCATGGGAAAAAATGCGCGATGATCATCCATAAGCGTTGTATTGGGATCATCTGCCAGAATCTCAGCCAAGCTGCGTCGGTTGCCAATTTCATTGCTCCGGAACATTTGGAGCTACAGATTGCGGATAAATCTATCGCCGCCCTGAATCAGACCATTACCACCGCGGGTGCTATCCTGCAGGGTTACCATACGCCCACTGTTCTGGGCGATTTCACCGCCGGACCGAGCCACACCTTGCCTACAGGACGAGCGGGTCGCTTCTTCAGTGGGCTTCAAGCCTTAGACTTTATGCGACGTTCTAGCACGGTGCGCTACGATGCTCGTAGTCTTGCCAAAGCCGCTTCTGTTGTTGAAACTTTTGCCCGCCTTGAGGAACTCGATGCCCATGGCAATTCCCTCAAGATCCGCCTATAACTTACAAGCATGAAAAAATCTTACGAGGCGGACGACCGGGCACAGGCGCATGTTCAAACCTTGCAGGCCTATGTGCCAGGAGAGCAACCGCAGGGAGAAGGCTGGACTAAGCTTAACACCAACGAGAACCCTTTTCCACCTTCGCCGTCTGTCGCCATTGCTATTGCAGCAGAAGCTGCAAAATTGCAATTTTACCCTGAGCCGAGCAGCCAAGCATTGCGCGCTGCAATTGGTGAAGCTGCCGATCTAAGTGCTGAAAATGTCATTATTGGGAACGGTTCGGATAACATCCTCGATTTAATCACTCGTTGTTTTGCTAAAGCTCCAGGAGTTGGGCACACTGTGCCCAGTTATTCGCTTTACCCGGTGGTTGCGGGGATGTCGGGACAAGCACTAATGGAGGTGCCTTTTGATCGATCGATGCGGCTTGATGAAGCAGCAATTGCGAGCTTGCAGGCACAGGTGTTTTTTTTGACAAATCCCAATGCTCCAACTGGAGTTGCGTTTCCAGTGAAGCAAATCGAGTCTTTGCTCCAATTAATCGATGGGCTCCTTGTCGTGGATGAAGCATACGTCGATTTTGGTGGCGAGAGCGCACTTCCATTGCTGAAAGATTACGAAAACCTCATTGTTGTACGGACCTTTTCGAAATCCTACAGTTTGGCAGGTATGCGTGTAGGTTATGCCCTAGCTGCTCCCAAGATCATTGGCATCCTTGACCGAGTTCGAGATGCCTACAATCTTGACCGCATCGCCCAGGCCGCTGCTTTGGCGGCTTTTGCAGACCGTGAATATTTTGATGCGCGTCGAGCGGCAATCATCACTACTCGCGAAAGTATACGCACAGCACTGGATGCCTATGGGTGGTTTACTTACCCCTCAGCCGCTAATTTTCTTTTTACCGAACCAAAAAACGCCTCCGGAGAAAGCGGCCCCGAAATTGCAGCTGCTCTCTTTAAATACCTCAAAGAACAGCAGGTATTAGTGCGCTATTTTCCTAAGCATCCTTTAACTTGCGCTTTTATCCGCATCAGCATAGGAACAGAGGCAGAAATGCAGGTATTTTTAACGGCAATCAACTCATGGCTGAAACACGCATAGCATCCCTAACTCGTAATACAAAGGAAACCCAGATCACTATGGAATTTGTGATCGATGGTAACGGCGTCTCAGAAATAGACACTGGCATTCCTTTTCTCGACCATATGCTCACCTTATTCGCACGTCATGGTTTCTTTGATTTGAAGCTGAAGGCAAGCGGTGATATTGATGTAGATTATCATCACACCGTGGAAGACATTGGTATTGTGCTTGGGCAATCACTCAAGCAATCCCTCGGAGAGAAACGCGGCATCCGCCGTTATGGGTTTTTCCTTTTGCCGATGGACGAATCCCTAGCGCGCATTGCTCTGGATCTTTCCAACCGCCCAGCTTTTGTTTATAAAGTCGATTATAAAGACGCGATGGTGCGTGATTTTAATATCGGCCTCGTGAAGGAATTTTTTCAGGCCTTTGCTAACGAGGCGGGTTGCAACTTGCACATAAACTTAGAATACGGCGAAGAACCGCACCACATCGCTGAGGCTATCTTTAAGGGCTTTGCGCGTGCTTTAGATATGGCAACTACGGTCGATTCACGCCTTGGCGATGCTATTCCTTCGACCAAAGGTAGTCTGAGCGAGTAGTTTACTTGTTCAACTAGCGGAGTTTAACGAGCAACATGATGGACTCAAAGAGCAAAAATAAGCTATTGATCATCGATGACGACGCAGATTTGCGTTATTCTCTGAAACGTGTGCTGAGCGCTAAGAATTTTGTCTTGCTGGAAGCAGAAAGCGGAGAAGCGGGGCTTAAATTAGCAGCCCAAGAAAAACCCCAGGTTATTTTGTTGGATAATCGAATGCCCGGGATGACGGGCATTGAGACCTTACAGCATTTACGCGGCGAAAACCCAAATGCTATGATTATCTTGATGACGGCATTTGGCACGACCCAAACTACCATTGAAGCGATGAAATTTGGCGCTTTCGACTACATTATGAAGCCCTTTGATCCCAAGCAGATTGTAAGCTTAACGGAAGCGGCATTAGCGGCATCTTCTGATTTGGATAAAGCGAGTGTCAGTATGGGCGGTGATGTGGATTCTGTTGTGAGTGCCGAGGATTTAGAAGGTGGAATCGTAGGGAGTTCTGCAGCAATGCAGACTGTCTTTAAGATTATTGGTCAGGTAGCAGCAAGCGATGCCACCGTGATGGTAACGGGAGAAAGCGGGACTGGAAAGGAATTGATTGCACGGGCGATCCATCATAACAGCCTGCGAGCTTCGAAGCCATACATCGCGGTAAACTGTGCTGCAATTGCAGAGAATTTAATCGAGAGTGAATTATTTGGCCACGAAAAGGGTGCTTTTACTGGAGCGACTCAACAGCACGTGGGTAAGTTTGAGCGCTGTGACTCGGGCACAATTTTTCTTGATGAAATTGGGGACATGGCACTGGCGACCCAGACCAAAATATTACGCGCTTTGCAAGAAGGTGAGATTCAGCGCGTGGGTGGTTCCGAAACCATCAAGGTGGATGTAAGGATGCTGGCAGCAACCAACAGACCCTTAGAGGAAATGGTAAAGGAAAAGACTTTTCGTGAGGATTTGTACTATCGCCTGAATGTGGTGCGAGTGCCTTTACCCGCTTTACGTGAGCGAATGGAGGACGTGCCTTCACTGGTTGACTTTATGCTGAAACGCTTAGCTCGAGATAGTAAGACCGAGTCTAAGCACATTTCAAAGGAAGCGTTGGCAGTTTTGCAGTCCTATGATTGGCCAGGCAATGTACGTGAGCTAGAAAATTTAATTTATCGGAGTGCTGTGATGGCGCAGGGCGATGCGATTTTGGTGAAGGATTTACCGGAAGACGTCGTGCAAGCTACAAGTAGTAAACCCAAGGGAAAGAAATCGCTAAAGCTAGCGAATACACCTACAAAAAATGCAGATGCGCTTGATGCGGCCTATGCCCACCTTCGTTCTGAAAATGATAAAGATCTTCTAAGGGTAATGGAGCGTGCGTTGATTTCGCGCGCTCTGGCAGAGACAGATGGTGAACTGGGTAGTGCCGCTAGAATATTAGGAATGACGCGTCCTACTTTGCGCAAGCGAATGGAGCAACACGGTTTGACCTCGTAGGTTACAGGGATCTTTATTGGGGGCGTATCGTCACTTGAATGCGGCTTTCTCTGGACGAACCAAATTTATCCTTACCTTGAATCACGATAGTATCTCGCAGGGGGATATTAAAGTTAACCGGTAGCACTTTTAGGCGATAAACGTTGGGCTTATCGGGGTCATCTTCGCGGGTGATACTTATGCGCATGGGATCGTAAAGAATGGTATCAGTGGACTCGATATAGCGTTCATCCAGACGAACGGTTAGGGTTCGAGGTTTGCGTAGGCTATTCGGTGCCCAATAAAGGACTTGTGGATAAACATCGATGAGGATTGGAATCTGAACAAAGATGTGGAGGTTAGAGATAGGGGTTTCTCTGCCATCTAGGTAAACTTTGAGTTGTTCGTGATATTTTCCAACGCGCTTCCCCTTGTTGAAAATCGCGGTTACGGTACTTTTGCCTTTTGGTTGGATGATGCGTTTATCAACTTCTATGTAGACATTACCAGCACTGCTTTCGACGCGATTGATTCGAACGGGAGAATCACCGCTATTGGTAATTGTAAAATCTAATTCAGTTTTTTGAGCACTGGGGTGCATTTCAGAACGCGCTTCCGTCTGGTTCCATTTAAGAGCTAATTCAGCATGCCCGCTGGAGGCTACAAGAAAGAGAGTTGTTATAAAGGCAGAAAATTTTAAGACGAATGCCATGCTTTGAAAAAACTGTAGATCCAGTATGGAACTGGCAAGTTTAGAGGATAGAAGCTTTATTGCTTCCTCTAATTAATATAATGGAATAGGCTTTGGAAATGGCAATATATACCGAACAAATCGAAGCCCAGGCGTCGGGTAAATCAATGTGTGAAATCACAAAAGCAGTTGTATCTGGTTTGCATAAGAGCGGCTTCCGTGAAGGTAAAGTAACGGTATTTTGCTGTCATACAAGTTGTAGTTTAGTGATTATGGAAAATGCTGACCCTTCGGCACGACGCGACTTAGAGCGATTTTTAGAACGCTTAGTACCCGAGCACGACCCAGATTTTACCCATACACTTGAAGGATCAGATGATATGCCAAGCCATATCAAGATGGCGCTTACACGAACTTCTGAAGTCATCCCATTTGTAGAGGGGCAATTATGCTTGGGTACTTGGCAGGGAGTATTTTTGTGGGAGCATCGCGAGTTGAGTCAAACCCGTCGTATCGTTCTGAGTTACGATGGGGAATAAGAGAGTCTACCGCGCAAGCTTGAGGAGTTCCTCAATCGCGGGGACATCTTTAATAATCTGACAAGGTTCCGGACCGACACCAATATAACGTAGGTTGGGGAGTTTAGCAGGACCTTGATCGCCATGGTTGGCGACATCTACTAAGGCTTTCAGCATCCAAGCGACGTAGCTTTGGGCGTTCGCGGGAAGGTCGGCAAAATGACGTATGTTCGTTAGGTCTTCAGTCCAACCTGGGAGTTCCTGGTAAACCCCTTGTAAAGTGCGGCGGTAGTTGTCGTCTCGAGGGACATGGTGGACGATACGGCCTTCGGTGTCGAGATAGGCGGTGCAGATGCGCAGCGAACCGTTCCAGTCGCCTGAATGGGAAAGGGCATCGAGTTTATTAAGTACTAAATCCTGATAGCCTCCGTAGCGAAGCGCATCACCTTTTTCAACGGCGTCATACCAACCAACCATACGTTGTCGACCGGTAGTGGCTCCGAATTCAATTTGACGCAGTTTCTGGCTGAGGGGGTGGTCAAGTTCTATTTCGGAAATAAAAGCATGGGTTCCGACTTTGGTGTCGTAGGCTTTGCAGCACCCAATGTTATGAATTGTTTGAGCGGGGATGCCGGCCGATTGGAAAAATTCTGGGGTAAAGGTGTGTGATGCGGTGACGTTGGGTGGAAATCCGTGGCGTTTATCAAGCCAGTATGCCTGACCAAATTCTCCAATAATATAGCGCCCTTGGTCCAATTCGCGGAGAACGAGTTCGCGCACATCGCTCACTTGCTGGGCGAGTTTTTGCCCGGCATTCCAGTAGGTTTCGATGATTGCTTCAGAGTCGATGGAAAACGGTTTTGCGCCTGCAAATTGAGTAAAATCAAATTCTGCGGCGCTCGCTTTTCCGGCTTCGATTATTTCGCTGTTTGCGCGAGATTCTGCTTCACTTAGGATGGTGAAGAAGTTAGCCCATTGCTCGGGGGTAACTTGGCAAACGTGTTCAATCATGCGAAGGGTGCGCTCAATGCGTTCATGGAATTTCTCTGCAAAGGCCCCTTTGGAACCCAATAGGTCAGCAAAGTAGATTTGGAATTGTCCAACTTCGTCTTGGTAGGCAGGGGTGATACCGCGGCCAGTGGAGCCACGAGCTTCACCGTTTGGCTGCCGCCGCCGGTAATCTTCCCAAGCAAGATCTAAGAGACGGTGACTAAGGTCGGACAGGAGGCAACGTTCGTCAATAACGAGGCGTGGTAAAGCAAGATGTCCGTGCATTTCTGCGTAGGCACACTCCCATAGGAATTTTCGGGGATCTGCAACGACACCACAACCGATGGGGAGGTGAGGAACGTCTGGATCTGCGACGCCTCCCGGGAGCAAATTGAGTTTTAGACCGGCAACGGTATGACCAGAATTTGAACCTCCGTTTACTTTCATGACTGCGCCCACGGCATCTTTGCGACCGGTGGATTCGCGAAGTTCGTTTACGATTTCAAGGATGACGCGGCCTTTGCCTTCGTCTCCGGTTGAAATGCCAGTATCAGCAATGAGTTGGCTCTGAAATGGTGTGAGCATTCGATTTATTTAGCAGGTTCGTCCTCGCTGGTTTTCACGGTGATGACGTCGTGGGCCGCTGATTCACGTTGACCTGCGGGGCTAACTCGGATGTAGCGGGCGTTTTGGCGCAGTGCTTTAAGGTTGGCTGCGCCAAGGTAACCCATTCCTGATTGGATGCCACCAACGAGTTCACTGAGGACACCTGAGAGAGAACCGGCAGCTTCTTTAAGGGCTTCAATGCCTTCAGGGGCTGCTTTGGTGGCGATGTCTTGGCGGTCGTGCCCGTAGCGGGCAGCAGAACCGTCTTTCATCGCAGCGGAACTGCCCATACCTCGGTATTGCTTGTAAAGTTTACCATTGATTTCAATTATCTGTCCTGGGGCTTCGTTACAGCCTGCCAGTAAGCTGCCACACATCACTCCATCGGCAAGGGTTAGGGCTTTAACAATATCACCAGACTTTGTTATTCCACCGTCAGCAAGAAGGGAGACGCCTTGTTTTTTGGCGGCAAGAGAGGCGACATAAAGGGCGGTCATTTGTGGAATACCAACCCCAGCAACAATGCGGGTGGTGCAGATTGATCCAGGGCCCTGGCCGATTTTTATGCTGTTTGCCCCGGCCTTAGCAAGGAATTCAACGCCTTCAGCGCTGGTCACATTTCCTGCGATGAGAACTAGATCCGGGAATTCTGCGCGCAATAGTTTAACGGTGTCACCAACGCCCTTAGTAAAGCCATGTGCGGTGGAGACTGCCACGGCATCAACACCTTCTTCAACGAGTTGAGTCACGTGTTGAACGATGCGATCAGTGTCGAGGGATCCATCGTTTTTACGGTGAGCAGAGATGGCCGCACCACACCTGAGTCGGAAGAGTTCGTCGCGGGCAGGTTTGACGGTCTGCTGTGATTCAGTATCGATCCGCTCGATATCACTTAGGGTGAAAAGGCCACAGAGGTGATCCTGGTTATCAACGACTAAAAGTTTGTGAATTCCCAGATGCTGGGTAAAGAAATCGTCAGCGGTTTTAATGGGGTCTTGAGTGATTTCGTTTTCGTTAATGGTGTAGACTTGATCGCGGGGGGTCATGGCATCGGAGACAAGACGATTAGCGTAACGAGCTTTAACGACGCGACCTGGGAGTAGACCTAATAATTTGTTTTTATCATCAACCACTGGGAATGTGCTAAAGCCAAAACCACGAGCTTCGATATATTCGAGAATTTCACCGATTTTTTGATTGGGTGCAGCTTTAATGGGTTCCTGAATATAGCCATGAATGTGATTTTTAACTCGGGTGACTTCATGCACTTGTTTCTCATCGCTCATATTGTAGTGGATGAGGCCAAGGCCGCCGTTGAGTGCCATTTGAATGGCCATTTTGGACTCCGTAACCGTGTCCATATCGGAGGAAATGATGGGAATCTGTAGTTCCAAGCTGGGAGCAATGTGGGTGCAAAGACTAGTTTGCTTGGGTAATATCTCGGAATATAGAGTTGCGAGAGAGAGGTCGTCGTAGGTCAAACCCACGGGTAGATTGGCGTTAAAAAACTGATCGGCATTGAGGTAGAAGCCGTTTTCGCTATTTTTCGCAGATGCTTTCATGCGCTGAGTGCATCAAATAGTTGTCTTTTCTCAAGCCGAAAACACATTGTAGTGAAATGAAAGAATTTGCGTATCAGGCCTATTCACGTCGCTTTAAGGAGCCTTTGCGGACTGCGAAGGGTAAATGGGTACATCGTGAAGGGATATTATTACGCGTAATAGAGGGGGATCGAGTTGGATACGGCGAGGTGTCACCTTTGGTCGAATTTGGTACGGAGACCTTTGCAGAAGCCGAAGCCTATTTTGCAAATCACTTAAAATCTTTTGATCTGGATGAAGGCGTACCAAAAAATCTGCCCTGTTGTGCGTTTGGCTTGAGTACGGCTCTTCGTAATCTAAATGAGAAAACGATAGGAGGGGATCGAGATTTTGAAGTAGCTGGTCTTTTACCGGCAGGCAATGGTGCGGAAGCAGAGTTGGATAAGAAGTTAAGTTTAGGCTATCGAGTTTTTAAATGGAAGGTCGGGGTCGCCTCTGTGAGTGAAGAGCAGGCCATTTTTAAAAAATTAGCGGCTCAATTACCAACAGGAGGACGTCTGCGTTTAGACGCTAATGCGGCTTGGTCGATGGCAACTTTTAAGCAATGGTTGAAATTTTTAAAGGAAGCTTCGGAAGTGGTGGAATTTATTGAGCAACCGCTCGCTGTTGGTCTGGAGGCGGAAATGTTAGCAGCACGGGCAGAATTTGGAATCGAAATTGCCCTAGATGAGAGTTTTAATGGGGTCGATGGAGATCGTTGCTTTGATGAATGGCCAGGTATATGCGTGATCAAGGCTCCGTTGTTGGGAGAAGTTGGTTATGTGCAGTCGCGATTAGAATCATTGGCAGATCGAGTTGTGCTGTCGTCTGTTTTTGAGACCGATATTGGATTTTTAAATACACTGAGTTTAGCCAAAGCTTTGCCCAAACTTGAATTAGCCTTGGGATTTGATACTTTATGCTTTTCAGATGCTTTGGGAAATCGCCAAGGGGGCGCGGTGATTCATGCATCTGAACTTGCAAAACTGGATATGGAACGAGTATGGGAAGCGAACGGCCATTTAATTTAGAATCATTACGGCGTGACTGGATCATGGGGGTCTCCGGATTGGAATTTTCTAAACGCGTGGATGATTGGTCGAATCGACTTGCTAAAGTACCCCAGGGACCAGTTTTGTTAGCGGAGCAGGATCCAGTTGAATTTGCGGTTGTTTTTATGGCTTCAGTTTTCGCAAAGCGATCATTGGTATTGGGAAATCCGACTTGGGGTAGGGTTGAATGGGGGGCGGTCGCTGCTCAATTAAACCCTGTACTTACAGTGGGGCGTTGTGGGATTAAGCCATCTGGAGTCATCACTAATCTGCCAAGTGGAGCCATTTTAATTCCGACAGGTGGTAGCAGTGGTGGCGTGCGTTTTGCTCATCATGATTGGGATAGTTTAAAGTTATCTGCAGATGGCTGGTTGGCTTTTGCGGGCTCGGGGGTGGAACGTATTTTATGTGTCCTGCCACTATTTCATGTGAGTGGATTGATGCAATTGGTGCGCAGTTATTTGGGGGAGTTATTACTAGAATTTCAAACTTGGAAGGAAATTCCGCAGTTTGCCCAGGAATGCAATGAAGGTCGGGTAGTTTCCTTAGTGGCAACACAGCTTGAACATTTAATGGCGAGTGAACAGGCCATGAAAGCCTTGCGAGGAATGCGGGCGATTTATCTGGGCGGTGGCCCTATCCGAAAAGAAACGGCTGAACGTGCACGGGCAGAATCTTTACCCTTGGTTTTAAGCTACGGCATGACGGAGACTGGGGCAATGGTTTCCGCTCTGGAGGTCGCTGGATTTTTAAAGGGCGCATTTCACGCTGGCCGGGCGCTCAAGCATGCTCACATCAGTATAGTGGATACGGAAGGAAAGTCTTGTGTAGATGGTGCAATTGGGCGAATCAAAGTAAAATCACGAGCTTTGTTTAATGGCTATCATGCTGGTCGATCGGATGGTCTACATGCGGGTGCGTTTGTTACAATGGATGAAGGTTTCCTTGATGCGAGTGGTCAACTGCATGTTTTGGGCCGGATAGATCGTTTGATCCAGAGCGGCGGCGAAAAAATAGATCCTCTTGAAGTAGAGCAGGCGCTACTACAATTAGATGGGGTTGAGGCGGCTTTGGTTTTAGGGGAGGCGGATGTAGCTTGGGTAGAGCGCGTGGTGGCATTTTATGTAGGGCCCGCTAACTTGGATATGGAAGCTTGCCTAAAAGGTGTGTTGGCTTCGCATAAAATTCCAAAACGTTTTTTTCGAGTGGAAAGTTTACCACTGAATGCCGTGGGGAAAATAGATTTTTCCAAAGTTACGAATTTAATTGCAAGGGCTTAATAAAGCCAAAAACGGCGATACTTTTGCTGAAATTTTTGCGCTTGTCGTGACCAAAGGTCGATAAATTGAGCGACTCTTGCTCGATGATCACGGGTGCTTATTTCCTTCCACCAGGCAGAACTTCCGACGTGTTTATTAAAAAGTTTGTATCTTTTGGATTCAGCGAAGGATTTTCCAGGCTCCCAGGCGGCGGTGAGTTTCATCATGTAAAAACTGACTTCGGTTGGCCGGAGGCGCTCCCAGTTTTCAAGGTATACATAGACACCCTCGATTTCTGTTCCGGATTTGGTTTGGGTGCGCTTGATTTTAAATTTAAGTCCAGGGATGCTAAGGCGAGCGAGGGCTTGGTAGACTTCGTTTGCAGATTTTCCTTTATAGCGAAGAAAGCGGAAAGGATGAGGGGTGCCGATGCCGTGACTAAAGCCGCCTTCCTGTGCTCCTAATCCTAACATAGCATATCCAAGAACGGCTGCCAGGTTTGGAACATAAGGCGAAGTTGGAACCCAGCGGAGGCCGGTATCGGGCCAAAGCATATCGCGTTTCCAGCCACGCATTGGAATGATTGTTAGTTTTGCGCGGCTAAGCTGGGCAGGGCTTAGGTGTTCGGAACGTAGCCAACCCGGGGTATTGCGTGCAATAAAGGCTATTTCCCCAATGGTAAGTCCATGCAGGTAAGGGGTAAAGATGTCACCAACATAGGAACGCCATTCTGGATCGAGGGGCGGCCCGTCTACCTTGAGTCCGCCAAGAGGGTTAGGGCGGTCTAAAATGATAACTTCAACGCCGTTAGCAAAACAGGCTTCCATAGTGTAAATCATGCAGCTGACGTAAGTGTAGGAACGTACGCCGATGTCTTGAAGATCGATGACCATGGCATCAAGTCCCTTAAGCATGAACTTAGCCGGGCGTCTGTATTTTCCGTAAAGTGAGTATACCGGTAGTCCCGTTCGGGAATCAATATTATTTGCGATGGGTTGGTTGGCTTTTTCGTCGCCATAGATTCCGTGTTCTGGTCCGAAAAGGGCGACAAGTCGGACGTTGGGTGCCCGACGAAGGATATCAATGGTGCTTTGTCTATGACGGTTGACCCCTGCAGGATGGGTCAGCAGACCAATACGTTTGCCCTCAATTTGACGAAATTTGTTTTCTTGAAGGACGTCTATGCCGAGGTGAATGGTTTCAGCTTTAAGGGGGCCACAGAAAAAAATTGCCAGGATGAAGAGCACCGAGGCTGAAAATCTACATATCATTTTTAAGTTCGGCGTCTTCGCTTTTGGGATCGCGTTGTTGTTCAATTTTTTTGATAATACGTTGATAACTGTTGGTCGTACGTATGGCAATGAAACGATACAGAGTGCTACTTAATGTACCGAGGAATATTCCGATAATCAAGCCGCCCAGAGCGGTGGTGGAAAAGACCAAGAGGATGGTATCGAGATTTTCGCTCCATCTGCCTGAGAAAAAGCTGTGAAGTAGGGCGTCGATTTGTTCTTTTCCAGTATGGTTTGTATCAATAGCAAACAGGCCAAGCGTCACGCGTCCAATTTGGTAAAGTGCTAGCCAAATAGGCAGAACCGTAAAAGGGTTGGTTATGAGCTGGAGTCCGGCTAGAATTGGTAGGTTGGCACGCAAGAAAAAAGCGAGCATGACCGCAATGGGTATTTGGAGTCCGTAGATGGGTAAAAGCGCGAGAATAAATCCTGCGTGCAGTGCCGGAACTGCCTGATCAGGGCGGAAGCTCCACAAGTAATTACGTTTACGGGCAGCTTTGGCAAACCAACTGAGGATTGGGTAGCGGTGAACGTTGGCACGCCGAGGCAAGAAACGTAACCAGCGTTTGAGGCGACGTATTCGGCGGTGTTTTTCGTTAAACAAGCGATGAGATTCGTTTGTCATAGCAAAAGTGCCGGTCTGGTTGAGTTATTCTTGGAGGTGTTAACGCTGCTCCTGATTCGTTTTTACATCTATAATCTTGAAATTTTCGACGTGGTAAACAGGGTCGGCGCGAAAGGCAAGTTTAGCGCCATAGGATTGTTCAATTTCCAAAAGCAGGTCTTCATCTTCATTCCGTAGTCGTTCTAAATTAGATGGGTGCAACAGGATGCGTAGGTTGATTTCTTCTTCGACTCCATCGCGTGCGCGCAGGTGGCGGATCACGCTGATGAGACGTCGTTGGATTTCAACGCTCATGGTGCGAGACGATTTCACCGAGCCTCGACCATTGCAATAAGGGCAATCAGTATTGGTACCACTCGAGTGGCTTTCGCTATGCCGTTGGCGGGTCATTTGCATGATGCCAAGAGTTGAGATGGGGAGGATTTGGCTCTTAGCTTTGTCGCTCGCCATTTCTCGGCGCATCCTTTGTAGCACGGAATTGCGGTCTTTTTTAGATTTCATATCGATGAAATCCATGATGACGAGTCCGCCGATGTTACGCAGGCGGATTTGACGAGCGATCTCGGTAGCGGCTTCAAGATTAACCTGTAAGATGAAATTTTTACCATCTTTATTTTTGTTTTTGTGGGCACCGGTATTAACGTCAATCGAGATAAGCGCCTCCGTTTCTTCGATAACAATTTCGCCACCAGATGGAAGTGGTACGCAACGCATATAGGTTTGCTGAATTTGTCGTTCGATATTGAAGCGTTCAAAAACGGGAATGTCTTCATCAAAGCGTTGGATTTTGGACTTTGAGCGAGGGGATATATTGGTGACTTCTTCCATTACGCGATCGTAGTCTTCCTTTTTATCTACGAGAACGCGGTCGACTTCTTCGGTAAGAAAATCACGAACAGTACGTCCGACAATATCGGGTTCGACATACAGGCAGGCGGGTTTGTTCGTGGTGTCCATTCGCTTGGTAATACCTTCCCATCGTTTTAGGAGGATGTGAATGTCGCGGATGAAGTATCGGGCTTTTTTACCTTCACCTGCAGTGCGAATGATGACACCCATGCCAGAAGGAAGGGTGAGTTCGCGGAGGATATTCTTTAAGCGGGAGCGTTCTTTTTTATCTTCAATTTTACGCGAGATACCCATGGTTCCGGCATAGGGCATTAGCACAAGGAAGCGTCCTGGAAGGGCAATGTTTGTTGTGGTACGAGGTCCCTTGGTGCCGATTTGACCTTTCGTTATTTGAAGGACAATCTCACTCCCAATAGGATAAAGTTTAGGAATATCCTTGGTGGTGATTTTTTCCTTATCGCGTTTGCGTTGTTTTTCTGATTTGTTGTCTCGGACAACTTCGATGGTGTTGTCATTGGCGGCTGGCAGGATATCCCAGTAGTGTAGAAAAGCATTTTTTTGCTGTCCGATATCAACGAAGGCAGCTTTGAGGCCGTGTTCAAGATTTTGAATACGGCCTTTAAAGATAGCGCCGACTTCTCGGGCGTCGCCATCGCGCTCGACTTCAAATTTTTCGAGGACTCCATCTCTTAAATGAGCGACTCGTTTTTCCAGGGGCTCAGAATTAATGATGAGTTCAGAAAATGCCCGATCATCTTTTTTGATGGCTTTGATGATGCGGCTGACGAGGGGCTGTTTTTTTGCACGTTCTGCGGCAGCGATCCGCAATTCCCCGGGGTTGATACGCTCAGCTTTCTCCTCTGGGGGTGGCGTTGTTAAACTTTCGTCAAAATTTTCGCTGGGTACGTTTTCTTTGTCGTTTTTGTCGTTAGGATGGATTGTATTTGAATCTTGCATGGCTTGGGTTTTTCCCGGGTTGAATGGGAGGTGCCACGTCTTTGAAGTTTTTACTCATGGGTCGGATACGATCGCGCATGCTAGGTATAGTCTTTGCGGTGCCGGTAAATGCTTTGTATGAGACCTTGGAGAAAGAAACAGCTCAAGACGAAGGAACCTCCGTAGCTTAAAAAGGGAAGTGGGAGTCCAGTGATGGGGGTAATACCTATGGTCATACCTATATTGATAAAGCAATGAATGAGGAAAAGGACACTCACGCCACAGGCGAGATGCATTCCAAATCTATCTTTTGCAATTCCGGCAATTCGAATGCCATTGGTAATGAGGATGGCGAATAGTCCAACGATGAACATACTTCCAAGAAAACCAGTTTCTTCCGCAATAACGGAGAAAATGAAGTCGTTGTGTGCGACCGCTTTGGGCAGATAACCGAGTTGTGCCTGAGTGCCTTGTAAGAGACCTTTCCCGGTGGCACCGCCCGTGGCGGCTGATATTTTAGCTTGCATGGCATTCCAGCTTGCGCCGGTGCCATTGGGATCGACCACCTGAGGTGCGACAAAGGCGAGGATCCGATTACGTTGATAATTGTGGATGGGTAGAAGAGAACGATACTCCTGGGCGGAAGCTGCGACAGAGCTGCTTTGTTCCGTCAGGCGTGAGCGTTCGAGGTGCTGACTGTAAGAGTAGATGTCAAGGCCGACAACCGAGACAGCGAGCATAAAGAGGGCGAATGCACTGAGGAAAAATTTTCCCGACAGGCGGGAAATATATAAGAGTGCGAAGATCATAGGTGGAAAAACAAGCGAGGAGCCTAGGTCAGGTTGCATAAAAATCAACCACATTGGTAACAAAAAGACGAGCGCTACTTTTATGATCACTAAAAGGGACTCTTGGATCGATCCTATTTTAGAGCGTGCAAGAATACTGGACGCCATAATAAGGGTTCCGATCTTGGCAGCTTCCGTTGGTTGTACTGTGGTTATTCCGATGTCGACCCATCGGCGGGCACCCATCATTTCGACACTGAAGGGGCTTTCTGGTCGGGCAAGCAGTAGACCCGTTATCCCGAAGGCGTAAAGGATGTGTGCATATGAAAGAAAGACTTTATAGTTTATAAATGCTACGCTGGTATAGATCGAGAATCCTATCAGGGTCCAAATAATTTGTTTTTGCCAATCATTGCCAGCGTGAGAGGCTTGGGCAGAATAAATAAATAGAATACCAGTAGCACACAGAAGGGCGATCAAGAGAGGGTTGATCCAGTCGGCCCGAGAAAGACGTCCCGATCCCGAAAGGGTACGATGCTCTTGGTTTAAGCGTTGCTTGATTGCGTGCATGACTTGGCTTTAATCCACATCAGTTGGTATCACCAAGATAACTTTTTTGAGGAAAGAAACCGCTGGAGGTGAAAAAAGATTTAATAGCTTCAGGTAGTAAGCGAGATTGCTCGATTTTATTTAAAGGAATCCATTCGAGGCCGATTTGCTTCTTATCTAACTCGGTTCCGGTGCCAATCCCTTCGTGGGTTTCCAGGATACATTTGAAGATGCACTCGACTTGGTGGAAGTTAGCGTGGCTGTTTCGAAAGGCGTGGTTTTTACCAATATATTCTCGAATATAGGCAAATTCGCCAATTAAAATGGGCACGCCTATTTCTTCCTGAACTTCGCGAGTAAGTGCTTGGTGGAGTGTTTCGCCATGTTTTTGACCACCTCCGGGTAAAATATTAAAGGTGCCGCTGGTATCGCGCATCTTAATAGTAAGTAGCTTGTGATTTTCTATTATGATAGCGCGAGCAGCAGTTCTTATATGGATCATAGGTAATAAGGTAGGTAAACTATGAAAGACCCAAGATTCAAGCCTTTGAAATGGATAAGCTAAATGACTCATCTGCGCTTTTCGTGTCTTTACTTCAGTTGTTAGGAGGGGTAATTATCTTGGGGTGATGAAAGAAGAGACTAAAAGCTCGGACGCAGAAATTCGGCAGTTGATTGCAGAACAACGCTATCCTGAAGTGGTCTCCGCATTAGCGAGTTGGGCTGATCCGGAGATAGCGGATCTCTTGGTTCATCTGGAGCGTGGAAAGGGAATTTTGCTTTATCGTACATTGCCGCGTCAACAGGCTGCTAAAGTTTTTTCCTACCTTGAGCCGGAAGCTCAGGATGAGTTTTTGAAGGCTTTAACGGATACTGATACCCGCACTTTGTTGGCAAATATGAGTCCCGATGACCGTACTGCCCTACTGCAGGAATTGCCGGCGCAGGTAACTCGGCGCTTGATGCAGTTGCTTGGACCAGAAGATTTAGCTGAGTCGCGTCAATTATTGGGGTATCCTGAGGAAAGCGTAGGGCGTTTGATGACGCCAGACTATATCCGGCTAAGAGCTGAGTGGACCGTGGGAATTGCCTTAGAACACATCCGAAAATACGGACGTGATTCTGAGATTTTTAATATTCTTTATGTAACGGATGCAAAGGGCAAACTAGTGGACATTGTACGAATGCGTCGTCTGATCATGGCTCCATTGGAGACCGTAATTGGCGACATGTTAAATTATAATTGTATCAGCATCTCAGCTTTTGCAGACCGCGAAGATGCGGTGGAAATGATTCAGCGCTATGATGTCAGTGCTTTACCGGTCGTCGATTCAGATGGAGTGATTGTAGGCATTGTGACGGTGGATGACATCATGGACGTGGCGGAGGAAGAAACCACCGAAGATATTCAAAAGAGCGTGGCGATGGCTCCATTGGAGACAAAATACAGCTTGGCAACGCCGCTGCTTTTATTTCGCAAGCGGATTTTGTGGCTTATAGTGCTTATTTTAGTGAACCTAATATCGGCTGCCGTGATTTCGAATTATGAGGATTATGTTCTGGAATTCATCACCTTGGCTTTGTTCATGCCATTGGTGATTGCGAGTGGGGGTAATTGCGGGGCACAGTCCTCAACCTTAATGGTACGCGCAATCGCAACCGGGGATCTAGAATTAAAGGATTGGTTTCAGGCAACCGGGAAAGAGGTCTTGGTAGGACTTTTGCTAGGTGCGGCGATGGCATTAATCGCTGGTTTGATGAGCCAACTTTATGGTGGTGATACTCGCATAGCGATGATCGTCGGTTTGAGTATGACTCTGATCGTATTTACCGCAAATATCTTTGGGGCAATATTACCATTCATTCTAAGTCGGCTGAAGATAGATCCAGCAACTGCAAGTACACCTTTGATTACCTCACTAATGGATGTGCTGGGTCTTATTATCTATTTTGGAGTGGCCGTTTTGGTATTAACTTAAGCAGGCGAAAATGCTCTATTGGAGCCACTGTTGCCATTTTTTGCGATATGCACTGATGTTGAATCGATCAATGAGTTGAGGGGCTGTTTTAATAAGTGGTGAGTCAGGAAATTTGCCATTATGCAGGCATTCAACAAGCGTGTTTACACTCGTAAATCCCCATTCATAATAGGGGTGAACTACGAGGGCGTTTAAGTATCCCTGGTCGATGTGAATGAAGGCGGTGAGGGATGACTGGATAGCAACGCATGGGCGCTCACCTGCTTTCCAAGGGAAGGCTGGCATGCCAAGTAGAGGCCAGTCATCGATGAAAATCCACCCACTGATGAGATCGTTACGGTCCTCGTCCTCAGCATTTCGAATGGCTTCAATCGCGGAAAAGTAATTAGGTTCGCATTGAACAATGGCCTCGATGGCCTTATATCCGATAGCGTTTCGAATCCCTCGCAGTCTTTCTTTTTGAGCTGAATCAGGGTCTTTTGCCATAAGGATGGCGATGCGCGCTCGCGATGGTAGGTATTCCTGAATAGTTTGTCCGGCGAGCACTCCGGCTCGGTATTCATCGGCAACGACGGCCGCCAAAGGCTGAATGCCTTCAAGCTTCGTTTCGAAGAAGATTATTTTTTGACCCTGCTCCTGTGCAAACCGGACAGCGGAGTGAGTTGCTAAATTATTACCTGGACTGATGATAATACCATCAGCGTCTTTAATAAAAAGTTCACCCATTGAGCTTTCCTGACTTTGCCCAAGGGTTCTGTCTGGGGTAAAAACAACCACCTCAACATCAATGAAGTTACGCTTGCTTATTTCATAGGCAGCATCAATGGCCCCAAGTTGAGTTGCTTGGTAAATGCTATCTTCTGTATCCTGCCCAACGATCCCAATGCGATATTCTCCAAGCAATTCACGATTTTGCCCAAAGGCACTGGAGGTCATGAGGATGCAGCAAGATATGAAGAAGTGGTATCGCCGGTGAAACATTGATGTTGAAATTTGGGTGCTCTAATAAGTAGGAAAAGTAAAGGAATTTTATTTGAGTAATGCTAGCTTTTCAAGAGTTCGGTATCGCTAGGCGCCAAGTTTATAAGTATAGGTTTCTCCGAGATGGTTGATGCTTAAGTGGTTGCGGGAGTTGGGTTCAGAGCTGGCTTCGGTGCGACCAATTTCACGAGCGGGGATACCCTGACTCTCTGAGAGTGCAATGATGGCAGGCACCGCTTCAGGTTCGCAAAAGATTTCCATTCGGTGTCCCATATTATACACACGGAACATTTCCTCGTTCTGAGTCTCGCTTGCAGTTTGTATAGCTTCAAAAATGGCGGGTATCGGGTGGAGATTATCTTTAACAAAGTGTACGCCGCTTCCAAAACGCAGGCACTTAGTTTGGCCACCTCCAGAGCAATGCACTAAACCGCATACGGCGGAACGATGCGACTCGAGCAATTCGCGGATGACGGGGGCGTAGGTGCGAGTTGGGCTGAGCAAAGCTTCTCCGACACTTAAGGTAGATCCTGGCAGGGCATCATCCATTTTGTAAGGTCCACAATAGAGTAAGGAAGGGTCTGTGCGAGGGTCGCAGGTCTCGGGATATTTGTCTAGGTAATATGGTGCCAGCAAGTCGTGACGCGCACTGGTAAGCCCATTACTTCCGATCCCTGAATTCTCAAAATCTTCGTATTTTGCCTGACCCGCAGAGGCGAGCCCGACAATCGAAAGTCCGGGACAAATATTGGCATTATCAACGACAGACTTTCGAGGCATGACCGCTACCGCGCACGAGTCAACCGTTGCGGTGCCGGTTAGATCCCCTACGTCGGCGGTTTCGCCGCCACCGCTTACGACACCTACGCCGTATTCACGAAGTCTTTTGAGGAAGTCTTCTGTGCCTGAAATGAGTGCGCCCAATGCTTCTGCCGTAATTGCCCGGGCGTTGCGATTAATGGTGCTTGAAATGAGAATTCCATCAATGGCACCGATGCATAGGAGGTCATCAATATTCATGACGAGACTGTCTTGAGCAGTCTTACGAAAAGCTGTGGGGTCACCAGTCTCGCGATAGTGGAGGTAGGCGAGAGTGCTTTTTGTACCGGAGCCGTCGGCATGAATAACGGCACACTTGTTAGGGTCGCCTGTTAGGACATCGGGTCCAATTTTACAGAAGGCCCCTGGAAAAAGGCCGCGGTCGAGATGATCTACAACGGCATGGACTTCTGATTTTGAGGAGGAGACGCCGCGTTGGGCGTAGCGATCGGAGGCGGAACTCATGATGGATAGATTCTTTTAGATGATAGCAAGTTTTGGTGGGCTAAGGACTTCGATTTGTTTCATTATTTGACGGGAAGCTTCCAGATAACGTTCTGGGTGTTCCGGTCCGGGGTCAATAGTTTCGCTTGAAATGGGTTTACCGTAAACAATATCGATCGATCCGCCGATGGCGGGGGTTTTACGATGTCGACCAAAGACCTCATAGGTCCCGAAAAGTCGAGTAGGGATTATCGTAGCGCGGGATTTACAAGCAATCATTCCTGCACCCGCTTTAGGAGCTTGAAGTTTTCCATCAGTTGAGCGCGTGCCCTCTGGATAGATTGCCACGGCACCTTGTTTTTTGAGTGCTTTAAAAATAGCTTTGATGGACCGAATGTCGGCACTATCTCGGGCTACCGGAATGGTGTCGAGGGCGAGAAGATATTTACCAAACCATCCATGATAAAGAGTATCGCGAGCAAAGTAATTTATTTGGCGGGGGATTCGTGCGCCTATTGCAGGTGGATCAAAAAAGCTAACGTGATTGGCGGCAAATATGACACTGCCCTGTGATGGAATATTTTCCTTACCATAAACCTCAAAATCGTAACAGGTGCTTAAAAAGCAATCAGCCATAATTCGAGTGGTGTTGTAAAGTGGGGTCATGGAGTAGTTTGTTCAGGCTTCCCAGGGTCAATATATTGGCAGATGTGATCAATTACGGTATCGAGGGAATAAATCCCCGTGTCGATCTTGATTGCGTGGTCGGGACAGGTGAGGGGAGCAGTTTCGCGGGTAGAGTCAATTTGGTCGCGCTCAGCAATGGAATCTTTGAGACCCTCTTTTGCGCGTCTCATGGCGCGGGTTTTAGCGTCGGCGTGTAGAAAAAAAGAGAAGTCGGCGTCTGGAAAAATAACAGATCCAATGTCACGACCCTCCATTACTAGGCCGGGGAAGTTTTTATTTCGCGCCAGTTCGGCCTGATCGCGTTGGTACTTAAAAAGAAAGTTACGTACTTTTGGTTGTGCCGCTATGATCGAGACCGCAGCGTTAACCTCATTGGATCGAGTTGCGTTTTCGTTGAGCACCTTTCCGTTGACCGCAAGCTGAGCGCTCAGGTCAATTAAACAGGTTTCTACTTCCAGGGTTTGAAGTTGTTTGGAGATTTGATCAGGACGGGTTGGATCTGTGCCTGCTTCTAGGAGAGCATAGGTTAGAGTGCGGTAATGGGCACCGGTGTTAACGTGCATGAATCCAAGGCGTTCGGAGAGGGCACGGGCTGTCGAAGATTTTCCGGTAGCGGCTCCACCATCGATGGCTACAATTATGAACGAGTGGTCATCCATGGTGCAGGTTCTCTAAAGTGTGGAAGAAGTCTGGAAAGGTTTTGCCGCAGCAACTGGGATTTTTAATTGCAAGCCAAGGTTCTCCGTTTTCAAGAAGATCGTAGGTACCAAGAATCGCAAAACTCATGGCAAAACGATGATCTTCGTAGGTATCGATTTCAAGAAGTTGATTTTTTTCTAGGGCGATGCGTGCTTTTGCTTTAAGCGCTGATAAATTTGGTTTTATGGTAAGACTGTCATGACTTTGAGTAACCGTCTGGCCAAGTTTTTCTAACTCACGGGCTATTCCTGCTGGGCGGTCGGTTTCCTGTTTACGAGTGTGGGCGATCCCTTTGATGGTGTAGGTACACCCCAGTAAAGGGGTTAGGGCGGCATAGGTTAAAAATGTGTCTGAAAAATTACTAAAATCAATGGTAGCCGGAGTATGCGAAAATGCTTGGGGTGATTTTCCAAAAACCATCCATTCGAAGGCGTTTTGTTGCACCTCAAGACCCAGAGGCTCCAATACGTTTGCAAATTGGGCATCACCTTGAAGTGGTTTTGGGCTCAGTGCGGGAATTTTTAGAGTGCCTCCATGTAGAGCGGTGAGGGACAAGAAATAGCTAGCAGCTGAAAGATCTGGTTCAATCGCATAAATTCCGCCTTTAGGTGCGGTGTATTCCAGAGCCGGAAGGAGATATGCGCCGACTTCATCAGCAGCCACAGGGTCTGCTCCAAATGACTGGCGAACTGCCAAAGTGATGGCAATGTAAGCCGGGCGAACGTGAGGCGCAATGAACTGGACATTTGCGGGACCTGCAGGTGCAGCCATCAAAAGGGCAGATAGGATTTGACTGCTAGCGGTAGCATCAACGGCAACGGTTCCGCCTTTGTAGCCTTGGGAATGCAGCGTCAAAGGAAAATAACCTGGTTTTTTGTGAAATTCAAAGGTAGCAGCACCGCTTTCCGTGAGGGCTTTTAAGAGTCCTTGAATTGGGCGTTTACGCATAGCAGGGTCTCCATCTAGGGTATAACGACCGCCTGGCTCAATCGCAAGAAAGGCTGTTAGGAAACGGGCGGCGGTTCCAGCATTTCCGACATTCAAGCTGGCTGACTTTATGGGTATGCGCCCGGCTTCCCCCTGAACGCTTATAGAATTTTTAGTGGAATCAGTTTTAATCTGAAAACCAAGACTTTTAAGGGCTCCCAACATAATGCTGGTATCGCGGCTGAAAAGTGCTCCAGTGAGATGAGTTTCACCTTTAGAGAGAGCTGCAAGAATGAGAGCACGATTGGTAATACTTTTTGAACCCGGCAGAGTTAGGCTGCCTTCTATAGGGCCAGTAAAGGGCTGAATCGGAAGAGGATCAGTCATGATTCAAAAGATCGCGAAAGGCTTTGCCCTTTTTCAGTAGGTCTTGAATTACCTTGGCATCGGTAGATTGAAGGGCGGCTTTAAATTCTGCGAGACTGTTCTCAAATCCGGCAAGCGCCTTTAGAAGGGGGCCTTTGTTCTCGAGTAGGATTTGTTGCCATAGGGTTGGGTCGCCAGCGGCTATTCGGGTTGTATCTCGTAATCCTGGGCCGCTTAATTGGTTCCAAGTGGAATCTTGCTGACCAAGATTAGCGGAAAGGGCTGAGGCAAGTAGATGTGGTAAATGACTAATGGCGGCAACAGTTTGGTCATGGCTCTCTGGATCCATAACATGAACATGTGTACCAATAGTTTCCCAAAAGCTTTTGATCGTCTCAAGGGCGTGCTCAGGTGTTTGCTCCGTTGGTGTAAGAATGCAGGCCGCTGCTTCGTAAAGATCCGGACGCGCGTATGCGAGTCCTGATTTTTCGGATCCAGCCATTGGATGAGCGCCAATAAAAGTAAAGCGTTGCTTGGAAATTTGCTCCGCGGCTTCACAGATTGCTCGTTTTGTGCTACCGACATCAATCACGAATGCCCCTGGTTTAATTGCGGGTGCAATTTGTTTGAGTAGGGGTACAATACTTCCAATAGGGGTGCAGATTACAATAAGGTCGCTCTCTGAAACTGCAGCCTCAGGTTCGCAAAATGCTGCGTCACACCATGATTGAGCCATGCAGGTATCTCGAGTTTGGGCTCGGCGCGCTCCAATCACCAATCGTTGGCTCAAGGCGGCCTCTTGGGATTTCATTGCAAGTGAGGCTCCCAGTAGACCAGGTCCAATAATGGTAATTTGTTCAAACATGGTATATTCTTGAAACTTTCTTTCGCATTTGAAGTCGAGCGATAAATGCAAATCCAATGGGTGATGTTTTACGATAGCTGCTTTTGTCTTGCGAGATTAAGCCTCAATGCTTTTGGTATTTATTTTGCTAAAAGAGGATTTTAGGTATGATGATTAAGAATTTCAGATCTCAGAAAAGCCCTCAAACGGCTACAGCATTAAAGCGTGGATTTGTTCGTGTGGTATTGGTCTTGGTCTTTTGTGTTGCGGTTTTGATTGGTTTTTGGGCACTTACAAAATTAGGTCCTCGCGATGTTGATGTGGCGGATATCGATACCTCAAGCTATGAAATCACAGACGCTATGCGTCAACTTAATGAAAATAGTATCATTTTAGAGAGTGACTTCGAAGAAATTATATCCTTACGTGCTCCTAATGCGGATGATATTGAAATTCTAAAGAAGGCTTTAGACTATCAAATTAAATATATTGATGCGATTCCCGGTTACGACATCGAAGGAGATTTGCGATTAAAAGTTCTCCAGGAACGTTATGCCGATTACGCTAGTTTGCCTATTTTAGAGCGCAGTCGATCTTATGAGATTGAGGCAGATGCTCTTAGTGAGGCAAAAGATTATTTGATGGCTTACGAGCGTATGAAAGCGGCCTCGGAACTCCAAAAGCAAATCAACGAGCAGTTTCCAAATAGTCCGTATGCGAATGCCAGTCGGGCAACCTTGCTTCAACGTAAGTCACGTTACTTGATTGCGGAGCCAATTTACCAAGAAAGCATGGACTTAGAAAAAGCGGCGGATCGAATGGCTGGAGCTGAAAAATGGCAAGATGCAGAAGCTAAACTGAAAGAAGCTATCCAAATTCAGCTAGATATTAATCGTTCATATCGTGGTTCGAAACAAAGCAGTGCATTGCGTCTAGAGCTATTGAAAAAAAAGCTGCTAGCGATACAGTCTGGGCAATCTAACTTGGAGATCATCAAAATAGAGAAAAATGCCGATGCTTTGAAAAAGCAAGGGGAGGTGCTAGATTCTGCTCATTGCTACCAAGAGGCTGCGCGTCTGCAGGGCGAATTAAATAAGAGCTACCCAGAGAGCCCGCATGCATCCTCGGATAAAGTAAATTATTTTTTGCGAAAAGCCCAGACCGCCCAAAGCTTTGAGTTAGGGCGCACTATTGAGGCTAACCATGAGCAACTTCAGCAGCTTCTAGGAGAACGCCGTACGTATGATGCGACTGAGCTCATTGCGCAGCTCAATCAAAATATTCAGTACATGCAGGATGCTTATCCTCGCAGCTCGCTTTATGATCAGGAGCTCAAATTAAAGATGAGTTATCTTACGATTATTAAAAATGATTTAGGCTTCATCCAAGATCGCGTCTATGACATGCTCCTCCCGATACCTGAAGTGGATGCATGGCAGATGGTAAAAACTGAGGTGACTCAGGTTTTGTATCAATTCATTATGGGTGAAAATCCAAGCCGCAACAAAGGCGAGACAAAGCCTGTTGATTCCGTAAGCTGGCTTGAGGTTAAGGAATTTTGCAAACGCCTGAGTTGGATACTAGGCAAGCCAGTCCGTTTGCCAACAGAGCATGAATTTCGCCAAGCTTTAGGACCCCTGCGCTATATTGTTTTAGAAGAGCATGCTTGGAGTTTTTCTGACGCGAAAGAGGTCGTGAGACCCGTGGGTTTAAAAAAGCCCTTTGCGAGTGGATACTTTGATTTATTGGGTAATGTAAGTGAATGGCTCGAATCGATTGATCAATTTGAAGATGAGGATGCCTTTCATATAGGTGGGCATGCTGGGGATCGTGTTGAGGTGATCTTTAGTGTGCCACGGCGCACTACTTCACGGGCAGAGCGCAATCGATTTACGGGCTTTCGTTTTGTTGTTAACCAAGGTTGATTTAGTTTTGAGCGCTGAGAAAAAGACGAATAGCGAGGTGATGAAACGCGCTCAAAAAAGCCAAAGCATCATCTTGTTGGTGATGTTTTTTGGGATGTTGTTTCCGCTTGTTTTAGCTTACTTGCTAGGAGCATTTTAGTGAAAGGATACCGTTCTATAATCTTGCTTGTTGGCAATGCTATGTTTGCAATTGCATTGGGATCTTTTCTTGGTGATTTTAGATCAATGAAAATACGAAATAAAAAATCTGGTTTCGCTCTGGTTGAGGTTTTAATAATATTCGTAATTGTTGTTTTATTGGCGGTGATGACTATTCCGGTGTTCAAGAAATTGAATGAGGATAGCAACAGCACATCAATGGAGCAGTTGCCGATAGAAGAACAAGGAATACCTAAGTCCTACTAAGTAGCCTTTAGGAATTTGATTAAACGTTTGGCTGTCAATATTCCAATTCCTGGAACTTGGCAAATTTCTGCAACGCTTGCTTCTCTCATTTTTGGTAATGAGCCAAAATGCGTCAGTAGCGCTTGGCGCTTCCCGTCACCCAGACCCTTGAAATCATGTAAAATTGATTCTCGAAGGCGTTGGCTGCGCAGATCAGCATTAAAGCTATTAGCAAAATGATGAGCCTCGTCTCTTAGGTGTTGTAGTAAACGTAGTCCCAGATCGTGCGCTTCTAGATTAAGCGGGTCTCGGCCATCACTGAAGAGGATGGTCTCGTTTTTTTTGGCCAGTCCTACAAGAGCGGGTGGTTCAATTTGTTGATCTATAAATGCGCGCATCGCGGCTGTTACCTGACCGGCGCCTCCATCGACAACAATCAAATCTGGGAGAGAAGCGGATTCATCTCGCAAGCGACGGTAGCGCCGACCAACAACCTCTTCCATGGCTCGAAAATCATCATTTCCTACGAAGGATTTTATTTTGTAGCGACGATATTGTTTTTTCTCAGGTCGACCTTTTTTGAAAGACACCATCGATGCGACACAGAAACTTCCAGATATATGAGAGATATCAAAACATTCTATTCGGTCAGGGCGTTTGGGGAGGCCAAGTTTTTCTTTTAACGCCAAGAGGGCAGTTTTAGGATCAGATTGACCCAGTAAGTTACGTTCAAATTTTCGAGTGCGCTGGGCGGTGCGCTTTAAGGCTTCGATGCGGTCTCGAAATGCAGCGGCTTTTTCGTAGTCAAGCTTCTCGGCGGCAGCGTGCATTTGTTTTTTCAGTTCTTCTAGCCAGGCCTGAGATTTGCCTTCTAGGAACTCGCAGGCGGATTCCATTCGCTTGCGGTAATCCGTTTCGCTGATTTCATTTGGATGCCCGTATATCTCTGCGCGGGCATCATCGTAGAGTCGCCAAGTGCCATCTCCTAGGTAAATGGGTTTAGCATCACTGAGTAATACGCCGAATTTTTGCCTTAATGCCACCAACGTTTGACGCAAGTGCCCGGAATGAGCAAAGGGCCCAAAATGTCGTGAGTGGGCGTCAATGCGGTTGCGGGTGAGTCGGAAACGAGGCAAGGTTTCGCGGAGATCAATGCGGACAAGGAGAAACCGTTTGTCGTCGGTGAAATCGGTATTGTAACGAGGTCGGTATTTTTTGATAAGCTGACCTTCAAGTAAAAGTGCTTCCGCCTCAGATTTTACCCGAATGACTTCAAAATCATAAATCAACTCTAGCATGGCTCGAATCTTTGGTTGAGCGACTACAAGCTTACGTGATGCCTGAAAATAGGTAGAAACTCGTTTTTTGAGGTCTTTGGCTTTTCCAACGTAAATTGTTTGTCCCAAGCGATCCTTCATCAGATAAACGCCAGGCTGGTGCGGTAGTTGTCGCACTTTTTTCTTTAAGTTTATTTGCTCAGGCTCTGGCATTTAGTTCAAATTGATGTAATTTACCATAATTAAGCAAACCTCATCCCCAATAATCAAACTATGTCATCCTCTACAAATGTAGAAATAATAAACTTTGGTGACGAATTACTCGTTGGCATACGCGCGAATGAACACCTTGAGTATTTAGGAGCGGAGTTAGCGCGGTACGGTTTGCCGGTGCGACGTGCAAGTGTCATCTGTGATGCGAATGAGGAAATTCGCGCTTCCTTTAACAATGCTATGGCAAGGTCGGATTTGATCATTACAACTGGTGGTTTAGGGCCGACTTCAGATGACTTGACTCGTGAGACCATCGCAGAGGTCTTGGGTGAAGAGTTAGTCCATGATTCTACGGTTGAGGCTGCAATTAGGAATTACTTTCAGGCAATTGACCGCCCCATGGCAGAACATCATCGCAAGCAATGTTATGTTTTTAAGGGTGGGGAAGTCTTGCAGAATAAGAAGGGCACTGCACCGGGTTTATATTTTCGCAGCCAGGGGAAAACAGTGGTTTTGCTTCCGGGTCCTACGCAAGAATTGCGCCCGATGTTTATCGAAGAGGTTATTCCCAGACTCCGCCGAGATGATTACCTGAGAGCGTCGGTTGCTTTCATTCAATTGCGTACCTGCGGGTGCGGAGAATCTAGCATTGAGTCACGCATTAAACCCATTGTGGATGCCGAGCCGGATTTGCAAGTCGCTTATTGTGCCCATTACGGCATTGTAGATATTCGTCTGAGTAGCCGAACGGGTTTGTTAGATTATGATGACTTAGAGCGTATTTCGCAGGCGGTTGCACGCGAGTGCGGAGACGATTTTTTTGGTTACGGAGGCGGAAGCCTCGCGGAGGTGGTTCATAAGAGATTGCGCGATACTAATGGAACACTTGCGGTGGCAGAATCCTGTACTGGTGGAATGTTGAGTGATGCGTTTACCAACATATCAGGGGCATCTAAAACCTTCATCGGTGGCATTGTATGTTATTCGAATGAAGTGAAGGTCAGTCAGGTGAATGTTCCCGAATCTATATTGATGCAACACGGGGCAGTTAGCTCAGAATGTGCGATTGCGATGGCAACTGGAGTAGCAGAGGGCCTCAGCGCACACCACGGATTGAGTGTAACGGGCTTTGCCGGGCCAGAAGGCGGCAACAAAAATAACCCAGTCGGCACAATTCATATTGGGTATCATTCGCCCGCGGGCGTTTGGTCTAAGACCGTCCGTTACACCGGAGGAAGGCTGGATGTTAAAGCACGAGCCGTGCATGCGGCCCTGGATTGGATGCGGCGCGAGTTGATGCAATCAAGTGCTTCGAAATAATACATATTAGAAATCTAGCGGGAGGATGCTTTCTCATTGCGCTGTGCTTGGTAGGACGCAATCTAATGGGCTTATGTCAGAAGAGCCTTTTACTTTTATTTGTGGGGATGATGACTACCTTGTTTCTGAGGAGGGTAGAGCTTGGTTTTCTGGACAGACAGAGGGACTTGCGGACGATTTATCAAAAGAGATTGTCGATGGCAGGGCGGGTAATGTTGCTGAAGTTGAAGTTGCACTGCAGCGATTTACGAGTGCTGTTCAGACTTTATCACTCTTCGGAGAACGTAAAGTTGTCTGGTTGAAGGATGTTAATTTTATGGCAGACAGTGTGACTGGGCGTGCTCAAGGAACTTTGGATCTTTTAGAAGAATTAAAAGCTACCCTAGAAGGATTGAACGCTGAAACCGTTGCGGTGCTTATGACAGCATTTCCGGTGGATAAACGCCGCAGCTTTTATAAATGGGTGCAAAAGACTGCGACATTTAAGGCCTTGGAGGCAGGGCGCGATGCGGCACAGATGAGCTCAGGTCTCGTTTTTGATACTTGTTCAAAAAACGGCGTCAGCATCAGCGATGCTGCGGTCAACCTTTTGGTCGCAAAGGTTAACGGAAATACGCGGCTTTTGGTGGAAGAGTGCCGCAAATTGTGCACATACGTCGGTGAATTGGCTGAAGGTATCAGTGAGCAAGCTGTTATGGAACTGGTTCCGAATTTTGGAGAGGCAGATTTTTTTGAGGCAGCAGATGCGTTTTTTTCTCTAGATCTGGAGTGGACTCTGCAAGCAATACGGCGTCATTTTTTTACTAACAATGATGCTCGAGGGCTTTTGGGCAGCCTGCAGTCACGAAATCGTTTATTGATTCAATTACGGGTTTTATTGGATGCAGGTGCCGTTCGAATAGGTTCACGAGGACTAAACAAGCAAGAACTCGAAGTGGCAGGGGAGAGTTACGCTTTATATTTTGGTGACGATCCGGAAAAAAGTAATTTGAACGTGTTCACCCAGAATCATTATTACTTGGGTCGAATGGCCGGTACGGTTCGCAAGGCACCATTGAAAAGATGGATTGATTTCCAATTAGCATTTGCAGAAGCCTTTGAGGCGATCATCGAGCGACCAAACGACCAAGAAGAAGTGTGTCGTGAACTAGCAATTAGATGCTTAAGTTAGAGCTTTGTTGCTGTTGCCAGCGCCTTAGGAAGGTTTTTTTGTAGCATGTTGACTCAAAAGCATTCAACTTAGAAGTTTCTTAGTAATACCGTATGGAAATCACACCCAACGTCCTCGCTTCTCGATACGCATCGCCATCGATGCGCGCGATCTGGGGCGCAGAGGGACGAGTCTTACTGGAACGAGATTACTGGTTGGCGGTCCTGCGTGCCCAGCAAAATCTTGGATTAGAGATACCAGAAGCTGCTGTAAAAGCTTATGAAGCGGTTAAGGACCAAGTTGATTTGGATTCCATCCAAGAGCGTGAGGCGGTGACACGCCACGACGTCAAGGCGCGTATCGAGGAATTTTGCGCTTTGGCAGGTCATGAGCATATCCACAAGGGACTAACCAGTCGTGATTTAACTGAAAACGTTGAACAATTACAGATTTTAAGAGGCTTAGAGCTAATCCGCACTAAGACCTTGGCGGTGCTTCTAAAATTAGCAGAGCGCGCAGAGACTTGGAAGGATTTGGTGATCACCGCACGGACGCATAATGTTCCTGCACAGCCCACCACTTTTGGAAAACGTTTGGCAATGTTTGGAGAGGATTTGCTTTGCGGAGCTCGTGAACTGGATCGCTTGATCGATACTTATCCCGTTCGAGGACTTAAGGGTCCAGTGGGCACACAAATGGATTTATTAACACTTTTTGAAGGTGATGCAGAAAAAGTGGGAGCTCTGGAGCAGCGTATTTTGGATCACTTGGGAGTAGCGGCATCCTTAGATACGATTGGTCAGGTTTATCCACGCGGGCTTGATTTTGAAGTCGTATCAAATTTTGTACGCCTTGCTTCAGGTCCATCTAGTTTTGCCAAAACCTTACGAATTATGGCGGGCCATGAACTTGCCAGCGAGGGCTTTGCCAAAGGGCAGGTTGGTTCATCTGCAATGCCGCACAAAATGAATAGCCGCAGTTGCGAACGACTGAATGGCTTTGCTGTTATTCTAAAGGGTCACCTTACCATGGCCGCTGAATTAAGTGGTGATCAATGGAACGAAGGCGATGTTTCATGTTCGGTCGTTCGGCGAGTCTTCTTGCCAGATAGTTTCTATGCGATTGATGGTCTGCTAGAGACATTTCTCACCATATTGAACCAGATGGAGGTCTATCCTGCGGTGATTGATCAGGAAAATCAGCGATACGGTCCTTTCCTTGCAACAACGACGCTTTTAATGGAGTCCGTCAAAGCAGGCGCTGGACGTGAGGCAGCTCACGAAGCCATTAAGACTCATGCCGTGCAAACAGTGCGCGACTTGCGTGAAGGCAAAATTCTAAAGAATGATTTAGTTGAACGATTAGCCTCGGATAAACGCTTGGGCTTAGGTGAGGCTGAAATTAAAGAGTTGGTAGAACAGTCTCAAACGCTGACCGGGCAAGCAAAGCAACAAGTTGAATCATTTTGCGCAGCTGTCTGCGAGGAGGCCGCGCAATTTCCTGAAGCTGCCAATTATCAACCCGAAGCGATCCTTTAATGATTGCCATTCATAACTCGGCATTTACACACAAACTTAAATTTACAAAAACCCAATAAACTATGTCAGAAGAACTCACAGGTAATTGTCTTATCGCCCAATCTGGCGGTCCAACTTCCGTTATAAATTCCAGCCTTGCGGGTGCCATTACAGAGGCGCTCAATCATGAGGAAATTGAGGAAATTTATGGTGGTCTGAATGGAATTTTAGGGATTCTTAATGAAAACCTCATTGATTTGGCAGCGGAATCTCAACAAAGCATACGTGCTTTGCGCCACACGCCTGGAGCGGCTTTAGGTACTTGCCGTTTTAAACTGAAGCGAACAGAGGACTTCACCCGTGTCCTTGAGGTTTTTGAAGCGCATAACATCCGTTATTTCTTTTATGCTGGAGGTAATGATTCTCAGGATACTGCAGATAAGATATCAAAACTAGCACGTGAGCGAGGCTACGACCTGCGAGTCATTGGTATACCTAAGACCATTGATAATGATCTCGTTACAACAGATCACACTCCTGGTTACGGCAGCGTCATTAAATATGTCGCATCAACCGTGAAGGAAGTAGCTTGTGACAATGCGGGCATGGGTCAACATGACCTTGTGCAGGTAGTTGAGGTCATGGGTCGCAGTGCAGGTTGGATTGCTGCCGGAGCCGCTCTTGCGAAACGTCGTGACGATCCCAGCGGAGCTCCTCACCTTATCTACCTTCCGGAGATCGCTTTCAGCCCAGAAAAGTACATCGCTGACGTACAGCGGGTCTTGCAAAAGGAAAAGTATTGCGTGGTGGTTGTCGGCGAGGGCCTTCTCGATAGCGATGGCAATTATATCTCAACCGACAGCTCTGATGCAGATGCCTTTGGTCATTCACAACTTGGCGGTGCAGGAGAATATTTACGCAAACTTGTTGAAGATAATTTAAAGATTAAAGCACGCTCTATTAAACTCGGCATGGCACAACGGGCAGCAGCGAACTGTGCTTCTGCGGTTGATAATGACGAGGCCTTTCTTGCTGGCCAAGCAGCAGTCCAAGCAGCTATCAATGGTGAAACTGACAAGATGGTTACACTTTTGCGCGGCGAAGGAGATACCTACACCTGTGAGACGGGCTTAGCGCCACTCTCGGAGATCGCAAACGGAGTGAAAAAGCTTCCTGAAAATTGGATTAACGAAGACGGCGTTAGTATGAGCTACCAATTCTACAAATATGCGCTTCCCTTGATACAAGGAGAGGCCGCCATGCCATTTGAAAATGGGGTGCCGATTCATGCAAATCTGGGTCGCGAAAAAGTGGATCGCAAACTAGCTCCACATGATTTTGAGTAGCATCAAATTGGGTTTCTAGTTTTTAAATGCGCTCTTCATCAAGGGCGCATTTTTTCATTTACTCAAAACCTTGATGGTACGAATTGCAGTCTCGAGGCGAACAGCTTGCGAGCCACTGATGCAAGCATACGGTAGGTGCATTGACTCAAGGTGTTGGAGGAATTTTTTGTGAAGATCTTTACGGGCTTGTGGGCTTTCTCGCTGTCCTGGGTCTGGTATCCATGGAAAGTCAGGCATACAAAGCAGATAAAAATCATAATGACGTTCGTAGAATTGATCTGCGAGCCAATCTAATTTTCCGCTAAAGTAGTGTTTGGCATAAATAATCGTGGACAGTAGGTTGGTGTCATGGAAAACCATCTTTCCGGAGGCTGCCGATTTGGAGGCATCCTCAAGCGCAATTTGCCCGGCAACGATCGTTTCTAGATCCCTGGGTTCTGGGCTTCGCTGGCTTTGATCAACAAAATTTCGCACAAATTCCTTGCTGTAGGGCGCCTTAAAATGAAGGGCCAGAGCAGCTGCTAGAGTACTTTTGCCGGTTGATTCGGCGCCTGTTATTACAATATGCATTACAAGCTCTGAGTGCGTATGGTGGAGCTCCATTCTCGCAAACCTCTGAAGGCGAGGACGATGAATATTAAGAATAAAGCAGTGCTAACGTAATACCCCTGCTTTACCCACAAGTATGTCAAAATACAATCGGCAAGAATCCAAAAAATCCAATTTTGAAGGTATTTTCGACTCAACATCCATTGAGCGACAAAAGCGCAACTGGTTGCAAGGGCATCGAGGTAAGGAAGGTAAGCCTGACTATATTGATCCGCCAAACGGCCTAAGAGGATGCTGAAAAATAAAATGAAGAGAATGCATCTTACGAGAAGTTGAGGTGGGATACTTCCAATGCTAACTTTTGGAGTGCTATCAATAGAGGTCTTTGACCAATTAATCCAACCATAGATCGAGATGAAAATGAAAACAATGTTAAGTAGTAAGTTGGAGTAATAGCTAGCCTGCCAACTTAAATAAACATATGAAAAATAGCATATAATAAAGAAAGGCCATGCCAGAACTTTTTCTTTTATACTGAGATAAACCCCAGTCACTCCGCTTATCATCCCTAGCAATTCTGCGATTGAAACAGAGGCGATGTGACTCCAGATATACTCAATCATCGCAATGGGGTATTAATCCGCATCGATGACGCGGACCTGGTCCCAGTAGCTTGCGAAATTTGCAAGAAAGTCCTTATGAAGCGGGTCTACTTGATAAGCATCATGGGCAGCAAGATCGGGCAGCAGAACGGTTAGGCAATAATCATAGGAGTTGTCAATTACGGGTCGCTCGCCAGTTTTTGCAGGCGTTCCAATGTGGAGTGTTTCAATGGCTGTGATGCTTCGCAAACTTTCCAAACCTGCGATGAATCTGCTGTGATACTCCGGGTGGAGATCCTTTCTTAGCCAGAAGATTACTGTATGAACCAACATAAGAAGTATTGCGTTAAGTCAGCTTTAAGGACGCTTCAATGCAGGCTCTAAGTTCACTGTGTTGCCGCGCTACTTTTAAGTCTGGGCGCTCTTCAATCAATCGCTCTGGTGGACAGAAAAGTGCTTGATGGTCGGCAGTATCGATCATGCTCAGATCATTATAAGAATCACCCGCAGCAAATGTTTCAAAATTAAGGTTTTTAAATGCTTCGACGGCACGGCGCTTGTGATCCGGCAAACGCAGTTTGTAATCAGCGATGCGTCCATCGGGGGCGATTTCCAGTTCATGGCAAAATAGGGTGGGATGTCCCAGTTTAGCCATTAGGGGCCCCGCAAATTGACTGAAGGTATCGGAGAGAATAACAAGGCGAGTCTGAGCAGTGACCCAGTTTACAAAATCGACCGCCCCTGGCAGAGGTTCGAGGGTGCCAATCACCCTTTCAATATCTGCAAGCTTGAAGTCCTCTTGATCCAAAATATCAAGACGGTAGCGCATTAGGGTATCATAACAGGATTCATCTCTCGTAGTGCGCTTGAGCGCCTCTATTCCAGTGGTCTCAGCGAAAGCGATCCATATTTCAGGGATGAGCACTCCTTCGAGGTCAAGACAGACTATATGCATATCTTCTAAAGCGTGAGAAAGTGCGGATGAGTCAACCTCAATCCAAGGTTCCGGCACTTAGTAAGTGGAAATTCAGCAGGATAGCGTCGACGATGGCTTGAGCTTCCAAGTTGTTCAGAGCACGCTCTCTCATGCGTCGCGTATGTGAGCCGCGCCAGATCAGTTGATGGGTTTCATTGTCAATGATATCAATTACCAGCGTGCCTTCTTCAAATTTATCAATAAAGAGGCGACCATAGCTGTAATCCCCAAAGTAAGGCTCACGACCAAAGGGAGCGGGTCCATAACCCAAGTCATGGACATTTGTGCGATCTTTGGTGGCAGTATGAAAGTTAATTCGAAAATCTGCGGAGACGCTCAGGCCATAGCCATTATCCTCAAGGTTGTTATGGATCGCATTTTCTATTCTACGATCGACCAATGGGCTAAGGGCTATTGTGCCGTAATTTGCCCTTTCTTCACGTGTTTCAATGGTGTATTTAGTGTAGTTTGTAATACGATTTAGTTGGGCATAGTCGTAATCTACAGCTATTGGGTTTTGGCAGCCCGCATTTATGGCGATCAATCCAATCAAACTTATTTTTGCGATAACGGATTTCATAAAAATAACTATAAGCCCTTTGCTAATTATGGCAATTATTTACCATTCGTTATTCAACTTCCTCATGGAAAATTTCTCCCTTAAATGCAGTTCTTGTATTTGTTTCTGAGGCGTTGATCCCTTTACGGCTGAGAACGGCATAAAATGTGAGCACTAAAATTTTAAAGTCTAAGAGAAGGGATGAATGGTCAATGTACCAAAGATCAAGTTCAAATTGGCGTTTCCAAGTTATGTTATTGCGTCCATTAATCTGAGCCCAACCCGTGATACCGGGGCGCACCGCATGACGCCTTGCTTGCTCGGTGTTATAGAGGGGAAGGTACTCTGTTGGAAGGGGACGTGGTCCAACTAGACTCATATCACCGCGCAGCACGTTGAATAGTTCTGGCAGTTCGTCGAGGCTGGTGGAGCGCAGAAATTTACCCCAGGTGGTTGTCCGCGTAATATCGCCTTCAGAGCCAGCGATCATGCTCCGAAACTTTATGATTTGAAAAAATTTACCTCCTAAACCGGCGCGCTCTTGTCTGAAAAAAAGAGGTCGGCCCATTTTGAAATACTGCAGTAGGCATAGACCCGATAGCAAGGGGGCGAGCACGATCAATC
Source organism: Opitutia bacterium UBA7350 (assembly GCA_949524905.1). Classification (GTDB taxonomy): domain Bacteria; phylum Verrucomicrobiota; class Verrucomicrobiia; order Opitutales; family Coraliomargaritaceae; genus UBA7445. The sequence continues at coordinate 62,357 of CATINC010000015.1, read as the reverse complement.
CCAAGAAGCTGAACGCAATATCAAAGGCACGTTTCATGTAATAATTATGTTACCGACATTAGGGACCACAGAGAATTTGGCTACTAATTTTTATTTTCCGTTTGAAAGAAATACATTAAGTGCTTACTTAGATATTTTAATCTTTAATACAACTATGATCCTCGACGCCGCAGCCCGCAATTTTCAACCTTTCAGTATCACCCGCCTGTTGACTACCTGTTTTGGCTCTGGCAACGGGGAAAAGGCCTGCATACTGATTGATCTTCCTGACCCTCGAGACATCAAGAATTTCAAATTCTTGGAAGACGAGACACTCTCAATCCAAAATTATGGCCATGAAGTTTTCTATAAAGGATTTAAAGATGGTGCGCTGGAGGCGATGAATTGGACCGGTGGCGAAATTTTCGCCTACCGCGAAACAGGTGGCAGTAATCTTGATATGGAGGATTTCTGTTGTGACCCTCATGGGAAAGAGATGAGCCTTGATCGCGATATTTATTCAAATTATGACATCATTCTTACGGTATCTACATTTTCTGCAACGGCACCACTTACTGCAAAATGTAAGGAATTTGGCTTTCGAGGGGCAACACTACACGGTTTAAATCAAATCATACTCGATACCGGACTTTCAGTTGATTACGATCTTGTAAGTGAAGAAGCCGAAGGTTTGCGTCTTGGGCTTACGCAAGCCGATCGTTTCGAAATCGATTTTCAGGTAGAAGGCGAGGTTTACACTTTAATTTTGCACACCAATGGACAAGAAGCTCAAAAGAGTCACGGTTTGTGCCCTCCTGGAAAGCCAGACGTAGCTAATCTTCCCGCAGGCGAAGTTTATTTCGTGCCCGAAAGTGCCGAAGGTGTTTTTCCGTTTAAGTACAGTGAAGAAACGATCGGTCTCTTGCACGTGAAGGAGGGTCGTATCTACAAATCTCAGTTTGTCTATGGCGATTACGCCGAGATCGAGGCACATAATCAACGTTTGGTTGACGATCCAATGATAGGTGCCATCGGAGAGCTTGGGTTTGGCACACAGGTACTACCATTTTCCGGGCGAGATATTCAGGATGAAAAGATTTTAGGCACAATACACGTTGCTACGGGACGTGACGACCATCTTGGTGGAAAAATTACGCCCGATCTTTTCAAGGAGCATAAGAATGCTTCCCATGATGATGTGCTATATGCCCCTCACAAAACACCTGAAATCCGCCTTCCCGAGGCACGCATGGTAAAAGACGGGAAATCCACAGTTTTGATTCGCAACTACAAGCCTACAGAGTTTATGGTAGCCTGCCTAGAGACGCACGCCTCGGTGGAAGCCTGAGCCATGTCGGAAAATCCCTACGAGAGCGACACGCTCCTCCAGCAGTATCTTGTTTTTCATTATGCCCGCAAGGCAGATCAATTTCCATATGGTTTTGGAGGCTCAGATGCTTTAGATTTTCCGACTCGTTGTGTCTCTGAAGGGCTAGATTTTGAATCGATTAATCCAAAAGCTAGGGCTTTAGACTTAGGCTGTGCGGTAGGCCGTAGTAGTTTTGAGCTAGCACGGCATAGCTCGGAAGTCATCGGAATTGATTATTCTGCGGCTTTTATTGAAGCTGCAAATGCACTTAAAGTAGATGGCAGAATTTCGGTCATGCGGCAAGATGAGGGTTCGGTACGCACTCAAATTGAGATACACTTAGACGACTCCATCGATCGTGCTAGGGTTCATTTTGAAACAGGGGATGCGCAACACTTGAGGGAAGATTTGGGTCAATTTGATTTTGTCTTGGCTTGTAATCTCATATGCCGCTTGCCTAAGCCAAAACTCTTGTTAAATCGTTTGCCGCAGCTGGTTCGTCCTGGTGGTCAACTTTTTATCACGACTCCTTTTACTTGGTTAGAAGAGTACACCCCTCGCGACTATTGGTTGGGTGAGGGAGCGAAAGATTCTTTTACGGGTTTGCAGGCTGCTTTAGAGCCAGCTTTTTCGCTGGAGTGCGTTTGGGATATGCCCTTTCTTATTCGAGAACATCCGCGTAAATACCAATACAGTATTGCCCAAGCAAGCCGCTGGCGTCGCTCAACCACTGCTTAAGCATTGAGGGGGACGCTTTCTTAACTATCGAGTAAGCCGGAGCTTTTAAGAAGACTCCCGATGTAGGGGATCAGTTGTTTCTTGCGGCTCACAATACCAGAGAGAAAGTATACATTACTATCTCCACGCTTAGGATAATTAATACAATCCAAGACCTGTGATTCACCGCTGGCTATTAATAAAGAGTCTTGCGAGTTTACATCTGTTATGAGGAGAAAACTTAGACGCAGTCCTTCGCTTTTACGGTGTGCTTTGAGCGCGGTACTAAGGGAATCGCTGTGAGCATTAAAATTATCAAAACCTAGCTCTTCGATTTGAGAAACACTGTAGCGCAAATCATTTTCTGTGTATTCCTTACAGTCTGAGCGGATGACTGCATCTGGTGTTTCATTTGTAATTACAGAACCAGATGAGAAAATAAGTTCGGCTAAAGCATTACTCTCGATGTCAGCAATTGGAGCAAGCCATTCCAATAATTCACCTTCCAATAGGGTGCTCGTGGGGCTATGTAGGTTTAAGGTATCCGAAATGATGCCAGACATCAAAGCACCGGCGATTGCGCGAGATGGGGTAAGCCCGCTTTGGCGAAAGAGGTCCGCCACAATGGAGCAAGTCGATCCCACTGGACGATTGATAAAAAGTATGGGTTGCTGGGTTGGTAAATTACCAAGCTTATGGTGATCTAGGATTTCAACTATCTGTACTTTATCGGCACCGTTGACTGCCTGGTTGAGTTCATTGTGGTCTACCAAAGCGATACGGGTTTTGCTAGGGCGGAGGATGTCGCTTTTTGAGAAGACTCCTTGTAATTCATTTCGGTCATTAGTGACCATGTAGAGCGGATCATTTGAAGCCGCGATACGGCTTTTGACGGATTGGATACTGTCCTCGGCAGAGAAGCACTTTACCTTTTTTTCATAAAGGCTATCGATATGCGTCGCGGTACGAACAATCCAGGAAGTCGAGGCAGAATCATAGGGACTGATGATTAAGGAGACTTCATTTTCTTTGGCAGATTTAATAATTTCCGAGTCGACCTCTAGGCCACCTGTAATAATCAGCAGTCGTACCTGCTTTTCAATACACAGTTTTTGTATATCCCGCCGATCACCCACGATTATAATAGATTGTTCAGCGAGCATATTATTTTCTTTGCGATAGCTATCAAAGGATTTGATATGCATTGCACCGACGCGAACATACAGTTCCTGGATGTTCTGTGAATCTACGATGTTCAAGGTTTTGGCATTTAATGAGCGCACAATTGAATCGAGATCGGTTTTCACTCTGCGCATATCCTTTGAGGTACGTGGCTTGGGGACAAAGAATTCTCCGAGTTGAAAGAAGCTGATTGCTCCTAAAAGCTGGTTGTTAGAATCCGTAACAGGCAGTGCGCGGACATCATATTTGTCGATTAATTCAAGTGCTTCAGCGCAAGTGCTTTGGGGGGTAACGGTATGGAGGGTGTGACTCGTGATCGCGTCTATACGAGGGGTGACGTCACTTAAAAAGACGGGAACAGGTAATTGAAAATGCTCGATGATGGCGTCAATTCGCGGGTTGGTGTTCCCGCAGCGAGCGGCAAGGTAATGCGTTTCACCCAAGGCATGTTTGTAGGCTGCGTATGCCAAGGCTGAACAGATGGCATCTGCATCAGGATTCTTGTGTCCTAAAACATAAATTGGGCTCTCTTTTTCCATAAACCTTGGATAGGGATGCGTGAGGGATGATTCAAATCAATAAAATTTTAAGGCTCTAAAAAAGGCCGGGCAATACAGCCCAGCCTTTTAAGAAAGTAAATAAACAGAGCAGTTTAGTCAGCACGAACAATGTTGCTGCTACTATGGATATCGAGGATGTTGCTGGTGGGTTGACCGTTGTCAGGGTTAACCAGTTGGCCATCTTCACCTTCTAGATCGTTGTAGAATTGGACGTGTCCATCAAGATAGGCGATGTGTCCACCGAGACCCCAAGGAGAATCTTTTGGCCAAGTACCCGAAGTGGTGAGTCCACGAGTCCATGTTAATGGGGTGGTTGTTGCCGGGTCATTGCCGCCTGCCGCAAGAGCAAAGTCATACCCGAGCGGTACGCTGGAGTTCCAGTCGCTACTGGTTTGAAAGGCATTATTAGAGTCTCGGTATCCAATAACTACCGGAATATCACCCCCCTCATTTTGGAAATCAATAAATTTAGGATCTGAATCAATGATCCATACGCTGGCATCGTATAACTCAACCTGTTTAGCAAGGAATTCAGCTACAGAATGAATATTTTTTGTATTTAGTTTTGAAGTGGTGAGTGTGCGAGTGCGGCCTCCGGAGGTTGAGTAGGTTGCGTATGAAACTGCAATGGATCGAATATTGCTGGAGGAGCGCATTTTGTTAGCGGTTTCGCGCACTTTTCCCACTGTAGGAATCAGGATGGTTGCTAGGATGCCAATGATAGCAATTACGGTAAGGAGTTCGATCAGGGTAAAACCTGCTTTTGCGGATCTTTCTTGCTTCATAGTAACTTAGCGGGGTTAGCGGCTGGTATGCCTCAGACAAATAAAAAAACTAAATTTGCTTAATGCTTAAGGTCTCCCTCCGAGGCAATACTATTTTAAAAACCTTGAGAGAATTCAAGTAGCAAAGATTAATACGGTAGTGGGTAAGTCGCGCACAGTCCCTCGGCAATTTTGCGTGCTTTTGCAATCGCTTCGGGATCTTCTGGGGCATTCAACACGGTATCAATCGCCTCCGCGATTGCTTCCATATCCGCCTCGTTCATCCCGCGCGAAGTGACCGCAGGTGTGCCAAAGCGGATTCCACTGGTTTGGAAAGGACTGCGAGTTTCGCCAGGGACGGTATTTTTATTAGCAGTGATATGAGCTTGATCCAATGCAATTTGAGCAACTTTACCCGTCAACTCGGGGTCTTTTTTGCGTAAATCTAGCATGAGGAGGTGGTTGTCTGTGCCGCCGCTAATAACGTGGTGACCTCGCTCGCTGAGGGCGTTGGCAAGGGCATTTGCATTGGCCGCGACTTGAGCCTGGTATGCTTTAAAGGCGTCGCTAGCGGCTTCTTTAAAGCAAACTGCCTTGGCCGCAATGACATGCATGAGTGGACCACCTTGGGTGCCGGGAAAGACTGCGGTGTCAATTTTTTTGGCGTGCTCACCTTTACATAGGATGAGACCACCACGTGGACCGCGAAGTGTTTTGTGTGTGGTGGTCGTAACAAAATCAGCGTGCTCTACTGGGGAGGGGTGAACTCCTGCGGCGACTAGACCAGCGATATGGGCTATATCTGCCAAGAGGTAGGCCCCGACTTCGCGAGCGATCGCTCCCATGCGGGCAAAATCAATTGTACGGGAGTAGGCCGAGGCACCCACTGTGATCATCTTGGGTTGCTCATTTCGTGCACTCTGCTCAATAAGGTCGTAGTCGATACGCCCACTCTCTGCATCGACACCATAATTTACGACTTCGTGATAGATGCCACTGAAATTCATTGGGTGCCCGTGTGTGAGGTGCCCTCCGTCGGAAAGGTTCATGGTAAGAATTTTGTCGCCTGGACGAAGCACTGAAAGGTAAACCGCAGCGTTTGCTTGACTGCCAGAGTGCGGTTGAACATTCGCATGATCAGCGCAGAAAAGGTGCTTGGCTCGCTCAATGGCAAGTTCTTCGACGAGATCTACATGTTCACAACCACCGTAGTAGCGCTTGCCGGGGTATCCTTCTGCATATTTATTGGTCAATACAGAACCTTGGGCTTCGATTACTGCGGGTAGCGTGAAATTCTCGGATGCGATTAATTCGACATGGTTTTCTTGGCGTTGCCGTTCTGCGGCAATGGCTTTCGCTATCTCGGCATCCACTTCTTGTAGCGGGAGATCATTCAACTGGTTCGTTGTGGTCGTTATCATTATTATCTATGGTAAGGATTTTTTTAAAGCTGCAACTCAGAAGGGCCAATGCCAAGTGTTGTTGTTTGTGCGAAGTGGTTCGATGGTGTTTGTATTTTTAAGTTCGGTGCTTTCTTGTTTGGGGTCAAGCGCCAGGTCATCCTTTTCTGTGGGTGGCTCATTTTCAGAGGTTTGTTCGCTCCAAAGAGGCCACCACCAAGGATCATTTGAAAACTTTGGTTCGCTGGTTTTTTCCTCCGTGAGCAAGGCTTCAATCGTGGTGGATTTTTGGCGTGAAAAAGGCCAAATCCAGTCGCCAGGCCCGAGGCTTCTTTGCTTTTCAGGCTGTATTCCCGCGGCGTGCGCTTTGGCGAGCAATGATTCAGCAAAGCCTTGGCGACCCGTAAGGAGGATACTCATTTTTTTGGGGTCCTCAGGCGTTGCCGGGCGGATAAGGGTCGGAACGCCATCGAGTGGTTGCCCTGGAGCATAACTATAGTAAACGAAGCCGCGTCCAGCAGGACTTAATATTTTTCGCATACCGTCATCCCAACGAAGCATTATATTTTGACCAGATAAGAGCCAGTCACCTTGTAGGTTGCTGTCACGCGAGGTTTCAAGGCCACCATACTTACGGATGATGATTCTTTCATATACATTTTCGGGGTGCTGCATCAGCCAGTTGCCGCGGTAGAAGTCTCGGGCGTTTTTACGGGATGAAAATATGAATCCGCTCAGGGTTTTTTCTTGTTGTGTACGATATGCCTTCAGCCATTTGGTTGGCGCATTTTCAGGAGCTGTGCGGGCAATAGGGCGAAATTCTGAAGTGGCGTCTTCAAGAATCGTTCCTGCGGGGATGCGAGTGTAATTATGACTGCGTTCTGCTTCACGCAGAATGGAATAGTCTCCGTTTTCCCAGACTAAATGGAGCTCTGCGCCTTGCTTGATCCACGAACCATGTAAACCACTAGCGTCTGAGCCACCGACATTGGTAGCAGCACTACGATCTTTAGAGACGATTACAAAGGTATCCCCTCCATCCTCATTCTGTAGCTGCCACAATCCGAAAAAGTTGTTTTCAGTTTCAATCGATTCCGCAAGGTTACGACTCGGCGGTTTTGCCCATTGACCGAGTACACCCTCTGGAATTGCCTTGGCAGTTAGGTTATCGGAGGTTTGCCCGGAGGGATTTTGATAAGTGACGACAACATCAAAGGCGCCTCTGCGGAAACGGTGTTCAGATCCGTCTGCCCATTGCGTTGTGAGGATGCCCTCTTGGGTGGACCACTGACCTTGGTAGACCTCTAGGTCGCTATTTTTGAGATTAAAGTAGGAAGCTTCGCCTTTGGGCTTAAGCAGAATCACCAAAGGATCACTTGTCTCGGAGGCCACAATCCAAGCTCCTTGCAAGGGGCTGTCTGAAGTTTGACCGAGAGCGGTAGCAACAAAAATCCAGTTTAAAACAAGGCAAAGTAAAGTACGAGTGATTGGATCCTGCATCAAGTGTGGCGTTTTTAAAAAGGTTAAGCGCATCTTAGGGACATATTTTTTGGGCTTGGGTTGCGCAAGTCCGTAATCAGCTCGAGAAAGTTTTATAGACAACCGATACGTGAAAAATCCAAGCGACTACGACTGATGAAACCACGCTCTAGGACCGCACGATCTGTATTAGAATCATTTTCCAGTTTTTGACCCTCACTGAAACGAAAGTGAAATTTATTTGATCCACATTTTTCATAGAGTGTTCCCAAGCGCACCTTTGCAGGCACCGTTTCTTTGACTTGGCTCTCCGGGGTCGTCATATCAGGAAAATTGACATTGATAACTTGCCCAGCGGGCGGAGGTGCAGTTATCAAATCTGACGTCAAGCGCGCAGCGTGTTCAGCGGCGGCTTGCAGCGAAGGTGCCAAGTTGCCTTCAGTTTGTCCTTTAGCTTCACGAATTGCCTCAAAATCGCCAAACGGGACACATTGACTGAAAGCGATCGCAGGCAAACCCCATTGCGCTCCTTCCATTGCGCCCGCAACCGTGCCTGAACTAAGAATTAGGCTCTCGGTTGTATTGTAGCCTATATTGATTCCAGATACGACCGCATCGACAGATTCCTTGATTAAGTGCCCCAAGGCAATATTAACGCAATCGGTGGGGGTTCCGTCTATGGACCAAGCGGCCACTCCCTCTGCGAAATGTGCCGCTCCATTGAGGACTTCGATTTCTTTATGTCGGCTAATCGCTCGACCGATCCAGCTTTGCTCGAAAGCGGGCGCTGCGACGGATATTTTGAAATTGGGTGACAAGGCTGCAACCAGACGGTGTAAAAATCCTGAATCAATACCATCGTCGTTGGTGATTAATAGATGCTTTTTCATTCAATCAGGTGAGGCGTTTATTCTGGTAGCCAGAAGTAGCTTTTGTTTAAAGCCCTTTTGGGCGTGCAAGCACTTCTGCTGGGGCGGGACATATCTTTTCTCGAATCTCAGGCGGTAATTCGATACTTCGCAGTTCACCGCTCGGCAAACGTTCAGCATAAATTGTGGTCAGGTGACCTTTGCCTGCTTGGGTGCGGTTGCCCTCATTGTCTAAACGAAAGATGCGAAAGCGAAATTCAATCGAGCGATCCTTGACCGCAACCACCGCCAAGTGGATTTCAATGGTATCACCAAAATGTAAGGGTGCCGAAAATTTGCATTCAGCGCGGGTGCGAGGCCATCCACGTAAAGGTCCTGCTTCAGTTTGGATCAAATTCAGTCCGGCTGTTTCAAAAAAGTCCCGCTCGGCACTCTCCATGTACCGGAAATAATTGGAGAAATGGACTAATCCCGCCATATCGGTCTCAGAAAACTCAATTTTTCGGGTCGTTTTTTGCTCGTAATGCATGGTTTGCCCAAAAAAATCAACTTTTTACACAAAAGCAAGAGCAGCTTCTTGATGAAAGCCCTTAAATCGCCTCTAAGCTTGATATTTACTAGAAATGAGCGAATATTAAGCTTCGAATGTGAATAGATTGTGGATAAGTATTTGTGACAATATGACGCATTTTTAGCGCAGATTTGGAAAATCAAAGCGTTTTTTTCTTGTCAGATGCCAAAATTTCAGTGAAAAAGCAGCATCATATATGCGTATTAACCTTATTAATACCGCCCTGTTAATGTCCACTACGCTGTTTCTTAGCAACGCCATGGGTATGGGCGACTCTCCAGCACTTGAAGCGCGCCTCACCAGCCTTGAAGCACGCCTTGCTGTACTAGAGCAACGACTTGCCGCAAATGAAAAAGCGACTGAAACAGCCCAAATCTTGGCGGTATCCGGCGGGGTCGAAGATTCGCTTTCCAATGCAGCTGCCTTTGACATCATGGCGAATAGCGCTTGGCGCAATCTGCGCTGGACTCGTCCGGTACAATGGCAAGGCGTGAACACAGGTACCTCGGAAGAGAAAGTAATTGAGCTATTGGGCAAACCACCGCGCTCTGTTAAGTCACTTAAGCCGCGTGTGGATAAAGTATTTTATTATGAAACAAGTCTGGGCGATCAAAAAAATTACCTCAGTGGTCGCATCAGTTTCAGAGACGGCATGGTTATTGCTGTCAAAAAACCAAATTTTCAGGCCAAGGAGAGTGTGCAGTAGCACAGTTTAACCGGGTTCGAAACAAGTAAACTAACACAACTACATATATATATGAAAAAACAAATTGCTATCACATCTGCTATTCTTGCAGCTACTAGCTACTCCTTCGCGGAGATCGCCTTGACTGAGTCGCTCTCAGTGGAAGGTTTCGTTGACATGTCCTACTCCGATTCGGATGCAGGCGACAGTGCCTTTGGCATTGATCAAGTCGAGTTCGACTTCCTCTTCAATTCAGCGGGTGCAGTTTCTGCGCAAGTTGATGTACAGTATGGTACTACAGACGTTTCTGGTACTACCGTGAATGAAGCGATCATTGAGCAAGCCTTCGTGACTTATGATCTCGGCGGCGGTTCTGCGCTCACATTCGGACGTTTCGCATCTCAGCTCGGTTTCGAAGATTTCGAGCCAACTGGTCTTTACCAGTACAGCAATGCGATCTCTACTCGCAACCTTCCTGGCTACGACCAAGGCATCAAGTACACAACTGGTTCACTCGGTGTTGCACTTGTTGACGGCGTCGAAGGTGGTACCCTCGGTGATGGTACTGGATATTCCCTCGAAGTTGCATACTCTGCTGAGCTCGGTGAAGGCCTAAACGGTTTTATTGGTGCTCGCCTCAATGAAAATGAGGACGGAGAAGATAGTGAAGTGTTGAATGCTTATGTTACCTACGAAACAGGTGCATGGCTCTTCGCAGCTGAAATTGCTGACAGTGATGACACAGTTGATGCTACTGACTACCAAGTCATGGCTAACTACACGCTCAGCGATGCTTCTTCTGTAACCGCTCGTTATGCTGTTGCTGAAGATGCTGCTGATGCAATCACATTCGCTTACCTAACCGCACTGGCTGATAACCTCGCACTTGTTGCTGAAGTTACTCAAATAAGCCCAGACGGTGCGGGTGATGATGTAACAACGTCTGCAGTTGAACTGCTCTTCACCTTCTAATTCGGTTTTACTGAATTTTTCTTTAAACCCCGTGGTCTTCGGATCACGGGGTTTTTTGTTGCATTGCATTCTTGCCAGTCAGCGGTTTCGTGACTCATAAGTTAGATATCATGAAAATAGTACTCGCATACTCGGGAGGGCTCGATACCTCCGTTCTCGTTAGCTGGCTCAAGGAGCATTACTCCGCTGAGATCATTACCTTTGCCGCGGATGTAGGTCAGGAAGAGGAATTGGACGGTTTGGAGGAGAAGGCAAAAGCGACGGGTGCAAGCGCGCATTATACTTTGGATTTAGTGGATGAATTTGCTGTCGACTTCATATATCCCATGTTGCGGGCCAATGCGGTTTACGAGGGGCAGTATTTATTGGGAACCTCTATTGCCCGCCCACTTATTGCTAAGGCACAAATTGAGATTGCCGAGCGAGCAGGTGCTGACGCGGTCGCGCATGGTGCTACCGGTAAGGGAAATGATCAGGTACGCTTTGAATTGACCTACGGAGCTTTAGCACCGCAACTTCAGATTATTTCACCCTGGCGTATGGAGATTTTTCGCAAAGCTTTTCCAGGACGCACGGAGATGCTTGATTATTGCAGGGAACACCAGATTGATGTCGAGGCCAGTGCCTCGAAGCCGTATTCTATGGATCGTAATCTCCTACATATTTCCTACGAAGCGGGCATTCTTGAGGATCCTTGGTTTGATCCTACCACTGATGAGAATAAGGATATGTATAAACTGACCACTGCGCCAGAGGACGCGCCCGATGCGGCAGAATATGTGGAGCTTGATTTTGAGCAGGGTAATTGCGTTGCAGTCAATGGAGTTGCGATGAATCCAGCTCAAGTGATGCGCCATCTCAACACCCTTGCGGGCAAGCATGGTATCGGTCGCGTCGATATTGTAGAAAACCGCTTTGTAGGCATGAAGAGTCGCGGGGTCTACGAAACCCCTGCAGGGACCATCCTCCTACACGCGCATCGCAATATGGAAACCCTTACCCTCGATCGGGATCTCATGCATTTGCGTGACAGCCTCATTCCGCGATATGCCCAGCTTATCTATAATGGTTTTTGGTATGCGCCCGAGCGTGAAGCTATGCAGGCCCTCATCGATGATTCACAAAAAACAGTCACGGGCACCGTCAGACTAAAACTCTACAAAGGCACCCTTACCACAGTGGGTCGTAAGTCTCCGCTTTCTCTCTACGATGAGGACATTGCCTCGATGGAAGGGGTTGCCAGTGATTATAATCCTGACGACGCTAGCGGCTTCATCCGGCTCAATGCTTTGCGTTTACGTCGCAGAGCAGAGTCGCAGGGTGGACCGCAGGTTTAATACGGTCCTATTTTTGAGGCACCCATGAAAAATGGGAAAAACGAAATTGCCGTCCAAACCTTGGATTTGAGTGCTCGGTCGGCAAACGCTGTGCCTGGACTTGGCAACGAATCTTGCTTGTAACTTTTCCACTCCGGGAATCGCACATACGGGCAGCGGCATGGAGCGTGAAAGTATCGGATCTTAAAAAGGCGAATGGAGCGATTGCTTTAAGGAGGGTCAGCTGACTGAAATGTGAGGGACTACCCGGCGCAATGTAGTCAAGTCCATTGCGCCTAAGATTGAGGGAGGGGACCGCATCAATTGCATTTTGCAATAAGTGCGATTGTACGAAGGATTGCATGCTGAGCGGCGGATGGCCGTGAGTTGAGAAATAAGTTTTGAGTTCTTTGAGGATTGCATGGGTAAGTGCTGCAAGTTCAGAAGTGCTGATTTCTCGTAGGTTTTGAATCAGGGAAGGGTGTTGTTTATCGCTGCGCCAGCCTGTGGCAGTCGTAGCGAAGCAGTTAGGATACTGTTCTGTTTCTACACGCGTTTTCAAATGATATGCCGGATCAACGCTTTGCTCAGTCAGACCGTAAATTGAGTTTTGGGGATGGTTAAAAAAAACCTGCCGCAGGTTATTTGATGGGGTAAACCAATCGTGTGATCGCTCGTAGCGCAGATGTAAGGTTTCTGATGAAAAGGATTTTCCAGAAAGTACCGCAAGCCATGAATTGTAATCGGTACTGTTGAGATTGAATCCGTTGTGAAGCAAAAGTTTCTCGGCAGTGACAAGTGCAAAACCTTGCTTGGCTTCGAATGCTGGCGCAGTATTGATAGTTTACAAATATGAATATAAAAAACTAATATGTAAATTAATAATATTTTGCTTCAATCCTATTTCCTTAATGGATTGCAACTAAAGGAATGTAGTCGGTAATTTAGAGCAATGCATGATGACGAGCATGAGCCAGTGCCTGATAACAAAGGAAAAGTAGATTCATTTCCAGATGAGCTATTTCCAAAAGAAGATGCACTCATGGAAGCGGAAAAGGAATCAATGAGCTTTCTTGAGCACATGGAGGAATTCCGCTGGACCGTAGCTCGCAGTATGTTGGCTTTTATTTTAGGGGTGATCGTTGTTGTTTTGCTGATGCCTAAGATCGGTGGGTTTTTGCAATTACCCTTGATACAAGCTTATGGCTCTCCGGATCTAGTGGTACAGAAATTGATCACTTATAAACCCATGGGTGTCTTTTCGGTTTTTGTTCAGATTGCCTTGCTTGGGGGAATGGTACTTTCCATGCCTTTTGTACTCTACTTCATCGCTTGTTTTGTCGCACCGGGTTTAACGGATCGAGAACGTAAGATCGTGCGCCCAGCCTGTTTGGCGGCCTTTTTCCTTTTCCTACTAGGGGTAGTGGTCGCTTTTCTTGTTATTTTGCCACTCACCCTAACCGTTTCTGTTAAGTTTAACCAATTGATGGATTTTGAAGTACTTTTAGCGGCTTCGGAATATTATAGTATGGTCGTTTGGTTTTCACTCGCTACCGGTGCGATTTTTCAGTTTCCGCTCATTCTAATTATTTTGGTGTATATTCAAATTCTTACCGCTGCGAAATTGAAATCTATGCGTCGCGTCGTGTTTGTGGGCATGATGATCTTTTCTGCTTTTCTCACTCCTGGGGGTGATTTTCTTTCGCTTCCACTAACAACAGCAATTCTATACAGTCTATATGAATTCGCTATTCTTGTCGGAGCGCATCTTGAGACAAAGCGAACTAAAGATAACGCAAGTTAATGAAGACGGGCGCAGACAATCAGCGTAGTCAGTAGATATAAAAAAGCGCTCTCACGGAGCGCATTATGAAAGGAAGGCCTAAGTTACCTAGCTTGGTTCTTTCTGCTGCTTTCGCTGATCCGCGAGCACAATCATAAACATATTGACCGAAAACCAGAAAGTTGTGGTAACCGGAACAGCGGCAAAACAAGCCTGCATTTGTGCAACGGTAGCATCGGCTGAAAAGGTGTACGGAACCAAGGTGAAGGACATGAATGCGTAGAATCCAAGTGAGAGCACCACGCCAAGCGCAATTTGTCCTTTGCTGAGCAATTTCTGGTAAATAATTTTTTCCATAGCAGTGTTATGAAAAAGAACTTCCTTTGCTGCGATCTGTCAAAACGAAATTAGATTCAAGCCTCAATTTCTCCAATTATTTCACGCTTGAATTCCAACTCACTGGTATCATGGTGTTGGTTTTGGAAATAACTCATAACTCATGACTCAATTATTGATAAGTCTTTTAATTATGCTTCTGCTACTTGCATCAGGCTTCGTTGTCTTGATTGTGTTGATGCAACGAACAGGTCAAGGAGGCGGCATGGGTGCTGCCTTAGGAGGTGGTGCCGCAGAATCTGCTTTTGGAGCGGAAACGAATGATGTCCTCACAAAGGTTACCATTTACTCTATCATCGTCTTTTTTGTTCTGGCTTTAGGGCTTTTTCTTTTGTTTCAGGCAAATGCAAACGAAGAACTTGAGGCGACGGATCCGATTGTTTTGTCAGTTCCAGAGGAGGTGCCAGTGCCTGAACCAACCGCGCCTGAAACAACAGCTGACCTAGAAGTAACAACAGCAGAAGATTTATTTGAAAACGCAAAGGCAAATGAAGACCTTCAAGTTGAGGTTGATAAGGTCTCTTCAAATCCTTGATGGTCTTGTTATTTAAATTTAGCTCCGTAAGGTTCTTTAGGTCAATGCATACAAAGCGGTATGTCATTGGCCTTTTTTTTGTATTTATTTTTGCCACAAGTCAGGTTTTTGCGGATGGCGCACGTCCACGATTTGCAGAAGCTTTAAAGCCAGAAGAAGTACGTCCTTTTTTTGAAAGTTTTCTTAACCAGCGCTTGCAGGGAGATTATACTTTTAAATTTCTTTTGGAACACTTGCCGCGTCGTGGTCGCACCGTGCGATATGAGGGAATACTTTGGGGTTCCTGGAATGAGTATGGCCCAGTCACCCGATTTGCCATGCATCCAAATGGCGCTCAACAAAAAGCTGGGCGATCTAACGATATGGAATGGATCTTTCAAAATGGTAGAAAACAAAAAGTTTGGAGCCGCACAAAAAGGAGTGATAAATTTGTGCCCATGGAGTCCGATAAGCTTATGGAGCCGCTATTTAAGGGCGTACTTTATCGACCTTTTGACTTACTCATGCCCTTTATTCATTGGGAAGACTATCAATACGAGGGATCAAAAGCTGTTGGTGCTCGATTGGTACACCAGTTTTTAATGATGCCGCCGGCAGGCTATGATTTGCCTGGAGTGCATGCAGTGCGCCTCGGTTTAGATAGTGAATACCAAGCCTTGTTGAGGATAGAAATTTTAGACGAAAACAAAAAGACAGCCACGCAATTTGAAGTAGAAAGTTTTAAAAAAGTACAGGGACAATATATTGTTAAGCGGATAACTTTAGGGGAAAAATTAAGCGGAGATCGCACTCGTTTTCGAGTCGTATCGGCAGCTCTTAATTTGAAACTTCCTGTGCAAATTTTTGAAGCCGAAGAAAACGATTATGCACCTTCATTTGTCTCGGAACAATTTAATGATCTTTAAATTTTTTGTGCATGTTGAGCAATAACTTTGCCAAGCGAAATGTATTGACAATGCGATGTCTCAAGTCACTTCTATTCACTCGTAGTTACTCTATGACGCAAGTTGCGACCAACCCTTTTACTTTTGATCTGCAGCAGGATTCAATTTTCAAGTTGCAGTGCCTTCGGCGTCAACTTTTGAGCAATTTTATCATCGAAACAGCTCAAGCTTTTCTTGCGTTTTTATCAACTGTCCATGTTGAGTTTAGAAATCAACTTGAGATGCTGGTTTTGCTAAAAGTCCGTTTGATGTATGCTCAAAGTAGCTCGGAAGCGACCTCACATACAGCTTCTCTTTAAATCTCAGGAAAAGTAATTCTACTCCTAACCCCATAACTAAAATTATGCCTAAGAAAAAAGTAACAAAGAAAAAAGTGGCCGCGAAAGCTGTCCGCAAAGCTCCAGCCAAGAAAAAGGCTGTTAAAAAAGCTACAAAGAAAACAGTAGCAAGGAAGAAAGCTCCAGCCAAGAAAAAGGCTGTTAAAAAAGCTACAAAGAAAAAAGTAGCAAAAAAGAAAGCACCTGCCAAAAAGAAGGCTGTTAAAAAAGCCGTCAAAAAGAAAGCACCTGCTAAAAAGAAAGCGGTAAAGAAAGCCGCTAAGAAAAAAGCTACCAAAGCTCGCAAGAAGTAACGGGTCACTGATTCTCTTCTTAGGCTAGGCTTGCTTTTGCCGAGACAGAAGTTTTCACTCAGCGCTTCCGGTGTTGTCGATTTCCCGACAAAACCGGGGCGCTTTTTTATTTTCTATGACTGATACATCTTCAAACAACCTGTCTTCATGGGCCCGCAATGTGGCCCCTTCACCCACACTTGCCGTAGACGCAAAAGCCAAAGCACTGAAAGCTGCTGGCGAAGACGTCTGTGGGTTTGGAGCTGGAGAACCTGACTTTGATACGCCCGAGTTTATCAAAGCTGCATGCGTAGAGGCGCTCAATGCCGGAAAGACTAAGTATGCTCCGGCACCTGGGATTCCTGAGCTTCGAGCGGCGCTTGCAGAAAAGTATCGCACTGAAAATAAGATAGTTGGGCTTGAGCCGTCTCAAGTGATTGTGAGCCCAGGTGGTAAATTTTCATGTTACCTCGCTATTTTGGCCACCATCAGCCCGGGAGATGAAGTGATCATACCAGCACCTTACTGGGTTAGTTATCCCGAAATGGTTAAATTAGCGGGTGGGGTGCCAAAGATTGTTTTTGCCGGACAAGAAAGCGGTTTTAAGATAAATCCTGATCAGCTTCGAGCAGCCATAACGCCTCGGACACGGATGCTCATTTTAAATAGCCCTTCCAATCCTACTGGAGCTATCTACGAAGAAAACGAACTCGCTGCGTTGGTAGAAGTAGCTCTCGAGGCCGGCCTTTTTATAATGTCGGATGAAATTTATGAATACCTGCTCTATGATGGCGTTCAACATGTGAGCCCGGCTTCATTCTCAAAGGAAGCTGCTGAAGCTACCATTACCGTAGCAGGATTTAGTAAAACTTTTTCGATGACCGGTTGGCGCCTGGGGACCCTTGTTGCGAATCCCCAGGTTGCTACGGCGGTTGCCAGTCTGCAAAGTCAGACAAGTTCTAATGCCACAACGTTTGCGCAATATGGAGCTCTTGCGGCAATGGAAAATTGGGAATCCTCGAAGACTGCGATTGCGGGTATGTTGGAAGTATTTGACCGCCGTCGCCTTCGACTCCTTGAAGGTCTCCGAGCGATCGATGGAATTGAATGCGCTCGAG
Organism: Opitutia bacterium UBA7350; assembly: GCA_949524905.1. Lineage (GTDB taxonomy): Bacteria > Verrucomicrobiota > Verrucomicrobiia > Opitutales > Coraliomargaritaceae > UBA7445. Next base: position 45,108 of record CATINC010000015.1, on the reverse strand, counting down.
CGCAAGGTGCTTTCTATTTGTTCCCAAAGATGGAATCGCTTGGTATGAGTGCTGAGAAATTTGCTACCAAACTCCTTGAAACCGAAAAGGTCGCAATTGTTCCGGGTGAAGGCTTTGGTGCCCCAGGTTACATGCGCCTAAGTTACGCAACCTCCGACGAGGTCATTGAAAAAGGCCTTGAGCGCTTGACTCGTTTTTGTGCGAACTGCAGAAAAATTTAATCATCATGAGCGAGAACCCTAAAATTATTTATACCATCACCGACGAGGCCCCTGCCTTAGCGACGCATTCACTTTTGCCGATTGTCGAACGTTATGCTTTGGCTGCAGGAGTCGCGATTGAAACCCGTGATATCTCGCTTGCCGGTCGTGTCCTTGCTATTTTTGCAGATGCACTAGAGCAGGACCAAATGGTGCCGGACGCCCTGGCCGAACTTGGCGAACTTGCTAAGACTCCAGATGCTAACATAATAAAGTTACCCAACATTTCGGCCTCTATCCCTCAACTCCAGGCCTGTATTAAAGAACTCCAGGATCAAGGTTATGCGGTGCCGGATTATCCCGAAGAACCTCGTACAGACAACGAAGTTGCTACCAAGGCACGATATGATAAAATTAAGGGCAGTGCGGTGAACCCAGTTTTACGAGAAGGTAACTCCGATCGCCGTTGTGCTCCTGCGGTTAAGCGATATGCTCAAAATCACCCGCATCGTATGGGCACTTGGGATGCAGCCTCAAAATCACGCGTAACCAGTATGCCTAGGGATGATTTTTTTGCCAATGAGCAATCCCTAACCCTTTCTTCAAAGACAACTGCTCGTATTGAATTAATCACTGCGGACGGATCGACCTCGGTCCTGAAAGAAGGACTTGAGTTACAGGCAGGTGAAATATTGGACGCCACTTTTATGAGCGTGAAGGCACTGCGGGAGTTCCTTGCTGCTGAGATTGAAGCCACCCAGAGCGAAGGGCTTCTTTTCTCGCTGCACATGAAAGCAACTATGATGAAGGTTTCTGACCCCATCATTTTCGGACATGCGGTGGAAGTCTTTTTCAAAGACGTTTTTGTAAAACATGATACCACCCTCAAAAAGCTTGGTGTTGATTTTAATAACGGCCTCGGGGATTTCATCGATAAAATTAACAAACTGCCTCGCACAGAAAAAGAAGCGATCGAAGTCGACCTTGCGGCAGTATATGCTGCTCGCCCTGATCTCGCCATGGTAGATTCCGATCGTGGTATCACAAATCTCCATGTTCCTAGCGACATCATTATTGATGCATCTATGCCTGCCGCCATCCGAGCGTCTGGGAAGATGTGGAATAAGGATGGTGTTCAGCAAGACACGAACTTTGTGATACCAGATCGTTCCTATGCTGGCGTTTATGCTGAAACTATCGAGTTTTGTAAGCAGCACGGTGCTTTTGATCCTGCTACAATGGGGAGTGTTCCTAATGTTGGTCTGATGGCTCAGAAAGCGGAGGAATATGGATCGCATGATAAGACCTTCGAAATTCCACAAGAGGGTGAGATTCGAATCGTAGATGCCAAAGGTAACATTCTCACGCGTCATATTGTTGAGGCGGGTGATATCTGGCGCGCCTGTCAGGTAAAAGATGCTCCAATTAGAGACTGGGTAAAACTTGCAGTCAGCCGCGCTCGAGCTACAGGCACTCTGGCTATATTTTGGCTAAACCCGGAGCGCGCGCACGATGCTCAGCTTATTTCAAAAGTAAAAGTTTTTCTTGAGGATTACCAAACGAACGATCTGGATATTCATATACTCTCACCGGTTGAGGCAACCCGACTTTCACTAGAACGAGCTAAAGCAGGAGAAGACACCATCTCCGTTACCGGAAATGTTTTACGTGATTATCTGACGGATTTATTTCCGATACTTGAACTCGGTACCAGCGCGAAGATGCTTTCGATTGTGCCGTTGATGAATGGCGGTGGGCTTTTTGAAACTGGAGCTGGGGGTTCCGCGCCAAAGCATGTGCAACAGTTTGAAAAAGAAAACCACCTTCGGTGGGATTCTCTCGGTGAATTTCTTGCTCTAGGTGTTTCACTTGAACACCTTTCGGCGGTTCATGATAACCCAAAAGCTGCCATTCTTGCGAAAACACTGAGTGCCGCTACCGAGCAGCTCCTTGAGGCCAACAAGTCTCCTTCTCGTAAAGTAGGTGAACTTGATAATCGAGGGAGTCATTTCTATCTGGCCTTATATTGGGCACAGGCTTTAGCAAGCCAATCTGACGATGAAGCCTTACAAGCTCGGTTCATCACGCTGGCTACTGAGCTTGCGGCTTCAGAAGATGCCATTGTCGATGAACTCAATGCAGTTCAAGGCCAAGCAATGAAGATTGGAGGATATTATCGTCCCGTATCGGATCTTGCGGCGGCTGCGATGCGTCCGAGTGAAATCTTTAACACAGCGTTGGCTACTTTAGATTAATCCATCGTTCTTGCTTTTCATCCCAACTTGGATGGTTAAGTTAAAAAAATGCGATGGAAAAGAAAAATACCATTGAGTCCTGCGCAAGCGGTGTCACTCATGCTGGTAGCTGCTTCCTTGATTTTGGTTTTTTTCTTTGGTAGCATACTTATGCAAACAAAGCGTGAGTTGAGGCAATTTCATGATCGTGAACTGCGATTGCAAGCCAAGCTCAAGCAAGCGAAAGAGGAATTCATTCAAAAAGAGGCTTACCTTGACCAATTACTGGAGGATCCAGAATTTCTTGAACGTGTTGCTCGTGATCGATTGGGCTATACGCGACCAGATGAAATTCTCTTTCGTTTTACCCCAGAGTGAAGATAGCAGGTCAAATTTGTCTGCCAATCGCTAGAAGGTTTGCAATTTCTCCTAAGCAAACTAGCTAATTCTAATAGATGGAAATAACTGAAAATGCTAAAAACATAAGAGAAGCTTTTGAAGCTGCAGGGCAAGGGCAAGTCTTCAAGTTTTTCACTGAACTGGATTCGGCAGCTCAAAAGGCCCTCCTCGCACAAGCTGCTACCATTGATCTTGCGGAACTCACTAGGCTAGTGCAAACGCTTGTCCTGAATCAGCATGAGGGTAGCTTAAACCTTGACGAGCTCAATCCTGCGCCCTTCATCCCATTGCCTGAAAATGGAGGTGACCCTGCCTTATGGGATACTGCACGTGATGTAGGTGCCCAAGCAATCGCCTCCGGACGTGTTGCTGCTTTCACAGTTGCAGGCGGGCAGGGGACACGACTTGGGTATGATGGACCGAAGGGAACCTATCCGGTAACGCCAGTTAGTAAAAAAACACTTTTTCAGGTTTTTGCTGAAAAGATTGCCCGCAGCAGTGAACGTTTTGGTGCACCCATCCATTGGTTCATCCTGACCAGCGAAATCAACAACGCCGCTACGCTCGAAGCATTTAAGGCTGCGAATTATTTTGGACTGCCTGAGGAGCAGGTGCATTTTATCGTGCAGGGTCTCGTGCCGGCAGTCGACTTGGAGGGAAAAATACTTCTTTCTGACAAAGGGACTATCGCAATGACTCCGGACGGGCATGGTGGTTCTTTGCGCGCCCTCGTTCGCAGTGGGGCGGTAGATACCATGCGCTCGCTTGGAATTGATACCCTCAGTTATTTTCAAGTCGATAATCCCATCGTCCAATGCATGGACCCTGCTTTTATTGGTTTTCATGTGCAGGGAAAATCCCAGTTGTCGTCCAAAATGGTACCTAAGGCTTACGCACTCGAAAAAGTGGGTCATTTCTGTCTTCAGGGAGATCGAAACATCGTAGTGGAATACAGCGATATGCCTAAAAATCTTCAGGAAGAAAAGGCCTTGGATGGCAAATTGCGCTTCCTTGCAGGTAGCGTCGCGATCCATATCTTCGACCTTGATTTTATTGCCCATGCAGGAGGCGATAATATTGATTTCGCACTACCATTTCACCGAGCAAATAAAAAGATTCCCTACATCAATTCAAATGGTGAGACTATACAGCCCGAAGATACCAATGGAGTGAAATTTGAGATGTTTGTCTTTGATGCGCTTCCACTCGCAAAACACCCCGTAATTATTGAAGCTGATCGTATAGAGGATTTTAGCCCCGTTAAAAACGCTGAGGGTGTGGATTCCCCGCAAAGTAGTGCGGATGACCAAGTTCGAATGTTTACATCCTGGCTCCGAGCCGCCGGTGTTGTAATCGAGACCGATGCCTCCGGCTTGCCCCCTTTCTCCTTTGAAATCAGCCCGCGTTTCGCCGCCGACCGTCTTGACTTCCTCTCTCAATGGGCCGCGCTTGAACCAAAGCATAACCTGGGGCCTAATGTGATCATTGCTTAGGGCTGACTTTCGCGAAACGTCTAGGATCGATCTAATTATGCCTTTGCGATCTCTTGAAATTCAAACTTATCCTTAATTTAGTATCAGGCATACAAGAAACAAAATAAATATTTAGGGTTGCAAAATTAATACCATTATTTCCACAAATTATTTAACGATTACACATAAAAACCTATTAAAAATGAAAATTAAATATAAAATGAAAAAATTTGTGGTTCGTTTAACTTACCCTGTTGGTTTTTTATTAACGATTCTGACGCATACTGTATCTGCTCAAACGGCACCGGCAGATCTCACCTATGATGCTAATGTAGTTACTTTAATCAATGATCATGAGGATGCCTTAACTACACTGACCGGAGATGACACAGTTACTGGTTCGGTTCAATCTACTGTTGATGCTGAGGCGATAACTCGTATGGACGCCGATAATATCCTTCAAACTAATATTGACAATTTGAGTACTGCTTCAGCTATTGCCGACCAACAACTCGCGTCTAGTATTATTACAAATCGTAAAGATACTGATCGTAACGCTCGAGGCATTGCAATGGTTGCTGTACTTACCCATACGACCATTCTGCCTGGGATGACACATGCTCTTGATATAAGTGCTGCCTATTTCGAAGAAGAAACAGGCATCGCTTTGAGTTACTCTAGACGTTTGGATGACGGAGTTCAGGTGAACTTTGGTGCTGCTTCAACCAGTGATTTTAATGAAGGAGTTGTTCGGGCCGGGGTTGGATATCAATGGTAGTTTTTTTTATTAATTTAATTTAGCGATAGGCCGCCAAGGTAACTTGGGGGCCTGTTTTTTGGATGAAGTCATTACTAGCATTACTGCTCATTTGTCTGTTATTTTGTAGCAGCTCCTGTAGCCGACATTCTATTTTTTTAAAAGAGCAGATTAAAAATTCGAGCACGCTTCCAAAATATTGCTTCCTTGTTAAGAGTGTGATTCGTCACGCAGATGATTTTATCGGTTTACCCTCATAGGTATATATCTTCCCGCCGTTGTTGATGAATGCATCTTTTGAGCCTAAGGGAAATTCAATTCCAAAAACGAAAAAGAATGGTGAAATATTTTGAATTTCTCCTGTTTTAAAAGCGGAGGAAATTCGTGAACAGATTACAAGAGTTCTACGAGCCAAGCGTCATCATACGCTGTCTTTTCAGCAAATCACTCAATTAGAAGCGGATCACAGTGTTAGCGTGTTCAACCTCTATTTCTCAGAAGGTAGACCAGAAAAAATTAACGGCAAAGTCACCGGGCGCTGGCTGGCATCGCTTCGTATTATGGTGTCGACTTATCCTTCTAGTCTAAATCACGCAGAAAAGCGTGATCAGGTGCAAGCGGACGCAATTATTGTCTTTCACGAAGCCAGCTATTATCAAGATGCTATTAAGCGAACCTTTCGTTGGATGACGAATCGCCTGCATCTCAGCGAAGACCAGACTCTAATGCTATCACTTATGAATTGAGCAAAATTTTGATTCCAGTTACTCAGTATTAAACTAGGACAATCTAGTTGGTCAAAAGATGTAAAATATAAAAAGAAAACAACAGCAGATTATTAAGATAGGGTGTTTAGGTCTTTTTTGTGCCAATGAGAATGGAATGAGATTGCTATTGGGTCACCCTTTGGGCACATAAATGGCGAACTTTTGACGATGAGTACAATTAAAAAGATAGAGGTAGCGAGAGCATCCGGAGAATTGCTGGAAAGCACCGTAAGTAATTTAACTGCATGGGCAAAGGCGGATTATTTGCCTGAATGGGTGATTGCTAGTATCAATGAATTAGTCGAACAGGGCGCTTGGGAAGAGTTGAATGATCGCTTTTACCGTGAGTTAGCTTTTGGGACCGGTGGAATGCGTGGACGTACCATCGGAAAGGTTTGCACTTCTGTTGAGCAGGGTTCAGCAAATCACTCAGGCTCACCTGCCTTTGCGGCGGTGGGCAGCAACGTCTTAAATGATTTCAATATCGTACGTGCGACCATCGGGCTTTATCAATATGTTCACGCGCACCTGGTGGGTATTGGCTGTCATGATCGTCCTCGATTTGTGATCGCGCATGATGTCCGGCATTTCTCGAGACATTTTTGCCTCCTGGCCGCCTCGACGTGGAATAAGCTGGGCGGGCAGGCGCTGATCTTTGATGGACCCAGATCGACTCCACAACTAAGTTTTGCTGTTAGGGAGTATGGTGCGCATTGCGGAGCCGTTATTACGGCCAGTCACAACCCGCCCCATGATAATGGTTTTAAGGTTTATTTTGATGATGGAGCTCAAGTTGTAGCACCTCATGCGGAAGCAATCGTGGAGCAAGTGCAGGCGGTTGGCCTGGAAATGGTGCCCCCTTTTTTAGAAGTGAATCTTTCCCAAGTAGTGACCCTTGGAGCCGACGCAGATGCCGCTTACCTTGCGATTTTGGAAGAGGCAGCCCTTGATGCAGAAATAATGCGCAAGCAAGCGCCCAAGGTGGTCTTTACTCCGATTCACGGCACCGGTGGTATCAGTTCCATTCCAGCGCTTCAGGGACTGGGCGTTGAAGTGATTGAGGTACCCGAGCAAGCTGAACACGATGGTCGTTTCCCAAGCGTGCAGTCGCCTAATCCCGAAAATGCAGAAGCCTTAAAAATGGCGATGGAAAAAGCAGAGGCGGTTGATGCAAACGTTGTTTTGGCGACGGATCCAGATGCGGATCGCATGGGGGTCGCGGTACGGGATGACAAGGGCAAACTCATACTTCTTTCTGGGAACCAAATTGGAACCCTTCTTGCGGAGTACCGTATATCTACATTAAAGGAATCTGGAGTCATTCCTGAGGATGGAAGTAAGCGAGTGGCGCTTATTAAAACCTTTGTAACCAGTCCAATGCAGGAAGCCTTAGCAAAATCACATGGAATCAAGACGGTGAATACCTTGACTGGCTTTAAATGGATTGGCGAAAAATTGGCAGACTATGAGGCTGAGATGAAGGAAGGCTTGCTTGAAAAGGAAGGTGTGGCACTTGACTACGATCGATGTGATTTATGGACGCGTGCCGACTTACTCATGGATTATGCTACTTTTTTTGTCTTTGGTGGTGAAGAGAGCTACGGTTATCTGGCGAGTGATCGCGTACGTGACAAGGATGCTAATGCCGCAGTGGTCATGTTCTGCGAAATGGTCGCATATTTGCAGTCACAGCAAATGACAGTACCAGAATATTTGGATTCGCTTTATTTACAGCATGGCTACTTCCTCGAAAGCACTATTAATATTTATTATGAAGGTGCTGCGGGAAGTCAGAAAATCGCCAACATTTTGGCAGCTTACAGAAGCAACCCTCCGGTCGCCTTCTCAGGTCTTAAGGTGACTGGTTTTACTGATTTTAGACACGAAGAAATCATTGATGTCGATGGTAAGCCTATTCCATCTCAAGACTTTTACTTCCTTGAATTGGAAAATGGCTACAGCTTTGCAGTGCGAGGATCCGGAACAGAGCCTAAAATTAAATTTTACCTCTTTGGTCGCAGCGATGTAGCCAATGCTGAACAATTAAGTTCGGTCAAAGTGGCTACTGCTGATGCCATGCAGCTAGTTGAAGCTGCAATTGAAGCCGATGCCCGAGAGCGGGCAGAAGTCTAGGTCTGAGGAAAACCGTCTCGATGAACAACTTCCTCGTAGGGTAGTTGACCTGGGCGTGGGTTTGCAGGCTTGAGGGCTTTCCCAACGGTAATCATGAGTCCAATGACATGACGATCGGGGAGATCGATGATTTTAGCCACCTGGGTGGGATCAAAGCCGATCATGGGACAGCTGTCATATCCCATGGCCTTTGCTGCGAGCATGATGGTTTGGCTTGCAATACCGATCGAGCGCATGGCTTCGTCGCGTTGTAACTGAGCATTATCCGCGTAAAAAGGTGCAATCATAGGGACAATAATTTTTTGAACCGCTTCGCTTGCATTTTTCCAGTAGCGTTCCGCATTGCAATGAGCGTCAAGGTTGGCGCACAGGAGAATTACGAGTGAGGCTTCGCTAACTTGAGCTTGATCCCATGCGGCTGAGCGCAGAGCTTCCTTTTTTTTGCCATCTGTAACTGCGACAAAACGCCAATTTTGCATATTAAAAGAAGTCGGCGAAAGTAGGGCAACATCTAGGAGTTGTTGAATCTCGGCATCACATATGCGGTGTTCAGGATTAAAATGTTTAACTGAGCGGCGCTCACGGATGGCGTTGATGGTTTCCATAAAATGAAATGAAGCAAAAGAGCGGGAGGCTGGCAAGCCGACTTAATCGTTTTGAAAGTAAGTTTTTCTTCTAAACTTCGGTATATTCATCATGTCAAATGAAACCAGTATAGTATGGCTACGGAACGATTTGCGGGTACAGGATAACGCAGCTCTCAAGGCGGGACTGCAGTCAGGCGCTTCTTTAGTGGTTTTATATATCTGGGATGAGACTGCTTACGGTGAATGGCAACCTGGCAGTGCTTCAAAAGTATGGCTTCATCATGCCTTGAAGAGCTTGCAAACGAAATTGCAGGAGTATGGAGGGCGGATAATCTTAAAAGTAGGAGCGACGGCAGAAGTTTTGCACACGGTCATTGATGCAACTGGTGCCAATCAAATTTTCTGGAATCGTCGCTATGAACCGAAGCTGCGATCCTTGGACGCAGACTTGAAGCTGGCGTTGCGAGCCGAGGGCTTAAAGGTGGAAACTTTTAACAGTGCTCTACTAAACGAGCCACATACGGTTGCCAATAAATCAGGCGGACCATTTAAAGTCTATTCGCCGTATTTTAAATCGATACAAGATCGTCCAGTAGTTGCGCCTATAGAGGTCAATCTTGAGAATGCTCTTTGGTCGGATGCCAACTTAGAAAGTGAGGCTTTAGCAGAATTAAATTTACTCCCTTCACAGAATTGGTGGCGCGATATGATTAAAGACTGGGACATCAGTGAAAGCGGGGCACATGAGCGACTGAATCGTTTTTTGGACGGAGCGGTGAGTCATTATAACGAAGACCGTAACATTCCTGGCATAGAGGGAAGCTCTAAACTATCTCCCTATCTACAAAGTGGATTGATAGGACCTCGTCAGGTTGTGGCGGCCTTGGAAGCGCGCACAAACCTGAAAGAAAAAGGTCCTTTTGTTTACCTAAAAGAAATCTACTGGCGGGAATTTGCCTACAATGTTCTCTTTCATTTTCCCCACACCCCAGAAAAACCTCTGCAGGCTCAGTATGCAGATTTTCCTTGGGAGGCGGATGATGATTTACTGAAATGCTGGAAAAAAGGGCAAACGGGCTATCCCATTGTAGATGCTGGAATGCGGGAATTGTATGCTACCGGTTGGATGCATAATCGTGTCCGCATGATTGTCGCTTCTTTGTTAGTTAAGCAATTGCTACAGGATTGGAAAACTGGGGCAGCTTGGTTTTGGGACACTTTGGTCGATGCGGACATCGCAAGCAATACCTTGGGTTGGCAATGGAGCGGTGGATGTGGCGCTGATGCAGCGCCGTATTTTCGAGTTTTTAATCCTATGATTCAGGGTGGAAAATTTGATCCAATCGGTACTTATGTGAAGCGTTATGTGCCGGAATTAGGAAAATTACCTGCCAAATATATTCACACTCCTTGGGAAGCACCTGAGGCAGTGCTAGAAGCTGCCGGCATTGAACTGGGAGTAACTTATCCGCATCCCATAATTGATCATCAGACTGGACGAGAGCGTGCGCTGTCTGCCTTTGATAAATTTAAAAATCCCGTAGAAGCTATTTGATGCTGATGCAAAAAAAGATCTTGGTGACCGGAGCGAGTGGTTTGATTGGGCAAGAGCTTTGTAAGGCATTAGAAGCTCAAGGGCATCGGGTGCAAGGACTCGCACGAGGCAGTGGTCCAGGTTGTTGGGATCCTTCGACTGGTTTTATCGATACGACTGTGCTCGAGGGAGTCGATACGGTTGTGCATCTGGCAGGTGAGAATGTTGCCCAACGCTGGACCCGCTCCGCTAAGCGGGAAATTCGTGATAGTCGGGTGAAGGGTACAAAATTATTGATGGATGCGATGTTAGATCGAGAGGAGCGTCCAGATTTAATCATGGCATCTGGTATTAATTACTACGGATTTGCAGATCCGGAAGTGAAAGATGAGCAGAGTCCTTTGGGTAAAGGTTTTCTTGCCTCGGTCTGTCGTGATTGGGAAGCGACTGCGTCACCTTGGCCGAAGGCTGGCGGGCGGCTGGTAATGCTGCGAACGGGAATTGTTTTGAGTGCTAAAGGCGGTGCTCTAGCAAAGATGTTGCCACCTTTCAGGCTTGGTTTGGGTGGGACTATCGGGAATGGACGGCAAAGAATGAGCTGGATTTCAATCGAGGATATCGTCGCAGTTTATCTACGTGCTGTTGAAGACAAGGCATTGAAGGGGCCCGTCAATGCAGTCGCTCCAAACTCGGTAAGCGGAACCGTCTTTGCTCAAGAACTGGGCGCAGCTCTAAATCGCCCTACGTGGTTGCCGACACCGGCTTTTGCCTTACGTCTGGCTTTTGGAGTTATGGCAAAAGAAGTAATTCTCTCGGATATGGATATTAAACCAAGAGCCTTGGAGGTCTCAGGGTTTACTTGGAGACACCTAGAGATTCGCGATGCCTTTCGATCAATTTTGCAGTAAGGTATGGAAATAAAAGACGCCTTAATTATCGGAGCGGGGATTTCAGGTTTATTGTGTGCCGCAGAGCTCCAAAAAGCCGGCATGCGGGTGCTCGTTTTGGACAAGGGCCGAGGACCTGGAGGTCGAATGACAACTCGTCGAGGGATGGGGTCAACACGAATGGATCATGGAGCACAGTTTTTCACGGTACGCCATCCGCGCTGGCAGGCATGGGTAGATGAGATGCTAAGAAAGGGGGTGGCTCGAGAGTGGTTTCGTCAGGCGCCATGGGATAATAATCCAACTGGTTATCCACGTTATTGTGGTGTTGACGGTATGAATGCTATCCCGAAATATCTAGCCCGTAAACTCGAAGTTGTTTGTTCAACCCAAGTCTGCTCGTTGCAACGCACAGATGGGAATTGGGTCGCTGAAAGTCTTGCTGGAGATCGTTTTATTGGGCGAGAGTTAGTTGTAAGTCTACCGCTTCCACAGGCTTGGACTTTACTTGAAACCAGTGGCACTGATTGGGCAACAAAGGATACTCGTGCCGCTTTAAGAGCGGTCCGATACGAGAAAGGACTTGCAACCCTGGTGCAACTCAAGGGGCCGAGTGCAGTACCCTCACCTGGATTTTTGAAACTTAAGGAAGAAGCGCTGGTGTGGATTGCGGATAATCAACAGAAGGGGATTTCAAAGGAACCTGCGCTTACATTGCATGCAGGTGCGTCCTTTGCTGCTCGACATTGGGATACCACGGATGAGGAGCGGGGTGGCTTGATGTTAGAGGCTGCTAAGCCTTGGTTGGGTGAAGGAGTCGTTAAATTCACCTGCCACCGCTGGGGCTTTACATTGCCTTTAAATCCTTACAAAGAGCGGTATCTTCGAAATTCCGGCTTAAATTTAACTTTAGCTGGTGATGCCTTTGGAGGTCCGCGCGTTGAAGGTGCTGCCTTGTCTGGCATAGCTGCCGCAATGGCTTTGAACTCGCCCCAAGCTTTATCTTAAGAGAATTAATTTCTTTCGTGCAATCTACGCATTACGCCATTGACTATGGATATGGACGAAATTCTACGCAGTATCCCTCACCGCCCGCCATTTTTATTTATAGATACCATTGAATCGATTCATGATGATGGTGCCACGTGCACACGCACCATTCGCTCAGAGGAGCCACAGTTTGAAGGACATTATCCCGGTAACCCGATCATGCCGGGCGTTTTGCTCTGCGAAGCGTGCTTTCAAACGGGCGCAATTTATCTTGCCAAACAAATTGAAAAAGAAGGGCGTTCATTGAATGATGTTACTCCGGTACTTTCACGTATTCATGATGCCCGTTTCAAAAAAATGGTGAAGCCCGGCGATGTGGTCACCATTGAAGTCACTATGCTTGAGACCCTGAGTAAATTTTTCTTCCTAAAGGGGAAGGTCCTTAAAGACGGGAAGCCTGCCCTTACGATTGAATTTGCATTGGCGATGCTGGAACCGGAGGTAACGACATGAGTTTTCTGAATTTAGAGAGCAAGCGTTTCCTCGTAATGGGGGTGGCTAACCGCAAGAGTGTTGCTTGGGCAGTTACGCAAGCACTGGAAGCAGAAGGCGCCGAGGTCATTCATAGCGTGCGTTCAAAAAAGCGCTTGGAAAGCCTTGAGAAATTATTAGGCGCCCGAAAAGCCTATATCTGTGATGTGGAGTTTTCTGAACAAATTAAAACATTAGCGGAGGCAGTTGGGCGGGAGCACGGCCCGCTTGACGGCATCCTGCACTCTATTGCCTTTGCGAATTATTCTGAAGGCTTTAAACCCTTTCACGAGACATCGCGCCAAGACTTTCTACAAGCGACCGCGATTTCTGCCTTCTCTTTGGTAGAAGTGGCAAATGCATTTAAATCTCATCTCAACAACGAAGCTTCGGTCGTCTCGATCGGAATTTCCTCAACCGATGTAACGGCAGAGAATTACGGTTATATGGCGCCTATTAAGGCGACCCTCGAAACTGCAAGTCATAATCTCGCTAAATCCTTTAGTGCCGATACGCGTGTGCGTTTCAATACTGTGAATGCTGGGCCACTTAAAACCAGTGCTTCTGCAGGGATACCCGGCTACTTAGAAAGTTACCTCTATGCTGAAAAGCTGACATTTCGAAAAGCTAATCTAACTACCGCCGAGGTAGCTCAAGCGGCAACTTTCTTGCTCAGCCCTGCCTCCAGTGGTATCAATGGACAAGGGCTCGTTGTTAATGCTGGCATGGACCGTAACTACTTTGATAAGGACTTGGTGCGCCTCGCGATGCGCCCAGAGTAAGCAAAAGCTCAAATCAGCTTGAGAAAAACCTCGTCTCAGGCATAGGGGATAGGCTAATTGTAGCTTTTATGCGTTTTACTCAAGTAGCAATTGAATCGATGGCCTATGTCTTGCCTGAAGCGATTTGGACATCATTGGATATAGAGATACGTTTGGCAGCATTGTATGAACGCCTCGGGTTACCAAAGGGACGGTTGGAATTAATGACGGGGATACGCGAGCGACGTTTCTGGCCTATAGATTTTCGGGCGTCTGAAGCATCCGCTTTGGCGGGGGAGGCCGTGCTTAAGCAAACACGTTTCAAGCGGGGCGAGATGAATTTATTGGTACATGCTGCGGTGTGTCGTGATCGACTTGAGCCAGCGACAGCCTCCTATGTGCATCATTCGCTGGGTTTAGATGGTAATACGCAAATATTTGACCTCTCCAATGCTTGCCTTGGTTTTTTAAATGCTATGGTCATTGCCGCCGGTATGATTGAGAGCGGTCAAATTGAACGTGCGCTCATATGCTCAGGTGAAAATGGGCGCCCCTTGATGGAGCATACCCTGTCAGAGTTATTAAAACCGGAACAGACACGAAAGAGTATTAAGCCGTATTTTGCTAATTTAACGATCGGAGCCGGAGCGGTCGGGGCAGTTTTGTGTCGCTCAGATCTTGCGCCAGATCGTCCTCGTTTGTCTGCGGCTGCGGTGGCAACGGATACCAGTCACAGCGGGCTATGCGAAGGCGATAGCTCTGGGGACGGCTTAGCAATGCTGACAGACTCAGAGGAATTGCTGATAGCTGGCATTAAAGTGGCAAAATCTGCCTGGGCGCGTTTTTGCAAGGTAAGCGGCTGGAGTGCTAGCACTCCCGATAGTGTTATCACGCATCAAGTGGGATCGGCGCACACTCGGGCTTTGTTTGAAGCACTTGGCTTGGAGATCGAGAAAGATTTTTCAACCTTTGAAAATCTAGGAAATATTGGCTCGGTATCATGTCCATTGACATTAGCAAGCGCGATAGAGGCGGCTGCCTACGCACCGGGTCAGAAGGCAGCGCTCCTGGGGATCGGAAGTGGCTTAAGTAGTTTGATGTTGGCTTTGGAGTGGCCAGAGTTATGAGTTTATCGCGAGCGGCACTGTTACCGCCTGAAGTCCGATTCGAATACCCTTTTTCAGGGAATTTGTTGCAATTGGGAGAAGGTATTAAAATGCACTATTTGGATGAAGGGCAAGGGCCAGTGGTCGTGCTCTTACACGGCAACCCGACTTGGTCTTTTTTTTACCGCGATTTAGTGGTGAGTTTGAATAGTGCCGGCTATCGTTGTATTGCGCCGGACCACATCGGTTGCGGCTTATCCGATAAACCGCAGGATTATAATTATACTTTGGATCAGCGTATTACTGATGTCTCTGCTTTGCTAGAACATTTGGGAATCAAAGCCTATAGCTTGGTTTTGCATGATTGGGGGGGTGCGATTGGTTGTGGTCTAGCTGGTCGTGCTCCGGATCAACTAGAAAAGTTAGTGCTTTTAAATACGGCAGCCTTTTGTTCCAAAAGAATCCCTCTGCGAATCGCGTCTGTAAAGATTCCGGTACTGGGAGAATTTATGATTCGTGGCCTGAATACTTTTGCCAGGCTTGCCGCAAATATGGCGGTGCGCTCACCACTTTCACCCAAAGTGCGACAGGGGTACCTTTGGCCTTACCGCAATTGGGCTGATCGCGTAGCTGTGTGGAATTTTGTGAAAGATATACCTTTGAGATCGACTCATAGGAGTTACCAGGCACTTGTGGATGTTGAAGCTAGCTTGGAGCATTTAAAGGATAAGCCAGTGCGTTTGCTTTGGGGTAAACGGGATTTCTGCTTTAACAAGCAATTTCTGAGGCGCTGGCAAGTCATCTTTCCTCAGGCGGAAACCACGGTCTACAATGACTGTGGGCATTACCTTTTAGAGGATGGTGGGCGTAATGTGCGGGATGCAGTCGCAAAATTCTTGAAAATTAATAGTGTGTAATAAGCTTATTTTGGCTTTTGCAATTTTCCCGAAGATCGCTCTTATTAGGTAGTTATGACAACGGTTCTGGAACTTTTACTTGAAGGCGAATGCCTCGACACCGCCCAACTGGCTTCTATTCTTAACCAGTCGGAGGCGGAGGTCACGGCGGAGCTAGAGCGTTTACAAGCAGAGCACGTCCTACTCGGATGGCGTCCCGTTTTTAATCCAGAGCGTGCCCAAGGTGAATTAGTGCGTGCAGTCATTGAAGTACGTATCAGTCCTGAGCGAGAGGGTGGCTTTGATCGGCTCGCCGCTCGGATTAGTCAATTTGATGCAGTGGAGTCTTGCTACCTGATGTCGGGCGCTTATGATTTATTGCTCTTTGCTAAGGGTAAGGATCTTCGCGAAGTTGCTTCTTTTGTATCTGAACGCCTTGCAAGTGTGGATGGCGTTCTTTCGACCGCGACTCATTTCATGCTGCGCGCCTACAAAGAACAGGGGCACTTATTGTTATCACCAACAGAGAGCGGCGATAAACCTGCCGTTAGCCCGTAATGTCTCAGCCATCGCAACATTTTGTGGCTGACCATGTGAAAGGGCTGCCCCGCTCAGGGATTCGTGATTTCTTTGCAATTGTAGCTCAGATGCCACAAGCGATTTCGCTTGGGATTGGGGAGCCTGACTTTGTCACGCCTTGGCACATTCGAGAGTCTGCAATTTTTGCTCTAGAGAAGGGAGTCACCAGTTATACTGACAATTTAGGCTTATTGCGTTTGCGCCGAGAGATTTGCACTTATGTGGAAAATAATTTTGGTCTAAGTTACCATCCCGAGCGTGAAGTGCTCGTCGCAGTGGGGGTTTCAGAGGCCTTGGATATTGCGCTAAGAGCTGTTTTGAATCCGGGTGATAAAGTGCTTTATCATGAGCCATGCTATGTTTCCTACAGTCCTAGCATACTATTGGCGCATGCTGAGCCCATTGCTGTCGCAACGTCTGCGAAGGATGCCTTTGGAATTGACCCCGAAGCGGTGGCTAAAGCATGGGAACCTGGATGCAAGGTGCTCATGTTGAATTTTCCTACAAATCCAACGGGTGGTGTGACTGAGCGTACTAAGTTAGAACAATTAGCTCGCTTTGCTGTGGAAAAAGACCTCCTCGTGATAAGCGATGAAATTTATTGTGAACTTACCTTTGAGGGCGAGCACACCAGTATTGCGTCTCTTCCGGGTATGCAGGAGCGCACAATTTTCCTACATGGGTTCTCAAAAGCTTTTGCGATGACAGGATTTCGTATTGGCTATGCCTGTGGTCCACAAGCCTTGATCGAGGCAATGATGAAGGTACATCAATACAGTATGCTGTGTGCTCCAATACTTTCGCAAGAAGCTGCCATTGAGGCACTCAAAAATGGCACTCCTGCGGTGGAAAAAATGAAGGATGCGTATCACCGTCGTCGTGACTTAATTGTACGTCGCTTTAATGAGATTGGTTTGGATTGTCATTTACCAAAAGGATCCTTTTACGCTTTCCCCAATATTGAAAGTACTGGGAAAAGCTCGATTGATTTCTGTAAGGGTTTACTGGAGGCTGAAGAAGTTGCAGTTGTCCCCGGTACAGCTTTTGGTGAGAGTGGAGCGGGCTTTGTGCGGGCAAGTTTCTCGACAAGTTATGAGCGCATTCTAGAAGCCACTGATCGAATTGAGCGTTATATCGGCGTATGAAAGGCCTAGCAGTCATTTCGCTGAGTATCTTGCGAATCTTTGGTCTAAAATATTTTATTCATGATTGATTCTTCGCGCACAGTGGCCCTTGTAGGTCGTCCTAATGTGGGAAAGAGCCGTTTGTTTAACCGGCTCTGTGGACGGCGTATGTCGATTGTGCATGATATGCCCGGAGTTACTCGAGATTTGATTTCCACTGAGGTAGACGAGGATTACATCCTATTAGACACAGGCGGAATTGGTATGGAGTTGGAAATGACCCCGAAGCAGATTGCAACTGCTGCGGAGGAACAAGTAGAGTTTGCAATCCAAGCAGCAAAGGTGGTGCTTTTTATTGTGGATATAAGAAGCGGTTTAACGGCTCTGGATGAAATGGTAGCGCAGAAGTTGCGTCGCTATGGCAAGTACGTGGTGCTCGTTTGTAACAAAGTCGATAGCGAAGCAGAAGAAGCCGAGGGTGCTGCTTTTGCGAGTTTAGGCTTGGGTTCGCCTGCTCTGGTTTCGGCAGAGCACGGGCGCGGAATTGATTTTTTAAATACGCAGATTGGGAAAGGCCTTGGTTCAAAGCCAAAGAATTCTGGAATAAAGGAAGACCCACGGGTAAATATTTCATTAGTGGGTCGACCAAATGTTGGAAAATCTTCTTTAGGTAATGCCCTGTTGAATTCAACTCGCTTAATTGTTTCGGACGTTCCCGGCACTACTCGCGATTCGGTAGAGCTGGATTTGGATTACAATCATCCTGATGGCGAGACTCTGAAATTTCGGTTGAGTGATACCGCCGGTTTGCGTTCAAAGCGAAAGGTTGCTAACCCAGTTGAGTATTTTTCGAATGTGCGGACTCAACACAGTATTGAACGTTCAGATGTGGTATTTTTAGTAATTGATGCGGCAGATGGTGTGACAAAGCAGGATCAAGCTCTTGCAGGCGATATTATGGATGCTGGGAAGGCCATTGTGATTGTTGTTAATAAGTACGATAAAATACGTAGGCGTTGGGAAGAGGAGCCTGTTTCTGGCTTTAAGAATTTAAAACATTTTCTAACGGAGTACGAAAATTCCTTGCGCAAGCAGATGTTTTTCCTGCCGGATCCTCCGGTCTTGTTTGTTTCAGCCTTAGAGGGCTTCAAAGTGGAGCGTATTTTAGAGACAGGAACCAGTGTGCAGGCAGGGTTGGATTTGAAACTACCTACTGGGCGATTGAATCGTTTGATTCAGGAAATGTTTGAAGCACGCGCACCAAAATTAGTCGGTATTAAACGCTTCAAAGTTTTTTATGCAGTGCAAACAGGTAATCGACCCATAAGGATACGCTTCTATTGCAATCGCGTAGAGCGCTTAGATCCAACCTATCGGCGTTATCTTGAAAAAGGTTTGGTGCACGAATTTCAGCTTAAAGGTTGTCCGGTGCGCTTTGACATGGTGGGCAAGGATAAGCGATACGAACTGGGTGATAGCGAGAATGCTCCGCGTCAGAGTCGGGAAGTGCAGGATAAGCATCGCGAACACAAGCAAGGCGAAAAAGCTCAAGACAAGAAACATCCTGAGAGGAGAGCTAAGATCACGCAACGAAAGGCGGCGCATAATCGCAAGCGGCGTGGCTGAGGCCAAAAAAACCGCTCAAGACAACAAGAGTCAGGAGCGGTTGAAAGTAATTTTAAAGGCGGAATTAGCTTTTAGCGGCAAGATAGTTTGCCTCGGCAGCGCTCCAGTCTACGACATTCCAGAATGCTTCAATATAGTTAGGGCGGAGATTCTGATACTTGAGGTAGTAGGCGTGTTCCCAGACATCCAAACCAATCACAGGAGTGCCTTCGATGTCGACGAGTCCCTTCATTTGTGGGTTGTCTTGGTTGGGGGTAGAGGTCACTGCAAGTTTTCCATTTGCCGTAACAACTAACCAAGCCCAACCAGAACCAAAGCGATTTGCGCCTGCGGCAGCAAATTCTGTCTTTAGGGCTTCAAAACCACCCAGTTCGGTATCAATCGCTTCTGCTAAGCTACCGACTGGGTTACCGCCGCCATTTGGGCTGAGGATGGACCAGAAAAAATGATGATTTGCGTGGCCGCCACCGTTATTGCGAAAAGCACCTCGTGCGTTTTCTGGAATGCGGGACATATCTGCAAATAGTTCAAGGGCACAGGTTTCTTCTAGACCCGTTCCTTCAAGGGCAGCATTCGCTTTAGTGACATATGCTTGGTGATGCTTAGAATGATGGATTTCCATCGTGCGGGCATCGAAGTGTGGCTCGAGCGCATCGTAGCCATAGTTGAGTTCAGGTAGGTGATAAGCCATTTTATTGAGTTCGGTTGTTATTTGAATGAAAAGGTTAAAGTAGTTTTAATGTAGATCCCGTGTCAAATCATGCAGGTTCAAAATTATCGGAATCATTGGGGTTATTTTTTCGTGCAGCGTTCTCGCTTCGCTTCTTTTCAAAGAAGGCGCGCAGAATTTCATGGGTCAGGGTTTCTAGGATACCGCCTTGGGACTCAAATTGATGGTTACTCTGTGGTAGGGCACCGAGGTTGATAGCGCTGCCCAAGCAACCCATCTTTTCATCTCGAAGACCATAAAAAACTTTTCCAATGCGAGCAATGACAAGCGCTCCCGAACACATCGGACAAGGTTCCTTAGTGACATAAAGATTGCATTCGTTTAGCCGCCAGTCCCCGATGGCATGGGTTGCCTGGCTGATGGCGAGTATCTCTGCGTGGGCAGTGGGATCATTTGTGGTGCGGGATTGATTATGTGCTGCAGCAATAATGCGCCCTTTGCGTTCGATAACCGCTCCAATGGGAACTTCATCTTTTTTCCATGCCTCGATGGCTTCGTTATAGGCATGCGACATGAAATAATCCGCATCGCGATTAAGCTCAGATGGGTGGATTTTTTCAAAAGGACAAGATTTTGGTTCTATGGGTGTTATGGGCATCGGTAGACTTTAACTTAATAGTGTCCGGCGGAATGAAAATTTCGAGACTTTACTGTGGCAGGGTGATTTATAGCGCACTTGACTTTCATGGGGCTAACGATTTGCTCCAGTCCTTAGTTTTTAAAAATATATGGCGAAAGCATCGAGTGAAGATTATGTAGAAGTGGAAGGTAAAATCGTTTCGGTTTTGCCAGGCACTATGTTTCGAGTTGAATTGGAAAACGGTCATCGTGTGTTGGCTCACATTTCGGGGAAGCTTCGCAAGCACTTTATCAAGATAACTACGGGTGACACTGTTAAGATGGAGATGAGCCCGCACGATTTGGATAAAGCGCGTATTGTCTACCGCTTGCGGAACGCTGCTGTTAAGCGGAACGCTCCACGGCGGAGTTTTGGTCCGCGTCGTCGATAGCAAGCTTTTTACAGAGGAATCCCTCTGAAACCTTTACGGACTTGCAGGTTCCGCATAGTTTATTTATATAGTTTTTTAAAATTAAATTTTATTTATCATGAGTAAATCATATCTATCCATAAACGAAACCGTCGGTAACACCCCGCTTGTCAAAATCAATCACCTTACCGAGGGACTTGAGGCAGACATCTACCTCAAGTGCGAATTTTTCAACCCACTTGCGAGTGTGAAGGACCGTATCGGCAAAGCAATGATCGAGGCAGCAGAAGCCAGCGGTAAAATCGACGCCGAGAGTATTATTATTGAGCCAACTTCTGGAAATACTGGTATTGCCCTAGCATTTGTATGTGCTGCAAAGGGATATAAACTAATTCTTACTATGCCAGAGACCATGTCGCTGGAACGCCGCGTACTACTGCGTATGCTGGGAGCAGAAATCGTTTTGACTCCGGGTCCAAAGGGTATGCCAGGTGCAATTGCGCGCGCAAAAGAATTAGTTGAAGAGTACGGTGAGAAAGCCTTCATGCCGCAACAGTTTGAGAATCCAGCCAATCCAGAAGTTCATCGCCAGACGACGGCTGAGGAAATTTGGGTTGCCACCGATGGTAAAATTGATGCTTTTGTATCAGGTGTTGGCACCGGCGGCACCATCACGGGAGTTTCTGAAGTGATTAAATCCCGAAAGGAACTCTTTACGGTGGCGGTTGAACCTGAAGCCAGTCCGGTAATTTCTGGAGGTCAACCCGGGCCCCATAAGATCCAAGGTATTGGTGCGGGTTTTATACCAAAGAATTGTAATACCGAGATCATCGACGACATCATTAAAGTTTCTAACGAAAATGCTTTTGCCACTGCGCAAGCCCTCGCAGAAAAAGATGGTATCTTAGGTGGTATTTCCACAGGTGCGAATGTATGGGCTGCGATGGAGCTGGCTAAACGCCCTGAGATGAAAGGGAAGATAATTGTTACCATCGGTTGTAGCTTCGGTGAGCGTTACCTTTCGACTCCACTTGCAGAAAAGGCGCATAATGAAATGAGCGCAGCAACCGTCGGATAAATCGTTCTTTGATGGGGGTTGATTTGTGGAGCAAGTCTTGACTTGTTTAGCATTACGGCTTTCATCCAGCCAACAAATTGCCAATGTAGCTCAGTGGTAGAGCAGAGGACTCATAAGCCTTTGGTCGGCAGTTCAAATCTGCCCATTGGCACCATTTTAAAATAAAGCCTTCGGGGATCCCGGAGGCTTTTTTATGCTCAATTGATCGGAACACCGATTCTCACGCAGGCGGCTCATTTAGGAAAGGAGCATCTAAGGTAGCCTTTGGTCTCATTTGAGCTTTTTAAATTTCTGTTTTAAAGGATATTAAATGGAATGGGTACTTGGGTGCGAGTATTGACTTTTTCCCCATCTTTTTGACCTGAGGTGAAGAACCATTTGCGAACAGCGTCGATGGCATAGCTTTCAAATATTGGGTCGCTGGAGCGGATGACTTTGACCTTAATTACGCGTCCTTCAGTTGTTATTATGAATTCAAGTATGACGCGGCCGTTGAGGCCCATGCGGAGTGCACTGGGTGGAAAGACCGGAGGAGCCTGGCGCCTTGCTTGAGGTAATTGATCCAATTCACCAATATCAAAGATCTCAAGCGAACCGAGGCTTTGTTGACTGACTTGCCGGAGGTGCGGTAAAGCAAAATCACCTACCATTAGTCCAGTTGAACCTGTTCCCGGATTGAGGATGACATCTAGTTGTTCGAGCGAAATGGGTGGGGGTTCGCTTTCTAGTTCGGGTGGTGGTTCTTCTTTTTGAGGTGGTGGCGGTGGTTCTTCCTCTTTCAGTGGTGGTGGCGGAGGAGGAGGGGCAAGCATCAACTCTTCGATATATTCCCTAGGTTGTTCGTAGTCGTTTATTAACTGCGTGAAAGGCACTGCGATAAAAATGATTAAAGTCGCGATAAATCCAAAGATGGTCCCTTGATTCAGGACTTTTCGTTTATGCAAGAATGGGGAAGGCGAGACACGAATAACTTTAATTTAGTATTTTTAATTTATATATTAATAATAATAAGCCTAATAAATAAAATTTAAAGAAAAAGAAGCTATTAAGGCGACAAATCTGATCCAACGGCTTAGCTATAAGCTATGTTTACTGGAATAGTGGAGGAAATCGGCAAAGTGCTTGCTCTAGATAAAGCTGAGCATAGCTGGCGCTTGGCGCTCAAAGCAGGCAGGATAACGGAGGATTTACAGCTTGGTGACAGCGTTGCAGTCAATGGTTGTTGCCTAACCGTTGTAGTGGCTGAGGCTGGACGATTAGAGTTTGATTTACTGGAAGAAAGCGTGCGCTTGACTTCAATTGGTGAAGTCGGTCCAGGTGGAGTTGTGAATCTGGAACGGGCCTTACTGCCTACAACCCGAATGGGAGGGCATTTTGTAACGGGTCATGTTGATGGAACCGGCGTCATCGAAACAATTGAACCGCGAGGTAAAGATTTTTTTATGCGAATCCAACCGGCTAAGAAAAATTTAAAATACGTCGTACACAAAGGATGTATTACGGTCGATGGCATTTCATTGACGGTTGCAGAGGTGGACGATGCCGGTTTTGCGATTTGGCTCATTCCTCACACCATGGAAATTACGAATCTACATCGCAAGAAGGTGGGTGACCGCGTAAATCTGGAATGCGATCTCATTGCGAAGTACGTAGAAAAACTTAAGGTCTAAACAATCCTTTCTCGGCGGATAATTCTTCTGGGTTGGTGATTTGCATGGAGCGAAAAAGGAAACCAGCACCAGCCGCCGCCAAAATTTGTGTAATGGAATATGGAAGCAGGTAATCCCATGCAAGGAAGCCATTGAGGCATAGAGCGAGCGTGACCGCTGGGTTAAAGGCTGCAGAGGAGATGGGGCCAACTGCATAGGCACCTGCTCCTACAATCGCACCAATAGCGATTCCGTAGTAGGCATTGCCAGCAGTTTTCTTTGCGATAGCGACATTGAGAATGACCCACATTAACGCCAAGGTAAAAAGGCCTTCTGCCATGAGGGCGTGCATTAGATTTGGTTTTGCGGCAATCACTTCCGTAAGGGCTTGAGCAAATAGGAAATAAACCGTCCCAGCGGCAGCACTAGCGGCAAGATAGATTACCAGAATATAAGGAAGGAATTCACGGAGTGAATGGGTTCCAGCGCTCAGATAGGTGACGGTAGTGGCAGGATTGAAGTGTGCTTTGGAGATGTGGCCGCAACTATAAACCAATGCAGTTAGGCCAATTGCAACCGCGAGTGGGGTAAAATCTCCAACAGTAGGTGGCGTGATGCAGATTCCAATAATGAGATAGAGGAAATAGGTGCCGATGGCTTCGGCTATGAGCTTATTACGCATAACAGGGATCATCTTCAGTTCTATGCGGTCTGTGCTTCGCGATAACCAGCGGCGTAAGCCTCAAAGACAAGTTTGATTTCGTCGCGGATGCGGCGAAAGGCATCGAGCTCGGTTTCGCCTGCACGAATTGCGTGAGGGGGGTCCTCGAAACCCCAATGGTAACGATTGACCATACCAGGAAAAGTTGGGCAAGCCTGGTCAGCATTACCACAGACGGTGATAATGGTGGTGATGCCGGAATCGAGGTATTGGTCGAGGTGGTCCGAGGTATGATGGGAGGCATCGATGCCGATTTCGGAGAGTGCTTCTAAGGCAAGCGGATGAACTGCGCCTTTGGGTTTAGAACCCGCACTGAAGACTTCAAAACAATCACCGGCAGCGGCACGTAGAATCCCCTCCGCCATATGACTACGGCAGGAGTTTCCGGTGCAAAGAATGAGTATTTTAGGTTTATTCATAAGATAGTATTTGGGCTAATTTAAAGGTAACGAGCTAGAGCATTTAAGAGGTAACCCGTGAAGATAATAGCAAGGGAGGTGATGCTGAAATAGATAGCAATGAGTTTTAAATGCATAATACGCCGAAGCATAATGGCTTCAGGAAGACTGAGGGCAGCCATAGCCATCATGAAAGCGAGCGCAGTACCAAGCGGGATTCCTTTTTGAAAGAGAACCACTGCAACGGGAACAATAGCAGCGCAACTCCCGTACATCGGTACGCCAAGAATGGTGGCCAGAGGCACGGAAAAAATTCCAGTGGCATTAATGAGCGAATGAATCGTCTCCTGCGGTACGTAGTTGTGGATGAAGGCACCAATGCCTACACCTAAAATAACCCATAGCCAAATCTGACGGATAACGCTAACGGATTCATTAAACCCATAGCGAAGTCGTAAAAGAAAATTAAATTTTGGTATTTCAGATTTATTTTGAGAGGCTTCGTTGAAATCGGGCTCAAGGAGGTGTTGGAGTTTCATTTTTCCAAGAATCGCGCCCGCTGAAGTGCCGATTATGAGTCCACTCAAAACATAAGCGATCGCTACGGGTACTCCAAACTCGCCAGCCATAAGAACAACAAGGTATTCGTTGATGATAGGTGAAGTGATGAGAAAAGAAAAAGTCACCCCAAGCGGCACACCCGCTTTCAGGAGGCTGATGAAAATTGGGACTGAAGAACAGGAGCAGAAAGGCGTAATCGCTCCAAAAAGTGCTGCAACCAAATTACCCCAAAGACCGCCACGATTCATCCAAGCTCGCAGACCTTTTTCTGGCAACCAGGTGCGTAACACGCCGATGACAAAAATCATAATCGCCAAGAGAATGAATATCTTGGCGGTGTCGTAGATGAAAAAGTGTAGTGCTGGACCTAATTTCGAATCAGGGTCGAAGCCCATTAAATTATAGACCAATTTGTCTGTAATTTGCTCTAACAACACTTGCCTCCTTTGCCATCGTCCTTACCTCCCGAGCAGCAATTACTTCCAGATGTGTCCTCAGCTTTGGCTTTCATAGCTTCATCCATCCGTATGAAGATACGTTTGAAAAAACCTTCTGGTTTAGGTTTTTCATTGGGATTTTTTTTGGGTGTGTCGGTATTTTCTTCTAGCATAATTCGTTCGGCTTATGGTTTGCAAAGGGTATTTAATAGAATTTCAGGACAGGTAGTTTCTGATTTAGTGAGCTGCCTTAATAATTGAGTGCGAGCTCTTAAGTCGGCTTGAAGCTGGCGCCCAGTGCTGTCTTTAGCTTCGCGAAGCTGTTCCAGATTACTATTCAGGATACGGTGTACGGGCTGTTTCATTCGATAAATCATCCAGTTGCGACGACGTTCAGCTTCTGCAAGTCCGAGCGTTTTCAGGTAGGCCAGTTGTTTGGATATTTTTACTTGCGGAGCGTTTAGTAGACCTTGCAGGTGACAAACGCAGAGCGGGCTTGTTTGAATTAAATTTAACAAACGCACTCGCTGTAAATCGGCGAGTGCTTTGTAGATTTCTGTGACTTCCATGATTAGTATATTCTATTTCTAGAATATTCTGTCAAGGGTATATAGCTTGCTAGGTAAAAAAGCGCATGTAGATATACCCAAGTGCCATCAGTAGAAAAAAGAGCAGGCCTGCGGCGCTTAAAACATTAAGGAAAAGCCCAGGTCGATATTGAGCAGGAACATTTCCACCTCGCATAACAACCCAATTTATGGTGGCGAGAATAGGGGAGGTGAGGAAAGAAATAATGGCGGCAAAACTGAGTAGGGTAAGCAGGTTTTCGACACAAAATTTGACGATTAGGGCAGCACCCGTGCAACAGAGGATGAGCCAGAAGTATCTCAAATTTTGAAGACGATGCTTTTGCGAGGGAACCACAAGCGTGCAGGCAGCAGCAAGAGACCTTGGATAGCCATCGATACAGGTAAGACTTGTGCTAAACATAGTCGCAAAGGCAGCTCCCAGAATGAGCCAACGAGACCACTCTCCGATGGTGTCGGTATAAAGGGAAACCAGTTGATTAGAGAAGGCAACTCCTTTGGTGGCAAGCACTTCGCCACTGCCGTAAAAGACCAGCGCTCCCAGAGCCAAGAATAGCACTGCAAGTAAGGTGGTCATGCCATAACCGAGAAAGAAATCAAATTGTGTTTCTCGAACAGTCGCGGCATGACCCGTCTGTTGCTCGCGACTGAACATCCAAAGGGATGACCATGTGGAAAGATCAACGGGGGCGGGCATCCAGCCCAGCAGGCTAATAAGAAATGCAAAGCTAACCCAGGTGTAAGGATTGGATACGGTCTGGTTTACGGTACTTTCGGGGTGATTCAGGAGTGCTAAAGTCACGGCTGTGGCGGTTCCGATGGTGAGTAATAAAATAAGAATTTTAGCGATACCATCCAGGACACGATAGTGTCCAAGCAAGATGAGGAAAAAACACAAAGCGATGATTCCAAGGGTAAGATGGGCAACGCTAAGTGCGATGCCGCAGCCGGCAAAGAGTGCTCCTGCAAGCATGCTAACGGCGGCAATATTGATGGTGCCGGTTAGGATATTAATACCCAGAAAAATCCATACGAAGGCAGGGCTTTTGCGATGGTAGCCTGCAAGGAGACTTTCACCTGTGGCGGCTGCATAGCGTTGCCCATATAGAAAGAAGGGCATCTTTAAAAGATTGGCGGCAAGGATGAGTCCCAGGAGCGCCCAGCCAAATTCTGCGCCAGCCCGGGTAGACCATACCAGGTGCGAGCCGCCAATGGCAGCACATGCAACCAGCAGACCCGGACCGATAGCTTTGCGAAGGTTAGCAGTATCTGTGGGATTTTTTTCCAAAAGCTTTGTAAGGTTGAGCCTTAAACCAGTTCGGCAATGGAGCCAAAGTCGGCATCAAAGAGACGTTTGTAGGTGCGGACAGCTTGGCCATCGGTGAGTCCAGCGAGATAATCGCAGAGACGACGTTTTCGAGCCTTTGGCTCGTTTTCGGCATCCAGTAATGCTTGCACGGAAGCGGGTAAAATATTGAGTCCGGATTCATTTCCATGCAGGCACTGCGCCTCTAGAGCGCGAAACGTTTTTTCTAGAATATGCCCGCCTTTAAATTCAATTTGCTGGAGTTGAGTGGAACGAAAGATGAGATCAAGGGCTAAGGATTTGTAAAGTTTGCTCTCTGTAACGACTTCGGGGTCAATTTTTAATTGGAAACTATGGCGATTGCTTTGCTGGCTCAGAATGCCGCGGTGGCTCACTAAAGAGCAGGCATGCACAAAATGTCCGATTCGGGAACCGAAATAAGGTTCATAGCGGTTTTCCCGAATGACCTGACATAGGGTCTCCAAGAGAGTTGTTTCTGCTTGTGTCAACTCCTGAGTGGTTGCCCACTCGATTATGCTTCCGGTTGTGAGGTAGCGGGCATGAATACCGTCAACAATATCATGCAAAGAATAAGCAGCATCATCCGCCCAGTCCATAATCTGGCATTCGATACTTTTGAAATGGTTGAGCGTTTTAGGATCCTTTAGTCCGTCCGGCAGGTCTTTTTGATTCAAAATAACTTTACGCCAGTTTACCTGTTCATCGTAAATAAAGTGATTTTTAGGTGGCTTGATCTCGCTTTTGATCCACTCAGATTGAAGTGCTTTGTATTTCATAACGCCATCAAGGAAAGCGCGTGTGGGTGCGATCCCTTTAGTGCTACCTGGGCGCTCGTAGATCAGTTCTGTAAGAATCCGAAGAGTTTGGGCATTGCCCTCAAAGCCACCAGCATCAGCCATAAGTTCATTGAGCTTGCGCTCTCCGATATGACCAAAGGGGGGATGACCTAAATCGTGAGCAAGGCCAATCGCTTCAGTTAAGTCTGCATCGATGTAGAAATCTTCTTGCAGCAACGGCGAACGCGCTCGCAGGTATTCACAAATGGAGCGACTGATTTTAGCGACCTCAATGGAATGCGTTAAGCGGGTACGATAAAAATCGTATTCGCCAGACTGAAAAACTTGGGTCTTCGATTGAAGTCTTCTGAAGGGGTAGGAAAAAATGATGCGATCACGCTCCACCTGAAAGGGGTTCCGGTAATCAACTTCAGGGATATTGGTTGGCGGAAAACGCTCGAGGTCAAAATCGTTGTAGAAGGAATTTGGCATATGGCTCTGCTTCTGCTTGTAAATATGCAAGTATACTGGGATGCTTTCACCGATCATGAAAGCCCCAAACTCAATACATTTGCTCTATTTTTGTCTAGTCACTGTCTTAGGTTCGTTTTTTTTACCTCAATTAGAAGGTCGCATTGGGGAAAGTCGTGATCAGATAGAAAGGCGTTTACTGAGTTCAGGCGGGATTGTTTACCGTGATGAAGCTACAAAATCAAACCGTCTTAGAGGGATGCCTTATGTGCCGTATTTGGAGCTCATGCCGGATGTGGAATTGAGGATCTATTTTAAAAGTGCTGATGGCTCGCAACCCAAGTCATCGGAAATGAACCCGCGTTATGCATCGGCAGGTTGGGACTTGCATATTTTGTATATTGGAGATCGTTCAGTTTTAGAGGTTTATAAGCGGAGTTCAAGTATGACAGATATAGAGTTTAATCGCCTGCTGAAATTATTAGCGGGAAATTCCTACTGGAAACGATTGGATCCGACCGCCCAGGGAGAGGAGCGCCCTTCGATTTTTCGTTGCAACTTTGAGCGTGAAGATGGGATGGCGCGAGCAAGTCGCAAAGGATCTACTTTGTTGATAGTAAGTCGAACCTTAGACGAAGAATTAGCTCGTCGAAAGGCTCAGCAGGAAACCGAGGATGCGCCCACAAGCGTGAAAGGATTTTAGAGAACAACTTCTCGCCTTGAGTTATTACTGCTTCAGGGTTGAAAATTTTTGCAAGGCAAGCTGTTTAAAACAAAAAGGTATAAATTATGGCAAAGGATTGGTTAGCAGGTATTGATGACAACTATGATGTAGTCATAGTGGGTTCTGGTTTGGGCGGGTTAACGAGTGCTAACTACCTCGCAAAAAACGGGCATAAGGTTTTGCTCTTGGAGCATCATTATCAATTTGGAGGCTTGGCAACATGGTTTAAGCGCCCAGGCGGGCATATTTTTGACATCTCACTGCATGGCTTTCCATACGGGATGGTGAAGTCTTGTCGGAAATATTGGACCCGTGAGATTGCTGATTCCATCCATCAATTAAAGGATGTACGTTTCATTAATCCTCAAATGGATGTCTGGACTACCTTTGATCGAGAAGATTTTACAAAAATCTTAGTGAAGGATTTTAAGATAGACCGCCAGAAGGTAGAGGCTTTTTACGCCCATCTGGGTCAAATGAATTTCTACGATGACAATACCCAGACCACCAGAGAGATGTTTGAGGAATTTTTCCCTGGTCGTAGCGACGTGCACCGTCTCTTAATGGAACCGATTTCGTATGCCAATGGTTCACACCTGAATGATCCAGCGATCACTTATGGGATTGTTTTTTCAAACTTTATGAGCAAAGGAGTTTTCACCTTCCAAGGAGGAACGGATACTCTTATAAAAAAAATGGTGGCAGAGCTAAAGGCGAATGGTTGCGAAGTACGCAAATGCGCGCTCGTTGAAAAAATTGAAGTATCGGAGGGCAAGGTTGTTGGGATTCATGCACGCAGTCAAAATACAGGCGAGGAACGCTTCCCAACACGTCACATTGCCACTCAAGCGGTACTTTCCAATGCTAATATTCGCAACACAATCGAGCACCTTGTGGGAGAAGATAACTTTTCTTCAGAATTTTTATCTGAAGCTAAAGCAATTCGAAATAATACCAGTTCTTGCCAAGTTTACATGGGGATTCGCAAGGGTGAGACCATCCCCAATATCGGAGATCTTGTTTTTACTTCAGCGGCACCAGAATATTCAATCGCCGAGCTGACTTCTATTAAAACTACAAGTCATACCTTTTCAATTTACTATCCTGAGACACGACCGCATTTGAAAGAACCTCGCTACATTGTGGTGGCTTCCCTAAATGCTCGATGGGATGAATGGGCAGCTCTTAGCGAAGAAGCATACCAAGAAGAGAAGCAACGATTATGCGACGAGTGCGTAGAAAGCCTAGAACGTTTTATTCCGGGAGTTCGGGATAAGATTGATCACCTAGAGGCTGCAACGCCACGCACGGTTAATCATTACACTAAATCAATGCAGGGAACCTCTTTTGGGACAAAGTTTGAAGGTCTAAAAGTTTCTATGGATTTGCCGAATCAAATCGCGGGGCTTTACCATGCTGGATCGGTAGGAATTATTATGTCGGGGTGGCTTGGTTCCATGAATTACGGAGTTATCACGGCAAATAAATTAGATAAATATCTATACGACCTTCGCACTGCATAAGCGCTTGATGTTGGAGCATTAATTCAGTGCAGGCAGCCGATGGGGAGGGTAAACCCAATACTATTAAGATAGCAGGTAGACATTCTCATGGTCGGGCCGACAGGATTTGAACCTGATTTTAGTTTTCCTAATCCTGCACCTGATTGCACTTAGTGTTGTTTATTAGCAGCTTCTGAAAAAAGTGCTATTGCATGGAAATGCAGCGATATGCACCATTTTGAAAGTAGATTGGCAAATTTTTGGCAAATCAGAAGTAGGAGAGATAGAGAACACGGATCCTCGTGATATTCAAATCGCGCGGTTTCAGCAAAGGAGATGTAGCCAACGTTATACACAGGAATATCATGCACTTTCTGTGAGAGGCTTTGACCTTTTAGATGTCTATCTATCTTGTATTCAATCGCTTAAGTTTTTTCATGGTCGGGCCGACAGGATTTGAACCTGCGACCCCTTCACCCCCAGCGAAGTGCGCTACCAGACTGCGCTACGGCCCGACGTATGAAAAAATTACCTTGTAAGGCGAAACTCTATGGGTCAAGCGAATATACGTTTAAGGCGTGCTGACCTTAAGTCGCATAAAAGCTCGATTATTGGCATCGATTGCCTCGGTACGTCTATAGGTGAGAGTTTCAGTTTCGTTACCGTTGTCTAAAATGGATGGGTCTGGTTCGACTCCAGTTCCGTCAGTGGGCCAAGAGGTGGTATCGCTGGTTGTTTGGACAACGTAGGTGATTGTATCGAGTCCCTTGGGTCGAGTGTAGCTCAGCTCCAAATAGCGAGTGCCGGCGTCTATAACAGTCGTTATTATGGGCAAGATACTGCGGTCGTTGGTATTGGGATCCCCGCCTAAGGCAAATTCTAATAAATTATCAATGTTGTCTCCGTCTGGGTCGGCTTTTGCCTCGCGGTCTATTGTTGGAACAGAAGCATCAAATGCAGTCGTGCTCCACAGCGTGAAATCCTGATAGAGTTCACTGCGCCAGGCGATGGCGTATTGGGCGTCGGCATTACTAGTAACTTCAAGCGTGTAAGTGCCCTCGCTTAGGCCGTTGCTGGAATCTCGCCATATGTGTTCGATATTATCAACAGAGCTATCACTGTTATAAAGGGTGTTGCCGCTATTGTCCTGAAGCTTAAGTGCTAGATTAGCGAGGCTAGGGGTATAGATAAAATTAAAGCCTTGGCGTCGTCTCGTCACGTCACGGTTCCAGGTGACTAATGCCGAGAGGTTTTGTAATTCATAGCCTGCGGGTACCGTGATGGTGTAGCTATCTGTGGTCGTACTTGAGATATTGCCGAGGTTCCAACCTCGCAATGCGATCGTGCTACCCGCAGTTTGCTGTCCGCCTTGTTGGATAAAATAGCTTTCATAGAGGTCGAGTTTACCGGCTCCGTATTGTTCGTCAATGGGCCGAGTAGGGGTTTGGTCCCAGTCCGCTGAGACAGATTTATCTGCAGCCGCCAATATGACTGCTTTAAGTGTTATGGGATTTTGGGCAGCGGTGTCAGTTCCAGCCGCATCAATGAGGAAGGCTGCGACTGAAGACACCATAGGTGCGGCATAGCTGGTGAAACTGCTGGGCGCGACGATTTCTGGTTTCACGCGCCCCGTTCCATCATAGCTGGTGGTACCAAATCGATGGCTGCCATCATTTACGCCAACGCTTATGCCATTATAAATACTGCCATAAATAGCAGGAATGTCGCTGATGGTATTTTGATCTCCGTAGTCTGAATTATATAAGCCAATGATAGGTAAGAATACATCACGTCCGACGGCATAATCCATCCGAAGGCTAGGGTTGCTCGAACTAACAAAAGAGACCCAACTGTGGTTTTGAATCGGGTTGGGTTCCACAGATGGCTCGCCGCTACCGTTGTACCAATTGAGATTATACAGCCAGTTATTTGCTCCATATACATCCACCTGCGAAATACCAGGGGCTACGGAGGAGCTGTTCCCGTATAGATTTTTACCTACTACAGTAGCATGGTTTGAATTGGTGCTTCCACCATCCTGATCCGTGATCATTTTTCCGCTGAATTCTGCATTTGCAGAGTTTGGTAAAATCGCAGTGGCGGAGCCGTTACCCGCTTCAACTTGCGTTATGCCTACCCCGATACCGGTTGGTACAGGAATTCCAAGTTGGTTTAATTCAGCGACCAGCTCATCATGCCGAATGCTTGATTTGTACGCCTCAACTTCAACAACTGCGAGCGCCAGTGAGGCGAGGGTAATTCGCCAAACAAAACATGACTGTAATATTTTCGCTCCGAGAAATTTAATACAGATCTGCTTTGCTCTAAGCATAAATTGAAGTGTTATCTCCTGCTAGCGAGCATATACAGCAACCAACCGAGGCTGGAGACGAAGGCAGCGACGTAAGTATAGGCAGCGGCGTCTAGGGTTTTGTTCACACCTTCCAGTTCATCGCGTTCAATAATTCCAAGATTTACGAGCTGGAGTTTGGCGCGTTTGCTGGCGTCAAATTCAACCGGTAAGGTGACCAATTGAAAAATGGTTAAGACTAAATAAACCATAATACCAATGTTTAGGAGAATGGGTCCAAAGCCACCAAAGAAAAAACCTCCAAACATAACATACGGCAGTAACTGAGAAGCAAAACTGGTGATGGGTACAAGTGCCATACGGAGGTTCAGGGGAGCATAAGCCTGCTTGTGCTGGATGGCATGGCCGGCTTCGTGCGCCGCTACTCCAAGGGCGGCCAGGCTCGTTCCGCTATAATTTTCTTGGCTTAATGCAAGCCGCTTGCGGGAAGGGTCGTAGTGGTCGGTAAGGGTGCCGTGGCACTCAACAATCTCAACATCTTCAATACCTGCATTGTGCATGACTGCCGAAGCCGCTTCACGACCAGTGATTCTACCACGAGAGGGAACCTTTACGTATCTACCGTAAACGCTTTTGACCTTATATTGTGCCCAGAGGCCAACAACGAGGGGAATAATTATTAAAAGTAAAAAGTTCATCAAACAAACTTGTATTATGTGTGTCTTAATAGCAAACAGTTCCGAAAAAATATACAAGCTTGGCATTTACCCACGATCAAAACTAAATAGAATTATGAACAAGAATTTACTTTTTACACTCCTTATTATGGTAGGTCTTTCCTACGGTCTGTTTGCCTATTTTAGCACTCAAGATACTAATGATGTTGACGCGCATGCTTCCAGTTTCGCATGGGAGACAGACTTTGAGGCGGCCCAGGCCAAAGCAAAGGCTACTGGTAAGCCTATGTTGCTGGATTTTACTGGATCAGATTGGTGCGGTTGGTGCATCCGGCTAAAAAAAGAGGTATTTAGCCAAGCTGAATTTATTGACTATGCAGCCTCGGCATTTGTGCTCGTGACCGTGGATTTTCCACGCGGAAAACCCCAGTCCGAGGCGCTTCAACAACAAAATGACGCCCTCGCAAAAAAATATGGGGTTAGCGGTTTTCCGACTATAATTCTCCTATCTCCAGATGGAGCGCTTTTGGCGGAAACGGGCTACCTTCGCGGTGGTGCTGAAAATTACGTAGCGCATCTTAAGGAATTGCTGGAAAATAATTAATAGCGCAGTTTACTCAGACCTCTGGATCTTCGTCCAAACCGGACCACCAAGCTTCCGAAGCCCTTAAAGACTCAGGTTTTTTTCCGGCTTCACGCAATTCTTTCAAGCTCAAGGATCGATGTCGCTTAGCGAGCCGTTGACCTTCCGCATCCACGACCAAGGGGGTGTGATAAAATGTTGGGGCGGAGTACTGCAAGGCTTCGTATAGTAAGAGCTGGCGTGCCGTGGAGATAAGCAAATCCTCACCGCGTACGACTTCAGTAATATTCATCACGGCATCATCAACCACGACCGCAAGTTCATAAGCAGGGACACCATCTTTTCGCCAAATGAGAAAATCGCCAAAATCTCGCAGGCACTCAAAAGCACAAGGACCTAAGCGCAAGTCGTCAAAATTTAGGGTGCGGTGGTCTGGAACACGAAAACGCCAGTTAAGCTCACCGGGTTCGTTGTGCTTTTGACCGAATCCAATCGGCGGACGCCAGTTTTCAGGATAGATCGGCTCTTGCTCTTCATCAGTATGAGGCGCCTGAGTCGCGTGAGCCACATCTCGACGCGACTTTTCGCAAGGATAGATTAGGCCACATTCTTTTAGATGTTTCCAGGCCTGCAGGTAAAGTGGGTAACGCTTACTTTGTTGGTAGGGCTGATGCGGGCCGCCGCAATCTGGACCCTCTTGCCAGGTGCAACCAAACCAACGTAAGTCTTCTATGGCACTTTCTGCGTATTCTGGCCGGCAGCGCTGAGGATCGAGATCCTCTTCGCGATATATCAATTTCCCTCCAGCCTCCATTGCTCGCTCCATTGCAATCCAAAAAGTGCGTGCGTGACCTAAATGCAAATGACCCGTGGGGGTGGGTGCGATGCGGCCTCGGTATTCTTGATTCATAACGTCACTTTTATGTAAATGAGATTTTAGTTATTGGGGATTATCTGTCAATCTACCGTCGGAAGGAATTTTGCTTTCTCCTTGATTCTCAGTAAGAAAGCATATGTGTTATCAATTTTTAGGACCCGGGTGATGAAAAGGCCGGGCAATTCAACACCCTCTAACAAATGACCTTTCAAGAGCTGGGCCTAGGGCCCAAAATACTTTCGTCGATTCAGGCTTCGGGCTACAACGAACCAACACCAATTCAGGCACAAGCTATCCCCGAGATTCTTGCGGGTCGAGATGTTATCGGTTCAGCTCAGACGGGTACCGGTAAAACTGCTGCTTTTGCTTTACCGGCTTTGAACATCCTTGGAGATCATAAAAAAGGTGAAGCACCTCGTTGCCTTGCACTGGGTCCCACGCGTGAACTAGCGGCTCAAGTGCAGGGTCAATTTGAAAAATACGGCAAAGAGACTCAGCTCAAAACGACTCTAGTACATGGTGGAGTCAGTTATGGGCCACAACGCGATGCTCTCAGTAAAGGCTCGGATGTCGTCGTCGCTACTCCCGGTCGATTGCTCGATCATGTTGAACAAGGCAGCATTGATCTAAGTTCTATCGAATTACTCATTCTCGATGAGGTCGATCGTATGCTCGACATGGGTTTTATCGATGATGTTAAACGCATTATTAAACTTTGCCGCAACCCCAAGCGCCAAACGCTCCTTTTTTCTGCAACCGTTTCGGAGGATATCAAACGTCTGATTGCACGCAGCTTAAAAGATCCAGTTGAAATCGCCATTGCGATTAAAATAACGCCTGCGGAGACGGTTAAACATGAAGTTTATCCTGTTGGGGCGATGCAAAAATTTGACTTATTAGTCGCGCTCATTGAGAGCATGGAAATCGACAGTATGATTATCTTTTGTAGAATGAAGGTCGGTGCAGACCGCATCACTCGATGGCTGACTGAGCGAAATTATGACTGCATTGCGATGCACTCAAACCTTCCACAAAAGGCACGTACCAAGGCGCTTGAAAAATTCAAAAATAGGGAGATAAAAATTCTGGTGGCTACCGATATTGCTTCCCGGGGTCTCGACATCGCCAATGTTACTCATGTGATTAACTACGATGTACCGGAGCACTGTGAGGATTATGTCCACCGTATTGGGCGTACGGGTCGCGCACAACGTGACGGGGATGCTGCGACGATTCTTGCTCCTGATGAAACCGCTAAGATTGATGCCATTGAAAAGTTCATTGATCAGCAAATCCCCCAACGTCGTTTGGAGGGATTTGAATATTTCCACGAACCCGTGATTCGCGATGCCGAGAGTGCACCTCCCAAGCGTCGCCGACGTAATTCTTCCACGAGTAAATTCGGCCGTCGTCGCCGTTAATACATTTATGAATCTCCTGCTCTTTGAAAAGCCCTTTGAGCGGATATGTATCGAGGCGAAAGATACGCGCACTCAACACCTGCTCAAAGTTCTGCGCGTTGAAGTCGGGAGTTTAGTATTTGTGGGATTTATCAATGATGCCCGTGCCCGTGCAAAGGTGACTGAATTACCCGATGACGGCAGTGTGCACTTGGAAGTTGTCGCTACAGAATCAGCTCCGCCACCGTTGCCGATTAATTTACTCATAGGGTTACCGCGCCCTCACACTGCCAAGCGTCTCTTGTTTGAAGCCGCCAGTATGGGGGTGAGGCGTATTGATTTCTTTGAGGCGGAAAATGGGGAGCCGTCCTATGCTAGAAGTAGCCTTTGGCAGCAGGACGGCTGGCGTGAGCGTCTTTGTCTTGGAGCGGAGCAATCGTTTGGCACCCATATTCCTGAAGTGGCGATGTATCCAGATTTGCAAACCGCGCTCAACGCACAAGATGCTGCGGCCTTAAATCTTGCTCTCGATAATTACGAGACCGCCGTTCCGCTCAATGAGCGATTGTCGACTGATGTAATAAAGATTACCCTCGCGCTTGGACCTGAGCGTGGGTGGTCGTCGGCTGAGCGTGATATCTTAAGCCGCAATGGTTGGCAACGGGCGCATTTGGGCGCCCAAGTGCTTCGCTTAGAGACGGCCGCAGTAGCAGCTGTCAGTGCAACAGCGTCCGCGATGCGTTTGTGGCGTGTTCCTACTAAGACTGAGCTGTAGTTTTTTTTCGCTGGTAAACCGCAACACTGGGTCTGTCTTTGCCGGATTTTCCAAGACGACGGAGGCATTCCCAATCCGGGAAAGTAAGTACGAGGTCACCGGGCAGCTCTAGGCAAATGCGCGCATTCGGTGCTGCAATGGGAGTAATGTTTTCGGAAAAAATTGCTACTATCTTGGATTCAATCATCGCATATGGCGGGTCAAGAAAAATCAGGTCAAAGGGACCATGCCTATGATTTAAAGCATAAACTTTTTGAGGGAGTATCTGCCAGGCTTCGATCGTTTTGAGCTCACAGCTTTTAGCAACTGCAGCGAGGTTAGCTTGAAGGCAGCTAACGACTTCAGGACTATTTTCTACAAAGAGTCCTCCGCGCGCGCCACGACTTAAGGCTTCGAGTCCGTAAGCACCCGTGCCTGCGAAGCAATCGGCAACGCGTGCGCCTTTTAGACCGGCACCCAAGTAGGAGAAGACCGATTCCCGCATTTGATCTGTGGCAGGACGAGTGGCGCGACCTTTAGGTGCGCTGAGCTGAATGCCGCGTGCCTTGCCTCCAGTAATGCGCATTTTAACGAACCGCCTGCCAGACGCGTAGGAGGCTCTCCACTAAGGCGGGTAATTCTGCTAGGGGAATTTGGCTAGCAGCATCAGAGATTGCTAGATCCGGATTGGGATGAGTTTCTAAAAAGACTCCGTTTGCACCAGCGGCAAGGGCAGCACGGGCTAGGGCAGGAACGTGTTCGCGTTGCCCGCCACTCATGCCACCAGCAGCACCTGGAAGTTGTACGCTGTGGGTAGCATCGATGACGGTGGGGTGATTATTTTCGCGCATGATTGCGAAGCTACGCATATCAACAACTAGATTTTGGTAGCCAAAGGTGGTTCCACGATCCGTTTGCCAGATTTCATTGGCGCCAGCCTCCTCAAGTTTTTTGACAACAAATTGCATTTCTTGAGGGGAAAGAAATTGGCCTTTTTTGACGTTTACGGTGCAACCCGTTTTGGCGGCAGCTAGCAGGAGGTCGGTTTGCCGGCAGAGGAAGGCGGGGATTTGGAGGGCATCCACGACCGCACCGACCGGTTCACATTGTTCGGGTAAATGAATATCGGTGATCGTTTTAAAACCATATTCTTTTTGAATCGTTTGAAAAATTTCTAGACCGTCCTCCATGCCTGTACCACGGTCACTGGTAATGGATGTGCGATTTGCCTTATCAAAAGAACCTTTAAATAAAATATTTAATTCGGAGTGTTTTTCTTGAAGGGCTTGGAGGGCATCGGCTACGGGGCGGCAAGTCTCAAGATTCTCAAGCGAACAGGGGCCGGCAAGGAGCAGGAGTTGGTCGGGGTTATGCAACATAGTGTTATTTAGGGTTAATTCCATTGAAACGCCAAGCGGTAAAGCAGGTTGTTTTAATTTTGAATCAGGCGGCTGAGTTCGCTT
The DNA here is from genome assembly GCA_949524905.1 of Opitutia bacterium UBA7350. GTDB lineage: Bacteria > Verrucomicrobiota > Verrucomicrobiia > Opitutales > Coraliomargaritaceae > UBA7445. The sequence continues at coordinate 6,510 of CATINC010000015.1, read as the reverse complement.
CGTAAGTCGGGTTCTAGTCCAGCTTCCTGTAGCCAAACTTTAGCGGCTTTAGAATCGTAAGTATTCCAAGATTCAAGGGATTCGGCTAGGTAACGAACGCGCTTCAATGGTTCGTCGATAGCGTTGCTCCAGAGGGTGGCAGCATCTGGGGCGTGTTTTTGGATGCTTTGAACGAAGCCGGTGATGGCAGCGTCACGGTAAGGGCCGGGTCCTTGGTCGCTGAGCCAAGTTGAAGCAGCGACTGAATCACTGAGCGCCCATTCTCGTAGTAATATATTGGCGCCAGCTTTAGTTTTGAGCGGGTCGTTTGCCGCAAGTTCGGCATGCCAGACGGCCGCAAGGGCGGGGTCTCTTTGCGCTAGGCTTTGTATGTAAGCTTCTAGTAAGGGTGCTTGCGGTAGGGCAGGTTGATAGGTCCGCAGAAGCGCTTCTGCCGTGGAAGGATCTGTTTCGGTCAATTTTGCGATACAATATTCAAGGGCTTTGCTTGATTCTGAGTGGGTCAGTTGAGCTGCCCATTCGGCGGCAGCGACGGGATTGCTCGTGACCCACGTTTCTAGGAGGGCTTGAGCGGCAGCGGTGCGGGTCGGGCCTGCGGAAATACCTTCAATCCATGAAGCTGTGGCAGGAGCATCTTGTGTACCCCAAGACCTTGCGAGCGCGGCGGCAGCGACATCTTTACTGCCGTCATTGACCATGCCACGGATCCATTCGGCGGCAGCCTGTGGGTCAGTTTCGCCCCAGAGGGTCACGCCATTGTTGAGGGTTTCACGGCGAGCGATGCCACGGGCGTTAGATTCAAGCCAGAGGAGTGTACTTTCCGCATCACGGCTTGCCCATAAAGCGACTACTTCTAACATCGCTTGCAAGCGAGAGGCGCTGGGATTTTGCTCCTGTAGCCAATTCATTGCATGAGCGGGGTCCAGTTCCGCACGACGACGTGCTTCATGTAAAAGTGATTCTGCTGGTGATAAAGGGAGTGCAAGGCTTGGGCGTTCTGTTAGATTTAGCTCCGTATCCATGACGGCGGTTGAAAGAACTTTGGTTTCAGGCTCAGCTGTGTCGGCATCGTTTGTCTTCTCTGGTGAAGCCTCTACTTGGCTTGTTCGGATCGTTCGCATTGCCTGCTCTAAATGAATGAAGTAGGGAAGTCCCAAGCAAAGGATTAGAAGTAAGACTACCGTTAATAAAATTTTAATTGCAGCGGCCATGATCAAATCAGTTTAGATTAAAAAACTCGCGAGCATTCTTGCTGGTTTGGGAGGCGAGGGCTTCCTCTGCTAAACCTAATTCGGCCGCACAACGGCTTGCGATATATTGAACGAAAGCAGGTTCATTGCCACCACCTCGGTGTGGCTCTGGTGCTAGGTAAGGGCAATCAGTTTCCAGCATGAGGCGTTCAGGTCCTTGAGTTATGAGGGCGGCGCGTACCGCTTCGGCATTTTTGTAGGTCACGATTCCGGTAAAGGATGCGCGCCCGCCACGTTCGTTGATTTGTTTTATTTCATCTGGGCCGTAACTGAAGCAATGAAAAACAACCTTTTGCCAATTAATCCCAGATTCATCAATCATACGACAGGTATCATCAAAGGCGTCTCGACTATGAATAACAACCGGCACCGCGAGTTCACGGGCGAGGGCAAGCTGTTCACGAAAGGCGGCCTCTTGGTAAATCATCGTTTCACCTGCGGTGACCGGATCTTTTGGTAAATGAAAATAATCGAGACCGATTTCGCCAAGGGCACAAGGCGAGTTGGGTGGCATGAAAAAAGGAGAGATTTGGGTCACGTCATTTTCCCAGTCGGCTTCTACATAACATGGGTGAAGTCCTACGGTGTAGTGGATTTTCCCCGTATGGGTAGTCGATAATTCCCGATAAGGAACCCAATCACTCGGAGCAGTGCCCACCGCAATCATTTGCCCAACTCCCACTTCTGCGGCGCGGTCTAATACGGCCTGAAGGGTGTTCGCTCGTTGAAATCCTTGTAGGTGGCAATGACTGTCTATTAAATCCATTAGGGCACAGGCTGATCGAAGGAGTTTGCGGTGAAAAGCTGAAAGTGCTTGAGATGTATGAGAAGGACTACATCTTGCAGAGAAAATCAAATTTTTACACCGAATACAAATATTATGGAAGATGTCATTATTCTTGGAACCGGTTGCGCGGGATTGACCGCCGCTATTTATACCGGACGCGCTCAATTAAACCCGCTTGTACTCGAGGGAACGCAACCTGGTGGTCAGCTGACAACAACTTCAGAAGTTGAGAATTTCCCGGGCTTCCCTGAGGGAATCGATGGATACACTATGATGGATAATTTACGAAAACAAGCGGCTCGATTTGGTGCGCGCTATGAGCATGCCAAAATTGACCGCATCGAAGTAGAGGCTGAAGTGAAGCGACTGCATGCGGGTGATAAGGTTTTTGAAGCACGCACCGTGATTATTGGAACGGGCGCGCGCCCACGTTTACTGGGCATTCCTGGTGAACAAGAAATGTTTGGTGGCAAAGGGGTGACAACCTGCGCAACCTGTGATGGGGCTTTTTATCGTGACATGGATGTCGTGGTGGTGGGTGGGGGTGATTCCGCTTGTGAAGAAGCACTCTTTTTAACACGTTTTTGCTCTAAGGTCACCTTGATTCACCGTAGGGATAGCCTGCGAGCATCACAGATTATGGCTGAACGAGCAATGGCTCACGAAAAGATTGAGATGGCTTGGAATTCCTTGCCGCAGGAAATTTTGCCTGACGAGAGCGGCAAAGTGCGAGCTATTCAAGTAAAAGATGCCCTTAGTGGCGAACTTAGAGAAATACCGTGTAAGGGTGCATTCATCGCTATTGGGCATATTCCAAATACTGACTTTGCAGAGGGCTTATTGGAGCGCGATGGGGACGGTTATATTATCCCGGAAACAGGCAGCCAGGTGCAGACTTCAGTGCCCGGCCTCTTTGCCGCTGGTGATTGTGTAGATCATGTGTATCGTCAAGCGATCACCGCAGCAGGGATGGGTTGTCAGGCAGCTATTGAGTCTGAACGCTGGCTGGCGGAACGGTAAATTTAGGGGCTTATGGTTGCAGGCTTTAGCTTTATAAAGATATTAAATAATCATGGATTTATCGGATCGCAGAGCAGATTACCAAAAGGGAACTTTAGATCTTAAGGATTTAGCGGTCTGCCCATTTGCTCAGTTTCAAGAATGGTATGCCGCTGCGGAAGACTGCGAATTGGAGGAACCCAATGCTTTTTGTTTGGCAACGGCAGACCTCAGTGGTCAACCGGCGACCCGCATTGTTTTGCTAAAGGATTTTTCAGAGAAGGGTTTAGTCTTTTATACAAACTACGAGAGCCGTAAAGCGGGTGACATCGAGATGAACCCCCAGGTCTCGGCAAATTTTCTCTGGCTGCCGTTGCAGCGTCAGGTCAATATTGCTGGACGTGTGGAGCGCATAAGCAAGGCGGAGTCTCTTAAGTATTTTCTCTCGCGTCCGTTGGCGAGTCAGTTGGGCGCATGGACCTCTCCTCAGAGTAAGGTGATTAGCTCGCGTCAAATTTTGGAGACCAAATGGGAACAAATGAAAGCAAAATACGCGGCTGGAAAAATACCCTTGCCGGATCATTGGGGTGGTTACCGTATTGTACCCATTCGTTTTGAATTTTGGCAGGGGCGTTCCAGTCGTTTGCACGATCGTTTCGTTTACCACTGCGCGAAAGAGGGCAACTGGCGAGTGGAACGACTGGCACCTTAAGGAGACTATTAACATGCGCATCGATTGCCATATGCACACACCGCTTTGCGGACACGCTATAGGGCATCCGATTGAGTATGCCCTTGCGGCCAGGGATCAAGGGATCGATTTAATAACAATCACTTGCCACATTCCGATGGAATGGGAAGATTTTGGCCAAGCGGGTATTCGGATGGCGCCCGAGGATTTGAAACAATACCTTGAAATGGTTGCCGAGGTTGCTGAGGTTGCCAGCGACTTTGGGGTAGAAGTGCTTTGCGGGATCGAGGCAGAGGTTTTCCCGGACGAGACCCACATGGAATCAATGGATGTGGTACTGGCAGCCTATGATTTTGATTTTGTTCTGGGTTCATTGCATGCTCAGTGCCCGAGTTACTTGGGTTGGTTGAAACGAAATAAAATTAAGGATGATGCCATGAAGATTGACTCTTATTTTCGACATTTAAAGGACGGAGCCGAGTCCGGTCGCTATGATAGCTTGTCGCACCCGGATGTAATTCGCACTTATGGGGTTGTTTCGCATTTTGACCCAAGGGAGCACGAGACGGTCATCCGAGAATTTCTGCAGTCGGTTGTGGATGCAGATATTTGCATGGAAGTGAATACAAGTGGCTTAACGAAGGGCGACTTTGAGGTCCATCCAGATCCATTGATTTTGGACTGGGCTAGTGAAATGGGTGTGAACTTAACGATGGGTTCAGATGCGCATAAACCGAGTTCTGTAGGGCAGCATTTTGAGTCGGTTTTGGGGCTTTTGCGAGCGAGGGGTTTTCGAGACCTGCATTATTTTCGAGGTCGGCAGCGACACCGAATTGATCTACCAAAACCTCAGGATGCTGAATCAGGGGCCTGTTTTTGAAAGATGACTCGACGCTTGCCTCTCAGGCAGGAGCAAGTTTGCTGGAGATATGCCCACTAGTACCCAGTCACGTTTTCTGGATTATTCGAGTGCCTACAGTATCGCTGAAAAACACGGCACACCTTGTTATGTCTACGATGCTAGCGCCCTTGATGCAAATGCTGCTGCCGTAAAGGCTTTTCCAAATGCATATGGGTTAACCGCGCGCTATGCGATGAAGGCCTGTCCTAGTGGTGCAATTTTGCGACGCTTTTTGGCAGCGGGTTTGGATATAGATGCCAGTTCCGGTTACGAAGTGCGCCGCGCATTGGCAGCAGGCTACGCTCCTGTACAAGTTTCACTGAGCACTCAAGAATTGCCTGATAACTTTGCAGCGCTTTGCGAGCAGGGGGTTTTGTTAAATGCTTGTTCTTTAAATCAATTGGAACGTTATGGAGCGGCCTTTGAGGGAGGTGAAATCGGATTACGCTTTAACCCAGGAGCGGGTTCAGGCGGAAATAACCGCACGAATGTAGGCGGTCTCGCTTCCAGTTTTGGAATATGGCACGAGTGGTTGCCACAAGTACAGGCAATGGTTGAGCGTTTTAAGCTCAAGGTTGTACGCATCCATACCCATATCGGTTCAGGAAGCGACCCCGCCGTATGGCAAAAAATTTCCAGTATGAGTCTCGATCTCGTACGAGCTTTTCCAGAGGCGCATACTTTGAACCTCGGTGGGGGTTATAAAGTTGCGCGGATGCCCGACGACCAGGGGACTGATCTTCAAACCTGCGGTGCTCCAGTGGCGGAAAAATTTCGTGAGTTTGCCGCAGAGACTGGTCGAGAAATTCATCTCGAAATTGAACCAGGCACCTTTTTATTGGCAAACGCAGGGGCGGTACTGGCTCGGGTGCAGGACCTATCCTCGACCGGGCCGGAAGGGTATGAATTTCTCAAGCTCAACACCGGCATGACGGAATTGCTGCGGCCTTCGCTCTATGGGGCGCAACATCCCGTGACTCTCCTGCAGGCTGAGCCATCAATTGGGTCCGTGCCTTATGTCATCGCAGGGCATTGCTGTGAGTCGGGTGATATTTTGAGTCCCGCCCCAGGTGATCCCGAATTGCTCGCGCCGCGCGAGCTGCCGCGTGCCCAGATCGGGGACTTATGTGTTATTGACGGAACTGGAGCCTATTGTGCTGCTATGAGCACCAAGCATTATAATTCCTACCCTGAAGCTGCCGAAATTCTCCTCGAAACTGACGGAAGTACTCGGCTCATCCGGAGGCGTCAGGATCCTGAGCGTTTGTGGGCAGACGAAATCGCGGAGTAAAATACCCCCTTAGTCGGTTTTAAACGCGCTTACAAAAGCGGTGAACCGCATTTCTTAAAGAGAATATATAAATAAAGCGTATTTTGCGGATTGCGGTACGTTCACGTATCGTTATTTTAAGTTTTATTAAAAGCGATTTCATAGACAATATGAATCGAGTAGAATAGGGTTACGTTTATGAAATTGTTTTGAATTTATAATGTCTGCATTCTCTGCCCCAGTTTCCAATACCCCAGTTGCAAATTCAAGACACGGCTTTGCCTTGGTCATCGCTTTGTCCTTGATGTCCTTCATTTTGCTTTTGGTACTGAGCCTATCGACTTTGCTACAGGTCGAGAACAGCGTCGCCTCGACGAGTTTGAAACAGTTGGAGGCACGCTTAAATGCTCAACTGGGTGCCATGATTGCTCTGGGAGATTTGCAACGCTACACGGGACCGGATCAACGGGTGACGGCTCGATCGGATATTTTGCTGGCACCGGGTGAGCGTGGTCCTGCTGGACAAGAGCGCTGGACTGGAGTTTGGTCCTCCAAGAGCAATACCAGTGATGCATTGGACACCGTTGATGGCTTAAATAATCGCCAACCGGT
>CATINC010000014.1 GCA_949524905.1 Opitutia bacterium UBA7350 | reverse complement strand
TAATTTTGTAAGCAAAGGCGAAGGAAATTATCCAATTTAATCATAAAATCCCCTGCAGGTAGTTTTCATTTTCTACGTGCAGGGGATTTTTTATGCCTCGAAATATACCTCGTAGAATCGCTTGCACTGCTACCCATCCCATGCGCGCATATTAAGGACGCCATCAATTACAAATTTCCCATCTTTTGACTTGTAAACACGGAGTCTGCTGGTTTGGTATTTGTACTTACGTTTGATTCTTTGATTTATGGTTCGTGTCGAACGGATCAGCCAAAGAATCAGGCAAGAAACCCTTGCTGCTCAGTAGCTCAGCGGTAGAGCAGGTGACTGTTAATCACTTGGTCGCTGGTTCGATCCCAGCCTGAGCAGCCATTTCTGCTTCGCTTGTGGCGGAGGCTTTAGGATGGTGGGCTAGTTATCCACGCAGCCTTCAAGCTTTAAACTCATTGACCAGTGAGGCCACGGTCTCTTTGGCATCACCGTATAGCATACGAGTCTTTTCCAAGAAATAGAGTTTGTTAACGAGTCCAGAAAATCCAGCGCCTTGTCCTCGTTTTAAGGCATAGACTGTTTGAGCTTCGTGCGCCTTAATGATGGGCATCCCGTAAATCGGACTCCCTGGATCATCAGAGGCAGCCGGATTTACGACGTCGTTGGCTCCAATGACAATGGCGACATCGACCGAAGGCATACGCGGATTGATAGAATCCATCTCCACGAGTTGCTCGTAAGGCACATCAGACTCCGCGAGCAACACGTTCATGTGACCTGGCATACGACCCGCAACTGGGTGGATCGCGTAAAAAACCTCTGCCCCATTTTCCTCAAGAATTTCACCCAGTTCTTTAACAGTGTGTTGCGCTTGGGCAACGGCCATGCCGTAACCGGGGATAATCACCACCGAGCGGGCAGCCTCCAAAACATAGTAAGCATCCGAAGCTGAGGCCGCTTTCATTTCGCCCTCAACTGCTTCCGATACTCCTTTTTTACTGCCTCCAAAACCGCTGAATAGGACATGAGTCAGCGTTCGATTCATGGCTTTGCACATGATCATCGTTAAAATTAATCCCGAACAACCGACTAAACAACCGGCCACAATCAAGACGTTGTTTTGAATGGCAAAACCTGCCGCAGAGGCCGCCAAGCCAGAGAGGCTATTCAACAACGATATCACCACCGGCATATCCCCACCCCCGATTGGAAGCACCACCACCAGCCCTAAAACAATGCCCGCAATGAGCACCGCTAGGAAAAGTTCATAAGCAAAACCCGCATCGGGATATAAACTGTAAACAACTGCGGAGCCAATCGAAACCAGCAATAAAACAAGTCCGACTATTCGCTGCATGGGCAGGACTGCCGGACTCCCTGCAATTTTTTCTGACAACTTCAACCAAGCAATCACACTGCCGGAGAAGGTCAGAGCGCCGATCCAGACAGCTGCCGATGTTACCGCAGCCGTGAAGGAGGGGTGCACGCTACTATCGGACATACCCATATCAAAAAATTCTTGATAGCCTGCCCAAGCAACCAACACAGAAGCCAGTCCACCAAATCCATTAAATAAAGCAACCAACTCCGGCATGCCCGTCATTTTGACCACCTTTGACCAAACAATCCCAATCGCAGCCCCAATACCGAGACCGATCCATATTAAGGTTAAATCCATTCCTGTCTGAAACAGGGTAACCACAATTGCTAAAAGCATTCCCAGAGACGAAACCAGGTTACCTTTGCGCGCGGTGTCGGCTGACCCCAGCATTTTAATCCCAAAGATAAAGAAAATAGCCGCTATGATGTAAGCGATATTAAGAAAAGTCGTACTCATTTCTTCGAGTCCCCTTTCTTTTTAAACATCGCGAGCATGCGATCGGTCACGAGATAGCCACCCACCACATTTACGGTCGCCAAAATCAAAGCAGCTAGACCCAGCCACTTCCCAATGGGAGAATCAAAAGCACCAGCTGCCAAGATCGCCCCGACGACCGTGATGCCGGATATCGCATTTGAGCCAGACATCAAAGGCGTATGTAACTGCGATGGTACCTTGGCGATCAGCTCAAAGCCTAAAAAAGCCGCAAGTACGAAAATGAATAATAATAGTACGAGTTCCATATCAAACTGAGCTTTTGAACTGTTCGTGGATAATCTTGCCCTGACGCACCATCAGGCAACCTTCCAGGATTTCATCTTCACGATCAAGCGCGAGCGAAGCGGAATCTGCTTCATAAAAATGCTCCACCAGTGCGAATAAATTTGCGGCAAACATTTCGGAAGCATCACGAGCTACCATGCCCTCAAGGCAACGGGTTCCCACCACCTTCACCCCGCCGTCGGTCGTAGTTACTTCACCAGGCATCGTGCCTTCAACATTGCCGCCCGTCTCGGCGGCTAAATCTACCACTACCGCACCCGCACGCATCCCCGATAACATTTCTGCGGTAACGATGCGCGGCGCCGGACGCCCAAACAATTTCGCCGTCGTTATGACGATGTCCGAAGCAGCACAAATCTTTGCCATGCCCTTTTGCTGCAACTCAATCTGTTCAGGCGTTAATTCCTTAGCATAACCGCCCTCGGTCTGACCGGTCTCGCCGAGATCAATCTTCACAAATTTTGCACCCAATGATTTTACCTGCTCTTCAGCAACCGCACGCGTGTCAAAAGCCTCTACTCGTGCTCCCAATCGCTTAGCGGTGGCGATGGCCTGCAATCCGGCAACCCCTACCCCAATCACAAATACCCGTGCGGGCGAAATCGTTCCGGCCGGAGTCATCATCATCGGCACAACCTTCCCTAAAATCTGAGATGCCAATACCACCGAGGCATAGCCTGCCAAATTTGCCTGCGAACTCAGCACATCCATCTTCTGCGCTAGGGTCGTCCGTGGAATCATCTCTAAGCTGATAGCGTCCACCTCCTGATCAGCAAATGCACCCAACAAAGCAGCGTTGTTGTAAGGATCCAAAAGACTGACCGACACCGCGCCCTTGGGATATTCCTTTAAAGCCTCAACACTCGGAGCATGAATGCGCAAAATATGGGACGCACCCTGCAAACCGGATGCACGTGAATCCACCACTTTCGCACCCGCCGATTCAAAATCCGCATCTGAAAATCCAGCACCTAGACCCAAACCAGATTCCACACGTACTTCCAGTGAACCCTCGAGCAGACGCAAGCGCTTTACCGAGTCAGGTGTAGCGGCACAGCGTTGTTCCTCTGGATTGGCTTCGTTGGGAAAAAATAACACCATTAGTTAAGAGTTTAGCAAAAATCAAAGCACAGGAAAAGACCTGTATACGAGCAGAGTTGTTGATGAAATTGGGGTAGTGATAAACCTAGATAGCTATCCAAAGCCTGTGATATCGTGCTAATAAATCCCTATCCACGCCACCACATTACAAACTTTCTGACGCCGACCCTCTAAGCCCAGTAAAAAGCGAGATTGAGCGTGGAAAAGGGACTCGCTTTACCGCTTAAATGCCACCTAGCGCTACGGATGAACTTATCGTAAATAAATGCTTTAACCCAAATTTAAAGTATTATACCCTATCTTATAAATTCATGAAAATCCTACATTTCATAAACTCTGATACATGACAGCATCACTGGCATACAGAGTAACACAGTTAAATTTCAGTTTGAAGGGCACACACATCACAGGAATCGAAATCCAACCCAACCGAAACTTGAACCAAATGTGACGGGCAACCCGTGCCCTATCGCACGATTATCCGCATTCGATGTTCTGTGAAATAGATTACCTAAAATACAGCGGTTCATCGGTTGAAGAAGGTATAATCGACGCACGTTCCACCGGTGAAGCACTGTTGATTTTTAACGACTTGACGGTGTCTTCTTGGACAAGTTCACCTAGCAGTAAAAGTTCTGGCGGTATTGGCTCACAAAGCGGCTACAATTCAACCTAAAGCGGATACAATTCACACAAATAAAATGGCTTAACCAGTCGAGCGGGTAAACGACTGAACTGCACTTAAACGTCACCCCTCAATGCCCTACCCTCGGGCACGAGGGCTTCGTAGAGGGCGCGGAGCTTCATATCGGTTTCCGCAATTTCTCCCTGAGGGGTGGAGCCTTCAACAACACCAGCACCTGCGTATAATTTTACAGTTTTACCTTTAATAAGGGCGGATCGGATACCGACAATGAGATCACCTTCGTTGAGGTGATTAAACCATCCAAGCGCACCTGCATAGAGTCCGCGCTGAGAAGTCTCAAGCCCCGGAAGCGCTTGTAGGGCTGCTTGGCGAGGGGTACCACCGACCGCTGGTGTCGGGTGTAATTCTTCAGCGATATCAAGGAGGTGGACACCGCGCATAACCTCGGCTTCGATAGGGGTGCGAAGATGCTGAACGTTGGCTAGGGGCAGCAAATTGGGACCACCCCGAGATTTTCCACTGATCCCCCGCGCGAAGAGACGACGAATGATGGAGTCCCGCACACAGGCGTGTTCCCATAAATCCTTTTCGCTGTTTAATAAATCACTCGCAAGGGCAGCATCCGCGTCGGCAGTCTTGCCCCGTGGAGCGGAGCCCGCAATGGCTTCCGTTCGCAGACGTCCTTCACGGATTTCCAAGAGGCGTTCGGGACTGGCTCCGATAAAGCAACTGCCGTCACGATTCCCGAGCGAAAAGGTAAAGCAATCTTTGAAGCGACTGCGAAGACGATCGAGGACTTTAAGCGGTTGCCAGTCGCAGTCAGCGGTCAGTTCCCGCACACGTGAGAGGACAATCTTGTCGTAGGCGCCGTTTTGAATATCTAACAAGGCTGCTTCGACGAGTTCAGCAAAGGGTCGTTCACCCAGTTCAATATCCTCCACCACCTTGATTTCTGCATCACCCGAAAGCTTGCCAGCAGATTCTGCGGTGTAATTGAACGCGGAGAACTTTTCGTAAGCGGTCCATACCCCTTCCACGGCTTGATCTAAATCGCAATCGGGGTCGATGCGCACATTGGCAACTGCGCCGTAGCGGTCACCCATACGTGAAACCTGCCAACGTGGCACAAAAACACTTGCAGCAGCGTATTCAGCTGCCTTGGAAACAGTGGACTCAAAAGTAAAAGCAGTGAAGAAATGTGGACCCGCAAAGGGCGCGGAGAGATCCCCGACTGAAATGGTGTTTTCCAGAATTTTCTCCGCAAAATCCTTCACTGCTTGAAACCGATCCGCGCCGGAGAAGTGCCCTTCCACGAGAGCTTCCGCCCCTGCGAGTGCTAGAGACTTTGCAGGCCGTTCCACATAAAAGTGTTGTTCCCCAACTTTGGAAATCGCTTCGAGCACCTTTAAGGGTTCGATGCCATCCACCTCCATAGAAATACTCGCCAGTTGAAAGTGTTCCTTTTCGCAGGCCGCCTCGCGACAGGCTGCCAAAAAAATCCGCAGGTCCTCCTTGCGGTATTGGCTCACATTTTCAGATGGTATAATTTGCACCCCTACTAGGCAAACCAGCTTGCGAAAAACCGCAACCCTGCTTTGCAGAGTAAATCCAGTTCCTCAAAATACGCTTTTGTTTTGCACCGAGCGCAAAGGCTTCCCTTATTAAAACAGATGTCCGAGCCGATTGACCACCTTATGCCCAACTTCCCCCCGATTGATTTTGCGGGTGAATTAAACGAGGAGCAACACGCTGCCGTGACCGCTGAACCGGGACCTGCTCTAGTCTTAGCGGGCGCTGGTTCAGGCAAGACCCGCACCCTTACCTATCGGGTGGCCTATCTTTTACATCAGGGCATTCAGCCTAATGAAATCCTCTTACTCACATTTACGAATAAAGCCGCTCGTGAAATGCTTGAACGGGTGGAAGATTTAACCGGTATCCCTAGGCGACAACTCTGGGGTGGTACCTTTCACAGCATCGCCCAGCGTATATTAAGAGTTCATGGTGAAAAAATCGGCCTCAAGCGTCACTATTCCATCCTAGATGAAGGCGAAGCAGAATCTGTCCTCAAAAACTGCATTCAATCCGTTGATTCAAAATTCATCAAGGGCAAGCACAACCCCAAGCCGAAGGTGCTCGCCAATATGATCAGCTTCGCACGTAACACCTGTTCCCCAGTTAGGGAGCAAGCCAGCGAATACTTTCCCCTGCTCGACGGCATTGCCGATAAAGCAGTTGAATTTCACCAAGCCTACCAAGTCGAAAAACTCAAACAACAGGTTGTTGATTACGACGACCTCCTAGAGCACCTCCTAAAGCTTCTTAAGGAAAATCCTGATATCGCCACTCTTTACCAGGATCGCTTTAAACACATTCTCGTAGATGAATTTCAAGACACCAACCGTTTGCAGTCTGAAATCATCGAGCAATTTGGCGCACACCATCAAATCATGGCTGTCGGCGATGACGCACAATGCATCTACACCTGGCGTGGCGCAGACTTTGACAACATCATGCGTTTCGAAGATCGCCACCCTGGAGCGAAGCTCCATAAAATTGAGACCAATTATCGTAGCACCCCTCAGATTCTGGAATTTGCTAACGCCATCCTCGCGCACCAACCATCTGGACGCGGTTACCATAAAGAATTGCGACCGGTTAAAGTAGATGGGCAACTGCCCTACTTTGTTCCTATGATGGACACCCGCGGACAGGCAAATTTTATCCTACAACGCATAGAGGGCTTAATCGATGAAGGCCGTGATCTCTCCGACATTGCGATTCTTTACCGCGCCCATTTTCATGCAATGGATCTGCAAATGGAGCTCTCTCGCAGAAATATTGATTATCAAATCACCAGCGGAGTTCGCTTCTTTGAACAAGCACATATTAAGGACTTCACCGCTCAGTTACGCTTTGCTTCAAATCCTGCCGACATCTCAGCATTTACCCGCTTCACCACCCTCCTGCCTAAAGTCGGCCCTAAAACAGCTGAACGCATTCATGCCTTTACTCGGGAACTCGCTGAAAAAGAATCCCGCGATTTTTGTGACGCTTTAACAGATGACAAGGTCCTGCGAAAAGTACCAGCCGCTGCCAGCGAAACTTGGCCTTCTTTGGTCGCCACCATTCTAGAAATCAACCAAGCCCTGACTGAAAATGCCCCTAATGAAGTAGTCGAACTGGCACTACAAGGATGGTACGGCAGTTACATTCGAGAAATTTATCCCAATTGGAACGACCGTGAAGATGACCTACAAAGCCTCATCGCTTTTGCAAATCGTTATGAGACCATGGAAGAACTCCTCGCACAACTGGTCCTCTTGGCATCCGAAAGCAATGAACGCTCTCCGGAAGATCAAAAAAACTGCCTCCGCCTGACCACGATCCACCAAGCCAAAGGTTTGGAATTTCCAGTGGTCTTTGTCATCGGTCTAGCCGACGGGCTCTTTCCACTCCAGCGCACCATTGACAGCGGCGATCTAGAAGAAGAACGCCGTCTCTTTTATGTAGCAGTCACCCGAGCGATGGATGAACTCTATTTAAGTTACCCCATGCTCAACCAACGTGGGCAAAACGTTATGCGCATGAACCCAAGTCGCTTTATTCAAGAAATTGACCCCAACCGATTCGAAACCTTGCGGGTTGCTCCTTCGCGCACTTACTGAATCCAAGGTAATCTGTTCCACCAAACGTTGACAAATACGCCCTGCTTAAAATGCTATTGCCTATGGTTCGTTCCGTTTTTCTCTCTCTCCTTTGCTTGGCCTGGGTCGCTTGCTCCACTAAGCCGCCACCAAAAATTGAGGCTACAGAAATTCAGAAAATTCAGCCGGAATATAAGCCTGAGAGCTCTTTTAAGCGGATCAATGAATTTCTTACTGGCGTAGAAGCACATGGAAAGCGCACGGTTGTGCGCACGCAAGCAAACAGCCGTGAAGGCTTTTATTTCACCCTTCGGCTCGATCAGAAAGTAAAGGATCTCCCTTCCGGAACACTATTAATCGCAGAGCTTTACACGCCCAAGCAATCCGAGGCTCAACGCTTTGAACTCACCCTTCCATCCAAACGCGGCAACAGCAGCCAACTACTCTTCGGTTTAACCGGTACCGATTGGCCCTATCAAAGAGAACACACGCCGGCAGCCTGGAAGTTTACCCTACTCGACCCAAACGGCAAAATTCTGGGCTCTGCCCAAAGCTATCTTTGGAAATAAGAGAGCTCACTCAACCGATAAAATCTGCCCCGCTCGACCATTGCGCAGGGTAAAAGCATCTCCTGCTTTCAATCCCAACAAACAATGCGCCAGTTCAGATTGAGGCGTAATGACCGTTACTTCTTTTGAATCAAGCAGCACCACTTGACCTCCGGCCACTCCGGCAAAAAAATAATATTCCTCTCCCGCCTCAAAGGCACAGCGCAACAATGCTCCTAGGGATACTTGATCCTTTGCTTGCAAAAGCGTGACTCGTTCCGACTGCAATTCCTCGACTGCGTTTGCCCATAGCATCGCCTGTCCTGCCTGCCCCGCCGCGAGGTACGATGCTTCCAGTCCCTGTGTATCCCACTTAGACTGTGCACGCGATTCTTCGTCGGTCGCATAAGATGCGGCGTCCTTGGAGGCATCCACGGCGTGCTTTGCCTCCAAGCGCAAAGTCTCCAGCAAACAATAATAAAATGCCTCCTTATTCATACTTCCAAACGTACTTATAAACCAATTTACATTAGCCATTCATATTGATAGCCTGCAAACGCTTTTTTTACACATAATGCACACTTGTCTTCATCAACCATTATAAACAGTTTACACCTTTGTTTAATAAATATTCTCCATGTCCTGGGAAATCTACTTTGTCTTTGGATTACTCGCTTTCGCTATAATTAGTTTTATCTGGGAGCGCATTCCACCTGATCTCACTTCACTGACCGTATTTGCGGTTTTGCTCTTTGTCAGCATGCTGTCAGGCAGTTCTGATTTACCAGATTTCCAAAATATACTAACGGTTTTTAGTAATTCCGCACCCCTCACGATTGCCGCTATGTTCATTGTGAGTGCGGCCCTGGAACGCACCGGCGCGATTGATCTAATTACCAGTTACCTCCGACGTATGGTAAAGCTCCCTTACAAACGTTTCCTTTTTGTCATGATTCTAGGCGTTGCCGCAGTCTCGGCTTTTGTTAACAACACTCCAGTCGTAATTGTGCTCATGCCCGTGATCTTGACGCTTTCGCGGGAAATGGGCCTCCCCTCCTCAAAACTACTCATTCCCCTTTCCTATGCCTCTATTTTTGGTGGCACCTGCACCCTCCTCGGCACGAGTACCAATCTACTAGCCAGCGGAATTTTAGTGGAAGCAGGACACGAAGCTATTGGTATGTTTGAAATATCAGCGGTTGGTTTACCCATTCTGGTCGCTGGAACGATTTATTTGGTATTCTTCGGAAACCGCCTCCTGCCACGCCGTGAAAACCTCACTTCTATTCTTAGCGAAGAGGAAAGAGAAGAATACATCACAGAAGCTTTTGTTCGCGCCGACTCAAACCTGGTAGGCAAACCCGCCTCCGAGTGCAGCTTCCTAAAAACGCGCCGTATCCGTTTACTAGAAATAGTGCGCCACGGGGTCGCCGTCGAGGAAGACCTAAATCAAACCCGACTGGAAGCAGGCGACCGCTTAGTCATGGCTTGCCACCCCTCCGGCATCGCAGCCGCTCGCTCGGAAAAAGGCATCGCCTTGCAGGCAGAACTTTCAGATGACCTCGAAACCATCGCTACTGATGAAGGTGCCATAGTTGAAGCGGTTGTCGCACCCAATGCCACCATTGCCGGAAATACTCTTGGAGAAATAAATTTCCGCCAACGGTTTCGGATGGTCGTGGTTGCGATTCATCGCAAAGGGGAAAATCAACGTGAACGACTCAACGAGCTACGCCTGCAACCGGGAGACACCCTGCTCATGATGGGTCCAAATAAAGCCATCGAAAACCTAACCAATAACGAAGAATTAATCCTCCTTGACCGACCTCGTGTTCCGACCCAAGACGTTCGTGCTAAAATGCCCATAGCCCTCTTTGTCTGTACTGGCGTCGTCCTCCTAGCTTCCTTTAATGTCGTCCCAATTATCGCAGCTGCCAGTCTTGGAGTGGCAGTCATTCTTCTTAGCGGCTGCATGAAACCCAAAGAGGCCTATGCCTCCATAGAATGGAGCATCTTAGTCATTATCTTTGGCATGCTAGCGCTTGGGGTTGCTATGGATAGCACCGGAGCCAGCCTTCTCATTGCTGAGGGTCTCATAATCTTCGTCAATAGCATCGTACCACTACACCTCCAAACAGTGGCGATGTTATTAGTCATCTACGTAATGACCTCCGTCTTTACAGAGTTTCTCTCCAACAATGCAGCTGTCGCGCTCATGGTGCCCATTGCCCTTGGAGTCGCTCTAGCGCTCGGCGTCGATCCACGCCCATTTGTGATTGGCACCTGTGTCGCTGCCTCTGCTAGTTTTGCAACTCCTATTGGTTACCAAACCAACACCTACATTTACGGCGTCGGTGGTTATAAATTCAAAGACTTCACCAAGGTTGGCCTGCCCCTCAACATCATATGCTGTGCAGTTACGGTACTCCTGGTGCCGATATTTTGGCAATTCTAGGCAATCCTTTGCCCCTGGTCAGCCCATCTAAATGTAGTACATTTCACCCTGATCGTTCACAATAAACGCCTCCAGGGTGTAGCTTTCTAGCTGCTTGCATAAATCAGCACCAATGAGCGACCAAATTTTACTTACCCGTTCACCGGAATGACCGCTGTACGCGCAATTTGATTCTAATAATTCTGGATCCAAAGCCTGCACGATCTCGCTCAGCAGTATCCTTTTAGGTGCTCGTGACAAGGCATAGCCTCCCTGCTTACCGCGCTTACTCACAATCAAGCCCGAGATTCGCAGTTCATTTAAAATTTGTACTAAATAATTAGCGGGTACGTCCTCGGCCTCCGCCAAAGTCTCCACGTGCACCATCAATCCTTGACCATAAGTACGCCCTAATTGTGACATTACCCGGCAAGCATATTCCAGTTTATTTGAGACTTTCACTGCTTCAAAACCTACTATTCTGACTCAATAAGTAAACTTATTTTTCAAAGACTCGATTTTGACGCCTTTTTTAACCCTAAACCCTTGTTTATCAGTTAGATAAAATAAAAATAAAAAATGTTCCCAGACGGCACTTTTTAGTCGTAACACTGCAAAAGCATCCTTAGTTTTTTCAGCTTATGCCAGACAAAGAAAAGCCCGAAAAAACAAGCAAAACAAAAAGCCCCAAAACAGCTGATAATGACGTCTACGATTCTTCAAAGATTCAGAAACTTGAAGGTCTAGAGGGCGTCCGTAAGCGTCCCGATATGTATATCGGTGACACCAATGAGCGAGGCCTTCACCACTGCGTCTTTGAAATCGTCGACAACTCTATTGACGAAGCGCTCGCTGGGCATTGCTCAAAGATAACGGTCAACATCCATAACGATGGCTCCTGTTCAATCGAGGACGACGGACGCGGGATCCCAGTCGACATCCACCCCAAATATAATATACCCGCCCTAGAATTAGTCATGACCAACCTGCACGCCGGTGGTAAATTCGGCAAAGGGGCATATCAAGTTTCTGGAGGCCTTCACGGAGTGGGTGCAAAATGTGTTAATGCGGTCTCGGAATGGTTTGAAGTTGAAGTGCGCCGCGACAACAAAGTTCACAAAATGGAATTCTCGCGTGGCTTAACCACCCAAAAGATGAAGGTCATCGGGGAAACCAAACGCACCGGCACTCGCATCGCTTTCCTTCCCGACCCCAAAATCTTCGCGACCACTCGAGAATTCAACTTCGAACTCCTCAGCAAACGCCTCAGAGAACTTGCCTTCCTCAATCCAGGCATCGAACTCACCTTTAATGATGAACGCGACAACAGATCGGAACACTTCCTCTTCAAAAACGGTATTTCAGAATATGTTTCATTTCTTAACGAAAACAAAAATATTTTACACGAGGATCCCATTAGCTTTCACGGGGAAGCACCTACCCCTAACCCTGACCTCGACGCTAACATCGTAGTCGATATCGCCTTCCAATACAACGATGGCTACAGCGACCAGATCTACGCCTACGCAAATTCTATCCACAATATCGAAGGCGGCACTCACCTTTCCGGATTCCGCACCGCCCTCACACGCGTGGTTAACAACTATGCTAAGCAAAACGGGATAATTAAAGACAAGGATCCTTCGCTTTCCGGCGATGATGCCCGCGAAGGTCTCACTGCCGTCATCTCAGTCAAAGTTCCCGAGCCCCGCTTTGAAGGCCAAACTAAAACCAAACTTTCAAATGGTGAAGTTGACGGCATTGTTCAAAAAATCACCGGAGAAGAGCTCAAATATTACTTTGAGACCAACCCACCGATTGCTAAAAAACTCATCGAAAAATGCTTGAATGCCGCCCGCGCTCGCGAGGCAGCACGCAAAGCTCGCGAAACTGTCCGCAAAGGTGCGCTCTCTTCTGGAGGTTTGCCGGGAAAACTCGCAGACTGTTCTTCAAAAGATCCCGCCATCTCCGAACTTTATATCGTCGAGGGTGACTCCGCCGGTGGCTCCGCAAAGCAAGGACGCGACCGTGCTACACAAGCAATCCTACCCATTCGCGGAAAACTCCTTAACGTCGAAAAGGCCCGACTCGATAAAGTACTCAATAATAACGAAATTCGCACACTCATCACAGCTGTCGGCACCGGCATCGGTGACCATGAAGGCGACGGCGCTTTTGATGCCCAGAAAGCACGTTATCATAAAATTATCCTGATGACCGATGCAGATGTGGATGGTGCACACATTCGTACACTTCTCCTTACCTTCCTTTTCCGGCAAATGCGCGGCCTCATTGAATCCGGTTATGTCTACATTGCCCAGCCGCCACTTTATAAGATCAAACGCAAGCGGCGTGAGCAATACATCGACAACGACCCTCAACTCAACCGCATCCTGCTTGAACTCGGTTCCGAAGACGTCACCCTGCTTCGCACTCGCGATGATCGACAACTGAGTGGGCCCCAAATCCATGAGTTGGTCGAAATACTCTCACGATTGGAAGTAGTGGGTCGCGGCGTCACACGCTATGGTTGCGACTTTGCCAGCTACCTTGATCAACATGATCACGAAACTTATAACCTGCCGCGCTATGTCGCCCGAATCCGCACCGGAAACGAGGAAAAATTTCACTTCCTTAAAAACGATGACGAACGCGCGGCCTTCCACGCCAAATTTGAACTCACCGATACCAACGTTGGTGATACCGCTGTTCGTGAAATTCAAAATGATGAGGGCATTAAAACGCAACAACGCATTTCCCTTCACGAAATCTTTGAATCCAACGAAATGTCGAAGTTGCTGCGAGATCTCTCAGATTCAGGTATCGACATCCATCAATTCTCAAAATCTGGAGACCCTCGCTACAGCCTGGTCGAAAACCTCGGCGACCCCAAAAAAGAGGAACGCATCGAGCTACACTCCATTATCGAATTGGTGGATAACATTCGTGCCATCGGGCGACGTGGACTCAGTATTCAGCGCTATAAGGGCTTGGGTGAGATGAACCCCAAACAGCTCTTTGAAACCACGATGGATCCCAAAACCCGACGCCTCCTTAAGGTTAACATCGCCGATGCCGCAGCCGCAGATAATACCTTCTCCATGTTGATGGGTGAAGATGTTCCCTCGCGTCGCGCCTTCATCGAAGACAACGCCCTAAACGTTTCACATCTGGATACCTAGACGAAACACGCATCTCACGAACCAACGCTTTTAATTAAATGGAAAACCCACCCAACGAACCCGCTGCTGCAAATGATCGCGCTGAAGTAACCTCCATTACGGAGATTATGCAGACCGCATACATTGATTATTCAATGTCTGTCATTGTGAGCCGTGCCCTGCCCGACGCCCGCGATGGGCTCAAGCCTGTTCAACGTCGCATCCTGTATGCCATGCTCCGTGAAGGCCTCTTACACAACCGGCCCTTTGATAAATGCGCTGGTGTCGTCGGAGAAGTCCTCAAAAATTATCACCCACACGGCGACTCCTCGGTTTACGACACGCTTGTGCGTCTTGCTCAAAATTGGGTCATGCGCTCTCCCCTCATTATTCCGCAAGGCAACTTCGGTTCAATCGATGGTGATTCCCCCGCGGCCTATCGTTATACCGAGTGTAAACTTGAAGCTATTGCAGAGGATATTCTTCGCGATATTGACGAAGATACCGTCAACTTTATTCCAAATTACAAAGAGAGCACCACTGAACCCTCCGTGCTACCGTCCGCCCTACCGAATCTCTTGATGAACGGCTCTACCGGTATTGCTGTGGGTATGACCACTAATATTCCACCCCACAATCTGAATGAGATTATCGATGCTACCTGTGCAATCATCGATGATCCTAAAATAGAACTCGAAGCGCTCATGCAATATATACCGGGACCTGATTTCCCGGGTGGAGGATTCATACACGGAAAATCCGGCATCGAGAGCTACCTCAAAACTGGACGTGGCATTGTGCGAACTCGCGGTATCGCCGAAGTAGTTGAAAGTGGCGGCAAAGAAGAGATCGTTATTTCCGCGATCCCCTACAACGTCAATCGAGCCTCGCTCGTAATGCGGATCGCTGAACTGATCCAAACCAAGGAAATCGAGGGTATCTCGGATTTACGCGATGAGTCCACTGAAGAAACCCGCATCGTGATTGAGTTAAAACGTGCCGCTATCCCGCGCGTCATCATCAATCAACTTTACAAATCCACCCCTCTAGAAAGCTCCTTTGGCGTCATCCTACTCGCCCTGGATAATCGTCGACCCAAGCAAATGAACATCAAGGAGATGCTGATATGCTATGTCGACCACCGCCGGGAAGTCATCTACCGCCGCACCCAGTTCCGTCTTCGCAAAGCCGAAGCCCGTGCACACACCTTAGAAGGATACAAAATCGCACTCGATAACCTGGACGAATTTGTCAAACTCATCCGCGCCTCTAAGAATCGCGATGAGGCTAAAGTCGCCCTCATGGGTAAATACCCCCTCAGCGAGGTTCAAACCAATGCCATTCTCGAATTGCGCCTCTACCAGCTAACCGGACTTGAACGAGACAAAATTGAAGATGAATACCGCCAACTTATGGAAAAAATTGAGGGTCTTCGCAGTATCCTTGAAAACGAACAGGAACTCCTAGGCGTCATTAAAACCGAGCTTGGAGAAATGAAGGAGAAATACGGCAACCCTCGGCGTTCTCAACTCTTGGCCATTGATGGCGACCTTTCCATGGAAGATCTAGTCCCCAACGAGGGCTGCATGATCACCGTTACTCACAACAACTTCATTAAACGCACAAACCTCGACGCCTACCGCTCTCAAAAGCGCGGTGGCAAAGGTGTGATCGGTTCCGGGCAATACGAAGACGACTTTGTGGAGCACCTTTTCACCGCCTCGACGCATGATTACCTAATGTGCTTCATGAACAGTGGTCGCGTCTACGTAGAAAAAGTCTACCACATCCCTGAAGGCTCCCGTACTGCCAAAGGTCGCGCCATCGCTAATGTTCTGGAGCTTCAAGAAGGTGAAAAGATTGCTGCCATGATCTGCGTAAAGGATTTTGATGAATCCGACCATCGCATTGTTTTAGCAACTCGTAATGGCGTCACCAAAAAGACCCTCCTTTCCGATTTCCGCAATTTTAGGAGAGGTGGTATCATAGGCATCAAAATCGACGAAGGCGATGCTCTTATTGGCGCTCGCCTAACCATGGGTGAGGACGACATCCTCCTAGTAACACAGCAGGCTCAATCGATTCGATTCTCAGAGGGCGACCTTCGGGATCAGGGACGTGCCACTCGTGGTGTACGTGGCATCAAGTTAAAATCTAAGGACGACGCCGTTGTCGCCATAGAAATCGTTAATTCAGAGGCCAAACTCTTGCTGGCTGGAACAAATGGACTCGGAAAACGCACCGCCTTCGATGATTACCGAAAGCAATCGCGAGGGGGCTCAGGCATAATTGCTATGAAGACAGAAGAAGTTGCAGGTGCACTCTCCGTCACCGATGAAGATGAAATTATGATGTTTACCTTAAAGGGTCAGGCTGTCCGTTCCCCCATCAAAGATGTCCGAATCACTGGACGCGCCGCCTCCGGTGTCAAACTCGTAAATTTGGGAGATGAAGACAAGCTCATCGGTATCTCCAAGGTGATTGCCAGTGAGAAGGACGACAGTATTGAAGACTCAGAAGCAAACAGCGAAGCAGTCGAAGAAACGACCACTGAAGAATCCTAGCGCTCCACTCTAAATGCCCAAAAAGGAAACACCCGCAACAAAAGTACCCGTCACTCCGCCCGACCAATGGGTGGATAAATACGGTGACTATCTCTACGGCTTTGCGATGTCTCGCCTACGCAACCCTGAGAGTGCACAGGATTGCGTGCAAGACACCCTCCTTGCCGGCATTAAAGCACTCAATCGTTTCGATGGTAGTCGCGACATCAAATTCTGGTTGCGTGGCATCATGCGCAATAAAATTGTCGACCAGATCCGCCGCTCTATCAAAGAAAACAAAGTTGATATCGAGGCAGAAGATGAAGCACTCTTGGAGAGCTTTTGGTTCAAATATAGCGGCATCGCCACGACCAACCCAGATCCCTGGCAATTCAACCCCCGCAAATATTACGATAACGGTGAATTCTGGAAGGTTTTCCAAACCTGTATTGATGAAGTAAAGGAACCTGCTAGGCAGGCATTTGTTCTTCGAGTCTTGGAAGATCAAACAACGGATGAAGTTTGTAAGGTTTTGGATGTTACCCCGAATTATTTATGGGTTCTCTTACATCGCGCCCGGCAACAACTCAAAGTTACGCTGGAATCCCGATGGAAGGAATCTGATTAGTCAATCGTGCCATCCAATATGTTCACCTGCAAACAAGTTTCCAAAGCGCTCCACAAAGATGACTTAGCAAAAATGTCGTTGTTTCGTCGCGTCTGCCTCAAACTTCACGTACGCCTTTGCATCTTTTGCGGTAAATTTAACCAGCAAGTGATCGAAAGCCAGGATATGTGTAGTTGCTACAAAAAGCACGTGTCTCAGGGCATCTTGGAACAACCCAAGTTAGGCCCCACCCAAAAAGAAGCCTTAAAAGACTTACTGCGGGAATAAAGCGAGCCATATAGATTGCCCTCGTTCGCGCCCGACTGAAGCGTTGACAAGCTACTTTATTCACGCTCCAATAATGTAGTTTCAATCGAGTTTCTACTCCTATCTAACGGATAGCGGCGCACTTTGTATCGTCGTTGAGACTCTTACACCAAGCGACTGATTAAAATTCAGCGCACAGCATGGATAGCGCCCACTTGCTATACCCTTGTCGCGACACCAACTCTTTTACATCAAATGACTCCGTCAGAAAATACTGCTACCGAAAATGAGATCACCGTTAGCGGCCTCCTAGAAATACTGCCCAATAAGACCGGCCAACTGCTCGATCCTGCTCGCAACGGTAAAACTACCCCGAACGATCCCTTTGTCCCTCGCGAGCTCATTAAGCGCTTTAAACTTAAAAGCGGTAATATCATCGTTGCTAAGGCCTTGCATAATGCCAAATTTCCAAACCCAAAGGTTCGCTTTATCGAAACAGTAGATGGCTTTAATCTGGATGAACGCAAAGGCCGTTTCTCATTCCAGCAAATGACCTCTATTGCTCCAAGCGAACACATTCTACTTGAAGCCGATGACGCCCGCCTGACCACTCGTATCATGGATCTCTTTTGCCCCATTGGCAAAGGCACGCGCGGTCTCATTGTTGCCCCGCCTCGGACTGGCAAAACGACACTCCTACATGATATCGCTCATGGTGTTGTTGAAAACCACGCGGATTGTCATCTCATCGTCCTCCTGGTTGATGAACGCCCAGAGGAAGTCACCGATTTCAATCGCAGTGTTAAGGCAGAAATCTACGCCTCCTCAAACGACGAAGATCTTCCCAATCACCTACGCATGGCTGAACTCGCGATCGAGCGCGCTAAGCGACTTGTAGAAGCAGGAAAAGACGTCGTTTTCCTCCTTGATTCCATCACCCGACTCGCCCGCGCCTACAACGCTGCTTCCGGAAAAGGCGGTCGCACTATGACCGGTGGCCTGGACGTGCGCGCCCTTGAAAAACCACGTCAACTCTTCTCCGCAGCACGCAATTGCGAAGAAGGCGGCAGTCTCACCATTGTGGCAACGGCTCTCGTAGAAACCGGCAGTAAAATGGATGATCTTATCTTCCAAGAATTTAAAGGCACCGGTAACATGGAAATGGTACTCGACCGCAAAGCCGCTGAGCTTCGCCTTTGGCCTGCCGTCAACCTCAATGCCTCCGGCACCCGCCGCGAAGAACTCCTCCTCTCCGGAAAACGCCTGGAAGCCGCACAATTTCTACGCCGAGCCCTCTCAGGACAAAAAATTGAAGACGCCGCTGAAGCCATGATCGACCGCATCGGCTCCACTAAGTCTAACGAAGAATTCCTGCGCTTGCTGGAACGCTAAAGCTTAATGCCACGGCTCGAGTTTATCTTAAAAGGGTTGCCTTTGAGTTTACAGAAAAGGCACACCTTCAACAAAAAGTAGATGCACCTCGAAAGTTGTATTTAAAATTAAGCTTATTCCCCAATCTGCAAACGGTGGCTCAGTTCCGCTCTGGCGCAATAAAGTACAGGCACGACAAATACACTGAGTAATGCTAAAATCATGCCTCCAAAAACACCGCTAATATTCGCAATTTACTCACTTTCTTCACGTTTTTAAATTAACTTTTGATCATTTAGTAAGGCATTTACTCTTAAAGTTCAATTTTAGTATTGAAATGTTCAACTTTGATGCCTCAAAATGATGGCCTCAATGAAAGCTTTTAAGTCCACCGGTAATCGCTCCCATCTCGAAGATGCGCTAAAACATTTATGGGTATTTGAGCAGGAGAAGTTGGATACGACCACACAGAGTGTAGCGGGGGCATTGGAATGCCGACGAATACATGCACGTAAGATCCTAGCAAAACTTCAAGAAGTCGGTCTCGCTGAATCTCGGGGAGAAACCTACCGATTAACAGAATCTGGCAAAGAATACGCACTGCAAATTCTTCGAGCACACCGACTTTACGAAACCTTCCTCGCTAATGAAACTGGGATCGTCGGCAAAGATTGGCATGCCGAAGCAGAACGTGTTGAGCATGAACTCAGCTCGGAAGATACCAACCGGCTCGCCCAAGCATTAGGACATCCACGCTTTGATCCACACGGCGATCCCATTCCTACTCGTGCAGGGCAAAGCACGATCCGACAGGGTTGTTCGTTGCGGAATCTAAAAATTGGTCAACTGGGTCGTATTGTTCGCCTCAAGGATAATCCAGATACGGTCTTTGATCGTATCTGTAAGGCAGGTCTGGCCCCCAACCTATGCTTTGAAATCGAGCAGCTATCAGATGACAGCATACAGCTGCGTATTGCAGGACGAGAAATTTACTGCGACCGGGAAATGGTGGATTCACTCATTGTGGAGCCTCTGCCCGAGAATATTAATTTCACACACGAAGCCCTGCGCCTCTCCGATCTTAAACTAAATCAGAAAGCCGAAATTTTAAGCATCAGCCCTGCTTGCCGTGGTACCGAACGTAGGCGTCTTCTCGACCTTGGTTTCGTAAAGGGCGGTATTATCGAGCTTGAGTTGAATGGAATCTTCAAAAGTCCGATCGCCTACCGCGTACGCAATACCGTGGTCGCTCTCCGCAAAAATCAAAGTGAAAATATTTTTGTCCAAATCCTTGGGAGTAATGATCCATCATGAGTACCAACTGCCCACCAACCGCTTGCGCTGACTGCCTACCAACGAAGCGTGCCCGTCTCGAACAATTAGGTCTTAAAACGATTGGTTGGGATTATATCATAGCCTTGGCAGGTAACCCAAACACCGGCAAAAGCACGGTTTTTAATGCTTTAACGGGACTGCGACAACATACCGGCAATTGGCCGGGTAAAACAATCAGTCGCGCTGAAGGCGGTTTTTCACTCCGTGAGGCGCGCTATAAATTGGTGGATCTTCCAGGGACCTATTCCCTGCTCTCAACCTCGGCAGATGAAGAAGTCGCCCGTAACTTCCTCCTTTTTGGCCAACCAGACGTGACTGTCATTGTCATTGATGCCACTTCACTCGAACGAAATTTAAACCTAACCCTTCAGATCTTACAAATCACCGATAAAGCTGTGATTGCCTTAAACTTGATCGATGAAGCGGAAGCACACGGGATCAACGTCGACTGCAAAGCATTGACCCGCCAGCTTGGCGCTCCCGTCATTCCAATGGCAGCACGAAGTGGTCAGGGCATTGAAGATTTATTAAATGCCATCGAAGCCGTCGCAAGCGAAACCCTTAAATACGAGCCCCTTCAAATACCCCTCGCTTCAGATGAACCGATGGCATTACTCCAAAGCCTTACAGCGGAATTACAAACAACCTTTCCTGAGCTCAAACAATGCCAATGGGTTGCTTGGCGCCTGCTTGAAAACGATAGCCGCATAAAAGAAGCCGTTGCCACCGGGGCCATTCAAGGACTGGGTACCGAAACAAGCAATACAACCATAGAGGGACGAGCAATTGTGGAGCGGTCATCTGAATTGCGCTGGCAATTGCCACCAGATTTCCACGACTCCACGGTGGAATCTATCGCGGCAGCCTCTACTGAAATAGCTTCAGCCTGTGTACAGACAGACGGTCCTTCTACCCGTTTGCGTTGGCAGCGTTTGTTGGATCGTTGGCTCACCCACCCGATTACGGCTTTTCCTTTGATGGGACTCATCATGATGGCGGTCCTATGGATTACCATCGAAGGCGCGAATGTTCCCAGCTCAATGCTGGCGAGTCTGTTCCTCGAACAATTGCACCCCTTTCTAAAGGAACTTTCAGCTCAAATCAGATTGCCCTTCTGGTTGGATGGACTCCTACTCGATGGCATCTTCCTAACCACCGGTTGGGTCATCAGTGTGATGCTACCGCCGATGGCAATTTTCTTTCCACTTTTTACCTTACTAGAAGACTTCGGTTATCTCCCCAGAGTCGCCTTCAACCTTGATCGCCTCTTTCAAAAAAGCGGTGCTCACGGAAAACAAGCGCTCACTATGGCAATGGGATACGGTTGCAACGCCGCTGGAGTCATCGCCACTCGAGTGATTGACTCCCCTCGTGAACGACTCATCGCCATTTTGACCAACAACTTTGCCCTCTGCAATGGACGCTGGCCCACCCAAATCCTGATCGCGAGTATCTTCATCGGTTCGCTTGCACCCAAACCGCTGGCGGGACTCATTGCTGCTGCAGGCGTGTTTACAGTCGCCTCCTTAGGGATTTTTCTCACCTTCCTTGTTTCTTTTGGCTTATCGCGCACCCTCTTAAAGGGTACAGCCTCCGCATTCAGTCTTGAAATGCCACCGTATCGTCCGCCTGCAATTTGGCGAACCCTCTACACTTCCCTGATTGACCGCACCCTCTTTGTCCTATGGCGCGCAGTCGTCTTTGCAGTCCCTGCAGGCATTGTAATCTGGGGTATTTGTAATATCAACATCGGCGAGATCTCATTAGCATTATGGGCTATTAACGGTCTCGATCCTCTTGCAGCAATCTTTGGCCTTACCGGAGTTGTTGTCTTAGCCTACATTGTTGCTATCCCTGCGAATGAAATTGTTATCCCCACAATCCTCATGCTCACCGTGATGGTAACCGGAATGGCGGTTGAAGGAGCGAGCGGTGCAGGCGTCATGTTTGAAAATGACGATGTCCTTGCGCTGAGCCAACTCCTCACAGCAGGTGGATGGACGACCCTCACCGCCATTTGCCTCATGCTGTTCAGCCTCTGCCACAACCCCTGCAGCACCACCCTTTTTACCATTTATAAAGAAACTGGTTCACTGCGCTGGACCACTTGGGCTGCTGTAATTCCAACTGCTATTGGTCTCATCTTATGTGCCTTGGTAAGCAGTTCTTGGCACTTATTCAGTTAAGGCTTGGGCCGCTAAAATTTCAAAAACCAAGGCGGTGGTATTATCCCTGCCGTCAGTTGCAACCGCTTCGCGCACTAAACGCTCGGCAACATCATCAGACTCTTCAGGCCGACAACTCCGTACCAGTCGATTCATACCACTATCCCAAAGACCCTCCACCAAACCATCGGTGCAAAGTAAGAAACGATCGCCGACCTCATAACGCACCGAACCCAAAGAAGGTTGTAAGATTTGCGTCGCCCCACCCAGCGCTTGCTGAAGAGCATTACGTCCGGGGTGGCTCCGCGCCTCACGCTCGTTAATTTCAGCTTTAAATTGCATCCAGCCGACATGAGTATGATCCTGCGTTAATTGGCGAATCCCACCTTCTTTTGGCAAATAATAGAGACGACTGTCCCCAATATGGCAAAAATACAAACTGCCAGGTCTAACCCAACAAAGGCTTAGAGTTGCCCCCATACCCGACAATTCCTCATAGCTTTTACCCATCTTTAAAATGGCCGCGTGAATTTGTTCGAAGAGCTCTTGCAAAATATCAGCACAACCAATTTCCATACCTGTTGCAGCTCGGCGAAAACAGTCTGGAATCATTTGGGTAATCTTTTCCACCGCAATTGAACTTGCGTATTCACCGGCATTAGCACCGCCCATTCCATCGCTCACCGCAAAAATAAAATCTTGCTGTGCCGTTCTAGATGTACCGTATTTCCCGAGACGGCGCACCTCATTTCCGTCAACCGTCAAGGCTAGAAAAGCGTCTTCATTATTTTTACGGTAACGTCCCACATCCGTTAACCCCGACCACATGATCGCAGGCAGAGCAACTTTAGTAGGTTCTGCTGGCTCCTCAGTCATGGTTATAAGCATCTCGGTTTGGGTGAGATTCCATCAAAGGCGAAGGCGCATAGCCAGGTTCAAGAATCGTCGCAAATTCAAAATCTATTATACAAAAACGCCCCGCCTTTTCATTATAGGTAATATTGCGGACTTCTGCGTCCTCGTGGCGTACCCCATATTTTTTTAATTCCTCAAAAAGTCGTTCATATTTGCCAGCACTTAAGTGCTCGACTCGTTGCCCAGCGTTACTCGTCACCAGATACATGTGTTCATCATCATGCTGAAGCATACGGGGTACAAATGGGCATTCCCTTTCCTGCAAAAAGGATAGGACCCGTTTCTCATTTTCGTAACGCTCTTGAGCCTGCGGACCCTTGAAATGCTTATGCACTCGACCGTCGTACCCGATCTTAACCACCGCTCGTGCCGTATTTTTTGCCTCATGCATCGTTTAAAGAGTGAAACTTTGATCCCGCCCTGGCAAGTCCACTCATGCTAGATTTTTACTCTTCGCCCCGAAAGACCCAAATTTTCAAGGCTTTTAAGCAATAAAATCTAAAAAAGCCTTGCGGACTTTCGCTGGCATGCATTCTGCTATTACTCAGACGATGAAATTTGGCATTCCGCCCGAATCATTGTAAGCAAACAAAATCAAAACCTGACTTAACGCAGCATTATTATGGCTAAAATAAAACTCGAATACCTCTGGCTCGATGGTTACACCCCCGTAGCTAACCTACGTGGCAAAACAAAGATCGCTGAAGGCGATCCCAGCAAATTCTCTCTCGAAGATTGCCCGATGTGGGGCTTCGACGGTAGCTCCACCCAGCAAGCTGACGGCAGCAGCTCGGACTGTATGCTGAAGCCGGTGGCTATCTATCCCGACAGCACCCGTAAGAACGGCTTCCTTGTCATGAGCGAAGTTATGCTTCCAGATGGCAGTCCGCACCCTAGTAACGCTCGCGCGACCATCCCAGACGACGAAGGTCTCTGGATCGGTCTTGAGCAGGAATATTTCCTACAAGCGGAGGGTCGTCCACTTGGTTGGCCCGAAGATCCCGACAGCTACCCCGCCCCTCAAGGTGAGTATTACACTGGTGTTGGCTACAACAATGTAGGTGACATTGCACGTGATATTGTTGAAGAACATCTTGATATCTGCCTTGACGCTGGCATCAACCACGAAGGCATTAACGCCGAGGTAGCTAAAGGCCAGTGGGAATTTCAGGTATTTGGCAAGGGTTCTAAAAACGCTGCCGACCAAGTCTGGGTCGCTCGCTACATCCTACTACGTCTTTGTGAAAAATATGGCGTCGACATCGAATGGCACTGCAAACCTTTCAGAGGTGACTGGAACGGTTCTGGCATGCACTGTAACTTCTCCACTGATTACATGCGTGCGACTGGCGGTGAAGAATACTTCAAAAAACTAATGGATAAATTTGAAGAATATAAAGACGAGCACATTGCGGCCTACGGTCCAGACAATCATTTGCGTCTCACCGGCCTCCACGAAACTCAGTCCATCGATAAGTTCTCATGGGGTATTGCAGACCGTGGCGCCTCCATCCGTGTCCCGCACAGCTTTGTAAATGATGGCTACAAAGGCTATCTCGAGGATCGCCGTCCTAATTCTCAGGGCGACCCCTACAAGATTGTTTCCCGCGTATCCAAGACAGTCAGCGAAGTAGAAGCGGAATACAAATAACCTCGATTCCCTACTCGATCTTACTCTTCAAACGCCGTCCCACCCTGGGGCGGCGTTTTTATTGTACCCGACTCAAGGTGTGAATGCTCACAGGAACGCCTGGTGCAGCAATCACCGAATCTGGCTCACTTAGTGGTGTCTCTAATCCATTTAAGACAAATAAACGTTTAGAGTATGTCTGAAGGTCGACCTCAGAAAATTGATACGGCTTATGGTGTACTTGCCCAGAATACAGTCGCTCCTTGGAGGCATTATGCGAAAAGAGTCGATACCGCTCCATCAGAAAAAACTCCAGACTACCCGGCTCCGCAGTCCGCAAGACTCCGTTCCGGGACCAACGATAGATTTGCTCCTCGTCCAGGCCATCCGAATTGCAACGACTGGATCGATACTCAATCACACCATTCTTTCGGGTCGCCGTCATAATTGCATGGCAATAGGGCAAATGAAAAAACCTCCGAGCGATCCAAACAGGCACTCGATGGGAAGTATCTAAAGAAAAAAACCAGACTCCCGGACGCCCTTTCGAGTCCACCACATAGGTCCGAAGATTCAATTCTAGAAAATTCGATATTCCGGGCACTGCTGGCAAAAATCGTGGACGGACTCCCTGCATAAAAAATGGCACCACGCCGACCCATGCACGACCATCAAAACAATCCACTTGTAAAGTCTTCGGCAATCGCATCTGCACCTCTTCTGCATCGATCGACCAATGCAAAAACAATAACTCCTTCCATACCTGATGCATCACGCAGGCAGCTTGCGGAGGCTCTCGCTCTCGCAAACGTTGCTCTATGCCAGGCGATCTATTTTGTACACCGTTCATATCAAGCAATCCATATTTGAACCAAAACCTAACAACTTAAGCCAATTGCTGGCACAAATTCATTGACGCCCCTGCAAGCATTCCTTTACTCCAATACTTTTGCGGGGCATTAGCTCAGTTGGTAGAGCGCTTGCATGGCATGCAAGAGGTCAGGAGTTCGACTCTCCTATGCTCCACCATCACGATGGCGTGGTGGGGAATCAGCATCGGAATAGCTTGCATGCCTTATGACTATGTACAAGAGAGACTTACATGCCTAAAGCCTACCTATCGGTACGATTAATTGGGTTAATGTGAATGAACATGCCATAATGGCATACCTTGGAGATTTTGCCAAAAATTGCCTAATATCAATGAAATTAGGCAAATAATTAGGCAAACTTTAGCAGAGGGAGGGGCGGGGGTTTGTTTGGCTGGTCTCGTGATGATGTGTATATACATCAAGTGCCTTCTAAAAAAATAATTTACTAATGGGGTGGTATGCTTATAGCTTTAGATATCCTATGAAATTGAAGAGCCTACTTATGCTGCCGCTGCTTTTTTTATTAAACTTATCCGTTTTTGCATATGAGCCAGGTAGTGAAGTAGAAATGAACGCTTTAAATATTACGATCAATGATACATCGCAAGCATATCATTCGTTATTACAAGCACCTTATAGATTCTTTGATAGTGGAGGTGAAAGTAGTAATTATTCAAATAACGAAAATCAATATATAACTTTTGATGCAGGATCAGGAAATTTTGTATGGATAAATATAAAAAACTTTAATACTGAAAACAGCTATGATAGACTAAATATATTAGCATCTAATACAACATCTGCTTCTGATTTTATAGCTTTATCAAATGTAACAGCTCCTGAATTAATACAACATTTACCTACATCTTATATTACTGGGCCAAGTAATGATGATGTATGGCTTGATAGATGGTATAGAATAAATACGCAGTATGTTAGATTTAATTTTACTAGTGATTCATCGATAACAAAATATGGATGGGATATTTATCTAACAGCAGTCCCAGAACCCTCCAGCTATGCCTTGTTACTCGGAGGTCTTGCACTCGGACTTGTGGCTCTTCGGAGGCGGTAATGCTCCCTAATTGCGGCGTAAATCGCACTTCTTGTCGCTGAAACTCACTGCCATCGGTTGTCTCGTTCAGCTTTGCCGCTTCCACGAATAAGGAGCTTAGTAGAATGCCCCATGATATAATGCTGGTCCTCCGTTTCACACCCCGATCCTCATAACCCGATCAGCCTAAATCAAACTCATTAACACAGAAAAGAAAAACTTACTCGCTAAAAACCGAAATAACCTCGCCAAAAATACGTGCTTGCTAGTTTGGATAACTGTTTTTAATTTTAGGAATGAGTAAATCTAATATACTATTCTATTTATCCCTCCTCTCGGTGGTATTATCAATTGCCATTTGGGCAGGCTTCGTAAATGTTTCCGCACCGGATGAAGCTAAATTTGCAGCAATATTTGTGGGGTTGTGGGCTCCAACCTTGATGTCGATGTCAAATCGATACAAGTGCTAGGATAGTGCCCCCTTTCATAACCACACGAGGGTATCCCTCAGATGTGGTGATAGCCTGAACCGCGACGAATGGCATCGGCGCGGAAAAGCTGTTCGCTCAATATATACCGTGCCATCTCGTGGGTAAAGGTCATGGGTGACAAGGAAAGCAAGACATCTGCGCGTGCTTTTACCACCCTTGCGAGACCATATGCACCCCCGATCACAAAAATAATGGGACGCCCCTCGAGCGCTGTTAATTCTTTTGAAAATGCCCGGGACTCCATCCCTTTGCCTTCTTCCGCCAAGGCGTATAACTTCGCCTCACGACGTTTTTCTATGGTCTCAAGAATTCGCTGCCCCTCATTTTCTACGGTACCATCCTTTAGTTCTACCACTTCAAGCTTTCCCTGCCGTTGAAGTCGCTTCTCATAATCCGCACATAATTCAGACAAAGCTCGCTGCTTTAATTTGCCTACGACAATTAGTGTGTAACGAAACATCTTTTTCATTACGATACTGCGACTCCATAAGAGCAAGCTCACACTCATTCAGGAAGCGCACATTGTTGCTAAATTAATTTTTTTAAAACTTCGTATCCGCGGTCAGTAAATACACTGATAAGCTGTCATCAATAGATCAAGGTATCCGTATACAGATCTATAAAGACCCCTTTACGCCGAATAGAAATGTGACCTATCGAACAGAATTTATTTACATTATAAATTAATTACTTACATTAATGAGGTGCTATAAATTAAAATAAATTATATTTTTGAAGATGACAACAAACTCAAGAGCGAGCAAAATTATGCAAAGTAAAATAGAGATACCCTGCATATTATGCGGAATCGGGCATTTACAAATGGATAAGAAACTGCGCTATGGAGGCATCGTCGCCCCTTTGGGCATTGCCCTTTTACTCTTAGCGTTAATTTTTGGTTGTAACTCCCTCAGAATCCTCTCCCTCGTTGCGACCACCGAAACCGAATACGCCGCGAGGGAAATGGTTATTTTCTATATAACGATTCCTTCCTTTTTTGGTTGTCTAATTGGGCTATTCCTATGCCGCACTAAAAAAGTGATCCAATGTAACCATTGCGGTACCACCCAGGCCGCCGAATGAATAGAAGCTAAGCAAATGCTTGAATCCATTTAAAGCGCACTTACCTGCCCTATCCTACCTCCATAGTGAAGGGATGTGCCTTTGCGATTGATTAACTAAGCCGCTTTGTTCTTTTTAGAACCTTTAGCGCGCAGGTAATGGAGCTTAGCTTTGCTTTTACCTTCGATGACCTTGCCATTAATAACCACCTTGCTCAGATTTTCCTCGTGGGGTATCAGGTACATCACGTCGAGCATCACTCCTTCCATGATGGCACGCAAGGCACGAGCACCGGTCTTTAATTGAATCGCTTTTTGAGCGATGGCTTCAATAGCGTCTTTGGTAAAAGAAAGTTTAACACCGTCCATCGCAAAGAGTTTGCGATATTGCTTTACGATGGCGTTTTGAGTATCCAATAGGATGTGCCGGAGATCTTCGACGGTAAGCTCATCGAGCACGGCAACCATGGGGAGACGTCCGATGAATTCGGGAATCATGCCGAATTGAACAAGATCTTCGGGTTGAGTCTGGATGAGAAGATCGCTGACGGGAACCTCGCTGTTTTGGCGAGCATCAAAACCCATAGCTTTTGAACCGATGCGGTTCTGGATAATTTTATCAAGATCAACGAAAGCACCGCCGCAAATGAAGAGGATATTAGAGGTATTAACCTGAATATATTCTTGGTTGGGGTGTTTGCGTCCTCCTTGTGGCGGTACGTTACAAGTAGTGCCTTCAATGATTTTGAGGAGCGCTTGCTGAACCCCTTCACCTGAAACATCGCGGGTGATAGAAACATTGTCGGTCTTGCGTCCAATTTTATCAATTTCGTCAACATAGATAATACCACACTCGGCACGAGCGACGTCGTAATCGGCGGCCTGTAAGAGGCGAAGAACGATGTTCTCAACATCGTCACCGACATAACCAGCTTCGGTTAGAGTGGTTGCGTCTACAATGGTAAAAGGAACTCCCAAGGTCTGCGCCAGTGTGCGAGCTAATAAGGTTTTGCCCGATCCCGTGGGTCCAAGGAGGAGGATATTACTTTTCTCAACTTCGACTTCAGCCAGTTCTTTTTCAGGAAATTTGAATTTATCGGAGGCTTCGATACGTGACTCCGCTTGAAGGCGCTTATAATGATTATAGACCGCAACTGCAAGGGCACGCTTGGCGTAATCCTGACTGATGACGTGTTGGTCAAGGAATGCTTTTAATTCAGCAGGCTTGAGAAGTTCAAAGGATATTTTGGGAGGACTCGCAGCCTCTTTTTGCTGTTCGGCAGCAGTATCCTCACCCAGTTCGCGCTCGATAATGGTTTTGCAGACAGTGACGCAGGCATCACAGATATGGACACTCGAAGGACCAGCGATCATCTTGCGAGCTTCGTTCTGTGCTTTACCACAGAAGGAGCAAAAGGTCATGCGAGTAGATTTAGCCATATAACAAGACCAGAAGGCTTAAGCAGGCAGCTTGTTTTCAATGACATGGTCAACGATGCCATATGCCAAGGCGTCCTCTGCAGATAAGTAGAAGTCTCGGTCGGAGTCTGCTTCAATCTCAGCGACGCTTTTTTTGGTGTGTTGTGCAATGAGTACATTCATACGTTCACGCCAACGAAGGATTTCACGTGCGGCGATTGAAATATCAGAGGTTTGTCCAGTCGCTCCACCGGAGGGTTGATGCATAAGGATTCGGCTATTGGGTAAGGCGTATCGTTTACCCGGGGTCCCCGCAGCCAGAAGGAGTGTAGCCATGCTGGCAGCTTGCCCGACGCAGTAGGTAACGATTTCACACTCGAGGAAGTTCATGGTATCGTAAATCGCCATGCCATCGGTCACACTTCCACCCGGAGAGTTGATATAAAGACTGATATCTTTTTTGGAGTCTTCCATTTGAAGAAAGAGCATTTGAGCAATGACCGCATTTGCAACGAAGTCGTTAATGGGGGTACCAATAAAAATAATGCGGTCTCGAAGGAGACGACTATAAATATCCCAAGCACGCTCAGTGCGCCCTTCGCGTTCATATACAGTTGGAAGTGGAACGTAACTCATGTGGTATAATTGTGTTAAAATCTTAGCATTAGCAAACGCAAAGGGCAATTGAAAAGGACTTTGCTTTTATCCTTGAGACTCGCCTTGTGCTGGTGTCTCAACAGTTTCCCGCTCGGCGGTTTCGAGGAGTTTGTCCATGGTTTTTCCCATAAGAATATCCAATCGCATCCGGTTAATGCGGCTTTGATCCTTTTGGATATCCTTGACGAGTTTTTCCGGCTTTTGCCCTGTTTGCATAGCTTCCTGCATGATTAGACGGCTGAAATCATCGTTCTCGGCCTTAATCTTTTCCTTTTCGGCGATTTTCCCTAAAATGATGCGTGATTTCATGCGATCAATGGCCGACTTGCTGGCACTTGCATGGAGTGCGGCTTTATTCTTTTCAAAGTCTGCTTCGCTAGCACCCTGCTGCATATTACGTTGCATGAAGTCTCGGAGCAAAGCTTCGGTTTCATTATCTACCCCGCTTTGGGGTAATTCCAAATCAACCGCTTGCAGAAGCTGGTCTGTGATTTGCTGACGCTCTTCCTGAAAATTTTGTTGTTGTTTTTGGTTTTTGATATTCTCGGTGATTTGTTCACGGAGTTCTGCTTCATCTTTCACCTTGAGAGCTTCAAAGAATGCCGCATCCATTTTCGGCATTATTTTTTCGCGTACTTCCTCAACCTTGATGACATAGATCACCGATTTACCTGCTAGCTCGGCCATTTCAAAATCTTCGGGAAAATCCATGGTAACAGATTTTTCATCACCAGCTTTCATTCCAACCACGCCATCAATAATAGCACGCACACCGGGTGACTCCTTCGCGCCTGCCTCTTCCCAAGTAGTTTTTTGAGTGCCGTAGATCGAAGGTAATTCGGGATACGTTTCGGTGAGTGGTTTTTCGTCGATACTACCCTCGTAGCCACAACGCACGTAATTACCTTCGACGGCAGGCTTTTCAACTTCTTTAAACTCCGCGCGCTGACCAAGGATTTGGTCTAGCATGGCATCGACTTCCTCGGCAGTGGGTTCAACCGAAGAACTACTCACCTTTAAACCTTCATAGCTTGGTAATTCAAAGGAAGGGATGATATCAACCGTGAACTCAATAATGGCATCTTGACCAGCAATGATGTCACCCTCCTTAAGGTCAACGATCCCGTAAACTTCATAGTCGGCACCTTGGATTCCGCCTTCATGAGCTTTGCTTACAACACGGTTGGCGAGTTCCTTTTTCAAATCCTTAGCATAGCGACTACGTACCATTTTTTCGGGCGCCTTGCCTGGACGGAAACCTGGGATTTTAGCCTGACCTTGAAAGTCGCTAACCAATTGCGCCTCAATTTCATTGATTTCTTCGGCAAGAATGTGAACAGAGACCGCTTTGCGGGTGGAGTTGATGTCTTTGGATTCGGTTTTCACGATAAATTTAGATGATGGTAGGCTTTAAGCGTAGAAATTAGAGAAAGCGGCGTAGCAAAGGGAAAAGGGAAAATTTGGTCAATCCCATATTATAAACGCCCTGAAGTTGGAGCACACTAATGCTGCACTTCACGAAATCGAATTAAGTCGGGTCCCGCATGCTCAATAAGGCTAGCCCAAGGCTCAAGAGCCGAGATTGTATCGGGAACGGCTTGTAGGCTGGTATTGAGTACCCCTGTAACAACGAGATTGTGCTTGCGATTAAAATTGCGCAAGCGTAAGCCCAAGGCCTCCAGTGCGGGCGATAATTCTGCCACATCTACCCCATCCGCTAGCTTAATTTGGATCTGATCAGCTGCCATGTAGCGGAGTTTTCCACTTTCCAAATTCTCGACAATACGTACATAGGGGTAACTATCATCAAAACTAAGGATCCAAATCCGCTCTTGAGGGTGATTTACATTAGGCAGATATCCAAAACGGAGGATCTTTCCTACGAGCATGGCAGGCTGGACTTTTATTGGCAGGTGCTCTGCATTAGCAGTAGCAGCATTATTTATGTGATACCCCCATGGATCTGCCACCACAACATCATCACGTGCCGCCCGTCGCATGAGAATCGCGGAAACCATCAAGAGCCCCATCAAAAATCCGATGAAATAGATAAATATACGCTCAGAATTTTTCATCCGATATTAGCACGATGAGCTTTTTGAAATTCACGGTGTGCCCGCATGACACAAAGCACGATGGCAAGCCCCCCTGCCCATAGGCTGCTATATTTTAAACCGTGAAGTAAACCTAAGTCAGCAAGATAGGCATAATCTGGAGTATCAACGAAAAAAAATCCAAAGCATACATGGCTTAGGACTCCTAAAGTTGCGCCAATAAAACAAATTAGGCTTACAAAATAGAGCCAAATCATCAACCAGCGAGCGATACCTTTTAAAATTCGGAACATGAGGTGTTCAACTCCCTACAAAAACGGGAAGCGCTAGAATGGCAAGCTCACCGAGCGGCTAAGAACGAAAAACGGTGATTCCGGCTTCACTTTCGCAGACAGTCAATCAAGTTAAAGTATATGTTGAAATTTAGCACCGAGATTCGCGCCCGTTATGTTGAGACCGATCGCATGAATGTAGTTTATCATAGCCACTATTTTGTTTGGTTTGAAATAGCGCGTATCGAACTCCTCACTCGATTAGGCTTACCTTACCGAGATCTAGAAGCGCAGGGTCTCTTTTTTCCCGTCTTGGAAGCTCAGGCGAATTATAAAAATCCCGCCCATTTTGATGACTGCTTAAAGGTTGAACTTCGGCTCTCAGAACCACCACGGGCACGCTTTCGGTTTGATTACACCGTTAAGCGCGAATCCAAGGTCCTGACCACAGGTCACACGGTTCATGCATTTATGGATGCTTCAGGCAAAGCTCTTCGACCGCCTCAAAATTTCCTCGATTGCATAGCAACTTATTCTGTGAAGTGAGCACATCAACCCCAGCGTCTAAGCTGAGTGGGATTCGTAAACCCGAATAATATGCTCCACTACTTCCGCAGCACTTCTCCCTTGAGTGCTGATAGCAATGCCTGCCGCAAGGTAAGCTGGCTCTCGCTCTTTTAATAAATCACGAATTCGGGATTCTCGATTTTCTACATTTAAGAGGGGTCGTTTATCATTGCGACTTGTCCGTTCCATAATCGTTTCAATCGATGCAAAAAGACTGATCACCACACCGCGCGCGCGCAAAATCTCCGCAATTCCCGCCTGCACAACTAGGCCCCCGCCGCAAGCAATCACACAACCACTGGATGGGTGCCCAGACTCCACAAAACGCCGTTCGTACTGACGAAAACTTGCCTCCCCTTCTGTTTCAAAGATATCTGAAATGCGGCAACCCTTTGCTTTCTCAATTGCGTTATCCGAATCAATGAACTGTAAACCTAATTTCCCGGCAACCTGGCGTCCAATAACAGACTTGCCAACGCCCATGAATCCCACGAGGTAAAGATTTTTGGATTTGTCGTTCATACCAATACTCGACTACAGTTTGCCCTAATGCATTGATTACATGCGAACAAAAAATATCACTCCTAAGCGAAGGCGCCATGGAAAATCCAGTCACACTCTTAAAAATTAAAGCCGTCATGCCAACCTCTAGTGGTTCTGCCATTTTTCTAGGCAGTGATCGCAAGGTTTTTGTGATTTATGTAGATCAAGGCATGGGTAGCATTCTGGAGCACGCCATCAACGGTGTTCAAAATGTTCGCCCCCAGAGCCATGACTTGATGATCAGCCTCTTAGACGGCATGGGTGCTGAAGTCGAGCGTGTCATTATTAACGATGTAGCCGAGAGTACTTTCTATGCCCGATTAGTTATCTCGATGGATAATGAATTAGGTCATAAAATTGTAGAAGTTGATGCCCGCCCAAGTGATTCAATCGCGATGGCATTGCTTACGAGTAAACCGATCTACGCTTCCCAAAATGTTTTAGATGCCGTCGACGATATGAGTGGTCTTCTTGAAAAGATTCTTAATCAGACCGAAGGAGGCGAATCTCCAGTATGAACACTACCCTTCCTTTGCCGGAGACTATGATCCCTGGGCAACCCTGGAGTGCCCTCGCCCCGATGCAGGACGTAACTACCCTACCCTTCATGCGACTGCTCGGGCACTATGGCCCACCAGATCTGCTTTTTACAGAATATTTCCGTGTACACGGGCACTCTAGCCTTGAATCACATATCGTAGACTCGATTGCACTACACGATACCGGCCGCCCTGTGTTTGCACAACTCATCGGGGAAAGCTTACCCGATCTAAAGCGTACCGTCGGAGCGATTCATGCCGCTAATCTTCCGGTAGCGGGCATTGACCTGAATATGGGTTGCCCTGCCCCCAAAGTGTATCGCAAGAACGTTGGCGGAGGACTTCTGCGTGACCCTGCCGCAGTGGATCGTATCCTCGGTTGCCTCCGAGAAGCAGTGAGAGGGCGCTTCACCGTCAAAATGCGCATTGGCTTTGAGGACGATCGTAACTTCAAGACCATCCTTAAGCTCATTGAAAAACATCAGGTTGACCTCTTGAGCCTACACGCCCGCACCGTGAAGGAAGCTTATCGCAGTGCGGTGCATTATGAATACATCCAGCAAGCCGCAAGCACCCTTACTATTCCAGTGCTCGCAAATGGTAATGTCACCTCCTTAAAAAAAGGCCTTTGGGTTCTTGAAAATACCGGAGCCGCTGGCCTCATGATCGGACGATCCTGCATTCGCAACCCCTGGATCTTCCGTCAGCTGCGTGAGCACTATGCCCAAGAGCCTATTTTTCAACCAACCCTCGCCGACGTTCGAGAGTATATCGAGCGTCTCTTTATCGCTACCCTGCAACCAGGAAGAGCGGAACGTTTCCATATCAATCACCTGAAGAAATTCCTTAACTTCATCGGGCTAGGGGTAGACCTTGAAGGAAAATTTTTGCACGAGGCCCGTAGAGTGAGTACTAAAGCCGAACTTGATATCGTTTGTGATCGTCACCTCATCAAAGATGGTCGCGCACAACAAGCCTTTGCAGATGAACCCCTTAAGGGACTTGTAGCTCGCCCCAACTGCGAAACTGCTCAGGGTTGCTCGCTCTAGATCAAAGCGTTGCCTTTTTATGGAGATTAGCGGAAATAGAATTGCACCCGCAAATTTGAACCCTAGCTTGTACCATTTATCTTAAGATCGAATGAATATACACGAGTACCAAGCCAAACAATTACTGCACGAATATGGCGTCCCCATCCCTAAGGGCTACCCCGCCCAGTCCCAGAGCGAAGCTGAGTCTGCGATCGCCCAATTGGGCAATGCCCAAAAATTTATGGTCAAGGCTCAAATTCATGCTGGAGGTCGTGGCAAGGGTACCTTCACTGACGGCTTCAAGGGTGGCGTTCAATTAGTCGATGGGCGAGAAGCTGCTTTAGAGACTGCCAAGCGTATGTTAGGAAACACACTAGTGACCCAACAAACCGGCAACACCGGTCGAAAGGTTCAAACCGTGTACTTTACTGAAGCTTGTGAGATTCAACATGAATATTACCTCGCACTCGTCCTCGATCGAGAAACCGCTCAAACAGTTATCATCGCCTCGACTGAAGGCGGAATGGATATCGAAGCAGTTGCGGATAAAAGCCCTGAGAAAATCATCCGGGTGCCTGTTTCAACTGCCATGGGTCTACGTCCCCATCACTGTCGACGTGTCGCTTTTGAGCTCGGATTAAGCGGAGAGCAAATCAAACAATTTGCACACCTACTGAGTGGGCTCTACAAACTCTACTGGGAAAACAACGCCATGTTGGTAGAGATCAATCCGCTCATCACAAACGACACCAATGATCTTGTCGCATTGGACGCAAAAATGACTTTTGACGGCAACGCCCTATTTAAGCATCCACAAATCGAAGGACTCCGTGATCTCAACGAAGAAGACCCCAAGGAAATTGAAGCCTCAAAGTATAATCTCAGTTACATTGCTCTCGATGGAAATATCGCTTGTTTAGTCAATGGCGCTGGTCTGGCAATGGCCACAATGGACATTATCAAAAGTTGCGGCGGCGAACCTGCCAATTTCTTAGATGTGGGCGGCGGTGCCAACGAAGATCAAGTCACTGCAGCATTCGAAATTATACTTTCTGATCCCAAGGTTGAGGGCATCCTTGTTAATATCTTCGGAGGTATCATGCAATGCGATGTCATTGCACGTGGCATTGTCGCAGCCGCTCGCAAGGTCGATCTTCAAGTGCCACTCGTTATCCGCCTTGAAGGTACTAACGTTGAAGCCGGAAAAGCGATCCTCAAGGAAAGTGGAATTGCCTGTACCCCTGCTGACAGCCTTGCCGAAGCAGCCGAAATCATAACTGCTCAAGTAAAAGCTTAAATACCTAGAACCCTTTCATATGAGCATCCTAGTAAATAAAGACACTCGCCTAGTCGTTCAAGGTATTACCGGTAAGACCGGCACCTTTCACACCCAGCAATGCCTTGATTACGGCACGCAGATTGTCGCCGGCGTGACACCCAGCAAAGGGGGTCAACTGTGGGAAAACCAGGTACCTGTTTGTAATACCATGGCAGAAGCGATTCGAGAGCATGGGGCCAATGTTTCTGTCATCTATGTACCACCACCCTTTGCAGGCGATTCAATCCTTGAAGCTGTCGAAGCTGAAATCCCTCTGGTCATTTGCATCACCGAAGGTGTCCCAGTACGCGACATGGCAGAAATTCGCCGTCGCCTAAATGCTAAGAATAACCGCACCCGCCTCATCGGCCCAAATTGCCCCGGCATCATCACCCCCGGAGAATGCAAGATCGGCATCATGCCTGGTTACATTCATAAACCCGGTCGCGTGGGTGTGGTTTCTCGTTCGGGTACCCTAACCTATGAAGCGGTTTGGCAACTCACGCAACGAGGCCATGGCCAAAGTACCTGCATCGGTATCGGCGGCGACCCCATCAACGGTACCTCTCAAACCGACGCTATTCGATTGTTTAACGAAGATCCTGATACAGATGCCATCATTATGATTGGTGAAATTGGCGGCAATGCCGAGGAAGAAGCCTGCGAATACATCAAGGCGCATGTCAAAAAACCAATGGCAGGATTCATTGCCGGTGCTTCCGCGCCAAAAGGTCGCACAATGGGTCATGCCGGCGCGATCGTTTCAGCCAGTGGAGCGGGAACCGCCGAAGCTAAGTTTGCGGCGATGGAAGCTGCTGGGGTTGCCCTAGCGCGTAATCCCTCTGGAATTGCCGACGCTTTAATCACTGTCTACAAAGGCTAAAATCTAATCCTTAACTTAAATTTCCCTGCAAACAATATGGATGTACTCGAAGTAAGCCTATTTATTGGTGCCGTCATCGGAGTCATTTCAATTGGTATATGGAAAAGCCGCGATGAGGAACTGAGCGGGGAAAAAGGTGCGACTGATTATTTCCTGGCGGGGCGCGGTCTCACATGGTGGTTGGTGGGTTTCTCTTTGATCGCTGCTAATATTTCGACCGAGCAATTTGTCGGAATGTCCGGAGCCTCTGCCAACTGGTTAGGCATGGCGATCGCCTCCTACGAGTGGATGGCTGCAGTTACGCTGGTAATTGTAGCATTTTGGTTCCTCCCAAAGTTTCTCAGAGCTGGACTTTATACTATCCCGGAATTTCTCCAATATCGCTTTGACGGGGTAGCCCGTTTAGCAATGGCAATCCCGGCAATCGTCACCCTTGTTTTTGTAGCAACCTCCTCGGTCATCTTTTCAGGTGCGAAATTTATTTCAGAATATTATAACACCGTGCCGGTGCTTAATAACTTAACAGCCGTGTGCTGGATAATTGCTGCCTTAGCGGCGATTTATGTATTTGTCGGTGGTCTAAAAGCTTGCGCTTGGACAGATCTCATTTGGGGCGGAGCGCTTATATTAGGCGGCGCAATTGTAATGCTATTTGCTTTCAATTTGTTGGCCGAAAAGCCAGCAGAGGAATTAATTCTAACGAAAGTCGCCAATTCTGAAGCCACCGTTGAA
The DNA here is from genome assembly GCA_949524905.1 of Opitutia bacterium UBA7350. Taxonomy (GTDB): domain Bacteria; phylum Verrucomicrobiota; class Verrucomicrobiia; order Opitutales; family Coraliomargaritaceae; genus UBA7445. The sequence continues at coordinate 6,976 of CATINC010000014.1, read as the reverse complement.
CAAATTGCCCAAGCGGGCGCATGGGAACGCTTCATGCTCCTCAATGACGGTGTCGACGGCGAAGCCGTGGCGCGCAATGGACCGAATGGATCCGGCGGCAAAATTCACATGGTTCGCCCTAAGGAAGATTCCGATATTCCTTGGACTGCTCTATTGATAGGACTGTGGATACCCAACTTTTTCTACTGGGGTCTCAATCAATACATTGTGCAACGAACACTCGGGTCTAAGTCTCTAGCAGAAGGACAAAAGGGCATCGTCTTTGCCGCATCGCTTAAATTACTTATTCCTTTCTTGGTCGTTATCCCCGGAATCCTCGCTTATAATCTTTTTTCTGGCGACCTACTGAATCCAGCCACGGGCGATTATGACTACGACCGGGCTTTTCCCGTATTAGTGCGAAACCTGATCAAGCCCTACCCCTTGATTTCATGGTTTGTTTTGGCAGCGCTCAGTGGAGCCGTAATCAGTTCTCTGGCCTCTATGCTAAACTCGGCTTCCACGATCGCCACCATTGATCTATATTCCAAATTCAGCGGAGAAAAGAAGCCCGCCAAGCTGGTAAAAGTCGGACGTGCTTTTGTTGTACTCTTTGTGATCCTTGCCGGCATAGTTGCCCCAAAGCTCGACAATTTCAGCAGTATTTTTGCCTACATACAGGAATTCCAGGGATTCATCTCACCTGGTATTCTGGTCGTCTTTATCTTTGGTTTTTTCGTACCCCGCACCCCGCGTTATTTTGGAGCGGTTGGCATCGGCCTCAACGTCGTGTCATACGGTGGGTTTAAATGGGTGGTGGGTCCGTGGTTGGTTTCCAAAGGATGGTGGTACGCGGATCAAATCGCCTTCCTTGACCGCATGGCGATTTGTTTTTTTATCGTCTTCATGGCCGGCCTGCTTCTTACAATCTTTAAACCAATGAAGCAACCTGCAGTCATGCCGGTTAATGATGCTATCTCACTGGAGTCTTCCTCTGGCGCAAAGTTAGTTGGCGGACTGATCATTGTCGCCACGCTGGCATTATATGCCTTCTTCTGGTAAACTGTAATTATCTTCCTTCGCCAGCAGCAGAGGCCTTGCGCCATTGTGTAGGTGATTGACCTGAAAACTGACGAAAGACAACCGCAAGTCGTTCCGCGTCATTAAAACCACACAATTCGGCAATTCGTGCCACCGATTGATTACTTTCAAGTAACAATTCCTTTGCCCGATTGACTCGCATCCGACACAGCATTTCTCTAGGAGTACAATCATAATACTCATAAAATCTTCGTTCAACGGTTCGTCGAGCCAAGCGTAAATCAGCGCATAAAGACGCTACATTTACCGGTTCTCCTAAGCGCTCTGAAAAATAAGCCATCGCCCGACGCAAGATAGCATCGTCGACAAGCAGGTGACTGGCAGAATGCCGTAAGACTACAGGTCCAGGCGCTACCAGGATCGGATCGCTTGGCGGCGACTCTCCCGCTCGCAAGCGCTGCATCCATTCACCGACTAAATCTCCAAGGCGTTGCCACGGGATGGGGACACTCGATAACATAGGATAACTCAAGCCGCAGACGATCTCATCGTTATTAGCACCAATAACGGCCACCTGTTCCGGAACGGTTAACTCAAGCTTTAGGCAAGCACTGCATAAAAAACGGCCCAAGGGATCGTGGGCAGTAAACACTCCGACCGGTTTAGGCAAAGCAGAGAGCCAATTCAAAAGAGCTTCACCAGGTTCAATGAATTGTTCGCTGTATCGTGCATCTGAAAAACCAGCTTCATTAAAAACAGAAACCTGCTTACCTAAAGCATTCTTAAAGCCTTCAATTCGTTGCTCAGAATAAGGCGTGCTGTTGCCCAGACAGGCATAACTTTTATAGCCTGCTTGCTTAAAGGCATTGGCCGCTTCACGGCCCACCGCCCAATCATCCACATCCAAGCTAACAACCCCAGGATAACTTTTATCCGTATCAGCTACCACCGTCGGAATTCCTAACCCCAGTAATTCTTCCGTCACCTCTGGCAACCATTCTGTTATAAGACCACTTGCTTGCATGGTTCGCAAACGGTCACAAAGCATTTCAATCGGCCGGTGAATGCTCAGAATTGAGAAATCCTGACGACGACGCACAAAAGGCATCAAGGACGGAGAAAGCCGCCGCAGAAACACCTCTGACATTACAATGGCCACCCGTTCACCCATGTTTCAGTAAATTAGAGATAAATTGACGCAAATCAACAGAATTGATACGCATTTTGCGGTTTTAAGTTTACAAATTTTTCGATACTATTTCCTCTTAGCACATATTCATTTATCTACAAAACCATGCAATACTTCGACTGCGAAAAAATCCAATACGAGGGCTCTACTTCAAAAAATCCCCTTGCCTTTAAACATTACGACGCAGATGCCCTCATTGACGGTAAGTCTATGAAAGACCACCTTCGCTTTGCGGCGCCTTATTGGCACGTCATGCGTAATGTGCTTTCTGATCCCTTTGGTGGCGGCACCGCCGAGATGCCCTGGGATGATGGTTCAGACTCCGTCGAAAACGCCCTCAATCGCGTCGATGTCTTTTTTGAATTTCTCAACAAGATTGGAATCGATTATTACTGCTGGCACGACCGCGACATTGCACCGGAGTTAAATGATCTGAATGCCTCCAACGCAGCGCTTGATGCCGTCGTCGAAAAACTCAAAGAGAAGCAATCGGCAACAGGGGTTCAATTACTTTGGGGCACCGCCTGCCTCTTCAGTCATCCTCGATATGCTCAAGGCGGCGCCACTTCACCAGATGCGGCAGTCTATAGCTATGCCGCTGCTCAGGTTAAAAAAGCCCTTGAGTGCACCAAGGAACTTGACGGACTCGGCTACACCTTCTGGGGTGGCCGCGAAGGCTACGCCACTCTTTTAAATACCGACATGAAGCGCGAACTCGATCATCTAGGAGCCTTTCTCCACATGGCAGTTGATCACGCTAAGAAAATTGGATTCAACGGTCCCTTCTATATTGAACCCAAACCGCGCGAGCCCTCTACCCACCAGTATGATTCAGACGCAGCAGCCTGTCTGAATTTCCTACGAGAGTATGGCTTAATGGATCACTTCAAGCTCAACATCGAGACTAACCATGCTACTTTAGCAGGTCATACCATGGAACATGAGCTCACCGTCAGCGCCAACGCTGGAATGCTGGGTAGTATTGATGCCAACCGGGGTGACGAACTCATCGGATGGGACACCGATCAATTCCCAACTGATATTTATCTTACCACCCAAGTCATGCTCTGCGTATTAAAGATGGGTGGGCTTACCACGGGTGGCCTTAACTTTGACGCCAAACGTCGCCGCGAGTCTCACCAACCAATCGATCTCATGCACGCCCATATTGGTGGCATGGATGCTTTCGCCCGAGGCCTTAAGATTGCCCACGCGATTCGTGAAGACGGTCGACTGGATCAATTTGTTAAAGATCGCTACGCTAGTTTTGACAGCCAACTCGGTGCCGAAATTGAATCCGGAAAATGTAGTTTTGAGACCCTTGCAAAAGCAGCCCTGGCAAGCGGCGAACCCGTTCTTGCTAGCGGACGTCAAGAGATGCTTGAAAACCTCATAAACGAATTCCTGTAAATCTGGAATTCGGCCATTGCCTTAATGTACACCCTCGGACTCGACGCTTCCACTCAGAGCTTTTCCGCAGTTGTTATTGACACTGCGGAAGGCTCTATCGTGGCGGAGCATGCCATAAACTTTGGGCAACATCTGCCGCAATACAACGCACCTCAGGGATTTATCCCAGATGGCAAAGACGGAGAAGTGCATGCCGATCCACGTATGTGGCTTGATGCCCTCGAACTCCTACTTCAAGATCTTGGAAAGTTATGTGATCTTACAAAGATAAAGGCGATTTCCGGAGCCGGTCAGCAACATGGATCCGTGTATCTAAACAAGGAATGGTTTAAAATTATTCCAGAGCTCAATCCAAAGGTCAACCTTGCAGAACAAATTGAAGTTAGCTTATCAAGAAATTCTGCTCCTATCTGGATGGACCGTTCAACCCACGAGGAATGCCGTGAAATTTCTGCTAAAGTAGGCGGTGATGCCGCTGTATGCGAGCGCTCCGGGTCCATTCCCATTGAACGCTTTAGCGGGCCCCAAATTAGACGTTTCTATAAAAACGAACCGATTGCTTACGAAAGTACTGCTCGCATTCATTTAGTCAGTTCCTTTATTTGCTCCGTCCTATGCGGAAATGATTGCCCTATCGACACCGGTGATGCCTCCGGCATGAATCTTATGAATATCGAGCATTGGGACTGGGATCCTGAGTTGCTCCACGCCACTGCACCCGGATTAGTTGATAAATTGCCACCTGTGCGTCCTGCAGAAACTCAAGCCGGTATCCTTTCTTCTTTCTTTTCAAAAAAATTCGGTCTACCAGCAGGCATCCCGGTAACGCTTTTTACTGGAGATAATCCCAGCAGCCTTGTCGGTATGGGCGCCAGCCAGCCTGGAAAAATTGTAGTGTCCTTAGGAACCTCCGATACTTTTTTTGCCGCAATGCCTCAAGTCGTCGCCGACCCAAAAGGTTGTGGCCATGTATTTGGCAACCCCATGGGTGGATCCATGTCCTTGCAATGCTTCGTCAACGGTTCTCTTGCCCGGGAGGCCGTCAAAGATAAATTCCATTTTAACTGGAATCAATTTACGAACGCACTTGAAAATACCAAACCCGGCAACGGTGGCCAGGTTATGCTTCCCTTTTTCCGTCCAGAAGTAAGCCCACGCTTGAATTGTGAGCGTCCACTCATGACAGGCAGTGAAGCATTTTGTGATTGGCAAGAGGCCGAGGCCGCCGTACGCGCCTGCGTAGAAGGTCAATTCCTTAACATGAAATGTTGTAGTGAGTGGATGCAGCTCCAACCGAAAACAATCTATCTTACTGGCGGTGCTTCAAAAAATGATGCTATTGCACAAATTCTAGCAGATATCTTTCAGGTAAATGTAGAGCGACTTGCTGTGAGTGGTTCTGTTGCCCTCGGTGCTGCCATGCGAGCTGCTTGTCAGTCTAGCGATATTACACTCGATGAATTGGAGTTAAGCTTTTGCAGCCCTCTAGAGAACAGTCTACTATACCCACAGGTCGCACCCCATCATTACGATGCTGCTGCTGAAAAACTGGCAAAGCTTCTAGAAGCAGCACCATAGGCTCCTTTCATGCTGCATTTGAAGGTTGCGCACAGGAAAATTATTTGAAGGCTAATAGCCTGCTTTGTCGACATTCCCGACAGATCCTACCAAACATTGACCTATACTAAGGAAACCAGATGACTCAAAATACTACTCCCGGATTTGCTACACGTGCCCTTCATGCTGGACAAGAACCCGATCCTGCTACCGGATCCCGCGCAGTTCCAATTTACCAAACCACTAGCTACACCTTTCGAGATACCGATCATGCGGCAAAGCTCTTCGGCCTTGAAGAACTGGGCAATATCTACACCCGTATTATGAATCCCACCACCGACGTGCTAGAAAAGCGTGTCGCATCCCTCGAGGGTGGAGTGGCAGGCCTCGCACATGCCAGTGGACAAGCTGCTATCACCAGCGCAATTCTTAACATCGCCCAAGCAGGTGATAACATCGTCTCAGCCGCACAACTCTATGGCGGAACTTTCAGCCTTTTTAAATACACCTTACCCAAGCTCGGCATAGAGGTCCGCTTTGCAGATGCTGAAGATCCGGAAAGCTTTAAACCGCTTATCGACGAAAAGACCAGAGCGATTTACGGCGACACCGTTGCAAATCCCAAACTTAACATCTTTCCCTTTGAGGAAGTTTCCTTGATTGCCAAAGAAAATAAGCTCCCACTGATCATCGATAACACCGCCGCCTCACCAGCGGTGTGCCGCCCGCTGGAACACGGCGCTAATATCGTCATCCATAGCCTCACAAAATTCATTGGGGGCCACGGAACCAGCATTGGTGGTATCGTCATCGATGGTGGCAACTTCGACTGGGGCAGCGGACGCTTCAATGAATTCACCGGGCCCGACACCAGCTATCATGGTCTCGTTCACTGGGATGTCTTTAAATCCTTCCCACCAGCTGGAGGGGCGAACATTGCATACATAATGAAAATGCGCCTGCAATGGCTCCGGGATACTGGAAATTGTGCCGCTCCCTTTAATTCCTTCTTACACTTACAGGGTCTCGAGACATTGCATTTACGAATGGAGCGTCATTGCCAAAATGCTCAAGTAGTTGCGGAATTCCTCAACAATCAACCACAGGTTGATTGGGTCAATTATCCTGGACTTCCCAACAGCCCTCATCATGAGCCTGCTAAGAAATACTTCACTCAAGATCACCATGGAGCACTCTTAGGTTTTGGTCTAAAAGGCGGACTCGATGCAGGCCGTAGTTTTATCGACAGTCTGAAACTCTTCAGTCACGTGGCTAATATTGGAGACGCCAAATCTCTAGCAATCCACCCGGCAACCACGACACACCAGCAACTTGATGAAGCACAACAAGCAGCGGCAGGAGTTACCCCGGATTATGTTCGTCTATCGGTTGGAATTGAGGACGTCGAAGATCTTCTAGCAGACCTCAAACAGGCACTGGGAAAAGTCTGAGGACCTAAATCGCTTAGCCTATAGCTGCGCCGGACATCAGTTGAGTATAGGCTTTTTGGTCGTGGTAAAGCCGATGAAAAACCGTGTACTTTGCTCCGTGAAAGCTTTGCACCCCTAAGTCAGGTTCGATGACAGATCCTGGGCGAGACATCGCAGCCATTGCGGCCTCAAGATTTCCGTATGCTCCAGCGGCAACCGCACCCAACATAGCAGCGCCCAAGAGCACCGATTCCGGTTCCTCCGGGATCAACAGGCGGCATCCGGTGGCATTGGCGTGTTGTTGCATAAAAACGGGGTTCTTTGTGCCACCTCCACAACAAATGAGCGTGTCGATAGCGTAACCTGCGGT
>CATINC010000013.1 GCA_949524905.1 Opitutia bacterium UBA7350 | reverse complement strand
ACCGAGGCGCGCATCTATTTTGGCACGGATGCAACCTCCGTTCAGAATGCAACAGTGGATTCGGTCTTATACCGAGGTAGTTTGATTGACCCCAAGAACATATTTTCGCCGGGTGACCTTGATCCTTCGACGACTTACTATTGGCGCGTGGACACAGTTAAGTCAGATGGTACGGTAGTGACGGGTCCATTGTGGAATTTTACCACCATGGCATATACGGGGATAACAAATCGTTGGAGATTTGAAGGGGATGCAAATGATACGTCGGGTGGTATCAATGGTAGCCTCATGAATGGTGCGAATGCCTCGGCTAGTGACGATTTTGTAGAAGGGGGATCTTCTCTTGCTACAAACGGATCGAACCAATGGGTAAGTCTCGGCAATAGCAGTAGCCTTCAAAATATCTTCATTGCTAAAACGATTGGGCTTTGGTTTAAGACTTCAACGACGAGTAATACAGATCCACAGGTTTTATTTGAAACCGGTGATCAGGCTGAGGGCGGGATTGCGCTACGCTTGAATGGTTCCAGTTTGGAAGCTGCCGTTGCCAGTACGGGGAGCACAACCACCGTCGCAATCAGTGGTGTGAATGCTGACCAATGGCATTATGCCGCAGTTTCGTATGACGGCGCGGCAGACAATCTCCTGCTCTATCTCGATGGAAACTTTGAACGAGCTGCAAGTGCGAGTCCTGCATCAGTACCTTCCAGTTCTGGTTCCTCCGCGATTGCGGCAGTTGCTGGCGGTGATGCCTTTGGCACAACGGTTAGTGGGCAATATTTTAACGGACGAATCGACGACCTGCGCTGCTACTCGAATACCGCCTTGTCCTATTACGAATTAGTCGCGATCCATTCACTGGATACCGATGGAGATGGATTAATGAATGATTGGGAATTACAAAACTTTTCAACCCTTTCGCTGGCAAATAGCCTTACAGATTCCGACATTGACGGCGTTCTGGATATCGACGAGCAAACTGCGGATACGGATCCCAACGATTGGAACAGTCGACTGACTGGAGCGATTCAACCTGGAGTAGGTGAATTTACGATTACCTGGCCTTCGATCGCAGGCAAATCCTACCGATTTTGGGTCAGCAACGATCTTTCCAATTGGAGTACGGAATCCATTCATTATGGAACCAGCGGTAGCCTAAGTACCGTATTCAATCCTTCGCAGCAAAGCAGCGATACAAAACAATTTTTTCGAATTACGTCTCCTTAATAAAGTCGTAGCACTTTGCTTTGAGCCTCTTTCCTGAACGGGTTTAATTATCTGAAAGGCTCACCTCTAAAGCATAGCCAACCCCCTCGGCAAGGAAAGCGGGTAGTTCGATCTCTACGCCCGCATCAGTTTTTTTCCAATTGAGATACAGGCGTTGCCCAAGCATCCGAATTTTACGGATGGGTTCATCATTCAGTGATTTAACAAGAATTTTGCGACCTTCTGGACGAGCCAAGGCAATGACGTATAGTTTGTTCCCTTTGGCAGTAAACCAAAAGTCATCCCATCCAAAGTTGAAATTGAGCTTGGCTTTGCGACGGTGTTCGGTACCGCCCATTTTCAAGGCGGAATTTCCCTCATGGTCGATGCGCCAGGGTTGGGTGCCATAGATGGCTTCGCCGTTGACTTGGAGCCATTTACCTACAACGCGGAGGTTGGCAACCGCTTGCGGCGGCATGATACCCATCCCGTCCGGTCCAACGTTTAGGAGGAGGTTGCCGCCTTTACTGACGTTTGCAATGAGCCAATAGAGAATTTCAATCGGTTTTTTCCAGTCATCGTCGTACGATTTATACCCCCATGAATTATTGGTAGTAGCAACACATTCCCATGCGTCCTTATTGATTTGGTCTGGAATGACGTTATCACCTGGGATGCCAAAATCGCCAAAGTGATTTCCGATTCGTTGGTTAACTAGGATTTCAGGATTCGCATCATATATTGCCTGATAAAAGGCAAAGCTGTGACGTGCAGGAATATAGATGGGCGTATCAAGCCAGATTTCGCAGAGTTTATAATTATTTACGAGTTCCTTTACCTGAGGCAGGGCCTTATTGGCAATGTAGTCGTCAAACTTGACCGGTGCGGGGTCAAAATAGTTGGCAAAGACTTTCTTTTTCGGCTTCTCGGGTCCATAGTCTTTGATACCGGAATCGCCGCCATCGCGCCAGTCCAGCGCATGTGAATAATAAACGCCAAATGCGATCCCTACTTTTTTACATGCGGTTTCCAGTTCGCGAATAATATCGCGACCAAAGGGGCTGCCATCAACCGCGTTGAAGTTACTGACTTTAGAATCAAAAAGTGCAAAGCCGTCATGATGCTTTGAGGTAATGACCATATATTTCATACCCGCGGCTTTGGCCACCGCGACCCATTCCTCAGCATTAAAGCCGGTTGGGTTGAAGGTTTCTGCGAGTTTGGCATATTCTGCGCGGGGGATTTCTTTGTTCCGCATGATCCATTCTGCTACGCGCGGACCAGTCCCGCCTTCTTCCATTTTTTTCCCTTTATAAATTCCTCCCAGTTGAGAGTAGAGCCCCCAATGAATGAACATGCCGTATTTATGTTCATTGAAGCGCTGATGCCCGCGCATTTTTCCCGGAGAACTCGCCATGGGTCGCCATTTGGCTTCCAGCTCAATCATCTCAGGTGAGCCGGGCACGCCAGAGCCCCAAGGTCCAGTTGCAGTGAGCGAAAGTTGCGCGAAAAAAAAGAATGCAGTGAGGCGGCTGGTTAACTTCATAAGATGAATTTGTTTGGGAGAGGTATGAAAGCCATACAATAGTAGCTTAAAAGCATTACAAAAAAATACTGATCCGTCTATACGCATGAATATGCGTAGCCAATTTGGGCACTTTGCTTTATATTCACATCGCTCAGGCTGGTTGTTAAATATGCATTATAAATTCTGTGCGCTGAGTATCCGACCTATAAGCATAACTCCTATTTTTGAGTAAAGTAGTTTCTTTTTTCTATCACCATGAAAAGGTCAGCTATTTTCAAAGTCCCTGTAGTTTGCTAATATAACCTTTTTATTTATCAAAGAAAGTCAGTGATGAACACAAAGTATCAATCTCAAGCAGCGATTGACATTCAGCATTTGCCTTATAGATCGATGCCTCAAGGAAACATGCCTGCCATGGGAATGGGAACATTTGGCTCGGATCATGTTACGCATGAACAGATGGCCGAGGCAGTCCTCGAGGCAGCTGACATCGGCTATCGCCACTTTGATTGTGCTGAAGTCTATGCAAACGAAGATTTAATTGGACAGTCCTTTGAGGAATTGATGCGCAATGGTGTAAAGCGCGAAGCACTTTGGATTAATTCAAAGGTCTGGAATGATCACCACAAGCCCGCCGATGTATTGGAAGCCTGCCAACGTTCAATCGAAAACCTGTGTTGTGATTATATTGATTTATATCTCGTGCATTGGCCCTTTCGAAATTTTCATCCTCCACATTGTAGTGTGGAAAGCCGCAGTCCAGATTCTCACCCCTACGATCATCGAGAAATGATGGAAACTTGGGAGGCAATGGAGGCGTTGCTTGAAAAAGGTCTGGTGCGCAATATCGGCACCTCAAATATGACAATTCCAAAAATGGACTTACTCTTGCGCGATGCCTCTGTAAAACCGGCCGCAAATGAAATGGAACTACACCCTCATTTCCAACAGCCTGAGCTTTTTGAGTATTGTAGGCAAAAGGGGATTGAAGTGCTCGGTTATTGCCCCTTGGGCTCTCCGGGCCGTCCAGAGCGAGATCGTACCCCTCAGGATAGCGTCGACATAGAAGATCCCGTAATGGTTGAAATCGCAAAGGCACATGCAGTCCATCCTGCCGCAATCTGTTTGAAATGGGCCGTTCAGCGTGGACATACGCCAATACCTATGTCCGTTAACCCGAGGAATTATCGCGCTAACTTGGACGCCGTAACCACAGATCCACTTACCGAGGATGAAATGACTGCCATCTCCCGGATCGACAAAGCTTGTCGTTTAATAAAAGGGCAAGTATTTCTCTGGGAAGATGCAGCCGGATGGGAGGATCTATGGGATCTGAATGGAACTATAACTACCTCCTCTTAATTTAAAAATTCGAATAATGAAAACCCTGCCCAACACAATGCTGGGTGCCTGTTTGCCGGGTGACAGCACAACCGAACTTAAAGAATTTAACGTGCCTGAGCCGGGCCATGGAGAAGTGCTTATGCGGATTAAAGCATCCACCATCTGTGGATCAGATATACGTTGCATTTACCATGAACATTTGGGTAAAGGGCCAGAAGGCTACCAGGGTGTCATTGCAGGCCATGAGCCCTGTGGTCAGATCATTGCAGTCGGGCCCGGTTGTCGCAATTATCGTGTCGGCGATCGTGCAATTGTTTATCACATATCGGGGTGCGGGCTTTGTTACGATTGTCGGCGAGGTTATATGATATCCTGTACGCATCCGACCTTGCGCCGAGCTTATGGATGGCAGCGCGATGGTGGCATGGCAGGCTACATGATTGCCGAGGAAAAAGACTTGGTGCACTTGCCGGATGAGTTGAGTTATGCTGACGGTGCGCAGGTAGCCTGTGGATTTGGAACAGTTTATGAAGGTTTGGAGAAAATTGGCATCAGTGGCAATGACGCGGTTCTCATTACCGGTCTTGGCCCGGTTGGATTGGCGGCCGCAAGCTTATGCCGCAAGTTAGGAGCGAACCAAATCATCGGGGTGGATGCGCTGCCAGAGCGCAATAAAATCGCTGAAGATTTAAAATTATTTGATGAGGTTTTATTAGCGGGTGAGGACAACGAGAAAGACATCCGCAAGCTTACAAATGGTCACGGAGTTGAGCGGGCAGTGGAGTGCTCGGCGCATCACAGTGCGCGAAATATGGCCTTACGAGCGACCCGAAAATGGGGAAAGATGGTTATGATTGGGGAGGGCGGACCTATGCAGCTTAATCCTTCTCCCGACATGATTCATGATCAAAAAACACTCTACGGTTCATGGGTAACCTCGACCTGGCGTATGATGAAATTAGTTGAGCGTCTGGTACGTTGGAATTTACATCCGGCCGACTTAATTACCCATCGCTTTGAAATTGATCAAGTGGACGAAGCCTATTCCTTAATGGCTTCAGGTAAGTGCGGTAAAGTTGCGGTCTGTTTTGATGAAGAGCTGAAGGTTTGAGTGGGACGCACTCGTTACCCTGCCGTTGTCGCAGGTCATTTGGGGAGGGGAATGGCGCCGCGTTTGATTAGATAGGCGTAATGTTTAGGTGATACTCCAATGACCCGTTTGAAAACTCTTGAGAAGTGATAAGGATCGCTATAGCCGACAAAAGCTCCAACCTGTTTAACCGGTAGGTTTTCACCTAAAATTAGCTTGGCAGCGTGTTTGATTTTTAGGCGAGTAAGCAGCTGAAATGGGGTCTCGTTGGCGTAGCGTTTGAAAAGACGTGCGATATAAACTTTGTTCACCGCACAGGCATCTGAAATTTCGGCAACCGTATTGATATCCAGATAATTATCATAAATGAAGCGCCAGCAACGAGTGAAAGTCTCGTTTGAGAAGGACTGAAGTTTACCCGGTGTTTCTCGATCAATCAGTAAGCGAACAAAAAGTAGTTTTAGAAGTTGTTCGACTAATGCACGAGTGGTACTTCTTTTGAGTTCTGAGCTTTCGATGAATTGTTCAAAAATATCCTGCACCCAGCGCTGGTTTCCTACATAGAACATATCACCTTCCTTAAGATTAAATTCATGCATCCGAGCCAGCGCATTAGAGCCATCAAAATCCACAAAGTATTTCTTTAGTGGCTTGTCGCCCACGGAGAAGATTTTATGCGGTGTATTGGGTCCATAGATAAAGCAACAACCCGAACCGATCTCAGACTTCTTGTCGTCTAATTCAAGTTTGCAATTTCCATTTGCGATGAATTCGATCGCATAGTAATCAAAGTTTTTACGGTCGATACGGTAGGTCTTTTGACAGACCTCCATGCCTGCACAAATGACTCGAAATCCGCTTTCTCCTTGCGCAACAGGCTCGTGAACATAGTAACGCCCTTCGAGGACATTTTCCGAAATAAAGTTAGGATAATTATTAGTATCTTGATCTTTTTTAGGTGTAGAAATATCCATCTTTTGAGTTACCACAGGTACTGCAGCAAAATTTTTTAGCACGCGCAACTAAATTAAATTTGATTACCATTCGGCATTTATAGGCAAAGGAGTGCAGGATTTGTTTTTGGTTCGATTCCTGCATAGTAGGCGGCATACCAATGAATGCCCTCGTCCCCGATTTTATTAAGTCCCATCGTTTGCCGGAATCTTTTAAGTCGGTCGTGCGAGAGGCTTATGAGCCACTTGCGGAGCAGGTGGCGGTTTGGCAGCGTGCTGCCGGGGGATCGCTGGGTTTGGCCTTGAATGGTGGGCAGGGGACTGGAAAATCGACCTTGGCGGCATTTTTAAGTGATTATTTGAGCCGTTATCACGGGCTGAAAGTCTTTGTGCTTTCGCTGGATGACCTTTATCTAACCCGGGCAGAGCGTGAAGATTTAGGTAATCGGGTACATCCTTTGTTGGCGACACGGGGTGTGCCGGGGACACATGACATTGGGATTGGCATGGATGTTGCAAACCACTGTTTGAAAAATGAACCTACAACACTGCATTCCCCTATTTTTAAAAAAGAAAATGATGACCGTGCGCCGCGCGCCTTGTGGCATCGCATCACCGCACCGGTGGATATCCTGATTCTGGAAGGTTGGTGTGTGGGTGCTGTGCCGGAACCGGAAGCCTCACTTGCAGAACCTCTCAATGTTCTGGAGCGAGATTTAGATGCAGATGGAGTGTGGCGCCAATACGTGAATCAACAATTAAGCATGGAGTATCAAATTTTTTTTTCGCTTTTCCCTAAGCGGGTGCTGCTAAAAGCACCGGGCTTTGAATGCATTCTTCAATGGCGAAAAAAGCAGGAGCGTAAACTGCGTGAGCATCTGGCGGCTTCTGGGGCAGAGTATGAAGGTTTGATGAATGATGCTCAGGTGGAGCGCTTTATCATGCATTATGAGCGCTTGACTCGATGGATGTTAGCAGAAATGCCGACCCGAGTGGATGCACGAATTGACTTAAACGAACAGCACGAGGCAGAGCGTCTGGTGCTTCAGGATCATGGCTAAGACGGCATGGTTGATTTACACGGATTTGGATGCCTCCTTGCTGGATGCATCGTATCAATGGCGTGAAGCCGAGCCGGCCTTAGAAGCGATTCGGGCTCTAGGGGTTCCTTTGATTCTGAATTCGAGCAAGACCCTGGCTGAGATGTTACCGTTGGCGGCAGTCATGGATCCTCTGGCACCTATTATCGCAGAAAATGGGACGGTATTGGCTTACCCACAAGAGGCAGATCTCGTGGAAGGCGGAGGATATGCGGCAGGAAGCTATCAAGTAAAATCCTGCGGAATGAAGCGAAGTGAACTCTTGAGTATTGCCGAAAACCTGCGCGGTAAGCACCGCTATAGTTACAAGGGTTTTTCTGAAATGAAAAGCGAGCAGTTAATGGGGTTATTGCATCTAAATCGCAAACAAGCAGAGGCGGCACTGGATCGTCACAGTACCGAGCCTATTCTTTGGGAAAGTTCATCCAAGGATTTAGAGGCTTTTAGTGAAGCCTTGGCAAAGGAGGGAATTGTCCTGGTTCGTGGCGGGCATTTTCAGCATCTCATGCCGGCAGGGCAAAGTAAGGGTTCTGCGCTCACACGCGTGCTCCAGTGTTACCAAGCCCGTAATCCCGATTTAAAATGGAAAACCCTTGCGATTGGAGACAGCCCAAATGACAGCTCCATGTTGGAAGTTGCCGATGCCGCAATTGTCATCCCAAATCCTAAGCGCGGAACGCTCCAATTAAAACGCGCTGATTATTGCACAGCGGAGGCTCCGGGCCCAGTGGGCTGGGGTGCCTCGGTTTTAGAATTTCTTACCACCCAACTATCCATCGCTACTACTTAAACGACTGCCATGAGTGACTTTCATCAAAGCGGAACAATTACCAATTTCCATAATCTGGCGACCCGCTCGCCAGAAAACCTTGAGCAGGAAGTTTTTAAACTTTCGCGAGAAAAACCGGTTGGGCTCATCTTGCCCTCGCTTTACTCAGAATTGGAAGGAGCAGCCCTTCCAAACATAATCGATGTTCTCAGCGAAATGGATTACCTCGAAGAAATTGTGATTGGTTTGGATCAAGCAGACGAAAATCAATACCGCTATGCCCTTGAATTTTTTGGTCGGTTACCTGGAGAAGTCAAAATTCTCTGGAATGGAGGGCCTCGTTTGCGAGCGATTGATGCTACCCTGCAATCCTTTAACCTAGCGCCTATGAACGAAGGCAAAGGCCGCAATGTTTGGTATCTCCTCGGTTATATGCTCGCCCGTAAACGCTCTCAGGTCATTGCGATTCACGATTGCGACATCGTCACCTACAATCGCGAGATGCTCACCCGTCTTATTTACCCGGTGCTCAATCCCAGTCTTAATTTCAGCTACAGCAAGGGTTATTACTCAAGGATTGCCGAGAACCGCATGAATGGTCGTGTTTGTCGTTTGCTAATTACCCCCTTGCTCCTCGCTCTTAAGAAAATTTGCGGCGAAAACGACTATCTCGAATACATGGATAGTTTTAAATATGCCCTTTCGGGTGAATTTGCCTTTAACCGCGACATCGTGGCGGACATCCGCATTCCTTCGGATTGGGGTTTAGAGATGGGTATGCTGTCTGAAATGTATCGCAACCATCAGAAGAATAAAATTTGCCAAGTGGATATAGCAAATTTCTACGACCACAAACACCAAGATCTCTCTGCGAGCGATGCCGATCGCGGCCTCGCAAAAATGAGCACGGATATTTCGAAGTCGCTTTTCCGCAAGCTCGCTACTTATGGCGAAGTCTTTTCCAGTGCGCAGATTCGTACCATTAAGGCTGCCTATTACCGCACTGCGCTTGATCTCATTGATAGTTATGAAAATGATGCGACCATGAACGGACTCAGCTATGACCGGCATAAGGAAATGCAATCGGTGGAGGTATTTTCTGAGAGTATCATTCGCGCGGGGGATCAATTTCTCAATCAACCGACCGACACGCCCTTTATTCCGAGTTGGAAGCGCGTTCGCTCGGCGGTGCCTGATATCGAAAATCAACTCATCGAGGCAGTGGAAGAGGATATGGATACTTTTAAACCCAAAAAGCAACCCGCCGCTAAGGGCAGTAAGATTCGTCAAGCAATCCAACAGCATCTCAATGAGTTATATCCAAGCGGGGATTGCGCCGCCATAACCGATAAAATACTCAGCATCGCTAGTTTTGGGCATCAAAATCCCGTCCTTTCGCGCGGGCAAAATAAATGGACAGAGGCCGATACCATTTTAATCACCTACGGCGATACCATCACTCGCGAAGGGGAGGCGCCGCTTAAAACACTCAATCGATTTACGAGCAAGCACCTAAGCCAGACCATCACCACGCTTCATGTTTTGCCGTTTTTCCCATATAGTTCGGATGATGGATTCTCGGTGATTGATTATCTGAAAGTTAATCCCGAACTGGGTAACTGGGAAGCCTTTGAGGAATTTAATGCTCAATTTGAAACAATGGCAGATTTGGTAATCAATCACTGCTCCCAAGAATCTGAATGGTTTAAAAATTATTGCGCCGGTAAATCTCCTGGCACGGGCTACTTTTTTGAAGTTGAGGCGGATTTCAATACGGACTCGGTGGTGCGCCCGCGATCCAGTCCCTTGCTGCGTACAGTAGAAACAATTAATGGGACAAAAAACCTTTGGTGCACCTTTAGTCATGACCAAATAGACTTAAACTTCGCGAACCCAGAAGTGCTCTATGAAGCCATTAGCATTCTTAAATTTTTAGTCGAAAAAGGTATAAAATATTTTCGTCTCGATGCGATCGCCTTTCTATGGAAACGCTCCGGAAGCAGTTGTGTGCACTTAAAAGAGACCCACGAAATTATTAAACTACTTCGTCTGATTTTAGAAAACCTCGAACCCGAAGCGGTCTTGATCACCGAGACCAATGTGCCCAACCGCGAAAACCTCAGCTATTTCGGTAACGACAACGAGGCGCATTTGATTTATAATTTCTCGCTCCCACCTTTACTCATTCATGCTCTTCTTAAAGGCGACTCGACGCTCCTGAAGAGTTGGATGATGTCGATGCCGCCCGCCCGGCGAGGGCGCAGTTACCTGAATTTTATCGCCTCGCATGATGGGATCGGAGTGCGTCCGCTGGAGGGCCTTATTTCTGATACAGAGCAAACCGCACTACTGGAGACCCTCAAATCCTATGGCGGAACAATTTCAAAACGCACTAATCCCGATGGGCGAGAGACTCCTTATGAAGTCAACATCAGCCTTTTTGATGCCTTGCGGGGTACTATTTCCGAGGGACCGGATCGCCTGCAGGTTGAGCGTTACTTGTGCGCACATACCATCCTTCTAGCACTCGAGGGAATCCCTGCTTTCTATATCCACAGCATGCTGGCTACCGAAAATGATACCGAACGGCAGGCGGCCACCGGAAATGCCCGTTCTATCAACCGCCACCAGTGGGAACTCGACCGTCTAATGGAGAAATTAGATGATTCTGAGAGTCACCATCACCAAATTTTTTATGAGCTCAAACGGCGGATTGCCATCCGCAAGCAACAGATTGCCTTTCATCCTAATGCTACTCAGCTCACCCTTCACCTTGGGGATCAGCTCTTTGCCTTTTGGCGGGAAAGTAGTGACCGTCACCAAAGCATTTTTGCGATCAATAATATTTCAAACCAAACCCAAACAGTGGCCTTGCGAGAACTCAACCTCATCAGCACCGATAATTGGCGTGATCTTCTTACGGGGGCGTCTTACGGAGCCGATTGTGAGACAGTTGAGATCCCGCCTTATGCCGCTTTATGGATCACAAATGCATAGGCTACACGCTCTCAGGAGCCCTGCTTTGTTACCTTGACAGTCCTGCGCCCGGCCGCTTTTATTTGGCGTTTTTCCAACCACTAAAACGTTACATTCGTCATGCAACCCACTTTTCGTCCTTCCAAGATCCGTCGCGCCCGTAAATTTGGCTACCGCGCCCGTAAGGCTACCCATGCCGGTCGTAAAGTCCTCGCTGCTCGTCGCGCCAAAGGTCGCCACCGTCTTGCTGCGTAAGCGGGCACACGGTCGTCGTTATGGCTGTCCCAGCGCATCAACGACTGCGCTCACGAAGCGATTTTCAGCAAGTCCGCAGTCAAGGTACTCGAATCCACTGCGGATTTTTCATTGCTCAGTACTTGCAGCATGAAAATTCCGCAGAGCAAGCACCTCGCCTCGGTGTCATCGCCAGTCGTCGCGTGGGTAATGCGGTTAAGCGCAATTACGGTAAGCGCCTCATTCGTAATCTTTTTCGTAAATATCGAGCCAACTTCCCGAATGGAATTGATCTGGTGATTGTCCTGCGATCCAACTTTGACTCGGTCTCCTACAAGGAGCTAGAAACAGGCTTTTGTGAGATTTACCAAAAGATTTCCGCATTATGAAAAAAGCCCATGTCTCTTTAGTGGCGCTTGTCGCAGCGCTTTTAGTGCGAGGATATCAAATTTTGCTCTCTCCTCTTAAATATTTTCTCTTCGGGTCTTCCTGTGGTTGTCGCTTTCATCCCACCTGTTCCGCCTATGCTCGTGATGCCTTCCTTAAACATGGTTTTCTGCGAGGTTTGGTGCTCGCACTTGGCCGGATCTTACGCTGTCATCCCTGGCATCCCGGTGGCCTGGACCCTGTGCCCGATTTGAAAACTTGCTCCTCGGACAAGCCTACAACACATTTCAACAACTGCTCTAATGGATAAGAAAAATACAATCATTGGCCTACTATTACTCGGCGGCGGATTTTTTGTCATGTTTTGGCAATCCACCCAGGTACGTGTCCTAAGCCCTCAAATCGAAACCACTGTTCAGGCAGCTGATAATCGTGCGACAGATGCTACCAACCAGCAAGCTCCATCAGATGAAGATTCTGAGGCTGCACAAATGCTGGATTTGATGACCCGCGACCTCGAGGCAGAAGAAGCTCCCGCTACTATTGAAGCCACCGTCCCCGAATCCATCATTGCCATTGCCAATGACCATATCGAAGTTGAATTCACCAACCGTGGTGGCGGCATCCGTCGGGTGAATTTCCTTCAGACAAAAAATGATGGGCGAGACGATTACGTTTTTAATGAAAATGGGTATTTGCCCGCACTTGGTTTGGGATTGCCCAATAGCGACGGCTCCATCCGCGAATTTGATATGGCCTATGCGGTTGACTCGCATTCGGCTGAGAGCATCACCTTTGTATTGCAGGCCGGTCCAGAGCTTCGCATCTATCGCACTTACTCGCTGACTTCCGCGACTGAAAACGAGCGAGATCCCTACATAGTCGAGCACACTACCCGTTTTGAAAACCTAGGTGCAAAAGCTAAGGCGTTTTCTAACCTCTTTCTTAATCTAGGTACTATGCGTCCCCTTTCGGAGAGCAAGATGCAGCAGAGCTATATCAATGTAAGTCACTTTAATGGAGATAAGGCAAAATTTGTTGCGGTCTCTAAGCTCACTGGGAGTAACGGCTTTCTTGGAGTGGGTGCCTCTGCGCCAAAGGAACAAATCATCATCGATACCGGCATGCCGCTTAAATGGACCTCGGTTAAAAATCAATTTTTTGCAGGCATCCTCTCTTCTCGCACAGCGGATGCGGAAAGCCTGGTCATAAACAAGGTTAGAAGAGCACCTGCAATTGCTGGCGAGGTCGCTTCCCGAACGGGCATAACGGGTAGTGCAGCCTACGCTTTTGGAATTGTTCCGGCTGGAGATTCGAAATCGTTCGAATTTGAATATTTTATTGGCCCGAAGGAATTCAAACGTCTCCAATCTTTAGGTGATGATAAGGACCTTGTAATGCAGTTCGGCTTCCTGAGCTTCATAAGTAAACTGCTACTCGCTTTCATGTATGCCATCCATGCGGTGGTTCCCAACTGGGGACTCTCGATTGTCATCATGACCATCTGCATCAAGCTTATTTTCTGGCCACTTACCGCCAAAGCAAGCCGCTCACAGAAACGTATGGCCAGCATTCAGGGTCCCATGGCGGAGCTTAAAGAAAAGTATAAGGACAACCCGCAAAAAATGCAGCAGGAGACCATCAAGCTCTTCCGTGAGCATCAGGTCAATCCGGTTGCTGGCTGCTTGCCGCTGATTATTCAGATGCCGATTTTCCTGGGGCTCTTTTATATGCTTCGGACCGCCTCCGAGCTCCGTTACGAGTCCTTCCTCTGGATCAGCGACCTTTCCCAGCCAGATACGATTACAGAGGTTGCAGGTTTTCCTATTAATTTACTGCCTCTTCTGATGGCGATCACGATGTACTTGCAGATGAGTATGATGCCGGTGAACCCGACCGCTGATCCCATGCAGCAGAAGATTTTTAAATTTCTTCCCTTTGTTTTTCTAATTTTCCTATATGGATTCTCCTCCGGTTTAGTGCTTTACTGGACCGTTCAAAACATCCTCACGATCGTTCAGCAAAAAATCACCAATAGTCGCCCCGATGAACCGCTCAAACCCTTGCCGGCAGCCAGTGGTCCCAAATCAGGTTCTGGTGGAAGTCCTCGCACTAAACCTCGCCGAAAGAAATAATTGCGCCTGCCTTTTTGCTCCTTTAAA
Source organism: Opitutia bacterium UBA7350 (assembly GCA_949524905.1). Classification (GTDB taxonomy): domain Bacteria; phylum Verrucomicrobiota; class Verrucomicrobiia; order Opitutales; family Coraliomargaritaceae; genus UBA7445. Next base: position 179,012 of record CATINC010000013.1, on the reverse strand, counting down.
TTTGTACATATTCTGAATTTCCTATCCAAAAATGTCCGGACACAGTAAATGGGCCACCATCAAACGCGCTAAAGGTGCCGCCGATGCCAAACGCGGCAAACTCTTCAGCGTTCTCAGCAAAGACATTACCCTGGCGGCTCGCAGTGGGGGAGGTGATCCCGGTTTCAATCCTCGCCTGAGAACTTGCATCGCCAAAGCCAAAGCCGCAAACATGCCAGCCGATAATGTTGAGCGCGCTATCAAAAAAGGCACCGGCGAGCTCCCCGGCGTCACTTATGAAGAAAACCTTTATGAGGGCTACGGCGCCGCAGGAGTTGGAATCATTGTAGAAGTCACCACCGATAATAAAAATCGCTCTGCCTCGGAAGTCCGTAGCACCATGGGTAAAAACGGTGGCAATCTCGCCGGAGTTGGCGCGGTCGCCTTTCAATTCGACCGCAAAGGGCAATTCATCATTGAGGCGAGCGCGACGGACGAGGACAGCCTCATGGAGATCACCCTCGAAGCTGGCGCCGAAGATATCAAAAACGAAGACGATCATTTCGAGGTCATCTGCTCACTCGCCGACTACGATACCGTCTCTCAAGCCATAGAAGATAAGGGAATCGAGACGGTTTCCTCTGAACTCGCCTACCTCCCCAACGTCATGGTGCCGGTCGTGGATAAGGACACGGCTCGTAAAGTCCTACATCTCGTTGAGAAACTCGACGAACTCGAAGACGTCAAAGCGGTTCATCACAATATGGAACTCGAAGACGCCCTCATCGAGGAACTCGGCTAGGTGCACAAAATACTTGCCAGCTCAAAGGCAGGGCATCACATTTCAATCAGCATGAAAACACGACATATTACCCCCATACTTGCATTAGCCACCCTCGTTTTTTCCGGTTGCAGCTTGAATCCTGACGCCGACGGGAGAAAACAGATCAGCCTTATGGGTGTCTTTGAATACGAACAAGACAGCCATCAGCCAATTTCTCCGACGACCCTTGCAATTTCTTCAGATGAGGTAAGTCCTCAAAAGGAATATTCAGGCGATCGGCTAACACTCCTCTGGGGTTTAATTACCCTCAAGGACTATTAGGCCCAGTCCTCGTATATTTTACTAAAGCTCGACCGCCGTGTTGGGCTTTTTTGTGCGCTTAGACCAAGCTTACTTCTACGCCAAAGCTTGCTGTTTCGTTTGGGGCAACATGATGGAGGCCGCGCTCGTGCCCTGCGGCGTTTGGGGGTCCCATCCAAGGTTCTACGCAAAAGAAGGGGCTCTCGTTGCCCTCGGTCCAGAGAACAAAGGCGTTGTTTGCCGAGGCCGCGGGACAATCTGGAAGGATTCGGATACTGATATCTTCTTCGCCTCCGCGAGGGCCGAAACGAAAGCAATCACCTTTGAGTTTCGTAAAAATCTGGTCAGGGAGTCCGTCCTGAGCAAAATCATTGATCTCCGCCCAGCCTTTGGGAAGGGTTTGCAAGGCTCCGTCTAAGCCGAGCTTACAGCATTGTTTTGCGGGCGCCTCAAAGCGATAGTCCGCCCGCGTGAGACCGGGATGCCAGGGTAGGGCGAAATAAAAATGATGCCCTGCGCACCAGGGAAGGGCTTGGGTGTCACGGTTTTCTAACTCAAGTAAAACCTGTAGGGATAAATCTTTAAAGGTATAACTTACCCGAAAGGCATAATCGTAGGGATAGCTCGCCTTCATCGTGGCATCGGGCCGTAGTTCCGCGATAAATCCCTGTTTGTCGGACTGAATGAGCTCAAAGGCCGCGCCCCGCGCAAATCCATTTTGCGGCATCGGTCTCACTTCCCCGTCCGGAGCCTTCCATTGCCCGGTTCGTCCCTTATGGAGTGTGCGTCCCGCAAAAGGAAATAGAATAGGATTTCCGCCGCGCACCTTTGTGAAATCGTCAAAGTTAGCGTCTTCGGGCCAGTAAATGACGTCGCGATAAGTACCATCTGACATACGAACATTCCAGTTCATAAGGCGCGCACCCTTCTCAGGATCCGCAAGGAACGTGGAGGGGCCACAATTCCAGCGGTGTAATTCCCAGCCTTGGTAGTCGATGCGCTGCATACTTTTTATCCTTAGCGAGTGCACTCTCTTTGAGAAGCACGAAGTTTTAAAAAAAGCAAAGTCGCTCAATCAATAGGCTGGCGCCCGATGCTACCGCAGAGTTCTTTCTGGTATTCTGGAAGGTGGACGTGCTCTAAGCGATCCTTGGCAGCACGCAGGCGTTCTTCGAGGTGGAGTTCAGCCGCGATCGTGCGGTGACTTTCTTTTTCAAGGAATTGCTCTAGGTATTGCACGTGTTTCTTCCAGGCTTGGACATCGTGTTCTTGCTGGCTTTGCAAGCGTTCTTGGTACCAATCACTTTTGAGCATTACCTCACGGCTGAACATAGCTCGTAGCTCTGGGTCTTCGATGCTTTTTCCTTCATACTCGCCATGAGCCATGATGTGGAGGAGCGCACGCAGGGGTGGACAGGCGAGCTCAACGGATCCGTCTGCGAAATAATTTTGGGCGACTTCACGGTGGGCAGCGAGAATGGTTTCCATTCCTTCGACGAAGTTATCCATGTCCTGTAGTTCCGGCTTCAGCATTTCCTCGGTGAGTACGGAGTCAGGATTATTAAAGACACGTGCAAAAAAGATGCGGACAAATTTCGAATTGATTCGGTAACCCAAACGGCTTGCTTTGACAATTTTGCCCGCATGTTCGAAATCTTCAATTTTATCGAGGTAGTCGTGTTCGATGAGCCATTGTGGGTCGGCTTCTTCGGGACGAAGCCGGCACCAAATTTCGGGAACGAGGAGGCTGATGTCGTGATCAACCCGATAATGAGGGCCGACGTAGGCGGCAGCTGTGATGAAGGCGGGTTGCTCAGTCGCAAGAAAGGCAACTAGGGCGTTGTTTAGGTCGTAAATAGGCGGCAAGGCGTTGAAAGGAGCCTTTGTGAGTGCGCCTTCTGAGCCGGCTCCGGTGGTGGAGGGTGATTTTCCGGTGATACTGGCGATGAATTCCATAAAGAGCTCAGGGAGCTCCATGTAATGGATGGGATTAAAGGTACACAGCGGCTTAACACCGGCTTCTGGTTCGGCAGGGTTGTTGCGACGACCCGGAAGGATGGAGGTCACCGGGCGGATAAGCTGTGAATCCAGATCCTGCCTGCGGAAGAGGCGGGTGCTCATATCGGCAAGATAGGTGGCGCGGATATCGCGGAGGTCGGGGCGCACTTGGAGATAGCGTGGATTCTTGGTGGGCTTACCGTCAACTATTCGTGGGAAGGCATTAGTGGCGTAGTAGTCGCCACTGTTGGCTTGGTGAAAGGAGCGAATAAGTTCCTGCATGGGAGGGGTGTATTGCTCGAATCGGATAGCATCTTCAATTTCTTTGTGGGCGTGTTCGCGTTCAAGGGGTTCGTAATTACTCAAGAAGCTGCCGCTGGAACTCAGGTCGATTTCTGCTTGGGTGTCGTACCCTCGAATGATGGCGTCATCGGGACGTTGAAAGAAGCGGAACTCACAATTGTGAACGAATTTTGCAGAGGGAGCCGTCCAACCAACGGGGAGGTGCTTAATGGCTTCACTTGGGACAACTACCGATGCGGTGATATCATCTTCGAGAGAAATTTTGGCGGCGGGCATAAAGTCTTTACGCAATCCGAAAGTACGCCAAGAGCCGTTATTAGTGTAGCCTACGCGCAGGTACTGCGTGACCATGGGCGTTCCTCGATAGCGAAGGATGTTACCGGGGGCACCATTGATAAGGTCCACGCTGAAGCGATGATGCCAGTCCTTGCCCCAGTCTTTTTTGTAGAAACGTTTGATAATGAGGACGAGCTCCTTGACGTGTTGAGGAATCGACTCGAGCCATTGGTTGTAGTCGTCGCTGTAGGTCGTTTCGGAGGGGGTGAGTAACTTGATGACAGAGCCCAGTGATCGCTCGCTTGAAAGGAGTGGGCGACTGGGTGGTTTTTCTTCGTAAAGGTCACGAAAGCGGTCGCTGTAGTTACGTTCGATGATGGTTTGCGCAAGGGTAAAGTCCTTTTCGAAATCGCTTACAAAGACCGGACCACTGATGATAGCGTCGGAAATCGATTTAGAGATTTCGGATTTACCGCCACCGGAGACGGTGCTGGGTTTATGGCAGACGCGGCTTTCGGCAGTGTATCCTACCAGTCGCCAGCGACGACCGGCGGCTGGTTTGAGCATTTCGACTTTATAACCCGAGGGCAGTACATAGCTGTGGCGTGGTAAGAGCTTGATCTCTTGAGCCTGACCGTCTTTTTCCCAGCTTATGGTTTGATTGTTGAGTTCAATGTGAGCGTCTTCGGGGATGTAAATGATATCAGGATAATTTTTATCAATCGCATAGCCCTCCGGTTGGAGTTCTATAGCATCGATAATGCGAGCAACTAGCCCATCAAAAGTTTGGTCTACCTGCGGGAAGAAACGACTGAGGTTGAAATCTTCGCCTAGGTCGTAACCCGTAAAGGCAAGGGTGCCGCCTGCATGTTCTTCTTCGGCAAGACCATGGAGGTTGGCGGAAAATCCGATTTGGGTTTTCACTTCTTTTTTGCAATAACCAAAGTAGTTGTCAGCGATTGCAGTGACTACCTGTCCGGTGGTGTCTCGACACGTGATTTTAAAGGCACCGCCATCATTGTAGAGTTCATCTTCCTTTTCCCAGCACATGCCGTCGCGTATTTGGCGTTCGGTCGCTTCAGATCTTTTTGGGAGTCCTAATTCTTTTTTAGTCGTCCCGACGAGATGAGGGGCGAGAATTACGCAACCCGAGTGACCGGTCCAGTGCTCCGGATCGAGGCCAGCATCATTTTTCGCAAGGAAAGGGTCGCCGCCGTTGCCAAAAATGGATTCAACGAAGTCGAGATTACTCACAAGATTACCTGGAGCAAAAAAGCGAACCTCAAGGCGTTTTTCGCTGATAAATCCCTCAACTTCTGGAATAACAACGGGACGTAATAACAGGGAAACCCAAGACGCGGCCGATTGCGCTTCTTGGGCGAGGAAAGGTAGTTGTCGGAGTGCCGCCGGTGGATTGAGCGCTTTGGTGATCAAGCGAGCAGCCGCGAGTTTGGGTACTGCTTTTTTGTCGTTGGGAATCGGTAAGCCTCCTTCGCCAACATGAAAGACTCCTTTGGTGGTGCGGCGATCACTTTTGGGATTATGGAGCACGCCTTGTTGGATGCGGTAAGAATCTATAATATCGGAGCTGAAATGATCACTGCCGGCTGGGAGTGAGAGCGTGCGAGCGACTCCGTGGCGATCGAGAATGAGCGTTTGACCCGGAAGTTGCGGAATTTCCTCGGAGTCAAGGTCGCTAAAATATTCTAATAGAAAGTTTTGGATGCGTTGATCGCAGGGAGGGAGGTAATCTGCCAAGAGCCTGGCTTTTTCTTGGTAGCTGGCAAGAAGGGAGTGGTTTAGGTCGTAGAATTTTGACTCACTCAGTGCTCCGTAAGTCGGTTGCCCAATGGAGCTAAGCTTTAGATTGACGTAATCTAGTAAGGTAGCTTGGTCGAAAGTGGATTCCGCAGTTTTTGGGTCGAGTCCCAGTTGTGTTTTAAAATCAGTTTTCATGGCGTCCTTTTCCTTCATTGGTGGATTTGAAATAAATTTAAAGCAGTCTTCGGTTTGTTTAGCATGATTCATGCACAAAATCTTTTGTACAGTTGAGTGCACCGCAATTGGATCCTCTGCGTTTTGTTAGGATGCGGATTGCGAACCAAAAGCACTTTGGATGGCGTCTAGGTCGACGTTATCGGTGATCAGGCTTTTGATAATCGAAATTTTATCTTCGTCGGATGGAAGTGTTTTAACGGTCATATTGTTTATTTTAGAGGCGACTTCATAGCTTTCTTGTTCGCATAGAATAACAGGGATGTGAGTCTCTTGAATCATTTTCATTAGTTTTGGGTGGGGCATAACACCGCGTGTTAAAACCAGACCAGCAACGGCGCGTTTTTTTGCGTGCCCTTCCGCAGCGATGATAGAAAGAATGATATCTTCACGATCGCCAGGGGTAACGATCAAAATGCCGGGGTCGAGATACTCGACGATCCCTTTTGCTGCCATGGCACCTATAATTACTCGTTCAAAGCGGCTGTTTTCATTACTTTCACGCCCGTTGATCCAGTGAGCGTCTATTTCACGAGCGACCTGTTGAAGGCTAGGAACGCTCAACTGCGCTACTTCTGGGATACAACCAAGCAAAGGAATGCCCATGCGCTCCAGCGCGCAACCGCAATAGTGCCGGATGTCATCCATTTTTTCAGGTAGGACTTTATTAATGATGGCTCCGATGACTTCTACGCCGGATTGACGGAAAAGGCTTTGGTTCAATGCGATTTCATCGACGGGCCTTCCGATGCCTCCGCTGGTAACGATAATAACTTTGGCATTTAAGCGCTGAGCTACGTCTGCGTTCGACATATCAAAAACGGACCCCACTCCAGCATGCCCTGTACCTTCGATGATGACGTAATCCTTTTCATAGGCAGCGCGGTCGAAGCCACGGCACATATGATCGATCTGAATTTTATTTTTTTCGTCAGGGTCGTCGAGAAATTCTCGAGTAAAGGTGGGGTGAATCGAGATGGGACTCATCGCTTCAATGGGGACATCTACTTGAAAGATCGAATCCAGCAGGATGGAGTCTTCATCGATTTGTCGACCGTCTATCTCAATAAAGCGCTGACCCACGGGTTTGATGAAACCGACTTTTGGGGTGCGGGTGCGGAGGGCGGCGAAAAGGGCAAGACTGGTGGTGGTCTTGCCATCATTCATGCGGGTAGCCGCGATAAAAATCCGCTTAGTGGTCGTATTGCGCGGCGCACGGATTAGTTCGGTATCGTCGGCTTCACGTAGGAACTGCTTTGCTTTCGCCATATTGCTTAGAGCACCGTGACATCTGCATTGAGGGTATCGCCATCTGTGGGGTATAAGAGTTGGTGGTTGATTGCTTGAGAGGCAATCATCACAGCGGTACCAAAGATGTCGTTGGCGGTGGCGCCACGGCTGATTTCTGCCGCCGGGCGGGTGAGGCCTGTCAGGATTGGGCCATAAGTGCGTGCGCGTGTGAGAACATCCACCATTTTCGAGGCGATATTTGCGGAGTGGAGATCTGGAAAAATAAGGACATTTGCTTTTCCAGGAACAGAGCCCTCAAGCTTTTTGGCTTCGGCAACAAAGGGATCTAAGGCAGCGTCGACTTGAAGCTCGCCGTCGATTTCCATGGGAATATCAAATATCTTTGCTTTTTGTCGGGCAAGCTCGGTGGCGGCTTTCATTTTGGCAACACCTGCATTTTTACTAGAAATGCTTTTACTGGTGTAACTGAGGAGGGCAACGCGTGGTTTTTTGTTGGTGAGGTGGTAAGCGAGAGCGGCGGATTTGATGGCAATGTCGCAAATTTGAGCGCTGTCGGGATCGGGAATGACGGCACAGTCACCGAGGAAAAGGACACGATCCTTTCCGGTTTCAGGTTCCTGTAAGTCAAAAATATTCAGAGAGGAAATGCTACTTGCTTTTTCCTGCCGTTTGATAATTTGCAAGAGAGGACGAAGGGCACTGGAAGCAGTTACGGTTGCTCCGGAGAGCATGGCATCCGCTTGACCCGTAGCAAGCATGAGGGTCGCAAAGTAATTATTATTATCCAAATAGGCTTCGGTTTCCTTATCGCTTAAGCCTTTGAAGCGGCGAAGACCTTGAAATTTCGTTACGAAGCTTTCGTATTCATCACTGCGACGCGGCTCGACGATACGGATATGCTCAAGGTTAATATTCAAGGTAGTGGCGTTTTTCTTTATCTCGGCGCGGTCTCCTAGCAGGATGGGAATACCCAGTTCTTTCGCAGTAAACATACGAGCAGCTTGCAAGATTCGCTCATCTGCACCTTCCGGAAAAACAACGCGCTTGGGATGGCGTTTCAGTCTTTCTGTTAAATTGGTTATTAATGGCATACGCTGGTAAGGATTGGCAGTTTTTCTTCTAATAGGCAAGCTGTATGCCAACTGAAGAAAATATTTGGGCTTATTTTGTGCGTACAAAAGCTAAGTCGCTTAAAGGATAGCATTGTGCTTAGGGAGGAATGACCTTTTGTTGAATAAAAGGATGTCTGCTTTGAAAGAACTTAGAAAGATTGCGTCGGTGAGTTTGCCCACGATTGGATCGCGGGTGCTGGGCTTGGTACGGGATGTTGTTCTTTTTGCCGCATTGGGTGCAGGCGTCTGGAGTTCAGCTTTTATTTTAGCTTTTACACTTCCCAATCTTTTTAGGCGTTTACTGGGAGAAGGAGCCTTAACTTCGGCTTTTGTTCCAGTCTTCTCTGGTTCACTAGAACGCGGCGGGCAAATAGGTGCATTTGCATTTTTTAACCGTATTTTTCTACGTATGTGCTGGACACTCTTGGCATTAGTGCTGTGTGGAATGGTTCTCTTTAAGTTGCTTACTGAGTGCGACTTACTAACGGGTCGTTGGAAGATGAGTGCGGGTTTGGCAGTTTACTTGTTGCCATATACATTTTTCATTTGCCTCGCTGCTTTGGTGACGGCGGCTCTCAATGTGCTCGGGCGGTTTTTCATAGCGGCGAGTGCGCCCATGTTGCTAAATCTGTGTATGATTGCCGCCTTGATCTTAGGCAGTCTCTGGTTTGAGAGTAAGACCGCATTGGTTTACTGCCTATGTGGTGGAGTTTTGCTCGGTGGCCTCTTGCAGTTATCGCTACCCTTGATCGATTTGAAGCGGGCAGGTTGGCGACTCCAACGAACGCATACGCATACCCAGGAAATGAGTGAACTATGGCACTTGCTCCTGCCGAGCTTGTTGGGTGCGGCAGTCTTGCAGGTCAATATCCTGATTTCTCGGCTTTTGGCATTTGGTCTAAATGAAGGCGCTGCTGCAGTGCTTTATATGTCCGGCCGTTTAATGGAATTGCCCCTAGGTATTTTTGTTTTTGCGGTCGTGGCGGTTTTTTTCCCGCAGATGGCGCGCGCTCGTGCAGCAGGTCGGGGGCATATTTTTAATGAGCGTTTTTTATCGGGGATGATTTTAGTTTTGTCAGTTTCAATTCCTGCGGGTATCGGTTTGGCGGTCTTAGCTAATCCGATCCTGGTAGCCTTATTTCAATGGCAGGCATTTGAGGTCAATGATGTTCTGCGAACGGCTCCATTGGTTGCGATCTATGGTTTAGGTTTACCTTTTTATTCTCTAGCAACGTTTGCGACACGGGGCCTATATGCGGATAAAGAGATGCGCGCTCCTGTCCGTATTGCAGTGGTGTGTCTTTTGGTAAACCTTGTGCTAGCACTGGCTTTGATGTCCTGGATTGGAGAACAGGGCCTGGCTTGGGCAAATGTCATTGCGGCGCTTATCCAGTCGGTACTTTTGTTGAATGGAATCCGGCATAGGCATTCCAGTTTGAAGCTCCAGACTTTGTACTTGCCCGTAGTAAAAATTATTTTATCGGGGATCTTAATGGGGCTTTTCTGTCTCCTCCTGAGGGGTGTTCCCGCAGGTATGGGGTTGGATTCAAAATCAGCTTCCTTTGTCGTGGTGCTGTTGCTGATTCCCGGTGGAGTGCTTGTTTACGGTCTTTGCCTCATGGCTCTCCGCTTTGAGGGTATGCGCGACTTGGGCGATTTGTTGCGTCGCTTGCTAAAAAAAGCGGATTAGCCGACTAGCGAACTTTGGGCATCAATGCGGTGTACTCAGAATTCTTTGGAAGTGCCCGAGCAAGTACAAATTCAAATACGGAAGGATCTCCTTGTTTACGGACCCAATCAAGATGCCGCGTAGCGATTGCATAATCACCTTGTGCGCGCCAATACAATCCTAGGTAAGTATGCACCTCAGTTTCTTGGGCGGAATTTTTAATATGACTGATGAGTTCGGCGATATCCGTTTTACCCACAAGAAAGTCTAATACTGGGAGAGGCCAGCCAGTCTGAAGAAGATTGGAAAGGCTGTAGTTTAGGGTCTTTTGGGCGCTTTCAAGATCGCCTGCTTCGAGGTGAGCAAAATACGCTAGTAATAAGGGGTAGAGCGTGTATTCGCCATCGCGGGTGTAGAGCAAGTTTGCCCGCTTGGCGTTTTGGGCGGCCAAATCAAACTCACCGCGGCACATGTAAGTCCAGGCTAGTGATTCGTAATGATATCCTGTGGGAGTCATTTCACTGGCAAAGCAAAAGGAATCGAGAGCGGCATCAAATTTCCCAAGATTAAAAGCAGCTAACCCGCGGCCATTCCAAGCAAACGAGTTCGTGGGGAGTTGCTCGGTCAGGCGATTGTATGCCGCAAAGGCTTCTGGGTAGCGTGCAAGTTTATTATAAATCATAGCCTGACCCAGTTGAGCCTGTAGGTTACCCGGATCCGTTTCCAAAATGATTTGAAAGCTTTCGAGCGCTTTTTGGGTATTACCTTGGTTCAGTAATTTAAAGGATTGATCGATACTTTCATGCAAGGTGGGTATGGTGATCGGCTCCTCGCTCAATAGTTGCAGCGGCATCGACGACAGGAGGTACAAGCAAAGTAAAATAACTTGAAAGTGGTTTTTGCTCGGCTGGAGAGAATGAAACATACCTAAATTTAAAATAATTACAGGGACGAGGAATTAGCAAGTGCAGAGCGACGCTTCTGGGTTGAAAGCTCTTACAAGCCATTCATTATTATTCAAAATGGAAATACATGTCCAAGAATTACCGCCCATCGGCACGAATGCGATTACCCTTATAGATACTGCACAAAAGTCCGCTTGGGTCATTGACGCACCGCAGCGTGCTTACTCATGGGTAAGCGATCTTGCCTCCAAGCACGACTGTACCATTGAGGGCCTTATACTAACACATGGTCACTGGGATCATATCATCGATGCCCACGCTTTCGCAACTGCAGGGATTCCAATTTATGGTCACGCTGATGACCGTCCCTTATTGGATGCGCCGTCGAGGATGGCTTCATATGCTGTGCCGGGATTGGACTTAAATCCGGTTACTGTTACGCATTGGTTAGAGGATGGACAAAGTTTAGAAATTCTAGGATCGCCCATGGAAGTGCGTCACGTGCCAGGGCATTGCCCGGGTAATATTTTGATTTATGCGCCAGCTCTGGAAGCTGCCTTTGTTGGAGATGTTATTTTTGCGGGCAGCGTAGGTCGTTATGATTTACCCGGTGGGGATTTTTCACTGCTAGAGCGTTCGATTCAATCTCAGGTCTATACCTTGCCGGAAACAACTACCCTATACCCCGGGCATGGCCCGACAACTTCCGTAGCCGCTGAAAAGGCAGGGAATCCTTTTGTCCGACCTAATTGAGTCATCGCGCATGCCTGAAAACTACACCGATCAAAAATGGATGCGACACGCCTTGAATTTGGCACGTCGAGCTTGGGGGCAAACACATCCTAATCCTTTAGTGGGCGCGGTCATTGTTGAATCCGACGCTGTTGTGGCGGAAGGTTGGCATCGTGCTGATGGTGCCGCACATGCTGAAGTTGAAGCTTTAAATGAGCTTGGGCGAGCACCGGCTAAGGACGCTACATTGTACGTGACCCTTGAACCCTGCTCAACGCATGGTCGTACCGGTGCTTGCACCTCGGCAATACTAGAGGCGGGTTTTCGACGCGTGGTCATAGGTGCAGACGATCCTAACCCGGTTCATGCTGGGAAAGGTTTGCAGATTTTACGGGCGGCAGGCGTCGAAGTTGTCAATGGGGTGTTGGCTGCAGAGAGCACCGATTTAAATTTAATTTTTAAGCATTGGATCACCCAAAAAACGCCGCTCATTGCGGCGAAGATTGCCACAACTGGGGAGGGTGAGTTCGCTCCATCGGAACGTGAGGCGCGCTGGGTAACGGGGGCAGAGGCACGATTGGATGTTATGCGTTGGCGGCAATATTTTCCTGCGATTGGGGTGAGTGCCAATACTGCTCTCAGCGACGATCCCGCCCTTACGGTCCGGCAGGCAAGTCTGCCGGAGCAATCCCCTCGACGCTTTGTTTTTGACCGAAATTTAAAAACCGCCAAAGCCTTAAAGGACTTAAAGATTTTTAAGGATGCATTTGTTGAGGCGACGATTGTTGTTTGCGCCCCCGGAATCAATGGTGTGGCCGCTTACAATGAGCGCGGCACAACGCTTTGGGAATTACCACATCCCGACGGACGATTGGATTGGGCCGCTTTTCGTGAACGTTGCGTAGAAGAAGAACTTTATGGGATCTACCTTGAACCCGGACCAACCTTGAGTGCGGCTCTTCTCGCGCAAGGTGAGGTGGACTACCTCTTTCATTACATCGCGCCGGGAGCATCTCCGGAAGCTTCCCCTTATACACTCACCGGTCCTTACCAACTAGAGGATTTGCGCAAAGAAAATCATGGTGTCGATCAGCTAGTTCGCGGCTGGCTAACAAAGTAATTAAACTATGCAAATCATCATCGCTACCGGCAATGCCCACAAGGTGCTCGAATTTGAACAACTACTATCGGGCTTAAGCCAGCAGGTTGATTCTGCCGCCGTGGTGGGTGGGATGCCTACAGTAGAGGAAAATGGGACAACATTTGAAGCCAATGCAAAATTAAAGGCGGATGCTGTATCTGCCCTTGCGCCACTGGGGGCCTATGTACTTGCGGATGACTCGGGTCTGGAAGTTGATTTTCTTGATGGTGCGCCAGGGGTTTATTCTGCACGTTATGCCGGTACGAATGCAGACGATGCCACCAATCTCAACAAGCTCCTTACTTCGCTTTACGGCGTAGAATCTTCACGCCGCTCGGCGCGGTTCCGATGTGTCCTCTGCCTACGCACTGGTGGAGGGAAAACCCATTTCTTTGAGGGCAGTTGCGAGGGTGCGATTGCAAAAGAACCGCGAGGGAATCAAGGTTTTGGCTACGATCCAATTTTTATACCAGAGGGGTACCAGAAAAGCTTTGGGGAATTAGGCGAGGCGGTCAAAGGGCTGCTAAGCCATCGCTCGCGGGCGATTCAGGGACTGCGGGATTTTCTCGCAGCAGTCCACTAAACGGCATCGGGTTCAACCCATTTGCCGTGGCTTTTAATCAATTCAATCAGGCGGTCGAGCGCATCGCTTGCGGGGACGTTATATTCCACGCATGCTCGACCGACGTATAAGTTGATTTTATCGGGTGCGCCGCCGACGTAGCCAAAGTCAGCATCGGCCATTTCTCCAGGGCCATTTACAATACATCCCATAATGGCAATGGTGACCCCTTTGAGATGATGGGTGCGTGCTCGGATGCTTTGAGTGACTTCTTGTAGATCGAACAGCGTGCGTCCACAACTTGGGCAGGCTACAAATTCTGTTTTCGAAATGCGCGCCCGCGCACCTTGCAAGATAGTATACGCGAGGACATTCGCTTTTTCGATGAGGGGTTCCGTTTCGATGCTGATAGCGTCGCCGAGGCCATCGCACAGGAGCGACCCGCTCAGGATGCTGCTTTCAAGTAAGCGATCACTGAAATAATCCTTTGGGCTGAGGGTGTTTGCGGCGGTATTACGAATCCATAGAGGCACCTGCGGGAGATATTTTTCTGCCGCTTCGGCGAGGGCGCGATAGCTTCCGAGCGGGTGCAGTCTCGCATTCCATCCAGCTCCGCAACTGAGCAGCAAAGCTTCGGGTCCATTTGCTTTTAATCTTTCTCCAAGGCCGTCCTCAAGATCCTCCGCATTGCAATCGAGGGCGAAATTAAAACCGTGCTTACGGCAAAACAGGTGTAACTGGGCGGCATAAAATGCATCCTCCGCATGAAGGGTTTGCACCAGGGTTATTCCGCACAAGTTCCTTGTAGGCCACTCAAAGGCTTCTAGGTCACAAAGATCGATGACATCGCTCAATTCTAGGAAGCAGGTGGTTAGGACACTTTCTAATCCTTGGTAGAGCTTCGCAAAAGCGGCCAGCGATTCGGGCCTCTCAATTTTTATGAGCAAGCCTTCGATGCCGCTGTCTTTTTGGCTCATTTGTGTGCGACAAACTGATTCGATAATCGCTTGCGTTTCAGTGATAGCGTGCTGGGTCTTTATAATGACAACCGGCGCAGCATCACCGCCCATACGGCAGTCTTTGTTCAGAGTAATAGCTTTGGTCGGGCGGCGCGTAAACTCGTATGGATTGATCGCGTCCTGCGCAGGGCTCACCGTTTCCGTGTGGAGGTCTTTTGCCCAAAGTTGCATGGCTTTATCGGCAAGTTCTCGGGCGACTGGGATTTCGTAAACGGGATCCTCGGTTAAGGAGACCCGAATGGTGTCACCGAGTCCGTCATATAGAAGACTGCCAATTCCAATGGCACTTTTTGCACGGGCATCTTCGCCATCTCCAGCTTCAGTGACGCCCAAGTGAAGTGGGTAGTTCATCTTTTCTTGGTCCATGCGGGCTACCGCTAGGCGATAGGCCTCTACCATAACCTTGGGATTACTTGCTTTCATGGAAAGGCAGATGTCTTGGAAGCCGTGACTTTCTGCAATACGAATAAATTCTAGAGCGCTCTCAACCATCCCGAGCGGAGTGTCGCCGTATCGATTCATGATTCGATCGGAGAGAGAACCGTGGTTTGTGCCGATGCGCATGGCGCGTCCGTATTCTTTGCATCGCAAGACGATCGGACTGAAGGCTTCGTGTAAGCGTTCTAATTCTGCAGCGTAGTCATCCTCACTGTATTCTTGAACCGCAAACTTTTTTTTGTCGGCGTAATTACCTGGATTGATGCGGACTTTTTCAACGTGTTTTGCGGCTTCCATAGCAGCACTGGGAAGAAAATGGATATCGGCGACTAGAGGCACTTCGCAACCGGCGGCACGCAATTCACGGGCAATGGGGCCGAGGGCTTCGGCGGCTTTTTTGTTGGGTGCGGTGATGCGTACAATTTCACAACCTGCTTCAGCGAGTGCGAGGGATTGCTTCACCGTTGCGGCAACGTCTTGCGTGGAGGTGGTAGTCATCGACTGTATTCGCAGGGGTTGATTTCCGCCTATAGCGATCGCGCCAATGCTTACTTCGCGGCTTAAGCGACGCTGGGATTGAAAACGTGAAGCGCAATATGTCGCGGGTGCGGTCATTTTATGGTTGAGCCAGATGAGCGGGTTCAGCGGCAACAGGCTCCGGATCCTTGATGAGTCCAGTGTCTAGGCCGACTCGCTCAAGATCAAAGAAACTCACATAGAGCATAAATCCAAGCAAGAGCATGACAAATGCAGCTTGTAGACTCTCAATGAAACGACGTGGAAGCGGGCGGCCAATTATTTTACTGATGGTAGCAAAGAGCATATGCCCTCCATCGAGTACGGGAACTGGGAGGAGATTTATCAATCCAAGGTTGATATTAATGAAGGCCGTGAACCATAGAATCTCCATGAGTCCGCTTCGTGCCATATGGGTGAGCCCGTGCACGATCCCTACCGGACCACTCATGTTTCGCATTTTGACGTCAGAATCACGGTTTACCAAAGCGTAGAAGGTGCGCCCAATAGTGGCGACAAAGCGTTTGATTTGAGCAATGGGGCTGTAGTGAATCCGTTCGGTCTTATAAGGAAAACTATATGCGAATCCGAAGCGGGCGGTGGTTTCGTTATTTTCGGTTTTGATGCGCGGTTGCACGGGCAGGGTCAGGCGTTGCCCATTGCGGTCTACAGTTACATCAATGCTTCGATCACCATGTCGGCTCAGGTAAGTCTTAAGAAAGCCGCCTGAAATGATGGCTTCACCATCTAATTCCATAAGGCGGTCGCCCACTTTTAAGCCTGCCCCGAGGGCGGGCATATTTTCTTCAAGGAGGGTAATAATAGGAGCTGCGCCGTCGTCGGAAGCGGGCTCGATGCCAATGTAGCGGATTGATTCCCGCGAAACTAAGGCAGGATAGATTTTGAGTTCAAGGGGGTTGTTATCCCGAAGAATTCCTAATTGTAACATCGGGCGCCCGTCGTCGGTGCGTCCAGTCCCAGTCACCAGTGCGCTCTGAAATTGCATCCAGTCGTGAATTTTCTGCCCGTCGATTTCGGTGATGGTATCCCCCGTTTGTAGTCCGGCAGTAAAGGCAGGTCCAGGTACAATTTGGTTCTCAGAATTGACAATTTGTTGGGCGACATGCCCAACTTCGGTGGAATTAATGACTTCCCGACCGACTCCCCACAGAATTAACGAAATCAGCAATGCGAGCAGACAGTTAAAGACCACTCCCATGACGGAAACAATCATTTTATCTGCGTACGAAATCGGCGGCAAAGGCTCACTGGATCCGTCTTGTGCGCCTTCTACTCGACCCATATCAGCGAGTTGCGGAAGGGAGACATATCCGCCGAGCGGAAGGAGGGAGACTCGAAAATCGGTGCCTTTATAATGCCAGCCAAAAAGTCGCGGTCCAAAGCCTATGGAAAAACGGTCGGCGATGAGGCCGCGTTTGCGGGCGGCAATAAAATGTCCTAGTTCATGTATAAAAATTGAGAAACCCAGCACGAATACCGCAATGAGAATGAACCAGAAATTGAGAATTAGATTCATGAGAGTCTTTATAGTTTAAAATCGTGAGCACGCTGGCGAGCTTCTGCATCAAGAGCGAGGAGGGAGTCCATATCAGGGACGGATCTTGCAGCCAATTGTTCCAAAACGGCCTCTATCAAATGAGGTATTGCTGGGTAGGAAAGTTCATTGCTTAGAAAACGTCCAACCGCAATTTCGTTAGCGGCGTTAAAAACTGCGGGCGCTCCGCCTCCGTTCCGCAAACTATCGTATGCGAGTACCAAGCAGGGAAAACGTTGCGGATCTGGTGGGCAAAATTCGAGTTGAAAGGCTTGTTGAAAATCAAGCGTCGGTTCAACCGCTGGGGCACGCTCAGGATAGAGCAGGCAATGTTGAATGGGGAAGGTCATAGAGGGCGGGCTCATTTGAGCAAGGATGGAGCCGTCAATGAATTGCACGAAGGAATGGGCGATGCTCTGGGGATGGATGACCACTTGAAGTTGTTCGGGCGGCAGACCAAACAGCCAATGTGCCTCGATTAATTCAAGACCTTTGTTTGCCATGGTAGCTGAGTCGACCGAGATTTTGTGCCCCATTGACCAGTTAGGATGCTGCACCGCATCACTGGGGGTAACCTTTTCGAGTTCTGCAAGCGGTGTGTCGCGAAACGGTCCACCCGAAGCCGTTAGAATAATACGATCAAGCTGGGTGGTGGGTTGTGCCTCAAGGCATTGAAAAATAGCGTTGTGTTCGCTATCGGTCGGCAGCAAACGAATGCCTTTTTCGCGGGCGCGCTCCATGACAAAAGCGCCTCCGAGGACAAGGGCTTCTTTGTTGGCGAGGGCGATATCTTTGCCAGCTTCTATGGCGGCCAAGGTTGGTTGCAACCCGCAGGCACCAACGACTGCGACGAGCACGAGATCCGCCTCGGGGAGTCCCGCCAGTTCGGAGAGAGCGTCATTGCCGCCTGCGAGGCGAGTGGAGCTATCAAAGACCTTTTCGGCTTGGGCTTTTTCATAGGCCTTTTCATCCGTTAAAACTGCATATGGAACTTTAAATTCAGAGCAGATCTCCGCGAGCTTACGGTCGTTTGACTGAGCGGAAACACCGATCAATTCAAGTTGGTCAGGGTGCGCTCGTAGCACTTGTAGGGTATTGCTGCCGATAGAACCGGTTGCGCCTAGCAGGACGATTTTCTTGCGAATACAATCGGTCATAAAATGGAACTAGCAGAAGAAGGAATATTTAAAGAGAAGGTAGCCGAGTGGAGCGCTTAGGATGAGGCTGTCAGTGAGATCAAAAAATCCGCCAATGCCGGGGATGATCTGCCCGGAATCCTTAATTCCAGCGGTTCTCTTAAAGGCAGATTCCACGAGGTCAGAAGCGATGGCGCTTATGGCGATCGGGATAGCAAAGAGGGCGGCATGTCCATAGGTGAATGCTTGGAGGGCATCGGGACGGAAGAAAAAATGCAAGCCCAGTCCGATGAGGACTGAGGTAAAAATTCCCCCAAGCGCACCTTCATAAGTTTTGGCGGGGCTGATTTTAGAGAGCGGTGTTTTACCAATAAACATGCCAAAGAGGAGCCCGCCGACATCACTGGCTTTAGCAACGGTGATGAGCCAGATTCCGAGGTAGATCCCGCTACTGCTCCCGAGGCCGACTGATTCGGCGTGTTGCATCGTCAGAAGTAGGAAATGCAGGAGGAAGGGAACGTAGGTCAACCCAAAGAGGGTCCCTAGGGTGTTGGAAAGCCCATTTTTTGATTGGTCTCCACAGGCTATGGTCAAAGCAATAATGAGATAACTCAGCAGGAATAATTCGATGCCACTATTGAGCCCCGGGAGGTAGTAGGTCCCAAGTAGAATGACTGCTCCGCACAGGAGCCCAAGGGTCGCTTGTGGCTGCACTCCCATCTTTTGGAGCAGTCGATACAATTCCAGTTGCGTCATCAGGGCAACGATTGTGACAAGGAGTACGGCACCATGTGAACCGAAGCAGGTCAGTGCTAGTATGATAGCGAGCCAGAGCAGCGTGAAACTTAAGAAACGTTTTTGCATGTGCAGTTAGGAAAAGGGAATTAAGAGGCGGGCGTTTGCAATTGTTCGGAAGTTTTTCCGTAGCGTCGTTCACGTTGGGCATAATCTTCTAAGGCAGCTTCAAAACTAGAGCGGTCAAAGTCGGGCCAGAGAACCTCGCTAAAATAAATTTCAGAATAGGCGGATTGCATGAGTAGAAAATTACTGAGGCGGGATTCTCCAGAAGTCCGAATCACGAGATCGGGATCTGGCATATCACCGGTGTAGAGGAAGTCGCGAAATTGGGCATAGTCCAAGCGGTCGGGATCGACCGTGCCGGCTTGGGTTGCTTTAGCAATCGCACGGGCAGCATCGACCACTTCGGTTCGGGAACCATAGTTCAAGGCTAAGCCAACCGTAAATTTTGTAAATTCGGCGCTGCGTTCTTCGGCTTCTCGTAGGCGTTTTTGAATATTGCTCGGGAGCTCGTGGTAGCGACCAATGACACGCAGACGAATCTTATGCTTGAGCATATGGTGGATTTGCTCCTTTAGGAATTGGTCGAGCAAATCCATCAGGGCGTGGACTTCTTCCTCGGGGCGATCCCAGTTTTCTACACTGAAGGCGTACAAGGTGAGGTAACGCAGTCCATGATCACGAGCGGCCTCTAGGCACTGACGCACCGCCTGCGCACCTCGACGGTGTCCTTCGATTCGCGGCAAGCCGTGCTTTTTTGCCCAGCGCCCGTTTCCGTCCATAATGATCGCAATGTGGCGGGGCTGGTTTTTTGTAGATTCCTGATGCATGGAAGATCTCCTATCTAGAACTGTAGCAGCCTAGGGAGCAAGGTTAGAGGCGCGGCTCAATCTAAATTTGATAGTCAGTCCCGCCGGTGGGTTCGTGTAAACCACACTCGCGTTTGAGTCCGTTGAAACGGGTGTCCTCGGCCTGCATTCCTGCAGATAGACGAGTTGTGCTGTGCCAATCCCCAACGGAAACATATCCTTGATCCCAAAGTGGGTGATAAGGAAGTTTATTTTCATTGAGGTATTGGTAAATGTCGCGGTCAGACCAATCGAGGATTGGGTAAACTTTCCAGGTTTTGTTTTGTTTTTGAGCAATCGGGCGTTCGAGGCGAGTGGAGGATTGCTGGCGGCGGAGACCGGAGAGCCAGGCCTGAGCGCCCAGTTCCTTAACCGCTCGATTCATTGGTTCGATTTTATTGATACGGTTGTAGTGCTCCAGACCTGCGAGTCCCTGTTCCCATAATTTTCCGTGGACGGCCTCTTGGTATGCCGCAGATGTGAGCGGATGATAGGTCTTAAGATTGAGGTCGAGCTGTTTGCGGAGTTCCTCTGCAAAGCGGTATGTTTCAGGAAAAAGGTAGCCCGTATCTACAAAGATAACTGGAATGCCGGGTACGAGGGTATTTACTAAATGCAGCATTACGGCACTTTGTACCCCAAAACTTGTGCTCAACACCAAGCCCGACCCAAATTGCTCATAGGCCCAACGCACCCGCTCGGTCGCAGAAGCCTGTTCCAAAGGCGCAAGTTTTTCTTTGTCTAGACTCACTATTTCTAAACTCATCAACCCCTAAACATAGGTTTTTGAGTCAATAAGTCAAGAATTAGAGAAAAGGCCTATATTTGTATAGAAAACTATTGATTTACAGGAAGTTCCAGAATTTCCCATGCTAAGCCGCGCAGTTTCAGTTCCGCCATGAAAGGATCGGGATCGCGGGTTTCCATATTCCAGACACCCGGAGTTTTCCAGAGTCCACGCAGGATCATTTGAGCTCCGATCATAGCTGGGACTCCCGTGGTGTAACTGATGGCTTGACTGGAAACTTCTCGGTAACAGGCCTCGTGATCGCAGGAATTGTAGATGAAAATGCGTTTTGCTTGTCCATCTTTGATACCGACGATGTCGCAACCGATACAGGTCTTACCCCGAGTGCGTGGGCCGAGGCTAGCGGGGTCAGGCAGCACCGCCTTTAAAAATTCCAGCGGCGCGATTTTAGTCCCTTTAAAATCAATGGCTTCAATCGCAGTCATGCCAACGTTTTCCAAAACGCGCAGGTGGGTGAGATATTTTTCTGAGAAGGTCATCCAAAAACGAATGCGTTTTAATCCAGGGATATTTTGGCTGAGTGATTCCAGTTCTTCATGATACAAAAGATAGGCGTCTTGTGGCCCCACAACAGGAAAGTCATACACTTTATGTACGCTCATGGGGGCTACTTCCTTCCATTCACCCGCTTCCCAATAACGCCCGTTTTGGGTAATTTCGCGAATGTTGATTTCAGGATTAAAATTAGTGGCAAAGGGATAACCGTGATCGCCGGTATTGGCGTCGAGAATATCAATCGTCTCAATGGCATCAAAGTGATGCTTGAGGGCATAGGCGCAAAAAACATTGGTCACGCCTGGGTCAAATCCTGATCCCAGCAAGGCGGTTAATCCGGCGTCGCGAAAACGCTCGTGATAAGCCCATTGCCATTTGTACTCAAACTTTGCTTCATTTGGGGGTTCATAATTAGCGGTGTCGAGGTAATCGACCCCGGCAGCAAGACAAGCATCCATTAAGGGTAAATCTTGATAGGGTAGCGCCACATTGATCAGAAGTGCCGGTTCTTCAGCCTTGAGAAGGGCCGTGGTAGCGGCGACATCATCCGCATCGATCTGCTGGGTGCGCAACTGAATCCCTTGCTTTGCTAAAACATCCGCCGCGATGGCATCGCATTTTTCTAGGGTGCGAGAAGCGAGCACGATTTCGCTAAAAACCTCGGGAACTTGGGCGCATTTATGAGCAGTTACATTACCGACTCCACCAGCTCCAATTATAATGACTTTTGACATTACCATAAGCATAAGTCCTCTCTTTGCGACGATCGCAAGTTTTATTACACCACACATCGGGTCATCGACAGGACAGACATTGACAGCGCCATGACCCCGCACACATTGATGTCATGCCAATGGATCAAGATCTCACCCTTACGCGCGAAACCACCGCTACAATCATACCAGAAGGAACGGAGGAGATCCTTCCTGCCGGCACGCGCGCTAGTATCTCTCAGGCACTAGGCGGAACGGTGACCATTCGTACTGATTCAGGACTTTTCCGCCTTGCCAGCAAAGACTGGGACGCCCTTGGAGCGGCGGCGGCGGCCGAACTAAAAGCTGCTAGTTCCAAAGCTGAAGCGGACGCCGACATCACCGCGGAGCCTTTCAGCGAAGCAATTGTGTGGGAGGCCATGAAGCAATGCTTTGATCCCGAGATCCCGGTTAATATCGTCGATTTGGGTCTGATTTATGACCTCAGTATTGGTGAAGCCGAAGCCGACGGTCGTCACGGTATTGCAGTCAAAATGACCCTAACGGCGCAGGGTTGTGGCATGGGGCCAGTCATTGCCGACGATGCTCGCCAACGCATTGAAGCCTTGCCAGCAGTATCCCGAGCAGAGGTTGAAATTATTTGGGAGCCAGAATGGACGCCCCACATGATTTCCGAGGCAGGTCGCGCCAAGCTGGGTCTTGAGTAAATTGATGGCTCCTCGATCGTTCTGGCTCGTAAAATGCATACCGCATTTGCAGGATAAAACTCCCGACTATGCCGACAAATTCAAACAAGAAAAAGCAATCAACCTACGATAAAGCACTCGCGCTGAATCTAGATGCTTCCATATACGGGGTATTTGCAGAAATTGGAGCCGGGCAGGAAACGGCTAATTATTTCTTTCGGGTCTCTGCAAGTGCAGGCACAGTTGCTAAGACGATTTCTGCCTATGACATGACGATGAGCGATGTGCTCTACGGGAAGGCAAAACGCTACGTATCACAGGAACGCCTCAGTTCCATGCTTGCCTACGAATACCAACTTTTGGAGGAACGCCTCGGATCACAGCGCGGAAAAGAAACCACTTTTTTCTCATTTTGTAACACCGTACGCGCGCGTGGTTATCAGGATAATGACGAGTGCCATGGTTGGATCGGAGTTCGCTTTCAGCTCAAGCCTCAAAGCGAACCGGTCGAAATCGTCCTACACCTGCGCCTCCTTGACGAAACAAACTCCGAACAGATGGATGCTCTCGGCAAAGTGGGCGTTAACCTCCTCTACGCCGCTTTCTATCACCGCGATAGCTTAGAAAATTTTGTTGCCTCACTTGCCGATAATCTCAGCCCGGGCAGTGTGGAAATCGATATGCTCCGTTTCAGTGGCGAGGGTTTCCGATACGTCGACAACCGCTTGTGCGCTCTTCAACTAGTGCAAAGCGGGCTTACCGATGCCGCCATGTTTGATAAAAACGGTGAGGTTGTGCAAGCGGCCGACGCTTTATATGGCCGACCCATTCTGCTTTTGCGCGGTAGTTTTAATCCCGTCTTAAAACTGCATCTAGACATGGTTTCCCAGGCTCGGGTTGTTTTTGATGTTGAATTGCAAAAAGAGGAAGCCGACCGCGCAGTTGAGTTGTGCGAAATCAGCACCAATAATCTCCTTCGTGATGGCGCCCTCGACCACGAGGAATTTATCGACCGTGCCGATGCCCTACAAGCACTCGGTAAAACCGTTCTTATTTCCAGCAGTGCAGAGTTTCATCGCATCGCCACTTTCCTCAGTCGTTACAGCGAAGCACCCATTGGGATAATCCTCAGCATCGGACTTCTCAATGAACTCTTTAAGAGGAAGTGGTCCGCCAATCTATCCGGAGGGGTACTTGAATCCTTCGGTCGTCTCTTTAAAAACCGCGTCCAACTTTACGTTTACCCTTGGCACAACACCCACAGCAAAGAACTCGTCACTGCCGATAATTTTAAAGCACCTGATAATTGGCAATTTTTCTACAAACACCTCATGCAGAACAAACGCGTGCGCGCCATTGGAGTGGGTGACCCCATCCTCTTAAGCAAGACCGGTCGCACTATTTTAAAGGAAATCGAATCGGCTTCCGATGCTTGGGAAGATTGGGTTCCTGAAGCAGCGCACGCTATGGTACGCCGCCGCATGAAACGTACCAACTAAGACCCTGGCTTAGTCTCCGCCGAGGCGATCTTCCCATTCCTTCCAGCTCACTTCCGTAAAAGTCGGCTTCCCATCGGGTGCTGTGTGCGGGTTGTCGCAGTTTAAAAGTTTCCCGGCGATTTGTTCCGCTTGTTGGGTATTGAGGGCATCACCGCTGCGGTAGCTGTCCTTGACTGCAAGCTGGGCAACTTGTTTCCAAAGAACCGTGCTCGCCGTTTTTCCACCACGCCGGACCAAGTCGATTAAATCACGAACGAAGGACTCCGCATCCTCCAACCGTAACCAGTTGGGGATTGATTCCACCCGGTAGAAATTGCGCCCAAAGGCCTCAATATCAAACCCGTGTTCCCTCAGAAATTTCTTTTGGCGTTCGAGGGCTTCCGCTGCCAGTGGTTCCAGTTCTAGAGGAACCGGCAGTAGGAGCGCCTGTCGCTGGGATTCACTGCTCGTATTGCCCGACAAAATCCGCTCGAAACGCACCCGTTGATCTGCCCGCCGTAAATCCAGTAGCACTAAACCGCGATGCGTTTCGAAGAGTGCCAGCCGTTTTTTGAAAAGCCGCAGGCATTCCCAGTCCTTTAATTTTGTGGCGGCCTTTTTCGGCATGGGCGCCAGAGGGGCATCAGGCGTTTGCGAAGGATTAACCTCCGGTGGGCTGGGTTCTTGGGAGGGCGCATGGGGAAGTGTCGCTTTTGCCGGAAGGGTTGGTTTTGGGACAGTGCGCGAGAGCTGCGGGATTGACCTGGTCTCGATCTCAGCCGCGGGTTTTGGCAGCGGTGCTTTGACCCCTTCAAATTTTTGCAAGGCATCCGCGACCGCCTCCAATACAAAACGCCGCACCGTCCCTTCGTTGCGAAACCGAACCTCGCGTTTTGCAGGGTGCACATTCACATCCACCGCCCGTGAATCGATTTCTAAAAATAAAAATGCTGGCGGGAAACGTCCCTTTTGAATACGCCCGTGGTAAGCATCCAAAACTGCAAAGCCCAAGGTTCGACTATCCACCGGTCGTCGATTCACTAGCGTGATTAATTCGCGGCGTGTGCTGCGTCCCACTCCGGGTTTAGCGGTCAAACCGGTCAGACGCAGTCCTTGATCCGCATCCTGTGCCGCTACGGGAATAAGATCCTGCACGATGCGTTTACCCCAGATTTCCCCAATGCGATCACCGAGCGTTTCGCAAGCAGGTGACTGAAAAACCACTCGACCATTTTCCATCAGGCGAAAGGCAAGCTTAGGGTGGGCGAGGGCGATGAGCCTACAATTGTAGGTGATATGTGCCGTCTCCGTACTGGTCGCCTTTAAAAATTTTCTCCGTGCGGGTACCGCGTTAAAAAGTTGCGCCACTTCAATGACCGTCCCCACCGGCATACCACATTCCTTGCGGTCGAGGAGTTTGCCTCCATTTACCACAATCTCAGTTCCATGCTCGGAACCCTCTGTTCGGGTGCGCAGGTTGAAGCGTGAAACCGAGGCGATTGACGGTAAAGCCTCACCACGAAATCCAAAACTTGCGATGGTATCGAGGTCGGCAGTCTCACGAATCTTACTTGTGGCATGACGTTCCAGCGCGAGTAGGGCAGCGTCGGGGCTCATGCCGTATCCGTTATCTTCGACCCGAATATAAGACTTACCACCTTCGCGAAACTCCACCTCCACACGCGTTGCGCCTGCGTCGATGCTATTTTCTACTAACTCCTTGACCACCGCCACCGGGCGTTCGATCACTTCGCCAGCAGCGATTTGGTTGGCAACACGGTCAGATAATACGCGAATGGTGGGCATTTTAAAACTTCAACTCTGTAAGCTGTGCCCAGACCTGCAATGTCAATTTGCGGATGGGTTGACCTGAGCGCGATTTTCTAAAACCTTTGCCCTGCCCAATGCCAAACCAACTTCAAAATTCCAACAGTCTTTATTTGCGCCAGCATGCCGAAAACCCTGTGCATTGGCAACCCTGGGGCGAAGCCGCCCTTGCGCAAGCACGCGCCGAAGACAAACCCTTGCTCGTTTCCATTGGGTATTCCGCCTGCCATTGGTGCCACGTTATGGCACACGAA
This sequence comes from Opitutia bacterium UBA7350, assembly GCA_949524905.1. Taxonomy (GTDB): domain Bacteria; phylum Verrucomicrobiota; class Verrucomicrobiia; order Opitutales; family Coraliomargaritaceae; genus UBA7445. The sequence continues at coordinate 153,434 of CATINC010000013.1, read as the reverse complement.
TGTTTTGAGGATGATTACATTGCGGGTCTCATGAATCGCAATTTCATCTGCGTGAAAGTCGATCGCGAGGAACGCCCAGATGTCGACCAAATCTATATGGAAGCAGTCCAAATGCTCCAGCACCAAGGCGGGTGGCCGCTCAATGTCTTTTGTTTGCCAGATGGCCGACCTTTTTTTGGCGGTACCTATTTTCCCCCAGAAGATCGGGGCAACGGGCTCATCCCCTGGCCACAGCTTCTCATGCGGATAACGGATTTTTTCACGCGTTCAAAAGACGAACTCCTCGAGAACGCCGAGGCGATCCAAAAGAACATCATGGCCGCCAACCAACAGAGCGGCCCGGCCTGGAATGACGACGCGCTCGTGAAAGCCGCACAGGGTATCTGTGGCAATCACGATGACCAATACGGTGGCTTTGGAAGCACACCTAAATTCCCCGCCGCCATGACGCTCAATTTTCTTAACAGTGTCCGTCACCTGCCTGCCTTGCACGAGGCCGACCCGAAGCTCCCCGAGCGCATCGATGAAGTCTGTGGGATCACCCTCCGCGCGATGGCACATGGAGGACTCTTTGATCAATTCGGCGGAGGCTTTGCCCGATACAGCGTAGATGCCCATTGGCTCATTCCGCACTTTGAGAAAATGCTTTACGACAACGCCCTTCTCATCGAGGCCTACACCCGTGCCTGGGTCGATTCTAAAGACCCGCTCTACGCCGCCGTGGTCACCGAAACAATCGAGTGGCTGGAGCGTGAAATGTCCGCGCCGGGTGGGGGATTTTACGCCGCGCTCGATTCCGATAGCGAGGGCGAAGAAGGCCGCTTCTACGTTTGGGATCCAGAGGAAGTCGACTCCGTCCTCGGACCCGCCCAATCCCGCGAAGTACGTGCGGCTTATAACATCACGAACGAAGGCAACTTCGAGCACGGTAAGAGTAACCCCGCCCTCGTTGAGCCAGACTTCGCACGCCGAGAAGCCCTCGCATCTGCTCGAGAAACCCTCCGCCTGCACCGAGAAAAATCCCGCACCGCTCCAGGTCGTGACCCGAAACTTTCCCTCGCCTGGAACGCGCTTGCCATCCGTGCCATCGCCGAAGCAGGATTTTATTTTAACCAAGCTGCTTGGCTTGAGTGCGCACGCAGGGCTGCCGATTTTATATGGGAGGCTTTCCGTCCAAAGGGGGAATCCTTTTGCCTGCACTCGGTTTATTACGAAGGTACGGGCAGTTCGGTGGAGGCTTTTCTACACGACTACGCCCTCGCCGCTGAGGCCTTCCTTGCAGTCGCATCAAAAATCGACTGGCTCGAACCGGGTGCCTCCGCGACCTACCGTCAACGCGCCCAAATCTGCCTCGATCAAGCGCTTAAAGATTTTACCGATCCACAGGCCGCCGGTTGTTTCTTCACCGCTGAAGGTGTCGAAACACCCGTTACACGCCGTAAGGAATGGTTCGACAACGCTCAACCCTCCGGCAACAGCAGTCTCCTTCACGCCCTTTCAGCCCTCCATGCCCTGACCGGCGAAAGCCGTTATGCCGAAGCCCTTAAGACCGCCCGCCCGATATATGCTGATTACGCCGCTCGCGTCGCTTCAGGCGTCGCCCACGGCTTGGAAGCCCTCGCCACTGAGACCCGAGGCATCGCCCACCTACAGGCCGGCCCCGCTGCCGATCTCAAAGCCCTCCGCGCCGCTCTCCTCGAATACCCTTGGCAACGCATCTTCATCGAAACAGACCCTGCAGAAGGGGAGCATACCACCGCTTGCCGACTCTGCCTTGGCGGTACCTGCCATCCCCCCGCCGAAAAGCCTGCCGAAATCTTATCTCCCCTCAAACGCAGTTGAGCGTTGCCACCCGTCGGATTACCGCAATTTTTAATAGTATGACTGATAAGCAATCACAGGCCACCTGGGGCGGACGTTTCAGCGAGGGACCCGACGCGCTCATGTTGCGCCTTGGGGAATCCGTCTCCTTTGATCATCAACTCGCCCTTTACGACATCAAAGGCAGCCGCGCCCACGCCGCCATGCTTACCCATGTCGGCATTCTTACTGAAGCAGAACGCGACGCCATCCACGCCGGCCTAGACGAACTCGCCACCGAAATCGAAGCCGGCGACTTTGAGTGGGACACCGCCCTCGAAGACGTCCACATGAACCTCGAGCAAGCACTCACCCAGCGCGTTCCCGCCGCCGCTAAGCTCCACACCGCCCGCAGTCGCAACGACCAAGTCGCCACCGATATGCGCCTCTGGTTTAAGGATCATTGCGAAGCCCTTTACGATGCCCTCACCAACGCCATGCGCGAACTCCTAGCCCTTGCAGAGCGTACCCAGTCCGTCATCATTCCAGGCTACACCCATTTGCAACGCGCCCAGCCCGTCCCCATGGCACATCATTTCCTCGCTTACGTAGAAATGCTTGAGCGCGACCGCAACCGCCTGGCCATGGTGCACGAACAAGCCAATATCTGCCCCCTCGGTTCCGGTGCCATCGCCGGATCAACCCTACCCATTGACCGCGCCTTTGTCGCCCGCGAACTCGGCTTCACCGATCTTGAAGGCGAACCTCGCCTCACCGAAAACAGCATGGACGCCGTCAGCGACCGCGACGCCTTCCTCGATTTTGCGGGCGCCTGCAATACCATCGGACTCCACCTTTCCCGACTCGCCGAGGATTGCATCCTGTGGAGCAGCGCCGAATTCGGATTTGTGAAACTCCCCGACGCTTTCACCACCGGCTCCAGCCTCATGCCCCAAAAGAAAAACCCCGACGCCTTCGAGCTCATCCGGGGCAAGGCCGCCCGCCTTAACGGAAACCACCAAACCCTCATCACCCTCATCAAGGGACTCCCCCTTACCTACAACCGCGACCTCCAGGAAGACAAACCCCCCGTTTTTGATTCCGCCGAGCAGAGCCTTCTCATCCTCGACGTTCTCGCCGCCTGTCTTCCCGGCATAGAACCTGATATTGCGCGCTGCGCTGCCGCCGTCACCGATCCCATGCTCCTCGCCACCGACGTCGTCGATTACCTCGTCCAAAAAGGCGTCGCTTTCCGCGAAGCTCACCATGCCGTCGGCGAGCTCGTCGCCCTCGCCGAAAAAGAAGCCTGCCCCCTGAACGAATTACCCCCAAAGAAAATCTCCAAAATCCACGAAGCCCTCGAAGCCGACTGGACCCAAGTCTTCGACCTCGACCGTGCTCTCGCCGCCCGCGAAGCAACCGGAATGCCCGGCCCCAAAACCGTCGCTGAGCAAATCAAAGACTGGGCAGAGCGACTTTAATTCATCAGCAGTTCATCTGAGGATAGGCCCAGGGTATGCCTGCTTTATGTTATGTATATTATTTTACATTTGACATAAAATAACCTACAAATAAAAAATAAGCGCATGCGTTTATTGCCGCTTAAAAGGCGGCCGAGAACGCTACCACAAAGCCAACCCACCCAAACCCTTCAACTCCTAATCCAGTCTGCTTGGCCGGTTTCCCAAAGAAGGCCGTTTTCATCGGGTTCGTCGCCGAAGGTTTGGCGTAGGTGTCCGGCGATGGATTTTTGTTCGATGCGTGCGCTGGGTTGGATGAGGTAGAGGGCGCGTCGGGCGCGGGTCATGCCGACGTATGCGATGCAGAGGTTACCGAAATCGCTTTGTTGGTGTTCGTTTTCTCGAAAGGAGGCGAGTTGGGGGTTGGCTTGCATGCATTCTTTTTTAAAGGGTTCGAGGATCCATTGGATATTGCCGTCGGGGTCGCGTCGCGGGGCGATGCGTCGATCGGTGGCGCCGGCGATGCCAGGGACGAGGAAGATGACGGCGTCGTATTCGAGGCCTTTGGCTTTGTGGATGGTTTCGATGATGACTTGTCCGGCCTCGGTTTCGTTAGTGCTGCGTTCGGTGAGGAAGGTGTGGAATCCGTCGAGGCTGCGTTCGTTTTCGTGTTGGTATTCACGGGCGTATTCGCAGAGGCGTTCGAGTCGGTGGGCGTGGCGTCGGTCTTCGGTGGGGAGTTTGGCTTTAATTTTTTTTGCGGCCCATGCGGTGGCGCGAGCGTAGCCATTGAGGTGGCAGCGTTCGCGGAATTGGGGTGCTAATTGGGTGAGGGCTTCGCCGGGGGTGCTGTGATCGAGCCATTGGAGGTATGGGCGGGCGAGGGTATCGCCTGGGTGGGCGGCGAGGCGGAGGAATTGAAGGAGGGTGGCCCCGGCGGCGTTGTCGGTGGCGGGGCGGATGGCAGAACCGGTCTGCACGGGGAGACCGGGAATTTGGGCACGGAGGTAATCGGCGAGTTCGGTGGCGTGGTCGTTTTTGCGGACGAGGCAAGCAACGGAGATTTTGTTTTTGCGGGGATCGAGGGATTTTAGGATATCGCGGGTGCGTTCCCATTCGCTTTTGTTTTCAGTTTGTTCTGCTTTGAAGCAAGCGGCGTATCCTTTGAGCTGGGCGTTATCGGAGGCGGTGGTGTGGGATTCCCAGGCTTTTTCCCAGCGTTTGGCGACGGCGGGGGAGAAGCGTTCGGCGATGGCGGGGATATCGTTAAAGGCGGTATTGACGGCTTTGAGGACGGCGGGGGTAGAACGCCAGGAGGTGGCGAGGTTTTCTAGTTGGATGGCGGGGTGGTAGTGTTCTGTGATTTCGTGAAAGAGGCGGTCGTCACCACCGCGCCAGAGGTAGAGGCATTGCTTGGTATCGCCGACGTAGAAGAGCGAGCGTTCTCCTGAGGCGTCTTGGATAATTTCATCGATGAGGTTTTTAACGACGGCCCACTGGGAACGGCTGGTGTCTTGAAATTCGTCGAAGAGCCAATGATCGAAGCGGGCATCGAGGCGAAACTCTAGAAGGAGGCGGGCGGTGGGGTCGGGATTTGCGAGGAGGGCGCTGCCTTCGGTGGGGCTGAGGAGGCGGGTGAGGTCGGCAAAACTGAGGCGACCGGGGCGGCGGACGATGTGGTCGTAGTGCTGGTGATAGGCTTGAAGGATGCGGTAGACGCCTCGGGTGTTTTGCAGGGCAAGCTGGAGGTGGTGGGTGGTGATGGCTTCGATACCGGCGAGGAGGGCGGCATGAAGGGGGGCGCTTATTTCAGTCTGTCCACGTCCGGCTTTGATGAAGGGGTGTCCTTGGCGGAGCGATTCGGCGTCTGCGAGGGCGTGGCTCAAGAGGGCGTTTAGTTTTCCATCGGAGGGGTAGTCTTGGAGTATTTGGGCGGCGACTTCGAAGTAGCCCCGCTTAGTTTGGCTGAGTCCTTGTTCGTTTTGGGCGGCGGTGCGGAGTTTGGTGGCGAGTTTTGCCCAATCGATTGTTTTATCGCTTTGGATATTTGCTGGTCGGGATTTGGGATCGGGCCAGATTTTGTTTTCTTTACCCCATAAGTCAGGGTCGGGGGCTTCGAGGTAGAGGCTGTAAAGTTGTTCGATGAATTGAATGACGGTGCTTTCAACGCTGCGTGTTTCTTGTCCGTAGGTGGCTTGCTTGAAGGCTTGCCAAAATTCGTTGAGTTCTTCGTCGAGTTCACCTCGGTTATGGACGAGGGCATCGCAGACTGCACGGCGTAGGCGGGGTTCGCTGCTGGCATCGAGGAGTTGAATATTTCCGGCGAGACCGAGTTCGAGGGAGAAGGCGCTGACAATACGGAAGAAGAAACTATCGAGGGTTTGCAGGTTGAGGCGATGCATGCGGCTCACGAGGAGACGGAGGAGGCTGCGGTAGCGATGGGCATCTGCCTCGATGCTGAGTTTTTCTGAAAGATCGGCGGCGGCTTGAGGGGAGGCGGCGGCGGAGCTGAGTTTTTGAATGATTTGGTTAAAGAATTCCCCGGCGGCGTTGCGGGTAAAGGTGAGCGCGATGATGCGTTCCGGTTGCTCCGCGTGGTGCAAGAGGGAGATGAAGCGGTTGGTGAGTTGGTAGGTTTTACCTGAGCCCGCCGAGGCTGCGATGGCTATGTTTTGAAGCGGTAGCATTTGAAGGCGTCGGGATCGACGGTGTTTTCGATCCCGTCTGGGAAGAGCGGAGCGAAGTCGTCTTGTTCTTTTCGGATGTTTTGATTGGGTGGCCAGAAAATACCTGCTTTTATTTTTTGGATGACGGCGAGGCTGCAGTTACGGGCTGACTCGAGGTGATCTTCGGTGAAATCATCCCAATAATCGAAGGCTGATTTTTCCTGTGTTTTGGCGAGGTTGATGTAGGCGAGATGGGGGCGTGTGGTTTTGGGGTGTTCTTCGCGGGTAGCGAGGGCATAGAGGGGTAGCTGTAAGTTGATCCAGCGCAGGGTTTTTCCGTTGTGTTCAAATTGAGCTTCGGGTGGGAGGTGTGCGGGTTCGTTGGCGGAGTTGGCACGCATGAGGTGTGCGACTGTGGGGGTCTTGGGAGTATCGGCGGTTTTGTAATCAAAAAGAGTGGTGCCGTTTTCGCCCTGGTCGATGCGGTCAATGTAGCCCACAATTTTTGAGTGATGGAGGGTCATTTCAAAACGTTTTTCGGTGGCCTCGATGCGGGTGGATCCGTGTAGTGCGATGGTCTCTAGTTGGCGGTTAACGAAGGCCTGAATGCGTCCATCGAGGGCTTCTTGTTGGAGGCGAAGAGCGAAGGAGCGTTGGTTGCCATACTTTTTTTGAAGGTATTGGGCGGTCGCATCCTGAAGTTCTCGGGTGAAGGTTTCGGCTTTGAGATTGTGGTCGAGGGTACGGCCTTTGAGTTCTGCAACAACGTCGTGGAAGCAATTACCAAAGCTAGACGGGGTGAGTTCCCGGGCGTCAAGTTCCAGCGGGCGCATTTCCATGACGTGTCGCAGGAAAAAACGGAAGGGGCACTTGAGGTAATTATTCAGACTGCTTGGAGAAAAATGATCGGGCAGGCTGAGGTCGGGTAGGGGGCGCAGACGCCAGGGAAGGTTGTGAGTGATCGCAGGCGGTGTAGCGGCATCCTTGGTTTTAAAAAAGGTTTGGATGCGTTCGAGGAAGGGGGCGTCCTCTGCTTGAAAGAGCAGACGCGAGGGTTTTAAGGGGGTGGCGTCGGCGAGTGCTTGTGGGATGATGCAGTTAATTTTGCCGTCCTTGTGGGCGCGTCGGCGGCAGAGGGCTTCGAGGAGGTAGGCGTCGCGGGCAAAACGTTGTGTTTCTGTGCGGAGGCCAAGGATTTCTCGGAGGGACTCTGGCAGGAAGGTGTTGCCTGGGGTGGCTTCTGGGACAATGCCTTCGTTGAGTCCTGCGAGGGCGAGGTGTGGGGCGTCATTCCAGAGGAGTTCTAGCCAACCCAAAAGGTTGTGGGCGTGCTCGGGTCGTTCGAGGTAGGACTTCCCTTGATGGAGGGCTTGCTTGAAGGCGAGGCGGTGAAAGCTCGGGGAAAGTTTCGGAAATTGCCCGGCTGCTTCTACGCAGGTTTCGAGGCAGAGCTTAAGGCTTTCCCAATCGACGGGGATGGCCTCGTGGGCTGTCGCTGCACAGGCTTGCAGGTGTTTGCTCAGGGCTTGAGGGAAATTATCTGCTTTGAGGAGTTCTTCACGAAGGCGTTTTATTTTTTCGAGGGCGGTGCCAAGGTGGGGGTTGCGGCAGAAAAAGAGGAGGGTTTTGAGGTCGGGGGTGAGGTGCTTTTCAAAGAGTTCGTCAATTTCTTTAAGGAGGGTATCTGGGGAAACTTCTGGCGCGAGCCAATGATAACAGAGGGGATTCTGCATAAGCGAGCGGATGTTTTGTAGGCTAGCTTGCTCTGAGAATTGGCACCATAATTCTGCGAGGTGACCGCAACCTCCGAGGTGCAGTGCCTGACCTTCCGGATCATAACTCGACAGATTTTTTTTATGGAGGGCGCGCTCGACAAAGGGAACAAGGCTTGGATCTACAATGCCGAGGCAATGCGATTCTGGATTATCGCTCACGCTTTCTGCAAGGGTGGTGGCGGTTTCTTGGGGATCTGCACAGGGTTGGAATTGGACGCCCCAAGCTTCAAGTGCCAGTGGACGCTCATTCCAGTATTCTGGGCGTGGACGCCCCCATGTGTCGAAGGCTTCTGCTGGGCCGTAATGCCAGACTTCGATGGTAAGATTGTCGGATGCTTGGTTGAGGGCAAGGAGCGGGAGTGCCTGTGGGTCTGGAGAGGCAGCAAGGATGATATGGGTGATTCCTTTGGGTGTTTGGAAATTTTCAGCGGCGGCACGACGCGCGATGACGGGGTCTCTGAGTCTGCGTTGCTCAAGTGCGTCGAGGTAATGTTGTTCTAGGCGAGTGAGTTGTCGCCATCGTTCTGATTCCAGTTCTGCTTCGGCAGCTTTTTTGGCAGCGGCTTCGATGGTGAGTCCGATCTCGCCGAGTTCACGGCGCAGTTGGAGAAGGCTTTGCGCCATCGAGAGAAGCCAAGCTGTTGTGGTGGGTGGCTCTTTGGGAAAGACTGCGGGAAAATCCTCTAGAGGGAGGTCTTTGAGACAGGCGAACCATGCTGCTAAAACGGAGCGATCTTCGGCAGGGGCAGGTTCTGGAAGGGTTTCCGATAGAAAGGCATCGGGTGTTCGGATGAGCGGTAGTTTTAAATCTGGCTGAGCTTGCTGGAGGCTTTGATGGAGTCGTCTTCCTGACTGACGGGTTGGCACAAGTACGAGGAGGTGACTGAGGTCGTGACTGCTGTTCTGTGCTTGCTCAAGGAGCCCTGCGGTAACGGCAGGGATGAGGGGAGCATTCCAGTCGAGAGGGTAGTGCTGTGGCATGACGATAGAAATCTAGAGTAGGTCTGCGTAGGAGGAAAGTAAAAGCACTTGGATTTTTTTGATATCGGAAGAGACGGGGAATTTCAGTCGAGATCAGCGAGGATTTTTTGGAGCTCGGCGGCGGGTTCTCGGTGGTCTTGCTCGATGGCGAGTTGCAGGGATTTTTCTAGGATGGGTTTAGCGGTGGCGGTTTGCCCATTCTGGAGGAGGGCTTTGCCGAGAAGGATACGGGGGAGCATCCAGTCATCGCGCGAATCGCTGCAGCGTTGTAGGTGTGGTATGGCAGCGAGGGAATGGCCTTCTTCGGTGAGTGCTTGAGCGAGGCTGAAACGGAAGAGCATATTATTTGGTTGAGCTTCGACTTTAGCTCGGAAGATTTCGGATTTAGCCATGGGTAAGGTAAGGATTTGTGCAATAAGGTTTAAGAGAAAGCGGCATTATCAAATACGGATTCACGGTTGTTTCGATTAAAGCGTTCGTAGGTGGGGATGGGAAGTGCTTCTAAAAAATGACGACCGTAGGGTTTGGTGAGGATGCGAGCATCAAGGACTACAATATTACCACGGTCACGGTGTTGGCGAATGAGGCGGCCGACGCCTTGCCGGAAGCGCATGACGGCATCGGGGATCGCAAGTTCAGCAAAGGGATTTCCTCCCTGCATCCGGCAATGTTCGCTGCGAGCCTCGCTGACGGGATGACCGGGGTGTTCAAATGGAAGGCGTGTGATGATTACTTGGGAAAGCGCTGGGCCGGGAACGTCGACGCCTGTCCAAAAGCTATCGGTTCCGAGGAGAATTCCGTTTCCAGCTTCGGCAAAGTGACGGGTGAGCTCGGAGCGTCCGTGATGGAGGCCTTGGCAGAAGAGCGGTCGCTTATTTTTTTTGAAAAAATCGGTACAGCGTTCATGGACTTGGCGGAGGTCGAAATGACTGGTGAAGAGGACGAGCGTACCGCCCTCAACTCTTCGACTGCACCAGCAAATCATATTTGCAAGGTAGTCGAGGTCGAGCCGACCTGCACCGGGTTTGGGTAAGGGGGCGTCTTGGGCAATGAAGAGACGGGTGTGTTCGGGGTAGTTAAACGGGGAAGATTCCAATTGTGCCTCTGCTGCTTCTGCGCCTACCTGTGTTTGAAAACGTTCTAGGCTGTTGCCGTTTGAAAGGGTTGCGCTGGTTAGGACGGCAGCGGTGTGTCGGCTGAAGAGTGTTTCTCGAAGTTCGGGTGCAACATCGAGTGGGGCACTGCGCAAGGTGATCGTCTGGCTTTTTTTGCCGCCGCGTTCGAGCCAATGGACATGACCTTCTTCTGCAAGGGTAATGAAACCATTGATGGCTTCGCCATAGCTGAGGAGGCGGTTGCGGTGGTCGCGAAGTTCGTCTTGTTGGCGTTCGTCATCGGTTTTTTGAATGCGGGCGGCGAGGCGCTCTGCCACTGCTTTAAGGGGTCCACTCAGGATGTTTTCGCAAAATTCTGGTTCGTGAAGCCGGCGTACGGCTTTTTGGGTGAGAAAGGTATCGTGGAGGTAATTGAAGAATTCGTGGTTTGCGGCTAGGGCATCTTCAATGGCAGCAAAGTCGTAGAGGTCACCTTCTTTTTTTAAGGCTCCGCGTTTAGTTCTTGGATTGTAGAGTCGTTTGAGGGCGCGATCGACGGCGTAGTTACTTAGGTGGATACCAAAGTGATCGGTGGCAATGGCGGGGATGCGGTGCGCTTCGTCTAAGATAACAAAATCGTCAGGTAGGAGGATGCCTGGTTGATCGCCACTTGGTGGCATGCCGGCGTTTATAAGGGCGAAAAGGAGACTGTGGTTAACGATGACGCAATTGGCTTGCTGGAGTTGTTGGCGCGCGCGCTGGTAGAAGCAGCTAGCGGGGTCGCAGTTTTTGCGTGAACAGGTTGAACTATCAGCATTGATGGCATCCCAGACGTTTGGAAGGGGCGGCGGGGATAGTTCTTGGATAACCCCGTTGTTGCTTTCTGCCGACCATTTAGCAAGGCGGATGAGGTCATTTCTTTCATCGCTAGGGAAGAGGTCAGCTTGGGCGCTTTGAGCGTCTTTTAGAGCGTTTTTGAGTCGGGTGGTGCAGCAGTAATTTCCGCGTCCGACCATGAGGGCAATTTTAAAGCCGGCAAATGATTTGAGCTCGGAAACGGCTTTAAAGAGTTCGCGACAGATTTTAAGATCTTTGCTGCGAATTTGTTCCTGCAGCGAGATAGTGTGACTGGAAATAACGCAAGGGCGTTCTGTGGATACGGCATGGATGATGCCCGGAATAAGGTAAGCGAGGCTTTTGCCTACGCCGGTACCTGCTTCAAAGAGGAGGGGCTTTCCGGATTCAAGGGAATCTGCAACTGCGAGTGCCATCGCATATTGCTGGGTGCGGTGGTCGAGTTGAAGTGCGGCTTGGAGGTGACCGCCTTCTTTGAAGATCGATTCAACCAGCGACATAAGGTAACCCGCCTTGGGGATACTGCCACTGTTTTCAATGAGACCGATCATAGCTATATAAAGGAACACTAAATAAACGCTTTGGAAAGCGTAGAGGGAATTCTTTTTATTTGGACTTGGGGTTTAGGGAAAGGCGGATAACTTAAAGCTAAGATGATGAAGCAGCGAAAGATGGACAATCGAAGTTGTTGGAAGGAACGTTTGCTTAATTTTTTGCAGGGTGGGAAGAAGTACGAAGTGGATGCTGCCACAGAAGACTGGCGTATGCTGGGTGGTTTGGCTTTACTGTGTGGGATCTTAGGAATTTTGGCGTGGTTGCTGGAAACGACTGCGCTTTTATCCGGCGCTTGGCTGATTTTATTGTATGTATTGTCGATGCTGGCAGGCGGTTGGGATGCCTTGCAGGACGTGCGGGTGAGTCTGCCGAAGGGCAAGCTTGATATTCACTTCTTGATGGTAGCGGTTGCTTTGGGTGCTGCTTCGATTGGCGCTTGGAATGAAGGGGTATTGCTTCTGTTTCTTTTTTCCCTTTCGGGTGCTCTGGAGGCCTTTGCTTTTGATCGCACCCGTAAGGAAATTGACAGTTTATTTCAGGATACCCCAGAGACTGCTTTACGGCGCGATGCCGAGGGGATTTTTATTGAAGTGCCGATTGAGTCCCTTGTTTCCGGTGAGCTTATTCAAATAAAACCCGGTGCAATTTTTCCTGTTGATGCGACGGTATTTTCCGGCGAAAGCGCAGCCGATGAATCTACCCTGACGGGGGAGGCACATCCGGTAGCAAAACAGATTGGGGACACGGTGTATAGCGGAACCTTAAATTTATGGGGAACGGTAGAGGCGGAGGTCTTGCGACGGGTGGATGAGAGTGCGCAACAGAAGGTGATGCAACTCATTCAAAAAGCACAGCATTTAAAAGCCTCAAGCCAGCGTTTCACCGATCGTTTTGGGACAGGCTATACCCTCGTGGTCTTGGTGGCGACGATGCTGATGTTTTTTATTTGGTGGTTGGGTTTTGGTATCCCTGCTTTTGAAACTACCGAGTCGCTCCGCTCGTCATTTTATCGAGCAATGACCTTGTTAGTGGTAGCGAGTCCTTGCGCTTTAGTGCTTTCTATTCCTTCAGCGATTTTAGCGGCGATCGCCTGGGGTGCACGGCATGGGATTTTATTTCGGGGCGGGGTAGCGATTGAGAAATTGGTAAAAGTGGATTTGGTCTGTTTTGATAAGACTGGGACCTTGACGACAGGAGAGATGTCAGTAGCGCGGATCGAAAGTTTTCCACCGGGTCGGGAGTTAGAGGCAGCGCAATTGGCGTACTCGCTGGAGGCGCAGGGATCACACCCGATTGGACAAGCGATTCAGCGATATGGAGAAGCGCAGGGACTCGAATTGGATTCAATTGAGGGTTTTCGAGCGGTGAGCGGTATGGGGGTTGAGGGTTACCGAGCGGCAAATCGTTGCCTTTTGGGGAGGCGAGCCTTATTCCTTGAGGGACCGATGGCTGAGCGCGTACGCGGCGTTCCCGAACCCTCTGCGGAATTGGTTGAAAACTGGGTTTCTTGTGGGGATTTGGTGGCACGGATTTTATTAAAGGATACTGTCCGGAAGGAATCGCGCGGGATTTTGGAACGGTTGCGCAGTTTGGGGATTCAAACGGTCATGCTCACGGGAGATCGCAGGGAGACTGCCGAGGCGGTGGCCCAGGTTCTGGGCATTGAGACCGTAAAGGCGGAACTACGACCTGAGGATAAAGTAGCTCAGATTGAAACATTTACTAATCGTGGCTACAAAGTAGCGATGCTGGGAGACGGCGTGAATGACGCCCCCGGTTTAGCGGCGGCTTATGTTTCTGTGGCGATGGGAATACGAGGTAGTGATGCCGCCCTAGAGCAAAGCGAGGTGGTTTTGATGCGTGATCAGATCGATCATTTTTTAGCAGCGCGAGCGTTGAGTGAAAAAGCCACACGAGTGATTCGCCAGAATGTGACCATCGCGCTTGGGACGGTTTTATTGATGACCTTGGCGGCAGTTGGGGGTATGATTCCCTTGAGTGTTGGGGTGGTGGCGCATGAAGGGAGTTCTGCGCTGGTTTGCTTGAATAGTTTGCGCTTGTTGTTTTTACGGCGGTTAGAATAAAACTCTCATAAGCGCATACTTTTTGCGTTTGCCATCCCTCGCCACTGCGACAAAGACCTATGTTGCGTTATGACACAGGAAAATAAACAACACGAAGGCACGCACGATCTCTTCGCCGTACGAAAGCAGAAACTGGAGCAATTACAGGCGGAGGATCGCAATCCATTTACCGCTAACTGCGAACAGACCCACACCAGCGAGGCAGCACTTGCAGTTTATGTGGAAGGCGCGGAAGATGCCGCCCAATCCTTGGTGAAAGTGGCGGGTCGGATCGTCGTTTTTCGCGTCATGGGTAAGGCTAGCTTTATCAAAATTCAGGATCGTGCTGGGCAGATTCAAGCCTATGTGACCCGAGACGAATTGCCGGAGGGTGAGTATAATGCCTACTTTAAAAAACTGGATTTAGGTGACATTATCGGTGTGGAGGGGCGGCTTTTTAAAACCAAGACGGGCGAGATCACGGTGCGAGCGACGGGCTATACTTTGGTTTCAAAAGCACTGCGTCCCTTGCCGGAAAAATGGGCAGGGCTTTCAGACGACGAGAAAATTTACCGCCAACGCTATCTTGATTTAATCGTTAACCCCGATTCCCGTCAGCGCTTTAAGCAAAGGGCAGGCATTATTAAGGCGATGCGTGAGTATCTTTGGGATCGAGATTTTACAGAAGTGGAAACGCCGGTACTGCAGGGAGTAGCTGGTGGTGCAGCTGCACGGCCCTTTAAAACCCATTTCAATGCGCTGGACTGTACTTTCTACATGCGGATCGCTTTGGAGTTGTACTTGAAGCGGCTCCTGGTGGGTGGAGAGGAGCGGGTTTTTGAGATTGGGCGAGTTTTCCGCAATGAAGGTTTGTCACGGCGTCACAACCCGGAGTTTACCATGTTGGAACTGTATGAAGCATACAGCGATTTCCGCGGGATGATGAGGCTTACACAGGGCTTGATTCAACACGTGGCGCAAAGCGTGATCGGCGGTCTAGAAATTGCACGCCCAGATGGCACCCTTATTAACCTAGCGGGTGAGTGGCGTGAAGCGAAATATAAAGATCTTGTTTTAGAGGCGACTAAGGACGACGACTGGTTCAGTTACAGTCGCGAGGATAAACTGGAGAAAGCTCGCGCGATGGGAATTGAAGTTGATGCTGAACTCGAGGATTACGAAATCACAAACAATGTCTTTGAAAAGCTCATTGAACCCAGCCTGATTCAACCCACATTCGTGACGCATATACCGCGTGAATTGTGTCCGCTCGCTAAAATTACAGAGGGAGACCCCAGCACCATTGATGTTTTTGAACTCTGTATCAATGGGCAGGAAATTGCGCCAGCATACTCCGAGCAAAACGACCCGGTTATTCAAAAACAAATGTTCTTCGAACAAGTAGGGGAGGAAGTGCAGGACATGGACACGGACTTCATCACCGCTTTGGAACACGGTATGCCTCCGGCGGGTGGTATGGGCCTGGGGATTGACCGCTTAGTAATTCTCCTAACGGGCGCGGAGAGTATTCGTGACACGATTCTTTTCCCGAGTTTGCGTCCTGTGGTTGAAGTGAATCCTACTGGAGGTGAAAGTGTAGACGGAAGTGGGGATGGTGGCGACAGTGCGCCAAGAGGCGGAAATACTGACGGTACTGGAAGAGACTAATCTGAGGCCGACGCCTAGCGAGCGATATCGTTTTGCCCAATGACCTTGATTTGGTGGAGACGGAGAGTCTCGGCGGCGAGATCATTATCTTCCAAGCTCAGGGCAAGGGCATAGCGACCGTGCGGGCGCACGAGGAAGGGGTAAACGTAATGTATATTGATCTCGGCCTGCACAAGGGCAGCGGTGACGGTCTTAAGAAGGGATTCATCCTCTATTTCGACTGCAATGAGTCCGCTTTGTACGTAAGAGAAATGGTGCTCTACCAAAAGATTCTGTGCTTCTTCGGGGTAGTCTACAATTAAGCGAATGATAGAACTGTCAGTTGTGTCTAGAATCGAAAGGGCCATGATATGCACCTCGTGTATCGTCAGTAAACTTATGATCTCATTCAAACGACCGACCTTGTTGTCGGCATGAATCGAGAATTGAATAACGGGGCGATAAGGTTTGGCTGCCTGTAATACTTCTGCGCTCATTTGCAGGTTATAATGCGATAAAAATAAGTGCCATGCACGTTTTTTTTACGTGTCCGCGACCGTTCTTATCATTCGATGTTTTGAACCTGTTCGCGAATCCGCTCGAGAATATTTTTGCCTTCTAAGACGGCTCGGGTGATCTCAATAGAACTGGCTTTGCTACCCGTGGTGTTGAGTTCACGGTGAATTTCTTGGCATAAAAAATCCATCTTTCGCCCCAGTGCTTTATCGGAACCAATGAAGCTTCGAAATTGCTCTAAGTGTGCGTTGAGGCGGGTGATTTCCTCGCTGATATCCGAGCGATCCGCGAAGAGAGCGAGTTCCTTGAGGAGGCGTTCGTCGTCGAGATCTAACTCGAGGCCTAGTTTTTGGAGGCGTTGCAGGAGGTTGTCACGGTGTTGTCCAACTGTTTCTTTGGCATGCTGGGCGATCCCCTGGCATTGTGCCTCAAGGTCTTTGAGCTGTTGAAGTAAATCATTGGCAAGGGCTTTGCCTTCGGTCTTCCGCATCGTGTTGAGGTCATCAAGCGCGTTTTGAAATGCAGATTTAAGGGTAGCTTCTATATCGCGCCAATCGGTAGTGACGTCCTCTTCCTTAAGGGTCTTTGCAAGGTTTAGCAGAAAGTCCCCTGAAATTTCAAATGGGAGATCATTCTTTTCAGCATATTGACGCAGACGTTGAATACTGGCGTCAAAGCTTGCTTCGCTCCAATTTAATTTTGAATCAGAGGGAATGGTATTGGAATATTCGATCTTTAAATGAATTTGGATGCGCCCGCGTTGGACTTGTTCACGCAACCATCCTTGGCAGGTTTGCTCGAAGCCGTTCCATTCACGGGGTGCGTAGATGTGGGCATCGAGTGATTTGCGGTTCACTGCGGACAATTCAAAAATTGCGGTGAGACCATGAGTGGAGTCGCTGGCGGTTCCTCGACCATAACCTGTCATACTGTACATGATCAGAAGCTTTCAAATCCCTGAGTCGTTTGCAATCCCAAGCTTTAAGGGATGGGGACGACTTCTGAATTACTGGCGAGGATGATAAGCGTTAGGCTAAAGGCATTGAAGAAAGCGTGGAAACAAATCGCCATACGGAGGCTACCTTCTTTTTCGTAAATATGGGCAAGGAGAATACCGACTACGATGAGTGGACCGAGGGAGGATAAATTGCCGTGAATAGCTGCAAAGATAACGGCACTGATGAACTGGGCAAAAGGGATCAGGGTTTTGCTTTTGAGAAAACGATAAATGCAACCACGGAAGAGCACTTCCTCAACATAGGGTGCCATAAAGACAGCGGTCAGCGCAATGAGCGCAATGAGGAAGGGTTGCTCCCCACGACTGAAAAGCTCGACGAGTTCTTGGGGCGGGGTGTGGTCTACTATTCCAATAGAGTGTAGCCACATGAGGAGGAAATTCCAGACTAAGCTGGCGATCCAAATAAGCGGCAGGAAGCGCAAAAAAATAGGAACTGTTTTACGAGCAGCTTTGAGCCAAGGGAGTATTCGAGTTTCGAAGGCTCCGGAAAATTGATTGGGATAGTAATTACGCAGGATATAAATTACCAAAAGAATAGGTCCCTGAAGTAATAAGATCGATGCAAGTGCCAGCTCAGGAGTCAGCACTTCGCTATCTTTATTTATTTCCAGCACTCCCAGACTTGTGAGACCGTTGAAACCGAGAACTTGAGAAAGATATACGCCGACTAAAAGGGAACAGATAAAAATACCAAAGTTAATCCAGCCGATCGACCATGCTGCGAGCGCAGCGTGCTCTTGAATAGGTTGCTTTGGGTAAAGCCAGCGTGCAAACCAAAGTGCCAGACTGCTAAGGAGGGCAACCAAAAATAGGAGCGATACCAGAATCGCAGGTAGATCGAGCTCAGGAGGCATGAAGATTAGACGGTGATTTTGTCTCCGTCGAAGACTTGGCGACCTGCGACATAGGTACCTTTAACGCGCCCACGCAGCTTGCGGCCATTCCAAGGGCAATTGCTTGAGTGGCTGAAGAATTGTTCCGGATCAACCGTCCAGGTTTCCTCGGGGTCTAGGATGCAAATATCAGCAGGCGCACCGTTGCTGAGGGTTCCTGCGTTCAGTTTGCAAATTTCAGCGCCTTTATAGGTCATGAGAGCGAGCACTTCGTTGAGAGAGCAACGCCCGCTGTGGTAGAGGGTTTCGAGAGTGCTTGCGAGGGCATTTTCAAGACCAATGATTCCAAAGGGTGCGTAGTCAAATTCTTGATCTTTTTCGGTGGGCGTGTGGGGTGCGTGGTCGGTGGCAATGCAGGCGAGGGTACCATCACAGAGGCCTTTGATGAGCGCTTCACGGTCAGCATCTGCGCGCAAGGGTGGATTCATTTTATAGAGGGTGTCGTAGTCTTTGAGGCAGGCATCGGTAAATTCAATGTGGTGTGGGCTGGCCTCGCCACTGACGGGTATACCTCGGGCGATCGCCTGCCGCAGGATATCAACCGAGGCGGCGGAACTGACGTGTTGCATATGGATATGCGCACCGGTGAGTTCTGCGAGTACCGTATTGCGCGCTACAATAATATCTTCAGCCGCTTTAGGCCAGCCACGCAGGCCCAGTTTGAGGGACCACTCGCCTTCATTCATCACGGCGCCTTCAGTGAGGCTAGCATCTTGGCAATGGTCCATTACGGGCAAATCAAACATTTTAGCGTACTCAACGGCACGACGCATGATCTCGTTGCTTTGTACGCATTTGCCATCGTCGGTAACGGCTACAATGCCCGCTTCCTTAAGTTGCCCGGTGGGTGCGAGTTGTTCGCCATTCATTCCGATGGTGAGACAACCAGTTGTCTGGACTCGGATGACTGCATTTTGTCGAACGGTATCGTTGATGCGTTGGATTGTTCCGGCATTGTCGCAGACGGGGTTGGTATTTGGCATGCAGACCACTGAGGTGTAGCCGCCAGCGGCGGCGGCCTCAGAACCGCTGCGGATGCTTTCCTTGTGGGTTTGACCAGGGTCGCGAAAGTGGACGTGGATATCAACCAGACCGGGTGAAACTACCAGACCGCTGGCGTCTACTTTATGAGCGTTTGCTTTTTGGTCATCGCTTAAGGCTTCTACTAGGAGGCCCTTGACTGCATATAAATCGGCGGTTTCATCGCGGTTATTGGCGGGATCAATGATGCGTCCGCCTGTGATCCAGAGAATGTCGTTATTGTTGCTCATGCGGGCAGTTTGATTTTCAAGCCGCGGTGGTGGCAGTGGCAGAGGTGTAGGACGGCCATGCGGACAAGGATTCCGTTGGTGACTTGTTCCAGGATTACAGATTGAGGGGAGTCGGCGAGCTCGGAATCGATTTCAACGCCTCGGTTGATGGGCCCTGGGTGCATGATGAGAGCGTCCGGTTTGAGCCATTTAGCGCGGGCTTTGTTAAGTCCAAAGATACGGGTGTATTCGCCTATGGAAGGGAAGTGTGAGGAACTTTGCCGTTCGTGCTGAATCCGCAAGAGCATCACGGCATCGGCATTTTCGAGGGCGGGTTGTAGGTCGTGGCATACCCGGACGCCCATTGCGCTGAAGCCTTCAGGGACGAGGGTGCTCGGTCCGGCAATGGTGACCTCTGCGCCTAGTTTTTGTAGGCAGATGATATTAGAGCGGGCGACGCGGCTGAAAAGGATATCACCGAGGATGGTAATTTTTTTGCCGTCAAGTGGCCCTAATTTATCGATCAAGGTAAAGGCGTCGAGCAGGGCTTGAGTTGGGTGAGCATGGGAGCCATCACCAGCATTAATGACTGGGATATCGACCACTTTACTCAGGTAGTTGGGTGCGCCGGAAGCGGAGTGGCGCATGATGATAACATCCGCTTGGAGTGCCTTGAGGTTGCGCGCGGTGTCGCGAAGGCTTTCACCCTTGGTTAGGCTGCTGGCGGAGGCGGAGACGGTGATGGTGTCTGCAGAGAGGTTTTGGGCGGCGGCTTCGAAAGCGAGGCGAGTACGGGTGCTCGGTTCGAGGAAAAGATTCACTACCGTGCGTCCTTCAAGGTAGGGTTGTTTTTTATTCTTTTTTTGAAGCGCTTTTTGGAAAGAAGCAGCGGCCTTAAAAATAGTTTCTATTTCCGCCCGGCTGAGCGGTTTTAAGTCTATGAGATCCTTGCGGCTCCAGTCTAAATTTTGACTCATGTAATGTTGAACATCGAAAAGAAAGTTTTCTTTAGATGGCGGGTTAAAGCTGAAAGGGCAATGATTTTATTTTACATCCTCAGGTGGTTGATCCGCAAGCCAGTCGAGTAGTTGGGATTCGTTTTCGATTAAGATCTCACTTTGGTATTCCTTTGCAAGGGCTTGCTGGTAGCGAGCTTCGGCAAAGCGGCGTCCTTGGAGGAGGATAGTAGCACGATGATCAGGGGCGCGTACAAGGCGCCCGAGAGCTTGACGGATACGCCGCATTCCTGGCAGGAGGTAACACGCTCGGAAGGCGCTTTCACGGTCGTTGGTAGGATGTGCCTCAATGCGAGCTTCACGCACGCAGTTGACTTCAGGTAAAGCAGGTCCAACCACGATGGCGGTGTGCACGCGCCCGCCTAGGGCATCGATACTTTCCGCATAGCTGGAACCGAGGATCAAAAAAAGAGCGTCTTCGCTAAGAAGGGCTGACTCAATAAATGTTTCTTGTTCTGCAAGTTTTAAACCGCGTGGTTGAATAAGGGCGCGTATACTTGGCTCTAGGGTCTCCAAATAGGCACGAACATTTTCGGCGTATTGATATGCGCTGAAAAAAACAGCAACTGGAACACCTGGACTACTGGCAATGCAGGCCGCAATGGAACGAGCGGTCGTTTCGAAATGAAGGTGGCGATTTTTTAGGCGGGTATCGACGCGAGTATCTACCGCGACTCGGCAAGCTTGATCACGCCAGGGAGCATGCCCTTCCACTACTTGTAGGGAGTCAGGTAGGAGTCCACAGCGTTGCGTGAATTCAGGAAAAGGCGTCAGTGTGGCGGACATGAGAATCTTTTGTGCAAATGGTTGGAGGCACTGTGCGATCCAAGGAGCTGGGTTGAGGCATTCTGTTCGTAGGATGCCAGCGGAAGGTGACCAGGCGAGGTATTCATCTTCTGGCTTGGCAAGCGCCTGAGCGAGATCATGGATGCGATGAGCGAGTTCGAGGGCAAAGGGTGGGGTAGCAGCGTAATCGATACGGGCTTCGCGAAAGCCACGGCTAAAATCCTCACAGAGGTCTAAGGCTTCGTATTGTTTGTTTGCGGGTAGTGCTTGGGCGGTTTTTTGTCGATCAATCCATTGTGCCAAAGCTCGTCCTACTGCCAAGACTTGTCGTTTTGCCCCGGCATCTTCTAGGGCTTCAAGCGCGAAGAGCCATTCGGCGGCTCGTAATTCATGGCTCATGGCATCGGCGGCCCGTCGCGGCAGGTTATGGGCTTCGTCTATGATTAAGTAGGTGCGCGCGGGATCAAAACCATGTGCTTGTTCAAAGACGTTTCGACTGGCGGGATTAAAGAGGTAATTGACGTCGCCAATCCAAACTTCGGCATAGGGTAGGCAGCTTTTTGTGAGGGCGTAAGGGCAGATCCCGGTTTCGCGGCCGAGTGACTTAGCATGTTCTAATTCAAAACTACCGGATAGGAAGAAGCGTTCTGGTTGTAGATGGGCATCATGCCAGCGTTCAATGAGGTCATCCTCGCATCGGGTATCACCGGTGCAGGTATGAGCGGCGCTTTCGATACGATGTTCTCTGCGGTTGCGTAATTGAACTGAGCGCAAGCCCGCTCCAAGCATGGCTTCTAATTGTATCCGTGTCTGTACCTGTCCGGTGGATTGGCTGCTCAAAAAGATGAGGCGTTCGTGAACGCCATCGACTAAAGATTGCAAGGCGTGTTCAAGTACAAGACCTGTTTTTCCAAATCCAGTGGGCGCTTGTAGTAAGAGGGTGGGTGCCTTTAGAGCGGCGTCTTTGAGGGCAGTTTGAAATTCTGCCTGACCGTCGCGAAGGGTTTTAAAAGGAGCTTTGAGTTTTGCTTTACGAAGACGCCCGCGGGCCGTGCGGCGGTCTTCAAGAAAAGGAATAAGGGCATCGAGTTGCTCGGTAAATCGAGCGGCGTCGTTTTCTTGAAGGGCTTGAACTTGCACCGTTCCGGTATCGATATCAATCCATGCGAGTTCCGCGCGAAGGGTGAGTGCTTTAAATTTGGGAAGGACTTGAGCCAGGGCAAGGTAGGTCGCAACTTGGGCGAGGTGTTGCGGATAACGAGCAGCAAGTTCTTCAACGGGGGCGGGGAGGCTTGCGCGAATGGTTTTTACTTCGCGTAAAATACTTAGGTCTTTGCTAATGGGGATAACTTGGTCGATGCGGCCCTGAACGTGGAAGGTCCAGTCTCGGTGTCGCCAAATGGCTTGGATGGGAACCTCCATTTTAGCTTCTGGAAATTGAATCTGTGTTTGTTCAGCGGCGGTTTGATGCCATTCTAGTCCAAGAGCGGCGCGCCAGACACCGCCACCTTTATGCTGAGTCGGTGGGGCATTACGAAAACTTGCGAGTTCGCGCACGCTGAGGTGCACCGTGCGTTCGAGTGGCTCAAGTTGCATGGGCCGAATGCGTAAGGCGCGGGTGGGCGCGCAGGGTTTGAAAGAGAAAAATTGCTGCGAGGATGAGGACAAGGCCCGTCCAGGCAACGATTGCTGGGCTGGATTGTGTCAGGACCCAATACCCCAGGAATGGGGCAAGTGTTCCTCTAAATCCGGTGAGTGCCATATGAATGCTCATGTAGGCAGAAGCTTTTTCTGGCGGGGCAATTTTGGTAACCCAGAGCCCCCAAAAGATTTTACCGCCTCCCATGGCAATTCCTTGAAAGGCCATCGCAAGTGCGAGGAGCCAAATATTAGTGGTAAAGAAAAAGAGGACAATGCTGAGCAAGAAACAAAAATTGAGGCTATTGCGGGTGGTGACAAAATGGAGTTGGTCGAAGCGGTGCCCCCAGAATTTTGTAGAAACAAGGCGTGCGAGGGCCGGGATAACGACCAAGAGGAGGGCAATGGTGGCATTGTCGGCATTGATGCCAAAGGCCGGATTGGCGAGGTATTCTACTCGGATGGGTAGGGTAATGAGGTTTCCTAGGCCGAGGAGCATCCAGGCTCCCAGGATGAAACCAAAGAGGCGGTCTTTCCAGATCAGGCGGAAACTTTGCCAAGGGTTCCCAACGTGTTGGGTGGAGAGGGGCAAACTTGGCACGCCACGTACCGCGAATGCACATGCCAGGGCGCAACAAGCCATAAATGCAAAGAGATATTTGTAATTTAAAAGACGGAGGTCGAGGATTTCTCCACCTAGCCAGGCGAAGATTATTGAAAAGGCTGCAGTCAACATGAGGGGTGTTGTCACACGCTGCCCACGTTCATGTGCGCCGTAATTTGCGGTATAAACCTGTACCATCAGTGGCCCGTGTTGTACCATTGCCATCTGGCTTGCGATGATACAGAGCGTGAAAATGAGGAGGGTGCTTGCGAAAGTCGCTCCTAGTGCGAGTATAGCACTCAAGCTGAAGACCACTGCGCAGGCGAAACTGGGGCGGGCGGATAGTTTGGCTGCCAGAAATAAAGTCAATGGAGTCAGCAAAAACCCCACGGGTCCCGCACCTGCGACGAAAGCCTTAGCAGTTTCCGGTGCTTCAAAATAACGAATAGCAATGAGGAGTGGAAATGCCTGCCAACCCGCTTCCAAAATTCCCTGAAAGGGCGCACGCCACTTGTCGCGGGAATAGGTGGCTTCAGTGTCGTTTCGCTTAGGTGTGCTCATGCGGGTTATGAAAATTTGAATGTCTTTCAACTCCGGCGATCTGACAATCTCTGAAGTGATTTCATAACAATAAATCAAAAAAAATTTTGCTTTATAAATTATATTTTTTAAATAAAATATATATATGATTAAATATTTCAAAATAACACTATTATTTAAATTTTTGCTATTGAGCATTCTGAATGCTCAGGTCGATGAAATATTTGATGGCAGCAAGCATCGATGGGGATTCATGAGCGGTTATGGAGAACAACGCATCAAAAATATAGATGTCGGCGAGTCCTACACCTATGATGTGAAGTTTTATGAGTTTCAGTATTACTATGCCTTCTGTCGCAAAGAAAAATTCTCAATGGAGTTCCTCCTTCAACCGCAGTATAACACTACAAAATTCGTTCGACATGGGACTTCTGGTAAGCTGGAAAAAGGCTATGAATTCGGCTGTAACCTCGGCCTTCTCTTCAGAAAGAATTTTTTCGATGATTTTCTAGGGTTTTACACCTTGTTGAGTGTGGGTCCGCATTACGTTTCGGGTACTCCCGACCGCCAAGATAGTGGCTTCATTTTTTCCGACAATATTTCGGTGGGAATGACGATTCAATTGAATGAGAAAACATACCTCGATATCCGCCCCGGGATTCGTCATATATCAAAAGCGGGACTGACGCGCAGTAATGGCGGAATTAACGATCTCAACCTGACGGTGGGTTTCTTCCGTAACCTTTAGAGATCCAACTTTTTTGTGGCAAAAAACGGCGTTTATTGAAGCCAACCAAGTGCAAGCAGAAACGCATCCAGTTGCTCGATAGTTTGACTGAAGTAAGGTTCACGATTGAAGAAGCCATGCCCAGCACCTTGATAGGTTTTTAGATCCACGGGTACATTGTTGGCCTTTAATTGTATCGCGAAAAGGAGTGCAGTTCCGTAGGGAACGGTGGCGTCATTGGTGCCGTGAAAAATAATGGTCGGTGGGGTGGTGCTCTCAACATGGTGAAAGGGCGAGAGTTCAATGGGCTCTACACCTAAACGGGCGCGAAGTCCGTTTGCTTTTGTTTTCATGCGCTCGGCGTTTGCATTCAGGTGTTCTTTAAATTGTGGCAGCGTGACAAAATCTGATGGGACGCGCGCCAAAATGGTAGCGGGATTAAAGAGCGCCATTGCCTTTGGAGCAGCGGGATCGTTGACATGAATAGTGCCGAGACTCGCTGCGAGGTGGCCGCCTGCGCTACCACCACCGACTCCGATACGGTCGCGGTCAATGCCCAGTTTATCAGCGTTTACAGTCACGTAACGCAAGGCGTCGAGGGCATCTTCTACGCAACTCTTAGCTTGCACCCCTTGGCGTGATTTGACGCGGTAATCAGCGACGATGCCCACCATGCCGCGTTTCGCTAAATATTCGCTTTGCTTCACAAATTGAGTGGGTGAACCACCATTCCAACCGCCTCCAAAGAAAAAAAGCATGGCGGGTACTTTAGCATCGGTTTGTTTTGGGCTAAAGACCCAAATTCGGAGATCAAAGCCGTCAGCAGTTTTGTAGACATATTCCTGAGCTCCAGAGATTTTTGGGGGATAGTTTTGGGCATGGAGGGCGCCACCACCAATGCAGGCAAAAACAAAATTTATAATAAAAAATTTAAGAATATTTTTTTTAGAGCACATAATTTAATATAATCGATGGGTTTTGATACTGGCAAAGAAGAAATCGGCTTAATTTAAATACAGTTACAAAAAACGCCGCTCTTTTTAAAGAGCGACGTGATGAATTGATGGGGTTGCGTGGCGGGCTATTCCTCTTCTTCGGAGTCAGCTGCATCCGATGCCTCGTCACCGCTTTCTTCTTTAGCGTCTTCGAGGGCGGCCTTGCGGGAGAGACGGGTCTTGCCCTTCTCAATGCCGATGCATTTGACGACCATTTCGTCGCCAAGTTTGCAGATGTCCTCGGTCTTGTTGACGCGGAAGTCGGCAAGTTCAGAGATATGAACCAATCCTTCTTTGCCCGGTAGACACTCAACAAAAGCGCCGAATTCCTTGATGCCACGCACGATGCCGCGGTAGGTTTTACCGACTTCGATTTCGGCGGTGCAAAGATCAACTTCTTGAATGGCGCGATCCATGGATTCTTTATCGGTGGCGAAGATGAGAACGCGTCCGCTATTATCGTCGTCGATGTCCACCTGAGCACCGGAAATTTCGGTAATACGGCGAATATTTTTACCACCGGGGCCGATGAGCGCACCAATTTTTTCAGGATCAATTTTGATCGTGTGAATGCGCGGGGCGTGTTCACGAAGATCGCTGCGGGTTTCCGGCATGTGCTCACTCATAATGGCGAGGATCTTCATACGGGCGGTGGCGTTCTGCTTGATGGCTTCGAGGGTGATGTCGAAGGGTAGGCCTTGGATTTTGAGGTCCAGTTGGAACCCAGTGATACCTTCAGTCGTACCGGCGATTTTGAAGTCCATGTCGCCAAAGTGGTCTTCGGCACCGAGGATGTCGGTAAGGATGACGTGCTTACTGATCTTGCCGTCCGCGTCGCGCTCGCTAACAAGTCCGCAGGAAATGCCGGCACAGGGTCCCGAAATAGGAACACCGGCATCCATGAGAGAGAGGGAGCCCCCACAGATGGAAGCCATGGATGTGGAGCCGTTAGAACTCATGACTTCAGAGACCACACGAATGGCGTATGGGAATTCGTCTTCTGGTGGAAGAATAGGGAGGAGGGAACGCTCAGCGAGCGCACCGTGTCCGATTTCACGACGACCCGTAAAGCCAAAGCGTCCTGCTTCGCCCGTTGAGAAAGGCGGGAAGTTATAGTGCAGGATGAAGGACTTGCTGGTAGCACCACCGGTAAGACCGTCAATATCCTGTACATCGCGGCTGGTGCCGAGCGTGGAGATCACCAAGGCTTGAGTCTCACCACGGTTGAAAACACCAGAACCGTGAACACGGGGCAGAACTCCGGTATCACAAGTAATTGTGCGCAGGTCATCCGCACCACGGCCGTCAACGCGACGTCCGGTCTCGAGGATGTTCTGGCGGTAGAGTTTTTCTTGAATTTCGTCAAAGGCGCGAGCTACGTCGTTACCATCGACATTTTCAGCTCCAAGTTTATCTTCGAGTGCAGCGGTGGTTTCCTTGGCGATTGCCTCGATTGCAAGTTTACGTTCAGTGTAGCTGTCGTGACCCAGGGCTTCCTTCACTTTTTCAGCGGCCTCTTGCTCGCAGAATTCCGCAATTTCGGGCGGCGTGATAACGAGGGCAAATTCTTTTTTGGCTTTGCCAGCAGTCGCGGCGAGTTCTTTTTGGGCTGCAATGATGGGTTGAATCGCATTTTGAGCGTATTCAAGGGCTTCATAGAAACGTTCGTCTGAAATAAACTCGGCCGAGCCTTCGATCATCATCATTTCGCTTTCGCTGCCCACGTAGATCAGGTCGAGGTCGGAATCGAGCATCTCGTCATGGGTGGGGTTGGTGATAAATTCACCGTCTACCTGTGCGACCCGAACACATCCAACGGGGCCATTCCAGGGGATGTCAGAAATCAGCATGGCAGCGGAAGCACCATTGACCATGAGGATATCTGGTTCGTGGACACCGTCGGTAGCAAGGAGGAGTCCAATGACCTGTACTTCATTCATGAAGCCTTTAGGGAAAAGCGGGCGCAGAGGGCGGTCGCAAAGACGGGAGGTAAGGATTTCCTTTTCACTGGGCTTACCTTCTCGTTTGAAGTAACCTCCTGGGAATTTACCGGCAGCGGAGAATTTCTCGCGGTAGTCAACGGTGAGGGGAAAGAAGTCTTGCCCTGGGCGGAGTGCGGAGGCAGCGGTAGCGGAGACGAAGAGTTCAGTATCTCCGGATCGGATCGTGACGGAGCCACTGGCGAGGCCAGCGAGGGTACCTGTAGCGAACTCGATATCGAGGCCGTCCACTTTGACGTTATGTTTCTGTTTCATACTATTATTTTTTGTTTGGGTATCAATCCACGGCAGTTTGGGGATGGGACCCTCGGTGCCGCGGCCGCCCAAAGAAAAAGGACGGCCTGCGAAAAGTGAAATTTCAGCGAATGCTTATAAAAGATAAAAGCCGGACCTGCACGTGCAGGAACCGGCTGAAAGATGGAATTAGCGACGGAGCTTAAGCTTCTCAAGAATCACAGAGTAGCGATTAAAGTCGGTCCGTTTAAGGTAATCGAGGAGCTTGCGTCGACGAGCCGTCATGGCAATCAATCCACGACGGGAGTGAAAGTCCTTGCGGTGGGTGCGCAAATGCTCGGTGAGGTGTTTAACACGCGCCGTTAGGAGCGCGATTTGAACTTCACAGGAGCCGGTGTCGTTTTCATTTTCACCGAATTCCTTAATGATGGCTTCTTTATCTACAGTAGTATCTTCTGACATATGATGGGATGTTAGTTCACAACTTTGGACGCCGAGCTTTCGGGGTCGATCCAGTCGCCTAGAGGCCACTGGAACCGTTGAACCTGCCTATAGCAGGAAGTTGAGGAGTGAGCGCTTCACAACACGCACTCTTACGCTAAGTGTGAGAAAGAATACAATTGTAGGGTGTAGGGCAAGTAAAAAGGGAGACTTATATTTAAGGTAAACCGAGTAGCCAACGGGCACAGAGTGCCTCGGGTTGATATAGAGAACCATTATCAGCTGCGATTTTTAGGAGTTCAGTTTGATCACTTGGATCTTTGAGCGTGTGTTGGCTGTGGGCCATAAAGAAGGCGATGGCAGCAATTTGTTGACGGGCGGTGCGGGGTGAAGAGGCGCGACCAGCGAGGTCGAGCAATTCCTTGCGGCTGAGTTCACCCTCGCAATAGCGAGTAAAATCACTGGTTCCGCCGATGGCGGTTTTTAGTTCAAGGAGGTAAGCGAGTTGATGGGCGGTGGTGGCGGGTTGAGATTCCTGCAGGAAATATTGTTCAAGGGAGTGGCGTGCCTGAGAATGCTCTTTTTGGGTAAACCGCAAGAGGGCGGACAGGAGACGAATCTCGCTTTCTTTTGGTAGCAGCTCTGCGGCGAAATCGAGTGCTTGAGCAGCGGCAGGAATTTGCCCGTATTGCAGAAGAGTGAGCCCGTAGGCGTAGCGAAGGGCAGGGTTTTGAGCATCCAAGAGAATGGCTTTTTGGTAATCGGTCAGAGCCCCATCTAGGTCATTTATTTGACGAAGGAGACCGGCACGAAGCGCGAGCGTGACCGCTTGTTCAGGCTGCAGGCGAAGAGATTCATTGAAGGCGCTGATGGCAAGAGCGATGGCGTTTTCTTGCCGGTGGGCGCGCCCCAGAAGGTTCCAGGCATCGGTGCTGGTATTCAGTTGGTTAAGGGTAAGGGCTTCTAGGAGGGTGATGGCGCGGGCGGGTTCGCCGTGCCTCAGGAGGGCGCGGGCGGCGGTGAGTGCTTCCTCGGTGCTTTCGGGGCGGTAGTCGGAATCGATTGCTTTTAAAAGATCAGCGTGGGCTTCATCAGGCCGTTTGAGTGCATCGAGACATTGACTGCGGTAAAAATAAAGCGAAGGGCTCAAGCGATTAGCCTGGGCGGGTTGTTTTTGTAGGGCGGCTTCAAACTTTGCTCGAGCGCGACCGATGCGACCTCGCGCAAAAGCGCTGCGGCCTTCTAGATAGAGTGCCACGTCTAATAGGGCAGGTTGTGCGGCAATGGTGGGTATGAGTTGCTCTACGGATTGCCAACGGTTAGCGACGGAGTAAAGGGCGACGAGGGTGAGGGTGGCCTCGAGGTAGTCAGGGTATTGGCGAGTCAGTTGTTGGAGCTCTTGGATAGCCGCCTCAGTTTCGCCGGAGCTGGTCAGGAGTCGCGCGCGCGCTAAGCGGAGTTTTACGGTATCGAGGGAACTTAGGTCTGCTGCTTGCGAAAGACTCTCATCAATCGCACGAAGGGTGACCTCTGTGCGTGCGGAATTTCTTATGTCCGAGTCACGCTCTAAAAGGATGCGAGTTTCGAGCTCAAGTGCACCCGTATGCTTGGGGTCGAGACGGAGAATCTCTTGGATGACTTTATCAGCTGCTGGAAAATTACCACTTGAATAATGACCTTCTGCGAGTCCGTAATACATCTTGAGTCGTGAATCATCTGCCGCATCTACGGAGGACGAGAAGCTCACCGTAAGGCCGAGTGAGTAAAGAATCAGGAGCAAGTTGCGCATGTAAATAATCGCGCTTAGTGGGATCGAAGGAAATCGGTTAACAAATGGCGGAGAAGGCGGGATTCGAACCCGCGGAACCCTTTTGAGGTTCACTTCTTTAGCAAAGAAGCGCTTTCGGCCACTCAGCCACTTCTCCATGCCAAGTCTTATAATTAAGTAAGGCAGATGATGGAGTTCAACCTTAAAAGTTGCGATGTGATTTAGAATGCAGATCCCTTTCTGCTTTACGCCCGTGAAGGGCGGGCTAGATTTGTGGCATGTCTGCTACTGTATTTACAATTGCGAATCAAAAGGGCGGGGTCGGTAAGACCACGACTGCGATCAATCTTTGCTATGCGCTAGCGGAACGGGGGGTGCGGACGGTGCTGGTGGATTTAGATCCGCAGGCAAATGCCACAAGTGGGCTGGGCTTGGAAAAACATGAAGGGGCGAGTTTGTATGGGCCGCTGTGTGGCGAGGGAACTGCGCTTCAGAAAGTACAACCGGTTGGTGCGAGTGGAAATTTGTTTTTGATACCATCAGAGGTGGATATGGCCGCGATAGAAATTGAATTGGTGCAACGGGAAAATTACCTTTTGCAATTACGTGAAGTGTTGGCGCCCTTGCGTGCTTCAGGCGATTATGATGCGGTGGTTTTGGACTGCCCGCCTGCGCTGGGGATGCTTTCGATGAACAGTTTAGCCGCGGCGGACTATTTATTGATCGCATTACAATGCGAATACCTCGCCATGGAAGGTCTGGGTCAGATTCTTAAAGTAGTCGATAAGTTAAGGGATGCTGGAGTCAACGAAGGGATCGAGTTGGGTGGTATTTTGATGACGATGTTTGACCAACGCACGAACCTAGCACACCAGGTGGTGGGTGAAGTGCGGAAACATTTTGATGAACTGGTTTTTCGCAGTATGATACCGCGCTCGATTCGTTTAAGTGAGGCGCCGAGTTTTGGGCAATCGATTTTTGAATATGATCCGGATTGTAATGGAGCGCATGCTTACGGTTATTTTGCGGATGAGGTCGTCGAACGGTTCAAACTCAAGCGGTAACCAGGGATGGCAAAGACCAGCGCAGCAGAGCATCCCGATTTGGTGGGTTTCTGTGCTCATTTGAAATTGGAACGGCGGGTCTCGGATTACACCTTGCGAAATTATCGTAAGTCAGGAGAACGCTTTATTAAATGGCTGTGTGCCGAAGCAAGTTGGGGTGGAGATTTTGCTTCAGTGACGCCCCGGGTGGTACGTTCGTACCTAGTGGATTTGCGGCGTGGATTGGGCCGGCGCACGATTCATAACCACGTCTCCGGTTTACGAGGGTTGTATCGATATTTGCGCCAGCAAGGTAAGGTAAGCTCAAATCCTTTCATGGGAGTGAGTTTGCCTAAGTTGGAAAAACCCCTGCCGAAATTTTTGACGGAGGCACAAATGTGGGCACTCTTGGAAGCGCCGGCAAAACTATATCAAGCAGGGGAGATGGATGATTTTACGGCCTTGCGCGATTCCGTCATTTTAGAGTTGTTGTATGGTGGCGGTTTGCGGGTCAGTGAATTATGTGCTTTGAGTCTTGGGCAAATTGATATGGATCAAGGAGTCGCACGCGTATTGGGTAAGGGTGGAAAGGAACGGCTTTGCCCGTTGGGTCAAGTTGCCTTGAAGTGCTTAAAGCGGTTTTTGGAATTAAGTGGTGCCGATACGAGCGCGTCTGCGCCGGCGGTTTTTACGCTGCAGGGTAAACGTTTACAACCAACGCAGGTTCAGCAAATGCTAAAGACGCATTTGTGTGCGGCGGGGCTCCCGCTTGATATGACACCGCATAAATTACGGCACAGTTTCGCGACGCACTTGCTCGACCACGGTGCGGACCTGCGCTCCGTGCAGGAACTCCTGGGTCATGCAAGTCTTTCAACCACACAGGTGTATACCCATGTTTCGGTGGCCCGCTTAAAAGAAGCGCACCGGCAGGCGCACCCAAGGGCTTAGACTGTGGGGATGGTTGAAGTGTTTCAGTCGCAGTATTGCGGCATTACGGTTGTGATTGCCCGAATTCACTGCGCCAGTAACGACTCGGAATGTAGGCAAAGGCGATGCATAGGAGTTGGCTGAGGGCGAAGGCGCACATCCAGAGGAAGCCGCTGTCGGTGAAGCCGTAGGAATGGAGTCCGACTCCGAGGAGGTTGGTGCCAAACCAGGACCAGGCGGTAACGATGTTGCCGAGGATGGCGAGGGCCATGATGCCGCGCTCACGGGCGATACCGCCCCAGCGGGCGTGGAGGGTGATGGCGCACATGATGACGATCATGAGGGCGCCGTTTTCTTTGGGGTCCCAGCCCCAGAAGCGTCCCCAGCTTTGGTCGGCCCAGATGCCGCCAAGAATGGTGCCGACGAGGCTGAAGAGGGCGGCAAAGCAAGTGATACCATAAACCATGCCGGTGAGGGAACGGGCAGCGGATTTGTCGAAGCTGCGCCGAAGGAGCCCTAGAAAAATGAAGGCGATCGCTAGTGCTCCGGCAAAAAACATGGCGGAATAGCCAAGGGTGATAATGATGACATGGGTCGCCAGCCAAAAATTGGAATCAAGAACGGCGCGCATCATTTCGAGGGTATCGCCTGTCATAGCGAGGTGGTGGGCTATGATGAGGGTTGAAAAGCCAACAAGGGCTGCCATGGCGCCACCGATGCCGTTGCGGTGAAATTTTTCAAGGAAGGCACCGAGGAGGACGGCGCCCCAGCCCACAAATACCGCTGATGAGTAGAGGTTGGTGACGGGCGGGCGCTCCTGAATATACATGCGTGCCGCGAGTCCAAAGGTGTGGAGGGCAAAGGCGAGGCATAGAATCCAGAAGGCGGCTTTGCCAAGGGTGGCAGGCCAGCGAAGCCATGAAATACAAATGAAAATGAAGACGAGGACGTAGAGCTCGATGGCGATGGCAAAAGGTTGACTGGCGTTAAAGAGGCGCTCGAAGTGGACACGCCCAATGTCGTCGGGGAAGTCAGCCGTGACGCGTTGAAGAAGTTCGCTTAGGGTTTGGTTAAAGGTGGTGGCATCTCCAGCGCGATAGGCCATGGTGAGGCCGGCGTAGCTCATGGCGTAAGGGCTCAGTTGTCCTGTTTGAATGACGTTGAGGAGTTCGTCACCTAGGTTAAACCAATCTTCCATGGGATCGATGGGAGCAGGCGGGGGAATGATGCGAAGCTGAGCCGTTTGAGAAAGGCGAATGTAATCTTCACCGAAACCGAGGAAGGTTTTGACAAGTTCGGCATCATAATTTTCGCCGTCTTTTTGTTTGCGCAGTTCCGCCATGGCGGGTTGCAGGAGGCTGAGGTAGCTGCGGTATTCGTCGGCGAGTTGATCGAGGCGTTGTGGTTCACCGATCGGGTGCAGAGAATGCATGACTCGGTGATAAAGGCTGAGACCGTTGTTGAGTTCGGCGATTTGGCGCTGATAGGCGTCTCGTTTTTTTGGCTCGGGATCAATCTCACGAAACCGTTGGTTGATCGTCTCGAAGTGAGGGCGCAGGTCGTTGAAGGAGTAGTGGCGTTTGCCTGGTTGGTAAAGACCGTCGAGTCCGAGATCGTCTGGGAATTCAATTTTGAAGACGGGGTGGGTGTCGGCGCGCTCGGGGCGCATGGTGAGGTCGAGGAACCATTCGATCGGGCTGAGGATTTGTCCGTCGAGGGTTTCAACTTTTTGACGGGCGGCGAGGACGAGGAGGGTATTGCGTGCGACGGAATCGAGGGGCTTGATGCGGCCGCCGACCTGTACGGGGAGTTCCGCAAAACCCGCGAGGTCATAGCCCGATTCCTGCGTGGCGGGGCGCATATAACGACCGAGGACTAAAAGGACGAGGAGCGCGGCGAGACTGTAGATTATTTTCTTCACGCGGGCTTCCTTTTGTTAAGGTATTTAATGAAGTGGAGTCCGAATTGGTAGGTCATGCCGAGGCCCATGAGGAGGACGCTGAAGTAGGGGAGGAGCCAACCCGGATTCCGGACGACTTGAAGAATGGTGGCAGTTTCGTCTGGGGAGAAGGAGGCTTGGTAGAAAGTGAGCCCTTCGTAGCGAAGGGGGTGATTCATATAAATGAGTGCCTGTTGATTTTTGGCGGGCTCGGGATGATGGGTGATGACCTTGCTAGAGAAGTTAAAGGGGATATCGGTGCCGGGGTATTTGTCGTGGGCAAAGTCGAGAAGTTCGATCTCGAAGGGGTAGTAGTGGCGTTGGAATCGGAGAGCGATTTCGTAGTCGCGCTCGTATGTTTGAACTGTTTGCGGCGGAAAACGTTCATCAAGGACATTGGCAAGAAGCCAAGTTCCGAGGGAGGCATCTCCATCGAGTATTTCAATATAAGCGGTGGCAGTATTGATAGCTTTTTCGGAATAGTCGGGTGCGCGGGGGATAGCGGTGACGCCCATTTTGGTGGCGACACCACGATTGGCAGGAGAGCTAGCATCGCTGGTGCGTACAAGTTGGGCGTTGGGGTAGAAATGAAGAACTCGGGCACGGAGTGAGGTGTCGGGAATATCGAGGGTGTGACCGGGTTTTAAAATTTCTGCAGGGATGGCGTGCACCTGATCGTGGTCAGGATGAGAACGGTCTATGAGGACGAGTTCATTCTCGCGTACTGTTTGAGAGTAATTAGCGCGGCCGTTTTCTGGAACGGTCATTTGGCTTTCGACGGCGAGGAGGTCGGTTAGGAGTTCGCTAACAATCAGGAGCATGAGTCCAGAGTGAATAGCGTAGAGGCCGATTTTGGCGGCTTTTAGAGAGAAGCGGCGGGTGTAGGCAACGGTGAGGTTGATGAGCATAAGGCTTCCGATGGTGTAACCACCAAACATGGGGATGCGTAACCAAGTGAGTTGATCCCCCGCAGGCCATAGGGCAGGGTATTGCCAAGCGACGACGAAGCTTTCGAAGTAGAGTTTTTGGGTATGCCAGATGCCGTACTCGACTTGATCAATGGTGCCAAAGAAGATGAGCACCATGGAGGCGCTGAGCAAAATGACAGTCAGCCTGAGAGAGCCAAAGATCTGGAGGAGGGCCGTAAGCATGGTTTTAGTGATGCGGATCTTCGATACGGACGGAATCTAGGAATTGCTGGAGGGCTGTTTCTTGCGCATTTATAGCGGCGCTGTCTCCCATCATTTTAAAGAACCAAGTTTTTCCGTGAAAAGGAAGGAGACCGCCAAGGATGGATTTGGATGCTCCCATAAGGCGAACGTAGGTGCCGCGATGATTGGAAATGATACGTGGCTCGGTGGCTTCGGTCAAAGTGGCGTCGTTGAGGGCGGGGAGTCCTACTTGGCCGCGCCAGCGGTTTACGTTGGCGAGGAGTCCGCCAACATCGCCAGGGAAGACGGTGACGGTGATGGTAGCATCTCCGTCTGAGCCAGTATAACTGAGTTCGGCTTTACGAATTCCAGATGGGGCTAGTTTTTCCCAACCGATCGGGGTGACAAATTGCAGGTCTCCGGCTGCTTGGGCGGCTTCGGCCATTCCGGGGAGGATTTGCATATTTCCAGTGGTTGCCGGTTTTGCGGCTTCGGCAGGTGCCTTAGTTGTGCTGTTGTCAGAGATGGTAACGCTGGGTCGTTCTTCCTTAGGGATAGTATAGCTCTGTGATTTGGCGCGGTCGCAGGCTGACAGGAATACGAGACCGACTAACAGCGCCAGTCGTTTGAAGAACAGTTGTCTGTATGGAATCAACATAAACTTAAAGGAGTATGGACTTCGGCGAAGTCAACTTTTGAGCCGCAATGGTGTTTTACGGAGGTTTAGTTGTTGAAACGAAAGAGGGCGACATCGCCGTCTTTAAATAGATAATCTTTGCCCTCGAGGCGGTATTTCCCGGCCTCGCGAGCTCCGGCGGTACTGCCGGCTTGGATGAGGTCGTCGTAGCTGACAACTTCGGCCTTAATAAATCCTTTTTCAAAATCGGTGTGTATGACACCGGCGCACTGGGGCGCTTTCATGCCCTTTTTAAAAGTCCATGCACGGACTTCTTGTTCGCCTGCGGTGAAGTATGAAGCGAGGCCGAGAAGATCGTAAGCGGCGCGAATAAGGAGGGAGACTCCGGAGTCGGTGATACCGAGGGATTCAAGATATTCAGCGGCTTCCGCCTCGTCGAAGTCAATGAGTTCCGCCTCAACGGCAGCTGAAACGATGCAGATGCCGGCGCCATGATTTTCGCGGGCATGAGTTTCTACTTTTTGAACAAAGGGGTTTTGGCTGGGGTCGACGAGGCCGTTTTCTGCGACATTGCAGGCGTAGAGTACTGGCTTGGCGCTGAGGAGGCAGAGGCGTTTGAGAATGAGGTGTTCATCGTCACTGATGTCGAGGGTGATTGCAGGCTTGTTTTCGTTGAGGTGGGGCAGGAGGCGATCGATGAGTTCGATATTTTCTGCGGCTTCCTTGTCACCTCCCCGAGCTTTTTTGGTACTCTTTTCTTTTTGGCTGTCGAGGGAGGCGAGGTCAGCGAGGATGAGTTCGGTATTAATGACCTCGATGTCTCGGAGAGGATCAATAGAGCCCATATTGTGGATGATGTCTTCATCTTCAAAACAACGAACGACGTGAACGACGGCATCAACCTCACGGATGTTGGCGAGAAATTTATTTCCAAGACCTTCGCCTTTACTGGCACCTGCGACCAGTCCAGCGATATCGACGAATTCGATGGCGGCAGGGATAACGCGGTTGGTTTTGGCGATTTGACGTAGTGGTTTGAGGCGGCCATCGGGCACCTGCACCACCCCAACATTTGGGTCTATGGTGCAGAAGGGGTAGTTTGCGGACTCGGCTTTTCGGGTACGGGTGAGGGCGTTGAAAAGGGTACTCTTCCCAACGTTAGGTAAACCTACGATTCCAGCTTGTAACATAAGGGTGCGAAAGTGTGCTTTATAGATGGCTGGGGCAATGTTAAAACCAAGATCCTACGGCGAGGCTTGCCTGTAAGAGGGCTTTTGGTATGTTGCAAACATGGCATTAAAAAAATCCACTCCGTCGGCAAATGCCTTGCGGGCTTTGCGAAGAAAATTACCGGAACGCGTTTTGTCTACTCAAGCGGTGCGTTTTGAGGCTTCGGTGGATAATTTGAAGTTGTCGTTTTTGCCGGATGCCGTGGTAAAGGTAAAGGCGGCATCAGAAGTTGGGGTTGTTTTAAAACTGGCGCAGCGACATGGTATCCCCGTGACCTCGCGCGGAGCTGGTTCCTCGGTGACTGGTTCGGCGGTACCGGTCAAGGGAGGTTGGGCGCTGGATTTAAGTGCTTTAAACACCGTAAAAATTGATCCGGTTTCACGAATCGCAACCGTAGGTGCGGGTATGGTGACCGCCGACTTGCAGGCGCGGGTGGAAGGTATGGGCTTGTTTTACCCACCGGATCCGTCCTCAAAGAAATACTCTACCATTGGCGGTAATATTGCCTGCAATTCTGGTGGCATGCGCTGTGTTAAATATGGCGTGACGAGAGACTATGTCCTTGGTTTAGGTGGTTTCCTTGCAGATGGAAGTCCAGTGCAGTGGGGGTTGCCGCTGAAGAAATATGTATCAGGGTATAATTTAAGGGATTTATGGATTGGTTCTGAAGGTACCCTGGGGGTGGTCACCGAGGCGCATTTGCGGCTCATTAAAAAGCCGGAGAAGCGTGCCCTTGCTTTGTACGCATTTAAGCACGAGGCGGATGCTTTACGAGCAGTACGTGATTTATTGAAGGCAGGAATTGAGCCTTCGATTTTGGAATTTCTCGATCGGCAAAGCGTGGCCTGTGCAGAGGCTTATATTGGTAAAGCGCTTATCTCGGAGGCATCTGGAGCTGCAATTTTATTGATTGAATTAGACGGTAAATGGAGCGAGTTGCGTCAGCAACAGACAACACTGCGCGCCTTTATGAAAAAGAAGGTAGTCGCCCAACGAGAGGCTCGCGACGAGCACCAAGCGGATGCGCTTCTGGAAGTGCGCCGGATCTGTTCCCAGTCGATGTATTCACTGGGGGATACTAAATTGAATGAAGATGTGGTAGTGCCCATTGAACGCCAAGCCGAGTTGATTCGTTATAGTATCGCCTTAAAAAAAGAGATAGGTTTGCCGACGCCGACCTACGGTCATGCTGGGGATGGGAATTTACACGTCCACATTATGTATAATCGTGGGGACGCTACACAGGCAAGACAGGCAAAGCGCGGAATAAAAAAGTTGATGCAGAAAGTCGTCTCATTGGGGGGAGTGATCACAGGAGAGCATGGGATTGGTCTCGCTAAGGCTCCCTTTATGAAACTTCAACACAGC
Organism: Opitutia bacterium UBA7350; assembly: GCA_949524905.1. Taxonomy (GTDB): domain Bacteria; phylum Verrucomicrobiota; class Verrucomicrobiia; order Opitutales; family Coraliomargaritaceae; genus UBA7445. The sequence continues at coordinate 115,814 of CATINC010000013.1, read as the reverse complement.
AGGGCGGAAATTGCGGCAATGCAGGCAGTCAAACAGGCACTAGATCCTAAAGGGATTCTCAATCCCGGAAAAATTTTTGAGCCCTTCGAAGTTTGGAATCACGAACCCGTCGAGGTTAAATTTCCTTGGGATCATCGTTGATTCGGATAATGCAGGAACTACGCATCGGGTGGACAACCCTAGCGAATGCATCGGAGGGATTAAATTCGGAGAGCAAATTTGGACGTAATGTAAGGTATAGTTATTTTAATAAAATATTATAGACATTATACCTTATTTAAAATAGGGTATAAATATTAATATTGAAAAAGTAGAGATCACCATTCCAGTGGATGCTTCCGAACTGAAAAAGTTCTATCGCATTGAGGTTGTCCCAAGATAAAGAAGACGGATTTTTGCAGTTACTTCACTTTTTGCTTTATTATAACTGCCTGCTAATGTGATCTTGTCTTAATGGAACAGCTAACACCGGAAGTTCGGGGACAAATTGAGGATATTGTGCGTCGCACAGGACATATATGGAGGTATCTTTGACGGAGATACCAAGCTGAATGTGATTGCCGATCTTGAAACGAAGATGGCTGATCCAAACTTTTGGGAGGATCAGACCGCCGCCCAAAAAGTTATTTCTAAAGCCAATCGCCTAAAAGCACTAGTGGGTCCAGTTAATGATTACCGCGCTGGAGTTGCCGATCTTCAAGCGATGTTGGAATTAGTGGACGAATCAGATGTCGAGGATGCGGTCGAATATGCCACCGAAATAGTTGCTACAGTCAGCGCGCTCCTTCCACGTCTTGATGCCTTAGAATTGTCCTCTTTTTTAACCGGTCCGCGCGATGCTTCCAATGCCCTCCTAACGATTCATGCTGGAGCAGGCGGCACGGAAAGCTGTGACTGGGCAGATATGCTCCTACGTATGTATTCTCGCTGGGGAGAGCGCGCAGGATTTGAGGTCGAGACCTTGGATCTCATGCCGGGCGAAGAGGCCGGAATATCATCTGCGACTATTCGAATAGGCGGCCCACATGCTTTTGGGTACGCTAAAGCTGAACGTGGCGTTCACCGCTTAGTGCGAATCAGTCCATTTGATTCTAATGCACGTCGTCATACCTCTTTTTGTTCGGTCGATGTCGTTGCTGAGGTTGAGGACGATGTTGATATCGAAGTCAACGAAGCTGATATCCGCACCGATGTGTATCGTGCGAGTGGAAAGGGTGGGCAGCACGTCAACCGCACAGAGTCTGCCGTACGGCTTACACACTTGCCTACAAATATTGTGGTGACCTGTCAAAACGAGCGTTCTCAGATCAAGAACAAGGCTACCGCTATGCGGACTCTCAAATCCCGGCTTTTAGAAAAAATAGAAGACGAAAAACGCACTGAGCAGGAAAAATTCTATGGTGAGAAAGGTGAAATTGCCTGGGGTAACCAAATACGTTCCTACGTCTTTCAGCCCTATCAATTGGTGAAAGATTTGCGCACGGGTGCGGAAACTGGAAACGTCCAAGCCGTCATGGACGGTGAACTCGACCCCTTTATTCATGCATGGCTTCGAGCTGGAGGCCCTACTTCACGCCAAACCGCTAGCGAGCGAGATGCCAATGATGCATAAAACAGAAAGCAACATAGAAGGACTTAGCTACGCTGAAGCGAAGGCCGCATTTGCGGAACACGATCTCTTTGAGAATAAGACTTGGCGCTACGCTCCTTCGGCATTTCCTCTTTCATCCGATCAGGTGGTCAGCATTCGTAAAATTGGGCAGGCTTGTTATGATTTTTACCGCGCTCAAGAGTTACTCTATTTACGCTCTGCTAACGGTAAAAATCTTCTGCGAAACCGTGAGCTCTTGGCTCCTTGGGTGGCGGAATACCTCGACCGTGGAAAACCAGAAGCCTTGATTCGTCATGCCCGCTCGTCAGCAGTGCGTGGTACTCAGCCGATGGTATTACGACCCGACCTCATCATAACCGAGGAAGGTTTTGCTCTTACGGAGATCGATTCTGTTCCTGGCGGCATAGGGCTCACTGCTTTTTTAAATCAACTCTACGCAGAGCAGCATGGCGGCCAGCTCATCGGTGCTGGTTCTGAGAATATGCTGGAAGCATTTTATCAAGTACTCGCCAGTCGTGCCCCCCAAATAACTGCTCCGTACATTGCCATCCTCGTAAGCGACGAGGCTGCAACTTATCGACCGGAAATGGAATGGCTAGCTTCTCAATTGCGTCAACAAGGTCGCCGAGTTCACGTCTACCACCCCAATGATGTTATGCCATTGGGAGACTCTATTTGTGTTGGAATTGACGGAGACCCGCAAGAAGTAGATGTGATTTATCGTTTTTGGGAACTCTTTGACCTCGCCAATGTGCCCATCGCCGAGTATCTTCTTGCTGGTGATCAGGTCGCTTTGCGAAACCTAACTCCACCGATGCGCCATTTTCAGGAAGAGAAACTAAATCTTGCGCTTTTTCACCACCACATATTAGAGGACTTTTGGCGGGAGAATCTACCCAAAGATTCCTTTCGAGTGTTACAGGCAGTCATTCCAATGACTTGGGTCATGGATCCAGTGCAATTACCTCCGAATGCCGTGCTGGATGCACCTTTAGTTGACGGTAAGCCCATTTCACAATGGCAGCAATTAATCGAAGCAGGTAAGAAGGAGCGTAACCTCATCATCAAAATTAGTGGTTATCACGAGACCGCATGGGGTGCGCGCAGTGTCACCCTCGGGAGCGACTGCTCTCGGCACGAATGGGAAGACGCAATATGGCAGGCCGTCACGATGGCAGAAAACTCTCTCCATGTATTACAAGACTACAAAAAACCCCAGCGGGTAAGCCATCCAGTTTACGATCCAAATGGGTCGGTTTATTCTATGAACGGACGCGTCCGTCTTTGTCCTTATTATTTTGTTAATGAAAAACAGCAAACTGCTGACTTGCAAGGCGTGCTTGCCACCCTTTGCCCTGCCGATAAAAAGATTATTCACGGCATGAAAGACGCCGCGCTCTTGCCCTGCTTTGAGCGTCCTTGAATTTCATGAACTCTGCGTGACGGTTTAATAAGAACTGGCTTTTAATCTGCTTTAAATGCTTCCATACAACATCCACCTGCGGTATTTTTAGACAATCTGTCTGAATTATCCAGACTGATAGAAATAACTTTTATGCCAAAGAAAACCACCACCCAAAAGGCGCCTGCCACGCAGGCGAAGTCCGCTAAAAGCCCACGCAACGGCTTTAAATTTCAGATCGATTCTGATGCGGCTTCACTCAAGGTATCCATCTTAAACCATCTGCGTTTTACGCTCGCGCGGCATGCAGAAAACGCCACTGCACAAGAATGGTGGACAGCCACCTGTTTTGCCGTGCGCGATCGTCTTCTGGATCGTTTTATGACCACCCAGGAGACGCATAATAAAAAGAAAGTGCGCCGTGCTTATTACTTGAGCCTGGAATATTTAATGGGGCGGCTTCTCATTAATAATTTACATAATTCTGGTCTCTACGAAGCCACCCAGAGCGCTCTAGGTGAACTAGGTCAAGACCTCGAAGAAATTGCTTCAGAGGAAGCTGACATGGGCTTGGGAAATGGCGGTCTTGGACGTCTGGCATCTTGTTTTTTGGATTCTCTTGCGACTCTAGATTTGCCCGCTATCGGTTACGGCATCCACTACGAGTTCGGGCTCTTTAGGCAAGAATTTCGCGATGGTCACCAAATCGAACACCCGGATGTCTGGCAGGAGAAAGGTTGTCCGTGGGAAGTTATGCGCCCCAACTTCGCCCAAGAAGTAAAACTCTATGGTCGCATCGAGCATCGCATGGATGACCAAGGTGATTTCCAGCCTCAATGGGTCGATTATAAAACCGTTGAAGGAGTTCCCTATGATATTGGGATTGTCGGTTACGGTGGAAACACGGTTAACTTTTTGCGCCTATGGGATTCCAGAGCTTCTCAGGAATTTGACCTAGAAGTATTTAATGCGGGCGGATACGTAGAAGCGGTTCGCGAGAAGGCGGTAGGGGAGACTATATCCAAAGTACTTTACCCAAATGACTCCACTGAGAACGGCAAGGAACTGCGTCTTGTGCAGCAATACTTTTTTGTGAGTTGTTCCCTGCAGGACATCATTCGTCGCTTCTTTGAAAACCATGATGATTGGCAGGAATTTCCAAAATTTAACGCGATCCAACTGAACGATACCCACCCAGCCATTACAATTGTAGAGCTGATGCGCCTGCTCGTGGATCAATACGAATTGGATTGGGATGCCGCATGGAAAATCACCCGCACTACTTGTAATTATACCAATCATACCTTGCTTCCAGAAGCCCTTGAGAAATGGAGTGTGGATTTGTTTAACCGTGTTTTGCCGCGCCATTTAGAGATTATTTTTGAAATCAACCGGCGTTTCTTGGAGGACGAAGTAGAGGCTAAATGGCCAGGGGACTCCGCTAAAAAAATTGCCCTGTCACTAGTAGAGGAAGGACAACCCAAAATGATCCGCATGGCTTACCTTTCTGTGGTTGGTTCGACCAAAGTTAACGGAGTCGCAGCTTTGCATACGGAACTCCTAAAAAAAAATCTCTTTGCAGATTTCCACGACCTGTATCCAGATAAACTCATCAATATGACTAACGGAATTACTCCACGCCGCTGGTTACTTGCATGCAATCCAGGTCTCAGCGAGCTAGTATCTCAAAAAGTCGGCTGTGATTGGCCTCGAGATCTTAATAAACTCCAGAAACTAGCTGACTACGCTGACGATCCGGATTTCCAGAAAAAATTCATGGCAGTCAAACGAGCCAATAAGGTCGCCTTTGCGGAATATGCTCTCGAGCACTGCGGGGTCGAAATCAATCCCAACGCCATCTTTGATGTACAGATCAAGCGCCTACATGAATACAAGCGCCAGCACCTCAATCTGCTTCATATTCTAACCTTATATCGACGCATTCTTCAAAATCCGGATCACCCGATGCAACCGCGCGTCTTTATCTTTGGCGCAAAAGCCGCACCGGGCTATGCCCTCGCCAAAAATATCATCCGCGCCATCAACAAGGTCGCTGAGGTGGTCAATCATGATCCCCGTATCGAAGGTAAAATCAAAATTATCTTCCCGCAAAATTACCGCATCACGATGGCGGAGCGCATTATACCAGCGGCGGACCTTTCGGAGCAAATCTCTACTGCTGGTAAAGAAGCCTCAGGTACCGGTAATATGAAACTCGCCCTAAATGGTGCTTTGACGATTGGCACACTTGACGGTGCTAACGTCGAAATCCAAGAAGAAGTGGGCCAAGATAATATCTTTATTTTTGGTAATACCGTTGAAGAGGTGGAAGCCCTGCGAGCTCGTTCCTATAATCCTTATGATCTTTATAACGCCAACTGGGAACTTAAAGCAGTCATTGATTGGCTTCATTCCGACTACTTCACTCGGGGCGAGCCGGGCGCATTCGCACCGCTTTGCCAAAGCCTCTTAACAGAAGGCGATCCTTATTTATGCTTAGCGGACTACGATAGTTACATCAAGGCACAGGAAGCGGTGGACCGTGCTTACCGAGACCCCAGTAAGTGGGCTCGTATGGCGATTCTGAACACCGCTCGAGTTGGTAAATTTTCTTCAGACCGCACCATCAGTGAATACGCCAAGCAAATTTGGAAACTCAAACCTGTGACCATAAAAGCTTAAGCAGCTTATATGAATCGGCTCTAATTTATGCGACCGTCAAAATATTTACCAAGTTTGCTACAAATGAAACTATACTCACCGTGATGGCTGACTTTCGTATTTATCAATAACTTGCTCGGATTTTTTAACTCGGACTTTATCCACTTGATTCTTTGGTTTGAGTTTCGATGCCACACATTTATATGCTGTAATGAATCACAACATTAATTACAAATATAAATCATTGTTCTAGGCATACGTGCGAAAATACTTGTCATTGCGGCCTGCGTGTTTAAAACAAAAAGACTTAGACTTGTTCCTTGCAGATTCTTTTTTTGATACGTCCCAAGTGTGGGGAGCCTTATTTCATATAGGCTCGGCTAATACGTTGGGAAAATTTGGGAAGCATAAAATTTTATGTCCTTCTCTTGCCGTTTCACAAAGTCATAATCAGCAAAGGTTAAAATTTATTAGGCGCGGTAGCCAAGTGGTAAGGCCGAGGACTGCAAATCCTTTATCGTCGGTTCGATTCCGACCCGCGCCTCCATTCTTCGAAATGATCGGTAATTTCTTGCCTTGCAAGAGCTGGGCCATGCTGGGAAGTCGTCATCGCAGGTAGCTCGCAGTCTGGCAGCTCGCACACGAACTGCGTCCTTAGCCCTCAAGGTGCTCAAAACCCTTAATGCATCGATTCTTATTTAAAAAATCCGTATTTTGGTTTTTTTTGACTTTGGATACGGTTTTTTAATTTCTTTGATGGATCGTAGGCTAAAACTTGCTTACTTACCGTAAATATCTGGGGTAGGTGTATTTACTCGGTGCATGTAATTTACGCTAAAAAGTGTTAATTTTGTAAAAAAATGTAATTTTTCCTTCACAAAGATGTCAAATTAGATAATATTAGATCTTCAGTGAAGCGTATTGATATGCAATCTGGAATTTTACGAGGCAGCGTTGCCTCGGAGTCCCTCAGCTTCACCGCTTTAGGTTCCGCGTGGAACCGCTTTGTTTTCCCGGCAGTGCTACATTCGTATTTGAATGTTGGCTTAATGCTGTCGGTTAACCCCAACAAAGGAGATAAATGGAAAAAATAACCTCACAGCTGACTGGTGTCATTAAGGGCATATCCGAACTCGGAATTGGCCTTATTGCGCTTGGAATCATTGCTGAAATTGTTTTCGGCCAAGGCGCCATATTTGGTGCCAGCGTGGTCGGAAACTTATCCTCAATCGTGGCCGCCCTTGGCGGTGAAAACGGTTTTATTGGCCTCGTCGCCATAATCATTATCTTCGCTCTGCTTCGCAATCGCGCCTAGCAGAACTCTGAAAACATAAGCAAAACTAACGTAAACCAACTACTACTATGGAAGATATATCCAACAAACTAAAAACCCTTATCGGTAATCTCTCCGATATTCTCATTGCTGCAATTGGCCTGCTTGTTGTGGTGCAAGTTGTATTTGGCACCGCGGGTAACCTCGATGTCATTGGCAATCTTACTAATCTGGTTGAAAGCTTTATTGGTAATGGCGCAAGCCTCGCCAGTGTAGTGACGCTCGTCCTTATAATGGGCGTGCTCTCCAAACGTTAAACAACAAGTTCGCTACTTGAAGTTTAGAACTGGGAGTCTCTGAAAGGGGCTCCCTTTTTTTGGTTATTATACCAAGGCTCTAGAGTTGGGAATAAGGGGAACTCAGGCAGCTTACCAGAGCGCTAGAAAGTGAAACGAGCAGAGGCTATGATGCTTCTGGAGTTGGTATATCGTGCTTGATTTTATCCAGTGCTGATTAGGTTGATACAATCAAAGATACTATTAACGGAAACTTGGAATCGTGCGCGGGGTGCATTTGGATTACTATAAACTAGAAAACTAGCGTTATTACGACTAAATGAGATGACATTGATATTTATATTAAGACGAATTCGGCCGCAACCTATACTTATGGAGACAAAATAGGGATTTTTGGAACACTTGCTCTAAAAGGGAGTCTTGCCCCAGCTCTAGTCTGAGTATTCTTCGATCGGAATAGACTCGATGAATTCTAGCTCGCCGACTTTGACCACGCCGCGTTTCTCGTCTTGGCGCATAAAATTAAGGTCTTTGACATTTTCGCCAAAGTAAGAGCTGCCAGCTTTGGCAAGGATGCCAAAAGCATCCCTATCCATCAATTTACGGCTGCTCGGGACGCTGAGTTGGGTCGTCCATTTAGGCTCAGGAAGGGGTGCGTTTTTTTTGCGTTGGGTTAGTTCCAGGCGGTCAAAGGCAATGACGTTGATGAAATAGCGATCTTCTTTGACTGCCTGCTCAAGGAGTTGGCGGGTCAGGGAGTATTTATGCATTTCATACATGCGAGTGGTGCCTATAATCTGGGCGTTGGAACGCTGTTTAGCTTCTGAGACTCCGCTCATGTTGAAGGCATTGGGGTCGTCACTCATTCCATCATCCATGCTTGCTTCTATTCCATCTTCAAAATCATCACCCTCGGGGGTCAACTCGCCCCAATGCACAACCAGAATGAGGTCGGCGACTGCGGGACTGGAAGTGAGGCTGTAGTTTCTTGTAGCTAGATGTTGATTAAGGATGGTGGTGACTTCCTTGAAGGAGATGCCTTCTTCAGGGTCATTGAGATGACTGCCTGGGTGGTGTTGGCCTTTAAAGAAAATGTAGCTTTCCTTTAGGGGTGTACCATCTTCGCTTTTGCTGCGCTCGTAGTTGTCCTGCGCCCATGAGCGGACGAGTATTTCGGCGGCATGGACGTTTGCTAGCGTGCCGAGTAAGGCGGCGGCACTGAACAGGAGACGTAGCAACATTAGAAAGTAAAATTAGCGGAGACGCGATAGGATCTTTCATCAGTATAGCGGGCGCGATTGGTCCCGGTACTGAAGAGGTCAAGGGCATTGAAAAGATTATTGATCGTCAACTGGAAGCGGGCACGGGGTGCGTCGCGTGCATCTCCTAGCCTACCACCCCATCCTAAAGACAAGTCGGTGATATGTTGTTCTTCCAAGCGGAGGCTGTAATATTTGGGATCATTTCCATTGGTCACGAAGAAATCTTGGTCACCGTCGTAGTCGAGGTCGGTAAAGTAATTATCAAGCAGGGCACCGGAGCGAAATTTTTGGTTTACCGAAAAAAAGCAACCTCTGAGTTTACTGGAACTCGGGAAGTTATAGCGCGCGGTGAGGTTGATGTTATGGGCGGAAGTGCCCGGTAATTCCAGACCTTCCAAAATAGGGAGGGATGATTTTAAAATCTCGGTATCGAGAAAAGCGTAACCGAGAAATAAGGAGAGTTGGTTTGTGGGATTGAAATAGAGGTCAAACTCCACGCCCTGACTCCGTATTTCCTCATTCGCCACGCGAAATCCCAGTGGATCAAAGCTTTCGCGGGTACGAACATTGCCATTTTCATCCAAAATGGGTGTGCCATCATTGTCGCGCACGATTTCAACATCCCAGATTGCGGAATTAGCTGGATCACTAGAAGGGAAGGCGGCCTGCATTTGTGGCCAGCTAAGGTTGGAGCGCTGATCATTCTTCTTATCAATGCGGAAAGCCATCAACTGGGCATTGATACGGCCGTCTTGTGAGGCAAATTTGAATCCGACTTCTTGCCCTTCGCCGGTTTCGGGCGGGGTGAGCGCGCCGAAAATATCGTATTGGAATCCAGTCGGTGATATCACGGATTTGGAATAGTTACCAAAAACCCCCAGTTGATCCGTGATCCAGAAGAGCGCTCCAATAGAAGGCGTGAAAAAGACATCAGTGCTTCCGTCTTCTCGGTCACCGATTCCCAGATTCCAGTCGTTGTAGCTGATTCCATCAGTATCTGCGGTGTTGGGCTGTGCCTGTACCGGGTCACCGTTTTCATCGAGACCGCGTGGCAGTTCTCGGATTTTGTAGTCCTTGAAATTGCTTTTGATATCAATGGTATCGACCCGGCCTCCAATGAGCGTGCGGAAGCGTCCATCAAAGTATGAACTGGATACCGCGGTCCATAGACCGGTGGTATCTACATCAGTTTGCGCGGAGTAGGTTTCGTAAAAGACTGCCTGATTGTTAGGGTTAACCGGTAGATTGCGTAAGGTAGCGAGGACATTCTGCGCGCCGCCCGGCAAATCATAGCCCGATTGGTTCATGTCGAAACGTTGCACAAAGTTGGCATTGAGGATCTCGCTTAGAAGGTTATAATTATATGCGGTGTCGCGATTGAGGACCACGCCATTATCATATACTAAGCTGCCCTCCTGAAATTGCTCCTCACGCCGTTGGGTGGCCTCGCGCTTGTCGAGATCGAGACCGAAAAGGAATTGTTGTTTGCCCGGCAGGAAGAAATCCTTGGGGGTATAATTTAGGGTCAAACGCGCGGACATATTTTCATCCCGACTAAAGGAGCGTTGCCATAGCGAACGAGTAAAAGGTACGAGGATTTCGTTGTTGGAATTATAAAGCGAGGGATTCAATTCACCGTTTGAGTTTGTGGGATTGGTCGTGAGTGCACCCAAGTCACCGATGAGAGCCGGAAAGATGTTGCTATCCCACATCCATTTAATGTTGTCTTCGGGGTGTAGATAAAATTGGAAGAGATCTTCTACGTTGCGCAGAGCCTGCCAGAGGTCGTCACTGGTGCCGCCTGCTCCAGCAACCAATAAGTCAGCTATTTCAGCCGAAAGCTCATCCCGCTGTGCATCCCTTTCGCTATTTAAGTCTGCAAGTTTATTTCCGTTCGTGTCGACGCCCTCATAGGCAATCTGTCCGCCATTGTAATTGAGCATCCAAGTCGGTATCACCGCGTTGGTATCAAAGATCGCGGTAATACCAGCTGCTCCAAGGCTGACGATTTGGTTATTCAATGCTTCAAGGTCAATAAATTGCTCCAAGGCCCAAGCTTGGCGTCCGAGGGTGTTGCGGGGGCGTTCAATGCTATTGTTGCTGGCATCGTTATCATCCAGAAGATCAAAGGCATCGTAGACATAGGTATCAAGTGAGCTAGGCCCATTAGAACCGCCAACAGCCCAGACATCATTACTGAGATCATGGTCTGGATTCGGGCTTAAATATTTGAGTATATTTTGTATGGCGCCATGTGCCTGACCGATCCCCTCGATACTGCCTCCATTGGTAACAAACTCATTAAAAATAATATCTGTAATTTGAGTATTTTCAGTGGCATCGTCAGTAGTACCCCAGACGTTATTCAGGCGACCGGCTCTCCAAGTTTGGGTTGCGCCAACTCTCCATGCTTCAACACCAGAAAGAATGGCAGCTTTGATTTCCTCATCCGTGAAACCATTAAATGCTGCTAGAATCTCCGGCGCATAGGTGAGATCATACATATCCTGCGTGGTAATCGCGCTAAACTCGGTGCTGTCGTAGTCCAGATTGGGGATTTTGTAATTGATGTTGGTGCTTAGGGAATGCTGGATTTGGTTGGTGGAACCGCCGGGCGTCAGGGTTTCGCCGTCCACGTTTTCATACGCGAGCGCGAGCTTGAGCTCTAGATCATCGCTAAAACGGTGAGAGATTTCGCCGAGGGTGAAGAAAGAGTCTTTGATATTGATGGCATCGGGACCAAAGGCGGTGCCGGTATTTTGGGGCGTGATGCCCTCAAAGAGCGCACGAAGGCTATCCCGGTCGGTGATATAATCCGGCACCAGCGGACCACCTTGTCCGTTTTGAGGGCTAGAGTCATCGGTTAGGGTGGGGTTGTTCGCGCGGAGGGTACCGTCGTTGTAATTGATGATATAATCGAGAAAATCGTCTTCAATGAGATTCGCCAGTTTGGGATCGGCTACGATTCCACGGGGCAGACCAGTCGGTCCTCCTTGCATGGTGAAAGTGCTGGAAATGAGGGAGCGAGTCGCTTTACCGCCATCGATGTGGAAGCGCAGGCGCGTGTTTTTGGTGGGGAGGTAACTCGCCTCGAGCGCAACGCCAGTAAATTCTTGAAAGCGATAGTCTTGGGTAAATTCTTTGTAGCTATCAGTTGCCATGACACGGATCGCCGCTTTGTCACTCAGTACGATGTTGGAATCCAGGGTTTTTTTGACGTGTTCGTGGTCGCCAATTTCAAAACCAAGTCGGGTTTCGTCCTTGGAGAGATTAGCAACTTTGGAGATTATGTTGACCTTGCCGCCTGGATCTGCCTGCCCATAGATTAGGCTGTTTGCGCCGCGAATAATGTCTGCGCGCTCGACGATGTAATAGTCGAGGGGTGAGTAGCGGGGCATGAACTCAAAGAGGGAATTTCGTGACACAAAACCACGAAAGCGAATCTCACTATTATTATAAGCGCTGCCCTCAGATTCGATACTGGGAACATAATTCCCCATGTCGGCAAGGGTTTGCATGCCAAAGTCCTCGATCAACTCCTGATTGATGGTTGAGATGGTCATGGGGATGTTTTTGGTGAGTTCGTTGGTACGAGTACCGGCGAGGGTATTGGCGGAGTAATAGCCCTGGTCGTCTTCGGCAGAGACCACGAAGTCGTCCATTAAGAAAAGCATTTCGTCTTCTTCGGTATCGCTATCGGTATCTGGAACGACGACCGCAGTTTCGCTGCTTTCGATTTTCTTAACTTGAGGCGACTTGCCTGCTTCGGCGGTATCGCTTTCCTGAGCAAAGAGCTTTAAGGACAACAAACAAAGAAATAGGCTGCCGCAAACGAGAAGTTTGCTAGCGCGATGAAGGGATAAGTTTGGCATGGGGAAAGAAATGGGTTTATTACTTTGTTAAAGTGTGAACTCACATTATACAGGCGTATGAAGACTAAAGCAGCAATTAGTAATGAAGAAGTAAAGTGGTATTTATGAAAAAAGAGATTTTTTAGGCTCGTCTGAGTAAATTCTAGGATGCCTTTATCAACATTGACTCGCCTCGTAGGCCTGTATGTTTTGAATCTTTACCATGAGTGAAGTTCGCGTACGATTTGCACCCAGTCCGACTGGGTTTTTCCACATAGGCAGCGCCCGTACGGCGCTTTTTAATTGGCTCTACGCGCGGCATACAGGCGGCCGTTTTATTTTGCGGATTGAAGACACCGATAAAGAGCGCAACACCGAGGAAGCATTACGAGTTTTGATCGATGGAATGCGCTGGCTGGGCCTTGACTGGGATGAGGGGCCGGAAGTGGGCGGTGATTACGGGCCGTATTTCCAGAGCGAGCGCCAGAAGATCTATGATGAATATTTGCAACGCCTTGTGGGCGCTGGGCGCACCTATGAAAAGGATGGGGCGATCTGGTTTCAGCTCGAAGGCGAACGTTACACTGAGTACGACGACTATAAGAAAGCTGAAATTGAGAAAGTGCGTGCCGCGCCAGTCGTTATAGACGATGCGGTGCGCGGACGCGTGGAGCGAGCGGAGGAGCGCGACTTTGTTTTAGTTCGCGCCGATGGGAGCCCCGTTTTTCATTTTGTGAACGTGGTGGACGATATCGCGATGGGTATTACCCATGTCATTCGCGGTGAGGATCACCTTTCCAATACCAGCAAGCACGTGGAGCTCTTTAGAGCCTTAGAGGTTGAACCGCCGATCTTTGCGCACATTCCGCTCATCCTGAAAGAGTCGGGCCCTGGTAAGATGAGTAAGCGTGATGCGGGTGCTCTGATTGATAACTACGAGGAGCGCGGGTTCTTACCCGCCGCGGTGCGTAATTATATTGCCCTGCTTGGATGGAATCCGAAGGACGACCGCGAGAAGCTGGATATTGATGAAATCATCGATTTATTTGATTTTCCAGGGATTAACAAAGGCAATGCTCGCTTCGATGAACGCAAGCTTTCCGCCCTCAATGCGGAATACCTGCGCGAGTTAAATCTCGAAAGCTTCGCTTTTCTCGTGCGTCCCCGTCTCCACCTCGCTGGATTGGTCGCGGAAGATGTTGACGAGGATTACTTGCAGGCTGTGCTTCGACTCTGCCAACCCAAAGCGCGTTCCCTTGATGATTTAGCCGAGCTTTGTGATTATTTCTTCAGCGATACTTACACAATGGATGCGAAGCAGGGTGAGAAACTTGAAAAAAAGGGTGACCCGAAAGCTTTGCTAGGGGAAATCCTGCCGCTGCTGGAGGCGTTGGATTCCTTCGATGCGGGTAGCCTGCAATCGATGCTTGAGGCACATGCCGTTGTAAAAGAACAAAAAATCTTCGCTTATTTTCCCGCGCTCCGCTACGCCGTGAGCGGACGAGCGGGTGGTCCGGATTTATTACCCTTGTTAGCCGTCTTGGGAAGCGATCGCGTTCTCGCCCGCATCCAAGCTTTTATTGCCTGAATCCAGCGTATCGCATTGCCGTAGAGAATGTTTTTATCTGGCGCAGATCGCCGCTCCTGTTTTCTATAAACACATATGTCTGAATCCAAAGAAAAACCCGTTGATTTCATCCGCCAAATGGTGGCTGCTGAGGTAGCCGCTGGTAAGCATGATGGGCAGGTGCAGACGCGTTTTCCGCCAGAGCCGAACGGCTATTTACAAATAGGACATGCTAAGGCGATTTGCCTGAATTTTGAAATCGCCCGTGAGTTTGGAGGTTTGTGCAATCTACGGTTTGACGACACCAATCCTGAAAAAGAGAGCGATGAATTTGTCCAGGCGATTGAAGCGGATATCCGATGGCTTGGTTTTGAATGGGCTAAGCTATGTTTTGCCAGTGATTACTTTGAGCAACTCTTTGAGTGGGCCTGCCAATTGATCGAATCCGGCGATGCCTATGTAGACGATTTAAGTTTTGAAAAGATGCGGGAATATCGCGGGACCATCACAACGCCGGGCAAGGACAGTCCTTTCCGCGAACGTCCGGCCGAGGAAAGTTTGGATCTCTTTAAACGAATGCGAGCCGGAGAATTTGAGGATGGAGAAAAAGTCCTGCGTGCAAAAATCGATATGTCGCATCCCAATATGAATATGCGCGACCCCGTCATGTATCGCATTAAGCGCATGCACCATCATCGTGTAGGCGATGCTTGGTGTATTTATCCAAGCTACGATTTCACTCATGGGCAAAGTGATTCTATTGAAGGCGTCACGCACTCACTCTGCTCGTTAGAGTTTGAAGACCACCGCCTCTTGTACGACTGGTTCATTGAAAAGCTTGATATTTTTCCATCTAAACAAACTGAATTTGCTCGGCTAAACCTCAGTTACACCGTCGTGAGTAAACGCAAATTGCGCATCCTCGTTGAGGGCAACTACGTCAGTGCTTGGGATGACCCTCGCTTGCCAACTTTGCGCGGAATGCGCCGCCGAGGGTATCCCGCCGAAGCTATTCGAAATTTTTGCGCAACCGTCGGGGTGACCAAAGTGCCTTCAACGATTGACGTGGCACTTCTGGAACACGCCGTGCGTGAAGTGCTTAACCGCACCGCCATTCGCCGCATGGCTGTACTAGATCCGCTTGAAGTAGAACTCACAAATTGGGCAGACGGAGAAGTGCTCGAGGTTGAAGGGATCAACAATCCCGAAGATCCTAAGGCAGGTACGCGCAAGATTCCATTTGGAAAGCATCTTTACATTGAGCAGGAAGATTTTCGAGAAGAAGCCAACCGCAAGTTCTTCCGCCTCAAGCTGGGTGGAGAGGTACGACTTCGCGGAGCCTATATTATAAAATGTGATTCCGTAGAAAAAGATGCGACCGGCAAGGTAAGCAAACTGCTATGCAGTGTTGATTTAGATACCTTAAATAAGAACCCAGAAGATCGCAAAGTGAAGGGAGTTATCCATTGGGTCAGTTCGCAGCACGCCCTCAAGACGCCGGTGCGACTTTTTGACCGCTTGTTTTATGAAGAAAAACCTGAATCCAACAAAGCAGTAGAATTTACGGAATTCCTAAACCCCGACTCTCTGAAAGAGACCCTTGCGTATTGCGAACCCAGCCTTGCCGAAATCCCATCAGGCGAAACATGCCAGTTTGAGCGGGTGGGGTATTTCTGTGCGGACAGCGTTTTATCTGACCCCGGCAAGCCGGTCTTTAACAGTACCGTAAGTTTACGTGATACATGGGCTAAGAAAAATTAAGACTGAAGCATTATGTCAGCGTCAACGATAACACTTTTTCAAGAAAACTACGGCACTACGCCCGAGCAAATGGCCTTCGCGCCCGGGCGAATCGAATTCATCGGTAATCACACTGACTACAATGGCGGGCTTGTCATGGGAGCAGCGGTAACCGAAGGGATTACATTGGCAGTACGGCGACGCGAGGATCAGCAATTACGTTTTATCAGCGATGGTCTGGAAGGCGTAGCGGCTGATTTAGAAAACCTTACGCCCTTGAGTGGAAGTGCTTCATGGGTAAACTATCCCTTGGGTGTGATTAAAATTTTGCGTGAGTGCGGGATGTCGATGTCGGTTGGTTGCGACATCGCTATTACCAGCACCTTGCCCACAGGGGCAGGTATGAGCAGTAGCGCCGCCTTTGAACTTTCTACCGCCTATGCCCTCGCCGCTCTTTACGGATTCAAAAGCGACTCAGCTGGGTTTGCCGGCATCTGCCGTCAGGCAGAAAACGAATTTGTTGGAATGCCCTGCGGTATACTCGATCAGGGAGTTTCTGCTTTTGGCAAAAAGAATTCCCTTGTCAGTATTAATTGTGCTAGCGAAGTATACCGCACGCAGGCCATGCCCGAAGGCACCCACTTCTGGATTTTTGATTCCAATGAAAAGCACGCCCTTGTAGATTCCGCATACGCAGATCGTCATCGTGAATGCCACCAAGCACTGGCGGTTTTACAAAAAGCCTTGCCTGATGCGAAAACCCTTTCTGATTTAACCTGCGAACAGGTCAAAGCCCATGCTGCAGATCTGGGCGACCTGCTAACACGCCGTGCCCTGCATATCACTGGAGAAAATGCTCGAGTACGTAGCGTTGAAGCCGCTCTTGAGCAGGGTGATCTCCCTGGCGTTGGAGCGGCTCTCTACGCCTCTCATAAAAGTTCTCGTGTGAATTTTGAAAATAGTACTGCCGCGCTTGATGCGCTGGTTGCCGCACTTGCTCAGCAACCTGCGGTCTACGGAGCGCGCTTAACTGGTGGCGGATTTGGAGGCGCCGTAATGGCCTTTACCCGGGCAGATTTTGATGCCGATGCGGCAGCCATGGTCGCGGCGGCCTACCAAGCCCAATGCTCCCGTGAGGCTACCGTTATCCACACTCAAGCAGGTGAGGGTGCCCATTTACTCTGAGCCTAAGCTATGCCTCGCTAGATGTGACGTTGACAAATTTCTCCTCGCAAACGTCAATGCTACCAATGAGCGACGCTAAAAAAGTCATTTTGACCTGTGCCCAACCAACCGGGGTGCTCACGATGGGCAACTACCTTGGCGCAGTAAAAAATTGGGCCAAGATGCAGGACGACTGTGAATGTTACTTTGGTGTAGTAGATCAGCACGCCATTACAGTAAAATATACCCCCGCAGAGTTGCGCAAAAACACCCTTTCCTGTGTTGCGCAGTACCTCGCTTGTGGGCTCGATCCTCAGCGCAGTTCTGTCTTTATTCAATCACACGTGACCGGCCATACCGAGCTCGCTTGGTTGCTCAGTTGTATGACTCCCATTGGGGAACTGCAACGAATGACCCAATTTAAAGAAAAAGCCGCTAAGCTCGGCTTTAATATTGCGGAGGGCGAAGACGGCAACGCCCTAAAATTTACCCACGAAGGGTCGCGTGCCGGAGCTTCAATAAATGCGGGCTTATTAATGTATCCCGTACTCATGGCGGCCGATATCCTGCTTTACAATGCTGATGCGGTCCCGGTAGGAAACGACCAGCGGCAACACCTTGAGCTCTGCCGAGACCTCGCCCAAAGGTTCAATCATCTCTATTCCGAGACCTTCAATATCCCCGAACCTTACATCGCTGCGGCGGGCGCTCGCATCATGTCTCTCCAGGATCCTACCCGCAAAATGTCTAAGAGTGATGACAACCAAAGTGCTACCCTTTATATCCTCGATACCCCTGATCAACTCCGCAAAAAGATCATGAGCGCAGTTACCGATTCTGGGAGCGAGATTGTCGCCCATGAGGACAAACCCGGCGTATGCAATCTCCTGCAGATCCACAGTGCACTGAGTGGCGATACCATCGCAAATCTAGAAACACATTTTGCCGGGAAAGGCTATGGTGACCTCAAAAAGGAAGTTACGGAAGTAGTCATCTCTGCCCTCGAACCCGTCCGCACGCGCTACCAAGAACTCATCGCGGATAAAGCTCACCTCGAATCCGTCCTGCGTGAGGGCGCTATCACCGCTCAGAAACGCGCTTATAAAATGCTCGCCAAAGTTTATCGTAAAGCTGGATTCGTTGAGCGCCCGCGCTAAGGAGGAAAGATATTGCAGAAGCTAAACCGAACACCATAAAATTTTAACCATTCAGATGTTTCGAAAGCATTCCGATGAAATACCTGAGCTAAGGCTCACAAAGTGGCCCTTTATTTTGGGCGACCTTCTCCTCGTCGCCATTGCCTTAGCCATTGCTATCTTGGGCAACTGGCAACTCACCGACTGGCAGGTCGTCGCCTGTGTTCTAGCGGTCGCCCTTGGCGCGGCTCTCTTTGTGCTGCCCTTTATGGTAGAGTACTTCGCCCGCCAGCAGGAAAACAGCAGCGTGACAGACCACCGCACCACCGTGCTGGCAAATCACGTAAAAGCACTGGAGGCCCGCTGTGCCGTCATGACGGATCAAATTACCCGCCTGGATCAAGCCCAAGAGGTCGCACCCAAAGAACAAAAACCCCGCGCTTTGGATGCCGCCGTTTTGGAAAACCTCGAAGCGCGCCTCGATCAGCAGGCCTCCCAACTCAAAACCATCGAGGAAACCCTCGATCAATTGCGCCGCGCTCGGGTAAACGATACAACCGAAACCCCTAAAAATAAAGTTACTGCTAAACCAGAAACAAAAACTACCCCAAAATCTGAGATTAGGCCCCCATCTGAAGCAAAACTCGAAGTAAAACCCAAGACCAAAGCCGATCCTCGTGCTGCTAAAAAAACCCACGGTCAATTGCTCAAACGCGCCATTCACGAGAAACAGGATCAAGCCACGCAAGCAGTCGACCGCATCATTGAGTCCAAGTCCATGGAGACCGCTCAAGCGCACCCTACGCCAAAACCTCAAGACAAAAAGCCCGAGCCTCAAAAAACCGAACCAATCGAGCCGGCAGAGCCAGTTGAACAACCCGAGCCGCTTAAAACACCGACCGACAAACCACTCGCTGCACCCGAGCCTGCCGCCACTTTATTTACTGCAGATGCCGTCCCGGTTACCCCTGCAAAGACCCGCTCAAAAAAGAACGAGGCTCACTGTATCGTTAATAGTTTGATTGGGATTGGTAACAAACCCTACGTGCGCGGAAGCGCCGGCGGTCTTAGTTGGGAAAGGGGTCTTGTAATGGAATTTGAAGCCATCGGCAAATGGCGCTGGACGCCCCCCGAAAATTTAGACGCCCCCATTGAGCTACAAATCTACCGAAACGATGAGGATCCCGATACAAGCGGTAAACACACCCTTCAACCGGGCAAGACCCTCGAAATAAACGCCAAATTTTAGACCATCGGGGCAGGGTAGGCCGCTTCTCTTTAGATTGCCTGTGCGGTACGCTTGGTACCCAGGGTGGGCCTCGAACCCACACTCCCGAAGGAACCGGATTTTGAATCCGGCGCGTCTGCCAATTCCGCCACCTGGGCAGGTGAAAATGTAAACTTATGCAAGGACCCTCCTTTAAAGCAAGTGCATTTCGATCGGTATAAGTTGCGGTTTGTCTTTGAGAGGGGAATGGTCTTAAAGGATAAGAACCATGGTTTTAAAAGATAAAAGATCGAGGTATTGGTTTCAGGGCTCGTTGATTTTTAGTCTGCTTTTGCTCAGCTTTTTAATCGCCGCAGTGAGTGTGGGTGATTGGGTTGCTTTGTGGCCCAGTATCGTGGCCCTTGGCGTGGTGCTTTCATCTAGGCGTGCATTTTTAGGTTTGTTAGTTGGATCGTTGTGTGGTGCCATTTTGCTAGCAGGTGGAAACTTTTTGTCTGCGCTGGGGCATTTGTGGGGGCAACAATTTTTACCGATATTCAGCGCTCCGTGGAAGGTGGGTGCCTTGCTGTTTACTTTGGTTTTGGGAGGCTTCGTGGCGCTAGTGGAAGCGGGCGGAGGCTTGCAGGCCTTAATACGAGCCTTGATCGGTTCGGGAAATGCTGGTGCGCGGCGCATGCAGTCTACGGTTTTTGGTTTTGGTCTTTTGGTCTTTTTTGATGGCTTAGCAAATACCATGTTAATCGGTAGGCTTCTGCGCAGTGCTGCGGATTGTTCGGGAGTCTCGCGGGTAAAGCTGGCTTATTTAGCGGACACTACGGGATCGGCGGTTGCTTGCTTGGCGTTTATCTCGACATGGATTGCCTTTCAACTAGCGATGATCCGCGAAGGTTATGCCGCGCTTGGCATGGAAGTGAACGCCTACGCTCTTTTCTTTAAATCCTTACCGATGAATTTCTATTGCTGGTTTGCTTTGGCAATGGCACTCCTTTCAGTATTTCGCGGCTTCAATCCGGGTCCAATGGCAGGCTTTGAGCAATCCGCACGTAATACGAAGTCGAACATCAATTCATTGAAGGTCAGTGCTTTGCCATCAAAGGTGGCCTGTTTTGGAGCCTTGTTCCCCATTCTAGTTTTGGTGCTTTCAGTGCCCGTGTTTACTTATTGGTTGGGTGCAGAAAAGTTCTGGCCCTTTAGCTTATCGAAGTTTGCAAATGCCTATGCCGTTTCTGAGAATCATGTTCCGGCGATCTTGGTGGGATCAGGTTTGCTTGCTTCCTTAGTGGCCGGAGTTTGGCTTTTTTTTGGTAAGTCAAGCGTTGGGGAACCACCTGCCTCGGTGGGACGAGTTTTTTTGGGCGGGGTGGGCGGCTTGCTGGGGCCTCTGGCAGTTCTTCTAGCCGCATGGATGTTGGGCGCTGCAATTTCAGAACTGGGGGCCTCGAATTTTCTTTCAAATGTTTTAGCCGATCGCGTTTCTATCGCTTTGATACCCGCGCTCATTTTTTTATCAGGGGCTATGATATCATTTTCTACGGGTACTTCTTGGGGCACTATGGCAGTACTTATGCCACTGGCAATTCCGCTTGTTTTTGGGATAGCTGGTGAGATGCCTGCGGTGGAGATAGAGTCTTTTGTTCTAGCAGCAATCGGGGCTGTTTTCAGCGGGGCGGTTTTTGGGGATCATTGTAGTCCGTTCAGCGATACCACCATCGTGGCATCCATTGCAGCGGGAGTAGAACCACTGGAGCACTTTCGTACACAATTGCCTTTTGCGGTTCTTACGGGGTTAGTGGCACTCTTTTGTGGGTTCTTCCCGCTTGGCTTTGGCCTTTCGCCCGCGTTTTGTTTTGTGAGCGGCTTGGCTTGCCTTCTATTCCTTCCGCTTCTTTATACGAAGGCGCATGTTGATTCCGCTTGAAGACAATTTTGAGGATGTCCTGATGAAGGCCGCTACCGGACTCGGTTTGAGTAAATCAAAGCTGGCGGCGGCGGCGGGGCGATCCGTAGCAGAAGTGACCGCACTTTTGCGGGGACGCTTTGAGCCACAGGCTCTGCGCCAGGTGGCATCAGTACTCCAACTCGATGGTCCTGCCCTTGAAGCGCTGGCACGGGGTGAGTCTGCGCCAGAGCAAATCCAGGTTCCGGGAATATATGTCTTTAATACCCCTTTCCCGATTCCTGGTTATGCGGAGATGACCGTGAATAGTTACCTAGCGGTTTGTATGGAGCGTAACATCGCGGTGGCTTTTGATACCGGGACAGATGCCATTGCTATGCTAGAGCAGCTTGCCGCTGAATGCCTCGATTTGCGGGCAATCTTCATGACTCATACCCATCGCGATCATGTGGCAGCGGTACCGACTCTGAAGCAGGCATTCCCCAAAGCAGTTGTATACAGCCCAAGGAGTGAACCCTTTGCAGGCGCTATGGGTGTTGGCGAGGGGGATTGCTTTGAGTATGGCAGTCTAAAGATTGAAGCGCGTTTGACCAAGGGACACTCTAAGGGCGGTACCAGTTATCAGATCAAAGGAGCCGCCTTTGTCGGAGACGCGCTTTTTGCAGGCTCTCAAGGAGGCGTCCCTGCGGCACATTACGCCCTAGCGCTGGAGATGAATCGAGCGAAGTTGCTGAGCTTGCCCCCAGAAACGATCCTTTGCCCGGGTCATGGACCGCTCACCACCGTGGCTCATGAGCTCTGCTGGAATCCTTTTTATGCCCAATCTAATTAAACGTATCAAAGTATCCTGATATATTGATGTAAAGCTTGCCATTTTGCGGGCAATAGATTTCTGTAAGGCTCGTCATGAGCAAAAATTTCATTTTTTCATCTGAATCAGTGGGCGAAGGTCACCCTGATAAAGTATCGGATTATATATCAGACAGCGTTTTAGATGCCTGCCTTGAACAGGATCCAAGTAGTCGGGTAGCATGTGAAACCTTGGTAAAGAGCAATTGTGTCTTTCTAGCAGGCGAAATTACCACTGCTGCCGAGCTGAATTATGAGGCCATTGTTCGCAATGCCATCCGTGAAATTGGTTATGTTAACGATGACGACGTCTTTCATGCTGATAAGGTTTTTGTTTCCAATATTTTGACGGCGCAGTCTGCTGATATTGCCCAAGGAGTAGACGAGCGCAAAGCGGAGGGAAAGGACACTGCCGAACAAGGCGCAGGCGACCAAGGGATCATGTTTGGCTTCGCTTGCAAACAGACTCCCGAACTCATGCCGGCACCCGTTATGTTTGCTCATCGTTTACTGCGCGAGATGGCGCATCAACGTAAAGATGTGGGGATTCCCTGGCTTCGTCCCGATGTTAAAAGTCAGGTCGCACTTGAGTATGTAGATGGTCAACCAGTTGGAATTAAGAACGTCGTCATTTCGACTCAACATGCAGCTGATGTGAGCCACGCTACCATTAAGGAATTCTGCATCGAGGAGGTCATTCGTAAAACCCTTCCAGCAGAACTGCTTACTGAGAGCACCGAATTTTTGATTAATCCCACGGGTAAGTTTGTGATTGGTGGCCCTCAAGGGGATGCTGGATTGACCGGTCGTAAGATTATTGTGGACACCTATGGCGGGTACGCGCGTCACGGGGGTGGTGCTTTTTCGGGTAAAGATCCTTCTAAGGTCGATCGCTCGGCGGCATATTTTACTCGTTGGGTCGCTAAAAATATCGTTGCGGCAGGGCTTGCAGAAACCTGCGAGCTGGAAGTGGCCTATGCCATCGGGCATCCCTATCCGACCAGTATCCATGTCGACACCTTTGGCACGGGCGTTGCCTCAGATACTGAAATTTCTCAAGCAGCCCAGAAGGTGTTCAGTTTTAAACCTGCTGACATCGTTAGCCAGTTGGATCTTCTGCGTCCGATCTATCGTGAGTCCACCAACTATGGTCACTTCGCTAAGGACAATCTGCCTTGGGAATCCACCGCCAAGGCGGATGAACTGAAAGCCGCACTTTAATTATTTAATAAGAACAACATGAGCACTGATACCCTCACAACCACAACGACCGACTACAAAGTTAAAGACATTAATCTTGCCGACTTTGGCCGCAAGGAAATCGAGATCGCGCAACACGAAATGCCGGGTCTCATGGCGACCCGCGAGAAATACGCAGGGGAGCAACCGCTTAAAGGTGTTCGAATCATGGGCTCTTTGCATATGACCATCCAAACGGCGGTCTTGATTGAGACTTTGCAGGCATTGGGTGCAGATGTGCGCTGGTGTTCTTGTAATATTTTTTCAACTCAGGATCACGCCGCTGCTTATGTGGCCAAGCATCTTGGCGTGCCGGTGTTTGCCTGGAAGGGAGAAACGCTGGAGGAATATTGGTGGTGCACAGATCAAGCCTTGACCTGGCCCGATGGTTCCGGTCCGCAACTCATTGTGGATGATGGGGGAGATGCCACGCTTCTAATTCATAAGGGGTATGAACTCGAGGACGGCAGCGACTGGATCGAGTCCGATTCTGGAAGTATGGAAGAGGCCGTCATTAAAAATTTACTCAAAAAGATCCATGCGGATAAACCCAATCGCTGGCACGAAGTGTTGCAGGATTGGAAGGGGGTCTCTGAAGAAACGACTACGGGCGTTCATCGTCTATATGAAATGCACAATGCGGGCAAGTTGCTCGTACCTGCAATCAACGTAAATGATTCCGTGACCAAGGCGAAATTTGATAATCTCTATGGCTGTCGTGAGTCATTGCTGGATGGCATCAAGCGTGCGACCGATGTCATGATTGCCGGAAAAGTCGGCGTGGTTTGTGGTTATGGTGATGTCGGTAAAGGTTGTGCCGCAGCCCTTAAGGGCATGGGTGCACAGGTTGTCGTTACTGAGATTGACCCGATTTGCGCGTTGCAAGCTGCGATGGAGGGTTATCGTGTGCTCACGATTGAGGATACTCTAGGATGGGGTGATATCTATGTCACCACAACGGGTAATTACAGCATCATTACGGCGGATCATATGTCGAAGATGAAGGATCAGGCGATTGTCTGTAATATCGGTCACTTCGATAATGAAATTGAGGTGGATAAGCTTAATGACAGCCCTGGAGTTGAGATGGAAGAAATCAAACCCGACTACGAAGGGGCAGTCGATAAATACACTTTTTCAGACGGACGAAGTATTTACCTTCTTGCAAAAGGTCGCCTCGTGAATCTCGGATGTGCAACGGGACATCCTTCTTTTGTCATGTCCAATAGCTTCACTAATCAGGCACTTGCTCAAATTGAGTTGTGGAAGCAGTTAGAAAAATACACCCCCGGAGTTTATATTTTACCGAAACATATTGATGAAGAAGTAGCACGCTTGCACTTAGAAAAAATCGGCTGTAAGTTGACCCAACTCTCGGAAAGTCAGGCGGAATACATTGGCGTAAAACCTGAGGGACCCTTTAAATCAGAGCATTATCGGTATTAGGGCTGGGGTATTTTAAGAATACGCGCCCCTCTCAACAGCTAGGCGGTTGCTCGCGATCTTCGCGGCGATGGAGCGTGTTGGGATGGCTTGGAACCGGACGCCGAAAAACCTGTAGCTTTTTGCGGTAGGTAAGTTTAGCGGCTTGCCAAACGATGCGGGGAAAGCTGTTGAGGGCGGTATCGGCAGGATGCAGAAGTACGTGCTTCCAGAGATTGGCGGCGGTGATTGGATGTCCCTGACCACGGAGGGCAGTTTTCATGACGCAGTGCCCCTCCCGGTGTAGATCAACACGAAGGTCGAGGGTGTCCGGGCGGATTTCAAAGCTAAATTGGTAATGCCCTTCCATATTATTGAAGGGTGAGACATGAAATTCTTTAGGGTGGTGAGCCTGCCACTGATGCGGAGCTGGGTTTTCCAGATTTAGCAAAGGATAGACGTGTCGGTCTCGGAAGGTGTTATTGACCTCAGCCACGGCGGCACAAAGTCGAGAACCCTGCATCCGGAAGTGAAAGTTAACGGGATTAAAGGCGAGTCCGAGGTAACGTGGGGAAGTGATGACGAGGGTAGTTGCCCCCGTTTCTTCTGGCGGAATGAAATCATTGAGTTGTTTTGCGATGGGTTGGTGCTGCCCCTTAAGGTAGTCGGCGTCATATAGGCTCAAGGGGCCAAAATTATTGTGACTGAAAAGAAGAGAGTTTTGGGCAAGAGCAGGGATCTCTGCTAAATCAAAGGCAAAAAAGGTCACAGGGTATGTGAAAGCATGCCCTTGCGGGCTGAGTCGCTCGTGATAGACTTCGCCTCGGAAGACTCTGGAGTTTAAGGAGTCCATTCGATCCCGAGTTGACGAGCGACTGCAATGGCGGAGCGGACCGCATCTTCGTGAAAACCGTAACCAAAATAACTACCACAAAAATAAAGGCGATCACTCCCATTCATGGCAGTCAGTCCTGGTTGAGTGGCGAGGGAATCAAAATCATATAGGGGATGGGCAAGCGTGGTGTTATTTATAATTTTTTGAGGATCAATGGAGCCATCTTGATTTAAAGTAACGAGATAGGGAGTTTCACTGGCGATCCGCTGCAGTTGATTCATGTGGTAGGTAACGGCAACTGGACGGGTGTCAGATTCACCCGGGGAGCGGACAAAATTCCAAGCGGACCAAAGTTTTTTATTTTTGGGGAGTTGGGCAGCATCGGTATGGAGTGTAACGTGGTTGGCTTGGTATCGCCATGGACCGAGACAACGGCTTTCTTCGGGCGTTGGGTTTTGGATGAGGGCTAAGGCTTGATCGGCGTGGGTCGCAATAACGACCTGATCGAATTCTTGGCGAGCGCCATCGGCGAGTAGAATGGAAACAGAATCTTGTTGAGTGCGCGCAATCCGTTGAACCGAAGCTTGAGTGTGCGGGGCTTTTTTTAGCTGTGCACGCATGCGATCAATATAAGTCCGAGAACCTCCGGGGATGTATTTCCACTGAGGACGATTGTGGAGGCGGAGGAGCCCATGATTTTCAAGAAAATGAAGATAGGGTTGGGCGGGAAATCGGCGAAGTTGGGCTATTGGAGAAGACCAGATGGCGGCACCCATGGGGTACAGGTAGCGTTCACGGAAGCTCTCGCTGAATTTGCGCTCGAGGCAATAGTGATGAAGTGTTTTGCCGTCGAGAAATCCGGATTGGAGATCAGTATATCCAATGCGAGCAAATCGCCAAAGGTCGCGAAGCAGGGCAAGGTGTTGCGGTTTCGCTAAGTAGCTTGGGTTTGGGAAAAGTCCGCTGATGCCCTTACCGCAATATCCGTAATGGCTCGAGCGATCATAGTAACTGAAAGACATGACGCTATCGGCGAGTTCAACTTCTAACTCGCGTAGGACTTCTGTGAAATTGGGGTAATTGCGATGATTCATCACAATGTATCCGGTATCAACTGGGGTGCCAGCATCTGGACCAGTCTCCAGGGTCAAGGTTCGGGTATGACCGCCAAGGGTTTCGTTTTTTTCAAATAGTTGGACATCATGGTGGCGGTTTAGGAGCCAGGCTGCGGTTGAACCAGCCACCCCGCTACCAATGACGGCAATCCTTTGTTTTGGGAGGCTGTGGCTCATGCTTTTGGTTTTAGCTCAAAGCGATAGTGCATGACGCTCCACTCTTTTCCGCGATTATAACCAAAGAGCTCGGAGCAAGCGAGGTAGAAGAGGCGCCAGCGGTGAAACCAGCGCTTGGTTTCATTGCCATAGCAGGGGCGGAGACTTTTCATGACGCTTTCGCCTTCGGCATCATGCAGCGCAAGCCAAGCATCTAGGGTTTTTTGGTAATGGCACCCATTGACGTTCCAGCGGTGCTCTTCCTTAAATGAATCGTTGGCGGCTAGCGGGAGTAGGTTTGCAGACGGCATGATTCCTCCAGAAAAGAAGTAGCGCGCCATCCAGTCGTCTTCGTGCTCTGCTTCGTAAAGAAAGGCATGAGTGTGGTGTGCAAAAATATGGATAAAGACTTTAGCCTCGGGTTTAAGCCAAGTTGCGATTTGAGTGAAGAGGCGGCGATGGTTGCGGACGTGCTCAAACATCTCGACTGAGACAAGGCGGTCAAATTGCTGCTCGGGTTGGAAGTGATTGATGTCGCAGGTGATGACTTTGAGGTTGGGCAGTCCACGCAAATGAGCCTGCTCTTCAATGTGTAAGCGCTGGGTATAGGAATTTGAAACGGTGGTTATTAGAGCCTTGGGGTAGCGAGCCGCCATAAAAAGACTGAGCGAGCCCCAGCCGCACCCAAGTTCGAGGATCTCTTGGCCGTCCTTTAATTCAGCGCGTTCGCACGTGAGGGCTAGCATATCAGTCTCCGCTTGTTCAAGGGAATCGCAATCTTCATCCCAGTAAGCGGAGCTATATTTTAGGTGAGGCCCTAGTGCCTGCAGAAAATAATCGGTGGGGACTTCGTAGTGTTGCTCGTTTGCGGCAGCGGTTTCGGTTGCAAGCGGAGTAGAGGCAAGTATTTTGATCCAATCGTGCTCGGATCTGGGAGCGGTCTGCAAATGATTCAGTTTACGTCGCAAGCGTTGGCGGATGCCAAAGCGTATAAGGCAGTCGGGTAAGAGACCTTTTTCAGCGAGTAGAATGCCAAAATTTGGCATGATGGGTAGTGGTTTTAAGTTTGGGGAGGCAGGGTGCGAACTCCCAGTAAGGAAGCATTAAGCTAAACGATAGATTAAGATTGTCCATGTTGAAGCTAATAAACCTCAAATGCTGCCTGATGCTTCTGCTGCTAACTTCAGGCTGTTTTAATAAAGAACCGATGCACACTCAAACTGTACCCGATGCTCGCTATCGTGCTGCTTTAGCAGCGAGTGATCCTGCAAACTATGATCTTCCTGCAGAGGGATCAGTGGAGGAGGCTGCCATGCTCAAAGCTTTGGAGGATTTGTTTACCGATTATACTTACGATAATTTAGAAGCCAATGTGACCAGAGTTTATGCTGAGCAGATTTATTTTAGGGATGCTTTTAAGCAATATGACCGGGCGGAAGCTGTGAGAGACTATTTATTACACGGATTGGAGCCCGTCAGCGGAGTCCGTTTTTTATTCAATCGTATCGTGCGCAGCGGTGGGGATTTTTATGTGGATTGGACCATGGCGATTGATTTCAAGAAGACCCCTCCAGGTACTTGGGAAGCATCAATGGGGGTATCGCATTTTCGCTTTAACAGCGAAGGGCGGGTCATTTTTCATCAAGACTACTGGGATCCTACCGATATTGTATATAAACGTATACCGATCGTGAAACAGTTGATTGCTTACGTGAAACGGAAGCTTTAAACGCTTGGAATGCCTGAACTAGCTGAAGTCGAATTATCGCGTCGTGTATGGACGATTGCGGAGGGGCTCACGCTAAGAGGAATGTCTGGTAATGCTCTGACGCGGATTTATCGGGATTGTAGTCTCGCAACTTTAAAACGAGGTTTACGAGGAGCGGTATTGGTAGGCAGTCGCACCCACGGCAAGCGAATGTTTTTTGAATTTAAGGGAGGGATAACCGGGAAGGGTCGTTGCTTGGAATTACACCTTGGGATGACCGGTCGTTTAACACGAAGCCGTACGAGTAGCAGAGCGCATAAACACGATCACTTTGTTTTAAAGACGCGGGAATGGAATCTGGCTTTTAATGATTACCGTCAATTTGGTCGTTTGTTTTTGCATGCGGAGGGTTTTAATCCAGTTGTAGGGCTGCCCATGGAGGTGCTTTCAAAAGGGTTTAGCTTAGCTCATATGAAGGCTATTCAGGAGCGACGGAGTAAGCGTGCGCTGAAGGCGGTCTTGTTGGACCAAGCATTTTTCCCGGGAGTGGGTAATTGGATGGCAGATGAAATTTGCTGGCGATTAGGGTATCACCCGGCCGTTCCCCTAGGTCAATTTGAGGCTGCATCGGTGCGTCGGGTCAGTCGTATGGTTTGTCGCGGTGCCATGAAGCATATTGCGGATGGAAACACGGAGCAGTATCAAGAGGAGGTAGGATTTAGTCCGGGAAATTATGTAAAGCGAACGCCGCCGGCAGATTGGCTTTTTAGGCATCGTTGGAAAGCTGGCGGTGCCTGTCCAAAATGCAGCAGAGTGCTAGATCGTGGCGTGGTAGCGACGCGTACAACCGCTTGGTGCTCGAGTTGTCAGGTTTCACGGTAAGGAGCCTTGTAAGGAGTCGCTTGTGTGCACAGATTTATAAAGGTGCTGAGACAACTGAAACAAACATTGGGAAAACAACTGACTCAAGGGCTTGGAGTTCACGATTGCCAGCGTGCTACTGGGATGGCGCTGACCATCAGTATTTTTCCGATTTTAGGGATTTCAACACCGGTAAATACGGGTGCGGCGTATCTGCTTCGACTCAATCAGCCGGTAGTGTTGGCGATAAATTTTACTACTGGGCCTTTAAAGTTGGCGATGATCTACCCTTTTTTGCGTTTTGGTGAATGGATCTTTAAGGCTGAACCGCTGAGCCTCAGTCTTTATGAATTAACGGAGCGTTTTGCCACAGATTGGCGTGAGATGTTAATTGAATTCAGCGCGTCATTTATGCACGCTACCGTGGGTTGGTTAGTGTGTGCTCCTCTTTTGTATTTTGGCTTCTTTTGGATCTCTAAGCCCTTGATCTTAAGTACTAAGGCAGCTTATCAAAAAAGCATGCAAGCGTCACAAGCTGAGTCTTAAGTTAAGATGAACGCAGAAGATTTTCAACTCGATCGAGCAGTTCAAAATGTTGTTGGGGGTCGTGGAAGGATCCTGCTCCGTGGGGTGGAGATTCACGGTTTGCCATTTTTTTGCCTGTGTTAATGGTGCGTCGACTGTCGCCCCATTCATAAGTTATCTGATGAGCGGTCTCTCCGATTTTGTGGGCTGGATAGACTTTTATTTTGCGCGCTTTCATTTGTAATTCAAACATCATAAGCAGGTGATGTAGTAAGGCAAACAGCGGGATTAAATAGTGCCAAATTTATAAATCGTAGTCGTTTGGTAGTTTGTGCCGGGTTCAAGGACGGTTGTGGGGAAAGTTGGCTGATTGGGCGCATCTGGGAAGTGCTGAGTTTCAAGGCAGAAGCCACTATGTTGATTGTATGGGTTTCCTGACTTTCCGGTTGTACTGCCATCGAGAAAATTGCCGGAATAAAACTGAACTCCCGGAGCATCGGTATAGACGTGCATACTGCGTCCGCTATTAGGTTCGATGACTTGGGCGATAGCGCTAGGTTTGCCTGGTTGTGTTTCTAAAACGAAATTGTGGTCGTACCCGCCAGCACTTTGGAGTTGTGGATGTGGTTTATCAATACAGCTTCCAATTGGTTTTGGATTCTTGAAATCAAAAGGGGTATTTTCAGTTTCTGCCTGTTCGCCGGTAGGAATCATACCGGGTGCGACAGGAGTAAAATGTGACGCCTTTAGTTGGAGTTGATGCATCAGAACATCTCCGGAACCTTCGCCGCCGAGATTGAAATAACTGTGATTGGTGAGGCTAACTGGGGTAGCTTGGTCAGTTGTAGCATGGTATTCAATTTTTAGGGCATTATCTGGGCAAAGCCAGTAGTGCACCGTAACAGATAGGTTCCCGGGGTAACCGGCTTCACCGTCTGGGCTTTGGAGGCTGAGTTTGAGGCCATCGTAATCATCTTTGCCAACTGGATTCACTTGCCAGACTTTTTGATGAAAACCGTCTGGGCCACCGTGCAGATGGCAATCAATAGCATGAGTGGTACTGTTGAGTGGTAAGGTGTAGTGTTTTTCATTGAGTGAAAATTGACCTTTGGCGATACGGTTGCCGTAGCGCCCGATGAGTGCTCCGTGAAAAGCCTTATCATCTTCGTATTCCGCTAAACTGGAGAACCCGAGAACAACATCGGCAAGTTTTCCGTGGCGATCAGGTACGAGGAGACGCGTTATAATACCCCCATAGCTGGAAATCTCTACCTCCATTCCGGCGGCATTTTTCAGAATAAAATTTTTTACGGCTGTACCGTCTTTAGTCTGTTTAAAGGAGGACATCATTGCTACGGGATAAAGATTGGTTGAGCTTAAAATATGACATCAGGAAAGGACTCGGGGGATGCACTGGAGCCGAAAGTCGGATTTGAACCGACGACCTACTCATTACGAATGAGTTGCTCTACCAACTGAGCTATTTCGGCAAATTTCCAGCATTTTATGGTTTGAAGTCTCCTACTTTTGGCAAGTGAACAATTGTAGGGTCTTCTGGTACGTTTGAGTTTATCAAAAAAGTGGGTGAGTAGAGTTGGTAGAAGATGATTCGCACGCTTCGTGAGGATTAACCCGGGCGAGCGGTTAATTTAAATCCGGTTTAATATTTTCATCTTTAGTTATTTCTGACGAGCGCTTGGCTTTTTTATAGAGTGACTTTTGGCGAAGCTTCGCCGCTTCAGCAAGTGATGATTGTGCGCAGAAGGGGAGTTTCCCTTTACGGGGTTTTTTAGAGTGGTAGCTGCCGTCGGGTTTTAAGTGTCGGACATTATGAGTATCGCTTAAGTACACTTTTATGATGCCGAGGACTCGTTTGCGGATTTCAGGATCTTGGACCGGAAAGACACATTCGATGCGTCGGTAAAAATTTCTGGGCATCCAGTCAGCGCTTCCCGTGAAGAGATGGGGTTCCTGTCCCTGGTGATTTTCAAAATAAAAGATCCTACTGTGTTCAAGATATCGCCCGAGTATACTTCGAACGCGAATGTTTTCGCTGAGGCCTTTGACATTTGGGACGAGGTTGCAGATGCCTCGAATAATGAGCTCAATCTTGACGCCAGCTTGCGATGCTCGATATAGATTATCTATAGTCGTCTGGTCGACGATGCTATTGGCTTGGATGATGATATTAGCAGGTTTTCCTCCGAGGGCATTGCGGGTTTCTGTCTTAATGTAGCGCTGGATCGAAGCCTCTAGGTTAAAGGGAGCAACCAGTAGTTTTTTGAAGTTGGGGCTTATGCAAAATCCGGTCAGAGAATTAAATAGATCAGCGACCTCGTTGGTGATCTTGCGTCTAGCAGTGAATAAGCTGAGGTCGGTGTACAGGCGGGCGGTTTTAGGGTTATAGTTTCCGGTACCGAGGTGAGCGTAACGCCGGAGGCGACCATTTTCACGGCGGACAACCATGCAGGTTTTGCAGTGCGTTTTAAGTCCAACCAGTCCATAAACAACGTGAACGCCTTCCTCTTCAAGTTGACGCGCCCACTTGATATTATTGGCTTCATCAAAACGTGCTTTAAGCTCAACTAAAACAGTGACTTGCTTGCCATTTCTGGATGCATCAATCAGCGCTTGCACGATGGGAGAATCGCCGGAAGTTCGGTAAAGGGTTTGTTTGATGGCAAAGACTGCCGGGTCTTGAGCGGCTTGGCTGATGAAATCAATAAAAGGCTGAAAGCTGTCGTAAGGTTGATGGAGTAGGTAATCTCGCTTGGCGATTTTCTCAAAGAGAGGTTGATGGCTTTCCAGATCTGGATGAACGAAAGGGGTGAAAGGTTTAAATTTGAGGTCGGGTCGATCGATGAGGTCGTAAGCACTCATCAGACGAGCCATGTTGAGTGTTTCGTCGATTGGGTACACATTTTCAGGGGCTAACTCGATTGCCTTCAGGAGTTGTTTGAGCAGGATGGAGTCGGCACCTTTAGCAATTTCGAGTCGTACGGCCGCACCTTTCTCGCGTTTATGGAGTTCCTCTTCAATTTTATTGAGGAGGTTTTCAACTTCTTCTTCATCAAAATAAAGATCGCTGTTGCGAGTGATGCGAAAAGGAACTGCGGAGCGCACACGATAACCCGGAAAGAGGGAATTTATGTGACGTTTAATAATATCGCTGAGGGCGATGTATACTTCAGGATTACCGCGCCTAGGGGTTTCGACGCGAACGATACGGGGCAGAATCCGTGGGACGGGTATAATGGCCATAAGGCGCTCTATGGCTCGGGTTTTAGGGTCATCAATAGAGGCGAGAAGGTAGAGCGATTTGTTGACTAGGGTCGGAAAGGGGTGCGCTGGGTCGATGGCAAGCGGGGTGAGTATGGGATAGACTTGCTTGATGAAATAATTCTGTACCCATTCTTTTTCAGGGCGTGTCAGGGCATCGTAGTCGCAAAACTTGATTCCGGATTTATCTAGTCCCGGAACAATTTGCGAACGCCAGCATTCGCTTTGATCGGCGACGAGTTGACTCACTTTCTTTTGGATTTGCTCGAGTTGTTCCTTCGGGCTGAGTCCATCTGGTCCGCATTCGTGACTGCCGGACTTTATTTGTTGCAGGATACCGGCAACGCGGATTTCAAAAAATTCGTCTAGGTTTAAACTGACGAAGGCTAAAAATTTCATCCGCTCGAGTAGCGGGTATTCTATTGATTCGGCCTGCTCTAAAACGCGCCGATTAAATGCTAGCCAAGAGAGCTCGCGATTAAAGTAGCGAAAGGGGGTGCTCTTGTTTGACTTAAGCATGTTTGGGTGGAAGCAATTGTTTGATGAGCTACTTTTTGATCCTAGTGCTTAAATAAGTAAAATCTAAGGGAGCAACTCCTCTGGAGCTAGCAAGCGGATGTAAGGTCAGACTTTTTTGGTACTGAGTTTCTCCAAGAGTTGGTAGTTTCTTTGGAGCATCGAGGCAGGGTCTTCAAGGAGTCCGGCAGCCATTCTGGCGTTATCAAAAATTTGATGGCTGATGAGTTCAGCTAAGCTGGCGTCGCTTTCGTGTAGGCTTGCAAGGTTTTTGACAAGGGGGTGGCGCGGGTTGACTTGAAGTTTAGCTGGGGGTTCATTGTCCATCATGCCGCCATCCTGTTGCATAGCCTTCATCATTTTTCGCATTTGCGTAGTCATCATCTTATCGCTGTTGACGACCATTGCGGGGCTTCCGACGAGGCGGTCACTCGCGGAGACTTCACTTACGCTTTCACCCAGTGATTCTTTGATGAATTTGCAAAGGGCTTCACTTTCATCGCTGGCAAGGGCTTCTGCCTTGTTGGTCTCGGTTACCGAGGCGATGGCATCGAGGTCGATAGCATCACTGTCAGCAGAGACAAAATTCTTTTCTTCGAAGCTGCGAGCATGGTTGGTCACGAATTCGTCGACGGGCTCGAGCATAAAGAGGACTTCGATGTTGCGGGCCTTGAAGGCTTCAAGGTACGGGCCGTTTCCGATGGCCTCTCGGCTTGAGCCGGATAGGAAGAAAATTTCTTTTTGGTTCTCAGGTGCGCGACTGAGGTAATTTGCAAGACTGGTCGTTTTGCCGTTTTCGGTGTAGGAGGACTCGTAGCGAAGGAGTTTTAGGAGTTGGTCACGGTGAGTGAAATCTGTGGTTACGCCTTCTTTTAGGAAGAGACCAAATTTAGCCCAAAAGTCTTCATAGGTTTCGGGTTCCTTGCTGGCCTTATCTTCTAATAAATTCAGGAAGCGTTTGGTGATAACCTTGTTGAGTTTTTGAATAAGGGAGGAGTCTTGCATGGACTCACGAGAGATGTTGAGTGGCAGGTCGGCGCTATCAACGACACCTCGCACAAAGCGCAGCCAGTCGGGGAGAAGGTTTTTTGGCTCGCTGTCGATGAGAACTTTGCGGCAGTAGAGGGCGACGCCTGGCTCCATACGGCCAAAGCCGAAGCCTTCCATATTTTCAGTGGGTGCAAAAAGAAGGCTGTGGATTTCAAGCGGAGCATCGGCAGAGAAGTGAAGCCAAAAGCGCGGTTCGTCAAAGGCTTTGGCCTGAAATTTGTAGAAATCTTTGTACGCTTCTTCGGTGATGTCGTTTTTATTCTTCAGCCAGAGGGCTTGTACTGTTTTGAGTTCTTCGCCATCAACTTTGATGGGGAATTGCACGAAAGCGGAGTAGTTTTTAATGATGCCTTCTAGGCGGTCTTTTTTGGCAAATTCTTTGTACTCATCCTTCAGACTGAGCACGATGCGGGTGCCACGGCGCTCGCCCTTAGCCGCATGGATTTCATAGGCGCCGGAACCATCACTCGACCAGCAAAGGCATTCACCTTCCTGGCGCCAAGTGCGTGTGTAGACCTCCACTTTTTCTGCGACCATAAAGGCAGAGTAAAATCCAACCCCAAATTGACCAATGAGATTTTCATTGCGTTCACCGCTTTCCTTGAGGGCATTGAGAAATGCTTTTGAGCCGGAGTGTGCGATTGTGCCCAGATTCTCGACTAATTCTTCGCGCGTCATGCCGATACCAAAATCCTGTAGGGTAATCTGACCCGCCGCTTCATCGCTGGTAACTTGAATCTCTAGGTCGAGATCTGCGTCGAAAATTTCCTTTTCGGTGATTTGAGTGTGACGTAATTTTTCGCTGGCGTCTGAGGCGTTGGAAATCAATTCACGAACAAAGATCTCTTTATCGGTATAGAGAGAGTGAACTACTATATCGAGGACTTGTTTAACCTCTGCTTGAAATTCGTGGCGTTCAGGTTGGCTTGTTTTCATGATTTAGATGTGACGTGAAAAATTCAGAACTTAATAAGATAGCGAATGGATCTGAAAAAATCAAGGGTAGGTAGTGGTAAAGATGGGACAAAATGTTTCGCCTCAAAAATAGCCTTGCAGTCGCGAAAAACTGTGCCTTTATGTCACTCATGCCAGCAACTATACTCATAGTTGACGATGAAAGGAACACGCGTGAGGGTTTGAGCGCTGCTCTGGAGGGGGACTATGATGTCTTTTTAGCCGCCAGTGCGGACGAGGCTTTTAATTTAATGGGGGCGCAATCATTTGAGGTAGTCTTGACGGATTTGCGCATGGCGGGCAAATCAGGTTTAAAGGTGATTGACCATTGTTTAGAGCAATCTAACCGTCCAATTGCGATTATGATGACGGCTTACGGCAATGTTGAAACTGCGGTGGAAGCGATGCGTCGAGGTGCTTTTGATTTTTTAACGAAGCCAGTAAACCTCGAAAAGCTGGAGATCTTGATCAAGCGGGCTCTACAATCTCGAAAATTAGAACAGGAGAATTCGGTCCTGCATGAGCGCCTAGACCAGAAATATAGTTTTAATGGTATCGTTGGAAATTCGGCGGGATTGAAGCAGGTATTAGAAACCGTCAAGCTTGTAGCACCTTCACGAGCAACGGTCTTATTGGAAGGGGAGACAGGGACGGGCAAGGAGCTCATCGCACAAGCGATACACCAAAACAGTAACCGTGTGCGCAAACCTTTCGTACCGGTGCATTGCGCGGCATTGGCGGTCAACTTGTTAGAAAGTGAACTTTTTGGACATGAAAAAGGGGCGTTTACAGGCGCAAGCGAGCGTCGTATCGGTCGTTTTGAGGCTGCCGATGGTGGCACGCTTTTCTTAGATGAAATTGGAGAGATCGATGCCGCTACTCAGGTTAAACTCCTTCGTTTTTTAGAAACGCGTCGTTTTGAGCGTTTAGGGAGCTCAAAACCAATAGACGTCAATGTTCGTCTGGTGTGTGCTACCAATCGGAATTTATCTGAAATGGTAAAGACTGGAGAGTTTCGAGAAGATTTACTGTATCGTTTGAATGTGGTGACGATCCCGCTACCACCACTGAGGGAGCGCGTTGATGATCTTATGACGCTATTGCAGCACTATACTCAGCAGTTCAGTCAAGAAAACGGAGTTGAAGTGGTTGAGATCAGCGAAGGTGCACTCAAATTATTGAAGTCCTACCCATGGCCCGGTAATATTCGTGAGTTACGTAATTTCTGCGAAAATATTGTTATACTAAAGCGTGGCAGTAAGGTGAATGAATATGATCTGGAGGAAAAGTACCATCAAATAAAAGACGATGCGAGTGTTGAAAGCCCAATCGTTAAAAATTTTTCAAGTGCTAGTTTGAGTAAAGAAGAAAATGAAAAGCAACTGCTGCGAAATGCCTTAATAAAGGCCAATGGCAATCGCACAAAAGCAGCCGAGTTAATGGGGATCAGTCGGCGTACTCTGCATCGAAAACTAACACAATGGCCTGAACTGGATCCTTAAAAGGGCGTCTTTAAAATCCTTAAAGATGTTTGACTCACAGTTAAGAGTCTGTTGAGGATTATATTGTTCGCGACAATCAAAAAATGTAGCTGATCATGAAGTGCCTCCCTCTGGTTTATTTTTTAGGGTTTAGTCTGGTTTTATCGGTTCTTAAGGCTGAAAAAGTCCGCATTGCGGTTTCAGATTTGCTAGCCGATACGATTGAGTCAGCGATCGCTGATTTTGCGGAGCAAAACTCAATGGAATTTGACTTCTATAAGGAAGGTAGTTTGCCGGCAATGGAGCGTATGACCTCAGATGAACTCGATATTGCTATTATAGCAATCCCTGATGGATACCTTAGACCGGATTCAGAGCGGTATTCCGTCATTCCTTTGGCATATGATCTAGCGGTTTTAACGGTGAATGTAGACAATCCATTGGGTGAGATTAGCATCCCTCAGCTGGGAGGAATATTTGGCAAAAACGAGACACAAGATTACAAATACTGGGGTGATTTAGGACTTAGCGGTTGGACAGGACGCAGCATCAAAGCTATGGTAGTAGAAACGAAGCCTAGTATTTCCAGTGAAATTTTTAAATACACCGCGCTAGGTTCAAAGACCTTTAAGAGTTCGATCAATAACACTGATACTGAAAATGCAGATAGAGTCATTGCAAATGACGTGACCTGCATTTGCTTAGTTTCCCGGGCCGCCAAATCCAGCCAAGTAAAAACTTTAATGGTGTCTGTGGATGATGACATGCCTGCATATGGACCATCGGTTGATAATGTTCATTATGGCGATTACCCATTCCGCTTGCCGTTTTACGTTGTTTTCGAAAAATCGAACACAGAGCGAATAAAGCCCATTCTAAGTTATCTGTTGAGTGAAAATTGTTCACAGGTACTGGATCAGGATAATTTTTATGCCTTACCGGACACGGTGCGAAGTCAGCTTTCCTTTGAGTTAAACATGACGCGAAGCGAGTAAAGGGCGGTAAAAAATCGCGTTGACAGCTAATTTCAGGCAACGCATGGTATGCGCTTTTAGCGAGCGTAGCTCAGTTGGTAGAGCACCACCTTGCCAAGGTGGATGTCGAGAGTTCGAACCTCTTCGCTCGCTCCATTTTAAGCCTCCGTGGATTATTCCCGGGGGCTTTTTTATCATACCGGCGTTTGATTTTTATCTAAGTCTAGGTTTTTGTGCTTACGACTTGGCAATCCGACCGTATCCAGCAAGCTAAGCTATTCAGTAACGATGCAACTTACCGCCCAAGATTTAACATTAATTGAAAAATATAACCGGCCTGGGCCTCGTTATACCAGTTACCCGCCCGCCAACCACTTTACGGAATATAAGGATGCCTCTAGCTTAATCCGATCTCTTACGGAGGCAGCAGATCCTCTCTCACTGTATTTCCACCTTCCTTTTTGCGAGACCCTCTGCTGGTTTTGCGGCTGTAATATGATCACGAGCTTAGACAAAGGACGAGCCGATGACTATCTTGATTTGCTTGAAAAAGAATTAGCACTGTACAAAGGACACATCGCCCCAAATCGAGTTGCGGAGCAATTGCACTTTGGGGGTGGTACGCCTAATTTTTTTGGAGCGGATCAGATCGATCGACTGGCTGCTCTTATTGACCAACATTTTCAATTTAGTGCAGATGCGGAAAAATCTGTGGAGCTGGATCCACGCCGATTGACTGCGGGGCAGGTAGAAGCTTTTGCTCGTATGGGTATTACACGAGCGTCCTTTGGGGTGCAGGATTGTGACCCAGAAGTGCAAAAAGCCATTCATCGCATTCAGCCTCAATCCGATAATATTAAAGCCATGGAGTTGCTGCGTGGTAATGGTTTTAATTCCATCAATCTCGATCTTATATATGGCTTGCCAAAACAAACTCCAGAGAGCTTTCACCGTACTATGGATGATGTATTGGTGCTCAAGCCAGAGCGCTTTGCGGTCTTTAATTATGCGCACGTCCCTTGGATGGCTCCGGCGCAGAAGATACTGGAACGCATAGGTTTGCCAGATGCAGAAACAAAGTTGCAACTATTAAAGTTATGTATCGAACGTCTGACAGATGCGGGTTATGTTTATATCGGGATGGATCATTTCGCCTTGCCCAGTGACGAGCTGGTGATCGCTCAGCAAGAGGGTAGTTTGCAGCGCAATTTCCAGGGCTACAGCACGCGGGCTGGAGTTGAGATTTGCGGTTTTGGCATTTCTAGTATTTCCCAAGGTGCTAATGGATTTCGGCAAAATGTGAAAGATTTAGAAAGCTATCGCATGCGTATTGAGGCAGGGACTATACCGATAGCTAAAGGCTATGAATTGACGAAAGAGGATAAACTACGAGCGGATGTCATTATGCGTTTGATGTGCGACATGGCGCTGGATTTTGATGCAACCGGTGAGAAGTGGTCGATTGACTTCCGCAGTCATTTTTCAGCAGCGCTCATGCAACTGGAGACTTTTGTTGAAGATGGATTGCTAGTGTGGACAGCAGCTGGCTGCAAGGTGACAGGGCACGGACGTCTTTTCATACGAAATTTGGCGATGTGTTTTGATGCCTATCTTGAGTCTGCAAGTGAAGGCCGCTATTCGCGCACGGTCTAGCAAACGTTTAAGGGCGTGTGCCATAAAATAGGCTTGCAGTTATCTTGCTTAGCTCAATGTTAACCGACCAATCTGAAATGGGGGCTTAGCTCAGTTGGTTAGAGCGCTACCTTGACATGGTAGAGGTCGTGGGTTCGACTCCCGCAGCTCCCACCATTTCGGCGAAATCCGGGTACTTTGCCAAGTCTTTATATTTTTAATAAGATTTAAGGTTTGTCATTGTTTTTTAACAAGGAAATGACGGCTTGCTATTTTTAAATTTCTCACTTTTACTTTGTCCTTATCAACTGTACAAATTCAATGCGTGGGTAGGGTCTTCCTTAAAACAAAAATAGGTTAGATTTCGTTCAATTCTGAACGCTCAGGGCATGGGAGCAGGCCGATAGAATAAAAGACAAAGTTAAGTATGAATACCAAAATGTATGTAGGAAACCTCTCATTTGATGCGGGGTTTGAAGATATTAAAAGCCTGTTTGAGTCCCATGGTGGCGTAGAAGATGTCTACATCGCGAAAGATCGAGAATCGGGTCGTCCACGTGGGTTTGCCTTTGTGACTATGGACACCAAGGAGTCCATGGAAGCAGCAATCAACGCTCTCAATGGGGAAGAATTTATGGGTCGCCCAATCGTGATCAATGAGGCGCGTCCCCGTGAGGAGCGTCCTGAACGTGGCGGTGGCGGCGGTCGTAATTTCGGAGGGGATCGCCGCGGTGGTGGTGGTCGTAACTTTGGAGGCGGTCGTGACCGTGGCCAAGGTGGACGAGATTACTAGTAAGCACCTGTTTGTTTAAAATAGCTTTCAAAAAGGAGTCCTTCGTGGGCTCCTTTTTTTGTCTCTGGTAAATGCTACAAAAAGAAGCCCCCGCTGATATAAAGTCGTGGGCTCTTAAAAGAAAACTGCTAGCTGCAGAACTTGAGTCTATTTGCGTCTGGCAGCTTCGCGTTCCTCGGCTTCTTTGATAACGGTTTCCGCTACATTCTTTGGGGTAGCGGAATAATGCGAGAATTCCATGGAGAATTGTCCACGCCCAGAGGTCATCGTGCGGAGTGAACCGATATAGCCGAACATTTCGGAAAGAGGGGCATCTGCCTTAATGCGAGTTCCAGTATTTGCGGGCTCTTGTGATTTGATCATGCCGCGACGACGGTTGAGGTCACCGATGACATCACCCATATTTTCTTCTCCACAGAAGACATCGAGTTTCATAATGGGTTCTAGGATTTCAGGGCGACCTTTTGGCATGGATTGACGGTATGCGGCTTTAGCGGCGATCTCGTAGGCAACGGCAGATGAATCAACTGCGTGGAACGCGCCGTCATTGAGGGTAAATTTAACATCAACTACCGGGTAGCCAGCCTGTGGGCCCTTCTCGATCGACTTTTTAAAGCCTTTTTCAACGGCAGGCCAGAACTCGCGGGGGACGTTACCGCCAACAACCTTGGATTCAAATGCAAATCCTTCGCCCGGTTCGTTTGGCTCGATGGTGAAGTCAATTTTAGCAAACTGACCTGAACCGCCGGATTGCTTCTTGTGGGTGTAGCTATCATTTACGGGTGCCGTGATGGTTTCACGATAAGCCACTTGCGGCTTGCCGATCTCAGCCTCAACACCATAGGTGCGTTTAAGGATATCGACCTTAATATCGAGGTGTAGCTCACCCATTCCTTTAAGGATGGTTTCGCCGGAATCCTCATCGGTTTCAACCTGAAAAGAAGGATCCTCAGCAACCATTTTACCAATAGCGGTGCCTAGTTTTTCAGCCTGACCTTTATCTTTGGGTTTGACGGCGATAGAAATAACAGGCTCTGGGAAGACCATTGGCTCAAGGGTTGCCGGGTGGTCGGGATCGCAAAGCGTGTGGCCAGTTTGCACAGACTTCATTCCGAGGAGTGCGACGATATCACCTGCCTGAGCACGGTCGACCTCGTTGCGCTCGTCTGCATGCATTTCAATAATGCGACCAATCCGTTCTGTTTTCCCGGTAGTGGTATTGAGCACGTTCATACCCTTGGATATCTTACCTGAATAAATTCGAGTAAAGGTGAGGGCACCATATTTATCGTCCATGATTTTAAAAGCCAGCGCTCGTAGTGGTCGGCCAGCATCAACAACAGCCTGCTCACCTGTTTCGTTGCCATCGGCATCAACCTCAGGTTGAGGGGTTACATCGGTCGGGTTGGGCAAATAGTCGACAACCGCATCGAGGATGAGTTGAACGCCTTTGTTTTTAAATGATGAACCGCAATAGGTTGGGAAGAAGTCCAACTTAATGGTGCCTTTGCGGATACATTTTTTGAGGGTATCAATATCGGGCTCATTGCCTTCGAGATAGGCCTCCATGGCGTCATCGTCCTGCTCGACTGCAGTTTCGATGAGTTGCGAGCGGTATGCTTCAACTTTGTCAGCCATGTCAGCTGGAACTTCCTGGATTTCATAATTGAGGGGGTCACCGCTCTCATCCCAAACCCAAGCTTTACGGGTAAGAAGATCAACAATCCCTTTCAGGTCACTTTCACTACCAATCGGTAACACCATGACAAGGGGTATGGCACCAAGGACGTCTTTGACCTGTTCTACGACTTTGTAGAAGTCTGCACCAATGCGGTCGAGCTTGTTGACATAAATGAGGCGGGCGACTTTGGAATCATTAGCATAGCGCCAATTGGTTTCGGATTGAGGTTCAACACCTCCGGAGCCACAGAAAACACCAACGCCACCATCAAGCACTTTGAGAGAGCGATAGACTTCTACGGTGAAGTCCACGTGACCGGGGGTATCGA
Source organism: Opitutia bacterium UBA7350 (assembly GCA_949524905.1). GTDB lineage: Bacteria > Verrucomicrobiota > Verrucomicrobiia > Opitutales > Coraliomargaritaceae > UBA7445. The sequence continues at coordinate 73,327 of CATINC010000013.1, read as the reverse complement.
TGATATTAAAACGATAGGGGGTGGTGTGCTGTTGCTCGCTACCGGGCCAGAAGCAAGTCGTAGCCGCCGATTGAATGGTGATACCACGCTCTTGCTCCTGCTCCATGAAATCGGTGGTGGCGGCACCGTCGTGTACTTCGCCAAGTTTATGGATTTTACCGGTGAGTTTAAGAAAGCGCTCGGTTGTGGTGGTCTTACCTGCGTCAACGTGGGCAAAGATGCCAATATTTCTGTATGTGGATAGGTCGCTCATAGTGCGTTATTCGGTTGGATGATAAAAGGTTTGAGAGTCTCCCAAGTTGAAGTTCCTTAATGGTTTGGTTTGCAAAAAGAGGCGGAGATTAGGGCAGATTTTGAATTCTGCAAGTCCGTAAAATGATAGATTTCCGATTTATAAAGGTAAAATTTGTTGAGTGCTTTTGGTTTGCCCCCATCGCCAACAGGCTTTCTGCTGGCAAACTAAGTACTTTTAAGCATGGCTCAGGCAATCAAAATCTATGATACCACTTTGCGTGACGGCACCCAGGGTGAAGGGGTTTCCTTCACAGTGGCGGCGAAACTGCGGGTGGCCGAGAAACTGGATCAATTCGGTGTTGATTACATTGAGGGCGGTTGGCCTGGATCAAATCCGCGTGATATGGCTTTTTTTGAGGAAGCTCGGGCCCTCAAGCTTGAGCATGCCAAAATTGCAGCTTTTGGTTCTACTTGCCGCGCCAAGGTGGAGGCAGCTGAAGATCCGCAATTAAAGCTATTACTCGAAGCCCAGACCCCTGTGGTCACTATTTTTGGAAAGTCTTGGCTCCTACATGTCATCGAGGTGATCCGAACAACTGCTGAGGAAAATCTTCGAATGATTGAAGCATCCGTTCGATTTTTAACGGATCATGGACGCGAAGTCATTTATGATGCCGAGCATTTCTTTGATGGTTATGCGGACAATCCTGAGTATGCACTTCAAACACTGGAGGCTGCGCAACGGGGCGGTGCTGTGAATCTTACACTTTGTGACACTAACGGCGGTAAACTTGTAGGAGATCTTAAGGCAGCCGTAACAGCGGTGAAAGCACATTTCCCCGGCACAGCCATAGGTGTGCATTGCCATAATGACTCGGGTCTTGGAGTGGCGGTCTCTCTTGCGGGGATTGAGGCTGGCGCAAGCTTGGTGCAGGGAACGATCAATGGCGTTGGAGAGCGCAATGGAAATGCAAATCTAACGACGATCATACCAAACCTTACGCTCAAGATGAATTGCGAGCTCAACTGTGGTTCACAATTGGAAAAATTGCGCGATTTATCCCTTTTTGTAGATGCCATGGCGAATCGTTCTTCCGATACAAAAGCACCGTTTGTTGGGTCAAGTGCCTTTGCGCACAAGGGAGGCGTGCACGCGGATGCTGCCGCAAAGGTTAAGCGGAGTTATGAACATATTGAGCCGGAGCTTGTTGGTAATCGCACCCGTATACTTGTTTCAGATATGTCCGGACGCAGTAGCATCATGATGAAAGCTAAGGAGATTGGGGTTGAAGTAGATCCACGTGCTCCGGAAATGAAAGACTTTCTCGCGCAGTTAAAGGATCTGGAGTACAAAGGCTATGAGTATGAGGCTGCGGATGCTTCCTTTAAATTACTGCTTGCCCGGTTCTTAAAAGGTAAACGTACCGACTTTGATTTGGTAGGCTATCGCGTAATGGTGAGTCACCACCAAGGTGATCGCGACGCTTGTTCTGAGGCAACGGTACACTTACGTATCAACGGCGAAGATCACCATACCGTCAGTGAGGCGAGTGGCCCAGTGGATGCGCTGGCACACTCCTTAAGCAAAGCTTTATCGCCCGTTTTCCCGGCTGTTTCAGATATTGAGCTAGTGGATTATAAGGTGCGAATCCTTGAAAGTCAGCATGGTACAGATGCTATCATCCGAGTTCAGATCGAAACTCGTGATAACATCACCGGAGAAACTTGGGGAACGGTGGGCGCGAGTGACAACATAATAGAAGCTACATGGGAAGCTTTGGTGGATGCAGTTGAGTATAAACTGCTTCGTGACCGTGAAGGCTGCGCTTAGCCTCTGGTAAAGGTAAGCTTAGTCTTTTTTATCAGAAGCTTCTGAAATAGACTCTGAGCTAATTTCTTCAGCTTGTAGGGGTGCACTTGTAGGGCTATTTTCGCTCTCTGCGGCAACTTGCCCAGCAGGTGGTTTAGCGGGCACGTTGGGTTCTTCATCCATTGCGGTCCTAATATCATCCTCTATTTCAGAGGTGGCTTTTTTGAATTCTCGGATGGACTTTCCGAATGAGCGAAAGAGTTCAGGTAATCGCTTGGCGCCAAATAGGAGCAAGACGACTAAGAAAATTAAAATGATCTCTGGCGCACGGAGATTCTGCAAAAAGGCAAGTGTAGGGATATGCATAGCAGGGTGGATGGTAAATTAATTATCTTCGGTGACGTTAGGGTAAATCTTTTGGTAAGCTTCATTTTGCTCAGTAGTAGCAGAGCTAACACGTTGGTTGATCTTAGGCGTACCTTCAAGAATGTCAGCGGTGCGCAAACTTCCGGGACGAAGGGGAAGGCTTTTCAAAAGAGCCACCTGCTCGCCGTTCGTATCTTTTACGATTAAGTATACTTCTTCTAATTCATGCCCGTAGCGAATGGTTGCGATGCGCTCTATCATGTCTGCATGGACGATCGTGGGACCCTTAAAGAGTGGAGTAACCGGATTGGCTAGTTCTACTTCAGCGCCAGCTGGAATGGTGCTGTACTCACTACAAGCAATGCTTGTAATCAAGCATGTGCTCAGAAGAAAAAAGTTAATTTTTTTATACATCTATGTTACTAAACGGTTAGTTTATTCTTTTCCGATATCTCTTTTAATACTATCCATGCCGGGTTTGTCGAGATTGATATCGCCTTCAAAGAATCCGTGCAGTTGACGGATACGAGTAGGGTGCCGCATTTTCCGAAGCGCTTTTGCTTCAATTTGGCGGATGCGTTCTCGAGTAACTTTAAATTGACGACCCACTTCTTCCAAGGTGCGAGAGTAACCATCGACTAAGCCGAAGCGAAGTGAAAGCACTCGGCGCTCACGGGGCGTAAGGCTGTCGAGCACATCGGTAATTTTTTCTCTCAGAAGACTGTAAGCAGTCATATCGTATGGATTTTCTGCACCTTTGTCTTCTATAAAATCACCAAAGTTGGTGTCGTCGGAATCGCCAACAGGGCTTTGTAGGGAAATGGGTTGCTGTGCCATCTTCATGATTGATTGAACGCGCTCGAGTGGCAGGTTCATTTCTTCAGCAACTTCCTCGGCAGTGGGTTCATGGCCCAACTCTTGGAGGAGTTGTTTCTGAACCTGCATGACCTTGTTTAGGGTTTCGATCATGTGCACTGGAATTCGAATGGTGCGTGCTTGATCTGCAATGGAGCGTGTAATTGCTTGGCGAATCCACCAAGTAGCATAGGTCGAGAACTTGTAGCCGCGACGATATTCAAATTTTTCAACGGCTTTCATTAGACCCATATTACCTTCTTGGATAAGGTCTAGGAAGGAGAGGCCACGATTGGTATATTTTTTTGCTATTGAAATAACAAGGCGCAGATTTGCTTCGACCATTTCGGTTTTAGCCTTGTGTGCCTCCCGCATACCTAGGCGCACTTCGCGAATTAACTCCATCAGTTCTTGGGGTTCTATTTTAAACTCGGTTTTGATTACTTGGAGTCTCTTTTCAATAGCGGGAACGTTGACTTTTTTGCGGCGGCGAGTGGTTACTTTGCCGACAGCTTCAAGGTCATCATAGAGGTCCTTGAGTTCGCGGTAGGTGGGGTTTAAGTCTTTAAGGAAATCTTCAAATATTTTTAATTTGAGGCAGTATTTACGAAGGGTCAGGCGCAATTCCTTTTCATATTTCTTCATGCGGGTGGAAGCACGCTTGCGGTTACTTTCCTTCTTTGCCTTGGCGGCTTCTATTTGGCTGTCCCAAGCGGAGTAGATGCGCTCGCCCAGTCCATGAGCGCGTTCAAGCAGTTTTGGTAAGCTGTTGAAATACGTTTCGCGGCTATCAATTTTCTTATCAAGCACAACGCGATCAAAGCGTTCCTCTCGATTGAGGAGTTTCCGAACAATATCGTTTTGAAATTCTAGCGTCAGGGCAGTGGAAAAAAGAGCGTCTTGTGCGCGTTGCTCGGCATTTTCAATGCGTTTAGAGATAGCAACTTCCTCTTCTCGGGTGAGTAGAGGCACTTGCCCCATTTGTTTTAAGTACATGCGGACAGGGTCGTCCAAAATGTCATTCTGAGAGCTGCGAACTTCTTTTTCTTCTGTTTCCTCTTTGCGGGCTTTGAAACTTTCAACTTCGCTGTCGTCGAGGATTTCGACTTCAAGGTTTTGAAGAATGGTGATGACATTTTCAATTTCATCAGGATTATTCACACCTTCAGGCAGTGATTTATTGATGTCTTTGAAGGTAAGAAAACCTTGTTCTTTGGAGAGCCGGATCAAGGTGCGTATGCGTTCGTTAAGTTTTTCCTGAGCTTTGGGGGAGAGACGGCGTTTTTTGCTGATGCTGGCAATGGCCTCATCGCTGATTTCTTCAATCACCTTTGTAGAGGCTTTTTTTGTGGCTGCCTTCTTCGTGGCTGCCTTTTTAGTGACCTTTTTAGCGGGGGCCTTTTTCTGAGCGACTGCTTTTACAGGAGTGGCTTTTTTGGAAACTTTCTTGTTGGCTGCTTTTTTGGCAGTTTTTTTCACAGGTGCTTTTTTCTGAGCGACTGCTTTTACAGGAGTGGCTTTTTTGGCAGTTTTTTTCACAGGTGCTTTTTTCTGAGCAACTGCTTTTTTAGGGGCTACCTTTTGGGTCACCTTTCGAGCCGTTTTTTTGACAGTCTTTCGGAGGGTTTTCTTGGCAGTTGTTTTCTTTTTTGAGGCAGGCATAGCGTGAACAAGTCAGGTAGTATTTATTTAATTTGAAAATCTATCGGTTTACTCAGAGTTTCTCGAATAGTGCGCACTTTGCGCATAAGTTGTAGGCGGTTTTCCTCTGAAAGGTCAATGTTGGCAACTTTTTGTTCCAATTCCTGTTTTAACTTTTGTAAGTGATTACGAAACACAGTTTTAAGGCAATCATGTATTTGACGAGCAGGTTGTTCCACTTCCAGTTCGCGTAGGCTGATTTCGGCAAGGATTTGACGGTCTTCGTTTGTATCGAGGAGACTTTCTATAGCTTGGTTATTATCAAGGAGACCTTCTTGTATTTCAGCAAGGATGCGGCCCAAAATGCGACCGGCAGGAGATTGAGTGTCGAGCCATTCAAAATCAGTGGCATTTGCAACGGCTTGAGCATATTCGGTGTGATGGTAAACGAGCCAAAGTAATTCCCAGGTGGCTTGTGTCAATAGCCTGTCGCTTGAATTTGATTCTGCATTGGGAGCAGGTTGAGGGGTGCTCGCCAATGTTTTGGGGATAAATTTCCGAAAGTCGCGCAGAGCGGCTTCGGGATCAACTCGCAGTTGGCGGGCAGCTTGGCTCAGGTAATCTTCGCGAGCAACCAATGAAGGGATGTGCTGCAGTAGTTCAAAAACTTGACGCAATGCGGCGGTTTTTTCGTGAGTAGAGGGTGCTCGATCCGTTGGTAGCGTTTCCTTGAGGGTGAGCTCAATGCCGTTGAGGGCATCTTTGCGAAGTGAATCGAGGCCCTCGGCGCCGTGTTCCCGTAGCAGGTCATCGGGGTCCATTTTTTCAGGTAATAGAAGAAAATGAAAATCGAGATCTGCTTTTAGGGCTAGGGGAACTGAGCGGAGGGCGGCTTTGCGTCCGGCGCGATCGCCGTCGAGGAGGCATTCGACGGACTTTGGATCGTAGCGCCTCAGGAGGTGGAGTTGTTGCTCGGTTAGGGCGGTACCTTGAGGTGCAATGGCGGTATGGAGGCCAACGGACCAGCAGCGGATAGCATCGAGTTGTCCTTCGACAAGGAGAAAGCTACTGTCTTCTTTAAGGTGTTTTCGGGCGTGATCCATGCCAAAGAGGATGCGACCTTTGTTGAAGATGGGGGTTTCCGGGGAGTTTACGTACTTGGCTTCTCGGGCGGGATCGTCTTTAGGAGTTTGGGGAAGTTGCCGAGCAGTAAAGGCGACAACACGACCTTGGACGTCGCGAATGGGAATCATAAGGCGGCCGCGAAAACGAGATTTAAATCGCTGGTGGTCTTTTTCGTTATCGTAGGCATAAAAGAGGCCGGATTGGTGCATCGCCTCAGTCGAGATCTCCTTTTTTTGGCAAAGGAGTGCGAGCGCGTTGAGCGCTGCTGGAGCATAGCCGACTTTATACGTTTCGGCTGTGGCGTTATCAAAGCCGCGTTGATCATTCCAATACTGGCGGACCGGTGCTGCTTCGTCGCTATGGATGAATTGATGATGAAACCAATTAGCTGCGAGGTCATTAACGGCAAAGATTTGCTTGCGTAGAGAGAGGTCATTTTTTGAAGGTCCTCCGGCTTCGTATTCTAGGTTGATATTAAATTTTTGGGCGAGGAATTCGACAGCCTCGATAAATTCGAGGTTTTCCATCTTCATGACGAAGCTAAAGAGGTCGCCACCTTCGCCAGTACTGAAGCATTTAAAGAATCCGCGGTCAGGGTGGACATAGAAGGAGGGGGTTTTTTCCTGAGTAAATGGGCTGAGTCCTTTCCAGGAACGCCCGGCTCGTTTGAGCTGCACATACGGAGAGATGACGTCCACCAAGTTCACTTGGTGTTTCATGGCGTCGATGGAGCTTTGAGCGACTCGCGGCACGTGCTTATTGTTGCGGATTAAAAGAGCGAGCTTAGGGAGCTGTCTCAGTCAGAGTTTTGAGTGATGTTTCAGCTTCTGGGCGTAGGGGATGGCTAGGGAATTGTGTGATAAATTGCTGGTAGAGCGCAGCAGCGGCAAGGCGATCCTTGCTGATGCGTTGTCGTGCACGGGCAAGTGAGATAATGATTTCAGGGTTATTTGGGAAGCGATCAAAAGCGATTTTGAGTTCTGTCAGGAATAGTTGGGGGGGTTTACTGCGTTGGGCAATTCGTAGGTATTTTAGAGTGTAATCCACTTCTTTGGGGGCAAGGCGGACAGCTTCGAGGGCGGTTGTCTCGGCGTTGCGAGTTTCGCTGTTGAGGGTGTAGGCTTGGGAGAGAAGACTCCAAACGTCTGGGGTGGTGCTATCTAAGCCTAGGGCTTGCCAGTAAAACCGGATTGCGCTTTTGAAATTGCGCTGCATTAGGGAATTTTCTGCTTCCGTAAGGAGTTGATCGCGATCAATCGGAGGGGCTTCCGTCTGGGTAAGGACTTCGGGTTTGATGGGTTCAAGTTTATTTGCATTGATTAAGGGATCAATTGGGGTGGGCTGTGGCGAGGCCGAGTTTTCTCCCAAATCAGGGTCGGCTGGTTGAATGCGAATGCCTGGATTGTATTCGATTGTTTGAGTCTTTGTTTCCGCAGTTTCGACCGCCGGTTTGTTGGCGAGGGTTTCCATGAGGTCAAATTCATCGGCGGAAATACTTTTACTGGAATTAGCTGTTTTGGTTCTGGAGTCTGATGCAGCAGTAGCTGAAGTCTTGGTGATTTTAGCATCCGTAGTTTTTAAGGTCTCCGTCATCTCCTGCTGAGCTTTTCGCCATTTTTGGAGTTCACCGCGTGCGGTAGCCCAATTACTAGCATCCACTGCGCCCGGAAAGCGTTGATCCAGTTTTTGGATAAGGTCTTCGGCAGCGGACCATTCGGCGGCGCTTAGTTTTATCTCTAGGAGTCCCAGAAGTGCGGTGAGGGCTTCGGGGCCACTGTCTTGAGCGGCAATTTTGAACCAGCGTTCTGCTGGGGCAGTGTTATTGAGTTGTAGAAAAAGGATGGCGATAGCGTTAGCGGTATCGGGGGAGCTTTGGGCTGTGTCTTGGGGGATGCCTTTTAAATAAGCAGAGAGTGCGGGCTGAGTTTCGTTATTAAGGGCAAGGAGATAACCGAGTTTGAGCCAAAGTTTTGGGGCCATGTTTTCCGGTGCTCGGCTTGCGAGTTGGCGCAGAGCGGGAAGGGTATTTTCGCCAGCGGCTTCTAGGGCAAGGTAGGATTTATGGAGGAGTTCGGCATCCTCTGGATTGTTTAAAGCAGCCTGTTCAAGATAAAAGGCTGCGAGATTGAGGTCGTTGGCATTTTGGTAGATTTCGCCAATTCTTTGCAGGAGGTCAGGATCCTCGGGTCGAATCGTAAGCAGGGATTGAAAAATGATGAGGGCTTCATGATCTTGGCCGTTTTCCTGAAGGGTGATCGCTTCTTCAAGTTGTTTGCGCTGAGCGGTTTCTGGGTCTGTGCAGGCATTGAGTGCTAGCAGAGCAGTCAATAGAATGACGGGAAAATTGCTTCGGATGCGGGTTTTTTTATTTTTTATGGTCTGCATCTATGTATTGTATTAAAGATAAGGATGTGGAAAGAAGTTTACAAAGAACACTTGTGCGGCGTCTGTAAGAGTCAAGGTGATAGCTCTAAGCGTGGAAGATTCCGCTTACTTTGTATGTTTTGGGTTGTTTTACTTTTTGCCTCCAAGGGTTTGTTAGGATCTAGTTTGGTTTGGGAGGCGGCAACACCTGAAGGTTCAAATTACGCTCAGGCGGTGGAGTCTTTGCTCCAGGAATATGAATCGGCGGTAGGTCGGGAGCTTAAGCCTGGATCGCTGGGTAAGGCAGGCTTGAAGGTTAATACGCGTAGTGGCTCAGGGCTTTCGACGCCCAAAATTTTATTGCGGGCTTTGATTGCTTCGCTGGAGCGACGAGGTTTTGGGAGGAAGGATATCTTAATTGTTGATAGGGATAGCTATAATTTGCGGCAGGCGGGTATTTTGCCGTCGCTTGCAGAGCCGGACCTAAGTTTTGAGGGCTGCCCTGTATTGGCTTTGGATAGGGGAGATTATTATGACGAGGATTGGTATTACGACAGTCCCTTGCCCCCTGCGATGCGTTATTATAATAGTAACCATTCTGATCTTGCCGAAGCGGAGGGAGTGGCTCGTCGGAGTTTTTTGCCCTTGCCCTTGCTATTTGAGGTAGATTTCTGGATTAATCTACCAGTTGGTTGTGACGATCCTGCGCTCGGAGTAGATGGTGCTTTGGTCAACATGACGCTCTGGAACGTTAGCAATAGTCGCCGTTTTTTAGTGAACCAAGCAACCGCCTCAGCAGCGGTCGCTGAAATCGCTGCAATCCCTGAGTTGGTTAATAAGGCGGTACTTCATTTTATGCCCATGGATTCCTATCAATTCATTGGAGGACCTTTTTTCAATTCACTCTACACACACCGTGAGGAGGTTTTGAGAATGAGTGCTGATCCGGTGGCTTTAGATCGCTTGTTATATGATGCGATAAACGAGAGGCGACGCTTGGCAGGTTTTCCTGAAATTTCATCGATTCCTCAACAATTACCCTTTGCCACAAGTCTAGGATTAGGAGCTTATGAGCGAAGTGCAATCGAGCAACGAGTAGTAAGGTTAAAGTGAATAAATGCACCCCTTTTAGAGAAACGCCTTGAATAAAAACTAAAAGCGATACTTTACTATGTTATGCAATTAGCGGACTTTTACCCAATTTTAGTTCAGGTGGTTCTTGTTTTAGGAATCGCGGTTACGATCTTGGTCGCCTCGCATATTTTTGGTCAACGTGCGCAGGGTTCCGCTATCAAGAATTCTCCTTATGAATGTGGGATGTTGGCGCAAGGTTCTGGGAGTGCACGATTCGCAGTTAAGTTTTATGTGACCGCGATGCTATTTATCCTATTTGATATAGAAGTTGTTTTCTTGATTCCATGGGTGATGGTCTTCCGTGAATTTATGTTAGCACAGTTACCAATTCTATTGCCGGTATTCTTTTTCCTATTTGTTTTGGTGATAGGATTGGTTTATGAATTGCGAAAAGGTGCAATCGAGTGGGAAAAATAGACTGCAGTTGGAGTTTTAAATTTAACCCGCGCTTTGCCTTTGGAAGCTCGGAACCTTTCTTGCCCCTTTCTTACGTATGTAATATACGTATTCCTTACAGCTTGTTAAAAAATCTTCATCCTTATGCGCATTGACCGTTACATTTCCCGTAGTCGCGTCATTGATTTGAAGAGTACGGATTTCAAAGGTGCATTGGCGGAATTACTCGAGGTTTGTGACTTTTCCAAAGAAAGCAAAATCAGTAAGGCAGGGTTGCTTCAAAAGCTGCAAGAGGGGGAACGGCAAATGACGACTTATTTAGGCGGCGGCATATCCCTTCCGCACGCGAGGGTAAAGATGAATCGAAGTTATATGCTCGCAGTGGGGCGTTGCCCAGAGGGGCTGAACTACGAGGGTCAAAAAGAGTACGGAGAAATTCGGTATGTGTTTCTTTTGTTGGCTTCCGAGAAGGCACGAAATTATTTGTATAGCTTAGCTTCTTTGGCACGGGTTTTTCAGGATAAGGATCTGATGGAGCGATTGGACGTAGCTCATAGCCTGGGGTCATTTCAAACAACTTTAAAGACGGTCTTTAGCGGCGAAGGCAAACGCTTACCTCGACAACACAATCGTTTTAACAAACTAATTTTAAGAGAGGCTGCAAAAATTGCGCGCGGGGCCAAATGTGGTGCGGTTTTAGTTTTTGGGGATACTTTTGGGGGGCGAGTAGAAATCGGCGAGACTTTTAAGGGCTTCAAGACTGTACTGATTGCGCAGGGTACTTCTGAGGTCGTCAGTGACCACGAGGAAATCGATGCGGTCTTGCCACTGCGGGCTTATAGTAATCATCGATTTTCCCAACTGCGGAGTGCTGTATTGATTGGCTTAACGCGTGGAATTTTTGCTAGTACTGATCGCCTCTGTTGTGTTGGGGGCATGCCTCAAAGCAATCAATTTGACAGTATCACGGTAGTCGATGTGGAGCGTGAATTTCACACCATGTTATTCCACAATTCTGAGATGCTTCCGCCTTCAGTTAAGCCAGAAGTTATTGAGCGCGTACTGGCCATTGCGACGGAGTTGGCGGTGGAAGGTCGAGAGGGGCACCCGGTAGGCTGTCTCTTTGTGTTAGGGGATGCAAAGCGTATTCTAGAACACACTAAGCCGCTTATTTTGAATCCATTCCACGGCTACAAAGATGAGGAGCGCAATATCTTAAGCCCCTTCATGGATGAAACTGTGAAGGAATTATCTTCAATTGATGGAGCTTTTGTTATCAATGGTAAGGGGGTCTTGGCTTCTGCCGGTAGCTTGGTTCATGTGCCAAACTATGCGCACAGTTTGCCGGGTGGGTTAGGGAGCCGCCACGCCGCGGCCTCTGCCATTTCGCAAGCAGAGGACTGCCTCTGTGTGGTGGTTTCAGGCAGCACTGGGCAGGTCACTCTTTTTCGAAGGGGTGAAATGCTACCGTTGATTGAGAAGGCCTTGGTACGAAACAGTTGATCGCGCAAGAAAAGTGCTTCATCCTTGCAAGTTTTGCGCTTGAGTGATCTTACTTGGGCACATGTCAAATCGAATCAGCGAAGTCTTTGCTAAAGCCCGCGAGGAAAAGCGGGCCTGTTTTGTGGCGTACTTGTGCGCTGGAGACCCAGACTTTGACACTTCGGTAGCGGCTTGTAAGGCGGTGATTGAATCGGGAATTGATATTTTGGAATTGGGGGTGCCGTTTTCAGATCCTCTGGCAGATGGATTGACGAACCAACTGGCAGCACAAAGAGCCTTAGAGAGTGGCATGACGGCAGAAAGGGTGTTGGATCTTGTACGCGCCGTTCGAGCTTTCAGTGAAGTGCCCATCGTTTTCTATACTTACTACAATCTGGTCTTTGCTCAAGGAAGCGTGGGCTATGCTGAATCCGCCAAAGCCGCAGGGGTGGACGCACTTTTGACGTTGGATTTGCCGCCTGAAGAAGCGGAAGCTCATCTTGCGGCATGCGCAGATGCGGACCTACAGACTGTTTTTATTGTAGCACCCACTACCCCGGATGAACGCTTGCCGCTCATTTGTAAAGCTACCACGGGTTTTGTTTATTATGTCTCACGCGAAGGTGTGACAGGCGAACAAAGTTCAATGTCTCTGGGCATTGCTTCGCGAGTGTCGGCAATCAAGCAGCATACCGATCTCCCCGTGGTAGTAGGTTTTGGGATTTCGACTGCCGAGCATGTGCGTACGGTCGCACAGTCTGCCGATGGAGTGGTGGTAGGTAGCGCGCTCGTGAATTGTCTCGCGACAAATCTAAGTGATAGAACTGCAAGCATTGCTAAACTTAAGGAAAAGATCGGGTCGCTTTGCGCGGAGAGTTCACTGAGTGGATAAGATTCATCTCAAGTAACTAGCCCTGACTTTTGGCGGCACGCTCTACACGGGCGGTGTAATCTTCGAGATTAGGTTCGGCTTCTAGGAGTAATGCCCGCTTGAGGAGAGGCAAAGCTTCGCGATATTTGGCTTTTCGCACGAGAGTTTGTCCGTAGGCAATGAGTGCCCTGCGCTCATAGGCGTCAATTTTAGTAGCTTGCTCATAGCGGTTGATCGCTTCGGGGAGCATATCTTTTTCAGCATAGTGATTTGCTAGTTCGATAAGTGCTTCACCGTTAAGGGCATCTCGTTCAACAATTTTATTTAGAATTTCAACGGCGGCATCTTGGTCGCCTTCAGCGCGGGCGATTTTAGCTTCTTGATTGAGGAGTGCTAGATCCTGCTCGGGACTGAGGGCAGTGCCATTGGTTTTACGTATATCTTTAATTAAGGTGGCAGCCTGTTTATAGTTTGCGGTTCGATTGAGAATATTAGCGGCACGTAAGATGGCATCAAGGTCTCCCGGTCCAGCCATCTCGACGGCACTGAGGTAAGCATTGAGCGCGAGATCGGGGTAACTATTGTTCATGTAGATATCGCCCAAGAGGGTGAGGGTAGAAAGATCTGCTTTGTTCATGCGACGAACGATTTCAAGGTTTTGGGCAGCGCGCTGCGGTTCTTCATTGCCGATGTAGGCGTTACTTTGAAGGATCCAGAAGTCGCTATTATTGGGTTCACCTTGAAGGAGCATGTCAAAAAGGCTGACGGCTTCCTTGTATCGCTCGGTTTCGATAAGGCAGCGAGCGAGTCCGATTTTCCAGTCTTTTTGATTGGGTTGGATCAGAATAGCCTGTCGATAAGCAGCTTCTGCGGGATAATAGAGTCCCTCTGTGAGGTAACAATATGCTAGAAGACCGTAGGCACGTCCGTCGACTTCTCCAAGTTCGAGAGCTTTTGAGATCGCGGGGATAGCACCTTTAAAATTTCCGTCCTGCACCTGAATAAGACCCAGGTTTTTGTAAGCGCGGCGAAAATTGGGGTATTTTTTAGTCGCGGATTTGTAGAAATTTTTGGCTTCTTTTAGTTGGCCTTCCTGAAAGTAAAGATTGGCTAGAATGAAATCAAAAGCGGCACTGCTCTTTGGTTTTACCTGTGGTCGCAGCACGTTGATGGCAGCTTTTGGTTTAGCTTTGATGAGTTCGACTAGTGAGCGGAGGACTTCTTTTTCTGCGTCGGAAATCTTTGGCTCGTAGCCAAGCAAAAAAGCATAACTGCCGACAAAGGATTTAACAAAGCTTTCATCCTTCCAGAGTTCGGCTCCAAGATCGGCACCACGGCGCTGGGCGTTGAGGTTGCCGCCGATAAAGCTGAGGCTCAATAGGATAAGGAGAATGTGGTGGATCATTTTCATGTTAATGTAGGATTATAAATTTTATTTTTAACTCAAGGTGTAGGGAATGGTCACTCGGGTGCGGGTTTTGACTTTACGTCCATCTTTTTCGCCGGGGGAAAATTTCCAACGTCGAATCGCATCAATCGTAGGCTTCTCAAAAACAGGGTCGCTGGATCGAGTGATGGTAACTTGCATGACGTCGCCACGCTCATCGATGATAAATTCTGCGGTAACCCTTCCTTGGAGACCCTGTCGTTTGGCGGAGGAAGGATAGCGGGGTGCGCTCTGGCTGCGGGGCATGGGTTTATTTTCAAGATCGCCGATATCGAAAATATCGAGACCACCCAAATCACTGCTCTTTACATTAAAGGTGGGCAGCGCAAAGTCACCAGCAAGGGAGTTGCCAACACCTGGTTCTAAGGCTAGGTCGAGTTGTTCTAAGGTTATCGGTGGTGGCGGGGTATCGAGCTCAGGTGGGGGTTCTTCCTCTTCTGGGGGTGGAGGCGGGTTTTCCTCTTCTAGTGGAGGCGGTGGAGGCGGTGGTGCTACTTCAAGTGTATCAATGGCTTGAGGAGCTTCATCATAAGATAAGAAGAGCTGTGTTAAAGGAATGGCTAGAAAAATTACCGCACTGACGCCAATGCCAAATTGGGCGCTCTTTTTGAGCGTTTCCTTATCATTGGGTTGTGGGTTGATTTTAGACATGGGTTGTTTGTCCGTAGCAGCGTCTAGCGTTTGGTAGAAAAATTGATGGATTTTGCTCCGGCAAGTTTTGCTTCGCCGTAAACTCTGGCAAAAATGCCGTGGTTAGCACCTTCATCCGCTTGAATGATGACGGGCAGGTCTTCGTTTAGTGTTAGTCGTTTTACGATCGGAGAAACACCACTGACGCCGATATCACGACCTCCGTAAATTACTTTATTATCTTTGGTAACGGCAATAAGGATGCTGTTTTTTTCAAGATTAATAGCGGCAGCAGCTTCGGGTTTGTTGACTTCAATGCCCGTTTCTTCAACGAAGACGGTGGTAACGATAAAAAAGATGAGGAGGATGAAGACCATGTCGATCATGGGCGAGAGGTTGATCTCGACATTATCTTGGTCGTCGGAGGCTAGGTTGCGGCGCATGGCGGTGAAGTTTGAAGGTTGGCGTTTGAAAGACGTTGGTTGTTTTTAATCGAGCTTTAATTTCGTTAGGCTGACAGATTCGATGCGTGCGAGAGCAGCTTCAATGGTGTGCTTACGTCGGCGAATAAGCAGAATAAGAAAAATGCCGGGAAGGGCTATGAATAGACCTGTTTGGGTTGTGATCAGGGCTTCGGAGATCCCTTCGGCAACTTTGCCGGCAGTTTCAGAACCGCCGCCGCTAGAGATTGCGGCAAAGGTGCCCAGCATACCAATAACGGTGCCCAAAAGACCCATGAGAGGTGCGGCTGCAACGAGTGTGCTCAGGAAAGTAAGGTGTCGTTCGATATTTTGCAGTAATGATTTTCTGATTTCCTCAAAGCGAATGCGTAGGTGCTTTGAGGAGGTAACATTGTTTTGGGTGTAGCGAATTATTTCACCTACGCGACCAGTGGCATCTTCTGGTTTCTCAACCCATCGGGTCCAATCATCCTCTTTACCTAGTTGCAAAGTCCCCTTGCGGAGAAAAAGGAGCAGGTTAATTCCATTCGTGTAGATGAGAATAGCGAGCAGAAACAAGGGTATCATGACCCATCCGCCGCTCTTCCAAATGTTGGTACATTTGAGAAAAATATCTAAGATGGATTCCATAAAAGCTGGAGGCTTAAGTGCGGAAAGTTACTATTTAATGCTGGAACGATTACTCGCTGCAGCGTTGACTAAGCTAACAGCAGCTTGCTCCATATCTCCAATTTTTTGGCGTGCCATACGGGCAAGCAGACCGTGAAAAATTAAGGCTGGGATTGCAACAATGAGACCGAGTTCAGTCGTGACTAGGGCTTCGGAAATTCCCGAGGAAAGACTTTTGGCGTCACCCGTTCCAAAAATGGTAATCAAGTTGAAGGTTTTGATCATACCCGTAACGGTACCAAGCAAGCCAAGGAGGGGTGCCGCGGCAGCCGTTAATGCCATAAAGGGTAGGTAACGCTCCAATTTTGGGCGGACAGCAAGTATCTTCTCGTAGAGGATTTCTTCGAGGGTCCCACGTTTTTCATCGAGATGCTCCAAGCCTACTTTCAGGAGTTTTCCGCCAGCGCCTGGTATATTAGATGCAGTTTCTTGAGCGGCTTTGATATCATTGCTTTCAATGGATTGAATGATGGTAAGCGTTTCTTTTGAGCTGGGCGCGTGAAAGTTAGAAATTTCTCTAACCTTAAGTGCGCCAACCAAGAGACAGGTTAGTCCAAGGACGATGATGACATATCCAACGCTGCCGCCCTTGCCGATGTGTTCCGCGATCGAATCATTGCTTTCGGCAATTTTAAGGGCTTTCCCGAGGGTGGCATCTGCAGGAATTGATCCTTCGTCTTGAGTGACAAATTCGCGGATGTTATTGGTGAAGGCATCGCCTGGGTTTGCAATAGCCGCTTCGGCGGCGTTGAGTTTAGTAATGGCGATTCCAGCAAGCTCAGAGCTTCCTGAGGCAAAATAAACAGATGGACCAAAAGCGGCAAAAGTACCCCTTTCGATATCACCACTGGGTGCAAGGGCTTTGCCTTCAAAGGCGTAACCGCCGACGAGGTTTTCAAGTCGATCAAGGGCAGCATCAATCACTTCAATTTGCTTATTGAAGCGGGCTGCTTGACTCATGTCTGAGTCTTCGAGGGCAAGTTTAGCTTCCTCGGTAGCCGCCTCGTATAGTTGGCGTTCGCTGTAGTGTATGCGTGTTTCAAAAGAGCGGACGAACTCATCTAGGAGCCCAGCGGCGTATTCGTTTTGCGCTTTGTTGGCTTCAACTTGTTCACGTAATCGATTGAGGCCAAGGTCACTGTTGTCGCGCAGGCGGCGCAGTCGTTTCAGTTCGGCATCCTTTTGTCGCACTTCGTTCTCAAGTGTTGATACCTCTCGAAGAAGGGGAATCTTTTCGGACGCGATCGCCTTTCTTAGGTTGCTGAGTTCCTCTAGGGCAAGTTCGAGGTCGGCTTTTGCTTGTTTGCTGGCGGAATCAAATTCTTGCGCTTGGAGCGAGAGCGAGAGCGCAAGGGCGATGATCGCGAGGAGGGTTTTTTTGATGGCTTGCATAATGCTGCTGGAAATTGGGCGTTAATTTATTGGATGCTGGCTGGAATTTTGACGAATTGGATTTCTCCGGTTCCTTCGTATATATCTAGGAGCTGTTTTATTGCAGGACCTACTTCATTCATTTGGGTCCATTCCCAAGCGTCGGTGCCTGGTTTACCGACACCGGCGTAGGAGCCGGAGTTATCAACAAAGTAGGCTTCTGCGAGTCCCCAGTAAAGGGTTGTAACTTGTACTACTTTGTCGTCGGAGATTTCCCGAGACTCATTGCTGAGGGTGATCGTAGAGTTGAATTTGTCTGCCTGACTGAGGATGCCGACAACGTTTTGCACACGTTCACCAAGTGAAAGTTTAGTGTTGGTAGAATCATTTGGTAAGCGGCGAATAAGGGGCTTGATTTTGTCAACGAGGGGTCCAGGTAAAGTTTTTACAATGGCTTTAACTTTTTCTTCGAGGGCTCCGATATTGGCTTTGACCACAGCCGAGGCCGCAATTTGTTTTTCTTTTTCTTCCGTAAGCGTGGTTCGATCGGCATCTGCAGCAGTAGCGGATGCTTCGAGATCGTCGATGGCGGCATTCATTCTTGCCAACTCTTTGGAGAGCAAAACTTCTGTATCTTGCAGAATGGATTTTTCCAACTGCCAGTCACTGGTTTCCTCGGAGAAGATCTGTTTTGTTTCTACCCATTGGTAAAGAACGTCGCGCGTTGTGTTAATGGGATCTTCGGCGTGTGCGGGAAGTATGAACGCAGTTAAAATTAATGTTGTGAAGAATGATTGTTTTATATTCATGACAAGGTTTCTGATATCGAATCCTGGGGCAAATTTGCGATACTATAATTAAGTTTCCGTTAAGTTTTATAAGATTGTAACAATTGTTAGTCCTTAAATTTACTTGGATTTAGGACGACAAGATTTTCATTGCAACAATTATGGATGAATATTTCAAGAAATAAGGCTAAATAGCCATTTGCGGCATCGAATTATTTTGCAAACCTACCATGATTTTTGGGGCGACGAAAACTCCTGTCTTGCGATGGTACGAGGATTGTTCTCATTGGCTATCAATGGCAATTTTATGGCAGTACAGCACGGGTGAGGATTATTACGAGGTGAGGTCAGCGGGATCGAGCGTACGGCTTTATCGAAATGGAGTACACCATTCACAGTGGAACCCAAAGCGTCCGCTAGCCGGGAGTGTATGGGATTTGCTGGCGCTACCTGCCTTACACCGCACCACTGAGGGCATCGAGACTGCTTGTATTTTAGGTTTTGGAGCAGGGGCAGCTGCAGGGGTCTTGGGGGTTGCTGCGGGTATTAAGCAAATTGTGGGGGTGGAGTTGGATCCTTTGCATCTTTCTGTTGCAGATGGCTTTTTCGGGTGCTCCGCTGGGGTGGAATTGGTTACTGGCGACGCAGTGGAGTGGGTTCGGACGCATTCGAAGGAAGGATCCTATGATCTCATAATCGATGACTTGTATGGTGAGCTAGACGGAGAGCCTGTGCGTTACGCGCCGCTAGATGATGTATGGTTTGGCGAGATGGTTGAATTACTGCGTCCGGGTGGCATGCTGGTTTTGAATTTAATCGAACCAGATAAAGTTCCGCATTTGCCACCGATGCGGAACGCGGAGCTAGGAGCGCGTTTCCCATACCGTAAAGTCTTTTGGTTGGAGGGCTATGAAAACCGAGTGGTTGCATTCAGTGAGCGTCCATTAAAGGCGGAAAACTTCAGAGCTCGTCTACGGAACCTCTGCCGCGCCTATCCCGCATGCTATGGGGTAGGTCGTCGTTATTTAATGGAGGATTTCTGATTCCTCGCTTTCAATTTCCGCGTAACGCATGACTTCCTCAAGGGTCGTTTGACCGTTTTTAATATGTGCCCAGCCGCTGCGCATAAGGGTATTCATACCTTGCTCGATGGCGGTTTGGCGAATCTTTCGGGCTGAGGCGCGCTGGACGATATGTTCATGGATTTCGTCGGTCACTCGAAGAATTTCAAAGATTCCGATGCGTCCACGGAAGCCAAGATTTCGGCAGCGTTCGCAACCTTGAGCGCTTTTGAGAAGCTGTCCGTGAGGCACTTCATTGCGATCGATTTGCATAGTAGAAAGGCAGCTTTCAATGTGGAGCGGATCGTGGTTGGCCGGTCGAGCGCAATTGGGACAGAGACGGCGGACAAGTCGTTGCGCGACGATCATTTCAACGGAGGAGGCGATCAGGAAGGGCTCGATGTCCATATCGATCAGCCGAGTGAGTGCGCCAGGGGCATCATTGGTATGAAGAGTGCTGAGGACGAGGTGTCCGGTCAGGGATGCTCGAATAGCGATATCGGCGGTTTCGCGGTCGCGAATTTCCCCAACCATAATTACGTCAGGATCTTGCCTGAGGACGGAGCGTAGCGCTTTTGCAAAGGTGAGTCCAATTTCAGGGTGCACTTGAGTTTGATTGACGCCTGGCACTTCGTATTCGACGGGATCTTCAACCGTGATGATGCGGCGTTCAGGTTTATTAATAAGACGGATGTAGGCAGTTAGCGAAGTGGATTTACCTGATCCGGTTGGACCCGTGACGAGGATAATCCCGTGGGGGGAGGCGAGGGCGCGCGTGAGCTTTTGCTCTTCGTCCGGTGCAAGGCCGAGTTCAATCATGGAGAGGGGTTTAGATTTTTGGCTCAGTAGACGAAGGCTAACGCTCTCTCCATACATGGTTGGGAAGGTAGAGATTCGAATGTCGAGTTCGTTTTCGCCTGAGCCAAAGGCGATTCGCCCATCTTGGGGGCGTCGTTTTTCGGAAATGTTGAGCTTAGCCATGATCTTGAGTCGGGAGATAATGGCTCCTTGGAATTTGATGAGGTTATCTGGTACGCGAACTGGAACAAGTTCGCCGTCGATACGATAGCGGATTTGTAGTTCATCGCGGAGTGGCTCAAAGTGAATATCGGTCGCTCGGTCATTGACCGCCTTTTGGACGACTTCATTGACAAATCGAATAACGGCAGCGTCTTCGTCTTCTTCGCTTTCTAGTTCGGCCTCTTCCGTAAGGATATCGGATTCGTCTAATGAGTCAGCGCCAACCCCAAAATGTTGTGTGATGGTGTTGTTGACCATTTCGGGGTTGCCAAGGAACCATTGGGGTTGTCGTCCGCAAGTGGCAAAAATCCAACGATCCATGATGGGATCAGGAGGCCAGAGCGTTACAAGTGGGAGCGGTTCGCTGGCTTCATTTTTTTTGCCTTCTGAATCTTGGCTTTGTGCAATGGGGAGGCATTGGTATGTATGGATGAGTCTCAAAGGAATTGTTTCGGTGGGATTTTTGAGCAGCTCAAAATCTTTAACTAGGGGAATTTTGCAGGTACGGGCGACTTCCTCTAGTAATTGCTTAGTGGGTTGATTGCGCAGGGTCGCAATTTGCTCGAGGCGCTCGGCGCGCGGCAAGGCTTCAATTTCCTGACGGTCGGTTTCGCTGAGATCGGTGTATAGATTGCTTATATCCATGAGGTGATGGTTATATCGTTATGATTAGGCTTTTGTTTTGATTTGAGCAATCGTTAAAGCGCAGGCAGTAGTTGGTTGAGCCATTTGCGGTGTGGTCCGGAAAGCGTGATTTGATCGAGTTGGTCGAAGTGAATCCAATCATAGGTGGACGGACAGGTGATCTCGGTGGCTTGCCTGAAGAGAAAGAGGCTTTCTTTAATGCGTTGGTTTGCGATGCCGCGAGTCTTTACAGTATGTGGTTTTTGTGTGGGTCGGGTTAGTGGAAGGTTTTGTAAGACGGGAATTTCGTATTGTCCAGCGAGGCGATGAGCGTTGTCGGGGATACGGTGTAGGAGAATTTTTTTACTAGAGAGAATGAGGGCGCGGTCGATTTCGATTTTTTGAATGGTGGGGCGTTGGATACTTGGAAGGGAGGTGAGGTGCTGAGGGTTTACTTTTAAGGCAAGGCAATGAGATCGCAGGGGGCAATGTTGGCAGTTGGGTTTGTTTTTGAGGCAAACCGTGGCGCCAAGTTCCATGAGAGCTTGATTATAATCTCCTGGGTGATTGGGATCGAGAAGAGTGTCAGCGGCATCGATGAATGATTGAACTGCTTGGCTGTTGCTCGAGAAGGGCTGAGCCTGGTTACAAACACGTGCCAAGACGCGCACAACATTACCGTCTATAACTGCGGCGGGAAAGTTTTGCGCGATAGAGCTAATGGCCGCGGCGGTATAGGGGCCGATGCCGGGAAGGTTTTGCCACTCCTCCGGGCTTTGTGGTGCTTGGGAAAGTTGAATAAATGCTTTAGCAAGTTTGTGGAGATTGCGGGCGCGACTGTAGTAACCGAGGCCTTCCCAGTTTTTGAGGACTGTTTCTGGGGCAGCTTTTGCAAGGGTTTGAAAATCTGGAAAGCGGCGCATCCAATTTTTAAAGTAGGGAAGCATGGTTTTGACCTGAGTCTGCTGAAGCATAAATTCGGAGACGACCGTGGAATAAAGACTGGGTTTATCGCGCCAAGGAAGTGGGCGTTGAGCAAGTTGGTACCATTGTAGGAGCTTGTGGCGAAAGCAGTCGACTGGATCGGGTAATTGCATCGGCTTTTTTTTGATGAATCAGTTTGAGGGGGGTGAGGCAATGTTGAACATGCTTGCGGTGCGTACGATTGCTTATTTGCTAGGTGAATGCCAAAGAAACGGAAAGTGCCGGTCGAGGACGAGGGTACCAAGGCCAAAACCATGTATACCCTCAAGCTGGAACAGGATCAACTGGACCGGCTGGGGGATTACTTGGAAGCAGGTCATAAAGGACCGTGGTTTCATTATGATGTGGCGTACTCGCTGTTCGCTTTTAAGGGAGAAAAGGTTAATGTGGTGGGTTACCAGAGCGGGAAAGTGGTGGTTTCGGGTAAAAAAACCGAAGATTTTGTGCGTGATGTTTTAGAAGCTGAAATCACGGGGGAGGCACGTTTGGGTTACGAGGCGGTGCATCATCCGGAATGGTTTGAATTACATGCGGGTTGCGACGAAAGCGGAAAGGGTGATTTATTTGGGCCTTTGGTTACTGCTTGTGTGATAGCGGATGGCGAGATGGTACGTGCTTGGATGGAGCTTGGGGTGGCAGATAGCAAGAAGTTGAGCGACAGCAGTATTTTGAAATTGGATAAGGAGATACGAAAAACTAAAGGCGTGGTGGTGCAAATCGCATTTGCGCGGATGTTAAAATATAATGAACTCTACGGTAAATTTGGTCGCAATTTAAATAAGCTATTGGCTTGGTTTCACGGAAAGTCTCTCAATGCAGCTTTGGATGAACGGGCGGCGCCATGGGGCTTGCTAGATCAGTTTACAAAACAGAAGTTGGTGGATGCCTATGTTAAGGATCGTAAGGATTTTCGCTTGGAAAGTCGTACCAAGGCGGAGTCGGATCCAGTCGTGGCAGCGGCATCAATTGTTGCGCGGGCTGTTTATGTGCGTGAGATGAAGCGCCTCTCGGATGAAGCGGGTGTAACTTTAGCTAAGGGAGCGAGCGGCAAAGTACTTGAGCAAGCAAAGACTATTTTTTCCGAAAATGGTGCTTCTGTTTTGAGCGAGTTTGCGAAAATGCATTTTAAGACAGCTTATGAGGCGCAGGGGTTGGAGCCGCCTGCAAAGCCGTCTTGGTCTAAGTATTGATGAATGATCTGCAAAAGTATGACGCTTATGAACTAGGGTCATTGGATCATCTGATCGGCGTGGACGAGGCGGGACGCGGTTGTCTAGCGGGACCGGTGGTGGCAGGTGCCTGTGTCGTGAAGCGGGGGTTTTTTGATTCCGCAGAGCGTTTGACGTGCACGGCGGGTATTAATGATTCAAAGCAGATGGGAGTGCTTGAAAGAGAAGGCTTGTTTGAGGTGATGGAGGGTTTGCGGGCGGATGGCTATTTGGATTTTGCGGTAGCGGAGGGGTCGGTTGAGTTGATTGCCGAGCGCAATATTCTTGGGGCGACACGCTTAGCGATGCAGTTGGCCTTGGAAGAATTGGCGGAGCGTGCGCAGGCGTGGTCTTTGCCGCTGGCAGCGGCGGGTGGGCCAATTTTTGAGAATGGAGATACGGCGGGTGTCAGTATTTTGGTGGATGGGCGACCCTTAAAGCCCTTTCCTTATGAACACACGGCGTTGGTTAGAGGGGATGGTCGATCGCTTGTTATTGCGATGGCAAGTATTGCTGCAAAGGTAAGTCGGGATCGTAAAATGCAGGCATTAGAGCAATCTTTTCCAGGTTATGCTTTTGCAAAAAACAAGGGTTACGGCACAGCCGAGCATCGTTCGGCCTTAAGGGCCATAGGGCCATGTGAAGCACACCGAGAGCTCTTTTTAAGAAAAGTCCTTAAACAGGCCTCCGATTGAGGCTTGCGCGATTTGTTATTATAAGAGTCTTAAGTATATCCGTTTTTTTCTGATGGCTTTTTTAAACCACTTCTCAAACTTAAAATTTGCCCCGCTGTTGGCGGGTTTATTAGCGGCTTTCCCGTCTGCCGGGTGGACTGAGGGAGCGGTTTCTGTATGGGTTACGATTGAACCACAGGCTAATTTTGTGAAAGCAGTCGGTGGCGATGTAGTTGAAGTACGTACATTGGTGCGTCCAGGTCAATGTGTGGAGTTGTACGCCCCCAGTCCGCGCGATATGATCGCATTGTCACAAGCGGCGGCTTATTTTAGGATAGGCGTGCCGGTAGAAGCAACAATCACCTCGCGGTTGGAAGTACGCGAAAAGCAACTCCGCTTTTTTGGACCTGTTTTTGAAGTATCCACACATGTGCATGAATCTGGGCATTGTGAATTTTGCGGTACAGAGGATTCGGATCCGCACGTCTGGTTAGATCCAATTCAAATGATTGAATACGCGGATACCATTGAGACAGGCTTAAGTGAGCTATTGCCTGAGTATGCAGATCAATTTAAGGCAAATGCTGAACAGCTTAAATTGGAACTAAGGCAATTGCATAATTCGCTCAAAGTCCAATTTGCCAAGTATGTGGGTCGTAGTTTTTATATCAACCATCCATCCTTAGTGCATTTTGCTAAGCGATATGGTCTTAAGCAGCGGTCAATCGAACATGCCGGGAGTGCCCCCTCAGCAAGGCAAATGGTCGACCTGATCAAAGCGGCAAGGGAGGCAGGTATTGGAGGTGTTTTAACGCAGCCTGAATTTGGACGTAGTAGTGCGGCGGTCATGGCAGACGCCCTAGAGGTGCCGCTTATGGAGGTGAACATTTTAGGCCGAGACTACTTTAGTAACATGCTGGGTTTAGCTAGCGCCTTAGAGAGGAGTTTTGCGAATGACTGATCCAGCTCAACCAGTGGTATGCCTTAAAGGCGTTCATTTTGCTTATGACTCGCAGACCGTGCTTGAAGATGCTGATTTTGACATTCATGCTGGAGAGTCAGTATGCATGGTCGGCCCCAATGGAGGTGGTAAATCAACCCTCATAAAGCTGATGCTAGGATTAATAAAACCCGATCAAGGAGAGGTTCTGCTTTTTGGTGATTCTCCTTTGCGTTCGCGTAATCGAGTCGGTTATGTGCCGCAACAGGTTGCTTTTGATCCGCTATTTCCAATTTCAGCACTTGAAGTCTGTTTGATGGGGTCCATGCGGGGCAGTAGCCTTGGTTGGGCTGGCAAGACTGAACGTACGAAGGCCTCTGCGATGCTGGAATCCATGGAATTAGGAAATTTGGCTGAAGCACCTTTCTCCAGTTTGTCTGGGGGTCAACGGCAGGCAGTTTTGGTAGCGCGAGCATTATTAGCGCAACCAGATCTTCTGTTGTTAGACGAGCCAACGGCGCACGTTGATGTTGCGTCGGCCGCACGTTTGATGGACAGGATACATGCTTTGGGTGAGGATATGACGGTTTTGATGGTTTCTCATGATCTATCTTTTGTGGCGCGCACCGTACCTAAAGTAGTTTGCGTGAATCGCTGCGTCCATGTGCATCCCACTAGAGCACTCAGCAGCGATGTTTTAAACAAACTCTATGGGCATGAATTAAGGATGGTGCAACACGACCATGAGCACCTGGATAGTCATGGAGGGCATTGTCATGGTTGAATTCTTTCAAGCCTTAGGGGATCCTGATATGGTTTTCCTACGTTATGCTTTGATGCTTTGTTTGGTTGCGAGTGTGCCCTTGGGTGCAGTAGGAACCTTGGTGGTTGTGCGTCGTATCAGTTATTTGGCGGCCGCCATTGCACATTCTGCCTTGGGTGGAATCGGCGTGGCGATATACTTAAGGGAAGTAATGGCTTGGTATTGGCTGACTCCAATGCTCGGCGCGCTCTTATCGGCCATGCTCTCAGCGGCCCTAGTGGGCTGGGTATCGCTGCGCGCTCGCGAGCGAGAAGAGGCAGCCATCGGGGCTATTTGGGTTTCAGGTATGGCGATTGGTTTGTTATGTCTTTATAAGACAAATAGTTATGTCGACCCAATGGGCTATTTATTTGGCGATATACTCCTGATTCAGGCAACTGACTTACAGCTTGCTGGGGTAGTGGGCTTGGTGATCACAGCGACTCTACTAATAGCCTATCGGCCCATCATGGCAGTTTGCTTTGATGCCGAGTTTGCCGCAATTCGGGGGGTGCGCTCCGGGTGGGTCTACTTTTTGCTGCTTCAAATGACTGCTTTGAGCGTGGTTTTACTGGTTTCTTTGGTTGGGATTGTGTTGGTAATAGCCTTATTAACGCTGCCGCCGGCAATCACTTCTATGCGGGCGCGAAGCCTTTGGCAGATGGTTTTAGGGTCCATTATACTCACGGCCTCTTTTTTGGTTGCGGGACTGCTATTAAGCTTTGTCTGGAATGTTCCGACCGGTCCGATCGTGATCCTTCTTGCGGTGTTTTTCTACATGACGAGCTTGCTGCGGAAGCGATTTCGATCTAAGGGGTGATTTTTTTAAAATTAGTATTGACTGCGTATAGCTGGAAGCGCACTTTGGCGGACTTTCTTTTTAAATCCTAGAGGCAAGATAGATAGTCGGCTCTTTAAAAATATTCTTCTTATGATGTGCCCTTGTAGCTCAGTGGTAGAGCGCATCCTTGGTAAGGATGAGGTCGGCGGTTCAATCCCGCTCGAGGGCTCCACCAATCTCTAACGCCGCAAGGCATTTTTTTCTCAACACTAATCAACTCCAACCATGGCTAAGGAAACATTCGAAAGAACAAAACCGCACGTTAACGTCGGAACCATCGGTCACATTGACCACGGTAAGACCACCACCACTACTGCTATCCTCAAGGTGCAGGCTGACAAAGGACTCGCTGAGTTTAAGTCATATGCCGACATCGCAAAGGGCGGAACCGTGCGTGACGAAACTAAAACCGTTACTATTGCAGTCGCTCACGTAGAGTACGAAACTGAAAATCGCCACTACGCCCACGTTGACTGCCCTGGTCACGCTGACTTCGTCAAAAATATGATTACGGGTGCAGCTCAAATGGATGGCGCAATTCTCGTTGTTTCCGCTGCTGACGGCCCGATGCCTCAGACTCGCGAGCACATCCTGCTTGCTCGTCAGGTGGGCGTTCCAACGATCGTGGTGTGGTTAAACAAAGTTGACCTCCTTGACGACGAGGAACTCCTTGAATTGGTCGAAATGGAAGTCCGCGACCTACTTTCCAAGTACGAGTATCCCGGTGATGACATCACCATTGTGCGTGGTTCTGCCACGGCAGCACTTGACGGCAAACCTGAAGGGGTTGAAGCGATCACAAATCTCATGAACGCAATCGACACGGATATCGCTGAGCCTGCTCGCGAGACCGACAAACCGTTCTTGATGTCGGTTGAAGACGTTTTCTCTATTACGGGTCGTGGTACCGTGGCAACGGGTCGCATCGAGCGCGGCATCGTTAAAGTCGGTGAAGAAATTGAGATCGTCGGCATGAAAGACACCGTAAAGACAACTGTTACTGGTGTTGAAATGTTCCGTAAACAACTCGACCAAGGTATGGCTGGCGACAATGTGGGTCTACTCCTACGCGGCGTGGAACGCGAAGCTATCGAGCGTGGCCAAGTGCTTTCCAAACCAGGATCGATCACGCCACACACGAATGCTCAAGCCGAGCTTTATGTCCTCAGTAAGGATGAAGGCGGTCGACATACTCCCTTCTTTGACGGCTACCGTCCGCAATTCTTCTTTGGCACAGCCGACGTTACTGGTATCATCAAAACTCCAGAAGGTGTTGAGATGGTCATGCCCGGCGACAATCTCACGGTTACTTTGGAGCTTGGCAAGAACGTCGCAATGGAAGCTGGACAGCGTTTTGCTATCCGTGAAGGTGGTCGCACCATTGGTGCAGGTCGTATCACGGAGGTTGCCAAATAAATCGTTCTTTAACCTTTACGGCGACTGCCGAGAGTGCAATCTTGTGCTCTCGGCTTCGCTGTCTTAAACTGCACTTCAGGTTTTATATAGGAGAGTAGTTCAATTGGTAGAGCAACGGTCTCCAAAACCGTAAGTTGTGGGTTCGAGTCCCTCCTCTCCTGCCATTCCAGTCATGAAAAACCCATTCAGCAGCATTCGTCTTTTTTATAAAGAGACCCTAAACGAGCTTAAGAAGGCATCTTGGCCGACGAAGACCGAACTCCGCGATTCTACAATTGTGGTGCTTTTGGCGACTGCCTTGCTGGGTTCCTTTATCGCGCTGACGGATTTCTCTCTCATGAACGGGGTGCGATTACTAACTGAACTGGCACGCTAGCCACCTCCCTGAAACTTCAAACCACTTCCTCCCAAAAGAATGTCACTATCCGCCACAGTTACCGGCCCTCAATGGTTTGCAGTCCACACGCTTTCCAATCAGGAGCAAAAAGCTAAACGCTACCTCGATAAATTCATCCCTGTCGAGGAGATGGAAGATTTTGTTTACGAGGTGCTCATGCCCACTGAGACCATAACTGAAGTAAAGAGCGGTAAAAAGAAGACCATCACGCGTAAATTTTATCCGGGCTATATTTTTGTTAAGATGCGCCTCTATGATGATGATGGAAATTTGCTACAAAAGCCTTGGTACTTCGTGCGCGAAGCCCAAGGGGTCATTAATTTTGTGGGGGGCGAACGTCCTTCGCCATTGAAGAAATCTGAGATCGATCGCATCCAGCAACAGGTCGAAGATTCTGAAGGTAAAGAGAAGCCCAAGATCGAATACGAGATAGGCGATATGGTGAAGGTCAATGACGGTCCCTTTATGAACCTTGCGGGTAAGATCGAAGAGATCGACCCAGAACGCGGAAAATTAAAAGTCTCCGTATCAATTTTCGGGCGCTACACGCCTGTTGAACTTGAATACTGGCAAGTCCAGAGAACCGAAGAAAGCTAATAACCCATGTCCAAAAAAGTTACAGGAGAAATCCGCTTACAATTGCCCGCAGGCGCCGCTAATCCGGCTCCTCCAGTTGGCCCTGCGCTCGGTGCGCAAGGCGTTAACATCATGGGTTTCTGTAAAGAATTCAACGCGAAGACTAAGGATCAAGCTGGCATGATTTTGCCAACCGTGATCACGGTCTACGCAGACCGTTCATTTACTTTTATTCTCAAATCACCACCGGCAGCTGTTCTGTTGAAGAAAGCCGCTGGCATTGCTAAAGGATCGGGTGTTCCCAATCGCGATAAGGTCGGCACAGTGACTCGCAAGCAGGTGCTGGAAATTTGCGAGACCAAGAAAAACGACCTCAATGCTAAAGATGAGGAAGCGGCCTATCATATTATTGCCGGAACCGCCCGTTCAATGGGCCTCGAAGTAGTCGATTAAGCCATTTTATAAACCAAAATACATACTTATCATGCCAACCCAGCAAATCAAGGGAAGCAAACGCTTTCGTCAGGCCGCCGAAATGGTGGACCTGCAAAAGACCTACTCGGTCGTCGAAGCGTCTGCGCTACTAAACACACTACCTAAGGCAAAGTTTGACGAAACCGTTGAGCTATATGCCCATCTCACTGTCGATCCTCGCAAGAGCGATCAGATGGTTCGCGGAACGCTTAAGTTGCCTCACGGCAGCGGAAAATCCGTTCGCGTTATTGTCTTTACGGAAAATCCTGAAGTAGCCACCGCTGCAGGTGCAGAAGAAGCCGGCCTTGATGATCTAATTGATAAGGTCACCGGTGGCTGGACCGATTTTGACGTCGCCGTTGCAACCACCAGTGCGATGAAGAGTGTTCGTAAAGTTGCCCGCGTATTGGGACCTCGGGGTCTGATGCCTAATCCCAAATCGGGCACTGTCACCGATGATATTCCGGCAGCAATTCAAGAGGTAAAGGCCGGGCGCGTGGAATACAAAATGGATAAAACTGCCAATGTAGCTATTGTTATTGGCAAGCGTTCCTTCGAATCGGAAAAATTGGCGGAAAACGCCGAAGCTGCGATCCATTCCCTAGTTGAGGCCAAGCCCAAGTCTGCCGCCGGTAGATTTATAAAAACGTTGGCGATCAGTGCGACCATGAGTCCCGGAATTGCTGTCGACACTTCATCCTATAACAAAATTTAACCGAGGAACTGCTAAAAATGAGACCAGAAAAACAATATCTTGTCGAAGAGGTTAGCACACACCTCGAAAAATCAAACTACGTCTATCTTGCCAATTACGAACGCATTACGGTCGAAGAGATCGCTGAATTACGCGCTTCTCTTGCTGAGCACGAAGCCGAGTTTCACGTGGTTAAAAATACCATCTTTAATGTCGCCGCTCAGGCTAAGGAACTACCGGATGTTAGCGAACACCTCAGTGGCCCGACTGCGATCATCATCGGTGGCCAAAATCCCTCCGGCGTAGCAAAGGCCTTGGGTAAGTTCTTCAAGGCAAAGGAAAAGGTCGAACTCAAGGTCGGGATTCTCGACAATAAGACCTTGGAGGCAGCTCAAATCGAGGCCCTCGCCAAACTGCCAGGTCTCGAGTCGCTCCGCGCTCAGCTCCTCGGCTTGTTATCGCAACCTGGCACTGGCTTGGTTCGTGTTCTCAATGCCGTTCCACAAAACGTTGTCAATGTACTTCAAGCTAAAGTCCGCAAGGATAATGGCTAAACAAATAATAAACCAAAATATATAATCCTGCTAGGAGGCCTGCCCTCTTAAATGTTCCAGTCGGAGCGCTAGCTAATTGAAAGGTAAAATAACATGTCAGATATCAACAAAGATCAGGTCGTCGAATGGCTCAGTAATCAGTCCGTTCTTGAAGTAGCCGAGCTCGTAAAAGAACTCGAAGAAAAATGGGGCGTCAGTGCTGCTGCTCCCGTTGCTGTCGCAGCTGCAGGTGCTCCTGTAGATGGCGCCGCCGCTGCTGTTGAAGAAAAAGATGAGTTCGATGTCATCCTCAAAGAGGCTGGCGGCAACAAGATCGCCGTCATTAAAGAAGTTCGTGCCCTTACTGGTCTGGGACTCAAAGAAGCCAAGGATTTGGTCGAAAGTGCTCCAAAGCCCGTAAAGGAAGGCGCGCCAAAAGACGAAGCTGAAGAAATCAAGAAGAAGCTCGAAGCTGCCGGCGCTCAAGCTGAACTCAAATAACTCATTTTACGATTAATTTCAATACAGGTACATTTTCACAGTTAGGCGAGCTCGCCCCTTTTGGGACGAGCCTTGCCTAGCTGTTTTTCACTTTCCGCCACTTTTGGTGGCAACACAGCCTAATCACCCTCATTCACCGCCATCCCGCACCACAGTTATGTCAGAGCGTATCAACTTCGGTCAAATCAAGGAAGTCATTCAACCACCCAATCTGATTGAAAATCAGATCGATTCCTTTAAGGAATTTCTCCAGATGGAGCAGGCGCCCAGTCAACGTGATCCCATTGGTCTTGAGGCGGTCTTCTCAGAAGTCTTTCCGATCGAAAGCTACGACAGTCGTTGCCACCTCGAGTACGTCAGTTATAATATTACACCACCGCGTGAGTCTGAAATTGAGGCCATCCGCGACGGAGTTACCTACTCGGTTTCACTCTATGTGAAGTTGCGTCTGCGCGAAGAAGAGCATATTAAGGATGAAGAAATTTATATGGGCGAATTGCCCATGATTACGAGCCGTGGCTCCTTTATCATCAACGGAGCTGAGCGCGTCATTGTTAGCCAACTCCACCGCTCACCCGGCATTGCCTTTGAGGAGAGCACCCACACCAGTGGCAAGATCCTGCACGCTTTCAGAATTATTCCCGACCGTGGCACCTGGCTTGAAGTTCAGTTTGACCAAAATGATTTGCTCTATGTCTATCTAGACCGCCGTCGTCGCCGTCGGAAATTTCTCCTTACAACGCTTCTGCGTGCCATGGGCTACAGTTCAGATGCTGAAATTCTCGACCTCTTTTATGAGTTGGAAGAAATTAAGGTATCTGACGCCCTCAAGCGCGACAGTGTATCCAGCCTTGTATTGACCGAAGACATTGTAGACGCCGATAAAGGCGTTGTTTTGGCGCGCGCTTTTGAGCCACTCACCAAGACCATCATTCGTTCATTTGACAAAGCGGGTCTGAAAACCGTTACCGCAATCGACACCACTGTTGACGACGGGGCGATCATTCGTTGCCTCAAGAAAGATCCTACTCAAAACGAGGAGGAGGCGCTCAAGGATATCTACAAACGCCTTCGCCCCGGCGAACCGCCTACAACGGCTAATGCAAAAGCCTTACTGAAACGTCTCTTCCAAGACCCTCGTCGTTACGACCTCGGCCGGGTTGGGCGCTACAAGCTCAATCAGAAGCTTAAAATGGACACCGATCTGGAGTTCCGTATTATCAATGCGGCAGATGTTGTTGGTGCAACCAAATATTTAACCCGTTTAAAACGCGGTGACGGCACTCTAGATGACATTGATCACTTGGGTAGTCGTCGTGTGCGTACGGTAGGGGAATTGCTTGCCAACCAATGCCGCGTGGGTCTTGCCCGTACCGAGCGTTTAGTTAAGGAACGGATGACCCTTTATGATCAAAGTGTGGATTCCATTACGCCGCAAAAGCTCATTAACCCCAAAGCGCTGAGTACCGTGATTCGCGACTTCTTTGCGCGCAGTCAGCTTTCTCAATT
This sequence comes from Opitutia bacterium UBA7350, assembly GCA_949524905.1. GTDB lineage: Bacteria > Verrucomicrobiota > Verrucomicrobiia > Opitutales > Coraliomargaritaceae > UBA7445. Next base: position 41,429 of record CATINC010000013.1, on the reverse strand, counting down.
TATGGACCAAATCAATCCGCTTGCGGAGTTGACGCACAAACGGCGTCTTTCTGCACTCGGACCCGGTGGCCTTAACCGTGAACGTGCAGGTTTTGAGGTACGCGACGTGCACCCCTCGCACTATGGGCGTATTTGCCCGATCGAAACCCCCGAAGGTCCAAATATTGGTCTCATAAATTCCCTCAGCCTTTATTCACGCATCAATGAATTTGGATTCATCGAGACGCCTTACCGCAAAGTTGTGAAGGGTAAGGTATTGGACGATGTTGAATACCTGAACGCTGACCAAGAGGAAACCCACCTCATTGCTCAGGCGAATTCCGTAATCGATAAAAAAGGCTTCCTCCAAGGGCGTGTCACATGCCGCCGTGAAGACGAAGTACTCGAAGTCAGTGGTAAGGAAGTGAACTATATGGATGTTTCTCCCAAGCAATTGATTTCAGTTGCGGCAGGTCTCATTCCATTCCTTGAGCATGACGATGCAAATCGCGCACTCATGGGTTCAAATATGCAACGCCAAGGTGTGCCCTTACTTCAATCGGAAGCACCATTTGTCGGAACTGGAATCGAAAACCGTGTCGCGGTCGATTCCAAGACAGTCGAAATTGCTGATATTGACGGCATCATCGCTCAAGTGGATGCTCGCTGCATTGTCCTGACTAAGGACGGCGAATTACCTGCCCGCACCCGTGATATCAAAACGGATTCCAAGCGTGATATTTACGTGTACGAACTTCGTAAGTTCATGCGTTCCAACGCAGGCACTTGTTTTAACCAGAAACCAGTTGTTACCAAGGGGCAACCCGTCAAGGCCGGGCAAGTACTTGCAGATGGTGCATCAACGGATGACGGAGAACTCGCTATTGGTCGCAACATCTTGGTGGCTTTCATGCCCTGGAATGGTTATAATTTCGAAGACGCGATTTTAATCTCTGAGAAGATTGTTAAGGAAGACATCTTCACCTCCATTCACGTAGATGAATTTGAGGTGACTGCTCGAGACACAAAGCTCGGTCCCGAAGAGATTACTCGCGACATTCCAAATGTCGGCGAAGAGGCTCTTAAAGATCTCAATCACGACGGCGTTATTCGCGTTGGTGCAGAAATCAAACCTGGTGACATTCTCGTCGGCAAGATTACTCCAAAATCTGAAACCGAACTTGCGCCTGAAGAAAAATTACTACGCGCAATTTTTGGTGAGAAAGCTGCAGATGTTAAGGACACTTCACTGGTAGTCCCTTCGGGTGTTCACGGTATCGTGATGGACGTTAAGGTTTCCGCTCGCATTGACGGTGAGCCGGAGCAAATGTCTGCATCTGATCGTCGTCGCCAGATTAAGAAAATCAACGAGGAGTACCGCTCGCAAAATGATCGCATGCGAGACGATCTCACGGAAGCGCTCTCTAATATACTTTTGGGTGAGAAAATCCCTCTAGATGTTAAGAATGGTGAGACCGATGAGGTCATCATTCCCGCAAATCGCAAGATCACTAAAACCTTGTTGCGCCGTCTTGCTGCAGTTTCCAAGCACATCGAAATCGATCCATCTCCGGTTCGTATCAAGATCATGGAAATCGTGGAAAGCTACCAAGGTAAATTCGACGAGCTTGAGTACGAGCGTGAGCGTAAGATTGAAGCAGTTGAATCTGGTGAAGATGCGGATCAAGGCGTGGTTAAAAGTGTCAAGGTCTACATTGCCAAAAAACGCAAGATGCAGGTTGGTGATAAGATGGCCGGACGTCACGGTAACAAAGGCGTGGTCGCCAAGATTGTTGCTGAAGAGGATATGCCATACCTGCCGGATGGTACTCCCGTTGAGATTTGCCTGAACCCACTCGGTGTTCCTTCGCGAATGAACGTGGGGCAGGTCTTGGAGACGCACCTTGGTTGGGCTTGTAAGAAGCTTGGTATCACGGTAGCAACGCCCGTCTTTGATGGCATTAGTGAAAGCCACGTCCGCAGTTATCTCGAGGAAGCTGGATTGCCGTCTACTGGTAAAAGTATGCTTTACGACGGCCTGACCGGGGAACAGCTACACGAAGAAGTTGTGGTTGGCTACATGTATATGTTGAAGCTCAATCACCTAGTCGCCTCTAAGATTCACGCCCGCGCGGTGGGTCCCTACAGTCTCATTACGCAGCAACCGCTGGGTGGTAAGGCTCAGTATGGTGGTCAACGCTTCGGAGAAATGGAAGTCTGGGCGCTCGAAGCCTATGGCGCTGCTTATACCCTGCAGGAGTTGCTCACGGTTAAGTCGGACGACGTTGCCGGCCGTACCCGCATCTATGAGTCCCTTGTTAAAGGTGACAACAGCTTGCAGGCCGGCACCCCGCAGTCCTTTAACGTTTTGATGAAGGAAATTCAAAGCCTCTGCCTCGATGTCAGTCTTGGTTCTGAAGGTAAATTCAACCTCGGCGGGGCCTCTGCGGCCATCGACGTGTAAGCCTTAATAACGGATCATTTTAAAAGAAAGTTTCACACATGAGCACAGAAGTAGCACGCGACATCCTTGGTTACGAAGCCACTAAATCATTCGACCGAGTCGGTATTGCAGTTGCATCACCCGATTCTATTCGCAATTGGTCACTCGGTGAGGTTAAGAACCCCGAAACGATCAATTATCGTACCTTTAAACCCGAACCCGGCGGCCTCTTTTGCCAACGCATTTTTGGTCCCGTTCGTGATTACGAGTGCGCTTGCGGAAAATACAAGCGTATCAAATATAAAAACGTAATCTGCGATCGTTGTGGCGTCGAGGTTACCGTTTCCCGTGTTCGCCGTGACCGCATGGGTCATATCGAACTAGCGGTGCCTGTTTCTCACATTTGGTTTCTCAAGAGCATGCCCAGCCGTTTGGGTCTTTTGCTCGATATCACTGCACGCAACCTTGAGCGTGTCATTTATTACGAAAATTATTTGGTGATTGACCCAGGTAAGACGCCGCTTGAAGAGCGCCAACTCCTTACCGAGCAGGAATACCTGCAGGCTCAAGATGAATATGGCGAAGATTCCTTTGTGGCTGGCATGGGCGCAGAAGCTGTTCGCGATGCCCTTACTCGAGTTGACCTTGAAAGCACCGTAGCGGAACTGCATGAACAAATGCATGCCACGCGCTCCAAGCAGATCAAAAAGAAGATTTCTAAGCGCTTAAAAACCATTCAAGGCTTCATGACTTCTGGCACTCGCCCAGAATGGATGGTGCTTGAAGTGCTTCCGGTTATTCCCCCGGATCTTCGTCCGCTCGTACCGCTTGAGGGCGGTCGTTTTGCGACCTCTGACCTCAACGACTTGTATCGTCGCGTGATCAATCGCAACAATCGACTTAAGAACCTACTGCAACTGAAGACTCCCGATGTGATCATTCACAATGAGAAGCGGATGTTGCAGGAAGCAGTCGATGCTTTGTTTGATAATGGACGCCACGGCCGTGCTGTTACTGGTGCGGGCAATCGTCCACTCAAGTCGCTTTCGGATATGCTCAAGGGTAAACAGGGTCGTTTCCGCCAAAACCTTCTGGGTAAACGTGTCGACTACTCTGGACGTTCTGTCATTGTCACGGGTCCTGAATTGAAACTTAACCAATGCGGTCTACCCAAGAAAATGGCACTCGTGCTTTTTGAGCCATTTATCATTCGTCGCCTTAAGGAACTTGGCTTTGTCCACACCGTACGCGGTGCACGCAAGATGATTGAAAAACAATCGCCAGAAGTTTGGGACATCCTTGAGGAAGTCACTAAAGGACACCCCGTTCTTTTGAACCGTGCGCCCACCTTGCACCGTTTGTCAATTCAGGCGTTCGAGCCGGTCTTGATCGAAGGAGACGCCATCCGGGTTCACCCGCTTGTTTGTACTGCTTACAATGCTGACTTCGACGGTGACCAAATGGCTGTGCACGTGCCGCTCTCGCTTGAGGCAGTTATGGAGGCTAAAACCCTCATGATGGCAACACACAACATCTTCTCGCCTTCAAGCGGTAAGCCGATCCTAACCCCTTCTCAGGACATTGTTCTCGGTTCATATTTCTTGACCGTAGAACCTCGTAAAGCTCCATCCGAAAAACAGCGTTTGCCCTTGCTGGTTGATGCGGATGAAGTCGAAGCGGCCGTGGGTGATGGCGCACTGAATGTTCGCGACTGGATAAACTATATTAACCCAGACTTTGAAAAAGAAACGGTATATGGTAACGCAGAAAAGAAGATCATACGCACCACGGTGGGTCGCGTGATCTTTAACACTATCTGGCCACCGGAAATAGGCTTTATAAATTCCAATGTCGCTAAAGGCAAGCTGGGTGATATAATTCTACAAACTTATAAATCGGTTGGGAAAGCTCGCACGGTCGAGACCCTCGACACTCTCAAGGATGTCGGCTTCAGCGTCGCCACCAAGGCAGGGGTTTCTATTGGCATTGATGACATGATCATCCCCGAGGCAAAAACAAGTATTGTTGCCAATGCCCGTAAAAAAATTGACGAAGTCGAGGCTCAGTACACCAAAGGTATCATCACCGAAGGGGAGCGATATAATAAGATTATCGATATCTGGACTGGTACAACTGACGAAATCGCTAAGTCGGTATTTGACGAGTTAAAAGACAACGGTGGAAAAGATAGCGTCAATCCGGTTTACCTCATGATGGATTCCGGTGCGCGGGGTAATAAGCAACAGGTACGCCAGCTTTGCGGTACTCGTGGATTGATGGCAAAACCTTCAGGTGAAATCATCGAACGTCCCATCCTGTCTTCCTTCCGTGAAGGGCTCTCTGTTCTGGAATACTTTATTTCGACACACGGTGCTCGTAAAGGTCTTGCAGATACTGCGCTTAAGACTGCGGATGCGGGTTATCTAACCCGCAAACTCTGTGATGTTGCTATGGATTGTATCATTGAAGAGTCTGATGACGGTAACCGTGAAGGTGTCTGGAAATACGCCATCTACGAAGGCGATGACGAGATTGTCTCTCTGTATGACCGCATCGTGGGTCGCTGCTCTTCCAACGATATACGCAACCCGCTCAATCCGGATGAATTCCTTGTTAAAAACGGCGAATTGATCACCGAGGAAATTGCAGCTAAAATCGAAAAGGTTGGTGTAGAGCGTGTTAAAGTACTCTCCGCGCTGACCTCTCGTAAAAAGGTAGGGATAACCGCACTGGAATACGGCATCAACCCAGCCACCAGTTCAATGGTCGAACGCGGCTCCTCTGTTGGTATCATTGCAGCTCAATCTATTGGTGAGCCGGGAACTCAGCTTACAATGCGTACCTTCCACATTGGTGGTATCGCTAGCGGTGTTCTTAAAAATCCCGAAATCAAGATTCGTACTGGAGGTAAGATTAAATACCAAGGACTGCGCACCGTTGAAGTTCAGGGGAATGATATTGTTCTCAACAAAACGGGTTCCATTATTATTGAGGATTCCGAAGGTCGTGAACTTGAAAACTACAAGATCGTAGTCGGTTCGGTCCTCACCAAAGGCGACGGCGGAAGTATCAAGAAAGGCGAAGTTCTCGCTATGTGGGATCCGCACAACATCCCCATTATTTCTGAAAAAGCTGGTCGTATTGGATTCAGCGACATGATCCCCGGTGTGACCATCAAGCGCGAGCTCGATGAATCAACAGGGCGTATTGCTACCATTGTGATTGAGCACAAGGAAGACCTTAACCCTCAGGTTGAAATCATCGATGACAAAAATAAAGTCATCGCTACTTACGCTATCCCAACTGGAGCTCAGGTCGCCGTTAATGAAGATGACGAAATCGCTCCGGGTACCATGCTTGCGAAGACGCCACGCCAAGCCTCCAAAACGCAGGACATCACCGGTGGTCTGCCTCGAGTAGCTGAACTCTTCGAAGCTCGCCGCCCTAAGGAAGCCACAGAAATGGCCAAGATTGAAGGGGTTGTTTCCATGGACGGAACCGTTCGAGGAAAGAAGAAGCTGGTCGTTACTGACCCCGAGTCCGGTGATGAAGAAGCACACCTTATCCCACATGGTAAGCACTTGACCGTTCAGATTGGCGATCTTGTCCACAAAGGACAGCACCTGACGGATGGCGGTGCAGACCCACATGAACTGCTTGAGATTCTTGGTCGCGAACGCGTTTGCGATTACCTGATTGAAGAAATTCAAAAAGTTTATCGTTTGCAGGGCGTGACAATTAATGACAAACACATTGAGGTTATTATAGCTCAAATGCTCAAGAAAGTCCGCATAACCGATCCCGGTGATTCCGAATTCTTCTGGGGCGAACAAGTGGATCGCTTTGAGTTCATGAAGTCCAATGATGAAATTGATGAGGCTGGCGGTAAAGCAGCAGAAGGAGAACCCGTCTTGCTTGGAATTACAAAGGCTTCCATTGAGACAGAGTCCTTCATCTCAGCAGCATCCTTCCAGGAAACAACCCGAGTACTCACGGATGCCTCCACCCTTGGAAAAGTCGATGAGCTCAAGGGCTTCAAGGAAAATGTCATCATGGGTCACCTCATTCCGGCCGGTACCGGTTTACCCGCATATCGCAAACTTCGTATCGATACTCTTGGCGCAGAAGTGGAGAAGCTTTCTCTCGAGGAAGCAGCGGAGCGAATCGAAGGGGTCACTTCGCCCACACCAGACTTCTCAAACGAAGCCAGTGCTGCCTCAAGTGAGGAAATGGTTCCCGAAGATCCCAACGCACCTGCAAGTGTTGAGGCAGCTGAAACACCCGCAACCGAAGAGGAAGCGGGGTAGCTGATCTCAATCCTTCAATTACAAAGCCCTCCGAAGCCGGAGGGCTTTTTTGTTTATAAGCTTGATTAAAATAAAAATATCGCTGAGTAGTATTCCAGATCTTTGAAAATTTTCAGTTACCTCAGACGAATTTGAGCGGCCATTCTGGTCGTTCATGTAAATGATAATATTGAAAATGAAAATACAAGCTATCACCGTAGCTCTGTTGACAACACTCGTGTGTATTGCCGCAAACGGCAATCCAGTAGCCGAAAGGCCTATATTAGTGGATACCGTCGCGCCCCAAGCCAGGGATGCAACAGTAGGCACAGTTGTCACTGCTCTCCTCAGAGTCAGTGAGCAGGGTGGCATCGAAGACGTGAAGATTGGATACAACAACACCCCTCGCTTCGCCGAAGCTGTGGCAGAAGTAGTAAAGCAATGGCGCTTTACTCCAGCCATACGCGATGGCCAAGCAGTACGGTCCCTTGTCTTGGTGCCCTTTAAGGTCATCCCAGCCGACACCGAACTCTCGATGCGTTAAACCGAAAACCGAATCTTGCAGCCTGCTGCAAGATTCACTTGAAATAAATTAGAAAATGAACCGGCCGCTCTTCCACTTCTGGAGGAGCGGCCACTTTTTGCCAAAAATGCTAACCATCCCAAAATAAAAAAAATTGGAATAAAATCCTTGCACGAGGCAGGGAAGGGGCTACTTTCTCCATCTTTCTCCAATTTCAGCGTTTGAATTTTCATGCCTACTATTAATCAACTTGTCCGCAACCCACGTACGGTGCAAAAAGCAAAGTCGAAGTCGCGTGCGCTTAAGAACAATCCTTTCCGCCGAGGCGTCTGTGTGCAGGTCATGACCCGTACGCCCAAAAAGCCAAATTCGGCGGTTCGTAAAGTTGCCAAAGTTCGTCTGACGACCGGAATTGAAGTGATCGCTTACATCCCAGATGAGGGCCACAATCTCCAAGAGCACAGCATCGTCCTTGTTCGTGGTGGTCGCGTGAAGGACCTTCCTGGTGTGCGTTACCATATCGTTCGCGGTACCCTTGATTGCCAAGGTGTTGAAAAACGCCGCCGCAGTCGCTCAAAGTATGGCGTTAAAAAACCTAAAGATTAAGCAATAAAGCCTACACTTCCATTTATCACTTTTGAATCTCTGAACTATGTCACGTCGTCGCCAAGCCGTTAAACGTCCCGTCACTCCGGATCCTCGCTACAACAGCACTCTTGTGACCACTCTGGTCAATATGATCATGGAACGCGGCAAGCGTACCCTTGCGCAGCGCATCGTTTACACCGCCTTTCAAAAAGTCAGTGAAAAACTTGAAAAGGGTGATCCCGTCGATCTTGTCATGGGCGCCCTTGAAAACACTCGCCCAAAGCTAGAAGTCAAAAGCCGCCGTGTTGGAGGAGCAACCTACCAGGTTCCCGTTGAAGTTTCCTTTGAACGCCAGCAGAGCCTTGCCTTCCGTTGGATGGTGGCCGCAGCCCGTAATCGCAAAGGCGTACCTATGGCCGAGGCTCTTGCCGACGAAATTGTCGATGCTTACAACAGCACCGGCGCCGTCGTTAAGAAAAAAGAAGAAATGCACCGAATGGCACAAGCCAATCGTGCCTTCGCGCATTTGCGCTGGTAAGCTACGCGGTCAAGCCGCTCTCTTACCCCCCTGTTCTTTTCCAGTCGTATCGTTTTTTATGTCAGCATCAGCTACAGCATCTCACAATTCGCCCAACCGTAAGTTCTCTTTAGAGCATACGCGCAATATGGGTATCGTAGCGCACATTGATGCAGGCAAAACGACCACGACGGAAAGAATCCTATTTTATGCAGGCGTTGTTCATAAGATGGGCGAAGTACACGAAGGGAGTGCTGTGACCGACTGGATGGAGCAAGAGCGCGAGCGTGGTATTACTATAACCTCTGCCGCTATTTCTTGTAACTGGACCAATTCCAAGGGTCCTTACGCCGACATAACCCAGCAGATCAACATTATCGACACACCCGGTCACGTTGATTTTACCGCTGAGGTCGAGCGCTCCTTGCGAGTCTTAGACGGAGCAGTGGCGGTCTTTTGTGCCGTTGCTGGGGTACAACCTCAGTCTGAGACGGTCTGGCGGCAGATGAATAAATATGCCGTACCACGCATTGCCTTCATCAACAAAATGGATCGCACGGGTGCGGATTTCTTCGCTGCGATAACCTCTTTGCGTGAGCGCTTGGGTGCTAAGGCGCAGCCTATCTTTATTCCGATGGGTGCCGAGGAAGATTTTATAGGCCTGATTGACCTCGTCTCCATGCAGGCCATTATCTACGACGCTAGCGATGCTAGTGGAATGAAATACGAGACGATCGAAATTCCTGACCAGTACCAGGATCAAGCAACTGCCTCCAGGGAGGAACTCGTTGAAACACTTGCCGACTGCGATGATGCGCTTGCGGACCTATACCTTGGAGGAGGAGAAGTCACCGCAGACGCTCTACGGGATGCTATTCGCCGTGCGACGATACAACAAGAGTTCTGTGCCGTCATTCCAGGAAGTGCCTTCAAAAATAAAGGGGTACAATCATTACTTGAATCAGTAGTTAATTATTTACCTGCACCACTTGACTTACCGCCCATGAGAGGCGAGGACAGCAAGGGTAGCGTGACTGAGGTCGTGCCGGATGATAAAGCAAAGGTAGCTGGGCTCGCCTTTAAGCTCATGAACGATCCTTATGTCGGCAAACTGGTCTTTTTTAGAGTTTACTCCGGTTCATTAAAAAAGGGCAGCACCCTCTATAATGCCCGCACCGGCAAAACGGAGCGTATTTCGCGTCTCCTCGTTTTAAAAGCGGATGCCCGCGACGATATTGATGCAGCCTATTCCGGTGACATCTGCGCCCTCGTAGGAGCACGCGATATTATAACAGGCGATACCCTCAGTACCAAGGGTTATGACCTGCGCCTTGAACCACCGACCTTTCCCGAGCCCGTCATTTCTATGTCTATTGAGCCCAAGACCTCTGCCGATCAGGAAAAGATGGCACTTGGACTTCAACGCCTAGCAGAAGAAGACCCTACTTTTGTTGTTAGCACCGACGAAGAGACTGGACAGACCCTTATTGCCGGTATGGGTGAGTTGCATCTCGAGATTATTAAAGACCGCCTTATCCGCGAATTCAAGGTGGGCGCCGCAGCTGGGCGTCCCCAAATCGCCTATCGTGAAGCCTTTGGGGCGGCCAGCGAAGGAGAGGGTAAATTCATCCGCCAAAGTGGTGGTAAAGGTCAATACGGCCACGCCCGCATTAAAATTGAACCTCTGGAACGTGGAGAGGGTATTCAAGCGGAGGATAAAACCGTAGGAGGTGCCATACCCAAGGAATTCATCAAGCCTACCTTGGACGGCATCCGTGAAGCTGCGTGTAACGGCGTCATTGCGGGGTATCCCGTAGTTGATTTTAAAGCAACCCTCTACGACGGCTCCTTCCACGAAGTCGATTCCTCAGAAATGGCTTTCAAAATGGCAGGGATCTTTGCTTTCCGACAGGCCATGGAGCAATCAAATCCTATATTACTTGAACCCGTCATGGCGGTTGAAATCGAAACACCTGAAGAATACCAAGGAGATATCTTGGGCGATCTCAATCGTCGTCGTGGCCAAATCCAAAACATAGCCAACAAAGGACATTTTGCCACTTTCTCTGCAACCGTTCCCTTGGCGGAGATGTTTGGTTATTCAACCATCGTTCGCTCATTAAGTAAGGGTAGGGCGTCCTTCAGTATGCAACCTAAGGCCTTCGAAGAAGTGCCCCCAAACGTTTTAAAGTCCATCCAAGAAAGCACTCTTCATGGTACCTTTCATTAATCCCAACAAAATTCATACAACCAACAAATAACTATTATGAGTACACCCAAAATACGTATCCGCCTTAAAGGCTTTGATTATCGTGTCGTTGACCAGTCCGCCTTGGACATCGTTGAGACCGCCAAGCGCTCCGGCGCTCGCGTCGCTGGACCCGTTCCAATGCCCACGCGCATTGAGAAGTTCACCGTCAATCGATCCGTCCACGTCAATAAAAAGGCCATGGAGCAGTTTGAAGTCCGTACCCATAAACGACTCATTGATATCATTGAACCCACCGCCGCTACCGTTGATGAGCTCAAAAAGCTCAACCTGCCTGCAGGTGTCGATATCTCCATCAATGTATAGTTCTCGGAAATTTCCAAAATCGAGTGTTGACGCAGGCAAAAAAACAACCTTTTCTCTCGCGCTCGCTATCCAAACAGCGAATTTCCATATTTTTAATCTCTAACGCAGGTCTAAACCCAACGGAGCATCTGTTCCACCTGCCAATTAGTTTATGAACGTAGCCCTACTAGGTAAAAAGATAGGTATGACACAGGTATTTGACGATGCGAATCGTCTCGTACCGGTAACCGTCATCGAAGCGGGTCCCTGCCCCGTAACTCAAGTTAAGTCGGACGAAACCGATGGTTACAATGCCGTACAAATCGGCTTCCGTGCCCAAAAAGCCCAGCGCCTCTCCAAAGCTGCACGCGGTCACTTTGAAAAAGCTGGAGTTGAGACTCAGTCAGAGCTTAGCGAGTTCCGCACCAATGGTGACCATGAGTTAAATGTCGGCGACGTCCTGACGGTCGAGCGTTTCGAAGCAGGTCAAAAAATTGACGTCGTGGGAACTTCTAAAGGCCGCGGTTTTCAGGGCGTGGTTAAACGCTATGGTTTCGCCGGTGGTCCAGCCTCTCACGGTTCCATGTTTCACCGCCGCGGTGGTTCCTACGGAATGTGCCAGTGGCCCGGTCACGTTATTAAGGGCAAAAAGATGCCTGGCCACATGGGCGATGTTCAGCGGACTGTCCAAAACCTCACCATTGTAAAAGTCGTGCCCGAGAAAAACCTTATTCTCATCAAGGGAAGCGTCCCAGGCTCACGCGGCAGTCTCCTGACTGTACGCTCGGCTATCAAAAATAAAGTCCGTAAAGGATAAGCCAACCGCCAGCCCATACGAACATGAAACTTAAAGTTTACACCGCAGACGGAACCAGCAGCGAAGAAAAAGAATTCGCGGCTTTCCCGAAATTCGAAGACGACAAAGGCGTGGCTGCTCTCCGTCAGGTTGTCATCGCACACCAAGCGAACAAACGTCAAGGTACCGCCAGTACTAAGACACGTGCTGAAGTAAGAGGCTCCGGTAAGAAACTCTTCCGCCAAAAAGGGAGTGGTACTGCTCGTCAGGGTTCCCGGCGCGTTCCCCACCAGCGCCATGGTGGTGTTGCTCACGGTCCCAAACCCCGCGACTTCTCACAAAAGATTAATCGCAAGATGAAGCAGCTTGCCTTCCAGCGTGCTCTTTTTGAACGCGCTAACGAAGGGGGTATCTCAGTTATCGAGGCCATCCAAAGCGAAGCCCCCAAGACCAAACATTTCAATCAAGTCCTGACTGCTGTTCTTCCCGAACGTGGTAAAGTACTCGTTATCGACGACGCCTTCGAAACAAACGCCGCCCTTGCTGCGCGCAACATCGAAGGAGTCGCCCTCACCGAAGCCGGTGACCTCAGCACACTCGATGTGGTGCGCTATCCGCACATCCTCATCAGTGCTAAGGGCATTGCAACCATCCTCGCACGCGCAAACGGAGCTGAATAACCATGATGATCGCTGACAAAATTCTGCGCGAATATCGCGTAACTGAAAAGGCCGCCAATCTCGCCGCCAATCTTAACCAGTACACCTTCGAGGTTGCTCCAGATGCTAACCGCAAGGAAATAGCTCGTGCAGTCGAGCAGGTTTTTAATGTTACCGTTACCCAGGTGAATACACTCATTCGTAAGCCCAAAGCCAAGACCGACCGCGCTCGTCGTGGTCGTCCCGGTTCCAAAGGCGGACATAAAAAAGCTATCGTCACTCTCAAAGAGGGCGATGCCATCGAACTCGTTTAAATATTCCAGAGAACGCAAGCCATGCCACTGAATAGTTCCAGACCCATCACTCCCGGACAGCGCTTCTTGACTCGCAATAAGCAAGATGTCTCCAAAAAAGAACCGGAGCGTCGCTTAACCAAGTACAAGCACATCAAAAAAGGACGCAACTGCTACGGACGCATCACCTCTCGTCGTCGTGGGGGCGGCCACAAACGTGCCTATCGCATCATTGATTTTCGTCGCGACAAAATCGATATCCCCGCAAAAGTGCAGGCTATTGAGTACGATCCTAACCGCAGCGCAAATCTCGCTCTGCTGGCATACGCAGATGGTGAAAAGCGTTACATCCTCGCACCCCGTGGAGTGAAAGCGGGCGATGTCCTCCTTAACGTTAACAAACGCGTCGAATTTCAGCCAGGTTACTCCATGCCCCTGAGCCTCATTCCTCCCGCCACCAAAATTCACGCCATTGAGCTTCACCCAGGACGCGGTGCCCAAATCGCACGCTCAGCCGGACAAAACGCTCAGCTCATTTCGGTGGATGGCGATCGCGCTACCGTTAAATTACCTTCCGGTGAGATTCGCTATTTAAACTCTAAATGCCGCGCGACCATCGGTGAAGTCGGTAACCACGAACACCAAAACCAAAGCCTCGGCAAAGCCGGCCGTAACCGCTGGTTAGGTCGTCGTCCCCGTGTTCGCGGTGTAGCCATGAATCCCGTCGATCACCCTATGGGTGGTGGTGAAGGGCGCACCTCTGGTGGCGGTCATCCCCAGTCACCTTGGGGTCAGCTATCTAAGGGTTTCCCCACTCGCAAAAAATCTAATCCAACCAATTCACAGATTCTGGTACGCCGCAATGGACGTCCCATGAAGCGCAAATAATACAACGAGGTTTTTCTTATGTCACGTTCCGTTAAAAAAGGATTCTTCGTCGATCCCCATCTTGCCAAGAAAGTGGATGCCGCTCAGGCCAGCAATGACCGAAAGCCCATCCAGACTTGGTCACGACGCTCAACCATCACCCCTGATTTCGTGGGTCTTAACTTCAATGTTCATAACGGCCGCAGTTTCCTGCCCGTGTATGTCACTGAAAATATGGTAGGCCACAAACTCGGGGAGTTCGCACCTACTCGTACCTTTAAATCTCACCAGAGCAGCTAAATTCTCGAGGCTTATCGTCCAATGTCATCCCGTTCCCAGTTTTGCAAAGCTCTAATAGCCGGCCTAATGGCTGCAGCGACCGCTTTGCCATGCCTAGGGGTAGACGGACAGCCATCCTTTGTAAAAGAAGGCCTCTATGTTGCCAATGCCGCACCGGTTGCCGAAGTCTTAGCAGGTGAAAAATCTGATCTCGTTGTTATTGAAGGTGGTTTATCTCAAGGTTTGCGCCGAGGTATGATTTGCTGTATCGAACGTAACAACCGTTTGGTTGCTGAAGTCCTTATCATTGCATCGCATCCAAATCGCGCTGCGGCTCTCATTCTTCAAATCGCTCGCGAGACCACCATCCAACCCGGCGACATCGCACGTATCAAAACCTTTCAAAACTCATAACCCTCATCAAAATGCAGGTTCAAGCTTATACCAAATATGCCCGGATGTCGCCCATCAAAGTACGTGACATTACCCGCGCCATCCAAGGACGCAACGCCGCCGAGGCAGTCGAAATACTTCGCTTCATCCCGCGCAAATCCGCGCGCCTGGTGAGCAAGACCCTTAAGTCTGCCATCGCAAATGCGGAAAACAACAACAACCTCTCTTCCGATGCACTCACTATTCAGTCCGCAACGGTCGAACAAGGTCCTGCCTTTAAACGCTTTCGACCCGCAGCCCGCGGATCCGCACACCCTTATAAAAAGGCTACCAGCCACATTCGCATTATTCTAACGGACGACGCATAAACTAATTTTCTAAACTAAAACTTATGGGACAAAAAACGCATCCAATCGGCTTCCGCCTTGCAGTCACCCGCGACTGGGATTCTCGCTGGTACGCCAGCAAGCACGAATTTCCTACTTACCTCAAGGAGGATCATACTATTCGCACCTTCCTCGAGAAAAAACTGCGTTATGCCTCCGTACCTCGCATCTTCATTGAGCGTGCCTCCGGTCGTATTCGCGTTAAAATTTTTACTGCCCGCCCTGGTGTCGTCATTGGTCGCAAGGGTCAGGAACTCGACAAGCTCAAAGCTGAACTCAATAAGAAAGTCGACAAGGACATCATGCTCGACATCCAGGAAGTAAAACGGCCGGACCTTTCCGCACAATTAGTGGCTGAAAACGTTGCTCTCCAACTCGAGCGTAGAATTGCTTTCCGTCGCGCCATGAAACGCGCCGTGCAAACTACCATGGCAATGGGCGCTGAGGGCATTCGCATTCAATGCAGCGGTCGCCTTGGCGGCGCTGATATCGCCCGTACGGAACAACAACGTGAAGGCAAAGTGCCTCTTCAAACCCTGCGCGCTAAAATCGAATATGGTTTCAGCGAAGCGAGCACGGTTTACGGCATCATTGGCATCAAGTGCTGGATCTGCTTACCCGATGACGATTCCGAATAACTTTTTCATTTTCCTCTATAATTTAAACATTTACATCGCGAACCATGGCACTCCTTCCATCACGCACTAAATACCGTAAGGTTCACAAAGGCCGTATTTACGGCACCGCTCAAAAAGGCAACAGCCTCGCCTTTGGGGAATTCGGCATCCAATCGCTTTCCCGGGGTCGCATGACCTCTCAGCAAATTGAAGCCGCTCGTGTTGCCATGACACGTAGCCTCAAGCGTAAGGGTAAGGTCTGGATTCGGGTATTCCCCCACAAACCTGTTACCAAGAAACCCGCAGAAACACGGATGGGTAAAGGTAAGGGTGGGGTGGATCGCTGGGTCGCGGTCATTAAACCTGGCACAATGCTCTTTGAAATCGCAGGTTGCTCAGCCAGTGCCGCCCGAGAAGCGCTGCGCCTGGCCGACACAAAGCTCCCTTTCCGCTGCCGCTTCGTCTCCCGCGAGGAAGTGTAAACGCACCTAAATCTACGAAAAGAACCAGTCCTTCAAATGAACACCAAAGATATACGCGAAATGTCTGAAGCTGAAATCGAAAAAAAGCTCCGTGATACCCGCGACGCTCAAGTTAACCTCCGTCTTCGCAAGCAGACCGGTCAAGTGGAGCATCCGCACGAATTTACTAACCTGCGTCGCGAAATCGCACGCCTTGAAACAATCCTCCGCGAGAAAAAAATCGCCACCAACGAGGCTTAATCCTTTAGCACTGCAATAATATGGAAGCAACTGCCACCCGTAACTCCCGCAAGTCCCTCATTGGAACTGTCACCAGTCGCTCTGGTGATAAAACCATTAAGGTTACTTATTTCTACAAGATCCCACACCCGCTTTATCGCAAGGAGATCAAACGTAAGACCGTAGTTCACGCGCACGACGAAGCCAACGACTGCGGTCTTGGTGACCGTGTTGAAATTATGGAAACTCGCCCCATCAGCAAACTCAAGCGCTGGCGTGTGACTCGCGTGCTCGAACGCGCACCCAAGCTCGATGGCGACCTTGACCTCGACAGCGATGCCATCATCGAAAGCGAGGCAAACCATGAAACGGTTGCAGAAACTGATTCAGCAATTGAAGCCAGCAGTGACAGCGAAGCCAAAGCCGAAGACGAAATCTCTGAGGCCTAAGTCTTTCTTTTATATAATCATTCTTTTTTAACTAACCAACATCCTAAGTCATGATCCAGATGAACAGCCGCGTTTTTATTGCGGACAATACCGGCGCTAAATCCGCCGAAATGATCCGCCGCCTTGGACAAAACAAGACCACCGCTTCGGTGGGGGATGTCATTGTCTGCAATGTCAAGGAAGCCGCCACCGATGCCTCTGTCAAAAAGGGTGAAGTCGTACGGGCAGTTGTGGTCCGCACGGTGGCACCTATTCGTCGCAATGACGGCAGCTATCTTCGTTTTGATAACAACGCCGTGGTTATCATCAACACCGATGGTAATCCCAAAGGCACCCGCATCTTTGGCCCCGTAGCTCGTGAACTACGTGCCAAATATATGAAAATTATTTCTCTTGCACCGGAGGTACTTTAGTTATGGCAAAAAATATTAAACGCGAACAGGAAGTGGTCGTCATTTCAGGCGCCCACAAAGGCAAGCGCGGCAAAGTTCTCGAAGTGAAAGCTCCCGAGAAGATTCTTGTCGAGGGCATCAATCTCATCACCAAATACGAGCGTAAAACTCAAGAAAACCCCGAAGGGGGCTCGGTGCAGCGCGAGGCTCCCATCCATTACTCTAACGTCATACTGGCTGAACGGTATGATGCCAAATCTAAATAATTAACGAGACCATTCATCCTTTAACCGCCGAGTCGGAAATTCGGCAGCAGAACAATGGAACAAGCACTCCTACATAAACAATACACTGAAAAAGTCGTTCCCGAATTGATGGAAAAATTCGGGTTCAAGAATCCTCATGTCGTACCTGCAATTAGCAAGGTCGTCATTAATTCTGGATTCAGTGCCACTTCTGACAAAAACCATGTCATTTATGTGAATGACGAGATCACTAAGATCGCGGGTCAACGTCCAGTCACCACCAAGGCAAAACTCAGTATTTCAAACTTTAAACTACGCGAAGGTCAGCCCATTGGTTGTAAGGTTACTCTCCGTGGTCGTGCGATGTATGACTTCCTCGCGCGTCTCATTCTGATTGCGCTCCCTTGTATTCGAGATTTTCGTGGCGTTCCCGCAAAACTTGACGGGCAAGGTAATTACACCCTCGGTATTTCTGACCATACCATTTTCCCGGAAGTCAGCGCCGATGGTACCAACGCCATCATCGGCATGGATATCTGCATCAATACCTCAGCAAGCAATGATGAGTACGGTCGCGAACTGCTCAGTTGCCTCGGGATGCCCTTCCGTAAATCCAGTTCAGATACCACCCCCGATGAAGATCAAGCGGAAGCTTCCGAAGCCGAAGTCGAACCAGAAGCGGTTGAAGAAGCACCTGCTGAAACCACCGAAGCATAAACCACTTTATAAAACATTATGGCTAAAATATCCGCAATTCACCGCAATAAAAAGCGCGAGCGCCTCATTGCTAAATACGCTGCCAAGCGCAAAGAGCTCAAGGCCATCCTCGCCAACCCCGAAACGACGGACGAGGAGTTCTACAAAGCACAGGCTAAACTCTGTAAGCTTCCCAAGAATAGCTCACCCATCCGTGCACGCAATCGTTGTTCCGTCACGGGTCGTCCCCGTGCGTTCATCCGCAAGTTCGGCTTATCTCGTATCACCTTCCGCGAACTGGCGTCTCAGGGTAAAATCCCAGGAGTCACCAAGTCTTCCTGGTAGGCTCATTCTTTAAAACAATAACTCAATTTGAAAACCCAGCAGTAAAATACTATGGCAGTTCATGATACCATCGGTGACTTCCTCACCATCATTCGTAACGCTAGCGCCGCTCAAAAGGAGCTCGCAGTTACCCCGCACTCCAAGATGCGCCTCGCGCTCCTTAAGATTCTTAAGGATGAAGGCTATATTTCCAACTTCAGGGAAGGCCAAAACAATAAGGGCTTTAAGACTTTGGAAATTCAATTTAAGTACGTCGACAGCACGCCTGCAATCACCGGTATTGAGCGTCACAGCACTCCAGGTCGTCGCCTCTACTATGGTGCCCGTGAAATTCCCCGTGTGCTTGGTGGTCTTGGGGTTGCTATCGTCACTACTTCTAAAGGCGTTATGCGCGCCCGCGATGCTCGTAAAAACGGCATTGGCGGCGAGCTCGTCTGTAAAGTTTGGTAATTCAACCGACCGCAAAAAATGAGCAGAATTGGTAAACTTCCCGTCCCCATCCTTGAAAAGGCGAATGTCAATGTCGATGGGCAAACCGTACGCGTCGATGGCCCCAAGGGTAAACTTGAGCAAACGTTCGACCGCGCCGTTAAAATTGAAATCGCTGATAACGAGGTGCGCCTCAGCCCAGTTGACCAGAGCCGTCACGCCAACGCCATGTATGGAACCGCACGTTCCATCATCAATAACATGGTCATCGGCGTAGTGGAAGGCTTCCAAAAGCAGATCGAAATTAAAGGTGTCGGTTTTCGTGCGGCTATGAAGGGTAAAGTCCTCGATATTGCCCTCGGCAAATCCCACCCCTGCGAGATCGAAATCCCTGAAGGTATCACCGTTACTATAAAGGAAAACACCAAGCTTACCATTGAAGGGGCTGACAAACAGATGGTTGGTGAAATCACAGCCTCTATTTACGCCTTCTATCCCGCTGAGCCCTACAAAGGCAAAGGCGTCCATATTGTCGGTCAATTCGTCCGCCGTAAGGAAGGTAAGAAATCCGCTTAATCATTTAATTTAGGAGACTCCTATCAATGAAACTCGAAAAGAAAAAAACCCTTTTGCAGCGTCGCCGCTGGCGCATCCGCAAGAAAATTGTCGGAACTGCCGAGCGTCCACGTCTCGCTGTACATTTCTCCAACAAGCACATCTATGCGCAATGCATTGACGACGAAAAAGGCCTTACGATGGCTTATGTGTCCTCAGTAGCCAAGGAGAGCAGCATCAAAGCTAATACCGAAGGCGCTAACGCTCTCGGTCTGCAAATTGCAGAAAAAGCCAAAGCCGCCGGGATCGAGTCGGTGGTCTTCGACCGTTCCGGACGCCGCTACCACGGTTGCGTCAAATCTTTTGCCGAAGCAGCCCGTCAAGGCGGCCTCCAATTCTAACACCCTTCTTATGAGTCAATCGAATCGATCATTTTCTTCCCATAATCAAACTGAGGAAGCCCCCGAGTTCACCGAAAAGGTAGTCCACATTAATCGTTGCGCCAAAGTCGTAAAGGGCGGTCGCCGTTTCAGCTTTGCCGCCCTCGTTGTCGTAGGAAACCAAAAGGGCGAAGTCGGAGTCGGCTACGGTAAAGCAAAAGAAGTACCCGAGTGCATCCGCAAAGGGACCGAGCAAGCCAAGAAAAATCTCGTTAAAATAAACCTCCGAGGAGAGACTATACCGCATGCGGTGCGTGGAATCTCTGACGGTGGCGAAGTTCTCCTGCGTCCTGCAACCGATGGTACTGGTGTTATTGCCGGTGGCGGTGTGCGTGCAGTCCTTGAGGCCGTCGGCATCAACAACGTCCTTTCCAAATCGCTTGGTTCCAACAACCACCTGGCGATGGTTAACGCCACTATGGATGCCCTCCTTCAACTCCGTTCTAAAGACGATATTAACTCACTACGCTTCTCTAAGCCAGCTGCAACCGAAGCCTAAGCTACAGACGAACCATGAAACTTGATAAAATTCCAACCATTAAGGGTGCAACCCACTCTACCAAACGCCTTGGGCGCGGTGAGGGTAGCGGTCACGGTAAAACTTCTGGCAAAGGACATAAGGGTCAAAAGGCTCGCTCCGGCGGTGGTATCCCGGTCGGTTTTGAGGGCGGACAAATGCCGCTCTACCGCAAGCTCCCACGCCGTGGTTTTAACAACTTTAACTTCCGCAAGCATTTCCAGACCGTCAATGTCGGCGAGCTGGAAAAAATTCAGGGCGATGTTGTTAACCGTGATTGCTTGTTAAAAGCTGGACTTATTCGCGATAACGACGAAGCCATAAAATTGCTTGGTGATGGAGAAATTTCCAAAAAGCTCTCGGTCCATGTTGATCGTGCCTCCGCATCTGCCATTAAGAAAATAGAGGCAGTCGGTGGAAAAGTAATCCTCGCAGTAGCGACCGAAACTGCAACTGAAGCTGAAAGGGCTTCCAAGACCGAAGTCGGAGCCGAAGCAGAAGCAGACACAGACTCAGCGCCAGCAGCGGATGCCGAAGACGCTTCAGAAAACGCTTAACTGAAAATGTCCGCCACGCGCGGCATAAGAATTTCAATATTTCATGCTCTCCGCATTTACAAACTGCCTAAAGATTCCTGAGCTTCGCCAGAAGATTTTCTTCACACTGGCTTTACTCTTCATTGCTCGGGTTGGTGCGAATATACCGCTTCCGGGTATGAATCCCGCACCGATTCAGGAATACTTGAGTAATGAAGCGGGCGCCGGTGGCGGATTGCTCGGATTGTACAATATGTTTACTGGGGGAGCGTTGCTCAACGGCGCACTCTTTGCACTCGGAATCATGCCCTACATCAGCGCCTCCATTATCATGCAGTTGATGGGTGCCGTTTTTCCTGGGATTGCCCGCCTACAGCAGGAAGGGGATGTTGGTCGACAAAAGATCAATCAATACACTCGATACCTGACGATCGCAATATGCTTGGTCCAGGGACTGATGTTGCTCGTGGCTTTCAGTACAAATCCTGGCAGTATTATTCCCGGATTTAATCCAGCGCAGTATGGTGAGATCGTCCTAATGGGGAAAACTCAATTCCTCATCATGGGTACTATTTTACTCACAGCTGGTTCCATGATTATGGTGTGGCTCGGTGAGCAGATTACCCAAAAAGGCATCGGTAATGGTATTTCACTGCTCATTACCGTCAGTATTATTTCAGGCTTACCTGCAGCCGTGATCGCGACCTACAAACTTTTTACCGCGCCAGTTGGCGCCGAAGCACAACTTGGGCTTCCTCAAGGTGTGCTCATGTTGGCACTGCTTTTCATCGTTACCGCTGGGCTGGTCGCCATCACGCAGGCGCAGCGCAAAATTCCAGTGCAATACGCCAAACGCGTCGTGGGTCGAAAAGTCTACGGCGGGCAAAGCTCCTTCTTGCCCCTAAAGGTGAATTACGCCGGTGTTATGCCCGTCATTTTTGCCAGCGCTATTCTGATGTTTCCGACACAGATTCTATACTTCATCGGCAAAAACACCGGCATGAATTTCTTTAACGAATTTGCCGATGCCTTTGGACGTGGAAATTTTGCCTACTACTTTGTCTTTGCTCTGCTGATTTTTATCTTCAGTTATTTTTGGGTTTCTTTGATGTTCAAACCCGTTCAGATCGCTGACGACCTTAAGAAAAACGGTGGTTACATACCCGGTGTGCGCCCAGGTGAACCCACTGCGCAATTTCTTGATTTTATCATGACGCGACTCACCCTCGCCGGTGCCCTTGCTTTGACTCTCATCGCATTATTCCCAGATATCCTGCTCGTGCTGTATAAAATCCCAAACAGCATTGCTATTTTCTTCGGAGGTACCGGGATGCTAATTACCGTTGGAGTGCTCCTCGATACCATGCGCCAGATCGAGACCTATTTATTGCAGCGCCATTATGACGGGTTCCTTAAAAAAGGAAAAATCCGTGGACGTTCCACGACCCACAGTCGTCAAATGGTTAATCCCACCGGGATACAGGATTTTTGGACCGCATGGCGCCCGCTCCTGATCTTGGCCTTTACCCTTTTCATTCTTGGTATTCTCTCTTGGTTTATCAACCTTGGTTAATGCTATTGGGTCTATGCCCAAACAAATTTCTCTTGTTCTTTGATTTCGATTCAATCGCTTTAAAACGGTGAAACCCGTGCGCACAGACGAAGCTATTCAAGCCATCCGTGAAGCCTGCCAAGTAGCAGCTTCCGTCCTTGCTCAAATGGTGGATGCTGTTCAGGTCGGCGTTAATACCTACGACCTAGATCAACTTGGCCGTAAGCTCATTGAGGATGCCGGCGCTGAAAGTGCCTGCTTTAACTACCGTCACCAAAACAACGTTTTCCCCGCCTATACCTGTATTTCGGTTAACGAGGAGATTGTTCATGGAATTGGTCGTCTACAGCGAACCATTGCACCCGGTGATTTAGTCTCACTCGATGTGGTCGTACGCTACCGAGGTATGATCGGTGATAACGCCACTACTGTAGGCGTTGCACCCGTTAGTAAAGCAAACCAAGCCCTATTAAATATCGCGCGCCAATCGCTTGAGCACGCTATCGGCTTTGCACGTGCTGGCAATCGAGTAGGTGACCTCTCCAATGCGGTTCAGCGCTTCATAAAGCCCCATAAATTCGGCATTGTCCGTGAGTTTGTCGGCCATGGAGTCGGCGCTGGAATGCACGAACCACCGCAAATTCCCAATTTTGGCCCTCGCGGGCAGGGGGCACTTCTCAAGCCCGGCATGGCTCTAGCCATAGAGCCTATGATCAATCTTGGCAGCCCGGAAATAGAGATGTTAGACGATGGTTGGACTGCGATTACCCGCGACGGACTTCCTTCCGCGCATTTTGAGCATACCGTCCTAGTCACCGAATCGGATCCTGAAATTTTAACCTTATTGAAAAATTAACTTTCCAAAACCAAAATAACTGCTATTTTTACGCACTTTTCTCGCTCAATAGCGCTCACTTAACTCAACAAAACCATGCCTCGTATACTTGGAGTCGACATTCCAGCCAACAAGAAGCTCGTTTACGCGCTTCGTTATATCTATGGCCTCGGGCCCACTCGCGCTAAAATCATTGTTGATGAAGCTGGTTTTGATCCAGACCGTCGTGCCGGCGACCTTAATGAGGAAGAGCTCAACAAGCTTGCCAACTTAGTTGCTGAGAAGAATTACGTCGTCGAGGGTGACCTTCGTCGTGAGGTTACCGCAAATCTCAAGCGCCTTTCTGCAATTCGCAGCTGGCGCGGTATGCGCCACATGCGCGGTCTTCCCGTACGCGGACAACGCACCAAAACGAATGCCCGCACCCGCAAGGGCGCGGTCAAACCCATCCGCAAATAAGCTAGGAAACGACGCAAACCATTTTTAATATGAGCGAAGAGAACGAAACCAACGAAGAAGAGACGAACGAAACTGCAGTACCTGCTCCTGAGGTCATCGCAGAAGAAAAACCTCAGGCTAAGGTAACTGAAGCAGCACCTGCAGCCGAGGAAGTCCCCGCAAAAGACGCAGACGCTACCGATGCTGAAGCTAAAGAAGCACCTGCTAAAAAAGAAGAAACCGCCGAAGATCTCCTTAAAAGCGACCTTGAAGGTGTCAAGATTCGCCGCGCTAAAGGCAGTAAAAACATAACCGTTGGCGTTGTTAATGTGCTCGCAACTTTCAATAACACCAAGGTGACTTTTGCCGACCCTCGCGGTAATGTCATCTCTTGGTCCAGCGCTGGTAAATGTAACTTCCGCGGTTCCCGAAAATCCACTGCATACGCCGCACAGGTCGTTACGCAGGATGCCGGACGTACTGCCATGTCTCACGGCATGAAAGAGGTGGTTGTTAAACTTAACGGCCCCGGGATGGGTCGCGACTCCGCCGTTCGCGCGCTTCAATCTATGGGCATGATTGTCACTGAGATCATCGACGTGACCCCCGTTCCTCACAATGGGTGCCGTGCTCCAAAACGTCGTCGTGTCTAAGGTGATTCTGCCACCCCGACACTCATTTAATCGTTCGCAGAATAAACAAATAAAACATCATGGCCCGTTACACAGGACCTAAAACACGTATTAACCGCCGCTTTGGTCAGGCTATCTTTGCGCCTACTAAAGCTTTCGAACGCAAACCGCACCCTCCCGGGCAGCACGGTCCGCGTCTTCGTCGCAAGCTTAGCGACTATGCCATCGGCCTCAACGAGAAGCAAAAACTTCGCTTCATGTATGGTATGACGGAAAAACAATTTCGCTTAACCTTTGAAAAGGCCAAGAACCAACGCGGGGTCACCGGTGATATTTTCCTTCAATTACTGGAGTCTCGCCTCGACAGCGTCATTTATCGTTTAGGCTTTGCAAAATCTCGCTCAGCTGCGCGCCAGTTTGTCGGTCACGGCCACATTGTTGTGAACGGTAAAAAAACGGATATCTCTAGCTTCATTGTGAAGGAAAGCGATGAGATTGAAGTGCGTGAACGCAGTTCATCCCGCCAGTTGGCAACGCGCTCGATGGAGGAAAGCCAAGCACGCACAGTACCCGAATGGCTTACCTTAAATTCGGATGCCCTTAAGGCCACCGTTAATCGCCTGCCCAGTAGTGAAGAAACCGAATCCAGTATCAATGTTCAACTTATTGTTGAATACTACAGCCGTTAATAAGACTTCGAAAAAGCTCTAAACCCGCTCTTCTCGACTCGCTTCTCCTTCAATTTATCAACCAAGAATATCATGCCAAAGCGCCTAGGAAAATTCGAATTACCCAACCGTCTTGTTAAGGTCGAAGATACCGCAACAGACACCTACGCAACCTTCCAAGCTGAGCCTTTCGAGGCTGGGTATGGACACACAATTGGCAATTCCCTCCGCCGTGTGCTCCTCAGCTCTATCGAAGGTGCTGCTATCTCATCCGTCAAAATCGACGGAGTACAACATGAATTCCAAAGCATCGACGGAGTTGTTGAAGATGTCACTGATATCGTTCTCAACCTCAAAAAGGTGCTCCTTGTCTCTGAAAGCCGTGATGCGGTCAGCATGACAATTGACATCACCCGTGACGGTCCCGTGACTGCAGCCGATATCCAGGAAGTTTCGGGGATCGAGGTTATCAACCCAGATCAAATTATTTGCAACCTTGACCGCAAGAAGCGCTTCCATGCAGAATTGGAAGTCCGCGTAGGACGTGGTTATTGCGCTGGTGACGACAACAAAAAGGAAGATCAAGCGATTGGCGTTATTGCCATTGATTCTCTTTTTGGACCCGTCAAATTGGTAAAATATTCTGTTGAAAACACCCGGGTGGGTCAATCAATGGACTACGACCGACTCATTCTGGAGGTAACTACCGACGGACGCATCACCCCAGACGATGCTCTTAAGGAAAGCGCAGCAATCCTAAAACACCACTTGGATGTCTTCGACGAAGTTTCTGAAGAGGAAATAAACTTTGATACCGACAGCAATGAGGTTAGCGAAGAACAAAATCGTCTCCGCAAGCTTCTCAATATGAGCGTCAATGAAATTGAGCTTTCAGTGCGTGCCGCTAATTGTCTCAACAACGCTAATATCACCACGGTCGGTGAACTGGCAATGAAGTCTGAGCAAGAAATGCTCAAATACCGCAACTTCGGTAAAAAATCTCTCAATGAAATCAAAGATAAGCTCGAGCAACTCGGCTTGTCCCTCGGTAAGCAAATTGACGAGCGCCTGCTCGATAATGGCCCCGACCAATTCTAGGAACACCAGCAATAACCGAAACGTTTTACACCAATGCGCCACAGTAAAAGACGACACGTCCTTGGGGTCACCGGCCCGCATCGCGCCGCAATGATGGGTAACCTCTCGGTTGCTTTGATCACCCACGGACGAATTGAAACTACCCTCAGCAAAGCCAAAGCTTTGCGCCCCTTTATTGAGAAGGTTATCACCCTCGCTAAAAAGGCAGATCAAGCAAATGATGCGGCTCGCAAGCTCCACTACCGTCGCCTTGCAGTCGCACGAGTGCGCGATAAGAAAGCAGTGGCAATGCTCTTTGATGAGCGTGCCTCAGAATTTGCTCAACGCCCAGGCGGTTACACTCGGATCTACAAAATAGGACAACGAATCGGTGATGCTGCCGAAATGGCGCTCATCGAACTGATTGATGCTTCTGACGAGGGCTACGAAAAGCCTAAACGCAAAGCTGCTCCTAAAGCCAAAGCCACTTCTAAAGCAAAAGCTAAAGAGGGAAAATTAGAGTCTGATGCTGAGGCAGAAACGCCGGAAGCAGAAGCCCCCGAAGCTGAGCCTAAAGCCGAAGCAGAGGAAGCGGCTCCCGAAGACGGACCAGAAGCTGAAGCTCCCGAAACCGAAACAGAATCAAGCGAGGCGGCTGAAGATTCGGAGTCTAAAAAGGAGTCTTAGTTTTATCCTGGCAGCGTGCAGGCAGCTACATAAGTAGCTGCAGGTTTTAATGGGTTAGTTGCAGTGCCTCGAGCGCGGCTTGGTTTAATGTAGCTTGCCGCGTTTCCATTTCTGCAGGTTGCAGGTCTTCGTTGTTGGATGGAATCATTTGTTGCATACGTTCTTGTCCGGACTCCGTTGCGAGAGTTTCGGCAAAGCATTTTTTTATGACTTCAAGGATAATGTTAGTCGAGACCGAAGCGCCTGGAGAAGCACCCAGTAAGGCAGAAAGACTGCCTGTCTGATCGGTGATGACCTCAGTTCCAAAATGAACGATGCCTGCGTCTCCATCTTCTTTCTTGATCGCCTGCACTCGAATGCCGGCATCAATCAATTTCCAGTCCTCGGTTTTGGCATCGGGATAAAAATTCCGCAGTTCTCCCATGCGTGTCTTCATACTTTGAGTACCTTGCTGAATAAGGTAGCGCATGAGTGGGATGTTGGCGATGCCAACTTTAATAAGTGAAGCAAGGTTATCCGTACGAATGGATCCGGGTAAATCTAAAAAGCTACCACGCTCATGCAAAAATTTTGAAGTCCAAGCAGCGTAGGGGCCGAAGAGGAGGGATTGCTTACCGTCAATGATGCGGGTGTCGAGATGCGGTACTGCCATGGTCGGAGCCGCTCCAGGCGACATACCGTAGACCTTGGCGTGGTGTTGCTCGATTAATTCAGGTTTTTCCGAAATCAACCATTGGCCCCCGATGGGAAATCCGCCGATGCCTTTTGCTTCTGCAATGCCCGATTTTTGTAAGAGCGGCAAACTTCCGCCACCCGCTCCGATAAAAACAAATTTCGCGCTGTTGGTGAATTGGCGCTTGTTTGCAATGGCTTCAATTTGCAGCTGCCAACGCCCATTGCTTTTTTTGAGATCCTTCACTCGATGAGAGGTCGCAAAGCCACATCCCTCTTGCTCGCCCAACCAATGGGTCAATTTGCTGGCCAATGCCCCAAAGTTCACATCAGTCCCGTTCATTACACGAGTCATTGCTACTGGCTCCTCAGGAGCGCGGCCTGCTAGGATCAAAGGTGCCCATTTGCATATGGTCGCACGATCCTCGGTGTATTCCATCTCCTTAAAAAAATGGTGCCGGCTCATT
Source organism: Opitutia bacterium UBA7350 (assembly GCA_949524905.1). Lineage (GTDB taxonomy): Bacteria > Verrucomicrobiota > Verrucomicrobiia > Opitutales > Coraliomargaritaceae > UBA7445. The sequence goes on along the minus strand of CATINC010000013.1, from coordinate 13,916 downwards.
TGACGATGCCGTGAGCGAAGAAAGTCTACCTGTTCCTGTCCGTAAACAAAACTTAAGTGCGGTACTGCCTGAATAAATTCCTCCGGTTGTGTCAGCATTCCGCTTCGTATCGTATGACCCCAGAATTGCAGCGAGTGCTGAAATTGATGACAGATCTCAATGGCTTTGCTGATCTCAACTTCTCCGTCAGGTCCGTAGTCGGGAGTATAGCTCAGTTCACACAAACCGGCGTGTCCGGTGCCAGCATTGTGCCATCCGTTTGAGGCTTCAAGCGCAAGCTCCTCGGTCAATTCGTAGAGTTGAATCCGCAGGCTGGGGTCTAATTCCTTGAGCATGGCTCCGAGGGTCGCGGACATGATACCGCTGCCAATGAGGATGACATCTGGGTCTTCAATATGTGCGTGGCTTTTCATGAGTATCGTGGGCGAGGGCAGTAAAAATTTCTTAGGGTTTTATTATACTTCGGTGAGACTAGCAAATTTTGCTTTGGCTTTGGTCCAGGGGGCTTGATCGATCGGTTTAAAAACTTCTACGATGGAAGAGTTTACCACCACTTCTCGACCTTCTTGGAGATTTTCTATGGTTCCGTCAGCGAGCAGCTGTACGAGGATATTACCTAAGCCAGTTGCCTCCACGGGGCTTGCTTTAACGGTGATGCCAATGGCGTTGGCGGCAAATTGATTGAGGAGCTTATCCTGACAACCGCCGCCGACAATATGCAGACTATCGGGTGGGGTCTCAGTATACTTCATCAATCGTTCCCAAACACTGGCGTAGCGAAGGGCGAGGCTCTCATAAATTGTGCGAATGATAGCTCCTTTGCTTTCAGGGACAGGTTGCCCTTTTTCACGACAGTAGTTTTGAATTTTCTCTGGCATATCTCCAGCTTTGGCAAAACTTGAGTCGTCGGGATCAATTAGAGAGTGGAAGGGTGGGGCATCGGCGGCAAGAGAGGCCATACGACTGTATGGGAGATCTTCGCCCTGTGCCTGCCAATGGCGTTTGCATTCCTGAATGAGCCATAAACCGCAGATGTTTTTAAGGTAACGAATCTTTCCATTAACACCGAGTTCATTGGTAAATTCATCGGCAAAGGAATCTTCGTTGATCACGGGTTTTTCGAGCTCCAGTCCCATTAAAGACCAAGTCCCGCTGCTTAGATAGGCAGGCGTCTTTGCTTTGCTGGGAACCGCCGCCACTGCACTTCCGGTATCGTGTCCCGCCACGGTGATGACTTTTACCTTTTCCAGCCCGGTATCCCCTGCGACATGCTCGCTCAGCGTACCGAGCACGGTACCGGGGTCACTGATCGTTTTAAATAACTTACGTGGCAGACCCAGTGTTTCAATCAAGGGATAGTCCCAGTCTCCTTTGCTAGGATTATAAAGCTGGCTTGTACTGGCGATGCTTCGCTCCTGGGTCTTGTTGCCCGTCAACCAGTATCCAATAATGTCCGGCATAAAAAGTAGGTCCTCTGCCTGTTCAAGTGCGGGATTTTCACGCACGACTTCTGAGTAAAGCTGGTAGAGAGAGTTAAAAAACATGAACTGGATGCCGGTGGCTTGGTAAATCTCCATTTTAGAGATGCCTTTAAATACCGTTTCCATAATTCCGTCGGTTCGGCTATCACGGTATTGGTAGGGTAAACCCAGCATGCGACCGTCTTTGTCAAAGAGGCCATAATCCACCCCCCAAGTGTCGATGCCCAGGCTGATGACAGCATCGCCATAGTTTTCGGCAGCAAGCTTGAGACCCTCTAAGATATTTTGGTAAAGCTCGGTGATGTTCCAATGCCACCCACTCGGAAGCTGTACTGGCACATTTTCAAAACGATTAATTTCATGGAGTTCAATACGCCGACCATCAAACTCACCTGCGAGCACTCGACCACTGCCGGCTCCTAAATCAACTGCTAGGTAAACTTTTTTTTGGCTCATACTTGTTAGTTATAATCTCAGTTTAGAAAATTGGCTTAGTCCGCAATCGTCAATTCTCGGCCACGCGCCCGGATGGCAGCTTCTGCGGAGGGATCTAATTCACGATCCGTGATGATGTGGTCGATTTGCTCTACGGGTGCGAAGAAATACTCGGATTGTAGCTGCATCTTACTGGAATCCATTAAGAGTACGACTTTCTCTGCTAATTGTACCAGGTTTTCCTTGTAGGTCGCCTGTGCTTCAAAGCCCTCACTTGCACCACGTTCTGCATCAAACCCAATGCAGGAGATAAAGGCGACATCCACCTTGTGGCGGCTCAATGCTTGCAGGCTATCGCCGCCCGTGTAGGTATTCGTCTTTAAATGATAGCGCCCTCCGGTTGCGACGAGCTCAATTGCTTCCTTGTGTTTTAAATTTTCTAAGACCGCATGAGCGTTGGTGATGACACGATACGGTTGATTGGGTAGGAGGTCCACTAAAGCTAAAGCAGTCGTGCTACTATCGAAGGCGTAGGTGTGGTGTGGTTGAATGAGCGTGAGAGCTGCTTGAGCGATAGCTTTTTTAGCTTCAATGTTGAGATTTCGACGCTCGTTAAAGGAGCGAAGTTCAAAGGGGTTTTTCTGGTTGCTGGCGCCTCCGTGTACCCGCACTAGTTTCCCCTCCGCCTCAAGCACTTGAAGGTCGCGGCGAATGGTTTCATCGGTCACCTCCATCGCTTTGGCCAATGAGATGGTACGAACAACACCTTGCGCTTCCAAGTGACTGAGGATTTGTTGCTGTCTTTCTGGAGCGAGCATGTTTTAAGGTTTTAAAATTTATCCATAATAGCAAGAAATATGTTGTAATTTGTTGATTTAATTGGTTTATAGGGGGAATAAGATGCTAAATACTGTATTTTATCCAAAAATATCCAAATTTCGAAATGAAATCTAAATACAAGTTTGTAAATGACAACTGGAATGACCAACAGGCGGACTCGCTGTCTGCGCAAGAGCGCTTGGTTTATCGCTCGAATATATTGGGTGATGATCAACGCATAACCAACACGGGTGGCGGCAATACCTCCTCTAAGTTGATGGAAACCGATCCACTCACTGGAGAGCAAGCAGAGGTTTTGTGGGTAAAGGGGTCAGGCGGGGACTTGCGTACTTCTAGACTGGCAAATTTTTCCTCTCTGTATCAGAAGAAACTACTAGCTTTACAGTCGATTTATGCCGACGCTGAACCAAACGGAGTAAAGACGGCCATCGAGGATCAAATGGTGCAGATGTATCCGCACACGACTTTTAATTTGAATCCACGACCGTCTTCTATCGACACTCCCTTGCATAGTTTTATCGGTGCAAAGCATGTCGACCACATGCATCCCATTTCCTTCATCGCGATAGCAGCCTGTAAAAACTCGGAGGCATTAACTAAAGAAATTTATGGAGACACCTTAGCGTATCTTCGCTGGCAACGCCCTGGATTTGATTTGGGATTAAAAATGCAGGCCGTCTATCAAGAAAATAAGGCATGTGTTGGGATCAATATGGGGCAGCACGGTCTCATTAATTGGGCGGACGACGACAAGGCTTGCTATGAGTTAACGCTTGATTTGATTGAAAAAGCAGGGGCTTACATTGCTTCAAGGGATCGCAAGGAGAAGACCTTTGGGGGCCAGAAATATACTTCACCCAGCGATGCGGATGCAGCGGAAATGACCATTAAGCTTCTGCCATTTCTGCGTGGGGCAGTTTCGCAAAAGACGCGTTTTATCGGAACAGTTCACCGCGATGCGACGGTACTTGAATTTGTGAATTCCGCGGATGCCAAACGATTGGCTGAAATTGGTACTTCCTGCCCAGACCATTTCCTGCGGACTAAAATAAAACCTATGTTTGTAGATTGGGATCCGGCAACAAATGATCTCGATGCGTTGAGGTCACTCATTCTAGCGGGCCTAGATCAGTACCGTGCGGACTACGCTGAATACTACGAGTCATGTAAGCACTCGGATTCACCTGCAATGCGTGACTGCAACCCCACGGTTATTTTAATTCCCGGTTTAGGCCTCATTGCCTTCGGTAAAAATAAATCTGAATCTCGCGTAACTGCGGAATTCTATAATTGTGCTATCGGAGTGATGCGAGGGGCGGAGGCAATTGATACCTATATTGGTCTGCCACGACAGGAAGCGTTCGATATTGAGTATTGGTTACTTGAGGAAGCAAAACTGCAACGCATGCCCAAGGAAAAGGAATTTGCGCGTAAGGTAGTCGTGATCATTGGAGCTGGTTCTGGAATCGGTAAAGAGACTGCCTTTCGATTTGCCCGTGAGGGTGCGCATATAGTGTGTGCGGATCTGGATGCTGAGGCTGCGCAAGTCACCGCAAATGAAATTGAAGCAGAGGTCGGTGTGGGGATTGGGGTTGCAGGTTCAGGCATCTCGGGATGCGGTAATGTGATCGCCTCCGCTATCGACATCACCGATACCGCCAGTATCGAGGCTTGTTACAATGAGGCCATTTACGCCTTTGGTGGCATTGATGTTGTTGCTCTGACTGCTGGTATTTTCTTAGCACCCAATGTGGATGGAGAATTCTCTACCCAACAATGGGAGCTCGTTTACAAGGTGAATGCAATCGGGCCCTACTTAGTCTCAGATGCCGCCAAAGCTATTTTTCAGCAACAGGGTGCCCACTTAAAAAGCTCTGTAGTGATAACCACTTCGGTGAATGCCGTCGTGTCAAAGAAAGGCTCGGTTGCTTATGATTCCTCCAAGGCGGCTGCCAACCATGTGGTCCGCGAACTGGCAGTCGAACTCGCACCCTACGCTCGCGTAAATGCGGTCGCACCTGCAACGGTCGTAAAGGGTTCGCAGATGTTTCCTCGCGACCGCGTGATGGCCTCTCTCGCTAAGTACGCTATTGATTACTCTGAGGAAGAATCAACCGAAGATCTTCGGCTTAAGTTGGCGCGGTTCTATGCAAGCCGCACGCTGACAAATGAACCTATCACGCCTGAAGATCAGGCCGAGGCGATCTATTTTATGTCGAGTGATAAATCATCTAAAACCACGGGAATCGTTTTCAACGTCGATGGAGGTCTGCACGAGGCTTTTTTGCGCTAGCCCATTGAGTCTATTTTTTATGTCGAATCATTTACTAGAAAGCTTGGTGAAACTCTCACGTGAATTTGGACGCGAGGATCGGGGTTGGGCCATTTTAGGGGAGGGAAATACCAGTGTCATGGGCGAATCCGGAAGCTTTTATGTGAAAGCATCGGGTAGTTGCTTGGGACTTGCAGGTCCTAGCGATTTTACTGAAGTCGACTTGAACCAAGCCCTACAATGCGTCGACAAACCTTCCCTGACTGATGCGGAAGTACAGGATGCCCTCGAAGCAATCAAAGTAGACCCCGAAGCAAAGCGCCCCTCGGTTGAAACCTTTGTCCATGCCGTTTGTTTGAGCCTTGGAGATTGTAAATGGGTCGGACACGGTCATCCCGAATCAGTTCTCTCCATCCTGTGCAGTCAATCGGGCGCTGAACCTTATCTAGAACATATTTTTCCGGATGCCATCGTTGTATGCGGCCGCAATTTTGCGGTGGTGCCTTATATCGATCCCGGCTTTAAACTAGCGCACGGAGTACGCGAGGCCCTCGTGGATTTTAAAGAAAAATATGGCAAGGCTCCAAAAATTATTTTTCTCGAAAACCATGGGCCCTTTATCCTCGGGCAATCGGATGTCGATGTTATCAATACCATGCAGATGCTCGATAAATGGTCTAAGGTCATCCTTGCCAACCAACTTTTTGGCGGCTGTAACTACCTTGCTGCAAACGAATCAGATCGTATCGAAAATCGCCTCGATGAGGCCTACCGCCGCAAACGACTGTTGGAGCAGAAGCCCTAGTCCCTGGTCATAAAGAAAAGAAGGCGGTTTATATTTCAAAGGGAAGCACGCGCATCCCAGCCCATCGTTGTACCCGAACGACTCCGTAAATTCACCCTTTGATGTAGAAAATTACTGACACCATTATGGAAAAATGAGAAAGTTTTTCTTTCCAAATTCAAAACCAACATGAAAAAAGATCCCATTCGAGTCGCAGTCACAGGTGCCGCCGGTAATATCGGTTACGCTCTTCTATTTCGCATCGCTTCCGGCGCGATGTTTGGTCTCGACCAGCCCGTTGCGCTCAATCTTATTGAGATCGAACCAGGGCTCGCGCCCCTTAAAGGCGTCGCCATGGAACTTGACGATTGCGCTTTCCCCCTGCTTAGCGAAATCGTCCAAACCGCAGACCTCAGCGAAGGCTTTAAAGACGTGGACTGGGCCCTCCTTGTAGGATCCGTTCCTCGCAAGCAAGGCATGGAACGTGCCGATCTCCTCGGCATCAATGGAAAAGTCTTCGTTGGGCAGGGCAAAGCCATCAATGATCACGCCAAACCCTCCGTCCGCGTCGTCGTTGTGGGCAATCCCTGCAATACCAATTGCCTCATCGCCATGGCCAGTGCGCCCGACATCCCCAACAAGCAATTTTTTGCGATGACCCGTCTCGATGAGAACCGCGCCAAGACCCAGCTCGCTCAAAAAGCAGGAGTCCCTGTTTCTGAAGTCACCGAGCTCTGCGTTTGGGGTAATCACAGCCCTTCCATGTTTCCCGATTTCTATAATGCTAAGATCAACCAACAAGCCGCCCACGAAGTCATCGCAGACGAAGCTTGGCTCAAGGAAAGCTTTGTCCCCACCGTTGGACAACGCGGCAAGGCCATCATCGAAGCCCGCGGTGCATCTTCCGCTGCTTCCGCCGCCAATGCCGTCGTCGACACCGTCCGCGATCTCGTCACCCCTACTCAGGGCGGATTCCATTCCGTATGCGTCATTTCCAGTGGCGAATACGATACCCCCACTGGCATCATCACCTCTCTGCCCATCAAAATCGATGAAGCCGGAGACTGGCACGTTGTCGATGGACTCCAGCTCAACGACTACGCTAAAGCCCAGATCAAAGCTACCAACGACGAACTCCTCGAAGAACGGTCAGTCGCCTTCGATCAGCTCGGAATCGAAGTTTAGGAGTGGGAAAGTAGGAAGGTATGAAAGTGGGAAGGTCGTTTCCTATTCGTGAATCCTTTTTCTCGTCTGCCCAGAATATTGGCACACTTTAGGCTATAAAATTTCCCGTAACTTCACTTACCATAGTAGAGTTGCAGTTTTGCTTACGGGCTTGTGGGGTGGTTCCTGCAAGCCCGTTTTTTACGGCTCCTTGAAGTAAAAAATACACAAAAAATACACTTTAGGTTGACTCGCTTAGTATATAGTGAATTTATGTTCACCTATTTATGGAATATTTCAGTCAACAGGCTCGCGAGCACGATCTACCCTTCCGCAGCGACGGTGATGCTATTAACCTGCTGGATGAACAAGGCGCGGCCCTCGCATGCCTGCACGACGCTGTCAGCCGTTGCCAACACGAAGATATGCGTACCCGACCAGTCCTCGCCGCGCTTGAATTCCTTCGCGCTAGTCTGCCTGCCGGACGCGGAGCGGACACCGCCATTCATAACTTTCGCCAAGCGCTTGCACTCCCACATCCGCACCAACGCCAAGAACAACTCCAGCACGCCTACCGCTCCATCGAACTCGCGGGGGATTGAGGGGGGTAAATTTACTCTACCTTGGGACTCGTAGACACAAGGAAGGTCTCGTCTTCAGCCGAGCTTGTGAGTAGCAGGTCTTTACCCCTTCAGGATGCCGCGGTCGAGGAGTTCGAAGTAGCAGCGGGCGCAGGCTTTTACGTCGACCATGGCGTCGTGGGCGCCTTGGAAGTCGGTCTCAAATAATTTTTGATGGAGCTCGGAAAGTTTAGGCCATTTGAATCCGTAGTTGCCGGGGATGGCGCAGTAGTCGGTGGCGATTTCTTTGGTGCAGCAGTGGGCGGGTTTGTTTTGGGATTTTAAACCAGCGCGGAGGCACTCGGCACCGAGGACGGGGTAGTCGTAGCTGAGGTTGTGTGCGATGAGTTGAGAGGTGTTTTCGATTTGCTGGAGGAAACGGGTGAGGGCGTCGCGGATGGGGATGCCTTTGGCTTGGGATTGGGCTTGAGAAAAACCGTGTTGGATCCAAAAGGGTTCGGTGGGGACTTCCCAGCCGTCGGGTTGGATGAGGTCGACTTGTTGGGCGATGCAGTTGCGGTCCTGATCGTAGAAAGCCCAGGCGAGTTGGATGACGCGGGGCCAGTTGTCGAGGTCGGCGATGGGGGCTTGGTATTTTTTCGGGAGTCCGGTGGTCTCGGTGTCGAAGATGAGGTACATACTTTTATGGGGAGTTGGAATCCGACCTATAAAAGTTAATCATAATGAATAAATAAAGTTAATTTCACTCTGGGCTGCGTGGTTTGGCTAGAAGTGTGGGCTTTAGCGGCGGGGCGGTCGCTCGCCACGCAGTTTGAGTGGTTGAGCACGAAAATAACGTGGGATGACGGGCCAGTCTTCGGTCAGGAAATAGGCGTAGGTACCTTTAGGAAATTCTTTGGTGCGGGTGAAGCGACCATTGCATTCGTCGAGGTCGCCGGAGCCTTGGATGTATTCGTAGTCTTTGCTGAAGGTGCCGTCGTAGCGACCTCCGGGGTTACTGCCGTTGCTGGGACGTTCTCCGCGCTTGAGTTGCCAACTACTGCGCAATTTCACAATGGGGGATTTAGAGTCGCGGGCATCGCGGTAGCCGTAGAGGGCGTAAATGGGAAAGCCGTCCATCGCAAAACCGATGAGAGGGGAGTGGGTATCGGGTTGAAGCTTGAGACGTTTGAGGAGTCCGGTGGGGAGTCCGTGGTAATGGTAGGAACCATTGGGCTGTACATGGGCGTGGTGGACATCGAGTCCAAGGATAACGGAGCCACTGAGGGCTTCGTAGTTCCAGTCGGCGTTGCGGTCGCCTAGGTAGAATTCGGCGGTGCCGGGGTCGAAGAGGACGCCGTTGGCGGCGATACCAAAGGGGGTGTTGGGTGCGCCGCGTCCGCTATCGTTATGGAGAGGGACGGGTTCTTTAAGGGGGACTGGATTGAGGGGGAGGTTAAAGGCTAGTTTTTGCTCGCGGATGGTGTGGGGATTGCGGCGGTTGGGGAATTGCCCGACTTTGTGCTCTGGGATGGCGTTGGCGTTTACCACGAGGGTGCGCGAATTTTTTTTAAAGCTCTGCTGTGATGCGTAGGGTGGTGGTTCGGTGGCGGGGATGGGTTGCCATTTGCGAGACTCGGTAATGGTGTGTGCAAGCATTCTCGGTGGACCGTCGGGACGCGGTTGGGCCAGTAGAGCCACAGTGGCACCGAGGAGGGCTAAGTAGAAAAAACGATTCATGAATTGAATTCAGCGTATGGCGATTAGCTCATCCGCCCCATGATTTGTTTATTGTTTACACGCAGGAGGGAGCAGCCTGGCAAGGTATTAAATGCAGGCTGTGTTTTTCGATGGGGGATATTATCTTGGCAGCAGCTTTTTAAGGAGGGCTTTAATCGTTCCCATAACGCACACGATGGAAATAGTGGGCTGGGTCGATGCTGGCTTCTCGGAAATAAAGATGAAGTTGTGGATGTTGGCTGGAATCGGCGTGTTGGGCGGATGAAATACTATATTGCTGGTTGTTAACACCAATATCCCAATTCGGGTTAATTCTTAAAAAGAGATACTTTCCGTCTGTATAAGTGGGGTTTTCATTATAGAAGGACTGCAGATAATGGGTAAGCCTAGAAATAGGGCTAGAGCTAATCCGTTCAAACGTGGTTCCTAAAAGATCGGTCAAAAATGCATCTTGTAGTTTGATAACGGCAGGATCACCGCTGGGGTTTTCTGAGTATTCTATTATGGCAGAAGTGTTGTTATAAATACCGAGGGTCCAGAGGTCTGAATCCCATTTTGCGTATTGCCGCTTGGCTGAGATTTCAATTTGAGCCTTAGCAAGCTCTTGGCTTGCAGGCATTTGGGGGAGCTCGAAAATAAGGACGGCCTCACGTCCACCATAGGGGCTTTGGGAGCCGGAGACAAGGTTTGAATAGCCTTGGTTGGTGGAAACAGGGGGACCTTCGGTGAGGGTATAATCGGCGGTATGACCAGTAATGGTAAGGCTACTGGTTGAGTTTGGGTGAATTAAACTCAAGGTGGATTCCGTACCATTGCCCTCAATACGACCCATTTCATTCCAAGTAGAAAGATCGGCCGAAGCTTCTAGGATAAAATGAGAACTGTTGCCTGCTTGTAGGGTGAGTGCGCCTCCATCGGGTGTTGCGGTGCTTTGTTTTATTTTTAGGAAACCCTGCTCGTTGACCTGCTGAAGTAGCAATGCTTCCATGTTGTTTCGGGTAGTGTTTTCGGATGTGGAGGCGTAAAGGTTTAAGGTCTCGTAAGGGTCATTTGAAGTATCGGTTTTGTAGAGTTCGTTCCAGGCGCTATTTTCGGGATAGGTTACAAGTTTAGTGCCGTCCTTGTGGCGGATTGCCAGGTAGGGTCGAACGGCTGCAGTTGGAAATTCGGGATCGTGATTATAGGAAAATAGAAAGGAATCGCGCCAATTTGCAGGGGTCTGCCCGCTGATCAATGGAAGGAGGCTTTTGCCTTGCATGCTCTCGGGGATATCTACGCCGGCAATGTCGAGAATGGTGGGGGCTAGGTCGAGGTTTAGGGCGATATTTCCGACTACGGATGCAGCGCTCTGTGCATCGGGGTAGCGAATCATGAGTGGAATACGGATACTCTCTTCGTAGGGAGCTCGTTTGTCGCCGAGTCGGTGTTCTCCACGGAAATAGCCCTGATCGCTGATGAAGATAACAGCGGTATTACTGGCGATGCTCAGGGAGTCGAGTAGGTCTAGCACTTCTCCAACATTTTGATCGATACCAACGATGGTACGCATGTAGTTACGCAAGTCCGTGAGATCGTATCCGCTATAAGTGTTGGGGGCAAAAGGAGGCGGGCTTGTTAGGTTGGGGACGTCTGCGGGGCTATCGCTGGAGAACAAACTGGAGCTGCGGGCAGGGGGCTCTCTGGGTGAGTGCGGTGTTTTAAATCCTAGCACGAGCATAAAGGGGTTATCGGCAAGGTATTGTGCGTTGATAAAATTGAGAGCTTGTTGCGTAGAAATATCATCTACCCAATCGCTGGCGGAGGTATTAAAGAGCCAATTTCCATTTTGATCGTAAAAAGTGGATTGGAAATAGGTTCCTTGTCCGTGGTAGGTTGCCGCTTGGGTAAAGCCCGGTCGTTTGTCTTGGGTTCCCATGTGCCATTTTCCAAAGTAAGCTGTTGTGTAGCCAGCATCTTGTAGGGCAGTAGCGTAGGTTACGGCATCAAGCGGAAAATGCGTATCATTATCGGTTACCCCATGAATGTGGGCGTGCTGCCCGGTAAGCATAGTGGCTCTAGCAGGTGAACAAAGCGAATAGACAGAGAAGGCGTTATCAAAGTGGATGCCTTCAGTTGAAAGCCTATCCATGTTTGGGGTGGTGGAGGTGGGCGACCCCAACCAGGGGAAGCGTGGGATTCGTCCAAGGCTGCTCATGCGATTTTGCATATAACTGGTGGCATCCCAACGCTGATCATCAGGCAAGATAACAATAATGTTTGGGGTTGAGTCGATGCTTAGCTCACTTGATGTGGTTGGGTCAACGACGCTGAAGTTATTATTTGAGTCAAGGAAGGTGCCTGAAAGCGCGAGGTTATCTATTTGTGCATGGCCATTGCCGGTAGCTTCAGACCAAGTGAATCGGAAACGTGCCGTTTGCCCAGGCGGAATTCGAACTTCGGATCCAATGACGCTAGCAAGGCTTTGAGAGACTTCTTTGACACTTCTGGAGGTCCAAGTGCTGGTGTACAGGATTTGCTGGTCTGGTACTTCGCTTTGGGTGTTGAGGTTAACGAGCAGTCCGTTGGTTGCCAGATATCTTAGCTCAAGTTTCTTTGGGGAGGTGCTTTCATTTGAATATCCGCGTGCGTCAAAGTGTATATTTTCTAATTGAAAAAAATAATTGCTGTGATTGGTGATAGAAAAATCACCGCTTAATTGAAAGACCCCATTTTGCTGGCTGAATTTCCAAGAACTGGTGCCGTTGTTTTCTGCACCATTCGGAGATGGGTTGTTATAGGGTCCAATACGCTGACCGGGCGAGCCATCTGCAAGGGTGTAATCTGTTATGGTGAGATTACTGCCAAAACTGGGCCCATTGAGGAAATCATTATTGGTTGCTTGGCCGAACCCAGAGTATCCTAAGTTAGATGCGTTGGTGCCTATTGCCCCCGTTAAATATAGGGAACCCGAATTCGAACCGATTGGGGTGCTGTCGTAGGTTGAGTTAGTGTCCGGGCTTGTGTCTTGAATCGTGGAATTGTTATCACCCAAAGTGGCATTTTCAAATGTCTGCCAACCAATGACATGCATTTGAGCTACCACTGGAGATACCAAACAAGCTGTTAGGATAAATGAAGATAGAATTCTAAGCTTAAGGGGTGGCATGAAAAGAATGCTTGCGGTTAAATGTTGGTATCTTACAGACAAATTAAAGTAAAATAAGTGCATGATTGTGCAATTATTATTTCTTGCTAGAAAATATACTGTATAAATGTTTATCAATTATGAGAGTTAATCAGCAAAAGATAGCCAATGCTTTGGAAATATCCCGCACAACGGTTTCACGCTGCTTTACCAATCACCCAGGAATCAATCCGGATACGCGCGCGGCGGTATTTGCCATGGCTACTAAACTTGGCTATACTTATCTGGAGCCTAGGGGTACAAATAAATCTAAAAGTAGTTCTTTTAGGACGATGGCAGTCTTGATTTGTAGTGATCTAGATCAGGATATAACCAAAGACAATCAAAGCCCCGGCATGCAGCTTTTGCCTGGTATTTCAGAATATGCACTTTTGAATCATATCAAGCTCGATATAAAAATAGTAAATCCTCGGGAAACTAATTTTAAAGCAAGTCACTATGAGCAACTGCTTAAGGAGAGGAAAACCCAATGGGATGGTGTTTTGCTCATTTATCCTTTCCCCAGTACGATCATAGGAGGTCTGATGCGGAAATTTCCATGTGTTTCTTTGGTGGAGCAATATGGGGCATCAGATTTAGATTGTATCGATGTGGATCACCATCGCGGGGTCTCTCACTTGATGCAAAAATTGATTGATCAAGGACACCGAAGGATCGGGTTTTTCTCATGGCGCTATTCAGTGGAGGCGCTTTGGGTTTATCGACGCTACAGTGCCTATATTGAGAAATTAGCGCGTGCTGATTTGCCGTATCGTCAGGAGGATATACTCAACGTTTATGCAACGGACACCTACGGCTTGGAGGAGGGGTATCAGAAGGCTCTACAGCAAACGCGAGATGGCGTCACAGCATGGATTTGCCCCGCAGATCATATTGCTTATGATTTTATAGAGGTCTTTCAAAAGCATGGATTAGAGTCGGGTAAGGACTATGCCATTACTGGATTTGATGGCATACCGCAAATGGGTACTTCCCAGAAGTTAACCACAGTACAAATACCATATCGACAGATTGGTTACCAGGCCGCTAGGCGGCTCGATGATTTATTAAGTAATCGATATAGCACGACGCAACACGTCTATCTAAATGGAACTGTGATTGCGGGTGAGACTGATACGAAGCTTTAAAACCTAATGATGGCATAAAAAAAGCCTCCTGCTGGGGGAGGCTTTTTGAAAGGGTAAAGATTTAACTCTTTAGCGGATGCAGCGACGGCGAATGGCAAAAGCCAAAACCATCAAGCCGGCAATAGTAGCATAGGTACTCGGTTCGGGAACTACAACAGACTCAGTTGTTACAGAGAAGTTGTCTAACTGAGACCCAGCGCCAACATTACCAGTGGTCATGATGAGACGGAGATTGGCATAACCGCCGCTTGCGATCCAAGCGGTGCCAGAGATGTTTGTGCCGATAACTTCACTGAAGTTGTTAATACCATCTTGCATTGTGCCCACTT
>CATINC010000012.1 GCA_949524905.1 Opitutia bacterium UBA7350 | reverse complement strand
TGGGTGTTGAATTCAACAATGCTTTGTCCGTTCTTCTTGGTATTTTGTGTAAAGTAATGGTTTTGTGCACGGCTGCCAAAGTTACCAGTGAGGACGTTGTAACGACTTGGAGTGCAGACGGGAGAAACCACATGCTGCTGTAGCATGAGGGTGCCTTCGCGGGCGAGGCGGTCGAGATTGGGGGTTAGGTATTTATCCTTGCCCTGCTGAAGACAGTTGAAGTGGTTGGGCAGCATATCATCGGCAATAAAGAAGATGATGTTTGGGCGCTCGGCGTGGGCCTGCATAAACAGGCTGAGACCAGCGAGGGCAAGTAGGGTAAGGCTACGTTTCATGATAGATTGCATAAAGATTCAGGATTTTAAAAGGAATGGATGGAATTATAAAGTTTGCTAGAGAGTTCTGCGACCACCGTTTTGTATCTAGGATCGTTCACGAGATTTTTTTGTTCAAGGGGATCGGTGGCGTAGTCGTAGAGTTCCGTCGCGGCGATTTGATCACCGAGTTGGCTACCCCCGCCACCGGTCACAAACCACGCTACGAAACGGTAGCGATCATTACGAAGGGCGTAACCCATTTTTTTGCCAGCAGGAAATTGACTAAGGGCAAATTCCCGAGGGCGGATGTTCTGGTTGTGGATGGTAGGGGCTAGATTAATGCCATCGAGTGTATCAGGTATTTGAATACCAGCTAAGTCGCAGAGGGTGGGGAAGAGATCAGTCAACTCGGCGGGCATTTCGGTTTTTTGAGTTTTAGCGCCTGGATGCGCAATAATGAGTGGGACGCGAGTGGCCTGTTCGTAGTTGGTATGCTTGCACCAAAGGCCGTGGTCGCCGAGGTGCCAACCGTGGTCGCCCCAGAGAACGATGGTGGTGTTTTCGGCTAGGCCACTTTGTTCAAGTTGATCAAGGATCTTACCGATTTGAGCATCAATATAGGCGACACAAGCATAGTAACCATGGATGAGGGTGCGTTGGGTGCTCGGATCGAGGGGTCCGCTATCAGGTATGCCGTTATAGGATCTAAGCTCTGAGGAATTATGGCTGGCGTAAGTGGGGGCACCGATTGGTGCTTCTTGGTAGGACGCTAATTGTATACTTTTTGGATCGAATCGATCCCAGTATTGCTTAGGGGCAACAAAGGGAAGGTGCGGTTTTTTAAAACCGACTGCGAGGAAGAAGGGTTTCTTCTTCTTGGCTAGTTTGGAGAGACTTTTGACGGCGTGAGCAGCGATGGCACCGTCGTCGTAAGCATCATCCGGTACATCTAGTGCTTCAACTGCAGGCCATGCGTTATTTGCAAAGAGCTTTTTATTAATGGTATTCCAGTTGGCGTTTTTATCTTCTGCGGCAAGGGTCTTGCTTTTCGAATTGTGGTAATGGGCGATGGGCTTGCCAGTTTTTTCATTATACTTGAGGTGCCATGTTTGCGTATAAGCTTCGCTCCAAGAGCGTGAATCAGATCCTTTGTCGACGCTACGAGGATCGAATATTTTGCCGACTCCAGCGGTGTGATA
>CATINC010000011.1 GCA_949524905.1 Opitutia bacterium UBA7350 | reverse complement strand
GTGCCCGCTTTGGTCGAGCATTTCGAGCATAATGGTGTGAGCGCGCCTTTGGGTGCCATTTACCGGCCACTAAATAATGATTACTTGGAAAAATGGTATCGGACTCAGCGAGAAAGCCAAGGGATGCAGCTTTTCAATCGCAAGGAGGGTTTACGCGCCGTACTCAAATTCCTTGGTGCTGGGGGTATACTTGCGGTTTTTGCGGATCAACGAGCTAAGACTGGTGAGCTTTCCGATTTTTTTGGTGTTCCAGCCCTGACGACACCTCTGGTAGGCTTGCTTGCTAAAAGATCTAAAGTCCCAGTGGTTAGTTT
Organism: Opitutia bacterium UBA7350; assembly: GCA_949524905.1. GTDB lineage: Bacteria > Verrucomicrobiota > Verrucomicrobiia > Opitutales > Coraliomargaritaceae > UBA7445. Next base: position 1,223 of record CATINC010000011.1, on the reverse strand, counting down.
AACCCTTGCCTATGATCAAAATTGCAAACTTTTGGTTCGATTTCGCCAAGTTAGCTTCGAAGGTGCGAATAATAGGGCCGATTACGCACAGCTGACCAACCGAGAACTGGAGCAGATGCTTTCCGAAGATGTGACCAATGGATTTTGGTTACATCGCCGTTTTGTCACTTAATTTGATTCTGTAGGGAGCAGTAAAAATCGATCAAGCGTTTCGCCTCCTGCTCGATCGCGTAGTGGCCCTCGATCTCAGCTCTTGCGTTCGCTCCCATTGTGTGAATCGCAGGCATAGGTTGTTTTAACAACTCTTCAATTGCAGTTGTGGTTTGTTGTAGATTGTCGCAAGCAATCAGACGCCCAAAATTAGGTTCAATGATGTCGGCCCATGCGCCGGCACGAGATGCTAGCACCGCGCTACCGCTGGCCATGGCTTCGAGCACGGTGAGACCAAAGCCCTCGTTGCGGCTCAGAGCCGCAACGAGTGACATACCCCTAAACAGATCCGGGATGCGCTCGAAAGGTTGTCTGCCGAGGAAAATGAAACGTTCGCTGAGGCCAGCAGTGTGGATGCGCTCCTTTAAAGAATTTAGATAGGACTCATATTTTTGAGTCGTTTCTCCGACGATTACGACTGTTCCCTTAAATTCAGGATGACCTTGTATGACTCGAATCATGGCATCGACCAGGAGGTCGACGCCTTTTTGGGGGCGGACGCGACCAAAGATTCCGATGCCGAATTCACCTGGGAGTCCGAGGGCATGCCATGCTTCAGTTTTACTAGCAGGCGGCGCGTAGCGTTCGCTGTCGATCCCGTGTGGAATTATAATATCTGGGTTACGTGGAAGATAAGCCGCCGCCGCATTGGAGGTGGTGATCAAACCGTCCGCTTTTGAGATAAGCCAACGCGTGATCCAAGTAGGATGGCGCTGCGCGGTAGCCGTAAAAACGATTTTTATTTTTGCGCGGAAGATATATTTGAGAATGACCGCCTGCAGCATCTCGTTATTACGTCGTGCGTGGAAGACGCGCCACCTGCCATCAGAAAGCGGGCGTTTGAGATCACGGGCGCATTCAATAAAGCTTACGGTGTGAGTATCTTCCGGTAAATGGTGTTTACCTAAAACTGAAAGCGACACAATTGCCTGCTGATGTTGTAGCACCTGGAGCATGGTCGACGTGACGCCGGAAAAGCGGGGGTTGGAATTTCCCAGAATGATTTCGCCAAT
>CATINC010000010.1 GCA_949524905.1 Opitutia bacterium UBA7350 | reverse complement strand
TTATGATAGCGCGTGGCGACTTAGGTGTAGAGTGTCCTTTTGAGGATTTACCGATCATTCAATCACGCGCCATCAATACTTGTATACGTCAACTAAAGCCGGTGATCGTAGCTACGCACATGCTTGAATCCATGATTTCCTCTCCCATCCCAACGCGCGCAGAGGTCACCGACATCGCCAACGCCATCAGCGAACAAGCTGATTGCGTCATGCTTTCTGGTGAAACAACGGTTGGGAAATATCCTCTTGAGTGCGTTGAAACTGTGAATCGAATCGCCACGCGCATCGAGCAGGAACAAACCGATACCCTGCGGAAAGATTTGATTCTCAACCTCCCAAAATCAAAAATGCTGCGCTCTGCCGCCTATCTGGCAACCGAGATGAATGCACCCATTTTGGTCTTCACCCGTCGCGGTATTTTCACCCAAAAACTTTCCTCATTACGTCCGAACGTTCCCATTTACGCCTTCACAGACAATCTTGTACTCTTCAAACAAATGCTCCTCTTACACGGCATCGAGCCCTTCTACATGGATTTTGTACATAAACTTGAAGACAATATTCAAACTGCTTTTGCGCGTCTGTGCGAAGGCAGTTGGTGTAAGACTGGAGACCCTATAATTGTAATTACAAAAATGTATGCTGGCAAACACCTGATCGACAGTACGCAAATTCGGGAAATCGGGAAGTACTCTGACTAAAGACCTCCAGTAGCTCAGACGTCTGAGCGGTGAACTCAGCGACATGTACGCTTTGAGCTCAAGCGTTCTTGCGTTTAGAAAGAATCCACTCAAAGCCAAGCAGCGCCACTAAGAGCCAAGGCAAATACGTCCACTGCCCAAAGCTTAATGCTAGTAGGATGGGCGCGACTGAAATCGCGGCAGTAGAAAGCACCCTATTCTGGAAGGAAACGTAGAGTGCCTGCACAAAATAACTACCGCCTACAAAAATACAGATTCCATAAAACGCTAGATATAGGATCTGAAATAAATCCACAGGCGTCCCACTCAGTGGAATAAATTTGAGCGACAGCCAGTTCATGAATGTCGCATTTAAAGCAAAGAGCACGCAAATTAAAAGCCGCCATGTTTGCACAGAGAAACTCTGTCCCCATCCCGCTTTATGGCTACGGCCGCGATAGCCATAATTCGCTAGGTGCTTGAGAAATGCATCGAGCTCAAACTCCCCTAGTCGCCAACTAATAGACATCGTCCCTTGGCTGAGGCTGAGTTGGATCGTGTGCGACCCTCTAGTGCGCTCATATAGAAGTTCCACCAACCATACGCAACCAGCGCACGTCATGCCATCAAGGGAAACAGTCAAGCTCGCAAAGGCTGCGGATTCTTCAACCGCCTTTTTTTCTGCAAACACTTGAAGCATTCTAGCCCATTGAAAATCATCCCTCGAAAGTTCTCCAATAGGACGTCCTGGAGCATCACGAAGTTTATAAAAATCTTCTAAGCCTTCTTTTTGAATCAAGCCCGAAACAGTTTCGCAACCATTGCAACAAAAGCGCTCGAGCGCATTGGCAGGTCGGAAGCCTACCCCGCAATGATCACAAGTTGTCTTCATTAACCTTTAATTAAGAGTAAAATGAGCGAACGCAAATTACTCTAAATTAAAGCGTTCCATTCCTTTACGTACTGCAGATAAAAATGCGGCTGCACCCACGCCATTGATCCA
>CATINC010000009.1 GCA_949524905.1 Opitutia bacterium UBA7350 | reverse complement strand
TTTCGACAGAGGCACCTTTAATCAGGGCAGAGTCTCCGGTAGCAAGATATGAAATGGTGTAGCCTGTTGGATTTGCGTTTCCGGGGGCGCGACGGACATCAAACGAAATGTTTTTCAATCTAATGGCGTCGCCCGTGTTGTTGGTAATTCTGAAATCAAGTTTTTGTTGATTGCCAGAGTTACCAAATTTTAGGTAGCTGCCATCAAACCAGGCGCCTGATTGACCGAAAGTTGAGGTGCCGGTACCGAATGCATCATAGCCAAGGTTTGAGGTTCCGATACCAAAGCTTATGGTGACGTTGTGCTCTGTAATGCTGGCAGCCAAATTATTAGATGTAGCACCTTGAGTGTTAAGGCCTGCAAAGTCATCCATAGTGGCGACGTAGTTCACGTATTCTTGCGCCTTTAGTGTGCTGCCCATTACGAGGGGAAGACTAAGAAAAATTAATTGTGCATAAAATTTCATTCTTGTAGACAAATGAAGTTAAGTTGGGGAGTGGGTAGAGTTCGATAAAAGGTTAGTGAAAGACACAAAGCAAGTAAAAAAATGCAATTTAATGCACAAAAAATTTATAAATGTCTTAAAAACTACCCTGTAAGCGTGTAAAACGTTTTTGAAACAACAAAAACCATCCCTTTTGCGCTAAATTAGCGACATTGATGTCATTAATAAAAAAGCACAACATAATGCACATAAATGGGGCCTCATAGGCTTAAGGCTTGTATTACACACGTATTGAAGCTGCAGTTTAACGAGTAATTATATCATTTTAAGCACTATCGCCGCTGCTACCAAGCTGGAAATATACAATTTAAAACATTTGATGGCACTCGCATAGGTTTTGCGGTTTAGTTAAAATTATCTAATAATATTAAAAACATGAAATACAGACGCAGCTTCATCTACTTTGTTTTTTGGGCGATCTTGAGCTCAGTAGCTCATGCCGATACGTCTATGCGTAATGTCATTTTTATTCTCAGTGATGATCATCGATTTGATTATATGGGCTTCACGGGAAAACTGCCTTGGTTGAAGACGCCTCAGATGGACCGCATGGCGCGCGAAGGAACTTATTTTGATCAGGCTTATGTAAGCACGTCTCTTTGTTCTCCGAGTCGAGCCTCCATCTTGACTGGGTTGTACGCGCACACGCATACCATCGTTGATAACCAAGCGCCAAATCCTGGGAATCTGACCTACTTTCCGCAATATCTACAAAAGGCGGGTTATGAGACCGCCTTCATCGGGAAGTGGCATATGGGAGATGAGACAGACGAACCTCAGCCCGGCTTTGATCACTGGGAATCTTTCAAAGGGCAAGGCGTTTATGAGGGCGTGAGTTTAAACATAAATGGAAGGCACGTTCGTTATGATGAATCCGTGTACACCTCGGATTTACTCACGGAGCATGCCGTGGAGTGGATGAAAAGCCTTGAAGCGGATCAGCCTTTTTTCCTGTATCTTTCTCATAAAGCAGTGCATGCAGAATTTAAGCAGGCTTCTCGGCATGAAGGTATGTATGCTGGAGTAAACTACGAATTACCGGCGACTTATGTACAGACTGAGGACGATAGCTACAAAGATCTCCTCTGGCCAGAATGGGTAAAGGAACAGCGCCATAGTTGGCACGGGGTCGATTTTATGTATCATGATAAGGGTTCGGTGGAGGATCTGGTGATTGACTATTGTGAAACCTTGATGGGGGTCGATGATAGTATTGGCACGGTGATGGACTACCTTGAGTCGCGCGGGATTGCGGATGAGACGGTGGTTATTTATATGGGCGACAATGGTTTCAGTTGGGGTGAGCACGGTTTGATCGATAAGCGTCACTTTTACGAGGAGTCCGCAAAGGTTCCGCTTTTGGTGCGTTGCCCGGAACTCTTTAAAGGCGGTGAGACCTTGCATAAGCTTGTGCAAAATATTGATATCGCACCCACTGTCATGGCGATTGCAGGCCTAGAAAAAGATCCCAGCATGCACGGAAAATCCTTCCTGCCGCTGCTCCAGGGTGAGATGGTAAAATGGCGTGACAAGGTCTTCTACGAATATTACTGGGAGTATGATTTTCCCATGACGCCGACCGTCTTTGGCGTACGCACCGATCGTTACAAATACATACGTTACCATGGGCTATGGGATCGTAACGAACTTTATGATTTAGAAAATGATCCGCACGAGATGTATAACCTCATTGAAAGCCCGGAGCATCAAGAAATCATCCGCCAGCTCGCAGGCGAAATCTACGATTGGCTAGAAGCAAGCGGGGGCATGCAAATTCCCCTCAAGCGCACCATCAAGCATCGTTGGGGAGACTATCGCCACGAGGGTCAATATTAGAGCTAACTTTCCGGCTACGTTTAAAGATTTTTTCTAGGTGTTATCGCAGGCGGAATATTTTTTCTCCATGCGCGTACGATTGACCGCAAATTTTTCATTATTTGGGGCTCTTGCAGGCTTAAATTCTCTGTTTCGTATGGGTCATTTGAAAGATTAAACAATTGTGGCTCTTCTTTTGGATTGAAAACAAGTTTCCAATTACCTCGACGCAAGGCACCACTGGAACCCGAAAACCATAAAATGCTTCGTGAGTTAAGCTGGGACTTTTTACCTTGGATGAGGGGTATGAGACTCATCCCATCTAACTCAGCGTATGAGCTTGGATCAATGCCTGCCATAATGCAGAATGTGGGATAAAGATCGAGCGTGGTGACAGGGGTATCAATCACATCTGAGCGATTACCTAAAGTGGGCCAATTTATGATAAAAGGAACGCGAATGCCACCTTCCCAGTAAGTGCCTTTTTGGCCTCGCATACCGCCAGTTGATCCCAGTATTTCCCCGCGTGGCCAATCCTTGGGCATGCCTTTAAATTGAGTCAATGCCGGCCCATTATCACTGACAAATACCACGATGGTATTTTTTCGGATACCGGTTTCGTCGAGTTGCTGCAGTACCGCTCCAATGCCCGCGTCGATTGCCATTATCATGGAAGCATAAAGCTTGAGGGCTTCGCTCTTAATATGCTGGAGTTTTTCTTGGTGTTCCCGCTTCCCTTGTAAGGGGCTGTGCGGGGCATTGTATGCTAGCATCAAGAAGAAGGGATTATCTTTTTCTTGTTTTATAAATTCACAAGCGTGGCGGCTAAGTCGGTCCGTAAGGTATTCGTCTCCCGCTCTTGTTGGACCCCAAACTCCACTTATTTTATTACTACCGTAGTTTCGGTCATCCACCCCTTTGTAGTTTCCTTTTTCATCCGGCCAATAGTCACCTTCCCACACCATCACATCATAAGTATAATCAAAGTAGTTTGCAGCGGGCATGGGATCCCAGCTGGGATTATTCAAATTCCACTTACCAACTAATCCAGTCGTGTATCCCGACGTTTTTAGGGCCTGGGGCAAAACTTTGTGCTCTTTAGGCATCTGAACAGCTCCCATGTCTGGATTCCAATATACGCCTAAGCGACTGGGATATAAGCCACTTAATAGTCCGACGCGACTGGGCCCACAGACCGGACTAATAGTGTAGCCTTGAGTAAAGCGCAGCCCTTGATGCGCTAGTGAGTCGATGTGTGGTGTGGGCACGAGTGTGCCGCCGTAACATCCAGGGTCTCCATAACCCATATCATCAACAAATATGAGTATGATATTCGGTTTATGGGAACTTGTTTGAGCTATCAGCTGAAAGGCTGCAGGCAGAATTCCAAATACCAATAGGAAAACTTGACTGAATTTTATCAAAGGGAACTTCAATTTATATATCGCTTAAGAAAAAGTGTTTTGGTTTTTCCGCGGAGGCCTTTCTCCCAACTATTGCTCTCTTCAGGTTTTTCGGCATTCACCGTTTGAAGGTATCGCTCCAACTGAAAGTCAAGCCGTTCTAATAATGCAGGGTTATCTAGGGCGAGGTTGCGACTTTCGGCGGGATCTTTGGCAACATTAAACAAAAGGCTACGTTTCGAGGCGCTGAACTTTAGCAGTTTGTAATCACCGATGCGAATTGCTGAATGCGGTTCATTGAGTCCAACGATATTATAATGTGGGAAATGAAAAATAAGACCTTCTGGCGGTCGTTCTATTTTTGCATGAGGGTCTTGCAGCAAGGGACGAAAACTCCGGCCATCAAGGTTTAGGGGAAGCGCTTCAGTGGCATTTGCTAAATCGGCAATGGTGGGAAGAAGATCGTAACTGATGACCGGTTCATTGCTTTGACTCTCGATTGGGACACTTGGTCCAATAATGGCGAAAGGCACGCGAATTCCGCCCTCGGTTAAATCCCACTTACCCCGAAGGAGTGGTGCGTTGTGGCCATTCGGGTAGGGCTCACCCTTGTTGACTTGGATGGGGAGGCAAGGCATGCCGCCATTATCAGAGGTAAAAATAAGGTAAGTATTCTCCGCAAGTCCCAAGGCATCGTAGGCCTCTAGCAGGCTTCCGATAGATCGATCCAAGTCTTCAATCATGGCAGCGTAGGCTTGATTTTGGTGGAGTTTACCTAGATTTCGCTGTCCTACGTTTTGATAACTGGCTTCGCTGTAAACGATGTCTGAATGAACGGCGTAGTGCGAGAGCTGTATGAAGAATGGGCGCTCTGCTGCCAGGGAGTTACGCATAAATTTAATGGCACGTGCAGTTATGGAATCAACGCGCTTTGGATCAATTTCTGCGTATCCGCCCCATTCGCGATTGCTATTTTGCATGGTGAATCCGCCTTCTTTGTTGGTGGTTCGGCCATCATGAATATCGTAGCCATAGCGCTCAGGGCTTGCATTGATATGCCACTTTCCTAAATGAGCACAGTGGTAATCTGGATTAGAAGATTTTAGAATCTGGGGTATGGCAAGTTGATTGTGGTCGGCATTATTTTTGCCTAATACGCGCGTGTATTTAAGGCGTGCAGGGGATTTCCCAAATTGTACGCTGTATCGGGTGGGGGAGCAGACCGGCGAAGCGGCGTATCCATTACTAAAACGCATGCCTCGATTTAGAAGAGCGTCCATGTTCGGTGTTAAGTGGTAATCACTTTTTGCCTTTGGGCGTTCAAAATCCATGGAGCTGGAAAGACTCGACCACCCTTGATCGTCTGTCAGAACGAGGATGAAATTAGGCGACGTTTTAGCGCTCAAGAAGCCCGCCGTCAGAAGACAAATCCATACGCTCGATAAGCAGGTGAATTTCATGGTTTGAGGGTAAAGGTTTTAGGATTTCTTATCCAACAAGCCAAGCGCATCTGATAAGTTACGATTTGAGACACGAATTTCATCAAAGGTAACTTTGGCTAGGCCGTTAGAAAAACATGAGAGAATCAAACCTTTGAAAATACCTCTTTTGGACTTAGCTACTTCAGCTTGTGCGCTCTGGCTCACGTTTTGTGGCTTTGAACCTTCCTTGGCTGCCTCAAGAGCGGTTTCAGTTAAGCCATTTTCTGCAAAATAAGCAGCCTGGCGCGAATCCAATATCCACATTTTAAGGCGTATGGAAGTTCGTTTGCCAACTGCAGGCAGGTTTTCCATTTTCCAAATGACTAAGTAGGTTTCGTCGGGGTAGCATTCAATGCCATTTTCAATTTTTGAGACACGGTTTTGGCCTGCGCTGAGCATGCCATAGGGAGCACCCCAGCGTTTGGGGCAAATAGCAAACATGGAGGTGCGAGGGCTGGGAACCTCAGCGCTGGGTATAGAGAAGAGGATACCAAGAACAGAATCTTTAACCAAATTTCCAGATGAAAAGCGAAAGCTTCCGTAGACATCACCAACATAGCTTGTGCCGATTTGACGGATTGCAACAGCTTGACCGATTGATTGTTGCTTGCGTTCACCTTTTGCGAGGATGGCTCCCGGGGTGGAGCAGTATCCTAATATATCCAAGTCATTATGGTTGAATAAAACTTTTCCCTTAGCCGTTTGCCAAGAGCTGTGCCAGCCTTTGCTGTTTTCTCCGGAAAGAGTTGTATTTAAGCTCCCTAACGGACTACCGTTTGCAGCGGGCATGTCGAATCCTTCATAAATCTTAGCGTCTAAAAGGCTTTGGGCCTTAAGCAAAAAAAGACCGGTTATTAGGATTGAGGCAATTTTCATATTGAATACAGACGATCGGCTTGAGGGCGATTTTATGCCTATTTTATAGACGTTGGGCGGCATAGAGCAAACTTCCCGAAGTATAGGTGTGCATAAAATTTCATTGCATTGCAAATATTATTACTGAATTCTTAACACTTATGTGCACATTTTTGCCTTACCCCATGTTACTTCGGTCACTTTTTTTAGTTTTTACTTTATTCTTTGCCAGTATCTACCTCACGCTTGGTGGTTCCTTAAGTGCTCAAGTTGCGCCCAAAGAGGCTGAATCTACTCCTAAGAAGTATGATATTAATGCAGAATCAAATGAAACGCTAGAAGAGATTTATATTCTAGAGGAATTTGTCGTATCGAATGAGCGTGACGAGGGGTATTATTCAGCTAACACTACCTCAATATCGCGTACAAACTCCTTGGTTAAGAACACTCCGATTTCGTTGTCGATTATCAATGAGCAATTGTTGGAGGATCTTAACATCACTTCCACGGAAGAGTTGGCCTTAGTAAATGCTTCGATTGATGAAGATCCCAACGGTTTCTCACTGGATCGGGTTCGTGTTCGCGGCTTTCGCAGTTCTTTTTCGCGTTATAACTTCTTTAAGCGAAATTTACCGAGTGATAGTTATAATGTAGGGCGAGTTGATATCATCAAGGGTGCCAATAGTTTAATTTTTGGTCAGGCTTCTCCAGGTGGTTCAATCAATTCAGTTCCCTTGCTTGCTAATTTTGGCGGGAACTCGCAATCCCTCAGTTATGCTTTAGGAAATAAAGATTATGAGCGCACTGTTTTTAATGCCAACCAAGTTATAAATGATAAGGTCGCACTACGTCTCATGGGGGTTCAAAATATGCCGGGTTATGACCATCCTTTAAAATCAAGCAAACTGGAAGCAGTTACGCTTGCGGCTACCATAAAGTTTAATCGTAACACGCAGGTACGCTTTCATTTAGAGGGCGCTGACAGTCTGAATCGTTTCCCTATACGTGCCATGCGTGATAAAACCAAACGTGATGATGATAATGACCCAGACAACGGTTATCAGGGCATTTTAAGTTCAGCGGATTTTTCAAATAGTATTACCAACTACGAAGTGCCCTTTTCACCAGACTGGGTGCAGTATCTTCCACAGCAAGCAATGGATTGGATTATAGATAATACTAAAGATAATACTTATATCGATCCCGTCACCAGTCGCCAGGACTTAGAGGATCATTACGCCCAAATCAATAGCGACAATTATGGATCGGTTGCGGGTCCAGATCGATTCAGTCAGCGAGACGGGGTCTTTCTGATGGCAGATGTGGATCACAAGTTTACCGACAAAATCTTTGCAAATGTATCCCTTAATTATCAGACCATTCAGGCTCAAGCTTTGGGGCGCGAGGGCGAGAGTTCTACTTACGTTCGTGATGGCTATGATTACAATATCTTCGGCAGTTATCCGCGGCCCAATGAAGAAGTGGATGATCAGTATATTCGGACGTACTGGCAGAAGAATGATTCTGATACAGACCGTTTCGCATCACGTTCCTCTCTGGTTTTTGAAAATGAAATTTTTGGTGTAAAGAATCGTCTGATCGTTGGATGGGATTTTTCAGAGCAAAATAAGAGAGAGGCTTTTTATGATCAAGTGCCGGTGGGTGCAGTCGGCGCTTTGGTCGGCACAAATCAACTAGCAGATGGTGCGTACATTCCCATGGGTCGCCTGTCGGGTAATACGGTCAATGGCCAGTTCAGGGCATATGAATATATTTCGCTTTCGCAGCCCTTTGCAGACGACCGTTCGATTCTTCGCTTTAACGAGATTATTGAGTCCGATATTCCAGTGCTTCCCTTTGAAGATGTGAGCACCGGGAATTTCACTCACTTGGATTATCCCAATGCTGAATGGGCCTTGGCGCGCACAACTGATTCCAAGATACGTACCAACAGTCTCTGGTTTGCCGATCAGGCTGAATTTTTTAATGGGCGACTTCACACACTTGTGGGGCTGCGCTTTGATCGCATCAGTGTGGATTCTTCTTTCCGCAAAGTTCTTTTGCATGGTTATGACACTGGTATCGATGATGGTAATAACAATATTTCGAGTGAAACCTACGATCAACTGAACCCCACCTTAGGTGGTTTGTTTTGGTTGAATGAAAACTTTGCCGTTTTCGGAAATTTTGCACGTTCGATAGAATCCCCTTCTGGGACGGAGCGGACTCCCCTTGGCGAAGTTGCTCCGCCAGAATTAGGTCTAGGCTATGAGGCCGGTCTGCGTTTTGAAATCTTGAAAAATAAACTTGATGGGCAGTTCGCTTTTTATCGGATCATTAAGGAGAATGATAATGAATTTAAATATTCAGACAATCTCCTGCGTGAGATCTATACTTTTGATCAATTTGGTGCGGACTATCCAGAATTGTTTAATAATAACCAACGATTGATTACTTCAAATTTGCCAGGGCGTCGTAGTATTGGAGACGAGACGCGCTCGGATGGCGTGGAACTGGACTTAACGTATAACCCCACCAAGAAGTTGAGTTTCATTGCCTCTTATAATCATACTCTGGCGAATGAAATCGAGAAATTGAACCCGCTTGTGGAAAACCCGGAGGATTTTGAGCTCTTTGGTCGGCCAGACCATCGTGCAACGCTTACGGTGCGTTATAAATTTACAGATGGGACGCTCCGTGGTTTAGCGATTGGTGCTTCGCAACGTTTTCGTTCCGCTTCAATTCAGACCCGTTTTGATTTACCTTATGATGACGATGACGACGGTAACGTTGATCGCACCGAAAGAGTCTATCTTAAATTTGATGACGAACATACAACCAGCGTTTTTGTGACATGGAAAAAGAAGCTAGGCAACAAACGCAATGCTCCTATGCTCAACCTTGCCGCTCGCATTAACAATGTTTTCGATAACCGTGATTTTACTGGTCGGGACAATTACGGTTATTACCGAGAATCCTTGTTTTTTAACTTCTCGGCAAAGATCAAATTTTAAGCTCAAAAAATCTCCATTTAATGAACCTTTAATAAGTCGTCCGTGCAGGCATCTAACACCCACAAACCGCTTACCACCAAAGAAAAGATTGGCTACGGCCTTGGTGATACCGCTTCCAATCTGTATTTTAAATTTTTCGAAGTATTCTTGGTATATTATTATACCGACATTTTCGGACTTAACCCAGCCGCCATGGGAACAATGTTTCTGGTGGCGAATCTGTGGGATGCCGTCAATGATCCCATCATGGGTGCGATCGCAGACCGCACCCAAACTAAAAATGGAAAATATCGACCCTACCTGCTTTGGTTTGCGATCCCTTATGGACTGACGGGTTGGCTTATTTTTGCCAATTTCAGTTTTCTGACCGAGCCTGGGCTTAAGTTGATCTATGCTTATGTGACTTTTATATTATTTAAGATGGTTTACACTGCCATTAACGTCCCGTACTCAGCGATGATGGGCGTCATCAGTCCCAGTGCGGAAAATCGACAGGAATTGGGTCGCTTCCGGTTCTTGGGCGCTTTTGGTGGCGGATTTTTGATTTTTCTCACAGTGCGCCCTTTGGTGGAATTCTTTGGGGGCGAAAATGAAGCTTTGGGCTTTCAAATGACGATGGGGCTCTTCGGGGTACTTTCCGTTATTTGCTTTTACTTATGTTACACCACAACTAAGGAGAGAATCGTCCCACAGGTGACTGAAAGCGCGGTCAGTCTTAAAGAGGATTTAGGCTTTTTAGTTAAAAACACCGCTTGGTTGATTATGTTTATCGCGGGAATATTGACGCTTACAAATGTAGTTTTACGTGGGGCAGTTACAATTCACTACTGTGAGTACTACCTCGGTTGGGGTTCCGAAAAAGTCTTTTGGTGGATGGATATGACGACGCTCTTTCTCTCCAGCGGAACTTTGGCCTTTATCGGGGGTTGCTACCTGACCAAATGGGTTTTGAAACACTTCACTAAGAAGAATGCCCTCATTGGTTTAACGATTCTAAATGCCATCGGTATTTTAGCCTTCTTCTTTGTCCCGCCCGAGGCGACCGCCATTCTATTTGGACTCAACCTAGTATGCGGCCTCATTGCAGGGCCAACCCCTGCGATTGTATGGGCGATGTATACCGACGTGGCTGACTACGGGGAATGGAAATACGGGCGCCGTGCCACGGGCTTGGTTTTTTCAGCGGCACAATTTGCCCAGAAGATGGGGATCACCATTGCGGGCAGTGCCTCAGGCTTTCTACTGGCGGGCTATGGTTATGTGGCCAATCAGGAACAGAGCACCGAGGCGCTTTTGGGGATTCGAATTATCTTTTGCATTTTACCAGGGGTATTAGCACTGGCGAATGGCCTGCTTTTGCTCTTTTACCCGCTAACGCAAAAACAGACAGAGCTCATTCAAACAGAGCTAGCAGTCTCAAGAGCAGACAATTGCTAAGGTTACTAGGCATGACTTATTCATGCGCTTTGGCGGGCATCTAAAAGAGGGACTACTTGCGTTTAAAGACACGAACGTAATCCACTTCCATGCGCTGTGGGAAAAGCGTTTTATCAATTCCTTCTTTGCCGCCCCAACTGCCACCGACCGCAATATTAAGAATCAAATAGAAGGGGTTATCGCTCACAAAGGGCCAATCATCTTTTGGTCGGTTGCCTTTTTCAATGACATGATAGCAAACATCGTCGATGAAATATCGAATGGCGTTCGCATCCCATTCAACTGCATAGGTGTGGAAATCGCCCCAGACATCTTCTAGGATGACTTCTTGGCTGATGCCTGCACCGTTCATAAAGTTAGAAATCTTTGAATGCACTGCAGAGTATACATGATTCGGTTTGAAGCCTACGTGCTCCATGATGTCCATTTCTCCACATAGCGGCCAAGGTTGTTTCGATTCATCGCCCAGTAACCATATAGCGGGCCACGTGCCACGGCCAGTTGTGAACCGGGCGCGTGATTCTACGCGTGCGTGTACAAATTCTTTTTTACCTCGTGTGATCAATCGAGCCGAGGTAAATTCTTGTGAACCGAGTCGGTCAACTTTTGCATTGGAACCTTTTAACTCCTTGCGGATTTCTTTGGAGCGCTGTGCAGTTACATCCTTGAGGTGCGCTTCTATGATCAATACGCCACCTTCTACACGGGCATTTTCCGCTTGGTCGGTGTAGTTTTGTAGCTCTTCATTAAAGCCAAGGTAGCCGTGTTCGTAATCCCAGATTTCGGGATTTGGTTTTCCTTTGTATTCAAATTCATCAGACCAAGAAAGTTCCCATATTTCGGGATTGAACGAAGCTTGTGGATTTGCGGACATCGTAATTGAAACTAAAAGTATTAAGCCAACTACTACAGATAAGGATTTAAGATGAATGATTTGACTTGGGGTCGCCATATTTTTTTGTTGGAAGGATAAGATTTATTAAAAGGCTTCGTTGAGTCACGCCTATTACTGTTCAAAAGATAAGTAATGAGGAAGGGATGCTGACGGTGATACGGTATATTCTTCCATCGCGGCTTGAAAGAAACCCATAGGGCTCTGCTGGTAAGGTCGCACTTGGGATGCATTCTTTTTCTCCACTACGGTAGGTGATTTCAATCCCCAGTGTTGCTGCCTGAGATTCAAGACGGTAGACAAATGGTACTTGGCAAAAAGTGAAGCCCAGTTCGCCCGCTGCCATTTCGATGTTTTCAGTGCTTTCATCGATATGTACTACCGAAAAAATACGTCCTTCTTTCAAGAATTCATCTCGAAGCAAAAGCTGTGGGTTAATGTGTAATGTTCCGCCTCGTATGCGTATACCCAATTCTCCAAAACGAGTCAGGATTTCTTCTTTAGCTTGGCCCGTCATGCCTGGTTGCTGTGCTCCTGCGTGTGCGGGAGTATGCGAATAGGGATCCGTTGGAAAAGCACCAAAAGCTTGAGCGGTTTTATTAAAGCCAATTCCTTTGCGAATCTTATAATAACAATCACCCAAAGATTGAAGCATCGTAAGATCGGGCTTAGCGGATTCACTTTCTTGTAAGAAACATTCTTGAACCGCTAGGAGCAGTTTTGAAACCTGATGCCAATAGATGCATCCAAGTCCTTCGTAAGAAAACATTCCGCCGCTACGTCCTGTGAAAGTGTGATGATTAAAAACCATCTCGTAGATTGAATGAACGAGGTCATTTTCTTTATTTATAAAATTAGAAAACTGCTTTTCGCAGGCGATCGATTTTAGCACCCCATCAAGGGCTTCGGTGTTAACTAAAGATGGAGCAAAGCGTACTCGTTTATGCTTATCCACCACTACGATACGCGTATCACCTGCCTTAATTAATGCCTGTAGCAAGTTAGAACGGTTCACTGCTTCTGCAGAAATTAAGCCTTTGTCTAAGAAGTCTTGAAGTTTGCGGTCAGGATAAAGCAGGAAACTATCACGGTCCTCCGTGTAAAGAGCACTTTTAAATAGGGCTTCAACAAGTTTTATGATTTCGGTATCGCTGAGAAATCGTGCGCTTATTGCCGAGACTTGCCCCTCTAGCATTTCGTAAAGCTTTTTGATTTGAATCTCTTGATTGGGGTCGGAGAAACTCAAGAGGTTATAGCTTTCCATAAGTCCTTCATCACGCTTAGCATTTACCAGCGTGATCTTTAGCCATTCCTCCGAAGCTTCCAAAAGGCGCAGTAATGCGCTCATCTCTAGTTTGCTCGTAGAATCGTTGCTTCCCGTGTAGATGCGTTCACGGTAATTTTGACCCGCCAGACCCAGTGTTTTCATGATGGACGCACGTTTTTTTGAATCGATCGTGAAAGATAGCTTTTCGCAGGAGGGAAGATCAAAGGCTTCAAGTAGATCCTTTGAAAAATCAACGACGGAGCTGTTCAAGAAAACGGATCGATCCTTACCTATGCGAGCCCACCAATGACGACAAAAGCTTAAATATCGTAACAGATGTCCCGCGGTAACCATCGATAAGCCATTACCAACGAGAGCATTATTGGCATCATTCCACTCAGGCCGTTCGGTGTTCATCCAGATGCCGCCACCGGGTACGAAATTGCCAAGCTTGACCAAAGCCGGAATCAAAAGTTTCTCCAGTAAATTCGCTTTTAAAATAGAATCGTTAGAAGTCCTTAGCAACAGGCCATCACTGCCTTCGTTTTCGTGGCGAAATCGCAGTTTTTCGCTTAAGCCAGAGTCAAAATCGATGGTTGATCGCGTATCTTTAAGGATATCTGCGTATGACTTGATTCGATAAGGAACATACGCAAAAACAAAGACAGCCTTCTCAAGCCATTGATCCATAATCGCAGGATTATGGGCACTCATAGCTTCAAGAAGCCGTAAAAGATAAACAATTTGATGGTCGCCCCAGTATCCAATTCCAGAAAAAGGATCATCTGCTTCAATTTCTTCCCAATCAAAACCGCCATTAAAAATACGGTAGGGATTATAACCATCCATGGTTGAAGTGTTGAGGAATTTTACCACTACGTGCTCAAGGAAATTAGGATAGCTCATGCAAAGGGCCTCCCAATTTTGAAAAATATCACGCCAATTGCCTTGATAGGCTATGATCTGATTACCCTTATCATCATGCGTACGAATCATGAATTTATTCCACGGGCGACTGGGGTCACCATGCCGACGGCTAAAAGTAATGGGTAGGTACTCTAAAAAAAGACGCAGTAAATCTTCGTCATTTAACGCTTCGATCTTTTCGCGGCAGGTTGCGTAATCGAGCCAACCCTTTAGTTCCTGAAGGGGTTTGAGGTAGTGCTCAAACAGTGCGCGGTTAGCTTCTTTTACGTGGGCCTGAAAATCACTGCCTTCAATGCTATAATTTTTTATAAAGACCCCACCGCGCATGCTATTAAATAAGACATTAGCTCGATGGTGCATTTCTGTAAGTTGGTGGTGGCTACATTGCAGCGCATCTGCACTGGCCAATAAGGTGTTCAACTCGGCACGGTTTTTTTCTAGATCTGCTTCTAGTCGCTGCGCCCCTTCTACGGGTTCAGATTCTAATTCTGATTGGCGTCGCGTCACCTCGCTAGCATCCAAATTACAATCTAAGAAAATGAACCACTCCTGCGTTTCGCCGACTTCTAGGAGGAGATCTCCCGTCAACCAATACGCTCCGCGCTGTCCTTGGCTGCGATTACTAACAGAAATTTTCTGCCCGTTTTTCATGCGTTCAGCGGCATCGTGCGCAAGGCTCACCTGGGCATCTGGCAGGCCGAAAGATCCCGCCATATTTGCATAGAGATTTTCTAGGGGGTAGGGACGATCCGTTATGCCTGAGGCCGTGGAGTAAACCGCAATGCGTGAATTTTCTAAAAGCTCACTCTGTTTGTAGCCATCAACCAAGGTGCTTCTTTCGGACTGTAGTCGCGCATCAATTCCAGGCGGCATAATGTTTAAAACACCATCTAGAATTTTTAGACGTTGTGGGTTTGAGCCGAGGTTTTCCAGATGAACACGGCGCACTAAGCCATAGGATTCTGCAGACTGCCAAGTGTAGGAGAAGCGTAAGTTTTTATCCGGTGATACTTCAGTAAATGTTAAACAATCACTGAGCGCATGCTTCGTTAAAATCCGCTTCCCGCGTTGTTCACGCGTAATCTGCGGTGAAAAAGGTTCCCACAATTGACCGGACTCAAGCTCTATAAGGGTTTGTGGTCCCGTTGACCCATAGGCATCGTGAATCTTATCGTCCGTTACATAAGGAAAGATGACCTCGGTTTCGCTTTCTCTCCCTGCGCAAAGCGAGCCGGCGCTTGATATGAAAGCCCAAATGTTACCTCTGCTTACCAGCGAGATTAGAAATGGCGGCATTAAATCAAAATCATTTATTTCAAAATTTTCCGCAGAGCTTGCGATCTTGCTTGATGTGTATTGTATAGAAGCTGTTGGCATGAAAATAAGAACTTGATTTATGCACAATTACGCACAAACATTGCAAGCTTATGTTTAGTAAGTTTTTCAATATACGACTCAAACCTCAATTGATATTGAGATTTATTTCAATTTTGCTTCTTGGATCTGCCTGGGGTCAGGCTATTGATAAAAATGAGACAGAAAGACCCAATATTGTCTTTATTATAACAGACGATCAGCGTTATGACGAAATCGCAGCGGTCGGGCGCTTCCCCTGGATGGAAACGCCCAATTTAGATAAAATCGTTAATGAGGGCGTTCATTTCGAAAATGCCTTTGTAACCACTTCATTATGTGGACCTTCTCGTGCTTCATTTCTAACCGGGACGTATGCTAGTCGTCATGGCGTCATTGTAAACGAACATGTCGATTACGATTTTGAGCTCCCAACTTTTCCTTTGCTTCTGCAGGCATCGGGATACCGCACGGGCTTTATTGGAAAATGGCACCAAGCGATGCACAATCGGCCTCGTCCGGGATTTGATCATTGGATGTGCTTCTGGGGACAAGGAAAGTATTTTAACGACAGTTTTAGAATGCACGAGGACCAAGTCCATAAAATGGAAAAGGGAAAATACCTAACGGATGAACTGAACGATCTTGCAGTTGCTTTCATCAATGAGGAACGCCCTCAGGGACAGCCGTTCATGCTATACCTCAGTCACAAAGCTCCGCATCAACCTTTCACGCCTGCACCGCGCCATCGTGAGCTCTATCGCGATTTCAAAATCCCATCTCAAGATAATCCTGAGGACGACCTCTCCACGAAGCCTAAGTATGTGCGTGAGAGCGCTGAAAAAAATAGAGCTAATCCCACTGGACTGGCTCGGTTGCATCCCTTGATTCCAAACAAAATGCGTACACTTACCGCGGTTGATGATGGCGTTGGTATGATTTTTGAAGCGCTCAAGGATAAAGGGATCTTAAATAATACCATCGTCATTTTCGTTGGCGATAATGGCTACTTTATGAGCGAGCACGGGGGCTTGCACGATAAGCGCAAAGCTTACGAAGCATCCATACGCATACCCATTGTTATGTGGAATCCTTTAGTTAAACAGCCACAAAAAATTCAAAATATGGTGCTCAATCTCGACCTTGCTCCCAGCTTGCTAGAATTAGCCGGACTCACAGTCCCAGAACACATGCATGGTCAAAGTTGGAACCCTCTATTAAAAAAAGATGCTAACGGACGTAAGGGTTTCCTATATGAGTACTACAAAGAATCTGACTACCGGCCCCGCGGCGGCTTCCCTAATACACCCACCTTACATGCATACCGCACCCAGGATTGGAAATTTGTTCGTTACCCCGATGGTGACTATAAGAGTGAGCTTTATCATCTCGCGGAGGATCCTGATGAGCTCTACAACCTAGCTCAAAAAACCCAATATACCGATCAAGTTGCCGCGATGGCTGCTAAGCTTGACGCTCAACTAAAAGCCATTGATTACACCCCTCCTGTCAAAATTCCAGGCGGCGGCATCACGCACAATCAGCTCTACGGCAATTAAGCCGAATATCCACCAAGGATGCAACCTGCTTGCATGGCTTAGCAGCAAAAGGTTTGTCGCTATAAGGGTTGAGTAAATTCTTAAATCGTTATTTAAAATGCGTGCTAAAAATATATGAAAAATTTGGCGCATTTTAAATTAGCATGGCTCAGCTTTATTACACTCACAGCCACGCTTTTCGCTGAACCAAAATCCTCAGAGGGGGTTCAATACGAGCAGCAAGTTTCCGATTTAATGGCGCAGATGAATCTGCAGGAAAAAATTGGCCAGATGTGCCAGTTTGTAGGCTTCAATTATCTTTTAGGGTCCTCTGCTAAAATGACCCCTGAGGCGGTTCTCAACAGCGATTCCACCGCATATTATAAAGATCTTAAAATTAAGGAAATTGCGCATATGATCGTGGATGGAAAAATTGGTTCCTTCCTACATGTCTTGAGCGCAGAAGAGGCTAATCAACTGCAAGCCTTGGCGCAAAAATCACGATTAAAAATACCCCTTCTGATTGGGATCGATGCTATTCATGGAAATGCCATGGTGGCAGGCACGACAGTTTATCCTTCTCCCATCTCCATTGCGGCTAGCTTTAGTAATGAACTTGCTCATCGCATTGCCCGCGAAACTGCCATTGAAATGCGCGCTACTGGTTCGCATTGGGCGTTCTCTCCAAATGTTGACGTTTTGCGTGATCCAAGATGGGGTCGTGTTGGAGAAACCTTTGGCGAAGACCCTTTTCTCGTGAGCGAGCTTGGTAAAAGTATGATCGAAGGTTACCAGTTGCTCGATTTTACCGGAACAGATAAAGTCATTGCCTGCGCTAAACACTTGGTTGCAGGTTCTGAACCTTCAAATGGGCTCAACTTTTCTGAAATGGATGTCTCTGAGCGTAGCTTAAGAGAAATTTTCCTAAAGCCCTTTAAGGCGGCAGTCGAGAGCGGAGTCTTTACCCTCATGGCCGCGCATAATGAAGTGAATGGTATCCCCGCGCACATGCATAAGGAAATTATGACGGACATTGTTCGGCAAGAATACGGCTTCAAAGGTTTCTATGTAAGTGATTGGCTTGATATTGAACGATTGGAATTATTACACCGCGTCGCAAAGGATTTTAAAGAGGCGACCCGACTCGCCGTCGATGCAGGCATTGATATGCACATGCACGGCCCCTATTTTCTAGAAGCGGTGGAGGCACTTGTCATCAGTGGCGATTTGCCAGAGGCGCGGGTTGATGCTGCTTGTGCTAAGATTTTAGAGGCAAAATTTAAGTTGGGCCTATTTGATGATCCTTTCGTGGAGGTCGATGCCATCAGGGATAAAATTTTCACCCCACAGCATCAGAGGACTGCCCTCGAAGCGGCACGTCAATCTATCATCCTTCTGGAAAATGACGGATTGCTCCCGCTTAAACCAGCACAGGGTAAGCGTATTTTAGTGACGGGTCCAAACGCAAACAACCCCACTATTTTAGGCGATTGGGCCATGGCTCAGCCAGCGGATAATGTCACCACCGTATTAGAGGGTATGCAGCTAATTGCTCCAAAGATGGGTTACCAGGTAGAGCATCACGAATTTAAAGAAGCCGTCGTTGATATTAATAAAACCGATATTGAGGAAGCCGTAGCAGTTGCAAAGAACTTTGATGCGCTCGTCCTTGTCGTCGGAGATAACTCCCTTCGTTATCAATGGAAAAAACGCACCGCTGGCGAGAACTTGGCTCGAGCCGATATCAACCTTGCGGGTAATCAACTCGAATTAATTCAAGCACTGCATCAAACAGGTGTTCCGCTTATCTTGGTCTATGTCAGCGGTAAACCACTTGCTGAGCCTTGGGTCGCAGGGCACCTCGAAGCCGTCATTGCGGCAGGTGAACCCGGAAGTTTTGGCGGTCAGGCCATCGCTGAAATTATTATGGGAACGGTCAATCCTAGCGGGAAAACTCCTCTGACCACTCCTCGGAGCGTCGGTCAATTACGAATGGTTTATAATCATAAGCCCTCACAATATTTCAAAAAGTACGCCTTTGGGGAATCCACGCCACTTTATCCCTTTGGATATGGTTTGAGTTATTCCAAGTTTAATTATTCAAATCTAAAACTCGAACTTTGCCAGATAGATGCCGCTGATGCCATTCGCCTAAGCTTTGAAGTTAAAAATGACAGCAAGGTCGAAGGCACCGAAATTGTGCAGGTTTACTTTCGCGATAATATCAGTTCAGTTTCACGCCCAGTAAAAGAGTTAGTTGCCTACGAAAGGGTGCCGCTCTCGGCAAATGAACTCAAAGAAGTGGTCTTTTATATTCCGGTAAAGCAGTTAGCATTTTACGATCTACACATGCAGCATTGCGTCGAACCTGGATCATTTGAGTTTATGGTCGGGCCTTCTTCGGAGAACACCGATCTTTTACGCGAGCAGATTCAGGTGGGGAAACGCTACGACTTCTAAGCTTCAGCGCTTGATGCCGGCATTTCCATTCCCTCCCAGCATTTGGAAGCATTGGGTGGGATGCTTTCTTTGAAAAAGCTCCACAAGCAAAGCATCATCCGAGAAAATCCACCCTTTAAAAACTTTTACGGTTGATTTTATACGTGTAAAGTCACTAAAAACCTTACATGAAATGCGCTCTGATTTTGTCTATGGTATCGCTGCAACTGGGTTTATTTCTGGTAGCATCCTACGCAGACTCTAATGGTCAACAGTACGTCGACGGCAGTGCGGCCGCCTATACCACCCCTTCCTGCGAGCTAGTTACCCCGCGCATCGAAATAAAAAATGGGAAGCGTTATTACTACTGGCCAAACTGGAGTGCCTCCAAAAACCGCAAAAATCAAGTGCACCGCAAGCGTACCACCCATCCAGGGGCGCAATGGTGGCCGCATGCGGGACTGGGGCTCTTCATGCACTGGGGCATTGTGAGCGAGTTTGAAGCCTCCGGCGAAGCTTGGTCGGGTCGCTGGCACAAAAGCCGAGCCGATAAATTTCATCCGCAGTCCGAAATCTGGGAAGCCGCCAAAACCTTTAATCCCACTCAGTACGACCCTGGTAAATGGATGGAGGGTGCGCGCCGAGCAGGTTTCCGTTACTCCGTCCTCACCACCAAGCACCACGACGGGTACGCCCTGTGGGATTCCGATACCGCCCTCATCGGTGTGCGCCAATACATGAGCGGACGTTGCCTCGTCACGCCCTTTGTGGAGGCCTGCCGTAAGCACGATGTCAAAGTCGGGTTCTATTATTCCGGTATGGATTGGTATTACGATCGAGAGCATATGAACTTCGCCCTCGGAGGCGGAAAAAAGATGAATTACAAAGGCGAAGTCGTGGAGGCATTACCGCCGCAACCCGCCGACCGCGCCACCGCTTTTAAAGCATTTAATAAGCACCAAGTGAAGGAACTCATCACCCGCTTCAAACCCGACATCTGGTGGGGCGACGGTGGGCATGGTGCCAGTATTGAATACATCCGCGAACTCCACCCGCCCATCGTGATCAATAACCGCGACATGGACAGTGGCGACCATGCTACCCCTGAAGGCTTCCAAATGGCAGACCCCCGCTTCATCCGGAAACCCGTTCTTGAGAACGGTTGGTGGTGGGAGCTCTGCACCATCATACAAGGTGGTTCCTGGCATTACGACCTCGCCAAAGGTGAAAAGATTAACAAATCCGACGCGGTGCTACGCGCCCTCGCGGAAGCTCGCTGCCTCGGCGGCAACCTCCTCGCCAACATCGGCCCACGCCCTGACGGCACCTTCCAAGACGAAGTCTGGCGCCTCTTTGATGATATGGCAGAATGGATGTCCACCAACGAAGCCTCCGTCTTCGGAATCGACGGGGGCGGTCCTTGGCCGGAAAAGTGTAACGTCCCCATCACTACGAAAGACCGCACTTGGTATTTTCATGCCAAGCAAGAGCATGCCACCAAGGCGAATCCCGTCGTCTTAGAGGAATGCCCCGCAAAACCTCGCCGCGTTATCCTCATGCGTACCGGCGACCCCATCGACTTTACCTACCGCGATGGACAACTCCGTTTTGTCATCCCGCACTCCCTTAAAGCCATCAAAGTCACCGACGTAGTGCAGGTCGAATTCGGTCCTGACTTCGACCCCGAACCCTACCGCTTTAAACATTGGTAGGATCGAGCACTCTTAGATCCATGCCCCAAAACATGTATCATGCGTTCAAGGAGATTGGTTTGGGTTCAGAAGATGAATGAATAAAGTAAAGGTGTATTTATTCATCTAAAAATAGGGTATAAATTATTTATGTTAAAATAAATTGATAAAAGCTCATAAGTAGTATGGCATGCATTCGTTGAATGCACGGGATGTGTTTAAAAACTTTAAACCACAATAGCTATGCTTAAGCCTAATTTAAATACTACTCCAGGTGAATCTGGTGGGCTGCTTGCAATAGGGCGAGATATTTCACGAGCCATTCAGTCATCTGTGTCCAATGTACCCTGCTCATCCAGCGCTTCCCATTCCGAGAAAGTCGCCGCCTGTCCTAGCGTCGTGCCCTGTGCGTCCAGCAAATTCCAAACCCGCGCTCCCGCAATGCGAAAGCGTTTCCCGCTCGCGCTCATACGTACCCCGCCGTAACCCTCAGAGTAACCCTGTTCTTGCACCGCTTTTAGGAAGGCTGCTCGCTCTGATTGATGCATCGCCTCTGCTGAGCTTCGTGAGGGAAGGGCGGTCAGGGTATTCCAATCCATTTCAAATAAGGCCTGTGCCGCTTCATTCCCATAATTAAAAACGGGATCCGACTCCGTCCCATGTGAGAGCACCACAAATTTCGCTCTCATCAAAACCGCGGCTTCATCGGCACTCCGCGACACCAAATCCTCCCCGAAACAACGGTGGTAATTGTCCAATAAAAGCTCGGTGTGCTGCCCTAAATCCATCTAAGCAACGTTAACAAGAGAATCCGCTTCGAAAAGGATTTTGTGCTGTCGGCATGTACTAAAATGAGCGCACGGCCGCTCTTAATCGCTGATTTACAATGTTTTAGCACCGATTCAGGCAGGCGTATGCTTACTTGCATACTTAGAAATATACGCTATCTTTAGGTATGTTTTCTAAATTACAGGGTCTCGGTAGGATCACGGATTGGATTCATAGAAAGACACTTTCAGATGCATCCCGGGCGCAGACAGAGAAGTGGATCGTATCGGTAGCGCTCCTGAGTTTTTTCGCACATCTACTTCTGATATGCCTAGCGCATCTTGGGGTATTTGGTGAAAGTCCCCCGGAGTTATTAGCCGATCCGATTGCGGCGATTTACACGCCCTTTTCCTTTATTTTGATATACGAGGTTTATCTCCTGATCTTCTTTCTACCGGCCTCGATTACGCAGTATATCGCCAAGCAATATGAAATCATCACTTTGATTGTGATCCGGCGATTATTCAAAGATATCGCGGATCTCGAGTTAACCGCAAATTGGTTTCAAAATCAGGCGGATCTGCAGTTTACCTACGACATCATCACAACCCTGATTCTGTTCGCACTGCTCTATCTTTTTTATTCGCTTATATCGGGAAGAAAACCCTTGGCAGTCCTTGACGAGGGTCAATCCTTGCAGCGATTTATTCGGATCAAGGAACATCTCAGCGCACTTCTGGTGCCGGTATTTCTCATCCTGGCTTTATTCAGTTTTGGCACTTGGATCGCCGATGTATTTTTCTTCGCGCCCGGTCTGGGAAGCAGCAGCCAAAACTTGAACAGTATCTTCTTTGATGACTTCTTCACCGTTCTCATCCTCACTGATGTTATGCTGCTGATTGTTTCTTTTATTCACACCCAGGACTTTGCTAAGGTTATCCGAAACTCCGGTTTCATCATTTCCACAGTCATGTTAAAACTTTCCTTCAGTGCCACCGGGCTGGTTAATATCGCACTGGTGATCGGTGCAGTGCTCTTCGGAGTAGGGATATTATATCTCTACAATCAGCACGAGCGCTTGCCTCAGGGGAGTCGGCATTAGGCTGAAAACGCTAAGTTAAATGCAGTTAAAAGAAGGGGTGGCAAAAGATCGCTCAAACACTTCCATTTAAGTGATGCCACTGGGTTACATAATTTACTCGATGTTCCTTTTTGCGAGCGGTTGGGTGCTGGGATCAGAAACGGCAGATTATCCCCATGCGATGCAGCCCGATCCGGATCGCTTTGCGAAGGCGATTGCAAATTTTCAAGCAGCGGATATCACCAATCCGCCACCGGCGGGGGGAATCGTTTGTATCGGCAGCAGCTCCATGCGGATGTGGCACCCGCGGATGCAAGACGATCTTGTCGGACTGACCGTGGTGCCTCGTGGCTTTGGTGGAAGTCATTACACCGATGTCATTCATTATGTGGAGGCGCTCGTTTTCAGCTATGAACCCCGCGCCCTTTTGCTTTACGAAGGTGACAACGACGCTGCTTTTGGGAAATCCCCCGACCGTATTTTTAAAGATTTCAAATTTCTGGTGGAGCGTTGTCGCGAGCAGCTTCCCGAGCTTCGCTGCTACATCATCGGTGCCAAGCCGAGCATTGCTCGATGGAATATCGCGGAGGATATGCAAGCCGCCAACCGCTTGATTGAGGCTTACTGTGATGCGAAGGAGGGGTTTACTTACATCAATGTCTGGCCGGTGCTTTTGGGAGCAAACGGCGAACCGCGGCGGGAATTATTTATGGCGGATCAGCTGCATTTAAATACTGCGGGCTATGATGCATGGGCGGGCGCAATTGCCACTGTTCTGATTCAGGGCGAACAGCGTTTTGAGTGAAACTACTGAGTGTTTCGGTATTTGTGCAGGAGTTCCCTCGGTAAGTGGCAGGAGTCGTCGGGGCAACGGCTTAAGCGGTCCTGGTGCTCGGGGGCGCTTTTGAGGTAATGGGTGAGGGGTGCGATTTCGAGGGCGATTTTAGATGCGTCCTCGCGCGCCTCAATGAACTGACCTGCTGCTTCGAGATGAGCGGGGTCGCGACTGTAGACTCCCGTGCGGTATTGTGGGCCGATGTCGGGTCCTTGTTGGTTGAGGCTGTAGGGATCGATGATCTCAAAGAGGTATGCTATTAATTGCACCACGCTGACATGGGCAGGGTCAAAGGTAACTCGGACGCATTCGGCATAGCCGTCAAAGGGACCGTTAAGGGATGCGGAGACCCCATTGGCGCGGCCCGCCTCAGTAGCTAGCACACCGGGAAGATGACGGACGAATTCCTGAACGCCCCA
Source organism: Opitutia bacterium UBA7350 (assembly GCA_949524905.1). Classification (GTDB taxonomy): domain Bacteria; phylum Verrucomicrobiota; class Verrucomicrobiia; order Opitutales; family Coraliomargaritaceae; genus UBA7445. The sequence goes on along the minus strand of CATINC010000009.1, from coordinate 3,621 downwards.
AAGGCATCCACCCGCTAAAAAGATTTCGTCTACTGCTTTCATCTATCAGGGCTATAATTAAGCAAAATTTAAAAATACTTAATAATTGTATTTCTAAAATTTGAGACTAGGGCTTATGGCATGATGCATAAAGTTTTATTTAGCTTAAGCTTGAGTGGGTTTAGTTTGCTTTTCATGAATTTTGCCTTTGCTGATTCGTTTGCCAAAGCGGAGAGCGGCGAAATCTACACCCTTCCGAGCCTGACCGTTCGGGGGCATGAAACCGCTAATTTGATACCGGCATCGACTTACGAATCGGTCGTTTCCAACCTAGATTTTGATCCGCGCATTGATTTCCAGTCGCGTAATATGGCGGAGGCACAAGGGGACGTCAGTATTCGCGGGGGTATTTTTGAGGGTACGGGTATAAAGGTTGGTGCGGCTACGCTCATCGACCCACAAACCGGACATTACAGTACGGAGTTACCGATCGCGCCGGAGATGCTCGGCGAACCCAAGGTTTATACCGGTGCGGAAAACGCTCTTTATGGATTTAACAGCACTGCGGGCACGATTGATTACGATTGGAGCCAAATAAGCGAGGGCGGGAGTGCGACTCTAGGCGCAGGTGAGCACGCCCTTAATTTTCAACGCCTCCACACTGCCTGGACTCAACCACTGGATGCTACGGGCGAGTGGAACCTTGGGGTTGAAGGGGAATATTCCCGTTCCGAAAGCGATGGTACAATCCAGAATGGCGATCACGATTTTGAACGTGTCTCCGGACGGATCCAGTTGATCGGCCCTCATTCACAGACCGATTTTTTTGTAGGTTACCAATCCAAATTCTTTGGATGGCCTGCCATGTATACCGCTAATAAGTTCATTGACCCGCTTGAATACGAGGACTTAAGGACACGCCTCTACCTTATTAACCACCAGCACAATTATGGTGAGGATAACTCCATCGAGCTCAGCCTCACACATCGTCGCAATATCGACGACTATCAACTCGATGCCACGAGCCGAACCTCCGGGAATCCTTTCACCTATATCGCCCATCACGAAACAAAAGTAAGCTCTCTTGGGTTTAATGGTTGGCATCGCTTAAACGCAAATGCCGGAGTTCGCTATGCCGGTCAATTCACCGCAGATGATTGGAATAAGGTAGATCCTTATACAAGTCCGTCTGCAAATGCATCACGCTCCTATCTCAAGCTGAGCATTCTGCCGGAATTTCGATTCAATCAAGGTGCAGGCGAACAGTTCACTTTTAAGCTCGGCGGAAGCTTTGATGACAGCAACCGCGACGATTCAAAATTTGGTTTGATCAGTGAGTTGAGTCGGGAAAGGAACCACACCAACGGTGATTCTGAAAGGGTGTATCTTTCGTATTCCGAGGCCAGTCAGGTCCCGGGTTATGTTGCCATTGGAGATGCTCAAGGCGGCCCCTTTGTGAGTAATTCCGGTCTGGGTCGTGAGAGGAGTCAAACTCTTGAGATAGGGGGTAGCCTTAATCGTGAGGATTTTCGCATTGAGGGGGCTATTTTTTATCGTTGGGACAACGAGCTCGTTGATTGGACCTATGCGAATGGGGATGTCTACGCACGATTAGCCAATGGGGTTGATCTTGAAACTTTTGGCATCGAGCTCATTGGTTCCAAGCGTTGGAATACCCTAGAAGCGATCGCGAGCTATACTTTTCTCAATAAAGATGAAGACTACGGCGATGCTGCCATCGACGCGAGTTTCTACGCTCTCAATTTCGCCAAGCATCGCATTACCTTGGGGGCGATCTGGACCCCCAACGACCTTCTGGAGTTGCGCATTGATAACGAATGGCGAAGTCAGGAAGCCAACGCACTTCGCACCAGTGATGACGTCGCACTCTTCGCGCATATCGGTCTCAGTATTTTTCTTCCGGATTACGAAGGTTTGGAGCTATTTGCCGCCCTCGACAATGCTTGGGACGACGATTATCAAGATGTGCCCGGTACCCCAGGTAAAGGGAGTCAGCTTTCCTGCGGTGCGATCTATCGCTGGTAATCCAAGCCGCGTTTAAGGACGGACAATGCTTTATCTGGCCATCGTTTCTCTCATTTGGGCCTTCTCATTTGGCTTAATCGGGAGCGCGCTCACCGACGTGGATTCCTTCCTCGTCGCCACCCTGCGGCTGGGTTTCGCGAGTCTCGTCTTTCTTCCATTCCTGCGTTTGAAATCGATCGACCGCAGTGATGCAGTTCGACTCTTCATATATGGCGGCATTCAATTCGGGCTCATGTATGTTGGCTACATGAAGGCCTATCAGTATTTGCCGTCGCACCTTGTGGCGCTTTTCTCGATCCTCACTCCCGTCTATGTGGTGCTGGTTCACGACCTCCGCAGTCGCCGGTTTTGCACGCGCTATCTTCTGGCAGCTTTACTTTCGGTGGGCGGGGCAGCGACTATAAAAGTGCAGGGCATCCCGACTGGTTCAATATGGGCTGGATTCGCCCTCATGCAAGTGGCGGGGATTTCCTTTGCCTTTGGGCAAGTCGCCTACCGGGATTGGAAATGCGCGCATCCAGTCGTTCAAGACCATAGCGTATTCGCGCTCCTCGCACTCGGTGGTACGGTTTGTGCGGGGATCTTTAGTTTATTTTTTGCCGATCCAGAAGCCCTCACCATCAACCCCTCTCAATGGCAGGCCATCCTTTATCTCGGTTGCATCGCATCCGGGCTCGGCTTCTTCCTCTGGAACAAAGGCGCGACCCATTGTAATTCTGGAACTCTTGCGGCATTTAACAATGCGTTGGTTCCACTCGCGGTCCTTTTTTCGTTCACACTCTTTGGTGAACTCGAAACAGTTTCTGGCAAAGCTTTGATACGTTTAGCGATGGGCGGAATCCTAATCACGCTGGCTGTAATTTTGGCGACTCGAAAGAAACGCTAGTTGTCGAATCTCAGAAGTGGGGTCTGTGCGGCCTTTAAAATAGAGATTTTCGTGGTAGGCGTTGGGCACTACGCTAGGACTATTATTTGACAGCTTGAATGAATCCTATCAAAAAATTGGGACGATCATTAAAATCCACCCATCACATTTTTAAGTGTTCAGCAATTTATGAACAAAGACGAAATCCTAGCCCTCTTCGATACCTGGAATAACGCCCTCAAAACGGGCGATCCCAAAAAAGTAACCGCCCTCTATGCAGAGGATGCGATTCTTCTGCCAACCGTATCCAATCAGGTGCGCCATAACCACGAGGAGATTGAGGACTACTTTGTGCATTTTCTCGCGAAGGTTCCCGAAGGCGTCATCAACGAGGCGAATGTGCGTGTGCATGATTCCCTCGCGATCAACTCAGGGGTCTATACCTTCACCTTTGCCGATGGAGCCTCCGTGCAGGCACGCTTCACTTTTGTCTATGCCAAAACTGAAACCACTTGGGAAATCATCGAGCACCATTCCTCTCAAATGCCCGAGTAGAGCAGACTCACAAAAAAGCCCGCATGCAGCGGGCTGAAATGGTGGAGGTGGCGGGAGTCGAACCCGCGTCCCTCGTGCTTTTACGCGTGGCGTATACATGCATAGCTTTTAATTTATTGTCGTCCCTGAAGCGCTGTAAAAGCGAGCTTTTCAGTTTCCAGGCTCTATAAATACAA
>CATINC010000008.1 GCA_949524905.1 Opitutia bacterium UBA7350 | reverse complement strand
GGTTCGGGGTGCGGTAGATACCTTTACGGCTATCTTCACGATCCGGGTGCATCTTGACCGAGGTATCGGCCCATCCCTGATCATCGGTGAGCACTAAAATAATGTTTGGACTTTCCGCTAAGCTAGCAAGCGGGAGTGCGACGCATGCGATCAGATAGTGTCTTAAATTTCTCATGATTCCCTCACTCATTGTAAGTTGCTGGCTCTATTGGTTATTTTTGAATCAGTATCGAATCCACAAAAACGTGCAGCGGCATATCCGCAGGCGCTTCGTTTCCAATTTGAAGATAGACTTGAGCTCCAACCTCATCGGCTCGTTCTTTTAAAATGACTCCGAAGATACCGTGATGGATTCCATGCCCGGTATCGCGTGCCGGAAAATCGACATCTTTATAGCGTAGAAACAACGGCGGGTCATCTTTGCTCAAATGTTTCAAGGCCGTGTATTCATTGGAAAAATCCTGATACTTTGCTTCCCAACCATTCTTAAGTGCCTCAATCGTTTCGACCCCAAATGGCTTAAAGAGCATTCCATGCTTGATGGCTTCAGGCCCAATTCGTTTTTCAATTAGAAAGGGATCCAAGGTGGTTTGCCCGGCACCAACATGCGCACCCGCCACTCTGGTCGATAGCCGCGCAATGGGATCTTCGCTCTCCGGGTCCGCCATATCATCATGCGTGGCTAACCACATGCTCGAAGCGGCTCCCGCAGAACTTCCCGTCAGCATAATTCGCGACGGGTCGATATTCCACTCCTCTGCCTTATAACGAATAAATTGAACAGCTCTAGCGGCGGCATGTGCCATCGCTGGTTGAATGTCACCGTACTTGACCAGCGGATAATTAATAGCTGCGGTATGGTAGCCGTTTTTAAAAACATTTTCATGCTGCGTCGCAGCTTTCTTGCCACCCATCCAGCCACCACCATGGATATGAATAAGGATTCCTAAAGGTTCCTCTGAAGCAACTTGCCAGAAGTTCAGAGTGTGCCGCTCATGTGGACCATAGGAAACATCCTTGTGTGTGGGCGCTACTTTCTCTGCGGCAAGTTCCCAATTAGAAAGGGCTAGCCCTAGGAAAATAATAAATATTCGTTTCATGCGATGACTGATTTAATTTGATTCACGAAAATCACCCGTAGGGTTCCCTTCGAAGTTTGTGCAGATGCGGGACGAATCAATTTTTTCTTCTTTAAACTTCCGCAAAGACTCTAACTGCTTATCACGTGCAAGGGACAGCTTCGCGATCTTCTCCGAATCATCGCTACTGGCCTCGATCAGTCCCGCATACTTCATTTCAATTTCAGCCATTTGCTCAGCGATGTGTTTATACTGCGCCTCAAACACATCCTGCACGTCCTCGGCTCCTACTGTTTCCAAATAGTCATCGAGTTCATTGCTGAGCGTGGCCACCATTTCCGGCATTTGCGTGGCCAGGTCACGCTTTTCACTTAAGTCATTTTCCAGATCAAACAACAACTCCTCGCCGGTAATCAGTTGTCGTATGAGTTTGTAATTCCCTTTCCGGATAGCGGACACCGGAGGCATGCGGGCATAGGGCATATGGAATACGAACGCCTCTTCGGTTCGGTCGACTTGGCCTGCATTTCCCTGCTCAAATAGACTCC
>CATINC010000007.1 GCA_949524905.1 Opitutia bacterium UBA7350 | reverse complement strand
CCTTTGATCCAATTACATTCGGTGATCGTTACTGTCGCTTGCCGCTTATTAAATTATACAAGGAATCATACCGAGCGCTCGCTACACCCCGTACACCTACGGCCATAGCACTCGCACAAAAAACGGGCTTCTGCGCCTACGTAATATCCAACACAAAAAACAGTGCCCCTGAGCGAGCGCAACTGGTTGAAGCCCTGGACACATATAAACCAGTTGCAATGGGCGGAAAATGGCGTAACAACACTGGAGGTCCCGTCCCCGACAAAATCGCATTTCAAACTGCCTACAAATTTGTCCTAGCCGTGGAAAACTATTCCGCCCCCGGCTATCTCACCGAGAAGTTTGCCCAAGCCGCCCAATCGAACGCCATTCCAATATACTGGGGCGATCCAACCATAACTCAATACATCAATCCCAAAGCTTTCATTAACTGCCACGACTTTGAAAGCCCCCAAGCTCTAGTTGCAAAGGTCCGTGAAATTGACAATGACGATGCCGCCTACCGCGCCATGTTATCCGAACCCTGGTTTATCAACGGCGAGGAACCCCCCGAGTGGAGAGATGCTACCTTTACCAACTTCCTCTGTAATATTTTCGACCAGCCCCACGAATCAGCCTACCGTCGCAATCGCAGCCGCTGGGGCATAAAAACCGAAGTTCGATTGAATAAAATGGCTAATCAACCCTTTCGCCAAAGTTTGTTTTTACTGAAAAGAAAGTTGCGCCAAATTCGTAGGAAATAATATCCATGCACGCTTACGTAATTAACCTTGCTCACGCAACCGAACGCTGGGAACTCATGGAGAAGCAGCTTAGTGCACTCCAGGTAGACCATACCCGCGTTGAAGGCGCTTATGGCAATCGCTTGGCAGAACCCATCGCAGACTATAACGAAAGGAAGTATCGGATTCTTCATGGAAAAACCACTAATAAAGGCGAGGTTGGCTGTTATTTAAGCCATATTAAAACACTGCGGGCGTTCCTTTGCTCTGATGAGAATCATGCACTAATCCTTGAAGACGATGTTCAGCTACCTAACAACATCCTCAATCTCATTGAGCAGGCCTTGAATTTTTCTAAACACTGGAACTTACTGCGACTGACTGCATTTACCCCCGGCGAACACCTTTCTTTCGCCGAACTTTCAGACGGATTTAAACTGTCATATAATTTAAAAGTGCTTAAAAACACTGGCGCCTATGTAATTGACCGCAAAGCAGCCCAATGCGTTCTGGAAAAGATGCTCCCGATGTTCCTTCCTTACGATGTCGCCCTAGACCGCGAGTGGCATTACGGCTTCAAGACTGCTTGCATCGCCCCCTTACCAATACGTCTCAACATGGACTTACCGGGGCAAATCCCTCCAGCTCGTAAAATCCGTTTTTTCCGTTCGACGACATTCCACTTCTTTCATGGCTTGACGCATTTGGAACGGCATTTCTACCGCAAGCGCTTTTACCGCGAGGCTCTACAAAGAAAACGAGGCAAAGAAGCATGATCGTAGTGCGCATAAGCGGCGGCTTGGGCAACCAAATGTTTCAATATGCATTCGCGCGAGCACTACAAGCACGAGGGCAACAGGTCACGCTACATTGGCACAGCCATCACTCCAAATCGGCTCATAACGGCTACGAACTCGACCACGTCTTCCAAGCACAGCTCTCCGATACAATCCCCCTCGTTTCTCAGTCGCTTCTCAAGCACTGGCAAGCATGGCGGCTACGCAAAATAGCACGAACAAGAGAGGTCCATGAACTTCAGTTCCAAGCACATTTCCTCGAAACCCAAACAGGCTATCTCGATGGTTACTGGCAGACCGAGCAATACTTCGAATCGATTCACGATAAAATCTGCGCTGACTTCGATTTCAAACCGCTCACAGGCCCCAAGAACCTTGAGCTACAACAGCAACTCACCGAGAGCGAAGCCTGCTCAATTCATATCCGCCGAGGTGACTATACGGGTCACCCGGAACTCGGTGGCATCTGCGACAAGGCCTACTACAACAACGCACTCAAAGAACTCGACGCACGACACCCAAACTGCCCCCTTGTCGTTTTTTCAGACGACATCGAATTCAGCAAAGACCTTCTTAAAGGACGCAAGCAAGTCCAATTCTGCGACTGGAATCGCGGCATCGACAGCTGGATGGACATGGCATTGATGTGCCGCTGTACCCATCACATCATCGCAAACAGTTCCTTCAGTTGGTGGGGAGCCTGGTTGGCTACCTCCCACGGCCTGACAATAGCACCCAACAATTGGTCACTGAAGTTCGGGACGAAAACAGACATATGCCCAACAAACTGGCTAACACTTTAGACCATCAACTTGATAGGTTCTCAGACAATTTACACGCGACTATAGCCAAGCAAAATAATATACAGTCAATTACTTGTTAGTTGAAATCAGACCTCTATTCTTTATATCAAACTACTATAAATATGAAAAACCTCAAACTTGCGCTCGCTTCTGGAAAACCAGCCATCGGCTCCTGGCTCAATTCAGCTAGCCCGATTGTTGCTGAATTGATGGCAGCTTCTGGTTTTGATTTTATTTGCATTGATGCCGAACACTCGGCCGTTGACCTACCGCAAACCCAACAACTTTTTCAAGCCATTCGTTCGGGTAATCCCGATTGCGCAGCTATGGTACGATTACATGGGGTTGATTATGCACTTGTAAAACGTTATCTAGATGCCGGAGCTCGCGGGGTCGTCGCTCCGTTGGTTTGCAGCAGGAAAGAGGCGGAGCTGTTAGTCAGGGCTATTAAATATCCGCCTGACGGGATGCGCGGCCTTGGTTTTTGTCGAGCCAATAATTACGGAATGCGTCTAATGGAGGAAACAGCAGTTGCTAATAATGAAATACTAGCAGCTGTTCAGATCGAACACATCTCAGCTGTTACACAAATAGATGACATTCTATCAGTCGAAGGCATTGATGCTGCTTTCATCGGCCCCTACGATCTAAGCGCTTCTATGGGAATTCCCGGTGAATTCCTCCATCCCGATTTTCTTGCTGTGCAGGAAGCCATTCTTGCAGCGTGTCTTCGCCACAAGACCTTCCCTGGTCTGCATGTGGTTCAACCTGATGCTGATGAGGTGGGACGGCGCTATCAAGAAGGATACCGTTTTATTGCCTACAGCCTCGACATCACGATGCTTACTCACGCCTGCCAAACAGGTCTAGCCGAAATCCGTAAACAGCTGCCATAATGAGCCACACTCATAAACTAGTCGCACTACTCCCCATGAAAGCGCGCAGCGTACGCGTAAAAGGAAAAAATTTTCGTAACTTTGCAGGACGTCCTCTTTACCGGTGGATCCTTGATTCTTTGCTTGCAATCGAGGAAATCGAAAAAGTCATTATCAACACTGATGCACGCGACATTCTCGAGAGTCACGGTTTAGTCGAGTCTGATCGAATCATAATGCGTGATCGCAAAATGGAGTTGTGCGGCGACTTTGTAAGCATGAACAAGGTGTTAGCTGATGACGTGGCAGCCATTAAATCAGATACCTATCTGATGACGCATACAACAAACCCGCTGCTGGGCAAATCTACTATACGCGAAGCGTACCACGCATATCTAAATGCCATTAATGAAGGCTATGACAGCCTCTTCTCTGTGAACCGCTACCAAACCCGCTTTTATCTCGAGAGCGGCGAGCCAGTAAATCACGACCCGGATAACTTAATCAGAACGCAAGACCTAGAACCCTGGTTTGAGGAGAACTCAAATCTCTATATCTTTAGTTGCCAATCGTTTGAGCGAACTGATGCGCGGATCGGGAGAGTGCCGAAAATGTTTGTCACTCCGCATTTGGAATCAGCGGATATTGATGACTCTAATGGCTGGCACCTTGCCGAAATCATAGCACTTGCAAATCACCTCGGAGAAAGTCGACGAAAACACCTTACCGAAAAGGCTTAGGCTAACTTCATAATCTCAAGACAGCAGACTCTACAGAATGAAGGATCCAATTGCCACTCCACCTAAGAAAAAGCGCGCAACGCTCAGCCCATACCGTTCAGCTTATGGACTTATCCGAAAAAAAATAAAGTGGGACCTCAACCCTGCATCATGGCGCTCGCGAAAAAGTTTAAAAAGTTTACACAATCGCCACTCAGGTCAAAAAGCACTAATCCTTTGCAATGGGCCAAGCCTAAATCAAGTGGATTTTGATGCAGTAATTGAGGCTCAGAAGAATGGACTGGTGGTAATCGGTTTAAACAAGATTAATTTGATATTCGAGCGCACAGAAATGCGCCCAGATTACATTGTAGCGATGAATCAAAAGGTGATCGAACAAAACGCCAGTTTCTTCAACCAAACAAATATCCCGCTACTGATTCATTATCAAGGGCGCAATAAAATCCATCACCAGAATTCAGTTACTTTCTTATACGAAATTGGAGAACCTCGTTTTGCGAGGGATGTATCCATTGCGATCGGCGCAGGTTTTACCGTAACCTTTTCGGCAATGCAGGTCGCCTATCACTTCGGCCTACGGGATGTCGCACTGGTAGGGTGCGATCATTCTTTTGCCAGCAAGGGCCCCGCCAATACAACCGTAGAAAGTGGTGAAGTTGACGTGAATCACTTCGACCCAAAGTATTTTTCCGAGGGTGTGCTCTGGGACCTGCCTGATTTGATCGGCAGCGAATATCAGTATTCGATCGCCAGCGAGGTTTATACAGCACACTCTGGCCGCATCGTAAATTGCACTAATGGCGGCAAACTGGAACTATTCCCGCGAGTGCAACTCGCTGATTGGCTAGCAGGGTAAATCGACTTATTCATTATGAGTAAATTCTCCAAACTTGTTATTTACCACAATGCTCGTTTTTCAGCCGTAGAATAGCCTTTACCTTTTCTTAAAAAATGGCCGATGAATGGCCTGCACACACGGCGCGATGGAGTTAAAACGTCAGGTCAACTTGCGGATATGCTAAAAGTGCTTGGCATTAGAGTAAGGGCACTCAATTATTACCGTTTTTACGATGTTCGCTTTCAACGCAGCCAACTTTACACATGCGTGCAAACCACATTTTTTATGGCTCATTTTTCAATCATCACAGTTTGCTTAAATGCCGAAAGGGAAATTCGTCGAACGTGTGAAAGCGTAGTCGAACAGTCTTTTGAGGACTTTGAGTGGATTGTGGTAGACGGCAGATCGACAGATGAGACGATGAGAATATTAGAAGAGTTCCGAGGGAAGATTACGTCACTGATTTCCGAGAAGGATAACGGTATTTACGATGCGATGAACAAGGGACTAGAAAAAGCAACTGGTAATTACATCGTGTTCATGAATGGCGGTGATACTTTTAGCTCAAACAAAGTTTTGGCAAAGGTTGCATCAGCACCTCATGCCGACCTTCTTTATGGAGACATTTTTTTCAACGAGGTTGGCGGCAAGTGTGAGAAGTTCCCTAACAAACTTGGTCCAGAATACTTATTAAAAAAAATGCTCTCTCACCAAGCGATCTTCTACAACAGGGAGCTCTTCCTGAAGTTTGGTGTATTTGACACTTCCTACCGAATCGCGGCAGACTACGACCTACATGTACGATTGCTAAAATTAGCCAGAGTTACACACTACCACATCACCGAACCGCTAGCAGTATTTGATCTTACGGGCATGAGTAGCGACCCAAAATTCCGAGCCATTCGAAAAAAAGAGAACCACAGGGTGAGAAAGCAATATTTTCCTAAATATCGCATCTCTCTCAAGTGTATTAGACAAGAATTGCGTGGATGGATTACTTCCCTAAAACAGCCATCGCATATCGTAAAGATATCTCAAGACTGAGGGGTAGAGTTCATTGAGCAAGTGAGCATGTAATTGCACATTAGGCGCATCCGCCAAACCGAGACTGTCAAATTTATCGAAAAATCCTTTTTACTGACACTTCAAAACCGCGGCGTTAGCCAAAACCCGTCCAGTATACTTTTTTTCATAGATGTTTCGATGGATTGGTTGCAAATCTCCGCTATAAATACTCGTGTCTGTTTTCGGCATTCATCAACACCCAAACAAGGCCTGAGGCTAAAAATCCACTGGTAGGCGCCTACTTGATAAAAACTAACTCCGATAATAGGCGCACCATTACTGCGATGAAAAACTGACGGGAGCGGGTTTGCTTTGACTTGGCGACCAAAAAAGGTCGATTCTTGACCTTCACGCATTTTTTGATCGCCCAATATTGCTAATAAACCACCCGAGCGTAGGTGTCCCACCGCTTTATGAAAACCGTCACGGCGGCTTATCATACGCATGCCCTTACGCTGCCGGAATTTACGATACCAGATCTCAAGATAATCGTTATTAAAAGGTCTATAGATTGCACCTATCTGAGCTTTGATACCGTGCCGCTCAAGAATTGGCATCATGGCAGAGGTGCATTCCCAGGGGCCCATATGTGCGAGCAGGAAAATCGCTCCTTTACCTTCTTTAAGGGTTTGCTTCAAAAGTTCCATACCTTCGAATTTAATATGCCGCAATTGTCGTTCAACCGGCATACTTAACAGCCGAAAACCACTGATAAGGTTCGCCCCATTGCGGACGAACACTGATCGGACCTGCTGATCAATCGTCAATTTACTTCGCTCCGCTTCGCTGAGCGAATCATTGATCACCTCGAGATTTGCCCGTACGACCTCTCGACGGCGAAGGTCCAGTTTCCAAAATAACCATCCAAAAGCCTGACCCAAACGATAAGCTACCGGCAAGGGAACCCATTGCAGCACCGAGATCAGGCCCCGCGCCAGCAGGTATTGCAGGTATTTTGAAAAGCCTCGATAACGGCGTTCGTTCGTTAAATTTCGGATCATTTTAAGTAATTGATTTTTCCAGTATAATTTCCGCACAGCGCTCAGCTTCGTTAAATGCATCCGATGCGTGTTGTTCAACCAAATCCGGCAGCGGTTCCGTAAAGGAGATAACCTGCCCTGCCTCTATAAGCGCTTGTACCCCTCTTGTAACACGCGAAGCTTTGCCTTTTACAGGCACCTTCAATATACCAACTCGTGCCCCTGAGGTGAGCCCTTCATAGATCATCGAAACGCTGTCCTCGCTCACCCAAACTAAGCCACAATTTTGTAGTTTTTCCCTAACCCAACCTGAAGCTGTTATCCCTACGGGCACTACCTGGAGATTGGGGATTTCCAAATCCAGCAAAGCAGTTTCGGTCTCCGGTGGCGTACGGCGTGAAGTTGTCAAAGTCCATTGCACTTCATTGCTTTCTTCTGCCACTGTTTTAATTTGCCCTAAGATCGTTTCAGTATCCCAGTGGTAATGTGCTGATGGCCCGCCTATCATGATGAGACCCTGACTCAAGGAAGCAGACTTCGCTTGCTGGATGGGATTCAGGACACCCTGTGTCATGATGACATTATCTCGCTCACTAAGTGCATCGTGTGCTGGAATCAAACAAAGATCAAACCAGCACAGAGGGAGACTCGGGCGCATGAGTACGATTGCCTTACCGCCTCTCGCTCGACGTGCTGCCATAAGCCCAAGGTGCGTCTGCTGCCCTGCCCCCAACAGAATCTGTGGATCTGGTAATCCAACGCCAAAACGACAACGTCCCCTTATCCAATCCCCGAGCATTTCTCGACGCAGGGGAACTCGGATGTCATGGCATTCGATATCACATAAATACCTCAATGCCTGCACTAAACCTTCAGTTTGAGCCTCGTGACCAGCTTTACCGTCCACCAAACGCCAAACAACCAACAATTGCTTTTTGCCTAAGTTTGTAGAATTTTTAGATGTACTCAAACTGTAACAAAACATTGCCCACTCGAGAGGAATGCGCAAGGTAATCCTTAAGTATGGTAAATCCCCCCAAAGTCCCACTTCTTGACCTCAAGCCGCAATATCAAGCTCTCAAGCCGGAGCTGGATGCCGCTCTAGCGCGCGTCGTGGAGTCCCAGTATTTTATCCTTGGTCCCGAAGTCGCTTGTTTTGAGGCCGGCGTCGCCGCCTATTGTGGGGTCCACCACGGCATCGGGGTCTCTTCCGGAACAGACGCCCTCATCGTCGCCATGATGGCAATTGGCATCCAACCTGGTGATGAAGTGATCACCACTCCTTACACTTTTTTTGGAACCGTTGGCTCGATTGTACGTCTCGGAGCGAAACCCGTCTTAGTCGATATTGAGCCTCAAAGTTTTAATATCGATGTTTCTAAGATTGAAGCTGCCATTACCCCGAAAACGCGCGTAATCGCCCCCGTCCATTTATTTGGGCAAATGGCCGATATGGGTTCGCTGATGAAACTGGCAAAAGCACATAATTTGATCGTCATTGAGGATGCCGCGCAAGCGGTTGGCGCACAACAAAACGGCCAACCGGCCTGTTCCTTTGGTGAATTGGGTTGTCTTTCATTTTTCCCAACTAAAAACCTTGGCGGTTTTGGAGATGGTGGCATGGTCGTCACTCCCCACGAAGCCCATGCGCACAGTGTGCGTCAACTTCGTAACCATGGCATGGAGCCGAAATATATCCACGCACAAGTCGGGGGTAACTTCCGCCTCGATGCTCTGCAAGCAGCTATCTTAAATATTAAACTTCCGCACCTAAATACTTGGCATGAGCAACGCCGAAAAAATGCTGATCTTTATCTTGAAGCTTTTAGTGCCGCTGGACTTACCCGAAGCCTTGAGGATCTTGAAAATGGAAACCTTCGTGCTGGCATCCTCTTACCCACCGAGATGCCGGGCAATTACCATATCTATAATCAATTTGTCATCTACACAGAACAACGCGAGGATCTCATGGCTTATATGCAGACGCATGATGTCGGTTGTGAGATCTATTACCCGCTTGCCCTCCATCAACAGGAATGCTTTAAGAATTTAGGCCACCAGGCAGGAGACTTCCCACATGCCGAACGTGCCGCTGCCATGAGTCTCGCCCTCCCTATTTACCCCGATCTGACCCCGGAGATGATTGCTCGGGTCGTTGAAGTCATCGCTGCTTTCTTTCAATCCCATGCCGCTTAAACGCTTCAGTCCATATTTTGCCCATCTCAAATCAGTACGCCTGCAGTTCGTGGTCGGCTTGCTTGCAGGCATCCTGGCAGCCGCAGCCTCAGGTGCCGGACTGCCTTTGGTGATTGAGTACATTGTACCAAAAGTCTCTGCAGAGGGGGGACCTGTCGGACTTGCCCTCCTAGCAACCCTTGCTATCATCCCCGGTATCTTCGCTGTCCGTGCCCTCGGTAGTTTTTTAAACGCATACTTTATGGCTTACGCCGGAATGCACGTCCTCGAATGCCTTCGCCTCGATGTGTTTAAAAAAATTCAGTCCCTTCCGCTCGGCTTTTTCCAAAAGAACGGCACCGGTGATCTAATGGCGCGCGTCATCGGTGACACCCAGAAGCTCCAGGCTGCACTTGTACAAGTTGTCAACAGCCTGATTAAAGAACCCGCGACCCTCATCAGTGCAGCCGGAGCCATTATATACCTCTCCATGAAGTACGAAAACGGCATCATCATAATCGTCGCACTCGCTTCCGTTCCCGTATGTGTTCTTCCTATAAAATACATCGGCAAACGACTTATTCAAAAGGCTCACGCTGCTCAGAAACAAGCCGGCCTCCTCAATGATGTCCTCAATGAAAATCTTCAGGCCGTCCGAGAAGTGCGTGCCTACAACCTCCAGCAACGTGAATCAAATCGCTTCAAACAGGCCTGCCGTGACTTCTTTAAATTCACACTCAAGACCGTTAAATACAACAAAGCACTCACCCCATTAATTGAAGTTGTCGCTGCCGTTGCGATCGCTTTCAGCCTCTGCCTCATTATCGATAAAGTCGAAGCTTCCGCCATCGCCGCTATTCTCACGGCGCTTTATATGAGCTACGAGCCCGTCAAAAAACTCGGCGTTGTCAGCAACACTCTTCGCGAAGCTGAAGCCTCACTTGACCGCCTCGAATATGTGCTACACAGTAATGATGACGTCCCTGAACCTGCAACGCCTCGTTCGCTCCCAGCTATCCGTGGTGAAATTCAATTTCAAGAGGTTCATTTCAGCTACGATCCTGACATCCCGGTTCTTGCGGGCATAAATATTACCATCCAAGCCGGAGAAAACATCGCCCTAGTCGGACCCAGTGGCGCCGGTAAGTCCACCTTTGCAAATCTTGTGCCTCGTTTTTACGATGCTACTTCTGGATCTATTTTACTAGATGGCATCGACCTGCGCCAACTTATCAAACATGACCTGCGTGAACAAATTGCCCTTGTTTCACAGGAGGCCCTTCTCTTTAGCGACACCATTGCCAACAATATTCGCATCGGAAATCCTACAGCAGATCAAGATGCCGTCCGTAAAGCTGCTCGTCTAGCATATGCACACGACTTTATTGAAACCCTTGATGACGGTTACGAAACCCTTGTTGGTGAGCGAGGTTCCCGTTTGTCTGGCGGTCAGCGTCAACGCATCGCCATTGCCCGAGCTTTCCTAAAGGACGCCCCGATCATCGTGCTCGATGAACCAACTTCAGCACTGGACGCCGAAAGTGAGCACCAAATCCAAGCCGCGCTCGACACCCTTACTGAAGGTCGCACCGTGATCACCATAGCACACCGTTTCAGCACCATTCAACACGCGAGTCGAATTCTGGTCTTTGATGCGGGCCAGATTGTTGCCAGTGGAAATCATCAGGAATTATACGCCTCTAGCGAACTCTATCGCAACCTATACGACAAACAATCTAAGACCACTCAAAGCACCTAACTCCCCTAAATATGACAAAGCAATTCCTTCGTCTCCTCGCCCTTGTCCTATTCGTCAGCACTATCTTCATAGCAGGCTGCACCAGTACGCGTAACCAAAATGGAGTACAGATCGAGCAACAACGCAGCCTAAACCCTATCGATTATATTCCCTTTTTATAGTCGCTTTACTCTTTTTTAAAAACAGCTCTGCGTTGCGGTTTTTTTACCCAGCATAAACGCTGGGCCATCACCTTCATAGACCACAAGACCGCCTCCAGAACCACCACTGGGGCCTAGTTCTACGATCCAATCCGCCATTCGTATGACATCGAGGTCGTGTTCAATAATGATAATGGTATTACCCGCATTGCGTAGCTTAAAAAGCAAATCCATCAAACGCTGTACATCCAGCCAATGCAGACCCGTAGTCGGTTCATCCAGGATATAAAGAGTCTCACCCTGTTGCCGTTTACTGAGTTCCAGTGCAAGCTTAATGCGCTGAGCCTCCCCGCCAGAAAGCGTGGTAGCCGGTTGCCCTAGCTTAACGTAGCCCAATCCTACATCAGAGAGGGTTTTTAATTTTTCGAAGATCCGAGGAACCTTACCAAATACCAAAAGCGCTTCATCCACACTCATTGCAAGCACATCTGCAATGCTATAGCCTTTAAATCGCACCTCCAGGGTTTCCCGGTTGTAGCGCCTTCCCTGGCAACTTGGACACTCACGATAAACGTCTGCCATAAACTGCATATCTAGCTTAATCATACCGTCACCCTTGCAACGCTCGCAACGACCTCCACTGATATTAAAACTAAAACGACTCGCCTTATAGCCCCGCACTTTCGCAAGCGAGCACTTAGCGTATAAATCCCGTAATTGGTCAAAGAGCTTTGTGTAGGTCGCCGGATTCGAGCGGGGACTCCGCCCAATGGGCGCCTGATCCACCTGTACTACACTGGTGAAATGCTCTAAACCTCGTACCTGCTTGTGCGGTCCAGGGATGACTCGCGCACGGTTTAATTGAAAAGCCGCAGCCTTCGCTAAAACAGTATTGACCATACTGCTCTTACCCGAACCGGATATTCCACAAACTACCGTCAACAAACCGACCGGAAAGCGTGCATCTACACCTTTTAAATTATGCGCCCTTGCACCCTCAACCTTAAGCCATTCGTCTCGATGTCGCAAAGTCGCGGCATCCTTCTCCAGAGCAACCGATCCAGCAAGAAACCCCCCACTACGACTCGTCTTAGAAGTATGCGAGCCTCCTGGCTTGCCTTCATAAATCAACTGCCCACCCTCCGCGCCCGCGCCCGGACCCAACTCAATCAAATGATCTGCCGAGCGCATTGTATCGCCATCGTGCTCGACCACCACCACGGTATTTCCTCGATCACGCAAACCCTGCAGCGTTTTGATCAAACGTCGATTATCCAACGGGTGTAATCCAATACTGGGTTCATCTAATACATACACGACCCCAACCAGCGACATCCCCAGTTGTGTAGCCAAACGGACACGCTGCGCCTCGCCGCCGCTTAAAGTCGAGTAACTACGGTTTAAACTCAAATAACTCAGGCCCACTTCATTTAAGAATTTCAAACGCGTTGCCAGCCCCCGCAGTGCATCCCCTACCGATCGATAGGCCTTCTTCTTACTCAGCTTTCCCACAAATGCCTCAGCCTCACTCAAGGGCATTCCCAGAAAATCTGTCACGGATAAACCTTCAATTAAAACATTCAAACTTTCTGGCTTTAAACGTCGCCCCTCGCATTCCTCACAGACACTACTTGTCTGAAACGCCATCAATCGTGCCCGCAACCCATCGCTACTCGTCGTCTGCCGCGTGTGCTCTAAATCTGCCAGCACGCCCTCAAAACGAATCGATTCCGGTTTCGTATTTCCACCTTTTAACTTAAAACTGAACAGACGCTCCCCAGTTCCATGCACGATCTGTTCACGCACTTTAGCATCTAACTCAGACCACACCACCGTGGGGTCAAACGGCAACTGTTCCGCTAACTGTTTTAAAATGGCATTACGCTTGATGATCATCTGTTTTGACCCCAAACGCCAGGGCTTGATCGCCCCGCCTTTCACAGTCTTGCTAGCATCTGGTACCAATAACTCCGGTTGAAACTGCAAGGTTTCCCCAAGACCGCCGCAACTACCACAGGCTCCCTCAGCATGATTCCATGAAAAATGCCGAGGACTTACAGCATCATAGACCGTCCCGCATTCCACACAAGATAAGCGGTTACTCAAAGCAAACTCACGCCAATCGGCCGCTTTTGAACAATCCTCGATTAATACTAAAGCTCGGTCCTCGCCTTCACTGAAGGCTAATTCAAGCGAATCCGCTAATCGACTCCGCTGACCCTTATCCAACTTCAATCGATCCACTACAATTTCCACCTCAATCGCCTTGGCCTTAGAATCAATTAAATCACGCTCGTCCAATCGCCGCACTTCACCATTCAATCGTACTCGTTGAAATCCACGTTGCTGTAAGCGCGGTAACTCCTCTCGCAAAACTGCTGGCTTCGCCTTCATCCAAGGTGCCAGAATCATCAAACGACTTCCCTCTGCCTCCGCAAATACACGCGTCAAGCAATCATCCATGGAGCGCCTTTCAATCACCCCACCGTCCTTGGGGCAGTAAGCGGTCCCACAGACCGCCCATAAAACTCGCGCAAAATCCGCAATTTCCGTCACCGTTGCCACGGTACTTCGAGGATTGCTAGATCCACCTGTTCGCTGCTCGACTGCAATTACCGGAGAGAGTCCCTCGATAAAATCAACATCTGGCCGAGGCATCTGTTCCAAAACCTGTCGTGCCTTCGTCGAGAGACTATCGATATATTTGCGATGCCCCTCAGCGTAGAGAGTGTCAAAGGCCAAAGAAGACTTACCCGAACCACTCACACCCGTGACCACTACCATTTGATGCCGCGGAATATCCAAGGAGATATTTTGTAAATTATGTTCCCGTGCTCCGGAAATATGGATACTGGGTGCTGGACTTGCGCGCTTGGTTGCCATGAGTTGAATCTCCTAATAAGACATAGCCAAGGGATGGTGCAAGGTTCCTTGACGCTTTTACGTTGCTCAAACTTCGACCCTGTAATATAAAATAGTTCAAATGAGCAAAGAAACCAAACCCATCCTTTACGTTAAAACAGGCTGCCCATGGTGCACTGAAGCCATCAGCTATTTCAATAGCCAAGGCATTGAACTTGAGATTTGCAACGTCACCCAAAACTCGGATTTCATGAACGCCATGGTCGCTGTGAGTGGACAAACCAAAGCTCCAACCTTTACCTATGGAGAATTTTTAGTAGCCGATTTCTCGGTCGATGAATTCCTTGCTGAGCTCAATACCTTTCCCGAAATCCGAAAGAAAATCGGCCTCTGCGATAATGAAAACTAGGCGCGTGGACGCACGAGAATTTTCGCAGCTGCACTGTTTCCCATGGTAATAGATTTTTCTGATGCTCCTAAACGAAAGGTTACCGCATCGGCACCCGTGCTTCGCGAAGTCACCACGATTTGAGAGCCAGGATTTAATCCCGTCTCAGCTAGGTAATGGAGAAAGGCAATTTCCTGATCCGAGACCCGCGCAACTTCATAGGGGATCTCCGCTGCACAATCCGCCAAGCTTTCGAGCGGGTCTTTTGGTAATTCACCCTCTGCATTTGGAATGGGGTCTCCATGAGGGTCTTCGGTGGGGTGCCCAAGTCGCTGATCAATCCGCTCCAGAAGGCGATCTGAAATGACATGTTCCAATAATTCTGCTTCTTCATGTACCTCTGCCCAATCAAAACCAAGCACTTCTACCAGAAATTGTTCGATGAGTCGATGACGGCGTAGAACGTGTAAAGCAAGCGCACGCCCCTGAGGGGTGAGTTGAACGCCTACTCGCGGCGAGTAGTGAGCAAGACCCGCATCAGCGAGTGCTTTCACCATAGTCGTGGCGGTTCCGGGAACAACCCCCAACGCTTCAGCCACTCTACCCATCGAGGCTTCACCATTATCCGATGCTTCCGCAAGCGCGTAGATGTGTTTGATATAATCCTCGACGGTAGCACTGGGCATCCGATCAGCATTCATCTTTACTGCTATTTCGCCAAGTCCATTTTTTTAAATGCGTATTGTCTCACCGAGCAGAGATTGCTTACCTTGGTCACATGGCAAACCTTGTGCTGCTTTTTCTAACAACAACGTGGCAACTGATTGCCACAATGGCTCCTTACCTTCTGTTGGGTTTTTTCATCGCAGGGGTCTTACACTGCCTCATTCGCCCAAGCTTCATTCAGCAACAACTTGGCAAACCAGGCTTTGCGGGCGTCGTGAAAGCCACCCTCCTCGGCGTGCCCCTACCGCTTTGTTCCTGCTCGGTCATCCCGGTTGCCGAATCCTTACGCAAAGATGGTGCTCGCCGTGGTGCCACCGCCGCATTTCTCAGCGCTACACCTCAAACTGGCATCGATAGCATCCTGGCAACTTATGCACTTATGGGCGCTCCCTTTGCGATCCTTCGCATTGGAGTTGCCTTTATTTGCGGCTTCCTAAGCGGCACTTTGATTGAATACTTTGCGCCCGAGCGCAACCCACCTTCTAGGGTCAAACATATTGATCCCCAATTTTCACAAACAAAATCGCCAAAACTCAAAGCAGGTCTTCGTCATGGCTTCCTGACCTTACCCGCTGACCTTGCCTCTTCGCTCACCTTAGGCCTCATTTTTGCAGGTCTGCTTACGTTCTTGCTTCCAGGCCAATGGCTGGGTTCCCAATTAGATACCACGCTGGCAGCCTATACCCTTGCGACTTTACTGAGCCTACCAGTTTATGTATGCGCCACCGCCTCAATTCCTCTTGCCTATGCTCTCCTCCTGGCAGGACTCAGCCCAGGAACGGCCTTGATCTTTCTTATTATCGGTCCAGCAACCAATACCACCACCGTAATTGCAGCTTGGAAAATGCTCGGGCACAAAGCCACCTTGCTCTACCTTGTTGGACTCATTCTAGTAGCATGGCTTGCAGGCGCAGGCTACGACGCGTTTTCAAGTGCTTGGAAAATGACTGAAAGTATGCACGCGCACACAACTTCGCAGCAACCCCTGCAACACCTTGCCGGCGTGCTATTAATGACACTCCTTTTGGGCGCATGGCTCTGGAAACGGAGGCCGCAAAAGCCAGCCTGTTGCTCAGGCTAAAGTTCCTTACGCACCAGTGGGACAGACTTTGCACCCCTAAGCACCGCTCCCACTTTTATACCAAACCCGCGCAGGAATTCCCCCGCTGCAAGCATTCGCCCACCGGGACGTTGTAGTTCATGGACACAGAGTACCCCAGAACCAGTCGCTATCGCTAAACCCTGAGCATCTGCAGAGATAACCGTCCCCTCAACTACCTTAGTAAGATTAGAAATCACAGTTGCGCGCCCAACTTTGATCGTGGTTCCTTCATATTCAAATGCTCCCCCAGGCCAAGGACTAAAGGCGCGCAAACGACACTCCAATTGCCTTGCACTTAAATCAAAATCCAAAATCCCATCGCACTTTTGAATTTTACGACAGTAAGTGACTGCACCTGCCTCCTGCGGTTTAAAGGAAAGGTTGCCATCCAGTAATCCAGCTAAGTTGCGCTTAAGTAATGGCACTACTGCTTTACCAAGGCGTTCACGTAAAATTTGTGAAGTATCGGTTGTTTGAATCTCGAGCCGTTTTATATCACATACCCCGCCAGCATCCATCGCGGCCCCTACTTCCATCAAGCTGACCCCTGTCTCGTGGTCACCTTCAGCAAGGGCAGTTTCCACTGGAGATGCGCCTCGGTAGGCCGGCAGTATGGATCCGTGAAAGTTAAATATCCCACCCGCACTGGCTGCGCGCACAGCAGATGGCAAAAAGTGCCCGTATGCCATCACTAAGGAAATTTGAACCCCTTCTGCTCTGATCCATTCTGCTAAATCGTTGTCCGGTTTATCAGGCTGAAGGAGCGTCACTCCGTTTTCTTGTGCCCAAGTGGCAGCCGGGTTGGATTGTAATTGTTTCCCTCGTCCACTCGGACGATCGGGTTGCGAAATCAATGCATGCAAGCTTACCCCCGCCTTGTGTTCGTGGAGATAATTCAAGACCGGAAGGCAAATAGCATCCGAGCCAAAAAAGATGATTTTAGCGTCAGGCATCGTCGGGGAATTCAATTTGGCTGAGGGCTTCGCGGGCGTTGTCGGAGGAGGCACTCTGTTGAAGTAACCAGGTGAGCGTCACTTCTTTTAAGGCGGGTTCTTGAAACAAATGCAATAACAGGCAAGCGGAAGCAAGCGCATCATAGAGTGCAGAATGAAAACGACAGCGCGTTTCAGGGCAAAATTTCAAGGCAAATGTTTGTAGTTTTTTAGTCAGTTCAAAGATTTCAATCAGTGCGCTCAGATTGTGACGTGCGAGGTCAGGATATAGATGGCGGTATAACTGAAGCGTGTCCAACCAAGGCCCCCATGTTGCAATTTCAGCACCTGAATCGGGTCGAGCAAAATCTAGGGATCGACGCGGGCAAGACCAGACATCTTTCAAAAGAGCATCTTCATAGCCTGCATTGTGTGCACAGAGCGGTCCACTGGAACGCAAGCCTGCAAAATAATCCCAATCCTCACTGAAAGGTTTGGCATTCCCTAAAAGCGCCTGCCCAATGCCATGTTGCTGAATTTCCCGCGCCTGCATTTCACCCGTCGGAGCACACAAACGGGTACGGGTTTCGGTGATGCGCCCCTCCAGTAAAGTCACCACGCCATACTCCACGATGCCGCTTCGACGACTTCCTTCAAAATCGATCACATGTACGGGAGTTTTCAACATACCTTCAGTGTGCGGGAGCTACGCCACAGGTCGAACATCGAGTGCGTTTTTTCATACTTCTGCGATTGCTTCCGCCGAGAGGAACCGACAAGTTCCTCATATACGATTTGATTGTTATGCCCGAACTCAGCACCGAACAAAAAAAAATTTTTAAAGCCTTTGCGGTAGAACTCTGCCACGAAGCTGCCAAAGAAATCATTCCGCACTATGGCCCAGAAGTCGAAATAGAACGCAAGTCGGACGCTACCCCGGTCACACTTGCCGATCGCAATGCCGAAAAACGCATCCGTAAAATCATACATGAACGCTATCCAGATCATGGCATCATCGGTGAAGAATACGGGAAAGAACGTGAGGATGCAGAATTTGTTTGGGTGCTGGATCCAGTAGACGGAACCAAGTCTTTCATTTCAGGGGTTCCTCTCTTTGCGACCCTAATCGCGCTCCTCCACAAAGGACGTCCCATAATTGGCGCAATCAACCAACCCATCAGCCAACAACTCATCCTTGGAGATTGCCACGAAACCACCCTAAATGGCAAACCTGTACAGGGGCGCCAAACCGCAAGCCTTTCAGAAGCGACTTTGTGCACGACCGATCCAATCCGCCCCACCCTTTGGCAAAATTCTGCTCGCTGGGATGACCTCCCCCCGAAGACCGCTCTTTATCGCTCTTGGGGCGACGCTGGAGGATACATTCTGCTGTGTTCAGGCTTCATTGATATTATGTGTGACCCGCTCATGGAAATTTGGGACTGCGCCGCCATCCTGCCCTGCCTAGAAGGCGCTGGCTTCAAAGTGACCGGATGGAAAGGAGGCGATGCCTTCGACGAACGCTGCATTATCGCCGCCAAAGCAAACCTCCATCACGAAGTTATGAAAACCCTGTATCCAAGCGATTAGGCATTGCCAGCCGTAAAGTCTGAATAAACAATTTAAACTTGTAACAAACAAAGTGGGGCTCGCCTCTCTCAGGCATCTTCACGACGCTAATTGAGTGGATGTAATGATTCAGTTTTTTAAGAAATCGATACAGGCAGCACGTCGCTATAACACGCTTCAGTTTTTCCCCTTGCGCTTCACGCTTACGGGCTACCAAACGGATTACTTTAGCGGAGACTTAAGAGCTGGAATCAATGTTGCTCTACTCGCTTTTCCGCAAGGTATGGCTTATGCCCTGATCGCAGGTCTTCCCATCCAATTCGGTATTTATGGATCTGCAGTAGCCTGTATTATTGCGCCCATTTTCTCAAAGAGTCGTTTCATCACCCTCGGTCCAACTAATGCGACTGCGGTAATGCTGTTCTCTACTTTTGCTAGTATGGGCATTACCGGAATCGACAAGGTAGCATACGTCCCGCTGCTGATTCTGTTGACAGGCTGCTTCATCGCGATGGGCGCCTACTTCAGAGTTGCTAATCTGGTACAATATATTTCCCGCTCGGTTATCACAGGCTATATCACGGCTGCTGCTCTTCTTATTATTGCCAATCAAATTCCGAAGGCCCTTGGCCTCGAAATGGAAGTTAAAAGCGCAACCTTTTTTGAGTCTATCCGGTTGATGGTAGATTCATTTGATTCGATCCACTGGCTGACTGTGCTGGTGAGCGTAATAACTGCCCTCGTTTACCTTCTCCTTAACTGGCGGCTTCGTATCCTACCCAATGTCGCAATATCTCTCGTCATTGTCAGCACCCTAGATGCTTTTTTAATCGGACCCGAATCGCAAACTGGCATTCAACACTTGAGCGCTATTGATGCCAGCACTTGGGCAATCGGCTTGCCAAATATCAGCAGCGAATACTTCAGAATGTTGGTAAGCCCTGCCCTCGCTATTGCTTTACTCTGTGTGCTAGAGGGTCTCTCTATCGGAAAATCCCTCGCAGCTAAAACCGGCGCACGACTCGACGCGAACCAAGCCATGTTTTCCATTGGGATGTCCAACATCGCTTGTGCCTTTTGCTCAGGTATGCCTGCCTCAGGTTCCCTGACTCGCTCTACTTTAAGCGAAGCCAGCAAAGGACGTACGCCTGTTGCGAGCCTTATCAGCGGTGCTCTTGTTCTTATCGGTGCTTTTCTCATTGGACCCCTTACTCTCTATATTCCCCAGTGTGTGCTCGCGGTCTTAGTTATCACCATTGGTATTGCTCTAATTAACACCAAAGCCATCCGCATCGTCACACACGCGACCCGCTCCGATGCCATTGTTTTTACGGTAACCTTCCTTAGCGGTCTCCTGCTTCCCTTAGATACTGCCATTTATTCAGGCGTCGCAATTTCTATCATGCTCTTCCTAAAGAAGGCCGCGCGTCCAGAAATGGTAGAGTATACTTTTAATGATAACGGCCAACTTGCTGAAATGGCAAACCCTCAGGAGCGCAACACTCCGGAGGTCTCCATTGTCCACGTAGAAGGAGAACTATTTTTTGGTGCCGCTGATCTTTTTCGAGATCAGATGCGGCGCATCTGCGAAGACCCCAATCTCAAAATTGTGATCCTTAAAATGCGCAACGCTCACCACATGGATGCTTCTGGCGTTATGGCGCTAGAGGAATTGGTGCACTACATGAATGAAATGGGGCGCTACCTTATTCTAAGTGAAGTAAAAGCAGACCTTATCCGTGTACTTAAAAATGCTCGCCTCCACCAATACCTTGAATCGCGCAATATTTTCGAGGACGATCCTCACAATCCAACCCTTTCAACCGCAAAAGCACTCAAGCGCGCAAAAGAACAACTCGGCCATGATGAGGCAAATGTTTCGATCTACATCGATTCTGTTCGCGATCAAATGAAACAAGGCAAACGCGATTAAAACTCGCTCAACCCACCCTTGCGAAAATTTCGCTCCTCAAGGAAATCCTGTAAAATAAGTGCTGCCGCACTGGAATCAATAGCTCCGCTCCGGCGGTCTGGCTTTTTCTTTGATCCCTTAAGGTGCTGCTCCACTGAATGACTCGACAAGCGTTCATCCACTCGATGCACCGGTAATTTAAATCGACCCTCTAATACTGAAATAAATACATCCACTTCCTTAGCCTTGAAGCCGACACTGCCATCCATATTGACAGGATAACCTACAATGAGGACATCCACTTTGCGTTCTAAAATAGCGGCTTGAATCTGCTGCATCCGTGCCTGCTTTGTAGATGCTATCGCTGCAGGCAGTGGCACTGCGATTCCCAGAGAATCCGCAAAGGCTAGTCCAATTCGCTTCTCCCCCCAATCCATACCGAGATAATTCATAAACCAGTGAATTATAGCAAATGCCGGTACGCCGCTTCTGCACCTATCGCCTTCACCATATCCTTGATGGCTTGTGCCTGATCCCGTCGGCATACCAGCGTAGCATCCTCTGTTTTGACGACCACTAAATCCTCAACCCCCAAAAGAGCAACGAGGTGATTCGGATCGCGGTTAAAAACAATATTTCCGTTTGAATTACTAAGATGTGCTTCCCCACGAACCACATTTCCATCTTCATCTGCAGGGTAATGCCGGGCGACTGCCGGCCATTCACCAACATCATCCCAATCAAAGCGGCTTTCTAACATAACCACATTCTTGGCTTTCTCAATAATAGCATAATCCACAGAAATCTTCTCCAGTAATGGATAATGCGTAGCTAAAAGAGCATCCAATTGCTCGCCTTTTTCCAAACCCGTATTAATTACCTCCAGGGTAGACCACAAAGCCGGCGTACTCCTCTCAAATTCCGATGCGATGCTTTTGACCGACCAGATAAAGATTCCGGCATTCCAAAAATAACCACCGTCTTTCAAATATCCCTGCGCTGTGGCGCTGTTGGGTTTCTCTATAAAACGAGCAACTTCATAAACCTTACTGCCGCTGAACTCGCCGCGTACTTTGCCTTGTTGAATGTAACCGTAGCCCGTCGCAGGATGGGTCGCTGTTATTCCTATGGTCGCCAAAACAAGGTCCGCTTCCGCAGCCTCAAAGGCAGCTTTTAGAGTTGTACGTAAACCGGCCGCATCATGAATAACCGCATCGGCAGGCAGCATCGCAAATGTCGCATTGGAATCTTCACGCCGTACAAGAACAGTCGCCAAAGCAACGGCTGCCGCAGTATCGCGTCCGACCGGTTCCCCAATGACCTTTTCAGGATCCAGCTCCGGGCATACCGACAAGACTGCATCACGTTGTTCAGCGTTAGTTATTACAAAAATATCTCCCATCGCTATCAGTCCAGATAAGCGTTCAATCGTTTGCGCCAGCATGGCTTTTTCGCCCACGATCGGCAGCAACTGTTTGGGTTGCGCGAGCCGACTCTCAGGCCAAAAACGTTCCCCTCGACCCCCAGCCATAATAACAATGTATCTTTGTTTGCCCATAATTAAAGGCTCTTAAACACAGATATAAACGCAAGTGTGATCTTTTTATCAGTCCACCCAAGTGATCTAACAAAAAACCAGCCCCAAAGAAGCTGGTTTTTTTGAAAAAGAATAGACCCGTTTAGGCTCCGATCTGAAAACGTGCGAAACGTTTGACCATCATATTTTCACCCATTTTGGCGATCATCGCTGTCAAGATTTGTTGTACCGTTTGATCTGGATCCTTTACGTAAGCTTGCTCTAGCAAACAATTCTCGCTCAGGTATTTGTTTACCTTCCCTTCTACGATTTTTTCAACCGCTTGAGCGGGCTTACCTTCAGCTTGGCCACGAGCAACTTCACGTTCTTTCTCGAGTATATCAGCATCAATGTCGTCACGAGAAACGCAGACTGGGTTAGCGGCCGCAATGTGCATGGCAATGTCACGTACAAACTGTTTAAAGTCGTCCGTCTTAGCTACGAAATCGCTTTCGCAATTGATTTCACAAAGGACTCCAACTTTACCACCGAGATGGATGTAAGTATCGATCAAGCCTTCGCTTGCTTCGCGACCAGCTTTCTTCGCCGCAGAAGCGATACCCTTCTTGCGAAGCCATTCACCCGCTTTTTCAAAATCCCCGTCACATTCAACTAGGGCTTTCTTGCAATCCATAAGGCCAGCACCTGTGCTCTCGCGCAGTTCACCAACCATTTTAGCGTTAATTTGTACACTCATGTTATCATTCTATCGAAGTTATTATAAATTTTAAGAGGGTCGTTTTACTACTCTGCCTTGGTCTCGGCATTTTCAGCATCATCGCCGTAACCTTCGGGTAAAGTGACTTCAACATCCTCTTGTTCAAAAATCTGCTCGCGTTTGAGCGGAGTGACATCCTTTTGGATGTTTTTGGTGTCCCGTTGCGAAAGCCCACTTTGAGCAGCTTCCATAATCGCCTCTACAATGATACGAATAGACTTCACCGCGTCGTCATTACCTGGAATCGGATAGTCGATCACGCTGGGATCAGAATTGGTGTCCACCAAACCTATGACCGGTATGCCAAGACGATTGGCTTCTGCAACTGCAATCTCTTCGTTAAGGGTATCCACCACAAAGAGCGCTGCTGGCAATTCTTTGATTTCAAGAATCCCCTCGAAATTACGGTTCATGCGAGACATCTGCCGACGTATTGCGGCTTCTTCCTTGCCAGGAAGTTTCTCAAGCTCACCTACTTGTTCCATTTTCAGGAACTTGCGGTACTTCGCAAGCGAAGTTTTGATCGTCGTAAAATTAGTGAGTCCACCACCCATCCAACGATTCACGCAGAAGGGCATTTGGCATTCAGAAGCTGCTTCACGCATAATTTCTTGAGCCTGCTTCTTGGTGCCCACAAAGAGAATTTCCTTTCCGGAAGCAATGGTACTCTCAATAAATTCACAGGCCTTTTCAAGAAGGGCGTGCGTCTGCGCAAGGTCGATAATAGAAATACCGTTACGGTTGTCGAAAACGTACGGCTTGGACTTCGGGTTCCAGCGGCGAAGTTGGTGACCGAAATGTACGCCTGCGTCTAGCAGGTCTTGTGGTGTTGTATTAATCATGATCGTTCAAAGCCCTGAGCGTTAACTCCGGGAGAAATGTTAATTTCTTTTAGTTATTTATTTAATTAATCTATGCTAGTTTCATGGGAATGCGATGAAACAAGCGCTGAAAAGTGGGTAAAAATCAGTACAGAAGCAAGCCCAAAGACTTACAAAACCTAATTTATGCGAGGGTCTCCAGCAAGTAGTCACGGGAGGCATGCACCTGGTCAGAACTGAGTGAAGGGCTGAGCTCGAGCACGAGTGCGTGTTCAGGACGAATAAATTCTGCAACCATCTTAAAATCAATGGTGCCTGTGCCGGGTACCTGGTGGTCGCGACCACCCTCTGAAACATCATGCAAATGAAAGCCGATGAGACGCGATGCCATCGACTCAAGATGCGCACGATGATCTAATAAGCCCATGCGGTGCTTGAGCTGAGCGTGACCAGAATCGTGCCAATATCCAAACGTGGCCGCATCCTCTAGTTTTTCCATAAATTCAGGAAAGGCATTATCTCGCGGCAACTCTTCCAATCCTTCGCGATTCTCAAGCCCTAATTGCAAACCCCGCTCCTTAGCATAAGCCTCCACGGCAGCATAACTCTCACTCAAAAACCGCAGAGGTTTTTTTGAAGCCCCCTTGATTCGGCGCATGGTGCGGTCACGGCAGTTTTTGAATTTTTCACTAGAATAAAATTCTGTTTCAAGATCAAACTCATTGACCTCGACTTGAACTGCATCTGCCTCGGCCTTTGCGGATTCGACCAAGTCCAATTTTTGTTGAGTCATCCATTTTTCAAATTTGGCTTCCGGTGAGCTAAAGAAAAACCAAGCGCTTCCAGAGTGCATGACTACTTTAGGGGCACCTACCTTTACCGCAAAGTCAAAGGTTTGCTCGGTATAACGTTGCCATAAATCCCGTTCGCGTTTGTCAATCGAAGCAGGTTCAAAAAGATTTGGCGCCGCCTGCCAAGCGCTCGGCGGCAATGGGCAAAAATTATGCACCGACCCG
The DNA here is from genome assembly GCA_949524905.1 of Opitutia bacterium UBA7350. Classification (GTDB taxonomy): domain Bacteria; phylum Verrucomicrobiota; class Verrucomicrobiia; order Opitutales; family Coraliomargaritaceae; genus UBA7445. The sequence goes on along the minus strand of CATINC010000007.1, from coordinate 393,355 downwards.
ACCTCTACCATTTTTTCCTCTAATGCCTTCAGAATTCCTGGCACTAGAGAAACGCGAATACCATGGCTTAATTCAATTCGCTTAAATCCAAGCTGCACCATTTCTTCAACCATAGCGTAACCGTCTTCATGGCGAGAGGAACACCAACAAGAGGAAAGTGCCAAACGGTCAGCAATTGAATTCATGGAGCTTGGTGATTTAAAAACCCTGGTCGCTTTACAAGCAGCACCAGGGTCAATTAAAGTCGTTGAATGGGCTAGCGCCAAATCATCGAAAGCCTACATCTTAGAGTAGCGCACACGTAGCATATTATTGAAATCTAGCTCCTTATTCTTGCGGCGTTTAGCTTGCGAAGGCTTTTCAAAATAACGCTTCGCGCGGACATCGCGAATGACGCCTTCGCGATCGAGGCGTTTTTTTAGGCGGCGCAGTGCGCGCTCCATGGGTTCCCCCTTACGGACTTGGACATCTAATGACATAAATTATATTCTCCTTAAATTTGAAAAAGCTGGTAAGAAAAAAGCTCCAGGCTTCCTGAGTCAATCCTATTTAGAGACCCGAAACCTAGCCCTCATGGGAAAGACTAACCACATTCTCGATATGACGCGTATGGGGAAAAAGGTCGAAGGGCTGAATTTTTGTTATCCGGTACCCCCCCGCAACAAAAGACTGTATATCTCTTGCTTGGGTAGCAGGGTCACAGGAAACATATACCAATCGCGCAGGTGCATAATCCAGAAGTTGTTCGCAAAAACCCGCATCACACCCTTTACGTGGCGGATCAATCACCAAAGCAGTCTCTTTTGAGGGGAAATCCAAGCCATGAAAAATTGCCTCCGCTTTACCGATCAAAAAGCGTGCATTTTCAATTCCACTGATGCGTGCATTTGCTTGTGCCCATAAAACCGATGCCTGACTGATCTCCACACCTGCCACCGATTCAAAATCACGTGCCAAAGAAAGTGCAAATAAACCTACCCCGCAGTAGGCATCCACCAAATAACGAACTCCACCTGCCTGGGACTCCTTCGCTACATAGCGAACTAATTCAGGCAATATAAAGGGGTTGTTTTGAAAAAATTCTCCCGCCTTGTATTGAAAAGTGACCTCCCCTACTCGCTCAGAAACCACCGCCTGTGGATTCGTAACGACACCCTCTAATACATCACGCAGAAGCAAAGTTCCCCCTCGTTGCCGTCGTTTCTTACCGCCACCGCGTCGCGCTGCTTCCCGGACTTCCGGCAAAGCCGCATTAATTGCCTTGGTTGCAATCGGGCACTGTTCCACATCTACGATCTCACGCCGGCGCCCAAAACGCAAAAAACCGATCGGCTGTGAACCATCTGCGTGGGGTCGATTATAATGCGGTGTTAATTTCGAACGGTATCCGTAAAGCTGTGGCGAACCGATAGCCCCTTCTACTGGATACGTGATATCGCCTAATTTTTCCATCAACTCCGATACCTGCCTAGTCTTTTGATCCAGTTGTTGCTGATATTGAATATGTTGATACTGGCAACCCCCACAAGTTTGAAAACGCGGACACAGCGGTTCCACCCGCTGAGGTGACCGCTTCAGCACTTCTACAAGGTCGGCATCGGAGTAATTTGAAAAATTACGAAAGATGCGCGCCCGTACGGTCTCGCCGGGAATAACAAAAGGCACCATCACCACCCAGCCATTCACTCGACCAACCCCCATTCCCAGATTCGTGAGGCTTTCCACTTTCACCTCTACCTCTTGGTGGTAGGCAAAAGGTTCGGGTATAAAATTTTTTGGTGTTTCGCTTGGCATCCCTTCACTTCTGAAGATTTTTTAGGCCAAGGAAAAGATTAGAATTCTAACTTCACAGCGACCCCTCATTCCAACAACCTAAATAACCACAATGGAAGACAGCTACATCCAAAGCCGACAAAACGAGCAAATTAAAAATCTCGTCAAACTACACGAACGTAAACACCGCGACCGTCAGGATCGTTTTCTCGTCGAAGGATTACGCGAACTCACCCACGCCCTAGAAGCGAGTTACCCCATCGAGAATATTTTCTATTGCCCCAAGCTTTTTCCCACTGAGGCACATTCAGCATTTATCCGCGAGCATCGCAAACCCCAAAGCCCCACCTGCATTCGTATCAGCCCGCAGGCGTTTGAAAAAGCCAGCCTTCGAGAAGGACCTGATGGCATCATCGCAGTCGGGCAGCAACAGAATCACGCCCTAACTTCACTACAATTGCCAGAGCACCCACTCCTGCTCGTACTGGAGGGCATTGAAAAACCCGGCAACCTCGGCGCTATCCTGCGTTCTGCCGACGGCGCAGGTGCGGATGCTGTTATCCTAGTTGACTGTGTTCTAGACTGCTACAATCCCAACGCCATCCGCTCATCACAGGGACTCCTCTTTGCTCTGCCACTCGTCACTGCTGATCGCAGCGCCCTCGCAAAATGGCTCGACCAAAATAAAATTCAAACCTATGCGACAAGCCCTGCGGCTTCCAAACCTCTTTGGGATTGCGATACTCGCCAAGCCACCGCAATCCTTCTCGGCAGTGAACATGCCGGACTCTCTTCGTTCTGGATTCAAAACGCCAATCACTGCATCCATTTACCCATGTTAGGTCAGGCAGATTCGCTGAACGTAGCAGCCACCGCTGCTATATGCCTTTACGAGGCTCGCAGACAACGTTGCAAGTAGCTCAGAGCTTAAGCTTTAGAAACGCTTAAAATAAAGAAATTTAAGCTGAGAACTGATCTCAATAAAGTAGACCTGCCAGTCCAAATCGCTTGAAATGTAACCATTGTCATCCTTTTCTTTACATGCACTTCAGTTAAAAGTATTATTGAGACTGATTCTTAAGAACTAATTATATATTGAACTTCTCGGATTAGGCAGATTAAAAATACCTATGAAATTTTGGAAAACCAGTAAAACGACACTCGTGGTGGGCTGCATTAGCTTCCTTTTTGACATGGCTTCACTCAAGGCAATACCTGAAACAGACCCTGCGATAGAATACACCCTAGAACCGTTTATTGTGGTATCGACGCGCACGCCCATACCACTTGAGCGGGTATCTCCCTCGGTAGCCTATGTTGACCTCGAAACCATACAACATTGGCAGGATTTCTATTTAACAGATGTCCTTACCCGTCAACCGGGCATCAATCTTAAAGCCAACGGCGGCAAAGGTGCGGTTGCTTCTCTTTTTCTGCGAGGTGCCAACAGTGATCAAACCGCCCTTTTTCTGGATGGTCGCCGCATGAACCGAACCATGAGTGGTCAATACGACCTAGAATTTCTCAACGTGGACAACCTCAGCAGCGTCCAAATTCTAAAAGGTGCGTCGTCTGTTAATTATGGTTCCAGTGGGATCGGCGGGGTTATTGACCTGCAAAGCCAAAATACCCTTGGTCAATCCACGCGAAAGGGCGCACTCAATTTAGAAGTCGGATCACATGCCTTTCATAAAGCAAACCTTGCGTATCAAATTTCAAATCAAGATTGGGGTATGAGTTTTTCTCATTCCGAAATCGAGACAGATAATGAACGGGCAAATGATACCCTCGTATCCTCTGCCACAAACTTTCGATTAGATGCCCACATAAATCATAATTTAACTGCCGAGTTCCTTGGACAATATGCTGAAAATGATAAAGGCATTCCTGGAAAAACCAGCAATCCCACTCTGAAAGAATTTACCGAATCTAAAAGTTGGTTGCTCTCGCCCGGCTTGCGCTATGAAAATAATAACTACGAGGTGCACGTCTTTTACTCCCGCGAGTTTTTTCGCCTCGATCATACCTATAACTACGGTGGCCAAGACAAAAGCCGACTCACCACCGACGAATTCAATCTTCAAATTGATTATGAGGGCTTCGACCGCCTAACCTTATCTCTTGGCACCCTCCACCGGAAGGAACGCATCCGCAAACCTGGCAGTTACCAAAAAAGTATTCATCAAAGCGGGGTCTTCTCTCAAGCACTCTGGCAACTTCGCGAATCACTCGAATTGCGCGGAGGCCTTCGCTATGATACATTCAATCTCTACCAGAATGACTGGAGCTGGAATCTCGAGGCCATTTATTTCGTACCCGATACCAACCTAAGCATTTTCACAAAAATTGCTCGCGCTTACGCCCCACCCACCGGGCAAGATTTGGCCTACGATGAAAACCGAGACTCAAATAATAATCTCCTCGACACTTCCCTTAACCCTGAAGAAAGCCTTTCCTTTGAGATCGGCCTACGCCAGAAACTACTGGATGAAAAACTAAAATGGACCGCCGTACTCTTTCACAATGAGATCGAAAATCTCATCCAATATGTTAGCTATCCCACATTACCGGGACCCTTTTACCCCTCAGACACCTTTAACGCTAGGGAGGCTACCCTTGAAGGGCTTGAGATTTCCGTCGATTACAGTTTAAACAAACAATTAGATTTTAGCTTTGGCTATACCTTACTAACTGCCCTCGCTGATAAGTACATCAGTGCCAATGCCCATTACGAAGTAATCCGCTTGCCCTATCGTCCACGCCAGCTGCTACAATTCACCACACGCTACCAAGCCAGTAAAAATTTAAATCTGGGATTGAGTGCCGTCGGTCAAATCGATCGCCAACGCGACCAATGGCAGGACTACAATCTGCCGATGAAAGATTTCTTTGTTCTCAACTTTGTAACAGATTATCAAGTCAGCGAATCCATTTCCATATTCGCACGAGTTGAAAACTTATTGGATAAAGATTACGCCCTGAGCTACGAATACCCCACCCTAGGTCGAAGTCTTTACCTCGGTGCTCGCCTCAAATTCTAAAATACCTTATCTCAATCATGTGCTTTGAGCTTGGCAGGATCGGCTTCGCCCTACCTCATAGTAAAAGCATTGATGCCGCACAACGTAGCCCATTTTCTCGCCGAGCAAGCCATCCGCCATCCCGCGCAGGCCGCTGTGCGCGCGCCTTCCGGTCGTTGCCCTGAAGGCACCATCCGCTATAAAGAGCGAAATTTTGCAGAATTAGAAAACGAGTCCAGTTCCTTAGCCTATCACTTTCAGGCAAAAGGCATCCAGCGCGGTACCCGTGTCCTTCTCATGGTTCGCCCCGGACTTGACCTCATCCGAACAGTCTTTGCCCTCTTTAAAATTGGCGCTGTTCCAATCGTAATCGATCCCGGAATGGGACTAAGCCGCTTTCTTCGTTGCGTGCAAGATTCCAAACCTGAAGCTTTAATTGGAATTTTCACCGCTCGAATTGTAGCATACCTCGCCCGTCGGAGCTTCGCAGCTGTGCACCTACGCCTTGGACCTAAACCCCCACCCAAAGCAGTTCACAAATCCTTTCCGGCAGTAAATTCTGCACCCGATGAACTCGCTGCCATACTCTTTACCTCCGGTTCCACCGGACCCGCCAAAGGCGTTTGCTACGAACATGGGATGTTTGCGGCACAGATTGAAGCGATTCGCGCAGGTTATAATATCGAGGCAGGTGAAATCGATCTCCCCATGCTTCCAGTCTTTGCCCTTTTTAATCCCGCCCTAGGAATGTGCACGGTTGTCCCGGAAATGAATCCCAGCCGACCCGCACAAGTAGATCCACAAAAAATCGTGCAGGCTATTCAGCAAAATAAAGTGACTAACAGTTTTGGTTCCCCCGCGCTCTGGGCAAAAATTACACGCCATTGCATCGCCAAAAATATCACCCTCCCGGGGTTGAGGCGGATTCTCCTTGCGGGTGCTTCCGTTCCGCCGACCCTACTAACCGAAATGCAAACTGTCTTCCCCGGCACGAAACTACACACCCCTTATGGCGCAACCGAAGCCCTTCCCCTATGTACCATTGAGGCCTCCGAAATCCTAGAAGATACCGCCGTCCATACTCGCGCTGGCGCTGGCTCCTGTGTTGGGACTCCCCTGCCTGAGGTTGAGATCCGTATTATTCAATCCCAAGAGGAACCGATAGCAGATATAAGCGACACCAAAAATTGCCCGACTGGTACTATCGGTGAAATCATCGCATATAGCCCCACCGCCACCCGCGCTTATCATCATTTACCAGAGGCTACCGCCCGCGCTAAAATTAAAGACGGAGAACGGTACTGGCACCGCATGAGCGACCTTGGGAAATTAGACGAGCACGGGCGCCTTTGGTTTTGTGGCCGGCAAGCTGAAAGCGTCGAGACCGACTCAGGAATCTGTTACCCCGATTGTTGTGAAGCAATTATTAATCAGCATCCGCGTGTCTTTCGTTCCGCTCTTATTGCTTTCCAAAAAAAAGCCGCTCTTGTGATTGAGCCCGAAATGGGAGCCTTCCCTAAAAACCCCGCCGATCGCCTTGCCTTTAAAAAAGAATTGCGCGAACTTTGCCTTGCCCAAGCTATGACCGCTGAGATCCATATCTTCTTTTTCCAGAAAAAATTCCCGGTTGATGTGAGGCATAATGCCAAAATTCACCGACTAAGCCTGAGTCGAAAATGGAACGCCAAGGAGAGACAGGCATGAAAGTCCTTGTCACTGGGGGCGGTGGATTTGTAGGGCGTCATTTGATCGACCGCCTGCTGGCGAGAGGATATTTTGTGCGTAGCTTTGGCCGTTCTGCCCAACCGGATCTTGAGACTCAGGGCGTAGAATGTCATCGTGGTGATCTTGCCGATGCAGCCGCCGTCACCTCGGCCTGCACTGGGATGAATGCCGTCTTTCACGTAGCCGCCAAGGCTGGCATCTGGGGCAGTTGGAATAGTTTTTACGCACCCAATGTTCTGGGAGCGCGCCACATAGTAAAGGCCTGCCGCCAACACGGCATCAAGCGCCTAGTTTATACCAGTACACCCAGTGTAGTCTTTAATCGAAGAGCTTTTTGTGGGGCCGATGAATCTCTGCCTTATGGTTCGCGCTGGCTCTGTCATTACGCACACACAAAAGCCATCGCTGAGCAAGAAACCCTTGCCGCAAATGATTCCGACCTCCAGATAGTTGCCCTCCGACCTCACTTAGTCTTTGGCCCAGGCGACCCTCATCTCATTCCAAGAATCATCGAAAAAGCCCAAGCTGGTCGACTGCGCATTGTCGGAAATGGGCAATCGCAAGTCGATGTCAGCTACGTCGAAAATGTCGCAGATGCCCACCTCAACGCCTTGGATGCCCTCAATTCAGGAAAAGCTGCCGGCAAGGCCTATTTTATTTCTCAAGGCGAACCAGTAGCCCTCTGGCCATGGATTAATGCCCTACTTGAATCGCTTGGAAAGCAAGCGATCACACGCACAATACCTCTGCCGATCGCCTATAGTCTCGGGGGCTTATGCGAAAGCCTCTGGCAAATCTTAGGTCGTACCAATGACCCGCCTATGACCCGATTTGTAGCCGTCGAATTGGCTAAGGATCATTATTTTGATGTCCGAGCCGCTCAAAATGATCTCAACTATAAACCGAAAATTGGCATGGAGGAGGCTCTGAAAAAAACCGTTGCCGATCTACGACAGCGCCGTCTCGCCTAGGAATAACGTTTCCAGAGGCTCGGTGCAAAAAGTACCAGCACTGCGTAAAGTTCCAAACGTCCGAGAATCATGAGGAGACAAAGGTAGAACTTTGTGATTCCTCGCAAAAAGTGAAAGTTCTCGGTGGGACCCACCGCGTCAAATCCCGGCCCGATATTAAAGAGGGTCGATTGCACGCTGGAAAAGACCCCGATAAAACTGAGGTGCGGTTCACTTGCGGAGACAAAGAGCATGGAAATGATCTGCAAAGAAACCATCAGAAGAAGGAAGACCACCACACTTTGAATGGCGCGCTCGCCGAGAAGACGCCCGCCCATCCGCATGGGCAGCGTTACATTTGAACGGAAGGAGTGGATGATGCTTTGGGAAACCGCCCGTAGCGCGATCACCACCCGCACAATTTTAATTCCTCCAGCGGTGGACCCGGAACACCCCCCGACAAACATTAAGACTATGAGCAGCATCTTAGCCGGTGGCAACCAAGTATCGAAATCCGCAGAGGCATAGCCAGTAGTTGTAAGTATAGAAGTCGCTTGAAATGCAGCGGTACGAATCATCTCGTGATCCGGCATCGTACCGTCGAGTTCAACAAGGTAAATCACTAGCAAGCTGACACTCACTAAAAGGAAACCGTAAAACCAAAAGACCTCAAAAAAGCTACTTCGCTTTGGAAGGCGGCCACGCAGCATTCGGATCACCAAAACAAAAGTTGTGGCACTCAGTAACATAAAGAAAATCGCGATCCATTCCAGCAAAGGACTGTTAAAATGCTCAAAGCTCGTCGCCTCAGTGCTGAAGCCGCCCGTCGCGACGGTGGTCATGGCGTGGTTCACCGCCTGAAACCAATCCATCCCACCGAAGCGGTAGGACAGCAAACAGGCTCCCGTCAGAGCCAGATAATACAGCAATAAATGAAAGGCCCCACGCTGGACGCGGCCCTGCTCAAAATCGGAGGACGCCCCTGAGGATTCATTACTAAAGAGAATCTTCGCACCCGCCCCAAGGGAGGAGAGGATCGCCACGAAGAAAACCACTACCCCAAGACCACCTGCCCACTGACTCAAGGAACGCCATAATAACAAACTCTCTGGAAACTCATGAAAATTGGTAAAGGCGGTTGCCCCAGTAGTGGTAAGCCCCGAACAACTTTCAAAAATGGCATCTGCAACATCACAATCCTCTACTATCATCAAGTAAGGTGTTGCTCCAACCAAAGTCGCTAATATCCAAGATATTCCAATCGCACATAGAGCTTCCCGGCGGAAAAGTTTTGGTGTTCCCTGTCGACCGACCCAATGTGCTAGTAAGGCTAGGGCTAGACTGATTGAGGTAGCAATACCGAAGGCACGAGGTCCGCGATCTGCAAGAGTCTCTCCACTGAGCAAGCCCACACCACCACAAAGGAGAAAGGCCCCCGCCAGCGCGAGCAAGATCATGGTCAGCAGGCGATATATGATTGCCGTGTTCATTGTGTTGTAAATGCCTGAAAGCTAAAGAAGACGCTCACGCAAAGCCGCTTCCTTCGAAGCATCCACCAGCACTAAAACGCGGTCACCTGACAAAATGGTATCCTCTGCCGTGGGAACCTTTGCTTGAAATTTGTGCTGAAGTGCTACTACAAGGCAATCACTGGGTAAGGAAATCTCACGCAATTTACGACCTACCACCGGACTTTCGTGCCCAATGCGAATCTGCAAAATTCGCCCACCATCTGGGAATTGCGCTAATTCAAGCACCGCTTCATCGGAGAGACTGCGTTGCATGAAATCTGCGGTAGCCTTGCGTGGTGAAACTACCACTTCAATCCCGAGGACCGTTTTTAAAATTCCCAGCAATTGATCATAATCGCCCTTGTTGATGACCAACTGTACATGCTCTGCACCTAGTTTAGCCGCTTGAAGACAAGTCAAAATGTTATCCTCGTCGTCTTTGGTGCAGGCCACAAAATAATCGCAATCGCCAATTTGTTCCTCCTCAAGGAGGCGCAACGAAGTCGCATCTCCATGAATGACGGTGACCTCCGGAAAAGACTCGGCAAGTTCTCGGCAGTTCTGGGGATCCTTCTCAATCACCCGTATCTTAAAACGAGGATTACTGAGTAGGCGGATTAAACTGATTGCCGTTTCGCTCCCACCGTATAGCACTACACGAACTTCCTTCACCTTGTGCTTAGGGTCGAGTTTTTCTCGCTCCGTAAGGACCGCCTCCGGGTGACCAAACAAAGTAACCTTATCCCCCTCTAATAGAATTGACTCCGCTTGAGCAACCTCACTCTTGCCTTCCCGCTGAATGTAACCAATGCGCAAGCGATCATCCAATTTTATCTCTTTCAGTTTACGACCAATCAGTCGGCTCTCCTTAGCAACTCTCTGCCGCTGTACTTCTATTTGACCCCGAGCAAAATTTTCAACTGCCAGGCGTCCGGCGTTCCGGATAGTTTTAGCAAGTTCCACCGCGCAAATCGCCTCCGGATTAACTAAAAGATCAATACCAAAATGAAGTTGGTAATTAATAACGGAGTTATCCCCATAGGTGGAGTCATGAATGCGAGCGATGGTTTGCTTGGCACCTAAGCCCTTAGCAAGCGAACAAGAAATAATATTGGTGCGGTCATCACTCGTCATTGCCAAAAATGCATCACAATTAGCAACATCGACTTCCAATAATTGACGCGCTGAGCTCCCATTACCGCGCACAATGCGAGCGTTGTGCTCCTCGTCGAGGCGGGTGCAAAGCTCGATTGATTGCTCAATAAGGCACACATCATGGCCCGCTGCTGCTAAAGTAGCGGTGAGGTTGTGGCCGACTTCGCCGGCACCCACAATAATAATCTTCATAACTGAAGTTGTTGATACAGATGTAATTTTTCGCTTACAGCATGCGGAAAATGCCGCCTTTTTCCAGCGCATTCTTTTCAGCCCTAAAGTGCAGTGATAACCATGCTTTAAGCCTTATTCCCTCAGCTTATGCCCTCAAAAGCACCTGTAATTTGTTTTCGGAGCCCTACGGGCGTCCCCAAAACTTCACCATAAATAAAAGCCGAACGTGCTGCCCCGGGGTTATTCAGCGCCGAGCGTACCGGTTCTCTCAAACTCGAACTACCTACCTTAGTCGTTTTGATTTGATATGCCTGCGACTTTTTAGACGCTGCGGCACTTTGCGCTTTCAAGGCTGCTGCTTTTTTTCGCGTACGTTCAATTTTTGCTAACTGTGCCTGCATGGCAGCATCATAGGTGGTCACCATTTCAGGTTGCCTCACCTCCACAGGTTTCGGTAAGCGAGTCTCATGGATATCTTCCTTGGTTCGCTTGCTTCGCTCACGCACCATTCGTGCAGGCTCCGCCCTTGAAATCGGGTCAGGACCTTGAGGTGCCGCTTGGCGACGTGCTTCGATCTTGCGACGAATCTCCTCCTGAACCTCGTGTTGACGCTTAGCTTGCTCCAAATCCTCGCCTTCGTCTCGCTGGCGCGACATCGGCTCTCTTTCATCCAACTCATCATCAGATTTTTTTGAGAGTACATTCCCAAAGAAATACACCGCTCCAATTATGAGCGGGATAAGGATTTCAAAGAGATCTTCCATTAGCGTTAAATCCGGCAATCGCTTGAGGTAGGCTTAAGCGTTCTCCTCGCCCTTGGAAATAGAATCGCGCATATCGGTATCTGCCTTAATATTGTTCAGACGATAATAATCCATAACGCCCAGGTTACCAGAGCGGAAAGCCTCTGCGAGTGCGAGTGGGACCTGAGCTTCCGCTTCCACCACTTTAGCATTCATTTCCTCGACCTTTGCCTTCATTTCTTGCTCTAAGGCAACTGCTGCCGCGCGCCGCATTTCCGCTTTCGCCTGAGCAACGTTCTTATCTGCTTCGGCCTGGGATTCCTGAAGTTTAGCACCGATGTTTTCACCCACATCCACATCAGCGATATCAATGGAAAGAATTTCAAAAGCGGTTCCTACATCCAAACCGCGATCCAGTACCACCCGCGAGATTGTGTCGGGCGATTCCAAAACGGTCTTATAAGAATCTGAAGAACCAATGGTGGTCACAATACCTTCACCGACTCGTGCAATAACCGTTTCTTCGAGCGCACTGCCCACGTAGTTGTCTAGATTGGAACGTACCGTCACACGCGCACGCGCTTTTACTTGAATGCCGTCCTTAGCAACCCCGTCAATGGTGGAACGCCCACTCTGGGGATTGGGACACTCAATCACCTTTGGATTAATTGAGGTACGAACCGCTTCAAGAACCGATTTTCCAGTTCCTTTAGTGGCGAGGTCGATAGCGCAGGCACGTTGCCAGTCTAGCTTAATATTTGCCTTATCGGCAGCAATCAAGGCCTGAACCGTTTGAATGACGCTACCTTCTGCAAGGTAGTGCGCTTCAAGATCATTTGAGTCAAGATTGATGCCAGCCTTACCCGCCGTAATGCGAGCATCCACAATCAAAGACGCAGGTACCCCGCGCAAACGCATGGCAACCAGAGTTGGAAATCCTACCGTCGCTCCCGCCAACAGGGACTTCACAAAAAGACCGATATAAGAGATAAATACCAGCAGGAAAACGAGGACGGCAACGCCGAGAATGCCAAAAATAGCAATTTGCAGACCGGTGGCCATAAGTAACGGTGTGAGTATATTCATATTTTTTGGATGATGAGTTTAAAATTATCGTATGAAAGAACGGTCACCGAAACCCCTGCTTCGAGATACCCATCTCGAGCCTGCGCTTCATATGTAATCCCTTCGATTTCAACCCTGCCTGAAGGGTTGAGGCGAGTCAACGTAATGCCGCGTTTTCCTGCCAAATCTACTTGGACCTGCGCCGGTCGATTCCCACCCTCCACCGTTCGTGTGAGAAAAAAGCGTTTACCAAAGCGCGTCTTCGCAAAAAGCCTAAATTCCACGAGCACCAGTAAGAGGCCCAACAAAATAGAAGCCATAAAAACCAAACTCGCCTCGACCCATCCATATTCCAGACCTGTTTGCACCGTTGCCGCAAGGATACATCCCGCCGCCAACAAACCGAGTATCCCTCCAGGCAACAAAACCTCCAAAAACAACAACACCGAGGCTGATACCAAAAATATAACGATCAAACTCATCCCTCTTCCGCCTCAACGATCAAATTAAAATCCGAAACACGGAGGACGCGCACCTGCGCACCTGCCTCTAGGGTTCCCACTTCGCAACGCGCCGCATGACGTTCTCCTGCTATTTCAATCTCACCAACCGGATGTAGGGGTTTGCAAACCACCCCTACGACTCCCACCATTTTCGATATTGTCTCTGCTTCCAAGGGGGTTCCGCTGCCGACAACTTCTTGCAATACCAATTGGCGTCCCAACCAACTGCCCTTTAAAAACCGAACCATCAAAAAGGCACCCACGATAGCGATCGTTAAACCATACATTAATTGCTGCACCGGTTTCTCAAACATCTCCAAGGTGAAATCCATCTGTCCACCAGGCCAGTAATCCACCATCGCCCACAAGAGTGAGCCCAACATCAACACGATCCCAGCCAAGCCTGCAATGATCACACCGGGCATCAATAAGAGCTCAACCAATACTAAAAGAACTCCCAATAAAAATACAAAGATCACTTCGTTTCCGGCCAAGCCTGCAATGTGTTGACTGATGAAGAATACCGCAATCGCAATAATCCCACCGATACCAAAAATACCCCATCCAGGCGTCTTAAATTCAATGAATAAAAGTAGCAAGCCCAAGCCCATCAATGCTGGCGCAAAAGCCTGCATCCATTTCGCCCATGATTCTGAATAAGTCACCTCAAAGGCTTCGATGGTGTAGCCATCTTCACCATAGCGCGACGCTAGTAAAGCCTCCGTAGAATCGTAAATCCCTGCCCCAAGTAAGGGCATAGGCGGATCACCATACATCTTGACCGCCTCCTCTGCCGTCAGCGTTAATAATTCTCCCGCAGGCTTAATCACCTCATCCCCGATCTTAAGTTCATAGTCTGCATCCATCATCGCACGAATCACTTCTGCCCGATACGGATACGCCGCACTCATCACACGGATGTTTGCCCGCAGATAGCTCTCGATTTTCTGACGCGCTGTCTCGGGCACATCTTCACCCGTTCCCTGAATCACTGCGGAAGCTCCCATTTTTCCACGCGGCGAAAAATAAATTGCCTCTGTTGCAGCGGCGATGAAAGAACCTGCCGAGATGGCGTCTTCATTCACATACGTGATCGTTTCGCCCTCAAATCGATCCAGAATTTCCATCATCTCCAAACAAATATCGACTCGACCCCCAGGGGTATCCATGTCCAAGACCACCACATCTACTTCATGAGCGATCGCCTCCTTTAAGCCACGTCGTAAAATAAATAGATTGGGCGCATCAATAGCCTCTGTAACCGGTATCACATAAACCGAGACTAGATCTGTCTCTAGCGAGGACCCTGAGTGCTCACGCTTCTCGCCAATAGCACTTATTGGCAACAACAAAGACAATATCAAAAGCATAAACCGCATTAATCCTTACAGTCTGCTCATACGCACAAAATTGCAAGCATCCCAAGACGCAATGTATTCTTTGCCTACAAATTAAACCATTTTTTACTTTTATCATTGATTACTTAATTAATAGGGTTTTTTATGTGGTATATGAATTTTAAGAAAGAGCTTCACATCCTATTATTTGCGGCTGTGCTCGCGCCATTTGTAGCTACCGCTCAAAGAACCGTCGCATTTGATTTTACCCAAATTCCTGACGAATCCACCACATACACGGATACCGTGGACGGGCTCACCATGAATCTTGCCACCAGTGACGATTGGAATGGCGATGGCAATCCAGGCGTCATCGCATATGGTGACCCAGTGGGGCTTGCGGTTGTTTCTGATGCCAATTCATTCGGTTACAGTATCACTTTCACCTTTGATCAAGATATACAACTCAATAGCTGTACTCCCGGACTAATCGATTCTGGTCTCACGAGTGATCCATGGCAAATCAGCTTCGAAAGCGGCGGTACGACCCATACTTACTATCCAGACCTCAGGGCGACTCTGGTTGGTAACAGTTATAACTTCGGTATTACCGATACCATTACCGCAGGGACCGCCATCACCTTTACAAACAATCTAACGGGTTCTAGTGCTTTATTTTTAAGCGATCTCAAGGTGAAAGTGATTCCGGAATCTAACACCTACGCCCTCCTCTTTGCCAGCGCAGGGTTCGTCTTTTTAATGTTCCGTCACAAAAGGCTTCGTTAAAAATATCTCAGCGATATTACCCGTAGTCTATTTGACTCACCCAAAAACGCTCCGCTTCCAGTACCGCTTCATTTAGAGTGGTGCTTTTTTTACTAGAGCCTCATCCGGGAACTCGATTCAGCTAACGGGTTCGAAGAAGTTTTTAACTTGGGCGCTGGTGTAATCGCGGTTGAGTTGGGCGATCATATCGAGAGAAATGCCTTTAGGGCATACGGCCTCGCATTCACCTACATTAGTGCAACCACCAAATCCTTCACCATCCATCGTTGTAACCATAGCAAGCGTGCGGCGGTCTTTTTCGACTTCACCCTGTGGCAAATTGTTCATGTGAGAAACCTTAGCAGCGGTAAAGAGCATGGCAGAGGCGTTGGGACAAGCGGCAACGCAGGCACCGCAACCGATACAAGCGGCGGCGTCCATCGCGGTATCAGCGGTCTGCTTAGGAATAGGAACCGCATTGGCATCGACCGCACTGCCAGTACGAGCGGAAATAAAACCGCCAGATTGAATGATGCGGTCAAAAGGGGAACGATCGACGACTAGATCCTTAATGACCGGAAGGGGCTTCGCTCGCCAGGGCTCAACAGTGATGGTTTCACCGTCCTTGAAGTGACGCATGTGAAGCTGACAGGTGGTGGTTTGTTTTTCGGGTCCATGGGGGATGCCGTTGATAGTAAGAGCACACATACCGCAGATACCTTCGCGGCAATCGTGATCGAAGGCGAGGGCTTCTTTACCCTCTGCAACAAGTTGCTCACAAAGGAGGTCGAGCATTTCAAGAAAGGAAGAATCCTCAGAGACATTGTCGAGGGCATATTCTTCAAAGCGACCCTTATCGAGGGGACTCTTTTGTCGCCAGATGCGCAGGTTTAATTTCATATTATCTCGTTTGTAAAAGTTTACTTATAGCTACGGGTAGCGAGGGTGATGTTTTCGTAAATGAGCGCTTCCTTATGAAGGGCGGGAGCGATGTCGTCACCTTGATATTCCCATACGCCCACAAAGGTATAGTCCTCGTCATTGCGTAGCGCTTCGCCTTCGTCAGTTTGATATTCTACTCGAAAATGACCGCCACAGGATTCTTCGCGCATCAGGGCATCGCGGCACATAAGTTCGCCAAATTCCATAAAATCAGCAACGCGACCAGCACGTTCGAGTTCGGGGTTTATGCCGTCGGCATCCCCAGTAACGCGGAGGTCGGACCAGAATTCTTTGCGGAGAGCTTGAATTTGCTCGATCGCGCCTTCGAGGCCTTCGCGGGATCGTGCCATGCCACACTCGTCCCAAATGATTTTACCAAGACGTTTGTGAAAGGAACGAGGAGATTGAGTGCCACCGATTGACATGAGTTGATCCATGCGACTTTTGACGCCCGCTTCCACTGCTTCAAATGCAGGGTGCTCAATTGTAATGGTTCCGGCAGAGGCAATGCCTGCCTCACCTAGATAGTTACCGACGGTGTAGGGAAGGACAAAGTAGCCATCAGCAAGTCCTTGCATAAGTGCGGAAGCACCGAGGCGGTTAGCTCCGTGATCCGAGAAGTTAGCCTCTCCACCGACAAAGAGTCCAGGGATGGTGCTCTCCAGGTTATAGTCCACCCAAAGTCCACCCATGGTGTAGTGCACCGCAGGAAAGATCATCATGGGAGTGCTATAAGGATCGTCACCGGTGATGCGTTGGTACATCTCAAATAGGTTGCCGTAACGTTCTTCAATGGCTTGCTTGCCGTCACGCTGGATGGCGTCGCGAAAGTCCAGGAAAACACCCAGTCCGGTGGAGGCGACTCCTTGTCCGGCATCGCAGAGTTCCTTAGCTGCACGGGAGGAAATGTCGCGGGGGGCAAGATTGCCGAAGCTGGGGTATTTGCGTTCGAGGTAGTAGTCTCGATCATCCTCAGAAACATCATTGGGATTGAGTTCACCGGCGCGGATTTTGGCAGCAGTTGCAGAATCTTTAGGCGCCCAAATACGTCCGTCATTGCGCAGGGATTCGGACATAAGGGTGAGCTTCGATTGATTTTCACCGTGAACGGGGATACAGGTGGGGTGAATCTGTGTGAAGCAAGGATTGGCAAAACCGGCACCGCGTTTGTGGGCGCGATAGGCGGCGGTGACGTTGCAACCTTGGGCATTGGTGGAAAGGAAAAAGGCGTTACCATAGCCTCCGGTCGCAAGAATGACACAGTCGGCAGCGTGACGGGTGATTACCCCGGTAGTCATGTTACGTGCAACAATACCTTTGGCGTGACCATCGACGAGAACGAGGTCGAGCATCTCGTGACGATTGTACATTTTAACTTTGCCGAGACCGATCTGTTTACTGAGCGCGGAATAGGCCCCAAGCAGGAGCTGTTGGCCGGTCTGCCCGCGTGCGTAAAAGGTGCGGGAGACTTGTGCGCCGCCAAAGGAGCGGTTCGCAAGGAGCCCGCCGTATTCACGGGCAAAGGGAACACCCTGAGCGACACACTGGTCAATAATATCCGCACTTACTTCGGCAAGGCGATATACATTAGCCTCGCGAGAGCGGTAGTCGCCACCCTTGACGGTGTCGTAAAAAAGTCGATGAACGCTGTCGCCATCATTTTGATAATTTTTAGCGGCGTTGATGCCTCCTTGAGCAGCAATACTGTGGGCGCGTCGAGGGCTGTCTTGATAACAGAAACTGGAAACATTGTATCCTTGCTCGGCAAGACTGGCAGCAGCAGCACCGCCCGCAAGACCGGAGCCGACTACAATAATATTGTACTTACGGCGATTAGCAGGATTAACCAGCTTCATGTTAAATTTATGACTAGACCACTTTTCCGAAAGGGGCCCGGCAGGAATCTTGGCGTCTAGTTTCATGGCAGCGGCAAATCGGGCGTGTTAGTGAGTGGCAGAAGTTTCAATGGCCTGGGTTTCACCACCAGTAGGATCTTTTTCGAGGACGCCGGTGAGGACTGCAATAGGGATAATGGCGAATCCTAAAAAAACAGCCCAGCCGTAGAAGCGGGCAATATAGTTGAGACGTGGTAGCCAGGTGGCATTGCGAAGCCCGAGGGTCTGAAACATGCTACTCACGCCGTGAACTAGGTGAAGACATAGCAGCCCTGTAGCAAGGATGTAGAAAGCAGAAACCAAACCATTTTCGAAACCAGCAACCATCATATCATGGACATTGAAGGTCGTAACCTTTTCACCGTCTTTCATAACGGCTTGTCCATGCTTCACAAGCGACACTTCATTTGGCGATAAAACCCTCTCATCATTGTATTCCATGCCCGGCACGCTGCGAGTGGTAAAGTGAGCGAGATGGAAAAAGATAAAGGCAAGTAGGATGATGCCGCTCATGCGCATGGTGCGGGCGGCGTAGGTGGCTTGAACGACACGCTTTACGGCATAACCTGCTGGACGTGCGCGACGACTGGCAAGGGTCAATAAGACCGCCATCCAGACATGTACCCCGACACAAAGAAGCAAGAATAAACGGATACCCCAGAGCGCAGGCGTTGGAAGGACATGATGAAGTTTGTAGGCATAGGCGTTGATAACCTCTGCCCCAAGGAAGATTTGAAGATTACCCAGCATATGCCCCATAACAAAGAGCACCAAAACTAAACCAGTCACTGCCATGAGCACTTTTCGACCGATCGTGGAATTAAAAAAACTACAAAATAAAACCATAATGTTTAATTTATAATGATAAGCAGTATTAGCGATGAGCGTGATTTTCAAACAAGAAGCCACGGCAGTCGGATATATTAGGTTACAGAATCCGTATAATAAGTTCCACTTAAGTCTGATTAAGAGATGCTTGTAGAAGCAAGAAAGTCGGCTGGTGTACTTTTTTTTGTATTTGAGGGTCCTTGCGAAGGAAAAAGAGTTGCCAAGGCGGAAACCCGAAGTGTTGATTGTTTAGCATAGTTTCGCCCTTTATTAATTTGGTGGCAACCGTAAGTGCAGGTAGATAAAAGTAATGAAGCATATCTTTGTGACAGGTGGCGTGGTTTCCTCGCTCGGTAAAGGCCTCACCGCTGCTGCCCTTGGTGCGCTGCTTGAGCAACGTGGCCTGTGCGTGCGTCTCCAAAAGTTTGATCCCTACTTAAATGTAGATCCAGGTACGATGAGTCCCTTTCAACACGGAGAAGTCTACGTCCTGGATGATGGAGCGGAAACCGATCTCGATCTTGGTCACTACGAACGTTTCACCTCCGGTAAGCTAACTCGTTTCAACAACCTCACTTCAGGTCAGGTCTACGAAAGTGTCCTCAAAAAAGAAAGACGGGGTGATTACCTTGGTGCAACCGTACAGGTTATTCCACATGTGACCAACGAAATCAAGGAACGCATCTTGGCCGAAGGTCAGGAAGAGGTTGATATCCTCATCACTGAATTGGGCGGCACGATTGGCGATATCGAAGGTTTGCCTTTCTTAGAGGCGATGCGTCAATTCGCCCTCGAAGTCGGCCGGCAGAATGTTCTTTTCCTGCACTGTACCCTTCTACCCTACCTCAAAGCTGCCGGTGAGCTAAAAACTAAACCCAGCCAGCAATCCGTTGCGAAACTCCGTGAAATCGGTATCCAGCCCGATATCCTTGTCTGCCGCACCGAGCAACCGATGACCCTTGAGATGCGCGAGAAACTGTCGCTCTTTTGTAACGTCCCCCTAAAAGCGGTGATCGAAGAGCAAGACGTGGAGACCTCCATTTATGAACTACCACTAGCGCTTAAAGACGAAAACGTGGACGACCTTGTGATTGAGCACCTCATGCTAGATGCTCCCGACAATTCTATGCAGGTGTGGAAGGATGTTGTGCGTCGCCTCAAAGAACCAAAGTACAGAGTGAATATCGGGGTGGTCGGAAAATACATCGACCTGCAAGATGCCTATAAATCCGTTTACGAATCCATCATCCACGCTGGAATCGCTAACGATGCCGAAGTGCGCATCGTGCGCCTCGATGCTGAAGAAATCGAAGGAGACCCTGAAGCTCATTTAAAAGGGCTTAATGGCATTCTTATTCCTGGCGGTTTTGGCGACCGCGGCACCGAGGGCAAAATAGCCGCTGCAAAATACGCCCGAGAAAATAACATTCCCTACTTCGGACTATGCCTTGGGATGCAGATTGCGGTTATTGATTTTGCTCGCCATGTCGGTGGTCTCAAAGATGCAAACAGCACCGAATTTGATCCCGAAACTGCGCACCCCGTGATCGATATCATGGAGGATCAAAAAGAACTCACCACCAAGGGTAACAATATGCGCC
This sequence comes from Opitutia bacterium UBA7350, assembly GCA_949524905.1. GTDB lineage: Bacteria > Verrucomicrobiota > Verrucomicrobiia > Opitutales > Coraliomargaritaceae > UBA7445. Next base: position 373,368 of record CATINC010000007.1, on the reverse strand, counting down.
TAGGCGCCTGTCCCTGTAAACTCTCGGAAGACAGCTTCAGTCATCAAGCATACGAGCAAGCCGAAATCCAGGAGCGTCATCGCCACCGTTACGAATTTAATAATGCCTACCGCGAAGAGCTCGCAAATGCAGGCCTTCGCATTGCAGGCGTTAACCCAGAGCGCGACTTGGTTGAAGTCGTAGAAATTCCTGATCACCCTTGGTTTGTTGGCGTGCAATTTCATCCAGAATTTAAATCCAAGCCCAACGCAGCACACCCTCTCTTTGCCAATTTTATCGCAGCAGCCTTAAAATACAAAACCTAAACCAAAATGCATCACTACGACTACCAACAACAACTCAAAAGTATTTGGAGTGAGGCAGTCGCCCAGTATGAAGACGGTAACCGTAAACCGGATACTTATTTTGAAGCAACTAGGCTTGCGACACTTTCCGCCTTCGGGCTCAAGATCATGGATCTCTACGATGCCGCCGAAGATTGGATCAAATATGGCGAGCCTGACTTTGAGACTTTTCTGATGATCTCCGAGGCGCGCCGTGATTATTTCCTTACAATCCAAAAAGGAAATCCATCTGGAGTGGAACTTGATCCCGACAAACTGCCGGCTAAAACTGATGCTATTCGTGGTATCGAGTGGCTCCCTCGGATTATCCCAAAAGCCATTGCTAAAATTCGCGGAGAATTACCTCCAGTTACCATGTATAACTGCGGCGGAGACCGAGCATTCTTTAAAGCCCATGATATCCACCCCGCTGAGTTCCTTCGCGTGGCTTGGGCTTACGAAAACGAGCCAGATAAAATTATCGACTGGGTCGAAGCCCGAAAAGTATAGGCTCATGGATAAACTCGCCGAGATTATGGCCGCTAAACGTGAAGCCCTAAAAGCTTCCATGCGGCCAGTACGTGACTCCGAATTGGAAAGACTGGCTCACAACGTTCAAGCAGGCACTTCTTTTCGTGATGCCCTTGCCCGGAATGACCGATTGTCTGTTATTGCAGAAATCAAGCGTAAGTCTCCATCTGCAGGTGAAATTGCAAATCCTACCCTTAACGCAGTAGATCAAGCCCGCCGCTACCTTAACGCTGAAGCAGACTGCCTTTCCATTCTCACAGATCACCAATACTTTGGAGGTAATATGAAGGATCTCTGGGACACGATCGAGTTCCTTGAAGTTCATAACCGAAAAATTCCCTGTCTGCGTAAAGACTTCATGGTACATCCTGTTCAAGTGGTTGAGGCGGCCGAGGCAGGCGCTCGCTGTATTCTTATCATCGTGCGCGCCCTTGAGGATGATGAAATTCGCGCGCTCGATAATGCTGCCCGTCTCGCTGGACTAGATGCCTTATATGAAATCCATGAGGCTGCGGAACTTGAGCGCGCCCTTCGTTTTGAACCCTCCATCATAGGGGTCAATAACCGTGACCTCAAACGCTTCCAAACCGACCTTGCGGTTTCAGAATCCCTGATTCCCCAAATTCCCGACGGCATTGTGCGGGTGAGTGAAAGCGGGATCTTCACGCCCGAGGATGCCGAGCGCGCACGCGATTGTGGTGCGGATGCCATACTTGTAGGAGAGGCCCTCATGAACGCCGATGACTGCGACGCTCTCTTGCAAGCCTTTCACGAAGCCTGACCCTTCGACTGCCGCGTGCCGCTCAATCCAAACCAGACCCGCCAACTGCTCGAAAACCTCGCGCACCTTCCCAATAAAAAACTGGGACAAAATTTTTTAGTCGATGGCAACATTGTTCGCAAGTCCCTCGAACTTGCCGAGCTGAAGCCCGAGCAAGCAGTGGTTGAAATTGGCCCCGGCTTAGGCACACTCACCCGCGCATTGCTCGAGAAAGGCCACTCCGTCTGGGCAGTTGAACGGGATCGTACCCTCGCTGCGTATTTGCGTCGCGAACTGGTTCCTGCACAACCAAATCTACACCTAACTGAAGCTGACTGCCTTGATCTTCCCCGAGCCGCCCTGCCTGATTCGATTGCTGAAACAGGGTATCAGGTAGTTGCCAATCTACCTTACGCAGTCTCCACCCCGTGGATGGACAGCCTACTAGCAGGCTTGCCGCCGGAACGCATGGTGCTCATGTTACAAAAGGAAGCGGGAGACCGCTATACCGCTTCCCACGCCACCAAAAATTTCGGGGCCATCTCTATTTTCCTGCAGTCAGCTTACACCGTAACAGGGCGACATCATGTTTCTAGCACCTGCTTTCACCCTGCCCCAAAAGTGGATTCCCTGCTCCTGCGCCTCGATCGCAGATCTGATGCGGTTTGCTTTAATGGGACTACCCGCGAATGCATTCGACGTATTTTCACCCAACGCCGCAAACAACTCGGCAGCCTTTGCCGCAAAGAGGACTCGCCCTCCGTCCTCCTGTGGTTTGAATCTCTCATTGAAAAAGGCTATCCCGCCACCGCTCGTCCAGAAGAGATCCCCAGTGATGAGTGGATCCGTCTCAAATTATAAAACTTAAAAACCACGCTGTTTCATGAAAATCAACCCCATACGCTGGGCGCTTCATTGGCAAATTTTCTTCGCCCTTCTCCTCGCCTTGGTGCTGGGTTGCAGTATCTTACCCTCCCTAGAGCCCACTGCTGCAGCTAAAGTAGAGCAGATCTGTAATTTTCTTGGGCAGCTCTTTATGAATGCACTCAAGATGTTGATTGTGCCTCTGATTGTCGCATCTATCATCTCGGGCGTGATGCACCTAGGCGCCAATAAAGGTGTCGGTCGCATGAGTCTCAAAACCTTTCTTTATTACAGCCTCAGTGGTGCTGCTGCAATTTTAGTAGGACTGATCCTTGTCAATGTAATCGGTCCTGGTCGCGTAGACAGTGAGACTGCTACCGCTCTCTTAGGCCAAGCCAGTACGACGGCAGAAAACGAAGGGCTCCTCTCGAAAGTGGAGGGCCGTAATTCGAGCGACTTATTCGACATCTTTCTGCGTATGTTCCCTTCCAACATCGTGGATGCGGCCGCCGATAACGGCAAGCTCCTCGGCGTGATTACCTTCTCAATTTTATTCGGTGCCTTTATCGGTGTTTTGCCGCCAAATCTACGCAAGGCTCAAACAGATTTCTGGGATAGCACCCAAGTGGTTATGCTCAAGCTCACCAATTTCATTATCCGCTTTGTTCCGATTGGCGTCATTGGCCTAGTAACACCAGTCCTCTACCATGCACCTTTTGGAGATCTCTTAGGGGCGATCGCATTATTTTTCCTTACGGTGCTTCTCGCCCTTGTTTTTCATATAGTTATTAATCTTGGACTCGCGCTGCGTCTACTGGGCAAGGTCAACCCCTATACTCACTTCCGCCAAATGACGCCCGTTCTCTTGACAGCATTTTCAACTGCTAGTTCCTCCGCGACCCTGCCACTCACCATCGAAACCGTTGAGCAACGTGCTAACGTCTCTAAAAAAACCTGTGCTTTCACGCTGCCGCTTGGGGCGACTGTTAATATGGATGGCACCGCCCTTTATGAGTGCGTGGTCGTCCTCTTCATCGCCCAACTCTATGCCGCTACTGGACAAGTCGCCCTCGATTTAGGACAACAACTCCTCGTGGTTCTCCTGGCCTTAATGACCAGTATCGGTGTTGCCGGTATCCCAGCTGCCAGCCTCGTCGCTATCGCAGTTATTCTTCCAGCAGTTGGGCTTCCGGTCGAAGCGATTGGTGTAGTCTGGATTACGGACCGCCTCCTTGATATGTGTCGCACCACAGTCAATGTTTTCAGTGATACCGTTGGGGCAGTCGTCATTGCAAAAAGTGAAGGCGAACAACCATACGCTCCCACAGTCAAATCATAAATTATGAGCATAGAAAAAAGAATTTCTGAACTTAAAATTTCGCTGCCAACAGCACCTGTCCCCGCCGGCAATTACCTGCCCGCCCGCCAAAACGGCAACTTATTGTTCCTTTCAGGTGCCATCTGTCGCGTTGATGATGCCATGACCCATACTGGCAAAGTAGGTATTGATCGAGACATTGCCTACGGTCAAGCCGCTGCCCGCATTTGCGCCCTTAATCTCCTTGCGGTTGCTCGCACGCATCTAGGTTCTCTCGACTCCGTCGAAGCAGTCCTTCAACTCAATGGATTTGTCAACGCAGTGCCTAGTTTTCCAGATAGCCCTGCGGTGATCAACGGGGCTTCAGATGCCCTCGTCGAAATCCTTGGAGATGCTGGATGCCATACCCGTGCCGCTCTTGCAGTCACGGGACTCCCTCTAAACTCTACGGTTGAATTGCAAGCGGTTTTACAGGTCCGGACTTGATTGCTTTTTCTAAAACCTTTTGCATAAAATCATGCTACGTTTCAGAAATAAAATTTTCCTCCTTTGCGTCCTCATTAGTAGCTTTCTTCAGGCAAACGAAGCTGAACGCGCTGTTGTTAAGATCATCAATTTCAGCCAATTGCCCGACTGGCAGGAACCTTGGAAATTCTCGCAGGTAACCCCGGGTGCTGGTAGCGGGTTTGTCATCAAAGGCAACCGCATCATGACCAATGCCCATGTGGTCAGTTGGTCGCGCCAACTATTAGTTTTTCGTTATCAAGACCCTCAACCCTACCGAGCCAGCATCGAATTCATTGGCCACGACTGTGACCTAGCGGTCCTTAAAGTGGACGACCCCGCCTTCTTCGAAGGCCTTACTCCACTTGAGATCGGTGAACTCCCCGCGGTCCGCTCCTCTGTGACCACCTACGGTTACCCTGCGGGCGGTCAGCAAATCTCCTACACTAGCGGGGTCATCTCGCGTATTGAAATCCAGCGCTATTCGCACATCTTTAATCGCCACTTCCTCACTTTACAAACCGATGCCGCTCTGAATCCAGGTAACAGCGGCGGCCCTGCTATTCAGGATGGTTTCGTTGTGGGCGTCTCTTTTCAAGGCAACCCTGAGCTGGAAAATGCTGGCTTTATTATTCCACCCGAAATCATCCATCATTTCCTTAAGGATATCGAAGACGGATACTACCATGGTTTTCCCGATGCCGGCTTTAATGTCGCATCCCTGCACAACCCTGCCTTCCGTGAATACCTTCAATTACCAAATGGTGAGGGTGCGCGAATCGACTACATTCTGGAGCCCTACCCAGAAACGCGTCAGCTTATTAAAGAAAACGACGTCCTCCTTGAAATTGACGGCTACTCAGTTGGGAGCGATGGCATGATTCTCTACAAAGGAAATCGTATGCAAGCGAGTGTTCTCTTTGATAATGCCCAGCACCAAGAAAAAGTACCGGTCAAAATATGGCGCGATGGTACCGAGCAATCCATCGATTTGCCCGTCTTTGCAAATACCGAAGACCGTCTCAGTGGCCGACAGTATGATACCCCACCACCTTACCTTATGATTGGCGGACTCGTCTTTACCGAACTCAGCCTAGACTTCCTTCGCGATCTGGATCGCGACCAACGCAGCAATGATGCTGAGCTCCTTTACCAACTCTTTTACCGCAATCTACAGGATGAGGATTCTTCTCGCGCAAAACCCATCCTCCTCTCCAGCAAACTAAATCACCCAGGTAATATTGACCTGCGCATTCCGAAGCGCTTGATCCTAACTCATCTAAACGACCAGCCGATTCAATCGATGCAAGACCTTCAAGCCGCACTCCAAAGCCCGGTCGATGGCTTCCATCTTTTTGTATTTTCCAATCACATGATGGAAGCACTCGAGGTTGAAAACGCCGACGCTATCGATCAAGCCCTCCTAAAAGCATACCAAATTCCCGCCACCTGTCGGATTCATGATCATGAATAAAACTATTAGCATCTGGCTCATCATAACCTGGTTCGGGTTACCACTCGCCGCGCTTCCATGGAAGAATGATGCATCCTTTCAGGCAGAAGAGTCGCTTGTCGAAATCGAGGTCACCAAAAAATCCTACAGCTATAAACAACCCTGGCTTACCAATAATCAAACCGGAAATAAAAACGGTCTCATTATTGATCATCATCAAATTCTTACCACTGCAGATGGACTGCGTTTTGACGCAAGCTACCGCATTCGCAAAGGCGGTGAAAGTAAACGCTATGAGGCCACCCTTAGCTCGATTGATTTTCAGGCTAATATCGCTATTCTCAGAGTCGCAGATCCCGAATTTTGGCTCGAAGTCGAACCTGTCATATTTGCCCCAGACATACCGCAAAACGGAAACCTACAAGTTTATCGTTGGCGCTCTGGGCGTATCGAGGAACGCACTGCCGAAATTGTTCGTCTCTATGTAGGTTCTGCCAAACTGAGTAAGCTCGCCCATCTCGTTTTACTTGCCTCCAGTGAAATGAATGCCGCTGGTTGGTCCGAGATCGTAATGGATGGCAACCGCCTAGTTGGACTCACAACCTCTGGTTCTAAAAATAAACAAATCATGATTTTACCGGCTACTTTTATTGCGGCCGCTCTTGAACGTGGACCCTGTGGCGAAGGGATGGGACACGGCTTCTTTGATTTTTATTGGATGCCGAGCAACAACCCAGCCTTGCTTAAATCCAAAGGCCTTGATCCAAAATCTAGCGGAGGAATTATTGTTACCCGTACTGGAATTCTTAAAAAGGAAGCTACCTCCCTTCGTGAGGGTGATGTCATTCTCAAGATCGATGGCTTTACCATCGACAAGGAAGGCAAATATATCGACCCAAAATACGGACGGCTTTCCTTTAAAGGGCTGTCTTCCCGAAGCCATGCCACCGGCGAAACCATCCCCATGGAAATCTGGCGTGACCGACAGATGCAGACCATTAACTATCTCCTACCTCGAGTCGATTACAACCAAGGGCTTGTTCCTAGCCGTCAGCAAGATGCTGAACCGCGATACCTTATCGCTGGCGGTCTTATTTTTCAACCTATGGATGATCCGCTGATGCAGGCCCTCAGCAAAACGAGCTCGGGCGCCATGGATTATTTTCAAGAAATGCAGCCTGAAATTGGACGACCCTCGCTGGTTGTTTTAACGAGTGTTTTACCCGACGATTACAACCTCGACTACGAAAATATCGGCCCCCTCATGCTTGATTGCATCAACGGTCTTCCGATCCATACACTCGAAGACGTAGCGCACGCATTTGCAAACCCACTCAACGGATTTCACCACCTCAAATTCATGGATGATTTCAATTTGAAGCATCTCGTATTGAAAGCTAAGACCCTGCAAGATGCCACCGAAAGAGTCCTCCAACACTACCGAATACGCAGTGCCTCTAGGGGGGTTGATCCACTCAAGCCTTGAAGGGTTCAGTCTTAGGTCCTGGGTAATCCTCCGCCTGTGATTCCACAACTACGTTTGAGCGAATCCCACCTCGTCCGCGCCAAATAGTTTCCAGTCGTGCCCACCTCGGCTTGGATGCTTTGTACAAATCATCAAAAATCTTATTGGTAGCCGCCTCAAAAAAAATTCCCTTGTTGCGGAAGCTATGCAGATAGAGCTTCATTGATTTTAACTCGAGGCAAATTTCTCCAGGAGCATAACTGAACACGACCGTAGCGTAATCGGGATGACCCGTCATCGGGCAAGTCGAAGTAAACTCTTCTTGTATGTGCTGAATCGTATAATCGCGTTCCGGACTGGGATTTGGAAAAGTTTCAATCTCCATGGCTGTATCTTCTGTAAAGTTATGGCCTCGCCGCTCTAAGCGGGAGCACCTGCGGGAGCACTATCGCCCGCAAGATCGCCATCATTCGCTGTATCCTTTTCTGGTTTTTGTGCTGCATCCTCTTCAGCTTCCGTCTCTGATTTTGCCACCTTAATCTCGCGTTTAACAATCGGTGAACGCATTTCCCCGTGCTCAAGAATTTCCTGCACGTGTTTTCCGTCGATGGTTTCATGCTCCAGAAGGGCTTCGGCACACAGGTCTAAAGCGGTGCGGTTTTGGTTCAAAATCTCGAGCGAACGTTGGTATTGTTCCTCGACGATTTCATGTATCTTTTGATCAATTCGCTGAGCGGTTGACTCGCTGTAATTTTGTGATCGCTCAATTTCCTGCCCAAGAAAAATATGATCCTTATTTTCGCCATAGGCCACCGGACCCAAGTCCGTCATGCCCCAATCGCAAACCATATGACGAGCTGTTTTAGTCGCCATTTTTATGTCGCCCGAAGCTCCAGAAGTGATGTCACCCATGACAATCTCTTCAGCGCAACGTCCGCCCATCGCACAACAAATCTGATTCAATAAGCGACGCTTAGAATGATTCAAAATGTCTTTCTTCGGCATAAACATAGTCGAACCGAGGCTTTGCCCACGCGGTATGATGGTCACCTTGTGCACCGGCATTTGCCCGTCATCCACAATTGCTTGAACCAAAGCGTGTCCCGCTTCGTGATAAGCCGTAATCCTGCGATCTTCCTCATCCATTAACTTACGACGTTCACGACCAAAGGAAATTTTATCGCGGGCTTCATCTAGATCCTGCATTTCAACGACCTTCTTATTATAACGCGCAGCTATCAAGGCCCCCTCATTCAAAAGGTTAGCTAAATCTGCACCCGAAAAACCCGGTGTGTTACGCGCCACATATTCGAGATTCACTTCCTCGGACAATGCAATCTTTTTGGCATGTACCTGTAAAATCTCATGGCGTCCGATTAAGTCCGGCAAATCAATGGTCACTTGGCGATCAAAACGCCCGGGACGCAAGAGAGCGTTGTCTAAAACATCAGGACGATTAGTAGCTGCTATAATGATCACACCTTCATGACCGTCAAAACCGTCCATTTCTACCAAGAGAGAATTCAAAGTCTGCTCGCGCTCATCGTTTCCACCTCCAAGACCTGCACCTCGTTGGCGACCCACGGCGTCAATCTCATCAATAAAAACGATGCAAGGTGCGTTCTTGCGGCCCTGTTCAAACATATCCCGCACACGGGCGGCGCCAACCCCGACAAACATTTCTACAAAATCTGAACCGCTGATGGAGAAGAAAGGGACGTCTGCTTCCCCCGCAACCGCTTTTGCAAGCAAGGTCTTACCTGTTCCGGGAGAGCCGACCATGAGCACACCCTTGGGAATTTGACCCCCAATGCTTTGAAACTTTTTCGGGTCTTTGAGGAAATCAACCACTTCGGCAACTTCTTCCTTTGCTTCATCACATCCTGCCACGTTTTTGAACGTCACAGCATCCTTGTCGCGTGTGAGCATCTTTGCTTTGCTCTTACCAAAGCTCATCGCTCCTCGACCGGCGTTGCGCAACTGACGCACAAAAAGAAAATACAAAAGTCCGATGATTAGGAGAAACGGAAGAAAACTAAAAAGCAAATCCTGCATCGCGGTACTGCTGCGTTCCTCTTTCAAAAAAACGCGTAACTGTAAAAAGTCTGCTTCCGTCAAGCGACCTTCTACGCGATAGGAAATTTTGGAAGCGTCTTCTCCAGTATCCACCAATCCGTTCATTTCACCGGTGATAATGTAACCGTCTAAGCCCAAAGAAACATCTGGCTTCATCACGCCTGAATCTTTCTCGATGCGACCCGCCTCGACCGCCTCCATCAATTCACTCACGCCCATGACCTGATGATTCTTATCTATTCCGGGAGTCGAATACCACAGCGCCACCACGGCCGTAATAATGATCACCCAAAGTAGTAAAACCTTCGGTTGAAAACGCTCTGGAGGCGTATTTTTCTGCTGTTTTGGTGTTTTATCAGACATTATTAAAAACCACTAAAGTGCTTCACCTGTTCGGTAAGTCAACCTAAGAGCTTTTTTCGCATTAGATCCCACACGACAACTATCGGAAACGGGCAAGCCTGGAACCCAGATAATCGAACCCTCGGGTAGAGAGACCACCGGGAGTAGCTTTCGTTCCTTTTCACACAACCCTCGGTCCATTAAACAATCCTTTAATTTTCGGCTTCCAGGTGCCCCTAAGGCTTGATAACGGTCACCCGATTTCAGCTCTCGCACCTCTATAAATTTTGTCTCTGGAGGTAAAACTGCAAAACATGCCGCAGTGGGATTCACCTTACCCTGCTCAAGTCGTGCCAAAAGTTTCTCATCCACCGGGACCCATTCGCTTTCCAAAACCGCACCTGTGCTCAATGATAATGCGTTTCCCGCAACTAGTTTACCCGCTTGTAAACTCGCTGCTGGCTTACTTTCCGCTTCGTGCCAAATTTGCTCACGATCAAAAACGACAAATGAAGCTCCGGCACTTTGCCGCCCTGTCACTGATTCCCCTCGTAATGCCGCCAGCAATCCATCCAAACCCGTTGCACTCAAGGAACCCAAAAGACCACAACCCTCCAACCATGCCGTTAAAGCGCGGCGACTAAGGGCTTCTGGCAAATCACGCAAGGAGTCCCGATTCAAAGATGCCTTACCCTGATACGCCTCGGGCAAAGCCTCCCGCGCTAACTTTGCCAAAGCAAGTGCATCTGCTTCCAGTAAACGTCGTGCCCGGGCTGCCCCGCCCGAGACATCGCGCCCCAAAATCGCTTCTAGTTCTGGAATAATTTTATTTCGCAGGGAATTGCGTGCAATTTTAGTATCGGCATTTGTGGCGTCCTCGCACCAGGGAATCCCTACCCGTTTTAATTGCTGGCGCAACGATCCCGCCCTCAATCCCAATAAAGGCCGTAGATGCACAGGGACATCTCCCACAAAAATATGCACCGGTCGCGGTGCCGCCAAGCCCTCCACCCCTGCCCCTCGCGCTAATCGCTGCAACTGCGTCTCTAAAATGTCATTCTGTTGGTGCCCAAAGCAAATCGCCTTACACCCACTGTCCTCCGCAGCCGTGCGCAAAAATTTTAAACGTAGGGCACGTGCTTGAGTCTCAGTTGCGCCTTTGATTTCGGCCGGCCGGGTTTCCGTGAGAAACGCTAATTCCAGACCTTGCGCCAATGCCTTCACAAAGGCGGCATCCGCCTTTGAAGCTTCCCCTCGCCAGCCGTGATTATAATGACCAACCACTAACTCAAAATCTAATTCCAAGCGGAAAGCCCATAATTGACACAACAAAAAAACCGAATCCGCCCCACCGGAACAGGCTACCAAAACCCGATCCACTGACTTGCCCGCCAACCATGAACGCACTTCCGGGCACCATTGCTCCAGACCTGCTCCCGCAGCCAACGCCTGCGACAAGTTTTTCCAATCAAGCTCTTTTTCCAGAATCGACATCTCCTCTTTTCATATTGAACGTCTTTTAACATGACAACCCGCCCTCAGAGAACCAGTTTATTTTAAACAATGGACGCCTCCCGATTTGACTACCACCTCCCACCCGAACACATCGCCCAAGAACCGGCTCCTATACGTGATGCCGCTCGGCTCATGGTGATTGATCGAAGCTCCCGACGAGTGACGCATACCACCTTCGACCACATCGGGGATCATCTAACTCAGTCGGCACGCTGTTTCCGCAATAACGCTGCCGTCCTAAAAGCCCGCCTTTACGGACAACGCCCCACCGGCGGAAAAGTTGAATGCCTCCTCCTGCATCCAGCCGAAGACCCCCAAACTTGGTGGTGCCTTCTAAAACCAGGCAAAAAAACCCACACTGCTGGTCGCTTTACTATGGAAGGCGAATTTACGGCAGAAGTCTTAGAAGCCGGCAAAAACGGCAACTATCGAGTCCGTTTTGAAACGGCCCAAGAAATATCCGTCACCGCACTCGCCGAACGCATCGGTACGATGCCCCTTCCGCCCTATATCGAACGGACTCCCAACGATCCCCGCCGTGCCAACGATAATGAACGATACCAAACCGTTTACGCAGACTACTCCAAACAGCAAGCCGTTGCCGCCCCCACCGCTGGACTCCACTTTACCCCGCAACTCATTCAGCAACTCGAACAAAGCGGCACTACTTTCCACGACCTCACCCTGCAGGTCGGCATTGGTACCTTTCATCCCATTCAAGTCGAAGATATCCGTGAACACCCCATTCACCACGAGTGGTATACCATCTCTACTAAGAGCCTCGAGGCTCTAAAAAACCCTGCCGATGGCCCACGCGTCGCCATTGGCACCACCAGCGTCCGCTCTATCGAAGATGCCCTCCAACGCCTCCACCATGCTCCCAACACAAACACCCTTCCCGACGGATCCTTTCAAGCAGAAGCCGATATTTTCATATACCCACCCGCTACCTTTCGAGGCGTTGATCACCTCATCACTAATTTCCATCTTCCAAAATCGACCCTCCTTTGCCTTGTCTCCGCCTTCCTTACCCCCGGCTCGAGCGATGGGATCGATTGGTTACACCAACTCTATCAAACTGCCATCTCAGAAAACTACCGCTTCTACAGCTACGGCGACGCCATGCTTATCCTTTAAAAACCCTATACCTTAACGCGGCATTTTTTGATTCATTCCGCGACCGCCGTGACCACAACCGTCGCATGAATACCCTCCCCGCGGCCCATCCCGGTTAGACCTTCGCCCGTAGTTGAAGTGATGCAGATATCCTCTACCGGAAGGCTCAGCAAATACGAGATGTTAGCACGCAAGGCCTCTACCTTAGGTTCTATTTTTGGCCGCAAACATTCCAGCGCAATAGAAACATGTGTTAAACGCCACTTGTCCAAACGCTCCAGCGACAATTTCAAATACTCTGCGCTATCAGTGATGCCTCGCTTGCATAGCTCATCTGCTACAGGACCAATAATGGTGACACCCGTCACCCCACTGACCGCATCCGTTAGCGCGTGCAAAACAACATCCGCATCACTGTTACCCGCCAAAGCAGGGGCATCATCAAAGACCAAACCACCCAGCATCAAAACCCGATTCGTTTCGCCCTCAACGAATCGATGGCTGTCCTTTCCAAGTCCAGTTTTTACCTTCACGTTCTAGAATTCGGGGAAAAAACGATTTTTTTCAAGTACAGCCGTCTCTGGGCTATCAGAAGCGTGGACAACATTTCGCATCATATCAGTCCCTAAATCACCGCGAATGGTACCAACCGGAGCCTCTTTTGAATTTGTGGGACCCAATAATTCTCGCACTGTTGCGATTACATTTTCCCCGCGTAAAATCATCGGCATCACTGAACGGCTACTCATAAAGGCTTCAATATCGGGGAAAAACGGCAAATCCGCCACATGCGCATAATGTTCCCTTAGAGTAGGCCCATCCAGAAGCATCACCTTTGAAGCAACGATTTCAAAGCCCGCCTTTTCAAAGCGACTGATCACTTCACCTGCTAACCGCTTTTCCATGCAGTCCGGTTTCAGAATAATTAGTGTTTCCTCCATAAATGTTTAAAAACTCGACCGCGAAAACTGTCACAGCTCCTCGTAAACACAAGACAAAAGCAGCGCACACTGCCCATTGCCACGGGACAGCACAACCAAAACGCAAGCAAACCTGGTCTAATACGTTCTCAAGCCATCCGCCTCAGCCTGCGCATTAGCCGCCCGAGACTCGGCCTCCTCGATTCGACGTTGACGCTCAATCGCCTCCGCCCGTTCCTTTTGCTTACGACGCAATTCATTTTCCGCCGCCATGGCGCGCTGCTCTGCCTCTAAAACTTCCTGATCCGTCACATTAAAGCCCCGTGCAATATCGCGTTCTGCCTCAGCTTGGCGGATAGCCTCTTCCTGAGCCCGACGCTCCGCTCTGATACGCGCCTGCTCCTCGCGGTAGATTGCCTCTCGTTTATCCTGCGAATTTCCAATCATCCCCCCCAGAATTGCGCCTGTAGCAGCACCCACGGCAGCACCCTCGCCCGCTTCACCCGACTGATGCCCAATGACTGCGCCCGCAATACCTCCCAGCACAGCACCTGCACCCGCCTTCTCTCCGGCGTTCGGACCCGTACTCTGGCATCCCGCCAGACCAAAAACAAAAAGTAGCGAAACTAGAAGTGCTCCCAAAGTAGATAATTTTTTCATGCTGAATGAATCGTTAAAATTTTAAAAAGGTTACCGATAATAAGTCAAAAATCCCAACAAAAAGTTCCAGCCCACAAACGACTCCTAAAAATCAGTCTCCGTTTTAGCGGACTCATTTCCCCAACTTGCTATTTTTGTTGCCATGGACGACTATGGCGCCTCCGGAGACGGCATCGATTCCGTTGCTGACACTTTACTTGCAGGTATCAAGAGACCCAACCAAACAAGTGGTATCCACGCCCATGTGGCATTAAATTTACTGATAGCGGCATCATTGCACCTTGAGCCGACCGCCCATCCATGGGCAAACGTAACTGCGATATATACGATCAGGCTCAGCATAACACTGCTGGAACCGATCAGACTTGATAGGATTCCACCCCCGCCCACTATACCAAAATAAGGTAGTCTCGATAAAGTCCCCTTCGCAATCCAAACACCTACGATATAAAGGACCGTGCTAATAGCGACAACGCTAACAATAATTTCAACCGGGATAGCATTCATAATATTATTAATTAATAACAATACATGTAGGTGCAACCGCAAATAATTCCCTGCTTTGCCGCAGCAAAAAACCCTTTATAATTCGTAAAGAAACGAAGCCCCAATTGCAGAAATGCAAGCGCCTTACATTATAGCAAAGCAGGCAGAATTGGTTGAGCTAGACACCATTCCCTTGTGGTCTAGCTTTAACGGTTCAATTAGCAATGCTTCGAACGCCCTTAGCTCGGGTTCGCATCGGCTCCTTCTTGCCGCCCTTTGGCAACTTCGTCTTGAAATGGCGGAGAGGGAGGGATTCGAACCCTCGGTGGAGTTACCCCCACACATCCTTTCCAGGGATGCACAATCGGCCACTCTGTCACCTCTCCTTTGCCGAGAGTTTAGAAACATACTTCACCCCTCCTTGGGTCAATAGAAAAGGGAGGCAAATGGTCTTGCGCAAATCGGTCGTAATGCTTTCACCGGGCTCGGGGCTTTGTCTCAAATATGTGCTTATTCTCCAGCAAAAATAATGCCTGCAGCATTAGCGGTTTCCCTAAAATCACGATCTAGAACTCCAGTACTTTCTTCTATTTTTTCTTTGATGGTGTCATTAGCGATCGAACTATCCGGTCCGGTGGAGTAAAGATGGTACCCAAAGACTTCCCAGTCGTTTGGCTTTTCTTCTAATTTATAATTGTAGATGTAAGGATTGCCCCAAGGGTCGAGCAGTTGGTTGGGTTCATTGACATCTCCGCTAACAGAAAATTTGCTGGTCTCAATGAACTGAGGATTAGCGATGACCTGCGCATTATCCAGTTGGTCGCTCACCTTAGAGACGCGGATCTCCGTGCCACCGTTGGCACTGGGAACGCGTTTCATATCCATGCGCCCGGTTAAGGCATAGAGAAGCATGGCATTGGTCGTCTCACCGCCTTCCGGCGTAGGATAATCGCCGTCATCGAAATCATGCCAAGGATAATCGCCGTAACGCGATTTGTATTGTTCGAGTGCCTGAGCGAGCACTGAAAGTTCTGCCTTGGCGAGAGCTCGCGATTGAGCACTTTTGACGCCTCGTGAAACTCCAAAGGTAATACTCACCAGAATGCCAACGACGGATATAACGACGAGGAGTTCAATCAGGGTGAAGCCAAGAGATTTTTGACGGGTGTCATTGAAATTTACGAATGCTTTGTTTTTTTTGGTATAGAATGAAGTGAGCATAGCCTCTGTAAGGCATCCTAAAGGGCTAATAACGGCAATCATTTAGTTGAGCTTAAGTCATTTTGCAATTTTGAGACAGAGATGCACGGCCTGAAAAAGAAGCCTTGGAAAACCGCCTATGCTGGCTCATATCTGTTGAGGTTCATGATTCTGCTTTACCGCTTCTTTTTTATTCCTCTTTTGCTGCTTGCCGCTCCCTACTATGGTTTGCGGATGTGGCGGCGCGGAGGCTATGCTAAGGATTTCAAACATCGTTTAGGATTTTTTCCTCACATGGATCCCTGCAGCTCAGAACGGAAACGAGTGTGGTTGCAAGCGGTAAGCGTGGGGGAAGTGCTGGCGGTGGGTCCCTTGATTGAGTCCTTGCAAAAGAACGGTCAGGTTGAAGTGGTTTTGACAACGACCACCAGTACGGGCTACGCAGAAGCGCGGGCACGGTATGCCAAGAAAGTGACTCAGGTCGGAATCTTTCCCTTTGATTTTTGGCTTTGCTCTTCGCTGGCCTGGCGACGGATTCGCCCGGATGCTGTCATTTTAATGGAAAGCGAGTTGTGGCCTGAGCATTTGCATCAAGCGCATAAGCGGGAAGTGTCGGCAGTTTTGATCAATGCTCGCATATCGGATCGAAGCTTTCGTCGGTATATGCGAGTCAAGACTTTGGCGGCACGGCTCTTTGCCCAACTGGATCACATTTATACTTCCAGTGATCGCGATCAGCAACGCATTCTCGAACTTGGGGGCGATGCCCTAAAAGTGACCTGTGCAGGCAATTTAAAATTTGATGCCGCCCGCCCGGAAATATTATCCACCGCAGCAGAGGCAGACTTACGGGCAGAGTTGGGTTTTGAAAACAAGGAGGCCTTTATTTTGCTCGGTTCCTCCACCTGGCCTGGGGAAGAAACCGCTTTGTTAGAAGCACAGGCAGCCTTGCGTGCTACTGGAGTGGACTGTCGTCTCCTCTTGATTCCGCGTCATGCCGAGCGGGGCCGGAGCGTTGCCAAGGAATTAAACGCACAAAACTTTAGCTGGCATCAACGTTCAGAAAAAGTAGCGGCTGCGGAAGGGACTTTAATTTACCTAGCCGATACCACGGGTGAGTTATCGTGCTTATCGCAAGTGGCAGATCTGGTTTTTATCGGGAAAAGTTTGAAACCCAATGAGGGCGGGCAGAATCCGATTGAGGCTGCCGCTCTTGGACTTCCGATGCTCTTTGGTCCTCAAATGAGTAATTTCAAAGATGTTGCACGAGCACTCAATGAACAAGGCGCCGCACGTGTGATCAATGACGCTATTGACCTAAAAGATGCCATCCTTGAATTGGCAAATGATCCGTCTGCGCGAGTAGCAATGGGTACGGCAGGTCGTAGTTGGCACCAACAGAATGGCGGTAGTAGCGAGCGTATTGCAGAGGGAATTCGTGTTGATTTGGGCTCTGATTAACGCAGTTGCCGCAAAGCCTCGTAAGTCGCGATTCCTGCGGCAGTGGAAAGGTTAAGGGAACGCATCTCTGGATTAGCTTGCGGGATAGTAATGCGGCTAGCTTCCAACTCATGATGCAACCAATCTGGAGCACCATGACCTTCGTTTCCAAACAAGAGTCCATCATCCTGATTATATGCAACATTCCAGTAGGCTTTCTCAGACTTTGTAGTGAAGAGCCAGAGACGCTTCGGGGCATGTGGACTGGCGCGAAAAGCTTCCCAGTCGTCATGGTGATGCAGGTCGAGCTTGTGCCAATAATCCATTCCGCTCCGTCGAATTTGCTTATCCGTTATTTTGAAACCGAGGGGATGAATGAGATGAAGACGACTTTGCGTGATGGCACAAAGGCGACCAATGTTACCGGTATTTTGAGGGATCTCGGGATTGTAAAGGACGAGATGGAGCATGGGTGCAAGGTATTGACTAAAGACGGTGGTTTAAATGGGTGCTTAAGACCATGATATTAAGGATAGCAACAATACGGCATTGTTTGCCTTCGCTAGAATTGCTTTGATATTCCATAAATTATCGAACTTGAGGCATGGGGTGCCGAAAATCGAGTCGCAAAAAAGCCGGCGGAATTTTCCAACCGGCTTGTTAAGATAAATTTCGCAAAAGTGAATTACTTCGAAAGCTTTAAAGCACTCTCGACGATTCCGGCGAAAGCGTTGGCTTTGAGAGCTGCACCGCCAATAAGCCCACCATCAATGTTCGGTTGTGCGAGTAAATCATCAGCATTTTCAGGTTTCATAGAACCTCCATAAAGTATTCGAATTTTGTCAGCAGCCTCCGCTCCAAATAACCCCGAAAGGAGACTGCGAATCTCAGCATGAACCGCTTCTGCCATTTCGGGAGTAGCCGTCTTGCCCGTGCCAATCGCCCAAACGGGTTCATAGGCAATGACAAGGTTTTCGGCCTGCGCAGTCGTTACACCTACCAGCGCACCTTGTACCTGAGTCTTAATCACTTCAGAGATCCTTCCCGCTTCACGTTCTTCTAAGGTTTCACCTACACAGACGATAGGCTTAAGGTTAGCGGCCAGTGCGGCGAGGGTCTTTTCATTAACGATGGTATCGGTTTCGCCACAGTATTCCCGGCGCTCAGAATGACCTAAGATAACAAAACTCGCGAAGAGATGGCGCAGCATCTCTGCTGAGATCTCTCCAGTGTAGGCGCCGGCAGCTTCCTGATGCATATTTTGTGCGCCGAGCAATAAGTTGGATTTGTTGACTACTTTAGAGACGGATTCAAGCGCAGTATAAGTCGGGCTAAGGCAAACCGAAACTTCGGTTTGTTGTCCCACTAGACTTGCGACATCTTGTGCTAATTCTGCGCCTTCGGCGGAATTGAGATTCATCTTCCAGTTGCCTGCGATGAGATATTTACGTGCGTGGCTCATAATGTATTTTGTAGGTGATTAATCTATGGAGTTACTGATTTGAGTCGAGCGCAGAAACACCGGAGAGTTCCTTGCCTTCAAGGAATTCCAAAGAAGCACCGCCACCGGTGCTCATAAAGGTGACTTTGTCACTGTGGCCCGACATCTTGATGGCTTTCACAGAATCACCCCCTCCAATGATAGAAATTCCTTCAGAAGCAGCAATGGTTTCTGCAATTGCAAAGGTACCTTTGTTACATGCGTCGATCTCAAAGATCCCCATAGGGCCATTCCAAAGAACGGTTTTGGCTGCGGCAACTTCGGCTTTAAAAAGCTCGATGCTCTTAGGGCCGATGTCGACACCCTCCCAGCCGTCTTCAATGTTACCTTCAAAATATTGAGAATCGCCAACTGTGCCGGCTCCGAAGTCGAGATCCTTGACGGCTAGATTATCTACCGGCAGTAGAAATTTCACGCCCTTAGCCTGAGCCTTTTCAAGTGCTGCCTGAGCAGTGCTGATATGATCGGGTTCATTTAGGGATTCCCCGACAGCACGTCCTTCTGCGAGTGCAAAGGTGTATGCCATCGCACCGCCGATTATAATCGTATCTGCCTTTTCTAAAAGGGCATCGATTACTTTGATTTTGTCCGAAACTTTGGCGCCGCCTAAAATTACCGTAAATGGACGCTCTGGGTTCGCGGTCTTTTCTCCTAAGTAGGCGAGTTCCTTTTCAATTAGAAAACCACAAACGCAAGGCGAGAGATAGTCCGCTACGCCAGCCGTTGAAGCATGGGCGCGGTGCGCAGTGCCAAAGGCATCGTTCACAAAGGCGTCGGCGAGCTTGGCAAGGGATGCCGCAAATTCTGGGTCGTTCTTTTCTTCACCTTCGTAGAAACGAACATTCTCAAGCAAGGCAATTTCCCCCTCACCAAGCTGGGCAATTTCGGCCTCAACCTCCGCACCCACGCAGTCTTCAATAAAGGTGACGGCTTGCCCCAATTTGGCAGCAAGGTCTTCGGCCACTGGCGACAGGCTGAATTCAGCATTTTTCTGACCCTTGGGTCGTCCCAGATGACTGCACAGGATAACTTTCGCGCCCTGTGCAACTAAATGCTTGATGGTAGGCAAGGCTGCGACGATACGGGAATCGTCGGAGACAGCTCCGTCTTTAAGTGGAACATTAAAATCGCAGCGCACGAGAACGCTTTGACCGGAGAGATTGACGTCTTTGATGGATTTAGTGACCATGATGAATTGTTGTAATAACTAAAAGAAAGGCCTGTGTTGAGCCAGACAAAAAAGCCGTCGCAGCGAGGAGCTTATGAAAACCCCGCCACGACGGCGGCTAAAATCCGATACGAAAAAATGTATTTAGATTAAAGGAATTTCGCGACTTTTTGAACAAGCTCAACAACGCGGTTAGAATACCCCCATTCGTTGTCATACCATGACACGAGCTTAAAGAAGGTATCACTGAGGCCAATGCCAGAACCCGCATCGAAGATGGAACTGAGTTCATCGTGGATAAAATCAGAAGAGGCCACTTGGTCTTCAGTATAACCGAGGATACCTTTTAGTGAGCCTTCAGAGGCTTCCTTCATTTTTTGGCAAATTTCTTCGTAAGAAGTACTCTTCTCGGTTTTCACAGTGAGGTCTACCACCGAAACGGTTGGTGTGGGAACACGGAAGGCCATACCCGTAAGCTTGCCTTGCACTTCTGGTAAAACAAGCCCAACTGCTTTAGCGGCACCCGTTGTAGAGGGAATGATATTTAGAGCAGCGGTACGGCCTCCCTTCATATCTTTGGGCGAAGGACCATCCACGGTCTTTTGTGTAGCGGTGTAGCTATGAACAGTTGTCATCAAACCCTCAGCGATGCCGAAGTTCTCTAGCATTACTTTTGTGATCGGGGCCAGACAGTTCGTGGTGCAAGAAGCATTGGAAATCAAGTTGTGATCTGCAGTTAGCTCTTCGTCATTGACGCCCAAAACAACGGTCTTAACCCCGTCACCTTTACCTGGAGCAGAAATGATAACTTTCTTTGCTCCGGCATCGAGGTGGCCTTGAGCCTTCTCATCCTGCACAAAGAGTCCGGTGCACTCGATAACGATATCAACGCCAAGCTCACCCCAAGGTAGCGCAGCGGGACCTTCGCGTACCGCAAGTGTCTTGATATCATGACCATTTACCACGAGCACATCTTCGCCCTTGGTTTCAACCGTACCCTTAAAGCGGCCTTGGGTTGTGTCGTATTTGAGTAGATAGGCGAGATTTGAAGCTGGAACGAGATCGTTAATTGCAACCACTTCAATATCGCTGCCAAGCAAGCCTTTTTCAACGAGTGAGCGAAAAACGAGACGACCAATGCGACCGAATCCATTAATACCAATTTTTGTAGCCATTTTTTTTGTAATTTAGTTTTTGAGTTGAAATTAGTTCAAGAGCGCGCACTTGAAGCGATTTAGCGACGCAAAGCAAGAATTTATATAAATCCTACTAGACCAGACATTACAATAAAAGAAAAAATAGGACTGCATCCGCTTAAATAGTAGGTTTCAAGCAATTTTCTTGGCGAGAGAAATCGCCAATCATCTTGACTTCTACCGATTTGTGAAGTTTTTATAAAAAATGTACCTAACCCTGTATTTATCATTCACAAAAAATACTTAAATTGGGCGTTGGTGTCATTAACAAACCCGATATCATGAGAATTAAACACTGGGACATGTTCGCTTTTGTGCTGGGCTATCACGCTTTATTGTTAGCCCTTCTACCGGCTTGTATCGCTAATTTCTCATGGGCAGCCTTCTGGCTTTTCCTCATTACTTACATTATGGGAGGAATGTCCATAACTGTGGGATATCACCGCCTGTATGCGCACCGCTCCTACAGCGCTAATCCTTTATTTGAATGGATTGTGCTTTTCAGTTCCGCGCTCTCCTTTGAAATGTCGGCACTCCAATGGTCACATGATCACCGCTTGCACCACAACCACTGTGATACCGAAAAAGACCCCTACTCCATCAAGAAGGGATTTTGGTATGCCCACATCCTCTGGCTCTTTGATTTTGAACGCAAATACGATGCCTCATTGGTAGCGGATTTAGAGAAAAACCCTCGTGTCATGCTGCAACATAAGCACTATGGTCTTTTCCTCCTTGGAGTGAATCTCGCAGTATTTTTACTGGGTTGGTGGATCACAGGTAGTGCTATCGCTTCCTTTTATATGGGTTTCTTGCTTCGCCTAGCCTTTATTCATCACTGTACTTGGTTTATTAATTCCCTTTGCCACACGGTCGGCGCCAAAACTTATGCCCGTGAACTCAGCGCAGTCGACAATGCCGTTATGGCGGTCCTCACCTTTGGCGAGGGATATCACAATTACCATCACGCTTTTGCCGGCGATTACCGTAACGGCATCCGCTGGTATCACTTTGACCCCACGAAGTGGACGATTTGGCTAGCCTCTAAAGTCGGGCTCGTAAAAAATCTCCGCTCGCTCAACATCCTGACCTTGCGCAAATCCTTAATTCAAAAAGATCGCAAACTTATCCTCTCTCATCTCACAGATGAAGTCGATGAAGCCGCTAAGGAACTGCGAATTAAAATTGATGTTCTCTCCACCCATTTTGATACTAAAACTCAAGAGCTTATGAATAAGCTGCGTGAGTTGAAAGAAGTCGGCCAAGCACAACGTGCTCATCTTAAGGCAGAAATTAAAGAACTTCAGAAAAGTCTCAAACAGAGCTGGAGCGAATGGATTGAGCTCACCACTGCCGCTGCTCAACGGTACGATTTAGCCCACGCCCACTAGACGGAAGCTTCCCAAACCAGTGAGCAGGCATGTCCATGCCTGAATTTCTTTCAGTTATGGCAATAAGAAAAGTATTGAATACAAATATTTACATATACAAAAAATAACCTATTGATTTTTATTTTTTATAGGCTCAGGACTCCATGCCCTGATTGTTGTCGACATAAATCATATTACCTATTCCGGCACTTGGACCGAGCATGGCAGTCTTGCTGATGCCCAAAACAATGCCAACGCCACCAGCTCAGGAACCGTTCCTCTAAGAGATGTCCGATTTCACTATAATTCCTTAACCAACAGTCTCCTCTTCGGCACTTTTTGGGATGCCAGAGATTTAAGTGGTACACGCACGCCCTACAATGTACGTGAAGGCTTTATGCAAATTTACGACGATGAACCCGGTGAGACCATAACTAAGGTGGATTACCAGTATAGTGGTGCCAATGATGAAACCCTGAATCTTACCATAGAAGGTAAAGATGCCAAGGGGGCTGAATTTGATGCTAATGGCACTAACATTGCTAATTACGAATATTGTCGGGCGGGCGTCGGGACGGATAACAGCCCAGGTTCCAACCAGGGCGACGCGGGCGATTGGATCGACTATACCTTTGATTTTGATTTCACTGGCACGATTTCAGCCGACCAGGAATTCTTTTCTCTCACCAATATTTCCGGCACCGCTTCAATAATTTTTCAAAACGACGACCCGGGTCACACGGATTTGAACGGCTTCTATAGAATCGATCTGGTCATAAATGATGAAAACAGCTGGGCGGTTGCTGAAAATTCACCTCAACTCGGGAGCAATAATGATGCAATCACAATTCCTGAACCAGCGACCTATTCCGTTTTACTAGGTCTGGGTGTTTTAGGACTTAGCTTTAAGTTGCACAAGAAACACTGCCGTAAGGCCTAACCCACCCAAAGCCCACAACTTATGGGCGGCAAACTAACGAGTGTCCCTGATTGCGGGATATCTGCTAGCCCAAGTCCGCGGTCATCAAAACGTTCCGCATCAGCCACTTGCCGCAGACCCCCCATCAAACCTTCTGGCACCACAATGTTTGCAAATTCAAGGTGTGGGTTGATGCCTAAAACTACCCGCTTAATGTCCCGAGAACCATCGGCATTAAAGAGCGCAAGCACTGCACTGGAACCCTCACAAAAGAAAAACTGCATGTAGCCCTCAGAAAGCACACCATCAACACGCAATGCTTTACCCTCATCTGAACGGCGAAAATGAATCCAATCTCGGAAATACTGATGCGTTCCAGAATACACATAACGTTTATTGTAATCGAGCGCATTGAGATCGCCGCGCTGATAGGTATTTGCTACCCCACATTTTGAACGCAAAAAATCCTGCCCAGCCGCCAACATCGGGACGCCTAGCGAGCCAAACAATATTGCGGCCATCAAATGCGTACGACGCCGGTCTAGGACCGTGGGATCTGATCCATCCTGCCCAGGTCGTTCAGTGATGCGATCCAGCCAGCAATGATCATCGTGCGATTCCGTGTAATTTATACTTTGAGCCGCAAAGCGACTTGTTTCTGGTGAGCCCGAAAGAAAATAACGAATTGATTCCTGTTGACCTTGTCCGCGGACATAGTCCGCAATTCCCTCTCGGAAGCCGTCATTCCAAGAAGCAAAACCGGAATCCTTTAACTCATCCTGAATGTGCCCACGAAAACTCCAAGGTTCTGCAATGAGAATGATACCTGGCTTGATCGACTTCAATTCGTCTTCAATTTCACGTAACACTTCCATGCCGATCAATTCCGCAAGATCAAAACGAAAACCATCCACATCGTAGGTACGCACCAAATGTTTAAGGCTATCGAGAATCAGTCGGCGACCCATGGGGGTATCGCAGCGCAAGTCGTTGCCACAGCCACTCCAGTTTACCAACTCATTCGCCTGGTCTAAATGGAAATAGTAATACTTATCGAGGAAGAGTAAGTGGTTAGGTTCTCCCACATGATTATAAACCACGTCAAGAATCACCGCCATACCAGCCTCGTGACAATCATTCACCAATCCTCGAAATTCTTCCACTTGTGAGGCTTTGAGCGGAGTGATGGCATAACTACTTTCTGGTGAAAAATAATTTACGGTCATGTAGCCCCAGTGATAATCCAATGGCAACTCGTTATCAAATTCCTGAATCGGTTGTAGCTCCAATGCATTGACTCCCAAATCCCGCAGATAAGATCCCTTTGCGCACAACCATTTACGTAAACCTGCGTATCCAGTGCGCTCTTGAGGACTTAAACCTATAGGCGCATTTACCGTGAGGTCACGCACGTGACCCTCAAGAATAACGAGGTCATGCCAATGTGGCGGCTCATATGGCCGCTTTACCGACTCCGTACGAGCATCTGCAAGTACAATACCAGGTCCGCGCGCCCCTAAACAGGCCCTTGCATATGGATCTAAAATTGAAAAATGCGCGTCAAAATGTGTCGTCCCATCATCATTGCCACCGGCAACACGATAACTATAAAACCAACCCTCTAATTCACCTTCAACGACGGCCTCCCAAGTCGAGGCATCCACTCGCTTCAGTTCGACCGCATGGGCATCCGAGCTATCTTCTTTCTGCCCAAATACAACATGGACTGCTTGCGCTCGCGGCGCGAATAAACGAAAACGCGTTACTCCATCGAGAATCTGAGCGCCCAACTCCAAATTCGTGAATGCTTCCGTGAGGTGCTGTGTATGTGGCAATTCTATGGAGGTATAACTTGTAGCATCTTGCCACATTATCGATTCAGCACCCATGGGCTGATACGACTTCGGCAACTGGCAACGACAAACGTGTGCTCCACTTTGTGATGGGCTCAATTTAAAATTTGGGATTCCGCCTTTTGTTAAAGTAAGATTAGGTGCCCCTTCTGGCACGTCCAGCCATTCTCCGGATTCCGTAGCAAATTTAAAGGCTGAAGGACTATTCTTCGGTATCGCCTCTGCATCGACTTTTAACTCGTAAATTAAGGTATCCTCAATCTGGTACGGATTTAGTTGCCATTGCTTCAAACCAATTGCCGCATCCCATCCATTAAAATCTGCTCCGAGGTAGATCTTTAGGGTGGAGTCCTGCAACTGGGGATAACGTTCCGCCTGTAAACGAAAAACCCAATTATCCCCATCCCGGTAATATCGGGTATAACGTGCTGCTTTTACCGGAGCTAACAACTCTATAGAAGCAAAGGGAGTCCCGCCTGGCCCCAGGCTGAGAGGTGGATTTTCTGCCAAAGGATCCAAATCCGCTCCCAAAAAAACGAGCGCATACCTTTCGTCTTCCCAAAAGGCTGCCTCTAACTGTTTCGTATCCTTCGACATACTTTTCTATTATCGCCACTTCGCAGCACTACCTGCAATCCTCATTCGCAGGAAAGGGTAGATTTTTCCTTCAAAAAACTCCGTAGCGCCAACGCTTGTTGACTGTCTCCCCTCGCCTGTTTTCCTAAAGTTATGCAAAAAATTCTAGTAGCACTATCCGGCGGCGTTGATTCTGCCGTGGCGGCTACCTTGCTCAAGGAGCAAGGTCATCAAGTCGCAGGTGCCTACATCCGCACTTGGATGAATGAAGAAATGCCCCTGGCCGACTGTCCTGCACAACAAGACATCGAAGATTCTCGTGCGCTTGCAAAGCACTTGGGTATCGATTATGAAATCGTTAATTTCGTTAATGAGTACCGCGAACATGTCGTACAATACTTAGTTGAAGGTTACCGTCAGGGCATCACGCCCAACCCCGACATTATGTGTAATCGCGAAATGAAATTTGGGATTTTTGAAAGTTACGCCCGCGAGCAGGGCTTTGATGCCATCGCCACTGGCCATTACGTTCGCAAGGTAAAACAAGCTAACGGCAACTTTGATCTTTGCGAAGGACTTGATCCCAATAAGGATCAAAGCTACTTCCTGGCCCTCCTGCGCCAGGAACAACTTGCTCCCGCAATTTTTCCCATTGGCGAACTTCAAAAACCCCATGTACGCAAACTAGCCGAAAAATTCAAATTACCCAACGCTACCAAAAAAGACAGTCAGGGGATTTGCTTCCTGGGCGATATGAATATTAATCGCTTCCTTGAATATTATATTGAAGATCAACCCGGAAAAATTGTTGACCCAGAGGGAAAAGTTCTTGGGGAGCATCGCGGCTTACATCGATACACTGTCGGTCAACGCCGCGGCATTGGAGTTCCATCAAATACCGACCATCAATTTTTCGTGGTCGTGGGTTTCAACCTTGAGCGCAATGAACTGGTCGTCGCTTTTGATAAACCAGATGCTCCCGGCCTCTTCACCGATGAAGTAGAAGTTTCCAAATTAAGCTTTATCAATGAAGCCCTCACAGAATCCTGCCAACTCCTTGCAAAACCTCGCTATCGAGACCCAGCTCAAAAAATTACCTATACCCCTACCGGTAATGACACCGCACACGTTGTTTTTGACGAACCCCAACGCGCACTTGCTTCTGGACAAATTCTTGCCCTCTATCGTGAAGACACGCTTCTTGGTGGCGGTTTCTACAAATAAATTCTCTCATGCCAGAAATTAAACTGATCTCATGGAACGTTAATGGTCTCCGCGCTGTTATCAAAAAAGGCTTTGAAGGATTCCTTGCCGCTGAGCAACCGGATGTACTTTGCCTTCAGGAAACCAAAATATCCGACGATTTAGTCGCAAATTTTGCCTTTGAAGGCTACCCACACCTTTACTGGAATTGCGCCGAAAAAAAAGGGTACTCCGGCACGGCTCTCCTTTGTCGTGATGCGCCTCTTTCAGTTAAAAAAGGCATCGGCATTCAAAAACACGATACCGAAGGTCGGGTTCTGACCGCGGAATTTTCTGACTATTTTCTCGTAACAGTCTATACGCCCAATTCCCAGAACCATGACGAAAATAAACGGCCTCGAAGACTCGATTACCGCACCCTTGAATGGGATGTAGACTTCCTTAACTATTGCAAAAAACTGGAAGAGGGAAAACCGGTCATTTTCTGTGGCGACCTCAATGTCGCCCATAAAGAAATCGACCTCGCCAACCCTAAAACGAACCGCCGTAACGCAGGTTTTACAGACGAGGAGCGCGCAGGCTTCGATGCAATCCTCCAAGAAGGATTTACAGATACCTTTCGCTATTTTTATCCTGATACCGCTGAACGCTATAGCTGGTGGTCCTATCGTGCAGGAGCTCGTAAGCGCAACATTGGCTGGCGTATTGATTATTTCTGCGCCTCCCCAAAACTACTTCCAAATCTCAAAACTGCCGATATCCTAGATCAGGTAGAAGGTTCTGACCATTGCCCCGTCAGCTTGCACCTAACCCTCTAATGGATTCAAAAACATATCCTTTTACTCATGATCCGGCTCAGCAAATAAGCGGCCTTGGTGAATGCATCCTCCTTGAGCATATCTGCAATTGGTTAGGCGACACGACTCCCATTGCACCCGCCGGCATAGGAGATGATTGCGCTGTGATGGAATTAGACGCCACCCAAAAAACTTGCATCACGACCGATGCGATATCGTACGGGCAACACTTTGACGCTACCGTGACACCCTTTGAAGCCGGAGTAAAACTAATCCACCGAAACCTCAGCGACCTTGCCGCCATGGGAGCTCAGCCTCAGAGTGCCGTCCTTACCTTACTCAGCGGTCCCGACCTCGCCCTAGCATGGCTTAAAGCTTTCTTTAAAGGCGTTCGTTCTGCCTGCGTAGCACATACGCTCAAAATTGTTGGTGGTGATTTAAGTACCCTTCCAGCCGGGCAATTTTCCGCTAGCCTCACACTTTTAGGCAGCTGCAAACGCCCTCTCTTAAGGCAGAATGCGTCCATTGGCGATTGGCTCTATACTACCGGAACCTTGGGAGGCAGCATCCTTGGTAAGCACTTTCGCTTTGATCCCAGGCTGGCGGAAGGTCAATGGTTTGCCGCCCAAGACGCTTGCCGCGCTATGATGGATTTAACCGACGGACTCGGCAAGGACCTACAAGTTCTTCTGCCGAACGATAGTAGTGCAGCAATAGACCTAAACTCTATTCCCATTGATGAGGCTGCTCAAGCATTCGGCCTTCAGACCGGAAAGCCTGCCCTGCAACACGCCTTTTGCGACGGCGAAGATTACGAACTTCTGTTAGCAGTTGCAGCAGATGCAGATTGTGGACGATTTGAAACTTGCTGGCAGGCTGAATTTCCTAATCTCAGGCTTTCCCGAATCGGGCAAATCATATCTAAACATCCTGCCGGAGTTTTCATCGAAAAGGAAAGCGGTGCATCCATTCCCTGGACCTACGGCTACGAACATTGGAAACGTGATGTCTGAAATTCTAAAACAGTTAAGTACGGGCATTACCAGCCAGAGCGTTGAGGAAACTGAGTCGATTGGTGCCGCCCTCGCAGACTGCCTGCCTCAGGATCACGTGTTGGCACTGCATGGCGAACTCGGTGCGGGTAAAACCACCCTTGTACGTGGCCTTGCCCGCGCATGGGGCATTAAAGAACCTGTAACGAGCCCTACCTTCAACCTCTACACCCTCTATGAAGGTGAACGAAAATTGATGCATCTAGATGCCTATCGACTGCAATCCGGTGCCGATCTGGATGCGCTCATGTTGGAGGAATTTCTAGAATCCCCCTGGTGCCTCGCGGTGGAATGGCCTGAGCGGATCCCTGAAAGTATCCCCCCAGAAGCCTGGCATCTTGACCTTGCAAGTTCTCGTGAAGGACAACACACCCTCCGCTTGAGAATGCCTTAAACTTTTTGAGAATTATAATCGACCGACAATCTACCTGCACCCGCAAGCATCAGGGTTAGGCTTCCCAGCAAAATTAACATGGGTTTCTCACTGTCGCCCCAAGATTGCCAATCGTGAACCGTATACACTGCCACACCCATGGTAAACGCGATGACCGCCCCCCAAAAACGAGTGGCAAAACCTAAAATAAAAGCAATCCCTCCAACAACCTGTGCGCCACCTGCTAACAAAACCAACTGCAAGGCCGGCTCGAGACCTTGCTTAGCAAAAAATGCGGTGCTTGCCTCAAGCCCATTACCACCAAACCAGCCAAATAATTTTTTTGAACCGTGGTAGATCATGCTGATCCCTAAACCCAGTCGCAGGGGCAGGAGTGCAAAGGTGGAGCTCGTATTCGTCAAAAATACAGGTATTTTCATGAGCGATATTTTGTTGCTTGACCGCTATAGGTCAAGCCCAAGCCCAGCGTCCTACTTTTGGTCCACCCAGCGTTCAATCTTCAAGACTGTCCAGTCTTGAGTATTTCCACCCACCTCAATGGTTACAGTGTCTGAACTCTTTTTACCCAATAATTGCTGAGCTAAAGGGGTCTTATAGGAAAGGATGTTATTTTCAGGATCGGAATCCCATGCACCTAGGATTGCGTAGCGTTGGGTCTGACCACTCGAGCCTTCCTTTAATTCAACCATACTACCGATGCCGATGTTGTCGTTGGTAACTTCATTAAAATCAGTTACGCGAGCACGGGAAAGATCGACTTCAAGCTCGTTTTTGCGAGAAAGCAGAATGTCTTGATCCTGACGTGCCATCTTATATTCGGAATTTTCCTTGAGGTCACCATGTTCACGTGCCGTAGCAATCGCTTCTTTATTTTCGGGAATCTTGACCATAATAAGACCTTCATATTCTGCTTTAGCAGCATCAAAACTAGCTTGTGAAACAATGAGTCCATCCTCCTCAGAAGTGCTCGAGCCTTCACCGGCGATCAAAGTCTGAACCGTGGGGAATTTCTTAATAAAGCGAGCAACCAGTGATTTTTTTGTCAAATCTTCAAAGCCTTGGTTAAGTAAGAGCGTTTGGGCAAGGTCTTGTGCGGTTTCTACGTTGGAATCTGCTAACAAATCCGGAATCAACTCACCATCCTCACTCAAGAGATCAGCGAGAGGGATGCGACGTGCGCTGGCATTTTGCAGGGCTTCATAGTCAATGGCATAGAACATTGCAGAGAGTAAGCGTGGAGAGACCAAAGGCGCAATAATCGCTGAATACTTTTTAGAATTACGGTTTTTAACCACCCACAGAAGTAAGGGCCCCTTAATTGTTTGGTCATTAAGCCAACGGCTTAGGCAGTGCGCAATGCGCGCATCCATACCATGTTCCATCATGAAGTTAATACATTCACTGGTAAACTTACCGCTAGAGTTGCGGAGGAGGTCTTCAAGCATGGGTTGCCATTTGTCTTCATAGGTACGGCGAATCAGATCCAAATAACGCTTAAAGAAATTAGCAGGTAACTCTGAGGCTAATTCTGAATAATCATTTGTAGAGTCCAGAATCGAAGCAGAAGACGGTTCAAGTAATTCCACATCCTCATGCAAATCACGAGCGAGGTCATTTCGAACCCAAACTCCGTGTAGACGGTCTGCTTGACTGAGTGATTTGGTATTTTGAATTGCATCCGTCAATTCCGCGAGAATCTCAGGCAATTCCTCACGAATGACGGAAATGTTTTCTGAAAGTGCAAATAGCTTTTCCCCCAGGAGGATTTTCTCCTTGGAGTTGCGCGTTCCGTGAAATTGCTCAAGAATTTCCTCCTCTGGCTTTACGGGTTCATCGCGAAATATAAAAGGTTCGGTCTTTTTGTTGGGTACACCCACGCGCGGATCTTTTTCCAAGACCTTCTTGGTGGCAGTCCACCATTTCTTATATTTTAGCGGCCCGATGACGCGAGCCAGAGAGCGTTCTATTTCGGATGCCATCATTGCTTTATCTTCGTTCCCAGAGAGAATTTCGCAGATAAGGTCTGCAGGGGCCTTCTTGATCATTTCTTCAATAGCATCTACTTCGGTTCGTGAGCGCACCAAAATATCATTGGGCTTGAGGATTTCCAATTTATCAACACAGAACGCGATCCCCATTGCATGTCCGGTCTTCTCTCCTTCCTCAAAATCAATCACGATCTTGGCTTGCGCCTCATCAAAATCTACAATTTTACCAAAACCCCAGCTACGGTGCAGGCAGTAATTGCCCGGCGCCATGCTTTCCAGCTTAGCGCGTGAGGGCGCTAACTTGGGGTTATTTTCTATTAGTGCGTCTATGGCCGCTTCGTTCATAATTGTTTGCGAATGCTAGTCAGGTAGTTAACGTTATACATTGCAGTATTTTTACCTCTATGAGAAGCCTTAAGTTTGACTTATCCAAAACAAGCGCAACCGCGTGGCAGGCTGCTGTTTTATTAACCGATGCTTATCTAGCTGGCGGATGGAAGGCAGATCAACTTCTAGAACAGTTACCGAGTGAGTTTCACGGAGGTCGCCGCAAGACCTGCCAGTCACTCTTTTTAGGTGCTTTGCGCCACGGACACCGTACCCGCGCCGCCCTAAACCCATTCCTACGCAAAACCCCTCGAACCTCGGTTGAGGCTATTTTTTTGGTAGCTGCTTATGAATTATACGAAGCTCCCGAAGAAAAAATACCTAAAATAATACACCACGCAGTACAGGGCAGTAAACTTCGGGTCAGTAAGCCTGAGAGTGCTCTCATCAATGCTGTTCTTCGAAAACTCCCACCTGTTTTTGTCGAAATTAAAGAGAATCACTTAGCTCCAGCCCATAGATTTAGCCATCCGAGTTGGCTGGTAGAGCATTGGGCTCATGCATTTAAGGCCTCGGATTGCGAAGCGCTCCTTCAGTGGAACCAGAAAATTCCAACCACCTATATTCGCAGCGAGGAAGCCCTCCCCGCTCCTTTTGAAGCGACTCAATGGCCCGGTTTTTATTGCGCACCCACCCATGAACCCTGGTTGGAACGCATACGCCCCTTCCTTGAGTCTGGACGTGCCTACGTCAAAGACCCCTCGACTCGCCTTGCCCCTGCCCTACTGAATACTCAACCCGGTGAAACCGTTCTTGATCTTTGCGCTGCCCCGGGTGGTAAAGCTTTTGAAATCACGCGTGGTCTTAATGGAAAAGGTTTACTCCTAGCGCTCGATCTTCCCGGCGAACGAATGGAACGCCTGAATCAAAACCTTGCTCGGATGGAAAACGAAGCTCTCGTTTGTAAGAGTTTGGCGCACGACCTTCTTACCTTGCAACCGACTGACCTAAGCAAAAATAACTACCCTTCTGCATTTGATGCAGTCCTTCTAGACGCCCCCTGTAGTAACACGGGCGTAATCCAACGCCGCACGGATGTTAAGTGGCGACTTCAAGCCAAAGATTTGAAAGCCTGCGCGAAAATTCAAAGCGAACTTTTGGTTGCTGCTGGTCAATTTGTTAAGCCCGGTGGACGTCTCGTTTACAGCACCTGCAGTATTGAGGCCTCCGAAAATATTGAGATCGTCAAAGCCTTCCTTAAAAGCCCCGCTGGAGCAAATTTTAAACTGAAAGATCAATCCCTTAGCTTTCCTTGGGAGACAGGTCATGATGGCGCTGGTGCATTTTTACTGCAGGCCGAAAACTAGCAATTACTGCCTCGAAAAATATGGAACAAGGTACCCCCCGAGAAGCAACTGCATTGGCGAGTAGCAAAGAATGGGAAGTAAATTAATCGCACTGGCATTTTCTGGACCAACAGCAAGCAGTACCGAACCAATCATGGGCACTCCCGTAGCAAGAGATTTCTGGCTTGCGCAATAAAATACACTTATGCGCTCGTGGTAACTGAAATGAAATCTACCAGCACTGAACCAAACAAGCGCACTGACAAGCAGTACAAGGGCGCCGCATACAAGTAACAATTCACGCAATGCGCCAAAATTTAGCCCCGTTAACTCCCCCGAAGTAAAGCTGCGCGAGAAGGCCACCAACAGAATCAACAATAAAATGCCCTGTGTTAATGGGCGAGCAACACCTGCCAGTTTAGCGGTTCCAGGAAATTGGAATCGCCGAAGGCCGTAGCCAATAAGAAGCGGAAGTACGATAAGAATTAAGAGACGAAGGACCAGGGGCCAAAGGGCAATTTCAATTTCAGCTTCAATCGCCAGATAAAAGACTGCGATCATCGGCACCAGCCATACAGCAAAGAGATTAGAACTCACCGTGGCGAGCAAGGCATGCTCTACTCGTCCCCCAGCCCCTGAAGTCATGGCAACCGCGGAGGCAATCGTAGTTGGAAGAAAAGCCAGCAGCCAGTAACCAAAAGCAAAATCACTTTGCTCCCAAAGACCGGTCACCCAAAGCAACCCAACCGTCACAAGAGGAAACAATAAAAAGTTCCAACAGAGAACAAACGTAAGAGTCCCACACCAATTTTGTTCCGAATGGGGGGAGCCTTCGCCTAAGATCACTCCTTGCGCCAGGAAAATAATCCATACCCCGATTGGAATAATCACGGTGCCTAAAGGAAGGCCGAAACCTGAAAGCGAAACAATGACGACTCCAAAGAGACCTAAAGTAAACCAGTGCTGTCGTAGCCGATCAATCATCTGAAGTCTCCGCATGGGAACCTGCCGATAGGGTGCCATCACCAGAGAGGATGACTGCTAAAGCGCGAGTTTGCGGAAAATAAGAACAAACGATGACAATCATTACGGTGATGGGCACGCAGAGAAACATTCCCGGTATGCCCCAAACTGAACCCCATAAGGCAAGGGAGAGCAGCAGCACCAGGGGGCTTACATTTAATTTACTGCCCATCAGACGGGGCTCTAGGATGCTTCCCATGCAAAACTGAATTGCAGTTATCCCAATCGCCACAATGAAGAATGGAGCCCACGTCTCAAATTGTACTAAAGTTAAGAGAGCCGGAAAGGCGGTCGCAATAATCGATCCAATTGTAGGGATAAAATTTAGAAGAAAAATAAGGACTGCCCAGAAACTGGCAGAATCAACCCCGACCCATTCAAGAACGCAATAACTCAGCACCCCTGTAACTGTGCTCGTGAGGACTTTAATGCCGACGTAGGTGCGGATGTCTTGGTTGATACGTTGCATCAGATTAAACACGGCTGCCTGTTGTTCAGGCTGCGGAAAGAGAGCCCGAATCTTCGATCCAAAAGTGCGTTGCTCCAGGATAATAAAAATGAGATAAACAAAGATGATGCCCGCACTACCTGCGAGACCACTTAATGTTTTAGCAAGATTCTGCAAAAAACCGCTCAAGCTTATCTTTTTCAAAATTTCAGTAACGCTGGGTGATTGCTCTAAGCCAAGTATTGCGTAAATGGTATTGATACGACTCTCAAGGTTGTCTTGGTAAATCGGAGCTTGTTTAATAACATGAGCAACGTTGTCCGTGATCATTTGGATAACCCAAGTGAAAGACGCGATAATAAGGATGACCGCTAACACAAAGGTAAGGAATTTGGGCAAGCGAATACCTCCTATTTGAATCAAACCTATAGCATACACGAGCGCACTGATCAAAAATGCAATTGCGCCCGCAATCACGAGAGGAAGCAAAATTGATTGCCCGAGGTTCAATAAGTAGAACGACAAGAAGACCACAAACATGATCAAGGCTACTTGTTTTATCTGCATAATACTTTAACTGCTAGTTCGACTTCGCCTGTCGAGCATTGGTTGTGGCAGCACCAAGCTTACCCATTTTTCTTGGAGTAAAAGTCGTCGATCTTTTGAGCGACATCGCGAAAAGCAATGTCAGCAGCATAAAGGATTTTATACTCTGCGATGGCCTTGTCCATATTACCCTGCAATTCATAACATTTACCAAGTTCGTAGAGGACGTCCTTCTTGGCATCCGTTACTCCAGAAATTTCTCTCTTAGCACTACCAAATTGTTCAATCGCAAGATCAAAGAAGCCTTTTTGCTTGTAGGCTTTACCGAGTAAGATAAGCGCCTGAACACGCACCTTGGGGCTGCGCTGAGCCAATTGTAGTTCCTTGATGGCAGCATCAATTTCATTGTCCTTAAGGTAAATTTCACCCAACTCATAACGATAGCTGAATTCATTAGGATAGCGCTGGACAAGGTGCTCGGATTGCTCGCGCTGCATAGCGTGCGCCTCCCCTCGAATAGACTCCAGAGCAGCCTTTGCATCTAAATTTTCAGGATCCTTTTCAAGGATGGCCTCTTGTGCCTGTATTGCAGCCTGCATCTTTTCGCGCTGTAGTGCAGAAGCGGTGCGCTCAAGATTGACGTCCGCTTTACCGCCATCTAACTGGCGGGCTTTGTTGATCCATTCCAAGGCGTTGTCGAACTCACCCAACTTACGATAATTGGAAGCAATGTCGCGATACAAATTAATATTTTCGGATTCGGCCTCCACTGCTTCGAGGGCATCCTTAATGAGCGAACGCAAGCCTGCATCGCCGGTCTTTGCTCGGCTAGCCTGCTCAAGCTTTTGAGCTTCGTCTTCGTCCTTTAACTTGTCGCGGAAACTCTCGTCTTCATTCCAACGGCCCTTATCAACAGTCTGTTCAACGGATGCTTTTTTAACGAGCATCTGAATGCCGTCATCATTTGGATTAGCGCGATAGGCAGCCTCACCGATGCGAATGGCCTCTTCGTTTTTACCGATTAAGATGTAGGCTTCCATAAGCGCTTTGACGTTCTCGGTATTTGCGGGCTCGATTCGATAAATTTCCTCATAGGCAAAAGCGGCGGTTTCGTTGAGTTCGAGTGCCTGAGCGGCCTCACCTAGTAATTCATGAGCGGCAATATTTCCAGGGTTGGAACACAGCATTTCTTCGGCAGCCTCTAGTGCTTTTTGGGGATCCTTTTCAACTTTTGGTGCTCGAAAGCTCCTACCAAAGCCACTGACTTTTGACATCAGGCCCGACAAGCCACCCGATTTATTTTGAGTAGCGCGCTGTTGCGCCTTGCGAAGGTCGCGGCGTACTTCTAGGCAACCAGGATGGCGTTGAATAATATTGGATAAAATATCAACGGCATAGACAGGGTTTTTGCTGATGGCCTTGCTGGCATTCTGCACCTGCTTTTGCAATCGAGGGTCGAGACTTTCTAGGGCAACTTCTTTCATATGAAAAATCTAAAGGTGAAGTAAATTGAGGACGTACATAATGACAAACAAAGTCTTAACGGGTAAAGCGCTAATTAAGCACTTCAAGGTCTTCTCGCGCTGCGCGTTCTAGCGCAGCCATAGCCGTCTCGACTGCGATGGCATCACGACCTTCAACTAAGAGTCGCAACTTCGGTTCTGTACCTGAGTAACGAATCAAGACCCGACCAGCCTCGCCAAAATCATCTTCCACTTTAACGCGCGTCGCTTGCATAGAGGACAATTCCCCTAGAGGTAATTTTTTGACCAATTGTAAATTTCGAGTCGCTTGGGGAAAAAGCGTCACCCGAGTGCGCCAGTCTTCCAATGACTTACCGCTCTCGCGCAGGACTCGCAAAAATTCCAAGGCAGCCAGTAGACCATCTCCGGTGCTGGCATAGTCCCTTAAAATTATATGACCAGAATTCTCTCCGCCAACAGTAGCACCCAGTTCCCGCATTTTGCTTGCAACATTGCGATCGCCTACATCTGTACGCACAATCTCTCCACCAGCATTTTTAATTGTAAAGTCGAGCCCAAGGTTACTTTGAACAGTTGCAACTAAAGTTTGCGCCCCTAGTCGGTCAGTCTCCAAGGCATATAAGCCTAAAATACCAAGGAGCACATCTCCATCTAAGATAACGCCTGTGCCATCGCAGATGACTAAACGATCGCCGTCACCATCGTGTGCGATCCCATAATCTGCCTGCTGTTTTAGCACAGCTGCCGCCAATGAATCGCCGTGTTCACTGCCAACTCCTAGATTAATATTTAAACCATCCGGTTTTGCACCGATCAAAAAAAGCTCTGCCCCCAGTGCTTCAAGGACAACCGGGCTGGTCTTACAGGTCGCTCCATTGGCAGTATCCAGCACGATTTTTAATCCCTCTAATAAATTCGACTCAAATGAATCAAGTATTGCCTCGAGGTAGCAACTTGCACCCTCCACGGGACTCATCTCCGTTGGCGCGGCCAATTCTGAGGCTAAAGGCGAGGCCTGCGCATCAATGGCCCCCTCAATTTCTAGTTCTACTTCTGAGGATAACTTGCACCCATTTTTATCAAATAATTTAATCCCATTATCACTGGCAGGATTGTGCGATGCCGTGACCGCAATACCCATATCTGCATTGTGGGCACATACTGCTCGAGCAACTGCGGGAGTGGGCACGATACCATAATCTAGCAACTTTGCCCCTTTTATCTCTAAACCAGCCGCTAATGCTTGGCAAAGTTCTGGACCACTCCCTCGGGTGTCACGACCTAAGACAAGCTGCGCACTTGGCGGAAGTATCTCGCCCAATGCTGCACCCATCCGAAAAGCAAATTCGGCATTGATACAAGCATCCCCGTAAGTTCCTCGTATCCCGTCCGTTCCAAAATATGTTCCCATTTCAATATTACCTCATCCGGGCATCAATCTGCGGCATAAAAGTTGCGAGCACGTTCTAACCACTCACCGACAGCTCCGCTTTCAATAATGTTCTTTGCTTGCACCACCCCTTCCTTCAAATCATGCGCTCGCCCTGCAACCCAAAGCGCTGCACCCGCATTTAATAGCACTGTATCCCGTAAACCATCTGGCACCATGGCCGCATTAGCGAGTCCTAGTAAGCCTTCTAAAAGTCTCAAATTATCGGCAACATCTCCACCCTGCAAATCTGCAAACTCACAATTCATGAGTCCCCCATCACAAGCATTTAATGCGCCACGCACGGTGCTCAATCGACCTAGCCCAGCAACAGCGTTACTACCGGCACAACTCAATTCGTCTAGAGCACGACCTACTTCTGGTGTTCCATTGACAACCAAGCCTGATTGTAATCCTAAGGCAGCTAAAGCCTCAGAAAGCGGGACAACCCATTGGCCTGAAAAGACTCCCATTAATTGGTGCGCCGGTTGCCCGGGATTGATTAAGGGACCCAGTAGATTGAAAATAGTGCGCACCCCCTGTCCCGCTAATTCTTTGCGCACTGGCATGATAGATTTAAAGGCTGGATGAAAGGCCGGCGCAAAAAAGAAGCAAAAATTCAGCTCACGCAAGGACTCACGTAATACAGGTAAGGGCGCATCTAGTTTAAAACCGAGCACTTCCAATAGATCCGCGCTTCCGCATTTTGAAGTGATCGAACGATTACCATGCTTAAATACAGGCACTCCAGATGCTGCTACGATAAATGAAACTGTTGTAGAAATATTAAAGGTACCAGATCCATCCCCGCCCGTGCCACACACATCCATCGCATTTGAAGCCCACTCGCCAACTTCGGGATCCACAGCTAATTTACGAAATGCTGAAGCAAAGGCTGCCACTTCGGTAGCGGTCTCACCTTTTTTCGCTAGCGCGATTAAGAATGCTGCCTTTTCAGCATTGGCAAGATCTTCATCCGCAAGTGCTATGGCAGCCCGCGTAGCAGCCTCCCAGTTAAGGTCTTCACCGCCTGAAATCAATTGCCTAAGGTCTTCGATTGTAGCCATGCCTAGTGAATAAACAAAGAAACGTATCCCCATCCAAGCTCAAGCCTAATCACCAAAGCTAAAGTCTAGAAAATTCCGACTTCCCTTTAGTGTCCCCAAGCTTCAGCCTTATAAGCGTGAACTACTCGAGCTACCGCCAACCGATTAACGTCCTCCTTGCGATACTTGCACTGAGCGCTCCAAGTCTCGTATCTGCAGAAACATCCGACGAGGACCCGAAACCGCAATTCACTTATCTTGATGCAGCTATTCTTGGTATCGTCGAAGGCATCACTGAATACCTACCGGTTTCCTCAACCGGTCACCTCATCATAACGAATGCGGTACTGGGTTTAGACTCCAGCGCTCCACTGCCCGATAGCGATGGTAATATCCTTTGGATTAAAGACTCGGCTCAAGAAAACGGGCAACGTCCCTTTACGCTGGAGAATGCCGCCGATGCTTATGTCATCATCATTCAGTTTGGAGCTATCTTAGCAGTTGTTGTTCTTTACCGAAGGCGTCTGCTCTCGATATTAATGGGCGTACTCGGAAAAGACCCCAACGGGCTTCGTATCCTACTAAATCTAATGGTGGCTTTTCTGCCCGCCGTAATCCTCGGTCTCTTGCTGGACGAACTCATCGAGTCTGCCCTCTTTGGCATTTACCCAGTAGTTATCGCCCTGATCACGGGCGCTTTTCTAATGCTAGCGGTAGAGCATTGGCATCGTAAGAAAAAATCCAGTTGCGCCGAAAGTGGTCCTGACTTGCACGAGCTCACGCTCCCTCAATGCCTCGGCATTGGTTTGCTCCAATGTATCGCAATGTGGCCAGGGACCAGTCGTTCAATGATGACGATTGTTGGCGGCTACCTTGTTGGCCTCCGTCCAGCACGTGCTGCAGAATTTAGTTTTCTACTAGGTCTCATCACCCTATCGGCAGCCTCAGCCTACAAAACTCTCAGCGTGGGTCCTTATATTATTCAAACCGTTCCCATTGGACCTCTTTTGTTAGGTATTTTAGTAGCAGCGGTCTTTGCTGCTCTTGCGGTCAAATGGCTGGTCCACTTCCTAACTCACCACGGTCTAGGTCTTTTTGCCTGGTATCGCCTTGGTCTCGCGGCAATCGTGCTCATTACTTTAAACTAGCGAACGCCGCAAAAAAAACTTAACTTAGAAGAATAGTATGAAAAAAGCGGCAGTCATCCTATCGGGTTGTGGTGTTCACGACGGCTCCGAAATCCATGAAGCGGTTCTCACCCTTTTAGCACTTGAGCGAATCGGAGCAAAAGCAATATGTGCCGCTCCCAACATTGAACAACGAGAGGTCGTCAACCACAACAACGGAAATATTCAAGACGATGAGTACCGAAATGTCCTAGAAGAATCTGCCCGTATCGCACGCGGTGAAATCCACCCCATCAACAGACTTGATGTCTTAAATCTTGATGCCCTTATATTTGTGGGCGGATTTGGGGTTGCAAAAAATCTCTCTAGTTTTGCCTCGGATGGTGCCGCATACGACGTTGATCCAA
Source organism: Opitutia bacterium UBA7350 (assembly GCA_949524905.1). Classification (GTDB taxonomy): domain Bacteria; phylum Verrucomicrobiota; class Verrucomicrobiia; order Opitutales; family Coraliomargaritaceae; genus UBA7445. The sequence continues at coordinate 333,195 of CATINC010000007.1, read as the reverse complement.
TGATACGTAGCCTCATCGCAGATGCCTACTGTGCAGGCAAGCCCATGGGTTTCATGTGCATCGCCCCTATTCTCGCTGCCGCCGCTTTAAGTACAAAAAAGATCACCCTTACCATTGGCAACGATCGCGAAACGGCCGAAAAAATCGAAGCTCAGGGCGCCCGACATCAAACCTGTAACGCTAGATCTGTGGTGGTTGACCAAAAAAATAAAATCGTTACCACTCCCGCGTATATGGAAGCAAAAAACTTACTAGAAGCAGAAGCGGGTATTAATAAAATGGTAGAATCGCTGCAAAAACTCTGCTTGTAAGAAAACTTGACGCATTTACTATATTTGTTTGTATCCGTCCTTTACTTGGGTATCGCACCCGCAGCAACACACTCACTTTAGCACTCTATTGTAATGGCACAGCCAAAACGCAAACAATCTAAGCAGCGCAGCCGTAAACGCCGTGGCGCCGTCCGTTTCGAACTGCCCCAACTGGCCAAAGATCCGCAAGACGGTACCCGTTTTCGACCGCACCGTGTTAACCCCGCCAACGGCATGTATCGCGGGCGTCAAGTAATGGACGTCGAAATTTAAAACGCGTGCTGCCCAGTTGAACCCGAAGCCAATCCATGACCGGTAGCGCAGCACCCTGCACCATCGCGGTCGATGTCATGGGAAGCGATCTCGGCCCATCGGAATTTATCCGTGGGCTTTTGTATGCACGTAAGGAGCTCAAGCTCGACTCTAATATTGTTCTCGTTGGCAAAGAACCACTGATTAAGCGTTTTCTAAAGGTGAAGCATGCCATAAATGAACTCGGTAACGTGCGCATTCACCATGCCAGTGAAGTGGTTGATATGCACGACAAACCCGTTCAGGCAATGCGCAAAAAAAAGGACGCCTCCATGTTTCAAGCGATTCATTTGGCAAAGGAAGGCGAAGTGGATGCAGTTGTCAGTTGCGGTAACACCGGTGCTCTCATGGCTGCCGGTACGATTCGCCTGCGTCCTCTCGAAGGTATCGACCGACCTGCTCTCGCTACCATCATTCCAACCAAGCAAAATGCCTGCGTCCTCATTGACGTGGGTGCCAACCCAGAATGCAGTCCCCAAAACCTCCTTCACAACGCTATCCTTGGCGCTAACTATGCCCGGTCTGCACTTGACCTTGAGAAACCTCGTGTCGCTCTCCTAACCATCGGGACCGAAGACGGCAAAGGAACTAGCCTTATCAACGAAACGCATGAAAATTTGAAGGCAATTGATGGCATTATCAACTATCAAGGCTTGATCGAAGGTTTCCAGATCTTTGAAGGCGAGGTAGATGTCATTGTTTGTGACGGATTTATTGGCAATATCCTGCTTAAATCCAGCGAAGCCCTTTTCTCTTTTGTCGGCAACACCATCAAAGATGAACTGCGTCGCAATGCCAAACGAATGCTGGGTGCCGCCCTCGCTAAATCCGCGTTCAGTGATATGCGGAACCGACTCAGCCCAGATCATCATGCCGGTGCACCTCTATTGGGACTTAAAGGAAATCTCCTAAAATCCCATGGTTCATCGAACTACGTTGCTATCGCGAATGCTATTCGCATCGCTTCGGAAATTGTTCGCCACGATTTACTGGATACGATTCAGTCAGATATCTTAAAAGCAAATTCCCTCTTGCTTGAGCTATCTGAATCCACTCCTGCTGAATAAGTATTTAGGTTTCCGAAAGAACGCCCATGAACTCGCCTTTATCCTCCATCGTCATCCTTGGAACCGGTTCCTATCTTCCAGAGCGAATTGTTACCAATGACGACATGGCTCAAATAGTTGAGACCTCCGACGAGTGGATTCAAGCCCGTACCGGCATCCGCCAACGCCGTTTTGCTGCTGAAGGCGAAAATACCAGCCACATGGCAAGTGCCGCCGCTCGCCGTGCCATTGAAGATGCCGGTATTGATCCCACAGAAATTGACCTGATTCTAGTGGCCACCATGACCCCAGATATGCCTTTTCCCTCCACCGCATGCCTTGTGCAAAGTCAACTCGGCTTACCTCAATGTACCGCATTTGACATCCAAGCCGCATGTACTGGATATGTCTACGGTCTTAATATAGCCACCAGTATGCTTCAATCGGGTAACTATAATAAAGCACTTGTGGTTGGCGCCGAAAAATTGAGCGGGATCCTCGATTTTGAAGACCGCAGCACCTGTGTTTTATTCGGTGACGGTGCGGGTGCCGCTGTCCTTGGATGTAGCGATGTCTCTGGAGTTGGCATGATCGGTGGCATTGGCGGTGCCGATGGCTCAAATCCTGAAATCCTGTGTCAACCTGCTGGCGGTTCTGCTATCCCTCCTGGCACAGACTCCCTTGCCGCTCGCCAACATTTCCTCAAAATGAACGGCAAAGAAATCTTTAAGCAAGCAGTCCGCGTAATGGGTCAGGCAAGTACAGACCTACTGGAGAAGACGGCTGTAGATGCAGATGATCTCGCCCTCATAATTCCCCATCAGGCAAATCTTCGTATTATTGATAGTCTTACCAAACGACTTGGAATCCCTGTAGATAACGTCTTCATTAATTTACAGGACTACGGCAACACCTCCGCAGCTTCTGTTGGCATCGCCCTCGATGAGGCACGTCACAGCGGACGCATCAAAACAGGTGACCTAACATTGCTGGTTGCATTTGGGGCAGGCTTGACCTGGGGAGCAACTATGGTCAAATGGTAATGATGAAAACTCGCGCCGTTCTCGTCGTCCTGACCACCGTCTTCCTCACAGTAAGTTCTCTGGAAGCTGGTCTATCCCTAAATCCCCTCAGTTGGTTCTCTGCAACTGACGAAGCAAGCATCGATCCAACACGGATTAAAAACGAAACCGAACAAAAAGCAGTGACCCAATTAGAAAAAGGGCGGCAAAAATATGAAGCGGGGCGGCATCAGAGTGCCCAAAAAATTTTTAAAAAAATCGGCAAAAAATACCCTTTAACTGAAGCAGCGGGTGAAGCTCGTTTCCTGCACGCCCAAATCCGGATGCAACGAGGGCAATTTAACCGCGCCCATGCGCTTCTTCAGGAAATAGTTTTCCAAAACCCTGACTTCCCGAAATTTGAGGCCGTCATCTCAAATCAATTTCTATGCGCCACCGCCTTAATGGAGGGCGCGCGCTCTAAGATTCTTTTTATCTTTCCTGGATTCAAGCAATACAGTGAAGCCATGCGGCAATTTGAATTCATCGTCGCCAATGCACCGTATGGCGACTACGCCCCCATCGCATTGATGAATATTGCACTCATCGCTGAAGATCAAAATGAAGCCGAAATCGCTATCGATGCTCTTGATCGTCTGATTAACTATTACCCCCAAAGTATTTTAGCTTCCGATGCCTATTACCATCTAGCTAATACGTATGCCAACCTCGTCAAAAGCCCCGAGTACGACCAAGGCTCCACGCGTCAAGCAATCAGCTACTACGAAGACTTCCTCGCGCTCTTTCCTGATGACCCCAACGTCGGTGAAGTAGAGTCTAATCTCGCCCAAATGCAGAATATCCTCGCTAGCAGTCGAAAGGAACTGGGTGATTTCTTTTACCTATACCGAAACAACAACACCGCTGCCCTTACCTTCTATAATGAGGCCATCACCATTGCTGTTGAATCCGAAACCGCTGAAGAAGCCCGGCAACGCATAAAGGACATTGAAGCCGGCGTCCGTCCCGTTACCGGCTCTAAATTGCTCGGCAAAGTCCTCCGCTCTAATTAACAAAATTTCAATATTGATATGCACACATCACGGATAAGCTGCCTGCTATCGCTTGTTACACTAGCCCTCTTTTTTCAAAGCGGATGTACCCAGTATGAATGGAGTCGCCCAGCCTTGCCCTTCAAAACAATCTACGTTCAACCGGTAACAAATTCTGCTTTTGTGCCCCAAGCACAGGCAGGGTTGAGCACTCAAATCCGGCAAGCCCTCATTCGAGATGGACGACTAAAACTCGTAAATAACCCTGCCAAGGCAGGGGCTATTCTTCAAATCAATCTGATCGATTATGAACGTGAAAGCGCCGTTCGCAGCAGCAAAGACAGCGAGGTTGCCCTAGGCTTTGATCTTACCCTTGAAGCTGAAATCGCGCTCTTTAACCAAAGCTCCAATGAATATCTTTTTAAAGGTCGTAAACACCGCACGACTACCAACACCTTTGGCAGCGACCCCTCTTCTAACGAAGATACCTTCCACCGAGCCGAATATCAGGCCATGACCCGCATCACTGAGGATCTAGCCGACGAAATCGCGAGTGCCGTCCTTGAGATTTGGTAAGGTCCGTTATCCCTGAGAGCCGTCAATGAACTCGAGGCTACCGTCTGAATTCAAGCGGCGATAGTAACATCCACTTCGCGTAGTACCATCGGCATCCTTCGTGTGACAAGCGCCCTGTCCCGCAGGCTCCACTCGATAGAGCAAAGAATTTTGCTCACAATTAACCCGTACCTCAAGGAGCTTAAGAAAGTCGCCACTGGTTTTACCCTTAATCCAAAGTTCATTTCGGCTCGTACTCCAAAAGGTAGCCATCCCGCATTCCAAAGCAGTATTCAGGGCTATCTGATTTGCATAACCTACAATGAGCACCTCACCTGTAGTAACGTCTTGAGCAATTGCAGGTACCACATCGGTACCGCAACTTGCGACCGACCGCAACTTAGTGAAGTCCATTTTCAACTGCTTGCCCTCTTCAATTTCCTCGTTTGACATTCCAATTTCTTACTCTCCAAGCACGCCTAAGGTCGAGTCTGGATTATTACAATTTTAGAAATTCGTTCGCAAATCCCCCTTTTTCCTTTTCACCTTGACCAAAAAACGGCTTGTTTATGTAGAAACTTGTAATTCGAAAGCAATAATACACATAAAGACAACCCATTGAATATGTCCGGCCAAAACTCCACTCAACTTTCAATTCTTCAAGATGCCGCCACACAAGCACGCGGTCTCGCCATTGACGCAGTACATGCCTGCAGTTCTGGTCACTTAGGTCTTCCTCTAGGGTGCGCAGAAATTGGAGCCGCCCTCTACGGAAACGGCGGGCTCCGTCACGACCCCTCCTCTCCGCGTTGGCTCAATCGCGACCGCTTTGTTTTATCGGGAGGGCACGGCTCCATGTTTCTCTATACTTGGTTGCACCTCTCTGGTTACGCCCTCTCGCTGGAGGAACTCAAAAATTTCCGTGTGCTTGGATCTGAAACCCCTGGACACCCAGAATTTGGTGACACCGTAGGTGTTGAAGCGACAACCGGTCCTCTTGGGCAAGGAATTGCCAATGCCGTTGGATTTGCCCTTTCCGGCAAACGTGCCGCTGCAAAATTCAACACCGCTGAACACACTCTTTTTGATCACCACGTCATCGCCCTGCACGGTGACGGTTGCTTGCAGGAGGGCGTTGCCAAAGAAGCAATTGCATTCGCCGGGCATAACCAACTCGATAATCTCATCCTCATTTATGATGCCAACGAGGTCACGCTTGACGCCTTGGCTGAGCAGACACAAAGCGAAGATCCAGCAGCATATTTCAAATCACAAGGCTGGAATGCCCATACTTTAGATGGGCACGATCTGAATGTAGTAACCGAAGCGCTTACCACTGCAAAAAATAATAAAAGTGGCAAACCCACCGTTTTGATTGCTAAAACCACCATCGCCAAAGGAATTCCGGAAGTTGAGGGCACCGCCGGAGGACACGGCGAAGGCGGTGCAAATTATGCGGAATCTGCCCGCGCAGGCTTAGGTCTGCCTGCCGAAACTTTCTTTGTTTCAAAAGAGGTACGTGACTACTTCGCTGAAATCGCCCAAAATGCTCAAACCATACGCGCAGAATGGGATGCCACCTATGCTGCCTGGAAATCCACCCATCCTGAACTGGCCGCCGAACTAGAAGGCGGAGCCAGTGGTGCTATCCCCACAGACCTCACCAATCACATTCCTGAATTTGATGCCGGGAACAAAGCCGCAACCCGAGCCTCTGGTGGTACTGTCATCAACACTATTGCCGGAGCAATCCCGCAACTCATCACCGGATCTGCAGACCTTTATGGTTCTACTAAAAATTACATCAAAGACGGCGGTGATTTTGGACCCGAAAATTTTGCCGGTCGCAATATCTGGTTCGGTATTCGAGAACACGCCATGGGCGCTATCTGCAACGGCATCGCCTACGACGGCATCTTCCGTGCCAGCGGCGCTACCTTCCTTGTCTTTGCAGATTACTTACGCCCCTCTATCCGCTTAGCTGCACTTGCAAAACTTCCCGTGAGCTACATCTTCACACACGATTCCGTTGGTGTTGGCGAAGATGGCCCCACGCACCAACCCGTTGAAACAGTCAGTGGGCTACGCGTAATCCCAAATCTAGATGTTATTCGCCCAGCCGATGCCGAAGAAGTCGCAGGTGCTTTTATTGCCGCCATGCAACGCCAGGATGGCCCTACCGCACTCATCCTCACCCGACAGGGAGTTGTGGCTAATGATGCCCTCAGCGCCAAGAAACGCCGAGAAGGCACTTTTAAGGGCGGCTACATCGCTCGTGCAGAATGCGGCTCCCTTGAATGCATCCTTATGGCCTCGGGTTCAGAACTCGCCCTTGCCCTGCAAGCCGCCGAACAAATTGGTGCGGGTGTCCGAGTTGTCTCCATACCTTGCTTTGAACGCTTTGATCGCCAATCTGGGGATTATCGCGAATCTATCCTGCCAGCATCCTGCACACGACGCGTCGCCGTCGAAGCGGGTGTCTCCCTAACTTGGGGCAATTACCTCGGACTCCACGGCAAGGCGGTCTGTATCGACCGCTTTGGGCTTTCGGCACCCGGCGCTAAGGTCATGGAAACCTTAGGTCTTACAGTCGAGAAAGTAGTTGAAGCCGCCCAAGGCTAAACGACCCATTCTTTAGCCCTCGCTTGACATTCACGGCAGACGAGCTGAACGTTTGCGCCGTCCATTACAACTATACCGCTATGGCTATTGCTCCGCTCAACTATGAACCAATGGTCTTCGCCCCCCGCATGGGTGAAGCCCTACCGCTCTCCGCTATACAAGAGGAAATTCTCGCGCTAAAAAAGGAACGCCACGCCGTCATCTTAGCGCACAATTACCAAATCGAAGCAATTCAACGCGTCGCCGATTACGTGGGTGATTCTCTAGGCCTTGCTTATCGCGCCGAGGAAGCTGCCTGTGATGCCATTATTTTTTGCGGCGTTCACTTTATGGCAGAGACCGCTAAAATTATAAACCCTCAGACACCGGTCTACTTGCCCGACCTTGCTGCAGGTTGTTCCCTCTCGGATTCTTGCCCTGCCGAAAAACTCGCCGCATATAAGGAAGCCCACCCTAAAACTTTCATCATTGCCTACATCAATTGCTCCGCCGCAGTTAAAGCGCTCAGCGATGTCATTTGTACCAGCGGCAACGCTACAAAAATTGTTGAGCAAATTCCTGAAGACCGCGAAATCCTCTTTGTTCCAGATCAAAACCTGGGTCAATGGGTCAGCAAACAAACTGGCCGCGCGATGCAACTGTGGCCTGGTTCCTGTTACGCCCACGTGCTCTTCACCCAGCAAGTGATTGAACGTCTAAAGCTTCAATTTTCCAAAGCCAAAGTTGTCGCCCACCCCGAGTGCGTAGAAACTGTCCGCGATAATGCCGATATTGTCTGCAGCACAGAGAAAATGGTGCACTATTGCCGCGATGACAATGCAGACCAATTCATCGTGATCACTGAGACCGGCATGATTCACCGTCTGCAAAGCGAAATCCCTCATAAGACTTTTATAGCAGGGCCAACTGATACCTGCGCCTGCAACGAATGCCGTTATATGAAGATGAATACCATCGAGAAATTGCGCGACTGCCTTCGAGACCGAAGCCCCGCTATTGAAATGCCGGAAGACATTCGCAAAAAAGCCTACCATCCCATCAAGCGTATGCTTGAATGGAGCAAGTAGGACTATTTATTTACGAGTCACCACGGGTTTCTTACGATTAGGGTAAAGCTCACTGCATAGGGGGCAGATCGACCCATCACAACCCCGAGCAGTGCAATATTCACGGCCATAGAAAATAATCTGTAAGTGCAAGGCGTTCCACTTCTCACGAGGAAAAAGTCGCTTAAGATCTCTTTCAGTTTGAACGACGTTCTTGCCAGAAGTGAGGCCCCAGCGTTGAGCTAAGCGGTGAATATGAGTATCTACAGGAAAGGCCGGAACACCAAAGGCCTGACTCATGACAACGGATGCAGTCTTATGGCCAACCGCCGGAAGGGCCTCAAGAGCACCCATATCAGCGGGCACTTTTCCATCATATTTATCCACCAGAATACGAGATAGTCCCGCGATCCCTTTTGATTTCATAGGCGCAAGCCCGCAGGGTCGAATAATGGCGTGTATTGACTCTAGCGGGAGCTTAACCATTGCGTGCGGGTTATCCGCTTTTGCAAACAGCAAGGGGGTTATTTGATTAACGCGAGCGTCTGCGCACTGAGCCGAGAGGAGCACCGCTATAAGCAAAGTATAGGGGTCGCGATGCTCGAGCGGCACGGGAGTTTCAGGGTACAGGCGCTCAAGCGTTTCCTGAATATGAGAGACCCGTTCGGCTTTTAGCATGTCGGCATCGGTTTCAAGTTAATTGCTGGCTGCTATCTTTGCCCTCCTGAATTTTATGAGGGTGGTCAGCCGTAAAATGTAAGCCCCGGCTTTCGCGACGCTGAAGAGCACAGTTAATTATCAGAGAGGCAACTAGGATAAGATTGCGCAACTCAAGAAGCGGAACATCCACTTTGAAATTCCAGTAGTAGTCATTAATTTCATTTTCCAAGACCCGAATACGTGTACGAGCACGCTCAAGACGTTTATCTGTACGCACAATACTGACATAGTCCCAAAGAGTACGCCTTAACTCTTCACGATTGTGGGTAAGCACCACGCGCTCGTCTGAATCACGAAGATCTCCATCGGCCCAATCAGGTAGTGTGACAGCATCAAAATTAGCTTGGTCTAGGTACTTGCCCACTGCTTGAGAACCGCGTCGGGCCATGACACATGCTTCCAATAGGGAGTTACTGGCAAGACGATTAGCGCCGTGTAAACCTGTACAGGCAACCTCACCGCAGGCATATAAACCTGGAAGGCTGGTGCCGCCATCTAGGGAGGTCGCAACCCCTCCGCAAAGATAATGTGCCGCTGGCACCACTGGGATCATTTCTTCTTCAATGCGAATCCCCTGCTCGGCACAATAATCATATATATTTGGAAAGCGCGCTCGAAGAACTGCTTTAGAAAAGTGCCGCACATCCAGCCAAACATGCCGAGATCCGGATTCCTTCATCTCAGTATCAATAGCGCGCGCCACGATATCACGGGGGGCCAGATCCCCTCTGCTATCGTAAAGCGGCATAAAGGCCTCCCCCTTAAGATTACGAAGAATACCGCCTTCGCCGCGAACCGCCTCACTAACAAGAAAACGACTGCCATCTGGTGAATAAAAAGCAGTGGGATGAAATTGGATAAATTCCATATTTTGGATTTTAACCCCCGCGCGGGCTGCTATGGCGATGCCATCGCCGGTCGCAATAGCGGGATTGGTGGTGTAAGAATAAACCTGACCAATCCCTCCAGTTGCGAGCAAGACCGCACTCGTATGAAAGGTTTCAACTTTTTCAGTTTGGGTATCGAGCGCGTAGAGACCCAGTACTTGATCTGGACCTGATCGGTGCAATTTGGCCGCTGTGATTAACTCAATGGCAAAATGATGCTCAAGGGTGTTAATCATAGGGCTTTCGGAGACCGCCTGCAAAAGGGCTTGCTCGATTGCTTTTCCGGTTACGTCTTTAACGTGCAATATACGACGTTTACTATGTCCGCCTTCTTTTCCCAGCGATACCCGCCCGTCTTCCAGTTGACTGAAAGCTACGCCATACCTGACCAATTCATCAATGCAGGCAGGCCCGTCTTTTAAGATCTCGCGTACCGCCGCAACATCACAAAGACCATCTCCGGCGTTTAAGGTATCAGCAACATGGGTTTCGATATCATCCGTACAAGAAGTGACTGCCGCAATCCCACCCTGTGCATAATTCGTGTTCGATTCAGCAGAATTCTTCTTTGTAATGATCGCAACCGTCTTACCCGCCTCCGCTACTTTAAGGGCAAAACTCAGGCCGGCAATCCCACTGCCCACCACCACAACGTCAAATTGATGCGACATGCTTTCTTAGAGCTCAATATTATCAATCAAACGAGTATCCTCGACCCAGACTGCCACCGTGAGGAGATGACGACCCGGAATAATCTCGCGAGGGGATTCCATGCTGTCTCGATCGACTACTTGCACATAGATGACGCGCACCCGACGCGACTGGCTGAGTTCGTGGGTCACTTCGGCGATAACGCGATCAACTTGCCGAACCCCAGCGGTCACAAGTTCTCGAGCAGTCTCGAGCGCACGGGAAATCCGAAGGGCGTCCTCACGCTGGCTATCACTTAAGTAGTGGTTGCGCGAACTCGTGGCCAAGCCGTCAGAATCACGATGGGTAGGCCCTGCGATAATTTCAAGTGGCAGGTTAAGATCGTTCACCATCTTGCGAATAAGCGCAAGTTGTTGGGCGTCTTTTTGTCCAAATATGCCAATATCGGGTCGGGTAATATTAAAAAGTTTCAGGCAAATTGTGGCCACTCCCCGAAAATAATTGGGGCGAGAAATACCACAAAGTCCTGCACTGAGTTTTTCCTCCTCTACAAAAGTGGAGAAATCCTCGGGATAAAGCGCCTCTACCTTAGGGTTAAAAACAAAATCAACTCCACGCTCTCGGCAAAATTCCAAATCATCACTGAGAACTCGGGGATATTTTTCAAAGTCTTCGTTGGGGCCAAACTGGGCTGGATTAACAAATATTGAGACTATGACCTTGTCAGCTTTCTCGCGGGCAATATCAATCAACTTACCATGTCCTTCATGCAAGCAGCCCATCGTTGGAACGAGCGCTATCAAATGCCCGCTTGAACGCATGGCAATTGCAGAAGATTGCATCTCGTGAATTGATCCTATGGTTTGCATGATTCTTAAAACTTAGAAAAGTTAGCATTCAATAATAACATCTCAACTCAAATCATCCCAACCGCAATAACAACAAAAGCTATGAGCGACCCATATATTCAGGAACTCTTTGCCGAGCGCATTGGCGGCAACCAATACGGCAAATCCACCGCAATCTATAAATTTGAAAAAATCAAACGTGCCAAAAAAGCAGCCATGGTGGCTAAACCCGAGCTGTCACTTATTGACATGGGCGTAGGTGAGCCGGACGAAATGGCCTTCCCGGTTGTAGTAGAAGCCCTTCAGGCAGAAGCCGCAAAGCCTGGAAATCGTGGCTACGCTGACAATGGTGGCGACTTCTTTAAACACGCTGCTGCAGACTACATGGATAAAGTCTTTGGGGTGAAGGGCATTGATGCCGAAACTGAAGTGATCCACTCCATTGGCTCAAAAACTGCCCTCACGATGCTGCCTGCATGTTTTATCAATCCCGGCGACCTAGTTCTCATGACCGTACCTGGTTACCCCGTCCTTGGAAGCCATGCGAAATTTTATGGAGGCGAGGTATACAATATGCCCCTTGAGGCTGCCAATGACTTCCTGCCAGATCTCGATGCAATTCCTGCAGAGGTCTGCGCAAAAGCAAAAATGATGGTCTTAAATTACCCCAATAATCCCACGGGAGCTTCTGCTACCCCTGAGTTTTACCGTAAGGCCATTGATTTTGCAAAAGCCCATGACCTCATCATAGTACAGGATGCTGCCTACGCTTCTCTGATTTTTGACGGCGCCCCTCAATCCATCCTTCAGGTAGCAGGCGCCAAGGATGTTGCCGTAGAACTACACTCTCTCTCTAAGAGCTATAACATGACAGGTTGGCGTATTGGTTTTGTTGTCGGCAATCCCTTGATCGTAAAAGCCTATGGTGACATGAAGGACAATTCTGATTCCGGTCAATTCCTAGCTATTCAGAAAGCAGGGGCAGCCGCATTGGAACACCCAGAAATTACCAAAGCCATTGCCGTGAAATACTCACGTCGTATGGATCAACTAGTTGAAATCTTGAGGGCGAATGGCTTTAACGCTAGCAAACCACAAGGCAGTTTCTTTCTTTATGTCGCAGCGCCAAAATCTGCAAGTGTTGAGGGCGAGACCAAGACTTTTGAAAACGGGGAAGCTTTTAGCCAATGGCTTATCACACAGGAATTAATCAGCACCGTGCCGTGGGATGACTGTGGGCATTTCGTGCGATTTTCCGTAACTTTTGCCGCCGAAGGTCAGGCAGGCGAACAAACCATCCTTGAAGAAATCGGCAAACGCCTCGCCAAGTACCACTTTAAATTCTAACGGATTTCCCAGCGGTAGTGCATCGAAGAGAGCTGTTCATAACCCTTCGAGCTTATCTGAACCACATCCTCAATACGACATGCACCCAGTCCGGGATAATAAAGCCCCGGCTCAACCGTAATGACCTGTCCCTTTTTGAGCGTTGGCGCGGCTCTAGAAACAGGCGGTTGCTCATGCACCTCCAAGCCCAAGCCGTGGCCCGTAGAATGTATAAAGCCCGTAAAGCGATCCTTCACACGTTGAGTGAGATAGCCACGCTCTCGGAAGACGTTTTCTACGGTAGCATGTACCTTTGCCCCACTCACCCCGTGCTTCAATTTTGATAGTGCCGCCAACCGTGCTGCTTGTACTGCATGCACCAAAGCTCGCTGCTCTAAACTGGCCCGACCCTTCAAAAAGGTTCGGGTCATGTCGCCATAGTAGCCCGTCGCCTGCACTTGAGGAAAACAATCCACAATCAATAATTGATTTGGGCGCAAGGGTCCGTGTCCGCTTTCGTGTGGGTCGCAGGCTTGATCACCCCCTGCAACAATCGTATTTTGCGCGAGGGCTCCACGTTCTAAACAAGCTTGATCAATGATTTTTCGTAGGCGTTCTGAGGTAAGCGTTCGGTCTTTGTATTTCAGGCGATTGCCTTCGATAACCGACTGCCGCAAGACTTGCTCCGCCGCTCGTAGACCCGCCGCACTTGCGGCATTCCCCTGCTGAATTGCTTTTGCCTCTTGCTGGGTCTTGTATTGACGTGATTCAAAAAATGGTTTCACCCCAAAAAGCACACGTATCCCGCCTGCCACCAGTCGTGCGTATAGTACCGCAGGGAAATCAGATGGTACTTCAACCGTACGCAGACGTGCGCGACGCAAATAAAATATGATTAACTCTGCAGGACCCACCTCTGAGGCTTTGATATCAAGCGCTTGACTTACCTTGTCTTGCTCTGACTCAAGTAATAAAACTTCATCCAAGGTGCCGCCGGAGACCACTCGGCCGTACTCCAAACGATTAACTATAGCGAATGATTTTCCACGGATAACTCCAGCCAGAAAAGCATCCGGCACTTGAAGACCACACAAATAGAACATATCCGCACACCGGGAAGTATTGCTGAAAAGAAAGCGTGCCTTGGACCGTTCTGGGCTCATAAGATTTGATTCCTGTACAAAAGGATCTAATAGTTTTTACGGGTTTATATAGATTACCTTAATTTAAGCCATGGCCTGCAAGTTTTTATCGCTCATCCACTTCCTAGCAGGGATTTATTTTATCTGCTTACTGGGCTGTTCGCCAACACCTGAAACCACCCCCGAAGTTGGCTTTGAAAGCTACTTTCCGATCGCAATAGGAACGACTGAGCTACAACTACAAGTAGCGGTCAATCCCATTGAGCAAGCACGTGGATTAATGTACCGAGAACAACTCGCTCCGCGACACGGAATGCTTTTTATTTTTGAGACAGCGCAACAACGCTCTTTCTGGATGCGCAACACCCCCCTTCCCCTAGACCTCGCTTATATTAATACGAAGGGAGCAGTGGTTGAATTCCACCGCTTGTATCCGTATGACGAAATACCTGTTTTATCTCGTAGTCATAATATTAAATTCGCCCTCGAGCTCCAACAAGGGCAAATAAATTTCCTAGGCATCCAGGAAGGTGACCGCCTTGACCTTAAGGCGCTTGCACGTGCACTCGCTGCCCGAGGATTGGATCCCAATAAACGCCTACTGCATTGAATTCCATATCTGAAGTTATGACAGAATCCAACTTACCATTGCGTCATCTGCGACGCAAAAGAGAAGCGGCAAGCTTCTGGCAATGTGCCATCCTCTTTGGGCTGATTCTCCTATGCTTCAGCCCTTTGCTTCTCACTAGCGAATTGTGGAGTGAGTATGATCCTGCAACACAAAGCGGCTTTCATGAAACCGCCAAGTGGTCGGATGCATGGACCGTTCAAAAGATCCGTAAACACGATCCCATTAGCTTGAGCTCCTATCATTTGGAAGCCCTTGCCCAGAATCCAGCGATTGTCCACCGCGTCATCAACATAAGCCTTCACTGTATTGCGGTATGGCTCTTTTGGTATTTTTTACGAAAAATACGCCTGCGCCACACCTGGCTTGCGGTATTGATCTTCGCACTACACCCATCCGTCATTCCCGTTCTTTTTTGGCCCGGCTTCCGGCATGTAATACTCGGCTTCATTATTATGCTAGGCGCACTCAATTTGGCAGCCGGCTCCTTAAACCCATGGCGTTATCTTGCCCTACTTGCGCTCTCGACCATAGGACTTTTCATTCACATAAACCTGATCTTCCTCCCTGCTATTTTTGCACTGCTAACCTACTGTAAAGAACATCCCCCACAATTAAGTCAGTATAACTGGATCCTTCCCATACTTTGCATCAACCTTTTCTTAGGCGTTTGGCTTTTAGGTCAGAATAATTCTGGATCTAGCGTTTTTGTTTTGAGCGAATGGAGCTACGCCGGAGGGCACAATATGCAGTACTTGCTCAAAAAGAGCTTTCTGCCAACTGATTTGGATTTTTTTAAAGCCCTTCCCAATAACTCGGGATATGCTCTTAATTCAGGTATTAACCTAGCACCTTTTCTTCTTTCTGTACCCTTCCTTCTGCTGGGTATTTTAAACCGTGGACATCATTGGGCACGGAATCTCCTTCTAGGTGTTATCAGCTATACTTTACTGATCATTCCCGTCATTTTTATACGTGCAAATTTCATCAATGGAATGCCTGCATATGAATTATTTAATTATTATCCTGCCCTCGCAGCCCTGTGTGCTTCCTCGGTGTTAATTGTTGTAAAACTGAGCACAAAGTTAGGTATTTTGGCGGAAATGATGCGTAACCTTGTACTTTATGTCATAGTGGGGATTCTTTTCATCTTAAGTTTCTCCCATGCTTTAGAGGTAAAGACCCCAACCGATCTATGGCACTCCATTTCAAAACAATGGCCCAATTCTACCGAAGCAAAAATTGCATACCTGAAGAGCATACTTCGCTATCAACACGAAGATACGAACAAAGATACTCTTATCTTAATGATGCAGTCCATTCTCGAGGAAGAACCTGAACGCATCGAAATTCGCAAAATGTTAGCCCGTACCATGCGGGATGCCAACCAACGCAACAACGCACTTCGAGAATTCCGCTATATCCTGCGGGAAGAAACGAATGACCGTCTCTTTCTGGAGGAAGCCGCTAATTTTCTTGAAAGCTGTAACCTAAAATTTGAAGCCAATAAAATACGGCAAAGAAAACCGTACCTAGACCTAAAAACTGAAGCGGTCGAATAGGCTTTCGATTAAACCAAACTCACGACGGCTGGAAAAATTCCCAATACCACGATAGCGACCACCAAGGCGCACAATACAAAACGATTCTGCAAAGTGGGCGCGTTTGAAGCCTCACCCAAAGCAGTAACACTGCTGCCATTAAAATACAGCGCGCGAATCCAGCCGAAATAGTAGTAAACAGAGATAACGACCCCTAGTACCGCCACCCCCAGTAAACCGTAGAGCCCCGCCTGGAAAGCCGCTACAAACAAAAGTAATTTCGCCACAAATCCACCCATCGGTGGAATGCCTGCGAGCGAACCCAAACCACATGTCAAAGCACCACTCAAGAATGGTTGTTCGCGCGAAAAGTTAGCATATCTTTCTATGTTTAAGTCCGCGTCATCGCCTTCGCCGCTCAAAGAGAGAACTAAAAATACCACAAACGATGCGAGCAGATAAGTGATCAAATAAAAGACCACCGCGTTGTCGACCCATTCAATCGTAAAGGAAGCAGCAACACCGATTAAAAGGTAGCCAGCATGCGCAATTCCCGAAAGACCCAGTAAACGCTTCAAGTTTCTCTGCATGACCGCAGCAATATTGCCAAATAAAATAGAGGCTGCCGCAATGAACACCAGCACAGGTAATAGGAAATCCTGCAATGCAAGAAAGGGGCCATGCAATAAGCTCAAGAGTACCATAAAACCGGCCGCCTTTGACGCAATCGCTAGGTAAGCCGTCACCGGATTAGGCGCACCTTGGTAAACATCCGGCACCCAAATCTGAAATGGCACCGCACCGATCTTAAAGCAAATTCCTGCTAGGACTAACATCGCACCTGTCAAAACCACGGGATTATCCGGATTTAAAGCTATAAAACTTTCCAATGCATCAAAATTGAGTGAGTCGCCACTTGCACCAGGCAAAGCAGGATTCCCCCCTGCCCCATAAAGCAATACAATCCCAAAGAGCAAAATGGAAGAGCTCAAGGCTCCCAAAATTAGATATTTTATTCCAGCCTCTAATGAAAGCGAACTTGTGCGGCGATACGCCACCAGAACATAGAAAGCCACTGTCGCCATTTCCAAGGCCACAAAGAGCATCACGAAATGGTTGCTTTGCACCAGAAGCATCATCGCAGCCGCTACCAAAATAACTAAATGATAAAACTCCGACTGCGCTAAATTACGACCCGCCAAGAAAATCCCACCGAGATAACTCACCATCAGAGCACTGAACACAAAAAAGACCCGCATCAAATGACTCCATTCATTTGACTGCAAAAGCCCCCCAAAAGCAGACTGGCCATTTGCCCCCATGCAATCGCTACAATCTACCATCAATAGTAAAGCCAAAATCAAACCAAGTCCTCCCATTGCTACCCTGGGAACATGCTTGCGAATAGCAGGCGAGAGCAATTCCAGCACCAGTAAACCTAGTGCGAGGACCGCCAGCAAAATTTCCGGCATAATATACCACCATTCATTTGTTGCTGCGATACCGCGTAAAAAATCTGCTAAGCCTTCGTTCATTAGTGCGTTTGCTCCTTCCCGCTCACAGCAGGTGTGCCTGCGGTGGTTTCAAATTGTGGCAGGGATTCCTTTATGGGATAAAGCCCCCCGAGTTCTGCATCTGCTCGATCACTGACCAAGCGTGGAAAGATGCCGATTACTACCAATGCAGCCAACAGTATCATCGCCGGTGTTTTTTCAAAACCCTGGAGATCTTTTACTTCATCTGAATCCCATCGCGCAGCAAATTCAGCCTTCGGCTTACCAAAGAAAATATTGGCGACGGCTCGCAATCCATAGATGGCTGAGATTATGATACCTAAAGCTGCCGGCAAAACCAACCAACGAGTGAATTCGGTCTCTGCAAGTGCCATAAAAATAGTGAACTCACCCCAGAAATTCCCAAAACCCGGCAGCCCAATACTCGCCATACTAGCAGCTACAAAAAAAGCGCATAATACTGGCGCCTTCACGGCCAACCCGCCCATTGCTCCTAGATCAAAGGTCAGGCTGCGATGATAGATGCACGTTGAAAGCATAAACAGAAGAGCCACCGATAAACCATGCGCCACCATCATGAGCAAAGCACCACCAGCTCCAACCACTGAAAAAGCTGCGATACCAAGAAAAGCATAGCCCATATGCATCACTGAACTGTACCCCAGCATCAGCTTCAAGTCACGCTGCGCAATTGTTACCAGCCCAATAATTATGATATTTCCCAGCGCCAACCATGCCAGCCAAGGAAACCAATGCGCCATGCCCACCGGTAGAAGCGGCACCCCAATTTGTAGTAAACCGTACAGTCCAAACTTCTTTAGCACCCCCGCATGCAACATGGCCGTACCCGTAGGAGCTGACGCATATCCCTTAGGCGCCCAACTGTGAAATGGGAAAAGTGATACCAAAATACCGAAACCAAACAAAAGTAACCCAAATATATTAGCCTGCAAGGTCTCAGACAGGGGATGCGTAGCAAGATAGTCACGTAATTCCGGCAAGGAGAAGGACTCCGCTCCACTGGTCACATAAAGCGAAACTAAACCAAGTAGCGAAAGCATTGCGCCCAAGGTTAAATAAATCGTCATTTCCATCGCCGCCGTTCGACGACCCGTGCCACCCCAAACCGCAATCATGATGAAGGTCGGAATGAGAGCAAACTCATGAAAGAAATAGAAAAAGAAAATATCAACCGATGCAAAAGTTCCCATTAAGCCACTCTGCATAAATAGCATGAGCGCAAGGTAAAGATGAGGCCGTTCGGCGTTTGAAAACATGGCATAAAGCCCCGCCGCAAAGCCCACCACCCCAGCGAGAAGAAACAACGGAAGTGAAATCCCATTTAAGCCAAGGTGCAGATAGATGCCAAACGAATCCAATCCCGTTGCGAGCTTAGATTCAAAATTGTAAGCTCCTACCTGTGCTGGATCAAAACGAAAAGCTAAAAAGAAAGCGGCTACGAGAGGATAACCGAAACCGCCCAAAGCCACCCCGCGTCGCATCCCACCAGTATAGCCTGACCCAAAGGCTAAAACTACGCCCGCAAATAACGGCACCAGGATTGCGGCGAGAAGAACAGTTGCGTTTGGATCAAACATAGTGGTCATCAAATTTTAAAAAAAGCTGCATTAGAGCACAGTCCCAACAAAAGCCCAGAAGAGCAAAAGCCCACCTAAAAACCAGTAAACATAAGCGTGAAGATTGCCTACATGAAGCGTTCGTACCCCAAGGCCGAGAATCCCAACCAGCCCAGCGCTGCCCCGAATGATGAGACCCCTGAGCAAAAATACATCCAGAAAACTGAGTATAGCAGCGAAACGATCCTGCACTTGGGACACATAAAAACCGTAAATCTCATCAAACCAGAGACGTGCTTTGAGAAAAGCAAATACCGAGGGCGCTATACGTGCGAGACGGTCGTCCTTCGCGCCAACCCCATAAAAGAAGAATGCCCCCAACAAACCAACCACCCATGCAGCACTACCATATATCAAGACATCGTGGTGCATAGCGGAATAGCCTTCAGCATGGTGCAAGCGCTCTAAATCAAACCGAATCAAAGCACCCAAGCCTTCAGGCCAAAGCTGAATCATGCCACCCACAACTGAAAGGCCTGCTAAAATCAACAGAGGAATCACCATCGTGAGCGGACTTTCCTTAGCGTGGGAAGCTGCATCCGACTTAGGTGCCCCTAAAAAGGCTACCCAGAACAAACGCCCCATGTAGCCCGCTGTCAAAAATGCCCCAAGTGTTAGCAATATGAAAATCACCGTCTTCTCCAAGCCACCCGCTATCAGAATAGCATCCTTGGAATAAAAGCCTGCAAGGCCGTAAACACCGCAGAGCGCCAAAACCCCAATCGCAAAGGTTATCGCCGTGATCGGCATTCGTTTGAGCAAACCACCCATCTTAAAAATATCCTGTTCGTGGTGGCAGCCGTGAATCACCGAACCTGCCCCCAGAAAAAGCAACGCCTTGAAAAAGGCGTGGGTAATCAGATGAAACAATGCTATCCCCGGGTAACCTAAACCAAAAGCTGCCGCCATATAGCCAAGCTGCGAAAGCGTCGAATAAGCAAGGATCCGCTTAATATCATTTTGGGCATATGCGCAAAAACCAGCATAGACAGCTACCGCAGTTCCCAACCAAGCAACGAAGCCAAGTACCTCGACCGGGAGAAGGAAGCTTATACGAATTAAAAAATAAATACCAGCCGCCACCATAGTGGCCGCGTGAATGAGCGCTGATACAGGCGTCGGGCCCGCCATAGCATCGGGCAACCATACGTGAAGCGGAAATTGAGCAGACTTACCAATAAAACCACAGATTAAGAAAGCTGCGATACCCGCATTTACCAACTCAGGATGCCCTAACGTGAGCTGCTCCATCTTGGTAAGATCAGTCGTACCAAAATGCCAATAGGCCAAAACAATACCGATGAGAAAACCTAGATCCCCTACTCGGTTTACAATAAAGGCTTTTTTTGAAGCCGCCTTAGCTTCCTCTGTTTCAAGATAATGCCCGATCAACATGTAAGAGCTAAATCCCACCAGCTCCCAAAAAACGAAAATCATGATAAGGTTATCCGCGAGGATGATCCCAATCATGGAAAACATAAAAATCGAAAGACCACCGAAGAAACGTGCCTGCGCCTTGTCGGACTTCATATAGCCCAGACTAAAAACATGAATCAGCAAGCCAACAAATGAGACCATTGCCAGCATGGTTGCGGCGACATCATCCAATAAAAAGCCCATGCTCACTTTGAATTCGCCAAAACTCAACCAATCCCAAGACGCGACAATGGCAGCATCTCCGCGAGCGTTGATCGCAATGAAGCTGCAGATGCAGAGTAACGCCGCCGCCGCTACCGAGAGCGTAGAAGCGAGCCCGCCTCGTCGACGCAGAAAGAAGGCGATCCCCGCAGCCGATGCCAGCGGGATTAACAAAGTGAGCGTAAGTGCAGTTACCGGAGTCATACAGTTACCGGTTGAGGGCGTTGAGTTGTTCTACCATGATAGTTTCGCGGCGCTTGAAGAGCGCAACTATAATAGCAAGACCAAGTGCGACTTCCGCCGCAGCAACGGTGATAATGAAAAATACAAAAAGATTACCATCCATCGTGCCGTTATAACGCGAGAAAGTTACCAAGGCCAAATTAACCGCGTTTAACATCAACTCCAGTGACATAAAAATAACTAAAGTATTGCGGCGTAGAGTCACCCCCAGCATCCCAATCGCAAATAGCAATCCGGCGACGATTAGAAAGGCATTGAGTCCAATTGTCATAAATAAAGTACTCAGTCGCTCTGTTCTGTTTTAACGGTTGTTTCAGTCATGCGCTTGCTGACAACAATAACCCCCACCATGGCAGCAAGTAGCAAGAAGCCAGTCACCTGAAAAGGCAGCATATACTTCGTAAACAAACTATAGCCAAAAGATTTTGCCGAGGTTGTAAAAGGAATGCCGTTAGCGGCGCTCGGACCGAGTGGGTTTTCAGCAACTTCAATCACTGGTGGCTCTGGCAATGCCGAGGGATTATTAAAAAGGCTGACTACAAGAACGGAGAGAATTGTAAAACCCGATAACGCGGCAAAAATACTGAGCTTGGCAGGCTTCGCTCGCGGAGCCTCCTCGTCTACATTTAAAAGCATTATGATAAAAAGAAAGAGCACCATCACCGCGCCTGCATAAACAAGCACCTGTAGGATCGCCAAAAAATAAGCATCCAAAAGTACAAACAAAGCGGCCGTTCCCAAAAAGGAAACAATCATACACATCGCACCGTTTACGGCATTGGGCAGCAGAACCATTGCCAAAGCTGAGATCAGCGTAATGGCTGCAAAGAGATAAAATAGTAAATCTGCCATGCTAGTCTCAGTGTTCAGGATTGCCGCCTAATTCTGCAGCTTTCTTTTTGTCCCACTTGTAATGTTTATCCGGCAGAGTTCCACCCAACTCATAAAGCTTAGCCTTTTTATTGATCATCTCTTCACGACTGTATCCAGAAAGCGAAAAGACATCCTGCAAGTAAATCGCCTCTTCCGGGCAAACCTCCTCACAAAATCCGCAATAGATACAGCGTAGCATATTGATTTCAAATTCTTGGGGAGCCTTCTCGACGTGTGCCCGATCCGGTTCCGACTCCGCGTCAATTTCACCCGGAGTAATACGGATAGCCTTTGGTGGGCATACGAATTCACAAAGTTGACAGGAAACACATTTCTCCCGACCGTTGGGATCCTTAACCAGGGTCGGAACACCTCGGTAATTTTCAGGAATTACCGGTCGCTCCTCCGGATATTGCAGCGTGATCGGTTTTTTCAACATATTGCCAAAAGTCGTCTTCAGACCGGTCGCGATTTGCGGAAGAAAAGTCTTCTCAGCAAAGGTCAATGGTTTGCGTTCAATTACTTTTGTAGTAGCCATGATTCGTAGCAGTTATAGTACATCAATAAGGGCGATCAATAGCGTATTAAAAACAAGATTGCCCACTGCAAGTGGTAGCAGGATTTTCCAACCGAGGGTCATCACTTGGTCGTAGCGAAAACGCGGAAGTGTCCAGCGAATCCATATAAAGAAAAAAACCATCACGCCTACTTTGGCTAAAAACCAGAGTGCTGAAAGGATCGCTCCGGTAATACCAGCGGGCCAAGGGTCGGGCAATCCTGGCAAGAAATGCCATCCACCCACAAAAAGGAGTACAAAGATCGCCGAACCCATGATGATGTGGGCATACTCTGCTACAAAAAAGATCCCAAACTTAAAGGCTCCGTATTCGGTATGAAAACCACCAACAAGGTCCGTTTCCGACTCCGCCATATCAAACGGCAAGCGATTTGTTTCTGCAAAAATAGCCACCAAAAAAATCAATGCGGAAAGCGGTTGCCATATAATAAGCCAGAGCGTCTCCTGAGATTGAACGACCCCAAAAAGGCTCATGCCATAATCTGAGCCAGGCGCTGCCGCCCACATGAAGACCGGTAAAATGGAAACTCCAAGCGCAAGCTCATAAGAGATCATTTGAGCAGAAGAACGGATAGCTCCCAAAAAAGGGTACTTAGAATTAGAAGCCCAACCCGCCAGCACAATCCCGTAAACACCCAAGGAGGAAATCGCCAGGATGAAGAGAAAGCCCACATCTAGGTTTGCAAGTGCTAATGGGTGAACCACTCCAGCATCATCGATGTAACGGCCAAAGGGAAGCACAACCATCGTCGTGAGCGCAGGTGTCAGAGCTATGATAGGGGCAAGGTAATAATAACCTAGTTTTACGTGGCCAGGTGTGATCTCTTCTTTAAAAAGAAACTTCAGGCCGTCAGCGGCTGGTTGGAAAAGTCCTAATCCAGTAAGAAAGTCACCTAATATCGGTACATCTCCAATCAAAGGTAAACGGGTACGATTAGGTCCGACGCGACCCTGAATATAACTGCAGATTTTACGCTCCGCTAAAACTGCATAGGCACACATCCCCATGAAGACCGAAATCATCAACAATGCGAAAATTACCGGTAAAATCAGCGGCAGCCATGTCTCAAATAAAGTCATTATTTCTTAATTAATTCAGATTCCAGAGCTATCGATCTCTACCAGTTTCGGTGATGCAGGATTATATTTTAGATTTTTGGTTTCCACAAAATTAAGATCTGCGATCGCTCCCGCATCCAAGGCCAAACCTTCATCCGGAATCTTTTGCCAATTTAATCCATGAAAGACCCCGTCGCATTGACCTATTTTATCCCAGAGTTGCGCAATGCCGAATGACCTCGCTTGCTCATTTGCCAAACCTGCTACAACCATCGCCAAAAAACCTGATTCCGAAATCAAACCACGTGGGCCAGGCACCGCACTAAAAAATTTCTGTAGACGAAAGTTTTGGTTCACAAAACTTCCATCCTTTTCAAAAACACTGAGTGATGGAATCACAACCTCTGCATTCTGGCTAACCGCATTTGCAAAAGCGCCAAGGTAAATTACCTTAACCTGTGATAAATGAGACTCGGAAAGCCCCAGCCTCTCCAGACCTTCATTAACAATCAAAAGGGTCTTAACTGTACCTGCTGCTATCTGAGATGCCAGCGATGACAAATCATCCGCCGGCAAGTCCGCAATCAGTCCATTTAGCAAAGCACCTCGCATATTGGGGCTGCGATCTTCAGAAAGCAAGATACCGTCCCCGTCCCCTTCATGCTTAACAAGGGAAACAGATGCTTCGGTTTCTTGGGCAATTTCCCGCAACAAAAATTGTTCTTCAACCGTACTGTGAGCAGAAGCAATAATCGCCACCGATCCTGCTGCGAGGATATCCGCAGCTGCTTTTGCAGTCACTTCTGGGCTTTTATGTACCCCATCCACAGTGTAGTGCGTGAGGCGGTTATCAGACTCATAGGGTTTGAATAAATCACGACCACTATCGGTCATCCAGGTATCATTGACGGCATCGTTGCGACGTGGGGTGATACGGTAAATTTTTCCTTCTCTACTCCAAACAGTGGTGTTAGCGCCAACACTACTCTCTGTACATATACTATTAGTACGCTTAAGAAACCACACCCGCATCTTGAAACGGAAATCCGTGCTGGTTAGGGCACCCACCGGGCAAATATCTACTGTGTTGAGCGAGTAGTTGTTTGCTAGTTCCTTACCGGGATAGCAAGTAAGCGTGGAGTAAGTTCCGCGATCAACGAACCCAAGCACGTCATCTTTAGCAACCTCTTGCGAGAAACGCACACAACGTGAGCAAAGAATACAACGTTCATCATCGAGCGTAACACGAGGACCCAGCACTGTGCGCTTAGGCTTCACATTTTTATCCTCTATGAAGCGACTGTACCCGCGTCCATGATCAGCCGAAAATTCCTGCAAACGACACTCCCCAGCCTGATCACAAATTGGGCAATCCAGAGGGTGATTGATTAGAAGAAATTCGGTAACTCCATTACGTGCTTCCTTAACAGATTTTGAATCGGTACGCAGATGCATCCCAGGGCTTACATCCGTAGCGCAGCCAATTACAGGCTTTGGGCTCCAGCCAATTTTCTGAATTCCATTATCATCAAGGATAGGCTCACCCGAACCTCGATCACGCATGGGCATACCCATTTCGATGAGACACATCCGGCAATTACCTGCAATGGAAAGCTTTGGGTGATAACAATAATGTGGGATTTCCTTCCCATGAAGCTTAGCGGCTTCGATAGCATTCATCCCCTTCGGAACCTCAACCTCGTGTCCGTCAAGGTTGATGGTAATCATTTCACTGGTGCCGTTTACGCTCATTTTAAATCAAAGTGGTCTCGGTAGCCGCAGGTTTACCTTCTTTGCGGCGAGATGCCTGCGCTTTCGCTTTCTCAACAAACTCGTCCTTAAATTTTGCGATGAAGCTTTGAACCGGCCAAGCAGCAGCCTCCCCAAAAGCGCAAATCGTACGCCCCGCGATCTGGTCTGCGATGTCATTCAACAAGTCAGCATCCTCTTCGCGAGCTTCCCCAGCGCACATGCGAGCGGTCACTTTCCGCATCCAGGGAACACCCTCTCGGCACGGAGTGCATTGGCCGCAACTTTCGTGCGCATAGAAATAATTGATGTTGGCAAGTGCTTCCACCATGTCGGTGGAATCATCCATAATGATCACCCCACCCGATCCAGACATCGATCCTACCGCTGCAAGGCTATCAAAATCCATTGGGATATCCTCAATGCCCCAATCAAACTCGGTTCCGTCCTTGAGCTTGCCTTTAAAGCGTTCATCGGCACGTAAAATCTTAGATGAGGAACCACCAGGAATGACTGCTTTTAATTTACGCCCCGGTTGGAGGCCACCGCAGACATCGTGAATCAACTCCCCCAAAGTGAGCGCCGCACACGGAAATTCATAGTAACCCGGTTTTTGCACGTGACCCGAAACGCACCAGATCCGAGTACCCGTGTTTCCAGGAGTGCCGATTTTAGAAAAAGCTTCGCCTCCCATTTCAATGATGTGTTTCACATCACAGAGCGTTTCAACGTTGTTCACGATAGTAGGGCATTGGTACAAGCCGAGAGCAGCAGGAAAATAAGGTGGTTTGATGCGTGGGTTAGCGCGGTTACCTTCAAGGGATTCAATCAATCCGGTTTCCTCACCGCAAATGTAAGCTCCGGCTCCGCGATGAACTATGATATCACAAGAATACCCCGAGCCGAGTATATTGTCCCCCAGTAAATTCTTGGCGCGCGCCTCCTCAATGGCCTCTTCCAAGATACGATAACCCTCAAAGAACTCCCCTCGAATATAGATAAAGGCAAGCTGAGCCTGAATCGCAAAAGCCGAACATAGCATCCCTTCAATCAATTGATGAGGATCTTTGTGAATGATCTGCCGATCTTTGAAAGTTCCTGGTTCGGACTCATCGGCATTGCAGATCAAATAGATTGGTTTGCCGGACTTGCGGTCGAGAAATTTCCATTTTACTCCAGCCGGAAACCCCGCCCCGCCCCGCCCACGTACTCCAGAAGCAGTGACTTCTGCGCAGATGTCTTCGGGTTTCATGGTAACCGCTTTTTTTAATTGCTCGTAACCACCGTGCTTAAGGTAGCAATCTATATCATGGGTATAACCCGGAGCATCAATGTGCTTAAAAATCAGTCGTTGTTCTTCCATTGCCATCTCAAGAAATAATTACAGGGTTCCGTTTTTGATTTTCTCTGCCATAGAATCCGCCGCTTCTAGTCCGACCTCAGTGTACTCCGTCTCCCCGACCATCACGACTGGAGCTTTGCCGCAATCCGCATGGCACTCCACAAATTCCAGGGTTACCTTTCCGTCTTCACTGGTATGCCCAACTTTCACATTTAAGGCTTCCTCCAAACGGCGACAAGTCTGATAGGCTCCCCCAAGAGCACAGGGCAAGGTGCGGCATACGCGAACGTGGTATTCACCGGTCGGTTCACGGCGCAACATTGGGTAAAAAGTCACGATCTCAGCGATATTGATCGGTTCCAATTCAAGGCGTTCTGCAATCCATTCAATTGCCTCATCCGAAAGATAGCCCAGATCTTCCTGCACCAGATGACAGAGCGGAAGCGCCGCACTACGTTTCACGGGATAACGCGGCACTAGGCGGTCAATCTTTTCCAGGGTTTCGGGTTTTAGCTCCATAACTTTTAAAATTTAGCGATCACATTCCCCCATCACAAAATCCAAGGAGCCGAGTATGACCGTAATATCCGTCATGTAATGCCCCGGCACAAGTTTGTCCAAGATGCTGAGCGAGCAAAAAGAAGGCCCACGTATCTTAAGGCGATAAGGTACGCCTCCACCCTTAGAAACTACGTAAAAACCAAGCGCCCCTTTCGGGTTTTCCGCCTCAAAGTAGGCTTCCCCCGCAGGTATCTGTGGCCCTTCGGTGGTGATCATAAAATTTTGAATCAACGCCTCCATACTAGTGAGCACTTTTTCCTTTGGTGGAGAAAATATACGCTTGGCGTCCTCGGCGTAGAAACTTCCATCTGGGATAGTATCAATCACTTGGCGTATAATACACACGGACTGGCGAACCTCTTCGGCACGAAGCAAATAACGATCATAGCAATCGCCCGTCGTCCCTACTGGCACATCAAAATCGTAATTTTCATAGCCCAGGTAGGGCTTGTCCTTGCGCAGGTCGAGATCCACGCCCGAAGCGCGCAGGTTTGGACCCGTCAGACCGTAAGCAATTGCGTCTTCGCGAGAGATTGTTCCTATTCCTTGGGTACGATCTACGAAAATACGATTACGAGTGAGCAATTTATCAATCTCGTCCAATACCGGGAGCACCCCATTGATAAAATCCGTTACGCGACCGAGCCAGCCTTCAGGTATATCGCGCGCCACGCCCCCAATGCGGGTGTAACTCGTGGTAAATCGCGCACCTGTTAATTCTTCAAATAAGGTATAAAGTTTTTCGCGCTCCGTAAAAGTATACATAAAGACCGTCCAAGCACCCGCATCCATACCAAAAACTCCGATCCCTAAAAGGTGCGAAGATATCCGCGCTAACTCACAGCATAAAACCCGTATCGCTTGACAACGCTCTGGAACTTCTAGGGCTGCTAATTTCTCAACCGCCATCGCAAAGGCGACATTATTTGCCAGTGGCGCGAGATAGTCCAAACGATCGGTGTAAGGTACGAACTGATTATATGTCATGTTTTCCGCGATCTTCTCATCACCACGGTGTAAATATCCAATGACCGGTTCACACTTAGTGATGATATCTCCGTCCAGTTCGGCTAAAAGTCGCAATACTCCGTGAGTGGTCGGGTGGGAAGGCCCAATATTAAGTGCCATGCTTTCGCCCTTGAGTTCTTCCTCTGCTTCACCTGCACGGGCGCCGAGATCTCCAATTGAAATTTCATTTGTAGTCGCCATCAGTGCTGTTCCTCCTTTTCCGTCCAACTTTCGTCCTTAGCTTGCGGTTCAATTTCCCGCATAGTTCCACCACTCGGCGAAACAAATGGTCCTCCCATCATCGGCGCGGGCAAAACTTTAGCATTTGCAGACTCTGCCACATCCGCCGCAGGAAATGGTACCTCAATCCCCGCCAGCGGGAATTCCTTTCTCAAGGGATGATAAGGATAATCTTCCCACATCAAAATACGCTTTAAATCAGGATGACCTTCGTAACGAATGCCCATCATATCATACGTCTCGCGCTCGTGCCAGTTCGCTGCTGGAAAAATCCCCGCAAGGCTTGGCAGACTTGGCTGGGCATCTTCCAGACAATCCGAAGCGATGCGGATATAATTGTGATGCGTGGTCGAAAGGATGTGATAAATACCCGTAAAACGCGGACTGGTTTGTACATCCCAATCAATCGCAGTTACATCCAACAAGAGATCGTAGCCAAGCTCGTCGCGCAGTGACGTGCAAAACTCCAATAAATGCTTGGCGGGACAATTCACCGACAGATGATCGGCAGAATCCCGCTCAGTCA
The DNA here is from genome assembly GCA_949524905.1 of Opitutia bacterium UBA7350. Lineage (GTDB taxonomy): Bacteria > Verrucomicrobiota > Verrucomicrobiia > Opitutales > Coraliomargaritaceae > UBA7445. The sequence continues at coordinate 304,540 of CATINC010000007.1, read as the reverse complement.
AATAAGCGAAACGCTCCTTAAGGGATGCGAAATCCGCTTGGCTCATGCTACGCTTCCTTCCCTGCGAAGGCCGGCTTTTCAGCAACAGCCTTCGGTGCAGTCAAGTTTTTGACCGAGCTCTCTCGACCAATCTTGTCTTGCAGTTTAATCATAGCATCCAACAGCGCCTCTGGGCGTGGCGGACAACCGCTTACATAAACATCTACCGGTATAATCCGATCCACCCCTTGGAGGGTTGCATAAGAACGATACATACCGCCCGTACTCGCACAGGCACCCATGGCAACAACCCATTTGGGCTCCGCCATTTGCTCGTATATTCGACGCACCACCTCTGCCATTTTATATGTAACCGTGCCGGATACGATCATGCAATCGGCTTGGCGAGGCGAAAAGCGCATGACCTCCATGCCAAAACGGGAAATATCGAAACGAGAGGCCCCTACCGCCATCAGTTCAATCGCACAACAGGCCAAGCCCATTGGCATGGGCCAGACCGAATGCTTTCGGATCCAATTAATGACCGCATCCGCTTGGGTTACGACCACTTCGCCCTCCACTTTACTATTATACCCTAAGGTTGTGCTTTCTGTGCTCATTTGATTTACAGAATCATCTGTTTTGAACTGCCGTAACTTACGAGACCCCTCAATCCATGCAAGCTACAATTTGAATTTGTATCATTACAAGTCCATGGTAAGCATAGATCCTGCCATTTCACACAGCTAGACTCGATCTCTTATGCCAACCTATACTTACCAAGAAATTCTTCCTGACGGCAGTCCGGGCCCCCAATTTGAAGTCATTCAAGCCATGGCAGATCCCGCCCTCACAAAACACCCCCACACCGGAAAACCGATCCGCAAAGTCATCGGCAGCCCCGCTCTGAATACGCGGTACTCTGAGAAAGCTAATCAGCGAGCACTCGACCATAAAAACCTTACCCAAAAAGGCTTCACCCAATACGAAAAAGACAAACTCACGGGTCGCTACCACAAAACCGCCGGAAACGACCCCCGTGCTCCCGATATCCTTGACAAAAACGACCCTAAAATACCGAAAATATAACCCAGCCTCACCCTTATGAAACCATCTATCCTAATTTTCCTGCTCCTAACGCCCCTCTGGGCAAGCTTTGCTCAGCCGGTAAAACCAACCGTTGAACGCCTCGAATCCAACCTTCAGAAAAAAACGACTGCTTTAAATTCGGAATACCTCCTCTTCCGCGTAGGGAATGCAAAACAAGCAAAGCAGCCGCTTCTGATCTACCTGCACGGAGGTGGCGGTAAAGGCACCGATATCCTCCGGATCAAAGGCCAAGTGCGTCAACTCACCGACGGCATACAGCGTTTCCGCAAAGGTCCCTGCCTGATCGTAGCTCCGCAATGCCTGCAGCAAAGTAAAGATGGCGGTTGGGCGACCTGGTTTCATACCGACCTCAATCTACTCCTCACGCACCTAAAGGCGACCCTTCCAATCGATGAAAATCGTATCTACCTAACGGGCAACAGTATGGGAGGTTTTGGTAGCTGGATGTGGGGCGGTCACAACCCCGAGCATTTTGCAGCCATCGTACCTGTTGTTGGTGGCATCGGTTATAATGGTCCAATGGACGTTACAAAAGATCTCGATGACTGGGCTGCCAACCTAGCAAAAGTCCCAGTTTTTGCATTTGTCGGCGCTCTTGATAAAGTTGTTCCCCCTGGACACTCAGAGCGCATCGTTAGAAGTATCCGAAGCGCTGGCGGCGCGAAGGTCTACCTACGTAACTACCCGAATGAAGGCCATAATGCACGGCGAGTAACCTATGGCACTGCCGAATTCTATGACTGGGTATTTTCCCAAAGCAAATCAAACTGACTCAAAAAAATCCGCCTCCCAAAAGGAAAGCGGATTTGTATTGGGGTAATAAAGGCGCTTGTTTAGAGCGCTTCGCCGCCCTGTTCGTCGGTGCGAATACGGACCGCACTTTCAACCGGGAGAACAAATACTTTACCATCGCCGATCTTGCCGGTCTTGGCAGCATTCACAATTGCAGCAACGGCTTGCTCCACGAGCGAGTCGTCTACCACAGTTTCAATGACGGTCTTGGGAAGGAAATCAACGGTGTATTCACTCCCGCGATAGATCTCCGTGTGACCTTTTTGGCGACCGAAGCCTTTCGCTTCGATAGCGGTTAGTCCGCTGACTCCCAGTTCAGTCAAGGCTTCCTTCACCTCATCGAGCTTGAAGGGTTTGATTATGGCTTTGATCAATTTCATAGAATATTTAGTTATATCGAGTTATAACGTATAGCACCACTAGCGTGAGGCAATTGCAAATTCCCTACTCAAAGTGGTAGGCGGTTTCGCCATGCTCACCTTGGTCTAGCCCAGTAGTTTCAACCTCAGCAGAGACTCGCAGACCGGTCACAACTCTGCAAACGATAATAATCACATAACTCGCGATCCCAGACCAAAGGACTACTGCGAGTACCGCAAAGGCCTGAGTGCTAAGTTGGGCGCTTATGGATTCTACCCCAAAGCCTCCAAAAGCAGCCGTACCGAGCACCGCCACCAAGAGTGTCCCCATTATGCCGCCCACGCCGTGAACCGCAAAAACGTCCAGAGAATCGTCAATCTTGAGCCCTTGCTTGACGAAACCACAAGCAAAGTAGCAAATGAAGCCCGCGAGAAAACCGATGATACAAGCGCCCACCGGGCCGACATTACCAGAAGCTGGCGTAATTGATGCCAGACCGGCCACCATGCCAGTAACAATCCCCACAAGACCCGGTTTGCCCGTTTTTAACCATTCGATTGTCATCCAGGTCAAACTAGCGGCTGCTGCAGAAATATGGGTTACCAGCATCGTCATCCCAGCAGCTTCATTAGCCGCCAATTGGCTGCCCGCGTTAAAACCGAACCAGCCAACCCAGAGCATAGAAGCTCCAATCATGACCATTCCAGGATTATGCGGCACGTGCAGCTTGGTTGGAAAACCTTCCCGTGGCCCAAGGCATTTTGCCAAAACCAAGGCAGAAATACCCGCGGTGGCATGTACCACGATACCACCGGCAAGGTCGAGCACACCCTTTTCCATGAGCCAACCGCCGCCCCATACCCAGTGAACTACAGGAGCATAGACCACAATCAACCAAAGTGCTGAAAAAAGTAAGACCGCCGAAAATTTCATGCGCTCTACAAATGCACCCACAACCAGGGCGGGTGTAATGATTGCAAAGGTCAGTTGAAACATGATAAAAACTGATTCTGGAATTGCGCCCTCCATACTGCTGGAATCCACTCCCAGCAAGCCAAGCTTAGAGAGCCCTCCCAAGTAGGCCGTACCCTCGGCAAAAGCCAGACTGTATAGCCCTCCGACCCATAGTAACGAGGCCAGGCAAGCTATTGCGAAACAATGCATCAATACTGAGAGCACATTTTGGGAGCGTACCAGACCGCCGTAAAAAAGTGCCAAGCCAGGCAGCGTCATAAAGAGTACCAGCACCGTCGCGGTGATCATCCAGGCAGTGTCGCCAGAACTCAGCGTCGATACCACTGCTTCCGTGGCCTCCTCCGCCATAAGGGTCGTCCCGAGCAATAAGGGTACGAAAAATAAGACAAGTAATTGTAAGGTCTTTTGCATAGTATAGTTCGTTGTTAGTTTTGCTTACGCGCCGAAACGCGATTTTAAAATAAAAGTATAAACACATTGTGGCGTAAATAACAAAAAACGGCCACCCCCCGAAAGGGATGGCCGTTGTAGACCTTAACAGATCTGTCAGCGCCTTACTAGAGTGCCTCCGCGCCCGATTCCTCGGTACGTATGCGGATTGCACTTTCTACTGGCAGGATGAAAACCTTACCGTCACCGATCTTGCCGGTTTTGGCAGCTTCCACGATGGCGCTGGCAGTTTTGTCTGCGATTGCGTCATCCACAATGACCTCGATCATAACCTTAGGTAGGAAGTCTACCGTATATTCACTGCCACGGTAGATTTCCGTGTGACCTTTTTGGCGACCAAAGCCTTTAACCTCGGTCACTGTCATACCCTCGATGCCAACCTCGGCGAGTGCTTCTTTCACTTCTTCGAGCTTGAAGGGCTTGATGATGGATTTGATTAATTTCATAATATTTATCTTGAAATGTTTATGGTTATAGCCAGGCAGCCTTAGCGTGAACTGGGAGCAAAGTCGGGATAGGCTTCCTGACCGTGCTCACTGATGTCGAGGCCTTCAGCTTCTTCTTCAGCGGAAACGCGGACACCCATGATCGCTTTAAGAATACCAAAGACAATAAAGGCAAAGGCGAATGCGGCGAAGCTAACGGACAAGGTGCCGATTAGCTGGACAACGAAGTCTGCGCCTCCCCAGATACCAACTGCAAGCGTACCCCAGATACCACAAACACCGTGGACAGAGATTGCACCAACAGGGTCATCAATTTTGATTTTATCAAAGAAGATGATGGAAAAGACCACAATCGCTCCTGCGATCGCACCGACAAGGGCTGCTGCCCATGGACCCATGGCATCAGCACCTGCTGTGATACCTACTAGACCTGCAAGAATACCATTCAAAGACATGGAAAGATCCGGCTTTTTGAGAAATACCATCGACACAAGGATCGAAGAAAGACCACCGGCTGCAGCTGCCAGAGCAGTTGTTACAAACACTAGACCGACTAGAGCAGGATCCGCAGAAAGCACTGAACCACCGTTAAAGCCAAACCAGCCTAGGAAAAGCAAGAATACGCCAATGGTTGCGAGTGGCATACTGTGACCAAGGATGGGCTTGATACCACCTTCGGTGTATTTGCCAGCACGAGGTCCAAGAATGATGACGCAAGCCAGAGCAGCGAAACCACCGAAAGCGTGCACGACAGAAGAACCGGCAAAATCATAGAAACCCATAACATTGAGCCAACCTTCACCCCAGTGCCAGGCACCCACGATGGGATAACCAAATGCAACCAATAAAGTTGCAAATACCATGAAGGTACCAAGCTTTATGCGCTCAGCAACTGCACCCGAAACAATCGTGGCAGCTGTTGCAGCAAACATTGCTTGGAAAATAAAGTCACCATATCCCGTCATTGCGAGACCAACACCACCGTAAGCGAAAGTGTCGTCTACGTTACCTGCGGACAAGGGTCCGTTGAGTGAGAGCCAGTTTTCGATGATCCAACTGCCACAAGGGTAGTGCGTATTAAAACCAACTAGGGCGTAAGTGAGCAGACCTACGCAGATGATGAAAACATTCTTAAAGAGAATGTTTACCGTATTTTTGGAGCGTGTTAGGCCCGCTTCAAGCGTGGCGAAACCGAGGTGCATAAGGAAGACGAGGGCTGCTGCAATAACTGTCCACAACATCGAAGTTGTGAAAAAGTCGAAAGCATAAGCATCTTCGCCTTGGGCTTCAAGAAGCGCCAAGTAGTCTTCCGCTTGGCCATTGCCAGCCTCTAAGGCAGCTTTCGCCGGAGCCATCGCCAAATCGGCGGCGCTCTCAGCAACAAGACCAGTCGTCATAAACGCCATACCGCAGAGCAGCATCGCGAGTAAAGAATGTTTAATCTTCATGTTAGTAACGTTTAGATGAGTTCTTAGTGTGTATAGAGCTGACAAACTTTGATGCCAACACCCGCACAACGCACGAGCATCTAAACAAAAGCATTCCATGTGCCAACTTCCAAAATAATCAAAGAATCAGTATTCGTGCGGGTTTAGGCGGAATATTCCCGTTTAAACGACCTCGTCTAGCCTCCAATAGACGAACGGTAAACGCCATAGAGCATTTTTGAGGTCTGGTGCCCGGGGCGGGACTTGAACCCGCACGCCTTTTCAGGCAAGGGATTTTAAATCCCCAGTGTCTACCATTCCACCACCCGGGCGGGTTGAGAAGTTTCCAAACAAAAACAGGCGAGGCCTCTGTGGCAAGTCCGGAAGCAATATGCTGGGCGTGACAAAATGAGCTTTATGTGTAGGTTTATAAGATGTCTGAAGACAAAAGCTTAGAATCTTTCCGGTCCTCTCTAGATGCAAATTACGATTGGCCCTGCATTTTTCCTTTCAAATTTATTGTCCCGAAAGATCAAACCGAGACGGTCCTGAAATTATTTGCAGATGATCCCGTGCAGTCTCAATCCTCCCGCAACGGTCGCTACACTGCTTACACCATGGAAATGCAGATGCATTCCTGCGATGAAGTCATTGCGATCTACCAACGGGTGGCACAAGTGCCTGGAGTGATTTCACTTTAAGGCTAAAAAGGAACTTCTGGTTGCAGTTCGCTACTGATTGATATGTTACCACCAAACTCCACCCTTCTCTTTTGCATGAGTTTTTTTATCATGACTGCCTGCGCAAAAGAAACCCCTAATGCAGACATAAAAATCATGCCAGAGACAGAAAAGAGTAAATTGGAAATTGCGACCTTTGGAGCGGGTTGCTTCTGGTGCGTAGAAGCCGTCTTTGAATTACTCGATGGCGTTCATTTCGTTGAGTCCGGTTACATGGGCGGTAAAGAAGAAAACCCAACCTACCAAAGCGTTTGTGAAGGTATTACCGGTCATGCCGAAGTCACTCAAATCCATTTTGACCCTCAGGTCATTTCCTACGAAACCCTCCTTGATTGGCTCTGGCGCTCGCATGACCCCACCACACTGAACCGTCAAGGCTATGACGTAGGCACGCAATATCGTTCCACTATATTTTACCATAGCGAGGCTCAAAAGACAACCGCCCATGCGTCCATGGCGGCTGCACAGACGATGTTTAAGGATCCCATCGTGACGGAAATTACGGCAACCTCGACCTATTATCCGGCGGAAGACTACCACCAAAACTACTATCAGCAAAACCCGGGACAGCCCTACTGCGCCCGCATCATACGGCCCAAGCTCAAAAAACTAGGTCTCAAGTAAACTGCTCACGTCAAAATCAGATTAAAATCGTTTAAACGCGATTTGCTCTAGCGACCTTAAGCTGACCACACCCTGCGGCAACATCAATTCCACGCCGCTGGCGCACAGTGCTCGGTAAGCCCGAGTCTTGAATGATTTGTTGAAACGCTCGCACGCGACCAGCTTCAGGCGCATCTCCCTCAAAACCCTCGGTGGGATTGAGTGGGATAAGGTTTACATGCGCATCCATCCCACGCAAGAGGTCGGCCAGTCGACGAGCGTGATCGTCGCTGTCATTCACCCCGCCAATCAAGGTCCAAGCAAAGAAGACCCGGGCACGTTTGAGGCGTGAGTAGTCCCGGCAAACCTGTAAGAGATCCGCAAGCGGCCACTTTTTATTTACGGGCACGAGAGCGGCACGCTCGTCCTCGCTAGCTTCGTGTAAGCTAACCGCCAAAGAATAACGCTTGGGGTGCCGCGCTAGTTGCTCAATTCCTGGAATATGACCTACCGTGCTGATGGCGACCCGTGCAGGACCTATGTTTAGGCCGCGGTTATCCGTCAAAATTTCGAGTGCGGTCATCGTCGCCTCAAAATTATGGAGCGGTTCGCCCATGCCCATCATGACAATATTGCGTAGCCGCTCTCCCTGTAAGCCACGAAGTTGCCGTTCGACATGAAGTGCCTGCGCCACGATTTCCCCCGCGCTCAGATGGCGAGCAAAACCCATTTGCCCGGTAGCACAAAAAACACAGCCCATTGCACAACCAACCTGACTGCTCAAACAAGCGGTAAATCGCCCCGGAAACCCCATTTGTACCGTTTCCACCTCAGCACCATCGGCAAGGCGTAGTAGGTATTTATGAGTGTACCCATCTGTACTGGGAGTTTCGCTGACAGACTCCATGGCACAAGCGGTTGGAGCTCCTTGAGAAGTAAGCCAGCGCTGCAAGGGTGGAACCAGTCGCTCGATCCCAGAAGAAAGCGGATGCTCTAAACGGCGATGCACCGCATTAAAGAGCGCTTTAGCGTGCAAAGGATTGACCCCGGATGCTTCCAGTTGCTCCTCGAGACGCTCGTAGGGCAAACCCTCGAGACTATCCGAAATGCTAGATGTGTTTTTAGGCGCTGACACTTCTCCAAAAACATCAAGCTCCGTCCAGCTGACAAGCCCATTTCGGATAATATCGCTCAGAGGGGCGAGCTTGATGTGTTCTTGCTTGCATGCTGGTATAAAAATTCCACGCTCAAAACAATTTTATGCCAAAACGCACTGATATTGAAACCATTCTGATTATAGGCTCTGGACCGATCGTGATCGGCCAAGCTTGTGAGTTTGACTACTCTGGGACGCAGGCCTGTAAAGCCTTACGCGAGGAAGGCTATCGAGTTGTGCTCGTAAATAGTAATCCCGCCACCATCATGACAGATCCCGAGTTTGCGGATGTTACTTATATCGAACCTCTCACGATTGATGCCCTTGAAAAGATAATTGCTAAGGAACGCCCGCAAGCCCTGCTACCCACCCTGGGCGGACAGACCGGTCTAAACCTTTCCATGGATCTCAATGCGGAGGGTATTCTAGAAAAATACGAAGTTGAGATGATCGGAGCTAAACCCGAAGCCATTGAAAAAGGAGAGGCCCGCGAAGTCTTTAAACAAGCCATGTTAAAAATTGGCCTCGACGTGGCACGCTCCCAAACGGTCAACAATCTTCCCGATGCCCTTAAGGCCGCTGACGAATTGATCGGCGATTTCCCCATCATCATTCGCCCCAGCTTTACCCTTGGCGGTGCAGGCGGTGGGATTGCTTATAACCGGGAAGAATACGAAAAAATGGTCCAGTATGGGCTCGAAATTTCCCCCACCACTGAAGTCCTCGTCGAAGAGTGCCTCCTTGGATGGAAGGAGTATGAGATGGAAGTCATGCGCGATCACAAAGACCAATGCGTGGTGATCTGCTCGATTGAGAACTTTGACCCCATGGGAGTACACACAGGCGACTCGATCACGATCGCGCCCGCGATGACGCTTACCGATAAGGAATACCAATTGATGCGCGATGCCTCCTTTGCCTGCATTCGCGAAGTTGGCGTTGAAACCGGCGGCTCCAATATTCAATTCTCAGTTAATCCCGAAAATGGGCGCATGGTTGTGATTGAGATGAACCCACGGGTTTCCCGCAGTTCCGCCCTCGCCTCAAAAGCCACGGGCTTCCCTATTGCAAAAATGGCCGCCAAATTGGCCGTTGGTTACAGCCTAGACGAATTGCGAAACGACATCACCCGCGAAACCCCCGCAAGTTTTGAACCCACCATTGATTACGTTGTCACCAAGATCCCACGATTTACCTTCGAAAAATTTCCCGGTGCCGACAATACCCTAACCTCTGCGATGAAATCTGTGGGCGAAGCCATGGCTATCGGTCGCACCTTCAAAGAGTCTTTTCAAAAAGCCCTGCGTTCACTGGAAATAGGGGCCCCTGGATTTGTAGGATCTAAAAGCGCCGGACTCGACGAACCCGTTCAGGATAAACAAAAAATTCGCGAGGGTATTTCGATCCCTACCCCAGAGCGCGTCTTTTGGTTGCGCCATGCCTTCTTCAGTGGAATGACCGTCGAAGAAATTCATGAAATCTGTGCCATTGACCCTTGGTTTCTGCAGCAATTAAACGAACTCGTTGATATCGAAAAAGCCCTCCGAGCCACCAGTCTGACAAAACTTGAGGCTCCCCTCCTACGGCAAGCAAAGGAAGCCGGCTTCAGTGATGCTCTCATCGCAGAACTGATCAACGCCAGTCGGCAACCCGTGCGCAAAAAGCGAGAAGCTTTAGACATTCATACTCAGTACCGTTTGGTAGATACCTGTGCCGCGGAATTTCAGGCTTACACCCCATATTTCTACTCCTCCTACGGTGCAGAAAACGAAATCACCCCCACGGATAAGAAGAAGATTATGATCCTTGGCGGCGGTCCTAATCGGATTGGGCAAGGCATTGAATTTGACTATTGCTGCGTTCACGCCTCCTTTGCCTTGCGCGAGGCAGGCTACGAAACCGTCATGGTAAATTCAAATCCCGAAACGGTTTCTACCGACTACGACACCTCAGATAAACTTTTCTTTGAACCCCTCACCCTGGAGGACGTTCTCGAAATCTATCGTCAGGAAAAATGCGCTGGCGTCATTGTTCAATTCGGCGGGCAGACCCCGCTCAATCTTGCCAGTGACCTGGAAGCACATGGAGTCAATATCATCGGGACCTCGCCCTCCATGATCGACGCCGCTGAAGACCGTGACCTCTTCCGTAAAATCCTCGATCGCATTGACCTCAAGCAACCCAAGAACCGCATTGCCAACTCGCAAGAACAGGCTTACGAGCTCGCCGGTGAAATCGGATTTCCCATTCTCTTACGCCCCTCCTTTGTGCTGGGTGGACGCGGTATGTTCATCGTATACGATGTTACCGAGATGAAAGCCATCGTGCGGGACGTTTTTGAAGTAGCCCCCGGCAAACCCGTCCTCCTGGATCAATTCCTCGAGGATGCCTATGAATTGGATGTCGATTGTATCTCCGATGGTGAGACCGCTGTCATTGGCGGCATCCTTCAGCACGTTGAATTCGCAGGCGTCCATTCCGGTGATGCCGCCATGGTGATGCCCCCGCACACCCTATCAGAAGCGATCCTCACAAAAGTGCGTGAAGCAACCTATGCCCTTGCCCGCGAATTACAGGTGGTCGGCCTCATGAACGTACAATACGCCATCAAGGACGACGAGCTCTTCATCATTGAAGTTAATCCACGTGCCTCCCGCACCGTTCCCTTTGTATCAAAAGCAATTGGCATACCCCTCGCCAAACTCGCAGCACGCGTCATGGCGGGGGAAAAACTGGCAGATCTTGGCTTTACTAAAGAAGTGACCCCACCTTACTGGGCCGTTAAAGAATCTGTTTTCCCTTTCAATCGTTTCCCCGGTGCTCCTATTATGCTAAGCCCCGAAATGCGCAGCACCGGTGAAGTCATGGGGCTCGACAAAGACCTAGGGGTCGCCTTTGCCAAATCGCAAATGGCCGCCAAGCCAAGCCTTCCAGATTCAGGTGACGCTTTCATATCAGTCAAAGACCACGATAAAGAGCGTGCCCTTGAAATTGCCCGAGGTCTCAGCGAATTAGGCTTTGGCATTATTGCCACAGCTGGAACGGGTAAGCTTCTCAAGGAAAACGGCATCGCTATTAAGAAGGTTTACCGTCTCAGCGAAGGTCGCCCCAATGTAATTGACCTTATTAAAAACGGCAAAGTCTCCCTCATCATCAATACGCCTCAAGGCACCGTGCCTCGCCAAAACGAAAATCTCATTCGCACGGAAGCACTTAAGCATAACATCTGCATCATGACAACCATCTCTGCTGCCGCCGCCGCGGTAGACGGCATCCGAAGCCTTCGCGAAAAAGGTTATGAGGTGCGCTCTATTCAGAGCTACTCAGAGGAATGCCATAAAGCTTAAAGCCCCAGACACTCATGTCCGAAAAAAAGGAAACGATCGTTGCACTCCTGCACGGCCCCGATCAACCGGGATTAGTTTCGCAGGTCTCAAGCTGGATTTTCCATCGCGGCAGTAATATTTTTCATGCCGATCAGCACAAAGATGAAGCGGCTAACATCTTCTTTCAACGCGTAGAGTGGTCTCCCTCGGGCGACCCTAAAAAAGAGGCAGCTGATTTTAAAGCTTTTGTTCACGATGAACTGGGCATGGAAATCAGCCTAGCCCTCAGCACTGAGCACCCAAAAGTCGCTCTCTTTGTATCTAAAATCGATCATTGTTTCCACGATACCATCCTCCGTTTTCGCGCAGGCGAATTTGCGGGTGAACTAGCCTGCATTATTTCCAACCACGATCACCTTAAAGCCGACGCTGAAAAATACGGCATCCCTTTTCATTACCTTCCCGTAAAAGCTGAAAACAAAGCAAGTGCCGAAGAAGAGCAATTGCGCCTACTGCAAAAGACCGGGGTTAAATGTATCGTCCTGGCCCGCTATATGCAGGTGCTCTCTGCCCGATTCCTCACGGAAGTTGCTTGCCCAGTTATCAACATCCACCATTCCTTTTTACCAGCATTCGCAGGCGGAAAACCTTACCACCAGGCACACCAGCGTGGGGTCAAACTCATCGGAGCGACTGCTCACTACGCGACCGCTACCCTTGACGAAGGGCCGATCATCCACCAAGACGTTACCCGAATCAATCATCGTAATTCCGTAGCAGATCTCATTCGCAAAGGGCGAGATCTTGAAAAATCTGTTTTTGCCCAAGCCATTCGACTCCATCTCGACAATCGCATCTTAGTTTACAACAATAAAACTGTTGTCTTTGACTAGCCTGCCCAAAACACCATGAAACGCCCACAACAAAAGAAAAATAAAAACCTCTTTCCTGAGACTCAAGAGGAAGCGGCCACAATTGATGAGCGCAATCTCGTCGATGCAGAGAACACTTCCGACATCGCCTTTGAAGAACGAGTTTCCATGTATTGGATGGAAAACAAAGGTTTTGTTACCGGATGCATCCTCGCCCTAGCCTTGGTCATTATTGGCTTAAACGGAGTTCGCATCTACGGCAACTATACCTCAGAAAAACAACAAAGCCTTTACCTTGAAGCTCTAGCCAATGATTCGCTGGAGTCGTTCGCAACAGACTATCCTACCCTTGAGCTCGGTGGATTTGCCGCCCTGCAAGTAGCGGACGCCGCTTTTGAAGCAGCTGAATACGATCGTGCAAAAGAAAATTACGCCCGTGCGATGACCGCCTTAGAGAGCCCGATGCTCAAAAGCCGGGCGCGCTTAGGCCTTGCCTTTGCCAATAAAGAAACAGGCGATACCGCAGCCGCTCAGGCTGAAATGGAAGCGTTGATCGCAGAACCCACCACCGCAGACAGTATCCGCGCTGAAGCACTTTACTATCTGGCACTCACGGCTCACCTCGAAGCAAAAGAAAACGTTTTCGCCAACCTTGCCGAGCAAATGAGTAAGCTCACACCTGCCAGTCCTTGGCAACAGCGTCTGGAGCAATTACGCTAAGAAAAGCCTGCATTATTGACAGCGTCGATTTGCATCCTTGAATGCCCTCTAGCGGTAGCCTTCAAAAGTTTCTCGCCCACTGATTTTTTTTAGAATCCTATTTAATAATTTTATGAGTACCTACATCACCGATATCCGTGCCCGCGAAGTCATTGACTCCCGCGGCAATCCTACAGTTGAAGTCGACGTTGAGCTCGACTCCGGCGTCATTGGCCGCGCGGCCGTGCCTTCCGGGGCCAGCACCGGCGTTAACGAAGCCGTGGAACTGCGTGATGGCTCCGTACCCGCCAATCAATTTCCAAAAGGCACCGCTCCCAAGAAACGTTATCTTGGCAAAGGTGTTCTCAAAGCCGTTGACAATGTAGACCATCTCATCGCCCCTGAACTCGTCGGGCTAGATGCCTGCGATCAGGTTACCGTTGACCAAACCATGCTGGCCCTTGACGGCACCGCTACGAAGAAAAATCTCGGTGCTAATGCTATCTTGGGTGTTTCCCTGGCCACTGCTAAGGCCGCAGCTGAGGCACTTGGCCTTCCGCTCTATAAATATATCGGAGGCACTAACGCCAAAGTTCTCCCCGTCCCTATGATGAACATCATGAATGGCGGTGCTCATTCTGATGCCCCGATCGACATCCAGGAATTTATGATCATGCCCAAGGGAGCAGACACCTTCCGTCAAGCCCTTCGCATGGGGTGCGAAATTTTCCATGCGCTCAAGAGCGTTCTAAAAAGCAAAGGTCTCTCGACCGCCGTCGGTGATGAAGGTGGCTTTGCCCCCGTGCTTGAATCCAATGAAGCCGCCCTCGAAGTCATTGCCGAAGCTGTCAAAAAAGCAGGCTATAAACTCGGTAAGGATATTTTCTTCGCGCTCGACGTCGCCTCCTCGGAATTTTACGACGCCAAGTCTCAAAAATATATCTTCAAAAAATCAGACGGCTCTAAGCGCAATGCCAAGCAGATGGTTGATTTCTATAAAGACCTACAAAAGAAATTCCCCATCATTTCCATTGAAGATGGTTGCGACGAAAATGACTGGGACGGCTGGAAAAAACTCACCGACGCAATCGGTCACAAGACTCAACTGGTGGGCGACGATCTTTTTGTCACCAATACCAAGTTCCTCAAAAAAGGGATCGATTCCGAAACTGCCAATTCCATTCTCGTCAAAGTGAACCAGATCGGTTCCCTCACCGAAACGCTCGATGCTGTTGAAATGGCGAAAGAAGCAGGCTACACCTCCGTGCTTTCACACCGCTCCGGTGAAACGGAAGACGCCACTATCGCAGACATTGCAGTGGCCACCAACTGTGGGCAAATCAAGACTGGTTCTCTCAGTCGCTCCGACCGGATCGCAAAATACAACCAACTTCTCCGCATTGAGGAAGAATTGGGCGCCAACGCGGTCTACGGCGGAAAGCTCAAGGTCTAAAAAACCCTTTTCCCTTTAAGCCCGGTTGCTTCACCGCACCGGGCTTTTTGTTACCTACAACTCAACGAAGCCTCATTTGACATTTTTGGCCGGATTCATACCTCTATTAGAAGCATGCATTTAAAGGAAAAACAGTCCACCATCGTAGAAGAAATTGAATTGATTCCCGACCCTTACGAACGCCTTGGTTACCTTGTCGAGCGGGGTAAACTTGCAACCGGCTTGCCGGAAGATTTACGCATCGACCAGTTTAAGATCGAAGGCTGCATGTCACAACTCTGGTTAGTGCCCGAATTCAAAGACGGTCGCTGCTACTTTAAATCCGAATCCGATTCCGCCATTGTCAAAGGCATCGCCTCCCTACTGTGCGATTTCTATAGCGATGCCCCTCCAAAAGAAATTGTCGATAACGATGCCGCCTTTTTAGGTGAAGTCGGGGTCACCCAACATCTCTCGCCCAACCGTCGCAATGGCTTGAGCCGCATCGTTGAGTTCATCCAGCATTTTGCCCACGCCTGTCTTGCCGCTCCCTAAGCCTTTCTAGCATGACGGCTCGCCTTTACGATGCCCATGTCCATTTGGCGGATCCCCGACTATCCCTGTATCAGGATGAAATTGCCGCCCGCTACACCGCCATCCAGGAATGGAGCTAAAACCGAGGCGATCCTGGATTAAAATAATTTTAACACGAGTTTATTTAATCCCTTACGGCAGCTTCGCGGTACTGTAGATATGCGTTGCGAAGGGCAACATACGGATCTAAAGCACTGCTTTTTGTCTGTTGGTAACGTTGCATTAGCGTCGGGCTGTTGCCCACGGTTTTACCGAGGCTGTAAGCCGTTCGCACTTTATCTTCATCCACTTGCGTTATGGGTTTCTGAAGCGGGTGAATGGTCCTATCTGCAAACCAGCCAGCGAAATCCCGAACTGAAGAAGGCCCCTGTATCGGCAGAACCAAGTAGGGGCCTTCGCCTAAGCCCCATGCGCCGAGTGCCTGGCCAAGGTCTTCTTTTGGCAATGACGCTATCCTAGGAAATTTTTCTGAAGGTCGGAACAAACCAACTACGCCTACCGTAGTATTGATCACGAAGGCACTGCTTTCTAAAAGAGCACCCTCAACTTTACCCTGCATGAGATTGCCAGCCAGACGCACAGGATAATTCAGATTATCAAAAAAGTTGCTCAGCTTCCCCTCAACGGAGTCAGGCGTGATGGCTTGGTAGGCAGAGGCCGCTGGGTCCATGACCTTTAGGTAAATGAAATCGTTAAACTTAAAAATAGCCCGATTAACAGACTCAAACGGATCCTGCACTTCAACTGTGGATCCATCTAAATCCTCATCAAGCAATTCGTCCATAGTCACAAAATCATTTGCGCTCAGACCCGCTGCCAGCAGCCCATATGAAAGAACGGCGATACCGATCGCCTTAAATTTGGGTTTCGAGTTCCAGTTTTTCATGTTTCAATAATGCTTCTAATTTTTCGATGAGCTCAGACGCACTCCCTTGGCGGAAATGTTGATCAAATTGCTGGCGATAATTTAAAACCAGGCTGATCCCCTCCGCAACAAGATCGTAGAGCTCCCAACCAGATTGCATCAAAGCCAGCTTGTATTTTACCTCTAAACTAAGATCTCCGATTTTGATAGTTGAGGGTATTTCCAACCGTTTGCCTCCCTTTTCAACTGCAGTATCATAGCTGATTTCCGGTCGTGATTTTCCTACCATTCCATCAATGAATGCCTTTAAGACGACTTCTTTAACCAGCATTAGGATCTGAGCTTGTTCTTCGCTAGAAAGGCGACGCCAATTACGCCCAATTGCACGTCGTATGATGATGTCCATGTTGTAGTTTTTTTCAAAAGCTGTCTTCACTGCATCACGCTTTGCTTCAATACTTTGAGTCTCGCTTCCTTCGCCAAATAGGGCTTCCACCGAGGCAGTCACCGTGCTCTGTAACTCCGCCACTGGTTCAAGACTTGCTTGTGCGCTGATCCCAAACGCCAATAAAAATAATAGATGCTTCATGTTTATATATTTTAAAACTTTACTCTTTTTTATCGATGCCTCCAACCGCAAAACGACTGATGAGACTTTCAATATCGAGCGCCGAGTTTGTGTTATCTATTGTGTCCCCATCTTCCAGATAAAAATTCGAGCCCCCTGGTGACAACTCGATAAAACGATCACCGATGAGTCCAGAAGTTTTGACCGACGCCACGGTGTCTTCATCCAGTTTTAACGCGTTTGGTAACTCAAGTGTCACGACGGCGTAATAAGTTTCGTCCAAATCGACCGTCCGAACAGTGCCGACACGTACGCCCGCAATTTCTACTCGACTGCCGGAATTCACTCCCGCGGCACTATCAAATTGCGCTTTTAACTCGTAGCGGTCTCCCCTTAGAAGATGCGCACCTCCTATCTGAATCGCTAAGTAAAGGATTGCGGCAAGACCCGCCAAAACGAAGCAGCCGACTAAGTATTCAATCTTTTTATTTTTCATGCCTTAATAGTATTAAAATTTATTCGTTTCTACTTCCTCTGTGGACTGAAGTAAGCCCGACCAAGAACGCGGTGAATCTGCCGCTAATTCAGAGGGATCTCCAAAAAATCGTATTTTACCTTCATCTAGCCAAGCGACTTTGTCGCTGATTTCAAAGACTTCAGGAATATCATGACTCACCAACAAGGCGGTAAACCCAAAGCGTTCACGATAGTCTGCAATCATATCAAAGACCCCAAATTTGCGTTCCGGATCTAAGCCTGTGGTCGGCTCATCAAAAAGCACGACTTCCGGATTGGTAACTAGGGCACGTGCCAAGGCGACTCGTTTCTGCATTCCACCAGAAAGCTCGGCGGGGTAACGCGAACCCGCCCCGCCCAAGTCTAATTGCTTCAGTATTTCTTCAACTCGTTGATCCACCGCCTCCGCTGCCATGCCAACGGCCTCCCGCAACGGTAGCGCCACATTTTCATGGGCCGTCAAGGAATCAAAAAGGGCATTGTTTTGAAACATATAACTAAAAGTAAACCCATCGGACTGATCCGCTCCGCGGCGATTATTCCCAATAGCAACTCCATCCAAGAGAACCTCCCCAGCATCTGGAGTCATCAGATTAGCGATACACTTCAAAAAAACCGATTTCCCAATCCCACTCTTACCGATTAAGGTTGTAACCGAGGCTCGTGCGATCTCGAGATCAATACCATCCAGCACGCGCTTTGTGCCGAAGTGCTTCTTGAGGCCACGTATCTGTAAAAAACTTTCTGCCATCCTAGATCAAAAATGAAGTGATTAAATAATCAGCCGCCAAAACCGCGACACTTGAGAAGACAACCGCCCGAGTCGCTGACTCACTCACCCCGCGCACTCCCCTCAGGTTAGACTTTAAGTGCGAATAAAAGCCCCGATAGGAACAAATCGAAATGGTAAGCGCTCCAAAAATAACCGCTTTGATAAAGCCCCCTCGCACATCAGCCCAAGTGATGCTATCAAAAACATGATTCCAATAAACTCCGGCATCTACATTCAACAATACGGAGCCCGTAAGGTAACCGCCGAATACCCCGATTAAGTCGAAAAATGCCGTAAGCGCAGGGAAACAAAATAGAGCCGCCCAAAGGCGCGGACCGACTAGAAAACTTTTGGCATCGATCCCCATTGTTTGCAGAGCATCAATCTGTTCATCATTGCGTTGAAAGCCCAATTCCGAAGTCATCGCAGATCCAGATTGCCCCACGATCATGAGCGCAGTGAGCACCGGACCTAGCTCACGCACCAGCGAAAGCCCAACCGCATCGCCCAGGGCTGCTTCCGCTCCCAAACGCGCAAGGGTGTAGTACAATTGCAAACCCATCACCAGTCCGGTAAATAATCCCACCGTTAAAATAATGGGCACACAACGCCCGCCGATCTCATGGATCGCTGTTACCAGTTTTTGTCTCCTACGGCGCTGACGCAAAAATCCGGCCATTGAGCTGAAGCTAAATACCGTCCAGTCACCATACTCATGCACTAGGCTGATTGCGGTTCGTCCTAAAGAGCGTATCATTTTTCTAACTATTGCTAAAAGCCGGAGTCAGAGAGTTGACCCGTTAAGAAACCAAGTGGTGCGGGTAGACGGAATCGAACCGACGACACCTGCTTGGAAGGCAGGGGTTTTACCGCTAAACTATACCCGCATGAAGTTAAAAAACTCTGTCGCAGGCAAAATAAAGGTCAAGGCTCGAAACGTTTGGGTCAACAGCATGAACATTAGGTCGAGGCCCCTAATGCGAGGGCATCCAGCATGGGGCCGACCTGTGCCAGCAGAGCATCATGAATTATCCCGTTTGTTACCACAGTTCCTTCATCCTTAAAAATATCTAAAGTTCCGCCCGACATATTGGAAAGGGTCGCCCCAGCTTCACGAGCAATGACAACCCCTGCGGCGGCATCCCATGGCTTAAGTGACATCTCATAATAACCCACAAAACGACCATCCGCCACAAAACAAAAGTCCAGAGCCGCAGCTCCAAGGCGTCGTACTCCGCCGGCTTCACGCAACATATTTGCCAAAGCCTGCGACAAAGGTTCCGCTCGCCGCGCTCGATCGTAGGGGAAACCAGTCACCACCACACCCGATCCCAAGCTTGGTTTTTTATTCACATGGATGGGCTTACCATTACAACTCGCCCCTTGCCCGAGCGCTCCACGGTAACGTAAGCCTAAGCCAGGCCCTGAAACAATTCCACCTACGGTTTGGCCGTCATACAAAAGACCAATGGAAATCGCCCAGATAGGGATACGGTTTGCAAAATTAGTAGTCCCATCAATCGGATCCAGCACCCAACAAAACCCCTCTTGCGGAGTTGCGGTGCTGGCGGATGCCTCCTCGCTAATAATTTGGTCCCCCGAGAAGCGCTCACTGATAAACTCGGTGAGTCGCGCCTGACTGGCAAGATCTCCCTCGGTGACCAAATCAAAGGCGTTGGTCTTGGTTTCAATTCCAAAATCCCCAGCCTGCAGGTTAAGTAAGAATTGCTCCAGATCGGGTAAAATGCTTTCCGTGGCATTCAGCCGTTCTGTGAGACCATTTGTTTGATCAATATTCATAACTCCATGCGTGGCTACCTTATCCACAAGAAGGCCTACCTCTGCAAGCATTCACTCAGGGAACTTCAATCGCTACTCGTGCTTTAGAAAAAACCTTAAGAGCATCGATCACCCGCAGACCCGGAACAGAAAGGGCATCTCCGGTAATAAAATAAACTTGCCCCTTGCGCACCGCGGTGATCTGCGACCAAACCTCACTTGAACGCATTTGAAGAAGCTTCACCTCCTTTGAGGGAGTGTCCTCACGAGTTGCAATAAACAAACAGTCGGGGTTTTCTTGCACCAACCATTCCAAGTCGAGTTGCGGCCAAGCCAAAGACGCTTTGTCCGCCAGATTTTCAAATCCAGCCTGTGCCATTAACTCACTTGGAAAGGTATCCTTGCCAGCACTAAAATACGGTGCCTCGAGGCCGTAGAGCAAACAGGCCTTTAAGCGACTGCCAAGCGGAGCATCATTTACCGCAAGAGTCGCCATCGCCGACTCAAGCTGATCAATCAAAAGAGCCGCTTTGGTCTCGAGATTTAAAAGTATACCGAGTTCCTTGTAAGTCGCGATAATGTCTCCCAGTCGATCCGAACGCAGATGCAGCACTCTCAGACCTACTTTCTGCATTCTCGCCACTACATCTGCAGGTGTTAAATTTGTCACCAAAACCCGATCAGGGTGCAAAGCCAAAATACGCTCCACTTTAGGTGCATCCATGCGCCCAACCCTATCCACTGCAGTCGCCCTTGTCGGGTAATTACAATAATTAGAACGCCCAACCAATAAGTCTCCTGCTCCAAGCGCGAAAACTGCCTCCGTAAGACTGGGCGCCAAACTCACTAAACGTCGAACTTCGTCAACCTTGCCCCCAAAATCCTGCTTTGCTGGTGAACAGGCAAACCCCAGTAAAAATACAACCAGAAGGCAAGCCCTCGCTAATAGGTTCATTGGTTGCATGACGCACATATACCGGAATAAATAATCTCTCCGCCCATCACGATATAGCCCTTCGGTGCTTGCAATGGCGGTAATGCCATAATCCCTTCCAGATCATACACCCGGTTGCACTTGCGACAAATAAAGTGCGGGTGTTCTCCTTCGGCAGGTAATTCATACCGCCGCGGTTGTCCTGGAAAATCAACCCCCACTAAATCAAAGGTCTCAGAAAATTTTTTAATGGCGCGGTCAACCGTAGAAGACCCGAGACGTGGCATTTTTTTTCGGGTCAGTGATAAAATCTCCGCTCGAGTCAATGGACGCTTTGCCTCCTGCAAAACCTCAAGTATAGCGTTCCGCTGTTTCGTCTGTAGCATCATGCCACCCCCAATCTTAGAGCTTAGTGTCCTTTGCAACCTGAACTTTATCTTTTAATACCGACACCTGATTGCCGTCAGAAAGCAAGAGCACCTGCGGCTTCCAGTCGCAGGCATCCTTCGTCTCAAATTCACCAAAAGCCATCACCACCAACAGATCACCTAGTTGCCCTTTATGAGCCGCCGCACCATTTAGGGCGATGCAATGCGATCCACGCGGCGCCTCAATAGCATACGTCTCAAAACGTTCACCGTTACTGATGTTCCCTACCAAAATTTTCTCGTAGGGTTGCAGGCCGACGGCCTTCATAAAATCCATGTCGATGGCTAAACTCCCCTCGTAATGAAGAGCCCTATCGGTTACCTCTGCCCGTAGCAATTTCGACTTTAATAATGTAATACGCATCGTCTAAACTTTACATTAAAGGACATACTTAAACAAAGTTGACAATTTTTTAATGCAAATGGAGTTCACTTTCACCAAATACCCAAGGCCTCTAACTGCGCAGTCGCCTGCTCTGCCCAACCGCGATTCGCTGCCGGACTCGCCGGACTTGGATGCAAAATTCGCCCGATACGCACTTCCGTGCCATCCAGAGCATCCTTAGCCATTTGCTCCGCAAACGCACCCACCCCGATGACCCATTCCGGATTTAAAGCCTGAACAATTGCTTGTAAATGGATAGCGCATAATGACTCTAAAGCCACCCTCTCAGATGCTGCCAATTTATCAGGCGTGCGGTTTTTCCCCGAAGACTCCATAAAAACTAAAGGGCAATAATTCGCTACATAATGGTTTGCAAAAAAAGCTTCCGCATTGCCGAAGCGGTCCCTAAAAGCACCCCACAAACGCCGCCCGCTGACTTCGCTACGCGTGCAGGCAAATCCTTCAATTGGGCGCTTCGGGTGCACTACCGGAGGTTGATCCACCGCAGCCTCTACTCCAACCCAATCACGTACCAAGGTAATTTCTCCAAAGGGAATTCCGCATTGCGCCATACCAAAGGGCCCGGGATTCATCCCCATAAAAATAACCCGCTTCTTTCCTTGAGCATGCAGTCTTAAGTACTGCTCATGCGCAGCCCAAGCATAGCGTAATGGATTATAGACCACTTCCGTGGGTGGAGCAAAGTTAAGGGCATCCACTCCATCCGCCAATGCCTTCGCAGCCACCACCATGGCCTCTGCAGTATCAGTCATGCTCGCAGCTCTCCTTTCGATCGCTGTGTCCTAAATCGCGATCGGGTGCAATGCGGTCTCGCAATAACTGTTTTAATTCCTTCATTTCCGGAAATCGTCCCTCGGTCGCACGATCCCAAACAAGCTCTCCATTGATACGTACG
Organism: Opitutia bacterium UBA7350; assembly: GCA_949524905.1. Lineage (GTDB taxonomy): Bacteria > Verrucomicrobiota > Verrucomicrobiia > Opitutales > Coraliomargaritaceae > UBA7445. Next base: position 282,416 of record CATINC010000007.1, on the reverse strand, counting down.
GTAAAACGACCACCTATTTCAGATGGGCACAAACGCACGGCTCCAAGCACTCCCTCAAAAGTTGTTAGTAATTCCTGCGATGTCCAAGCTGCTCGCATCAACCACCGGCAACCTGGACAATATTCAATTTCAACCTCGGGTTTCATTGCTTTGGAGACTGCCCTTCCAGCTGTTCACGGAAAAGCTCAAGTTCAAACTCTGGCAGAGCCGCCACAATGGCTTGCATTGTTTGCCCATTGATTTCCAAATCAGGCGCCAGATCACATAAAGGTTGTGCCACAAAATCACGTTCCGAAATACGCGGATGCGGGAGCGTCAAATGCGCGTCCCTGCGCTGCTCAGTTCCATAGGCGAGCAAGTCTAGATCCAGTGTACGTGGTTGCCATGAGGTCGCTCGCTGGCGACCCAACTTTGCCTCCACCAAAAAACACTGCTCAAGCAAAGCATCGGCATCCAAGGCCGTTTTAAATTCTACCACCGCATTCAAAAAAGGATCGGCGTCTCCCATCCCTACCGCCCGGTTCTGATAAACTGGACTTGTCTTCATCCGTCGCGTTTTTCCGTCCGCAGTCAGCAAACGCAAGGCCTCTCGCATGGTTTCCAAACGATCACCAACATTGCTGCCAAACGCTACAAAGGCACGTGTTAACGGCATTGCGTCACCTCCGCCGAGCAATATTCAAAAATACCAGAGATGGGGGCAGCAGGCTTACGCACCTTCACCGCTACTTCAACGACCCGTCCAAAATCCCTGAGAATCCGTCCCGCAATTACCTCTGCAGCGCGCTCTATTAAATTAAAGCGTTCGCCCGTAAAGATGGCATCCACCAAGGCATATACCTCCGCATAGTTGACCGTAGATTCTACGGCATCGCTTTCAAAACGCAGACCCGAGTCCAGTTTTAAAATCACATCCACAGAAAATTGTTGCCCTAGCTTCGCCTCCTCAGGCAGAACTCCGTGGTAAGCAAAAAATTCCAGTCCCTTTAACTCAATTTTTGTCGTTTGTTCCATAAAGGCAATAATTCAAAACATCCGCGCATTCGCGGTTTTCGCGTACATCGTGCACACGAAGAAAATCAACTCCAGACTGAATTGCACACGCAGTTGTCCCCAAAGTTCCACTGAGTCGAGCCTTAGGATCTTCAATTTGCAACAAGCGAGCCAGCATGGATTTTCGCGATGCCCCCAATAGAAGCGGGTAGCCCGCTGTCTGCAACTCTTTGAGTTGGCGCATTATTTCCCAGTTCTCTTCATAGGTTTTCCCAAAGCCCAAGCCCGGATCCAGGAGAATAGATCCGGCTCCTACCCCTGCTTCTAAAACCCGAGCTACCGAGGCTTCCCAAAAATCTAAAATGCCAGCAACAACGTCCCCTACCCCCGCCGCCTCTGCCGGACGGTTGTGCATCAAAATACAGCCTGCTTTTGCTGAACCAATGACCCCTGCCATGGCGGGATCCCCCTGTGCGCCCCAAATATCATTTATAATATCTGCTCCTGCCGTCAAAGCGGCGGCGGCCACTGCACTCTTAGAGGTGTCCACTGAAATCAAGACATCCGTTTCTTCGCGAATGGACTCGATAAATGGGATGACGCGCTCTAATTCTTCCAGCTCAGAAACTGGCTCAAACCCTGGACGAGTTGATTCTCCGCCAATATCGATGATGACTGCACCTTCTCTTACCATGCTGTGAAAATGCGCCTTCGCTGCTGCCATATGATTGAAATCCCCGCCATCAGAAAATGAATCTGGGGTTAAATTTAAAATACCCGCAAAGTGTGTCTGCTGACCCAAAGGCAAATCCTTTCGCCGGGTATGAAATGTTTTATCAGCTGTCATTAAGGTATTACAGAAGTATTTTGTTCAGCGACGGCAAGTCGGGCGCTCAATGTTTCAACCTGCTCAATCTCTAATTTACGGGACTTAAATACAGACTCAACAGAATCCACGGAAACAATCCCTTTCACGGAATTGGTCAAAAAAACGGCCTCGGCTTGTGCGAGGTCTTTCAAGGTATACTCGCCTTCACACGTTTCGATATTTTCCGCCGCAGCTAACCGCAAGGTTTCAGCTCGGACCACGCCGCCAAGAACCCCTGTTTCCAAGGCAGGGGTATGCAGGACGCCGCCCTTAATAAAGAAAATATTTGCAACACAGGTCTCCGCCAGGTGACCCTCTGTATTTAAGCGCAAATAATCATAGTAGCCTGCCGCCTGCGCTCTGCGCCAAAGAACCATGTTTTCCATATAATTATGGGACTTATGCCCCGTTAATAGCGAAGCAGAATTTACACGTGTATCTTTTTCAACCCCCAAGCGCACACTCTCCGGCAGATCCGCTAAAGCTGGCCGCCCATAGAGGTAAAGCACGCTCGTATCTCCCTCTCGCAAAAGCGACAATTTCAAAATCTCCACATCGCTGCCTTCAATGGCTTTCCATTCACGCAAGGCCGCTAAAACTGCCCCCTCCTCTGGTAAGTCAAAGCCAAGCGCTGCCGATGAGGCGGTCAAACGCGCCCAATGCGCTCCCCAGAAACAAAACCCACCATCGAAACACTTGATGGTTTCAAACAAGCCCTCACCGTAAGCAAACCCCGCATCCGTTGGTTTAAATTCCACGCGGCTATCGGCTGCGATTTTTATGATAGCTGACATAATGCTTCGATACTCTCGTGGATGGCGCGTCCTTTATCCAGGGTTTCCTGCAACTCCGCCTTCGGGTCCGAGTCCCAAACAATACCGCCTCCAGCCTGATAGTCCAGCCATCCGTCCTTTAAGTGCAGACTTCGAATGGCAATATTGAGCTCAGCTTCGCCATCAAAACCAATATAGCCCATGGATCCGCAATAGACCCCTCTCCGAGTCGGCTCGAGTTCCTCAATGATTTCCATGGCACGCACCTTGGGCGCGCCCGTTATCGAACCCCCAGGAAAGAGTGCTTCAATACAATCAAAAATATCCCTGCCCTTCGCCATAAGCGCACGCACTTGAGCCGTTTGGTGCATTACACGGGCGTAGTATTCCTGATGGTATAATTGCTCCACCTTCACGGAACCATACTCCGCTACTCGCCCAAGATCATTGCGCACCAAATCCACAATCATCAACAACTCCGCACGCTCTTTTACTGAATGCTCTAATTCAGCCGCTAAAGCAGCGTCCTCTTTACTGCCCACTCCCCGAGGTCGAGTGCCCTTGATCGGCCGAGTGGATAAAGTCTGCCCCGATTTACGTAAAAATTGCTCCGGTGAAGTCGAAATCAACTGCCAATGACCGCAATCAATATAGGCACCGTAAGGAGCGGGATTGCCGCGGCGTAAAGCTTGGTAAAGCTGCATGGGAGCCCCTTGGTATCGACATCGCGCACGGCGCGACAAATTCACCTGATAGGCATCCCCGCTTGCAATGTATTCGCGGATGGCTTCTACCGAGCACATGAAATCTGCCTCCGTACAGTTCCACTCCCAAGATCCACGCACGGGTTGCTCCCAGTTTGTTTCAGGCGCAGGCGATTTAAACATTAACTCTAATGCATCCAGCACCTTCGCTTCTGGCGCATGGATACCATGCGCGATTAAATACAACTTACCCGTGCGGTGCTCCAGTGCGGCAATGCCATCATATAGTCCAAAATGTAGATCCGGAATCTGACGATCATCTGCGGCTTGCTCTGGAAGGCGTTCTAGTCGCCGCCCGTAGTCGTATGACAGATAACCCACAGCCCCTCCGGTAAAAGGAATCGATGGATGCGTTGGCGGACAATGCCGCTGCATCGCCGCACGTAGCTCGCTTAAATCCGCGCCATTCGTTATCACTTCATAAGGATTAGCGCCAAAAAAACTCCACTTTCCGAGCCCATCATTTGATTGCGCACTATCCAAAGCAAAGAAACCCTGCGCAGCTCGAAAACGCAGCAACAAATCCTCCGAGGACCATGGTCCTTCTAATTCACGCACCTGCATCTTTAGTGTCGGTTAGTACGCGCTAATAGGTAAATCCCAAGCGACTGAAAAAGAATATTGGGTAGCCAAATTAATAAATCCGGACGCAACCAATCGATCCCCTGTAACCAATTAACCGAGATCATTAGAGAATAAAAAATCAATGCCACCACCAAAGCGAGTGCCAAATTTGCATAGCTTTCGTGTCGCCCCACACGGATAGCAAGGGGGATTGCAAACATTGCCAGCGAAAATACAGAGAACGCATAGGCGCAATTTTGTTGAAGATGAAACTGAAGTTGTACGCGTTCTTTTGAAAGTCCAGTGCCAGCTGCAATCTCGGATGCAATCAGTTGTTTTCGGTGCGCCATCTTTTGCGCAAAGGTCAAGTATTTGAGCTTTGTAGGCTGTGTTGCCTGAGTTTCAACGACGGAATTCAGAGACCACTCAAAGGAAAGCTCCCCAAAATCCAACATGTTAAATTCTGCATTTTTAAAACCAGCTTCGCCACCTGTTTTTCGTTGCTCAGTGGTTCCATCCATCAAGGTTAAAGTCATGGCATTTTCGGATTCACGATAATCGATTTTTCCGGCGCGCCCGCGGATGAACAACTCAACTTCCCTATCGTCATTCAGCTTCCAAAACCAAACATCGTTCAAAAGAGCGCCTTCTCGATTACCGGCATAGATCACCGCTCCAGGAAATTCATTTATAAAGCGGCGAGGTTCAATAAAGCTCAAAGGATTTTCTGTTACTGCCGAGGCAATTAAGCCTTTATAGGCCGCTCGCGATTGTGGCGCATAGTGCAAATTGATGATCAATCCTACCACCACTCCCAAAGAGGCGAGTAAAAAGACTGGGCTTGTAAGTTGCCCTAAGCCTAGTCCGGCTGATTTCATGGCGGTAATCTCATTCTGCGAAGACAAGCGCCCCATCGCCATGAGGGTTCCCGCCAACATCCCGAGCGGTAGTGCATATACCGACACATAGGGGATCAACAATGCCACTAGCTTAAAACATAAGAGGGCATCCAGTTTGCCCGCTAACATGAGACCAAAAATATCGCCCATGGCATTTCCCAAGAGCAGAACAAAGACAAATAAGGCCAAGGCTAAGGCGGTGGCAGTCGAGATTTGCCGAAAAAGGTAGCGGTGTAGCAAAAATAGCATGAAAGAATAGTTAAAATAGGGCTAAGGCAGGGCATAGCACAAGCCACAAGCTTAACCGCTGACAAAAGCTAGATTCCATTGATTAGGGTTTACAAAATTAATTTATTAGGTTATTAAATTTATATGAATAAGTTATTATATCCATTTATAGTATTAAATTTAAGTATTATTTTTTTTCTCACCGGCTGCTTGTGCTCCATGGAAAATGCTAATAAAAAGGAAGATGGCTGGATTAAAATGACACCTGTCGATGATTCGGCAGACGATTTAAAATGATGCCACGCTCGTTTTTGAGACGAGTAAATCCAGGCACTGAGGCATTTCGGAGTACCCCGCGTTAAATTTTTTATTTCCAGCTTCACAGCCGCTTACTTGTGAGCCAAAGTAAGCCTATGAAGCAAAATAACGAGGAAGTTCTCTCTATATTCCGCGAAAGCGGTGCCTTATTGGAAGGGCATTTCCTCCTACGATCCGGGCTTCACAGCGCGCATTTTTTCCAGTGCGCCCAAGTATGCCAGTATATCGATAAGGTCACTCGCCTCGCAGAAATGATGATTGAGGACCTCAAGGTCTATGGCGCTACGACCGTCGTTGGCCCCGCAATGGGGGGCCTCGTCATTGGGCAAGAGGTCGCTCGCCTCTTAGGCACCCGCTTTATTTTTCTCGAAAAAGTAGACGATCAACTCGAACTAAGGCGCAATTTTAAATTTGAACCGGGCGAAAAAGTTTTGATCGTTGAGGACGTGATCACCCGCGGTGGTCGGGTAATCGAAGCACTGGCACAATGCCGAAAACACGGCGCTGACCCGGTCGCAGTTGGGGTTATTGTAGACCGTAGCGCAGGCGCAACGACCTTTGATGTGCCTCACCACAGCCTAGCGCAACTGAGTTTTCCCACCTATCCAGCCGATGCCCTGCCGCCTGAATTGCAGAGCAGTCCCGCCATCAAACCGGGAAGTTAATGCTCTCCGCCTTAAATTTACTCCGATTGACCGGACTTCTGGAGGGCATTTCCTTTCTACTACTATTGGGGTATGCCATGCCTATGAAATACTTATGGGATGACCCAAGTGCCGTTCAACAAATCGGAATGGCGCACGGGGTGCTTTGGATGCTTTATGTCGGGATAGCCGCCTTCCTCCAGTGGAAGGGCTTTTGGAAATCCCGCACGACCGCCCTACTCACACTCGCAAGCTTATTGCCCGCTGGTCCCTTTGTTGCCGACTGGAAACTCTTACGCGATTTAAAGATTTAACTCCGATGAAAGGTGTGCGCTTAAAGTGCGGGAACCTGCCGACGCTTTCATTTTCGCACGGACTCAAAAAAAGACCCGGTAATTAAACCGGGTCTTGGAAAAACATTTCGATTGTCCGCTTGGGCGGATTGAGCCGTCTGGGACGCTACCAAGTGCGCTTTTTGTGGCGATTGGATTTCAAGCGCTTACGACGCTTGTGGTTGTTCATTTTGAGACGGCGTTTCTTCTTGAGGTTACCCATAATAAATTTGCGGTGGTTTATTGGAAAACCTCAAACAACTCATATCAGTTGCGGTTTGTAAAGCTTTTTTAGGCCTTATTTGAAGGCTCGGAGAGCTTCAAACGACGAAGGCAGGCTTCAAAACGCCGTGGTCGAGGGGCGGCAATAGGTCTCTCTGCTTGAGGTAGCTCAAGGGTATGGAGATGCGCTGCAAGCCCGTCAAAAAGCGGCTTTTTGACGGTGAAACTCCGTCCATGGGCATTGCCGCGATCGTGCGCATTTGGACTCGCAGCGCCTCCGTAGAGAAAATCACCCATGATAGGAATGCCGGCAAGAGCAGCGTGGGCACGTATCTGATGCGGACGCGCAAAACCTACATTGGCCTCCCACAGGCACCAATCTCCAGCACAGGCTATACGAGAAAATTCGGTACGGCATTTTTTACCCTTGGCAGTCGAGGGGATGATTTTGGGCTTGGTATTGTGTGGGAGGAGCGGCGCATCTATGATGCGCGTTTCGGTGCCGCCATCGTCTTGAGTTATAAAGTGGATGCTCGCTCGGATACGCCCGTCACCGTATTGCTCGCGAAGACTTGCAATCGCAGATCGGTTTATACCGAATAGAGCGACGCCACTATGTTCGGGATCGAGATTATAAATAGAGCCAAAACAGCTTGCGCCCAGCCGAAGGAGTTCGGGTTTCTCTTTTTGTAACTGAGCATTGAGGGCAGTATCAAGATTCGGAAAGTCTAGACTCCAAGGATGCTCACGCATTGCAATTGTCGGGGGCTTGGCAAGTGCCACCCAATTGGCATTAAGAGCAAGAACGGGTAAGCGCATGGGCTCCGGTCCGAGGAAGGGTGGCGGAAAACCCAGTGCGGGTGGTTCAAAAGTTGGGTCAGATCTTTCGTTCAAAGTCTATTTAGAGCTACAAAAAAGCCTCGGTTCGGCAAGCGAATCCGAGGCTGAAATTCTGACGCAAAGGCAACAATTTCTAGGCCGAGACAAGATTTGCGCAACGTGCCTTGTGGCGTGCGATCTTGTTGGCGTGAACGAGTCCGGTTTTCCCGGCTTTATCGAGCGCAGAGATGTAGTCTTTGCTGGCGCTGGCAAGCGCTTCTTTATCGCCTGTCTGAATGGCGGCATCGACCTTCTTGGAAAGCGTCTTCAGACGACTTTTAACCTGACGGTTTTGTAGCGTGCGGTTCTCGGTCTTGCGAATGTATTTTTGAGCTGATTTAGTATTAGCCATAAATTTTCAAGTTGAAGGGAAGAAAAAGGACGGCGAAGGGCGCGCTGTCAAGCGCTTATCCCTTGCTTCGGCAAAGCGTAAGGGTGTCGGCCCCGGAGTGCTGTAAGCCGGATTTTGTCACCGTTTCGCTGAAGCGTCTCGGTGGATGCTCATTTATCTAGACCGCCGGGGCGGTCTCCTCGCCGAAGCGAGGTGCGGCATACCCGGAATCGTAGGACGGGCCGCCCGATTCCCTATTTTGCCTTGCACCGGATTGGGTTTTTCCTGCCTCCGTCGTTACCTTCGGAGCGGTGAGCTCTTACCTCACCTTTTCACCCTTACCTCACGACAAGCGCGAGGCGGTTTCTTTTCTGTGACACTATCCGTCACGACCAGTTGCCTAGCCGCGCCCCCGTTTTCACGGGGAATCCTGCCCGATGGTGTCCGGACTTTCCTCTCATCCTAAAGGACAAGCGAACATCCGCACGCCGAGGCCGACGCTCAAAACCTTGCAGAAGAGGCACTTGAAAAGCAAGTCTGGAGTGGCGGTGCTCAGCTAGGGTTGCGTGCTGTGCTCGAGAGCCGTTGGGATGGCGGATACAGCATTGTCTGTATCCTGAATCAGCGTTGCCAGAAGTGGGAGAAAAAGTGCGAGCATGACTGCGTTGACAGACCCCGCAAAGGCTTTACCGGCATCCAAGCACACCAGGTTGGTGATTTTCTTTTTGCTGCGTTGCCTAAGCGTTAATGCAATCCCAATCTCTCGTCCGGCGATGAGCCCAAAAAAGACCCAGGTAGTGCTCATTGGCATTTTAGGCGGCCAAAGGCAGGATCTCCGCCATTGGCAAGCCAACCCCAGGTTACCGTAATCACCATGATGCTGCATATCCAAAGCCACAATAGTCACCAAGGGCGCTTGCTATTGGAAGTCAAAAAAGTTCCTAAAGTTTGGAAGGAATTGTTTGCGACAATAGCATATGCCGCCAGCATGAATCCCATTAACATGAAAATTTCAGACATCATAAAAACTACTTTTACCCGCATAGAGTTCTATTTTTTATTTTAAGCCACGCCATTAGTTAAAGAATTTCCACTTGGTGAACGCTCCCCCTCGTTGCGGTTGAAATTTTGTGCGTCTTGGGCACAAGAAAGCCCGGAGCCTCCTTCGTGCTCCGGGCTTATCAAAGTAAATTAACCAACTTTCTAAGGGACTCGCTTACCAGAGGATTTGCAAACGCGTGCGGAAACCGTTGACTTAGGCAGTGTCATTACTGTCATTACTGTTTCATTCAAACGTCACAAAACACTCAATACTGATCATGCAAAAAATATACCGTACACTGTTAAGCGCCTCCTGCTTGCTTGCCCTGATAGCGAGCCCAGCATTTGCCCAGAAAACCCTCGTTATTAAAGGCTCTGATACCCTTGGGGCTAAAATGGTACCTCAATTAGCGGAGGCCTTTCGTGCTAAAATGGATGCAGTTGGCATCTCGGTAGCATTTGAAATTGCGGCTGAAGGTTCTTCAACCGGAGTCACTTCCATTATTGACGGTACCGCCGCGATTGGAATGTCTTCACGAGACCCTAAGGAAAAGGAAGTCGCTAAAGCACAAGCTAAAGGAGTCGACATGAAGAAGGTGCCGGTGGCCTATGACGGAATTGCTATTGTTGTGAATGAAGCCAACCCTATGAATTCTATTACCTTGGAGGAAATCGAAATAATCTTCTCTGGGGACGTCACCGACTGGTCGGGCGTTTCCATGCAAACGGGTGATATTTCAATCTACACTCGCAATACCTCCTCTGGTACGTATGGTGCTTTCCAAAAGATGGGGATGAATTCGCGAGATTATGGTCAGCAAACCCAGAAAATGGCAGGGAACGAGCAAATTGCCTCAGAAGTGCGCAATAATCCAAATGGGATTGGATATGTGGGTCTGGCCTATGCCGGCACTCCGGGCGTAAAGGTTTTGCCGATCGATGGCTACAATCCCAGTGAAGTCGGCTACCCGCTCGCACGCCCACTCTACTACCTGGTCGATGGAAACAAACAACTGGATCCCATTGCGAACGATTTTATCGGTTTCACTCTAAGCCCAGAAGGGCAAGAAATCATCCAACGGGTCCATTTCCTTCCAGTTTACTAGGTGAGCAAAAAGTCGCCTCCAGTCCCTTTAGAGACAGGCTCTTTAATTCCACAGCGCTTTGCTTCAGCAAGGCGTTTTTTTAGTTTTATGTAAAGTTTTCCATAATTAAGAATGTTGGCTTGGCATTCAGTCTATCGTTCTCCAAACCAATAGACAAAAGCTTGCTACAAACTTATTTTGAAACCTATTTGAAGCTCTAAGCTGCCATTCTCTAGATAAAACCACTCCCATCTTTTTTATAAATGTCTGCCGAAAAGAAAGTGCACCCAAAGCAAGCCGACTTTCATCGAAAGCGTGCCATCGCTTTTGGTAAAGATTCGGATAGCATTATTAAAGCCTTCTTTGGCAGTTCGGCAACCATCGCAATTGTAGTTCTGGGACTCATCACGCTTTTCCTTTTTAAGGAGGGCGCAGGCTTTCTTAAGCTATATCATACCAGCTTAAAAGAATACCGCCTTTCGGGCTTAGAATATGTAGATATTCTCAAAGAGAAGCGCGACGACTACACCGCTCTCAGTCGTTACCTCACCGACATTCGTGCGGACTGGATCAATCATCTGAAGGATTCCGGAATGTCAGCAAAAGAAATTGCTGTGACTGTTCGAACGCCAGAAGCAAAAGCCTTTTTCATGGGCTATATGCGCAATGGGTCCGAAATGCGCCGCTTTATCAAAGAAAAAATGGATGTCGCGATTGAAATCCGCGACCAGCACACCACCAACAAAAATCTTGGAGATACTTTAGCCAACTACACCAAAAAAATCGAAGCGGTCAAAAATCCTAATTATATTCTTAATGAAGAAGACCGCGCGCGTTTTATTTTACTCCTAAAAGAATCCTTAAACAATGGCGAGATCTCCATTGAAGTTCGGACAGAGCGGCAATTCCGTTATGGGGAACTCGAACAAGAGACTCCCTTAGAAGCATCTGACTTGCTCCTTTACCTTCAATTGCTTGAAGAACAATATAATGCGACTGAGCGCAAAATTAAACCCATTGACTTTGATATGGCTGTGCTTGAAGTCACCAGTAACTACGACATCTATGCTGAAATTCTGAGAAAGCAGGCGCTCTCGATTCAGGTAGCCCTCGCACATGCAGAAGCCCTGAACTTCAGTCATCCAGAGCTAGCTCAGCGAGTCCTTCGTTTTAAAGAGCTGAATGAGCTCTACTTCGATAGCAACGATGCGCATTTGGAGAAACTCGCCCAGTGGGATCCTAGCGCAAAAACTCTCTTTCTTCGGACGCTTGCCTCTTTCTTGATGGGTAAAGAATGGATCACAGCCAGCGATCAACAAGATTGGTACGGCCTCCTCCCTCTCCTTGTAGGCTCTCTCCTGATTTCCGTCATTGCACTATTTTTTGCGATCCCTTTCGGGGTGGGTGCCGCAATTTATGTGAACCAGATTGCCAGCCCGTTAGAGCGCAATCTCATCAAACCCTACATTGAATTCGTCTCGGCCATTCCTTCCGTCGTAATTGGATTCTTCGGGGTGGTGGTATTTGGGGAGGCCATCCGCCTATTTTCCCAGCTCGACTTCTTATCATGGATGCCCTTCTTCCCGATTCAGGAGCGCCTCAATGCCTTTACCGCAGGCTGTCTGCTGGCCTTGATGGCAATCCCCACGATCTTTACCCTCGCCGAAGATGCGATCAACAACATCCCTCGCCACTTTAAAGAAGCATCCTACGCTGTGGGAGCCACTCAGTTGCAAACGACCTTACGTGTTATTGTGCCGACCGCACTCTCTGGCATTATCTCAGCGGTCATGCTGGGCTTTGGTCGCGTCATTGGCGAGACCATGGTGGTACTCCTTTGTGCTGGCAACCGAATCACGATCCCCGACTTCTCCGAAGGGATTGGGGTATTCTTTCAACCGGTACACACAATGACTGGGATTATCGCTCAGGAAATGGGAGAAGTGGTCCACGGGAGTGTCCACTACCGCGCTCTTTTCATGGTTGGTATCGTCCTCTTTTTTATCTCACTCATCATTAATTACAGCGCCCAATGGGTTGTTAAAAAATACCGCAAGGTCGGCGACTGAGCCTTTATCCGCATTTCATGGCAAGCGAAATTCCACATAGCTTCGTAAAACGTTCCTCCCACAAAAAAAGGATTGAGGCACTTGCAGTAAATTTATTCCGCCAGATGACCTACCTCGTCATCCTTGCTGCCGCCTATATTTTTGTCGACATTACCATTAATGGATCGAAGGCCGTTTTCCAAAGCACCGCACCTTATGTCAATGTTCAGTTTCTCACTGACAAACCTCAAACTCTGCACGTCTTTGAACCCCGTGAAACCTACGAGACGATGCAACAAGTGCGCTCCCAGATACTTGTTTTAGAAACAAAAAATCGGGGCCTAGGAGAGAGCGATCCAGAACTATCAAACAGCTACGCTCAGCAAATTAAAGCCTTGGATGCTCAGTATGAATCTTTAGACGCCCAGCGCAAAGAAACACGCCTCAAATATAGTGACCGCGAATACCGAGCCCTTGAGGTGTCCCCTGATCTTTCAAACTACAAGCATGACACCTATGCCTACAGTGGGGGCGGTATCGGTCCTGCCATTATCGGCACCTGTCTCCTGGTCCTTGGATCCATTGCCATTGCCTTAGTCCTGGGCCTTCTTTGTGCCGTCTATCTGAGTGAATATAGCCGTCCAGGAAAAATACTCCAAGCCGTGCGCCTTTCCATCCTCAATCTTTCAGGCGTGCCCTCCATCGTCTTTGGTCTCTTTGGCTTTGGAATGTTTGTGCTCTTCTTTGGTTGGGGCGTCTCTTTAATTGCCGGATGGTTCACCCTCGCGATCATGGCACTTCCGGTCATCATTACCGCCAGCGAGGAATCGATGCGTGCCATCCCGCGCGGTTTCCGAGAAGGCGCACTCGCCCTAGGTGCCACGAAGTGGACCTCTGTTCGCACCAACGTATTGCCCTATGCCCTGCCGGGAATTTTAACCTCCTCCATTATGGGCATTGCTCGGGTTGCCGGAGAGACCGCCCCTATCATGTTTACCGCAGCCTACGCTTTGCGAGATCAGCTCCCCTGGGAAGGCCTAGAGCACCCAAGCGACTTTTTATTTCAAGGTGTTATGGCCTTACCTTACCATATATATGTTGTCAGCTCCAAGATTCCACAAAACGAATATACCCGAGATATGCAATACGGCACCGCCTTTGTCTTCCTACTCATCGTTGGGTTTTTTGCCCTTACCAGTATCCTTTTACGCATCCGAGTCCGGAGTAAATATAAGTGGTAAATCGACGACAAGTCACCCAATTTTTAATTAACTGATCCGCGCCATGAACCCAAAAAATACGCCCCTCCCTTCAAACCCGACAAACCCCATCATTGAGGTTCGCGACTTCAATTTTATGTATGGCAGCGCCCAAGCCTTATACGACATCTCGTTGGATATCGGCGAAAAAGAAGTCACCGCGCTGATCGGCCCTTCTGGTTGCGGGAAGTCCACATTTCTGCGCTGCTTTAACCGCATGAATGATCTTATCGACAACACTAGGATACCTGGTGGCACCATCAAAATAAGCGACGTTGATATTTACCATAAAGACATTGATGTTATCGAACTGCGCAAACATGTGGGAATGGTCTTTCAAAAGTCCAATCCTTTTCCAAAATCAATCTATGAAAATATCGCCTATGGGTTACGCATCCAAGGCATCAAACGTAAGAACGAGATTGATCAAGTGGTCGAAGAATGCCTTCGCGGCGCGGCGCTCTGGGATGAAGTCAAAGATCGCCTCAGCGACAGCGCCCTGGGAATGTCTGGCGGACAACAGCAACGCCTTTGCATCGCCCGTGCCCTCGCAGTTAAACCAAAAATTATTTTAATGGATGAACCTTGCTCTGCTCTGGATCCAGTCGCAACGGCAAAGGTTGAAGAACTTATTCATGTACTCAAAGAGAATTATACCATAGTTATTGTAACGCATAATATGCAACAAGCTGCCCGACTATCCGACCGGACAGCATTTTTCTACCTCGGTAAACTGATTGAATATGGACCTAACGAACAAGTCTTTATGAACCCTGAAAATCCTAAGACCGAAGCCTATGTTTCCGGTCGCTTTGGCTGATTTTGAACATTAAAAATAGTATGCAACGTTATTTTCACGACGAACTTCAAGACCTACGCAACAAGCTCATTCTCTTGGGTGAAAAATCCCATGAGGCCGCCCGCCTATCGGTTGAAAGCCTACTCGATAACGATCTCGAACAAGCAGAAAAGACCCTTGCTCTGGATGATTCCATTGATGCTCTAGAAAAAGAAATCGGACATGCTTGTACGCGTTACATCAGTCTGCGCTCTCCAGTTTCTACCGATCTACGCCTTATTTTGGTGGCCCTAAAAGCGAGTCATGATTTCGAGCGCGTAGGCGATGAGGCGCACACCATTGCACGTAAAACGCGTGACATCCTCACCCGGGAAGGCCGCTTTAAACCATCTCTGAAGATCAGAGAAATGAGTCGCCTTAGTTGTAAACTTATTCACGACGCCATCACCTGCTTTGTGGAGGAAGATATCGAAAAAGCTAAGGCTGTCATTGCATTAGACCGTGAGGTAGATGCGCTCAATAACTACCATTATGAAGCGCTTGCCAGCAAAGAGCTCAAAAAAGCGCTTACCGACGCCTCTCGTTTTGATGCTATCTTAGTTTCCAAAGCGATTGAACGCATTGGGGATCACGCCAAAAATCTGGCAAATGAAGTTATCTTTTTGCTGAATGGTGATTAGTCGGCGAAAATATTAGCGACCAGCAAACCATTATAAGCTCCCAAATTGGCTTATTATGTGCTAAAAGCTTTCTTTCATTAATTGAAGTAAAGAGAGAAAGGATTCATTTATGCCAACGAAAAAGAAAACCACCCAAAAGGTCGTCATTAAAAAAACACCCGCAAAAAATGTAGCTAAGAAAGCAGCCCTTGAAAAGGCAGCCAAGAATATCGTTATAAAGAAAGCGCCCGCAAAAAAAACGCCGAAAAAGGCCCCCGCCAAGAAGCTTAAACTGACCCGCATCATTGCTCGTGTAGATGCAGGTTTTGGGAATCAACTCTACATCCGCGGTGAAAATGGCGGTCTCAATTGGGAAAGCGGAATCCTTATGGAGAATATTTCTCCATATGAATGGCAATTTACAACGCATCATTCCACCAAAAAGATAGAATACAAATTCCTGATCAATGATGAGTTGTGGTCTGAGGGCAGCAACCTTGTAGCACAAACAGGCAAAGAATCGATTAGTTCGCCAACCTTTGCTTGGTAGGCAAACCCTCCGCCTATTGGCCCGAATCTTCAGTCAGGTTATTCAAACTCTGCTCTAAGAGCTTCGTAGCTGCCTTGATGCCATCTGTCGCAGCCATTACCTCTGGGGTTATGGCCTCCATCTGTATCTCCACTTTGCTGAAAGGATGAGGCAGGATAAATCGATCCCATGTGCGCAGTCGCCAAAACCGACTGAAATTTATAGATAGCAGGTAGACCACTGAATCCGTCTGTCGCGCCAAAAGCGCCGCTCCAGGCTTCATGACATAAACCGGACCTTTTGACCCGTCTGGCGTGATAAAAATACTCTTCCCAGCTCGGCGTGTAGCCACCAATTCCCGCAAGGCTTCCCGTCCTCGCCGGTTACGTGATCCCCTCACAGGCTCCAGGCCAAAAAGTTCCAGAATCGCACCCATCCATGCTCCATCTTCACTCGCACTCACTAGAGCTGCCGTATGTCCCGATAGCTCATACCTCCGCATTATATAAAGACTGATAAACAAACGATTATGCCACAGCAATACGATGCCTGGTTGCTTTTTCAACTCCTTCAAGTAGCGGTGACTTTCTGGTGAAATTATAACCCGCAGACTGTAAGTCCAGACGCTTATCAAGCCAACCAGAGCTCGCAGTAACAACATCTGCCAGAGCCTCAAATAATAGATTGCGCCTTGTTTATCCCCACTTGCCCCAGCTTTTTTCATCATCACTAGCTTGAAGATTTCATAACTCTCTGCAACCTATTCTTGACCGCTCCTCTTCTCGATGCTTCCTTCAAGCCTCATGAATGCTACCGCTGTTGCTAACAACGCCCTTATGGATGAACTTGTCGGTCTTTGTAAACGCCGCGGATTTATCTTTCCCTCTTCCGAAATCTACGGCGGCTACAATGGATTTTACGACTATGGCCCTCTTGGAGTAGAGCTCCGCAATAACATCAAACAAGCTTGGTGGCGTCAATTTGTCCAACAACGCGATGATATCGTTGGGCTAGATTCCAGCATCATTATGCATCCGCGCATCTGGCAGGCTTCCGGCCACGTCGATGGCTTCTCCGACCCTATGGTTGATTGCCGCGAATCCAAAAGCCGCTATCGCGCAGATCAACTCTTCTACGCACCCGTCCTGCTCAATGACACCCCTACAGGCTTCATTGCCTTCATTGAGGGTGAAGATGGCGCCACTCGCTTAAAGCTTGCAAAAAAGGTACGCGACCGTGCCGGCGACAAAACTGCCACTATTGATACCGCCGCTCTTGAGAATCAAGTACGTGAATTCACTGAAAGCACCGAAGCCGAACGTGCTGAAACCCTCGGCCCCGAAGCATCTGAGCCAGGCACGCTCACTGAACCACGTGAATTTAAACTCATGTTTGAAACGAAAGTCGGCCCGCTCGCTGATGATTCCGCCACCGCTTATCTACGTCCTGAAACCGCTCAAGGAATCTTCGCCAATTACAAAAATATCGTTGATACTGGACGAGTAAAACTTCCTTTTGGCATCGCTCAAATCGGCAAAGCTTTCCGCAATGAGATCACCCCGCGCAATTTTATTTTCCGTTCCCGTGAATTCGAGCAAATGGAAATCGAATATTTCATCACCCCCTCCGCTGACTGGCAAAAGCTGCACCGGGAGTGGTTGGACACCTGCATTGAATGGCTTGTTGCCATCGGCCTCCCTCGCGAGTCCATAACCGAGGATATTCATCCTGAGGACAAACTTGCATTCTATTCACAGGCAACCACAGACCTTATGTTTCAGTTTCCACATGGAGAACAAGAACTTTGGGGAATCGCCTGTCGCTCGGACTATGACCTCAAACAACATCAGCAATTTTCAGGAAAATCGATGGAGTTCTTCGACGAAGCTTCAAAAGGAAAATTTGTCCCTCACGTAATCGAACCTTCACTGGGTGTAGACCGCACCCTGCTTGCTGTCCTGACCGCTGCCTACTGCGAAGATGAAGTTCCCAACGACAAAGGCAAAGTAGAGAAACGTACCCTTCTGAAATTCAGCCCCCGCATTGCGCCTTACAAAGCAGCGGTCTTCCCCTTGCTTAAGAATAAACCCGAGTTGGTTAAACACGCTGAAGCACTCTACCGCAAACTACAACGCCGCTGGAATGTTTTTTACGATGCTTCAGGTGCTATTGGTCGTCGCTACCGCCGCCAAGACGAAATCGGCACTCCATTTGGCATTACCATCGACTTTGACACCATCGAAAAGGACGGAACGGTCACCCTTCGCGACCGGGATACCTGCAAGCAAAGCCGCCTAAGCGAAGACGAGCTCTTTAAATTTTTGGAAGCGGCTATCGAATGCTAGTCTTCGCCGTCTTCACCAATTGCCTCCACTGGGCAGCCCTCTAGAGCTTCTTGGCAAAGCGCCACTTCGGCGTCAGATTCCGGTTGTTTATATACGAAGGAATAACCGCCGTCTTCAAAACGCGTAAAATTGTCTGGCGCCGTTTCACGACATAAATCGCAGTCAATACATTGCTCGTCTACGTAAAATTTGCCTTTTATGTTTTCCGGCCACTTTTCATCTTTATCTGCCATACTTTACATCCTACACAGAAAAACACTAAGTCAAGCGGGAAGAAGGGAACTTCCTTTACGGCATTCGGGTCTCGCTACAGTATCCTAACCTCACTTATCCTTCGGTAAAAACTTCCATGATTTATGATCGCCCTTATATGCGCACTCCCGGTGGCCCTTCGCTTTCGCCACATCGCGCGACTTACAGTTTGCTGATTGCCACTCTGGGGATTTTTGTTTTACAGCATATAATTCAAGTTTTCTTCCCCAATGCCCAAGGCGCTGGCATGCCCCGAGATCTACTTTATGACGGATTTGCACTCAGCGCGTCTCACCTTAAGGAATACAAATTCTGGACTCTGCTGAGTTATTGCTTTCTGCACAGTATGAACAGTCTATGGCATGTTGCTGGCAATATGCTTGGGCTTTACTTCATAGGGCGTATTCTAGAACCGCAGATTGGCATGAAGGCCTTTCTGGTACTCTACCTGGGCGGCGCTTTAGCTGGAGGCTTGCTCTATGTCGCCCTTCACCTGCGTTCCGAAAGCCTTGTTATCGGCGCCTCTGCTGCTGTTTTTGCCTTACTCACCCTCTTTTGCCTACGACATCCGCAACAAAAAGTAACCCTGCTCTTATTCTTTGTTCTTCCGATAAACATACGACCTAAATACCTCCTTAGAATAGCACTTGCAGGAACACTATTTGGGCTGCTCTTTTACGAACTTGGCAACATGGGAAGAGGTATTGCCCATTCCAGCCACCTTGGCGGTATCATTTTTGGTTTTTTCTTTCACCACTATGCCGACAGGGTAAAGTTTTTAGCACTCGGCCCGGGCAAAACTACAGGCTTTGAATTACCCAAATGGTTTGTCCGCCGCAAAAAAAAAGCTCCTTTTAATTACACCGTTAATCGCCCTGCCGCAAATAAAACTTCTCCAGAGGTTGACCGCATCCTTGATAAAATTAGCGCCAAAGGATTTGATGCCCTCAGCAAAAAGGAAAAGGAAGTCCTTCAGCGCGTGCGCGAAGATCTCAAATAACCATCCCAAATATATTCTAATTTCAGCATGAAATCTTCCCGATCCCACCGCCCTTGTGTTGCCGCAGTCGCACTTTGCTTACTGCCGCTTCTTTCATATGCTGAAAATGAGGCGCTCGGGCCAACGCCTGAAATGAGCGAGCAAACTCGCTGGGTCATTAATACCGTCAGCGGAAACCACTATCTCCGCGATATCATTGGTGAGCTCGATGGGAAAGAAATCATTGATGCTTACATAAAAAGTTATGATTACAGTCGGATGTTTTATCTTCAAAGTGAGATTGATGATTTTCACTTTCGTTTTGCTGAGGCGATGGAGGCTTTTCTTGAAAAGGGAAACCTGTATGCTGCTTTCGAAATCTTCAACGTCTTCCGTAAAAATATGGAGGCCCGGACAGAATGGATTTATCGATTCTTGGAGAAAGAAACACACTTCTGCGCCAAGGATAGCTTTAATACAGACCGCGAGGAGGCTTCCTGGCCAACCAGCATGGAAGAAGCAGACGCGCTTTGGGAGAAACGGATCAAATTTGAACTGATCTACGAAATGCTTTCCCTCGCTTCGGAAAGCGATCTCGAAAAACTGAAGCTACCAGAAGCCCCAGCACGCACGCCGAACATGGGCATCATCGAAGACGCTCCCGAAAAAGATTTTGACCCTGAAAAACTACTTCGCCTCCTAAATGATTCGGAATACTACGCCGATATCCTGAAGCAGGCAAAAACCAATATTCGCCGCCGCTACGAACACCGCCTCCGTCGCATTCAACAACATGAAGCAACTGAAGTTCAAGAAGCCTGCATCAATTCCTTGACCCATCTATTTGATCCACACTCCTCTTTCCTCTCTGCCGATACACTCGAACGATTTAATACCTCCGTGCAAAACTCCTTTGTCGGAATCGGCGCCCTCCTAGATAATGAAGACGGCATTTGTACCATTAAGGGAATCCTCCCTGGTGGCCCAGCAGAAGCTTCCGGAAAACTCAAAGCAGGCGATGAAATTCATGCTGTTGCTCAAAGTGAAGATGGGGAATTTGAAAATATTATTAACAAAAAACTGAATTATATCGTTCGGAAGATTAAAGGCAAAGAAGGGACGACCGTCCGACTGCTCATTCACCCTGAAGACGCGGAACCCTCTGTCCACAGGGAGATCTCGATTGTGCGTGGTGAGGTCAAACTAATCTCTAATCTCGCCACCGCTGAACTAATCGACGTTCCTAACGAGGCAGGCAATTCCCATAAAGTAGGGGTCATCTACCTTCCGGCATTATTTTACGGCAGCATCGGATTGGGTGACAGCCTAACAACTTCCTCTGCCGATATTGCCGAACTCCTTGAGCGATTGCGCGAAGCTGGCGCCGAAGGAATCATTCTAGACCTTCGTAACAACGGCGGCGGATTACTCACCGAGGCTGTTCGAGTAGCCGGGCTTTTTATTCCCACCGGCCCGATCGTTCAAGTCCGCGACAAAAACGATCGTATCGATGTTTTGCCAGACATGGATCCGCGTATGCTTTGGGATGGCCCGCTAGTTGTCCTCACTTCACGACAAAGCGCTTCGGCTTCTGAGATCGTTGCCGGCGCCCTGCGCGACCATCGTCGCGCCCTCATCGTTGGTAATTCCTCGACCCATGGGAAAGGCACCGTACAGCAAGTCTTCCCAATGAGCAATCGTCCGATCTTTAGCTTTTTATCGCAATTTTCAGCGCCAAAGAACACCGCTCGTCCCGTTGCCAGCAAAATTACAATCAAACAATTCTTCCTTCCTGGCGGCACCTCCACCCAGCTAAAGGGAGTGCCGTCAGATATTGTGCTACCCTCCAGCAACGAGTTTAGATTTATCGGTGAATCCGACCTTCCTCACGCACTTCCTTGGGACCAAATCGAGCCCCTAGATTCTCTTATCGATTGGACAAATAGCGACGTTGATAATGTTAACGATCCTAGCCTCTTTGAATTTCTAGGAAAAGCCAGCGAGGAGCGGCAGGCTAAGCTCGAAGAATTCAGCCTTCTTAAGCAGATGATCGAGTGGCAGAAAGTCCGCAAAGAAAAAAAGATCATTTCCATCCATCTTGCCGACCGCATTGCCGAAAAAATTGAAGACGAGGCATATGCTAAGGAACTACTTGATAAGTACGATACGATGACCGAACTCAACTACCCAAGCGTAGAATTTCTCACAAAGGTCAGCGAAGAACAGGAAGCCATCTCTGCTAGAAATTTAAGCGCCTCCACTGAAGCAGAAACTTCCTCGGAGGAAGATGCCCTCGAAGCAGAGGAGGAAGAGCAAAAGCCCTTCGACATCCACCTGCGCGAAACCGCACGCATCATGGCAGACTGGGTGAGCCGGCTCAATGAACCCCAAGCCTACAACCAAACCCTTTAAGATTTAACCATTGGGGCGCTTAAAGCGACGTTGTGAAGCGCGCCCCTTGCCTCCACTGGAACTGTTGAAGTTTTTTTTGCCACCAGTGGCTTTTCCCTCAAACTTTTTACGTCCGTGCTTAAAGCCGCCCTTATGTTTGCGATGCTTGCCTTTGCCAGCGCCGATAGAATGCGGTCGCTCATTGTACGGCTCAGAATCTTCTGCGATGGTTTCGCTTTCCCGTTTGTCTGCTTCCTGCAAGAGGTGAAATAATCCACTTGCGATATCGGTTGGTGTATGACCTGTGTCTAAAAGCCGGTCAACCAAGTGCCCATAATTTCCAGCCTTACCAGAATCCAGCAAATCACGCACTCGGTCAAAAACCTTATCTGCTTTGTGACCTTCGACCTCCTCTTGGGTCGGGATTCGACAACGGGGAATATGTTGCCGGATGTAGCGCTCAATCGCTTCCAGACGATATATGTCACGACCATAAACAAAGGTAATTGATTTTCCTGAGCGACCCGCGCGACCTGTACGACCAATCCGATGCACGTAGTCTTCTGGATCATAGGGTAAGTCGTAGTTAAAAACTACGCTTATATCATCCACATCCAACCCGCGTGCTGCCACATCTGTGGCTACTAACATTTCTAAATCTCCCGCTTTGAATTTCCGAAAAACTCGCTCACGCGTCCGCTGGGGAATATCTCCGTGGATGTGGTCTGCCAAGTAGCCTCGTGCAACCAGAGCGGCACAAGCCTCTTCTACCATTTGCTTGGTGTTGCAAAAAACAATTCCTCGCGGCGACCCTTCCAAATCTAATAAGCGACACATCACTTCTATTTTGGAACGATTTCGCACTTCGTAATAACTCTGTTCGATGGTGTCCACCGTCAGGGCCTTACGCTCAATTGTAATTTGATCAGCATCTCGACTGAAGGCTTTGATTAGCCCACTGACTCCTTTATTCATGGTTGCCGAGAAAAACATGGTCTGCCGCTCGCTGGGCAAGGCGTCTAAAATTATTTCCATATCATCCCGGAAACCCATATCCAGCATCCGGTCTGCCTCGTCAAGGATGCACATTTTTACGCTGCCGCCTTTAAAATTTCCGCGCTTCATATGATCCATCAAACGCCCGGGAGTTCCTACAACCACATGCACCCCGCGCTTCAAAGCCTTAATTTGGCGATCCATAGGCGCGCCCCCATATACCGGGAGCGCCGTTAAGCCAGAGAGCGCCGCACCCAATTGGTGAATCCCTTCGCACACCTGAACTGCCAATTCACGAGTCGGGCACAGCACCAGTACTTGGGTCTCTGCTCGCGTAACATCCACTCCGTTTAAGGCCGGCAAGCCGAAGGCTGCCGTCTTGCCGGAACCCGTTTGAGATAGCCCCACGATATCCCGACCCGCCAGAGCCACTGGAATGGTTTCAGCCTGGATCGGTGAAGGCGATTCAAAGCCAAGACGCCGAACCCCCTCAAGTAATTCTGGGCATAGCCCAAGATCGGAAAATGTTGTCTGCATGATTTGAGTTCGGGTTGAGCATCGATTTCTCCCAACTCAAGCATAAGCATTTTTGAGCGAAAGTATGGCGGGAGGTTGCACGTTTGAAAGCAAAGCACAAGACACCTTTTAAAAAGGATTTTTTGCGGTAGTCCCCGCACTTGCCTTAACGTTCACAATTGGGGTAACTCCCCAAACATTTAACAAACGAACAATGCCGCTCCAGTTCGTCAAAAGCTGCTTGTACTTCTGCATCATCCCGATGTCCGATTAAATCGATGAAGAAATAGTAATCCCATGCCTTCTGGCGACTCGGGCGTGATTCGATTTTACTCAGATTAATTGCGCGACTTGCGAAGGCTTCGAGGACCTTCTCCAATGCCCCTACCTCATCTTTTAATGAGAAAACTAAGCTGGTTTTATCCTTACCCTTGCCTAAGGCCTGCGCCTTGGTTTTCCCGATGACTAAAAAACGTGTGACGTTATCGGTCTTGTCTTGAATGCCTCGCTGCACAACCGGCAGGTCGTATAATTCCGCCGCTAATTCACTCGCAACCGCCCCCACTGCTCGGCTCGATTTGGCAAGCTTCACCGCATGTGCCGTACTGGAAGTATCCACCAATTGCGCCTCTGGCAAATTACGACGCAACCATCCGCGACATTGCCCCAGTGCCTGATCCTTGGAGTGAACCTCTTTAATCTCCGAAAGCGGAGACTGCGAAATTAAACAATGCTCAATAGCCAGATAAACCTGTGAACAGATAGAAAGACTGGAGTCTACCAGCATATCCATGGAGTGAAAGACTGCTCCTTCCGTAGAATTTTCAATGGGAATGACTCCGTAGTCCGCCTCGTCGCGCTCTACTTCGGTGAAGACATCTCCGATGGTTTTCATGGGGCAATAGTCTAGGCTTACCCCAAAATTTCGCACCGCAGCTTGATGTGTGTAGGTGGCCTCTGGTCCAAGGTAGGCAATCACTAATTTTTTCTCCAAAGCAATGGAGGCAGAAATAACTTCGCGATAAATCGCCCGCAGAGCGGAAGACTTTAAAGAACCAGCATTGAGTTCAGCTATCTTTTCCATCACCTGGGCTTCGCGCGAGGGATCATAATAAGGTGCCCCGTTCTCGTGCTTGATCTTACCAATTGCTCCAGCTTCGCGCACCCGCTCATTTAACAAACGCACGACCTCGCGGTCGATGGTATCAATTGCATCACGATGCGAGCGGAGCTGTTCCTCTAATTCCTCTGCCATAATATTATTCCTGTTCGGTGGGTTCTGCGATGACATTTGCTGCGTCGCTTTCAGTATTTTCTTTCTGCCACTCGATCTCAACGTATTCCTGATTTAAGGGCAACTCATCTGGACGTGGCTCCTCGGCTAAACCGACGTCGCCATCGCTCGGTTCAGGTGCAGGGTTCTCTCCAGCCCGCATCCAATCATCAATTTGATGATGACTCAAAACATCTGATGCTGGCAATTGGTCGAGCTCGCTTAACCCGGTAAATTCTAAAAATTGATCCGTAGTGCCGTATTGGATTGGTCGACCCGGCAATTCCGCCCGGCCAGTAACTTGCGCTAGTTCGTGTTCAATTAATCGATTAAGCGCGCTGTCCGCAGATACGCCGCGTATGGCTTCAATCTCTGCCCGCGTCACCGGTTGACGGTAAGCTACGATCGAAAGTGTTTCCAAAGCGGCTGGACTTAATTTAAGCGGCCGCGGCTCCTTACGCAACAAACGTACATACTCTGAATGCATGGGAGCCGTTGTAATCTGAAAACCATGGGGACCCTCCACAATGCGATAAACTTTGTCCTCTGCTTCTGCTGTCTCCATTAAGGCGCGCATGGACTCGCGAATTTGAGCTGGCTTTACCGGAGGCGGCAAGATACCCGCATCTTCTGATTCAGCCGCTTCGGCTAACTCACGGTGGTGGCGTGCAAAAACTTCTCCCAGTGTTTTAAGGGTAATGGGTTCAGCAGTTGATAGCAGCAACGCTTCGAGGGTCTTGTTTAGATCAAATTCCATGTGCTTATGCTATAAACAAATCGATCTTTGAGGGGATGAACAGTAAAAAACGGCTTAGTCTTTCGTTCCGCGTATTCAATTTGTGGGGTTGCCTTTGGAGGAGCTTCCTTGATAAGACTACCCTTGATATGTCTGAAAGTAATACTCGTCCTCATTCATCCGTCGTTGTTGATGGCCCAGACCGCGCACCTGCTCGTGCGATGCTACGAGCCGTTGGCTTTGGAGATGCCGATTTCAAGAAACCGCAAGTAGCCGTGGCCAGCTCTCCAAGCGACATGACCCCTTGTAATGTTCACCTCGGCGAACTCAGTACGCATGCGGCTAATGGCATCAACGCAGCCGGAGGTCGCGCTGTCACTTTTAACACCATTACGGTAACAGACGGAATCAGCATGGGAACCAAAGGCATGCGCTACAGTTTGGTATCGCGAGATGTCATTGCAGATTCCATTGAAACAGCCTGTGCCGCTGAAGGATTTGATGGCTTAGTTGCGGTTGGCGGATGCGATAAAAATATGCCCGGCGCTATGATTGCGATTGCACGACTGAATCGGCCAGCCGTTTTTGTTTACGGAGGGACCATCCTGCCGGGCTTCATGCCGGAGGACAAAGAAGAGTGTCGCCCCATGGATATTGTTTCGGTCTTTGAGGCTGTTGGCAAACACGCCAAGGGCGAATTGACCGACGAAGAACTGAAGGAAGTTGAAAAATATGCCATCCCCGGCCCGGGTTCCTGCGGCGGCATGTACACGGCCAACACGATGGCCAGCGCCATTGAAGCACTTGGCATGAGCCTGCCGGGTAGCAGCGCTCAAGTTGCCATTGGTGAGGCTAAACGCCGCGATTGCGAAGAAGCCGGTGCAGCGGTGGTCAAGATGCTGGATTCCGGCCTCAAGCCTCGCGATATCATGACGCGTAAGGCCTTTGAAAATGCTATCACTACCTGCCTTGCGCTCGGTGGCTCCACTAATTTAATACTGCACCTCCTCGCGATCGCAGATGCCGCAGAAGTTCCGCTGAGCATAGATGACTTTGCCACTATTGGAGAAGGCATCCCCCTCCTTGCTGACGTTAAACCCTTTGGAAAGTATAATATGAGCCACCTCATTCGTATCGGTGGCATCCGCCCGATGATGAAGTTGCTGCTCGACCGCGGCCTTCTACATGGAGATTGCCTCACCGTTACAGGAGAAACCATTGCAGACTCCCTTGCAGACGAACCCTCTTATGGCGCCTACCCAGAGGAACAGGATATCATTCGTCCTTGGGATGACCCCATTAAAAAAAGTACCCACCTACGCATTCTACGTGGCAACCTTGCTCCCGGAGCGGCGGTAGGAAAAATCACAGGCAAAGAAGGGCTGCATTTTAAAGGCACGGCCAAGGTTTATGAAGGAGAAGAAGCCGCGCTTGTTGGCATCCTCCGCGGCGACGTCGTCAAAGGTGATGTCGTCGTCATTCGCAATGAAGGCCCTGTTGGTGGTCCGGGAATGCGAGAGATGCTCTCCCCCACCAGTGCAGTAGCAGGTCGCGGCCTGATTAAAGAGGTAGCCTTAATTACGGATGGCCGCTTTTCAGGCGGTAGCCATGGTTTTGACGTTGGGCATATCACTCCCGAAGCTGCTTGCGGTGGCCCCATCGGAATTGTCAAAAACGGCGACTCCATTGAGATCGATGCCGTTGCCAACACCATTAACCTTTGTATCGATCCCGAAGAATACGACCGCCGCATGGCAGAGTTTAAACCAAGCGGTCCCGGTGCCCGACGTGGAGTACTCGGGAAATACGCAGCCCTGGTGGCAAGCGCCTCGGAAGGTGCCGTAACCGATAAAAACCTCTAAATATAACGCACTTCATCTTATGTCTTGGCAACGCTTTAAGCAACATCACCTCCTTTTGGAAGATCTCGAGTTTGCGCTCGACATCAGTCGCATTGATTTTCCGGAGGACTTTCTTCCAGAAATGGAGCCGCAAATACAAGCAGCTTTTTCTGCCATGGCAAAGCTCGAAGCAGGTGCGATTGCCAACCCAGATGAAAACCGGCAAGTCGGGCATTACTGGCTGCGCAAAGCTAGCCTCGCCCCAACCGACGAGATGCGAGCCGATATCGAAGCATGCCTTCAAGCCATCCATCGTCTAGCCGAACAAATCCATACTGGCAAAATACAGGGTGCCACTGGAGCCTTTTCGCACTGCCTCGTTATTGGCATCGGCGGTTCCGCCCTTGGACCTCAATTTGTGGCTGACGCACTGGGTAACCCGAGAACCGATAAACTGAAACTCCACTTTTTTGACAATACCGATCCGGATGGAATGGATCGCAGCCTTGCAAGCCTCGACGGCTTACTTGGGGAAACCCTCGTGCTTGTTATTTCAAAATCCGGCGGCACGGCCGAAACTCGCAATGGCATGCTCGAAGCACAGGCCGCTTATGATACTGCTGGCCTAAATTTCTCCAAGCACGCCATCGCAATCACCGGTGCAGATTCCAAGCTAGACAAACTCGCCAAAGCAGAAAACTGGATTACTCGGCTCCCCATGTGGGACTGGGTAGGCGGGCGTACTTCAGAACTTGCCGCAGTAGGACTCCTACCAGCAGCACTTCAAGGCTTGGATATTGATCGGATGCTGGCCGGTGCAGCTGCCATGGATGTCGCCACCCGCTCTACCGAGACAGAGCGAAATCCAGCCGCCCTCTTGGCTTTAATGTGGTATTTCGCCACGGGCGGAATTGGCACAAAAGACATGGTTATTTTACCCTACAAAGATCGGCTCATGCTTTTCTCAAAATACCTCCAGCAACTTATTATGGAATCGCTGGGGAAAGCCAAGGATCTCGATGGCAAGCCGGTACAACAAGGGATTGCCGTCTACGGAAACAAAGGCTCTACCGATCAACACGCATACGTCCAACAGCTTCGCGATGGAGTCCATAACTTTTTTGTGATCTTCATCGAAGTGCTTAAAGATCGCAATGGCGAATCCCTCGAAATCGAGGAAGCCATCACCACTGGAGATTACCTTCAAGGATTCTATCTGGGAACCCGCGATGCTCTCTACGAACAAGGCCGGCAATCAATAACCCTAACGCTCAAGGAAGTAAACCCCGAGGCGGTGGGTCAATTAATCGCTCTTTTTGAACGTGCCGTAGGCTTATACGCTAGCCTTGTTAACATCAATGCCTACCATCAACCTGGTGTTGAAGCTGGCAAGAAAGCCGCCACTGCAGTTTTGGAATTAGAAAGTGCCGCACTTAAAGCAATGCAAGCCGAACCAGGCAGGGCCTTCAGCGCTCCCCAATTAGCAGAAGCCCTCTGCCGTGAAGCGGATACCGAAACGCTTTACAAACTTCTAAATCGGCTCGCCTGTAATGCTCGTGGCATCCATGCAAATGCTGGACCCGATCTAGAAACCACGACTTTTCATGCCGGCTAGATCAAGGCTATAACAATAATGCAAAGCCTTTCATTTATTCTCCGACTAGTCGCAATCGCTGCGGCAATAAGCTCTCTTCTCATTTATATGAGTGCTCACAAGAACCTCACGGGCAAAGCAAAGGAGGTACTCCTCATGGAGCGCAAAAGCGAAGCCGTCATCAATGAGTTGAACGAGGCCGTCATTACGATCCAAGAACTTGAAGCGCAGATTTTAAACGAACGCAGCACCCTCGCTGAAACAAAACTAGCTTTAAGCACGGGACAGGCTGCCCTTCAAATAAGTAAGCAAAAAACCTCCTTGCTTGCCGAGAAATTACAACGCGCAGATCAACAGATTGCTGGGCTCAATACCGAAATGGCGAATCTGCGCGATAAGTTACTTTCAGCCCAGCGTAAAGAATCCAGCGAAGGACAGGCTCAGACGATTGCTGCTCTCGAAACAAGCATCGATATCCTGAATGCTGAAAATGAGAAATTGAAAACGCTTTTTGCCAGCGAGCAAGCACTTCGAGCAACCATTGAAACCCCCTACAAGTCTCAATCGCTTCAACAAAACCAACTGTTTGACCCAAACTATAAAACTACCACGGAGCTCAAACGTGCGCTCGCAGAGGTCGCCTCAATTAATAACAAAACCCGCATTCTGGTCGTCTCCGCCACTCCTGCCTTAAATCTTAAACTTGGCCACGAAATTCAAATCGTTGCCCTTGGCAAACGACTGGGTAAAGCAAAAATCTTTAAAATTACTGATTCCTACATCGTCGCCAGCCTCTTGCCTGATTTTAACACCGAGCGTATTGACGTGGGTGCCATTGTCACCATCATCAAATAATTCCTATGCAACTCAAAAAATTTACCCGCTTTTTTCTCCTTCTTGTCCTTTCCTTGGGCACCCTATCAATGACCGCTTGTTTTGACAGCGATGTGGATGAACAGAACATTCCCTGGGGGCGACCCAAGAGCTGGGAAGGTGGGGCCCCCGGCATGGGTGGCACGGGGGCAAACTACTAATCCCTCACGCTCATAATGCCAAACGCGCCTAAAACTGGCTGCCTGACTTTGGTCGCAACTCCTATTGGCAATCTAGGCGACATTCCGCTTCGTGCAATAGAAATACTGAAGGAAGCTGATTGCATTGCCTGCGAAGATACCCGCGTGACCGGGAAGCTCTTGTCAAAACTTGGCCTCAAAACTAAACCTGAGTTACTCTCCTACCGCAACGAAAACGAACAATCCCTTGCGGAGCCACTCGCAGCCCGCATCGCAGATGGCCAAGCGATTGTGCTAGTCGCCGATGCTGGGACTCCAGCCATCAGCGACCCCGGCTTCCGACTGGTCCGCGCATGCCGCAAAAACGGGCTAAAAGTCACCGCCGTGCCGGGACCCTGCGCAGCGGTAACCGCGCTTGCCCTCTCTGGACTGCCAAGCGATGGCTTTCTTTTTGTAGGTTTCCTGCCCCCAAAACGTGCCGCCCGTGTTCGGTTTTTTGATGCCCAGCAAGATTTTGAGTACACCATTATCTTGTATGAATCCTGCCACCGAATTTCCAAGTGCCTTGACGACCTTGTTGAGACCTTGGGTGCCGACCGAGCCATAAGCGTTAGCCGCGAATTAACTAAACTGCATGAGACCATCCACAGCGGCCCTGCTGGCAAGGTTCGAGAACAGGTTGCTCAAGCAAGCCAGAAAGGAGAATTTGTGATCTCTATTGCCAAGAAAAATTACTCCCTTTAATGTAATCAACATGAAGACCACTCGTTTTAATCTCCTTAAAAGCACTTTATTACTCGCAATGACAATCTTTGGCTTTTCCAGCTATGCTCTGGCACATTGTCAAGTTCCCTGCGGTATCTATGATGACTCGGCTCGCGTTGACTCCATGCTAGAAGATGCCGCCACTGTGCAGAAAGCCATTGCCACCCTAGCGACCCTGTCCGGGAAAACGGACCTCCCATCGATCAACCAGAGCGTTCGCTGGGTACAAAACAAAGAACTCCACGCGCAGCGCATTATTGAAACCATCAGTGATTATTTCCTAACTCAGCGCGTCAAGCCAGGGCAAGACGACTACGCAACTCGCCTCGCTCGGCATCATTCCGTTATTTTGGCAGCGATGAACGCCAAGCAAAATACCAGCTTCGATGCCGCTCAGGTACTCCGCGTGAGCATTCAGAATTTACGCGCTTACTACCCAAGCACCGCCCACAAGCATTGAAGCCCTCTAGGCTTGCGTCGGGAGGTTTAGTTTAGGATCAATTTTTAAACTGCCCTGTCCTTGCAGTAGGTCTAACAAAACCTTACCGCAAAAGTCCGCTCGCCAGCCATTAAGGATACGATGCGTTTTGAGATCTGGCTCAATCGTGTCCAAGACAAGAGCGGTGACCTCGGATCGATTGGCCACTAGCGCTGGATCAACCGAGGCACGGATACAGGTGCCCTTGAGGTAAGCGAGCGCGAAATCTACCCGGGCCTCATAACCTTCATCTGCGCTCCGCGGTGCGCTCGACTGAACATTTATTTCTGGCAAGTCGCCCGCGATCCCCCGTTCAATGGCTTCCCAGATCATCTCTCGATTGTGGTGCAGTGCTTTTTCACTCAATCCCCGGATTGGCCTCAATGCGTCCTTTGTGGCAGGGGTCTTTTTTGACAAGACCACCAATGCATCATCCGATAGTATAAAAGCTCTGGGCAGATTCCGCTTCCGGGCAGTAGTTTCGCGCCAGGAAGCTAAACTCCGCAAAATGTTTCTTTGCTGATGCGTTAGGGCGCCACTACCTCGTACCCGCGGCATGATTGCATCGGGATCACTCTCTTGGTATAAGGATTCCTGTTCGTAGTATCGCATCTCATCCGCAATCCATTCCCGGCGCCCTAAAGCATCGGCTTTTTCCAGAATGCGATTCATCAGCAAAACTGAATTTCGTACGTCGTCCTCTGCGTAGCGCACCTGAGCCTCCGTCAATGGGCGCGCTAACCAATCAGACTGCGTTTCAGTCTTATCAAGACGAACCTTCAATAATTGCTTTAAAATTTCTCTCAATGAAATGGTCGATTGTTTCCCGATGAAGCCCGCACTGCGTTGAGTATCAAAAATATTACGTGGGTAGGCTCCGCAAACTCGCTGTAAGATGGTCAAATCCTGCTGGGCATCGTGGAGGATTTTGATCACTCCGGCATCATGCATCAGTTCCCCAAAAGGAGCCCAATCCTTAATTTCAGGTGCGTCGATCAGCACCGCTTCGCCGTCAGGGTATCCTACCTGCACAACTCCCAGCGATGGATAGAAGCTTCGATTCCAAATGAATTCGGTATCAATACCTACCGCGCCTGCGTTTTTAGCAGCTCGGCAAACTTCTTCCAAAGCGGTGCGATCGTTTATCATTTCTACCTAAGGCTTTACCAATCACACCAGAAAGCAAAGCAGAAAAGTTTTTTTGCGCAAAAGAAGCCAATGTTACCTATGTGTGTGCTTGCTGAAAGGAAGAATTTACTTCAGACCTTTAACATTCCATTGTTTAATTTATTTTTTATCCAACCGCATGGATCGCGACATTAGCATACGAGTAAAAAACCTCTCTCGCCGCTTTGGCTCTGCATGGGCCATTAAAAATATAAGTTTTACGGTGGCGAGAGGAGAAATTGTAGGCTTTCTGGGACCTAACGGCGCTGGAAAGAGCACCACCATGAGAATTCTCAGCGGTATCCTAAGTGCGCAAAGTGGATCGGCATGGGTCGGGGGTATCTCCGTTGCCAGTAACCCCCACGAAGTCAAACGACGGATTGGCTATATGCCTGAAAATAACCCCTTGCCCAATGACATGCGGGTGGTTGAGTACCTGCGCTTTCGCGCCCGACTAAAAGAACTACCATCCAAAAAAATTCGCGATGCTGTTGAAAACGCCATGGAGACCTGCGACCTTGCTCGCACCGCACGACGCAAAATCATCGGCACTCTTTCAAAAGGGTTCCGCCAACGCGTTGGCATTGCAGATGCCCTACTTGGAGAACCTGAAGTCGTCATTATGGATGAGCCGACCATAGGTCTAGACCCACACCAAATTCATAGCATACGTGAATTAATCAACAGCCTACGCGGGCGCATGACTGTAATCCTGTCCAGCCACATCTTACCTGAGATCGAGCGTTCCTGTGATCGGGTGGTCATTATCAACCGAGGTCGCGTCGTTGCGTCAGGCACCCACAAGGCGCTCTGTGAAGAATTCATGCCGGGCAACCGATTCTGCCTACACTTCGCTGGCAAAGAGGCCCGATTACTAGAGGCCCTAGAGGACAAAGGAATTTCAGGTGATGTTGTTCAATGTGATCCTGTTAGCGATGCGCTGCAGTCAATGCAATTGATAGTAGGGCAATCCGAAGTTACCGGTTCTCAAATTCTGAAAGCATTAAAAGGAGCCCCCGAAATCAGCCTACATAGTCTCGCACCCCAAACCCCCAACCTAGAAGCCATCTTTTTAGCTGCAACTAAACGCTCTTGGGAAGAAACCATTGAACCGCAGCCTGCCACCGCTATTGCCTAAATTTAAAGTGCCCTATGCGACATTTCTGGATTCTTTTTAAACACGAGCTGCGAATGCTCCTAATCAGCCCGACCACCTATCTTGCAGGCGGACTCTTCCTTTGCCTCATGGGCTTCCTGTACTGGGCTATTCTGCGTGAAATGATTGCATCCCCGCAAGACGAACTACCTACCGTGCAATTTTTCAAAAGTTTTTGGATTCCGACTTTCTTTGTCGTGCCTCTGCTCACCATGCGCAGCATCGCCGGGGAGCGCAGCCTCGGCACCTTGGATACGCTTCTAACAACGCCCACTTCACGCATTGCCCTTGTGATGGGTAAATTTTCCGGTGCGTATTGTTTCTACTTACTACTATGGCTTGCGACCCTTGGTTTTCCTCTAATCGCGGAAAACCTGCTCAACAAAAACAACGACAGTTCCATCTTCCTCAGCAGTGCCCCTTTCTTTGGAAGCTTCCTTTTTATCGCTGTTAGCGGGGTTCTCTTTATTGCGATCGGCATCTTTACCAGCAGCCTTACCCGAAGCCAATTGGTTGCGGGAATGCTCGCTTTTACCCTTCTTTTTGTCATCATTGTAGGCGGTCAACAACTCGGTGCCATTAGCGAAGGAGGCGTCGCCCTTCCCACATGGATTCATGCTGCCGTTGATTATCTGCACATCTTTAACCACCTCGATGATTTTGCTCGCGGGATTGTCGACACACGCCCTTTCTTTTACTACCTTAGCTCCGGATTGATGCTTCTCGGGCTCTCCGCTCTAGTCATTGAAGCTAAAGCATAATGAAAACCGCTCGACTCAATGAATTTCGACATGCCCGTCGCTTGAAAGCACTCAACCGATTAGCTCAAATCCTTCTCGGATTAAGCCTTGTCTTAATGCTAAACTATCTCGCCTCGAAGTATTTTACGCGCATCGATCTAACTGAAAACCAGCAATTCAGCATCAGTGCAGAATCGCAAGCTTACTTACGGCAATTACAAGATCCCGTTGATATTATCGTTACCATTGCTCAGGATGGCAACGATCCCGAACTTCAACGTATTCGCAAAGACCTCAATAAGCTCCTCCTTGAGTACGAAGCCCACTCAATGCGTCAAGGTAAGGCTCTTGTTCGCGTGGAATACGTCGATGCGCTCCGTCAACGCAAGCGCACCCGCGAACTCGTCCAAGCCTATAACATTGAACGTGAAAATGTTATCATTATCGCCGCCAATGACCGCACTCGAACGATTGACCTTCCAGAACTTTACGAGGCTGAAAACGGACAGTGGCAAAGTTTCCGAGGTGAAAGAATCCTAACATCTGCCATCCTCGAGGTCTCCAATGAAGAAAGCTCTATCCTCTACTTTCTAAGCGGACATGGCGAAATGCGCATTGGCGATGTTCACCCTACCCGTGGACTCTCTCTCATGGAAAGTTTCCTTAAGGAGCGTGGATTTATCGTACGCGAACTGGATCTTACCCGCGTGCAGGCTGTCCCCGAGGATGCCGCTTTAATCCTCTTAGTAGCACCTCAGGCGGCACTTGCGCCCGCAGAAGTTGAAAAACTGAGACGCTATGCCGGCGACCGCAATGGCCGTTTGCTGATTACCCTAGAACCTGGCAGGAAGCATGGGATGAACGACCTATTTTATGACTGGGGCATCCTAGTTGAAGACACCATCGCCGTTGATGTCGCACCCAACTACCGCTCTCAAGAAGGCGACATGATTGTTCGGCATTTCAGCGAGCATCCTATCACAAAATTACTCTACGACTACAACGCTACCGCTTACTTTGGGCAATCGCGCCCTATACGCATTGATCCCGCCAGTCTCGCCGACGACAGCCTCAATTTGCGTTATCTCATTGGTACCTCGGAGAAAAGCTGGGCAGAGAGAGACTACCGGACTCAACGCCCCATAGCCTTTGATCCCGACCGAGACCTCAAGGGACCGCTCAGCCTTGCAGTGGCTTCTCAACGCAGCACGAGCTCCGCTCTAGGACTCTCCATCTCTGGGGGTCGAGTTGTTTGTTTTGGTAATTCTGACTTTCTTGCCAATAACCGCTTCCAAATCTACGGGAACTATACCCTCATGATTAATGCTCTAAACTGGTCGCTGAACCGAAATGTCCTACTCAACATTCCCGCTCAATCGCTCAATCGTTACCAGCTTGTAGTGAGTGGGAGCGATCTTAAGCGCCTGCTCGGGTATTTTGCCATCCTCCCAATTACCGCTGCCGCCTTGGGTATACTTATTTCAATCATCCGCCGCCGTTAATACCATGCGTATCAAATTCACCCTCTTCCTTCTCGCCCTCAACGGGATGGCCTTCAGCCTCCTCTTTTACCTTCATCATAGAGGCTCCCAGGCTGAAAGAAACGCCCAGCGACTCGCTGAAAATATTCGCATTGAAGTCGCAAGCGCAAACGAGATTAAACTCTCCGGTGGGGCACTTGGCCTGCCGTACACCATCAGTCGCGATGGAGAAAACTGGCAAATCACCCATCCCATCAAATGGCCCGCTAATTATTTCTCCGTCAACCGAATCCTCAATCAATTACAATTTATCGAAGAGGATGCCTCTTTCTCGGTGGAGGCGATCCTTGAATCTGGGCAGACCCTCGCCGATTATGGATTCGAAGACCCCTTGCTTCGCATTGAACTAACGCACGATCAAGGCTTGCGTTCCATCAGCATTGGGACGCCCACCGAGATTGGTAACCAGCTCTACCTGCTTGGGCCAAATGCTACCACCATATACGCCGTCGACCGCAGTAGTATTGACAGCCTTTTGATAGACTTGGATGCCTTGCGTTCACGGAAAATTTTTAACCTTCCGGTCTTTGAAATCGATGCCCTTGGATTAGAGATGAAGACTGCCGCCGGAGCAGGCAGCCTAAAAGTTCGGCTCTCAAAGATCGACAACCGTTGGCAGTTTGAAGCTCCAATCAGTGCTAACGCAGATCTTGCTCTGGTTGAAAGCGCAATTCAGTCATTGAGCTCCATGCAAGTGACTCGATTTGTGGAGGATAACTCAAGCGATCCCGTTGCTCAGGGCTTGGATGCCCCTTCTGCGCGTATCACCCTCTACGGCAATAAACGTGAGCGAACCCTTCTTGTCGGCAACCCCGACCCTTCCGCACGTGGTGAGGCAACCTATTTTGCCCGCCTAGAAGATTTGACCACTGTTTTTACCATCCCAATCCAGCACATTGACGCCCTCAGAGAAGCTCAACAAGACCTCCGAAAGCGCGACTTTTTTGAATTCCCAAGCGAAACGGTCGACTCGTTAGTGATCCGAGAAAACGAAGCTGAAATTCGCCTGCAAAAACTAGAAAACGGCAACTGGCAAATCGTCGCAACCGCACCGGGTGATGACATTCAACCCCGCCAGGCTGATGCTACATATATTGAATCTCTCCTCCGTGATTTATCCCAATTGCGTGCTCTGGAATTTGTCATAGATAACCCCTCCCCTGCAGATCTCGTGCAGCTCAACCTAAACAATCCGCAACGAGTCGTAGAACTAACCTTGTCTGGCGAAACGCCCCGTACCTTGGCTTTTGCGCATCCCTCAGATGAAGATGAACGGCTCTATGCTCAAGCTTCTGCCAGTTCATTCATCTATGAAGTTGCTCGCAAACCCCTCCTAAATAAACTCAGCCTTAACCCGGCAGAATATTACGAAAGAACCCTCCTGACGCTTCCGGAAGCGGCGACCATTACCGCTCTGAAAATCAAGCCCATCCATCCAGAAATGGACACTCAAGCCCTTGATCTAAAAACTGCAAGCGGGCGCGCAGCAACTGCCGCTTTGGTTGAATGCCTCCGAGACTTTCACGTTAATCGATACCGCAATGATGTCTTCTCAGAAACCGGCGTAGAACCCCCTTGGGAATACATCCTCGAGATCAGTCTTTTGTTGCCCGACGGCAACGGAGGACGCGAAACGACGCAACGCTACGCCTTTACCCGTCGGCTCAGTGCGACCCTACAAATAGGCGGCTCCCCCGCACATAATTGTACCTTTGAGCTTAATCAAAAAATGATTGAGGCCCTTCAGCCATACCTACAACCCATCCTGCTTCCGCCGGAAGCAAAAGGAGCACCTTTGACCTCCCCAATTTTACCCGAACCCATAAATCCTCCAGAACCAACACGGTAACTAATGGCAGTCGATTCATTTGCAGGACATGGCTTCACATAATTCAAAGGTACGCTGGATTCATGCAGGAACTTACCTCCTCCAAACCATTCTTGTGCTCGTATTCCTCCTGCAAGGCTTCCTTGCCTATTGCCTTATTGCCTACAACCGCATCCCCTTACCGGCTAATAAAGTTAATCAATGGCTAAAAGAATCTGCGCACCAAGGATACTATCTCCAAGGTAAGACTTGCTTTCTACTGCCTACGGGCGCGATACAGTTCAACGAGCTTCGCGCTTTTGTAAAATCAAGCGATACCGCCGTCGCAGAAGCAAAAGAACTACGCCTGTATCCAACCTTTGGCCAACCCTTCTTCCGAAAAGTCTTGCTCTATCAAGGTACGCTTTATCCTACGGAAAAAGTTGAGACAAAAGACCGCCCACTCGGAAGGCTCACGGATCTAAACTTTGCCCTTAAATGGGATGCACTCAATGAAACCCTACATTTCGAGTTTCTAACTGCCCGATACCAAAACCTTCGGATATGCGGAAACGCCACCCTTCATCCAGCAGACTTGCAAAATCTTACCCTTGGAGAACCCAAGCGCAATGACTCGCTCACCCCCCCATTAAACCACTCAGAAACCTATTCCCAGTTAGAGCAATTACTTCAAAAAACCAGGGGCCCGGTGCTGTACCTTAAGCTCAAAAAAAATACTTCGGCGAACGGAATCTCCAGCGCCTCCTATGCCCTCTCGTTTTTCTTTGATGCCTTGAAATTTCAAGGCGAGCACTTTGCCATCCAACAATTACAGTTACAAGGCGGCGCATCTTTAAAGGCGAAGAACTTCCAGCTTAATCAACCCCTTCGTTTTCAGGCTCAAGAATCCTTTTTTCCGGCACAGGGTATACGTATCGAAGGTCTAGCTGGAAAAATACCCGAGCAATCTGCGTTCGCCCTCAGAGAAGATAAGTTGCCGAACTGCCAAATCTACGCTGATGCAATATCAGGGTTTGGGAAAATCATACATGCGGTTGAGCTGAAAACGAACCACTCCTCCGCTGGCATCCTTCAAGTCGCTGCGGCTGGCAAGGGTTTTGATGGCTTCCTTCGGTTTTACAGCCAACTGCATCTTGATGATTATTCTGGCAACGGCACTCTGTCCGGGAATTTTAACCCATTACGTTTAATCCCAGAATTCCAAACTTACAAAATTCCAAAATCCAAAATCAACGGGTCCTCTCTTTGCAAGGCACGGATTTATTGGCAACCCCATTTTCAACAGCCTCAGCTTCAAGCCTTCGCCCATTTTAGTCAGCCTAATTTAAATGGCGTTTCCTTCGATCACGCCAGTTTCAACGCTGCCTATTATGCCAATAACCTCGCAGTGGATTCATTTCGCTTTAAACGAGGCTCCCAATGGCTTGAGTTAGACTACCACTTAAATCTCAAAGAAAAAATCTATGCCCTGAGCACTCGAGGAAGAGTTCTTCCCGATCAATACAACCCCTTCATGCCCCGGTGGTGGCAGCAGATTTTTAATAAAGACTTAACTTTTTCTGAGCTAAGCCACGTCGAAGGCGACTGTGTTGTTTACGGGCACTTATCAAGAAAGACCGCAGACTTCTATTACGGAAAATTTAATGCCACTCAAATTGCATACCGCCAAGTTCCCATCGACCACGGTCATCTAACCCTGCGTGGCAAAGATCGATACGTCGAAATTCATTCGCTAGATGCACACAGCGACTCCCACCGACTTTATGGCGACCTCCAATTCACCCAATACCGCGACAAAATCCACCACTTAGCTGCCATTCGTTACGATCTCAATGGATCACTGCCTTTAAGTAAAATCCGTAAACTCCTACCAACAGAAACTGCCACGAAACTAGAAATCTTCCAGTCACTACATGCTACCAAGTTTAACTTTAAAGCCGCCCAATTTCGAGAAGCGGATTACCCGCAATTTCTGGGTCACAGCCATCTCCAGCTTGAGGTCGTTGCAGATGCGCCCCTTACCTTTCATAGCGCCGACCTTGATTACCTACGCTTCAAGCTCCATGCCCAAAAAAATAAAATGTATATCCGAGACCTGCACTTTGGCCTTGGCGGCGGCGAAGGTACGGGGATGATTGATCACGAACGCCCTTCCCTAGATGAACCCGCCGAATTGTGCGCAAAACTAAAGCTTCAAGACGCTGATTACCCATACTTTCGTTCCTTTATAACAAAACTTGAATCTAATCAGGAGACCCCCGCCAGCAGCAGCAACTCCATGCCTTCAAGCCAGAGCAGCAGCCTTAACTTAAAAATTCATACGCTAGGGCCAGCAAACAATCTTTACGCCCATTTCGGCTACGGCAATTTCGAAATCCAAGACCAAGATCTCAGCTCCATTCAACTGCTCGGCCCTCTCTCCATGATCCTTGAAAAAACCCCTCTGGGATTTACTTCACTGAGGCTCAGCCAGATAGAAAGTGATTTTGCTATCGAAGACGGCTTTATGAAATTTAGCCCCTTAAATATAAACGGTCCACAAGCTAATATCGAAGCTAACGGCACCCTCCACCTCGAAAACAAAAGCCTTGATATCCTTGTTGGTATTAACCTTATCGGTAACCTGAGCAAACGCATCAATCCCTTTAAAAGAATAACGGATGTCATCAATCCGCTGAACTACCTCATGCAATTTCGCATCACCGGCAAGCTGGATGACCAGGAGATTCGCTCCCTATACGACCCGCGCAACTTACTGCCTTAAGTAATTATCAGCCTGCTTGTTTCAGCTTTAGAAAGTGATCCCATTCCCGATCATAGTCTTGCCCAATAAGTGAACTAACAAAAGGGCGCCAACGCGGCCGCTCAGGTTTCCGAATCAAATGCATATTAGCTTGGTGTGGCAAGCGGTTCGCTTTGTGTGAATTGCAACGGATACAAGAAGTTACCATGTTTTCCCAGCTCGTGCGCCCGCCCCGATCGCGTGGGATTACATGATCCATATTGAGCTTCTCAGCTTCGAAAGTATTACCACAATACTGGCATCGATAATTATCGCGCTCGAAAAGACTCTCGCGTGAAAATTTAACCTCCTGTGCCGGCAAACGATCATATTCCCTTAGAAGCAAAACTTTCGGAACTCGTATACGCATACGGACAGTCTGCACAAAAGCTTCTTCATCTCCCGGCAGATGTTCTGCAGAATGCGTTAACCAGCGCTCACAATTCAGCAATTCAAAACTACCGTCACTCGTATTTATGACTTGAGCATGATCCTGCAGTAATAGACTGAACGCTCGTGGCACCCCCACAATGTTGACTGCCTGCCAAAGCCGATTTAACACCAATACTCTGTATTTCAGTCCTGTTCCCATCCTTATGGTTCTATATAAAAGTCGACATAGATCTACTGTCAACCCTCAGCCTAATGAAGTCAGCATCCTTTAACTTAAAACGATACTTTCATCCGCTTCTCGTATCTGACTTCGAAACCAGGTGCGTTGTTTTTTAACGAGATGCAGAGTGTTTTGGATAATCGCCTTAAGTAACTCACTTCGATTGATCTCCCCTCGCAAATAAGCTAAGGTTTCGCGATAGCCAATCGCACTTGAAGCACTCGGGTTCGTTTCAAGACCCATAACCAGCAATTCGCGAACTTCCTCGATCAAGCCGGCTGATAACATTACTTCTGCGCGTGCTACCACCCTTTCTCGCAAAGCCGCCGCATCTCGTTCCAGTAAAATCAGATGCTTTGGATAGGCTGCGTAAGGCTCAGGCTGTGCCGCAAATTCCGCCTGTAACTCTGCCACACTTCGCCCTGTCACACGGCAACGCTCCAATGCCCGCATCACCCGTCGCGGATTTTGGCGATCCAAAGTGCCCCAGTCATCCCCACTACAGGCCTTTAAGGCCGTATGTAAGCCAGGCAAACCTTCCTCGGAAAAAAGCGCCTCCACTTCTGCTCGCACCGCAGTGCTCACCACAATCCCATCCGTAACCGGTGCTAAAAAACTCTTCAAATAAAACCCGCTACCGCCGGTTACCAGTACCGCCTTTCCCCGAGCCGTTATATCAGCGACTACTTCCCGAGCGGACTGCTCATAGTTAACAATATCATAAGGTACATTCACCGGTTGGACATCTATCATATGGTGGGGCACACGTGCTCGTTCTAAGGACGTTGGCTTAGCGGTTCCGATATCCATACCCGCATAAACCAAGGAAGCATCACACGACACAATCTCCGCATTTTTTGCTTCCGCATACTGAAGGGCATATTCAGTCTTACCAACTGCAGTCGGCCCGCTGATAATATACATTTTTTTTATCACCTTTGCTGATCTCTTTTTGTAGAGTAAGAATCTGACCGATCTGCACCTGTTATGGCAACAAAGGAAGCTTTCCCCACAAAAGTGACTCCTCGCTTGCAATTTTTCAAAAAAACATCGCTTGACTTGATCCGCCTCGGCTCTACTTTTTGCGGCTTACTCCTCGTGAGAAGGGGTAGTAGCTCAGTTGGTTAGAGCGCCGGCCTGTCACGCCGGAGGCCGCGGGTTCGAGTCCCGTCTATCCCGCCATTCCCACCCCGTCGGTTACATCACCCGCGGGGTATTTTATGCTAGAAATAGATGACCAAGGCACTGCGCCACTGGATGTCGTCTTTCTCTTTTCCATCTACCTCACTATCAAAGTCCTTCTGGTAAGAAAACTCTAAGCCAAAGACATCCGTCAAGCGGGAACGGAATGCCGTAGTAAATTTGAAGTCATACAAATGATGCTCTTTCACGTTTTGGAAATAATTAAATTTCTGAGAAAAGGTCGTACGCTTGCTCATTTTCCAAGTCAGTTCCTGGAAAATATTACCGATGTAATTTCGGCCACTACGCAGGTCGTTGGCTTTACTTGCTTCGAAATCTTCCACACCGAGACCACTGCCTACATTGAGCTCAATTTTGTCTTTATAGATCTTAAACTTATACCCAGCACCCACTGATAACTTTATCTCGTGATTAATGCCTTTGACCTCATCGGAGCGATAACCCAAAGCATTTTGCATAAACCACCCCTTTGAAAAACTACGTCGATAGAGCGCCGAAAGGTCAAACTTATTGTTAGTGACTCGACTGGTTCCATTGTTGTATTCATTCTCTCGAAAACTATAGGCTCCCCCAAAGCGGTAAAAATTCTTACTGCCCTTAGGTAGGATCGATAATTGCCCCCGCGCATAGCGTTCGGTCCATTTGCTGTTCCCATTGGTAATATTTAAACCGAGGCGCAGATTTCCTTTCCACGAGGGCGGAGTTTTAAAATCCTTAATGGATTCAATCATCCTCCATGGTTTTTTCGCCTCACTTGCAGAACTCGTTGTGAGTCTTTTTGCAACTGCTGCAGGCTTGGGTTTCGGTTGGGCTACCGTCGATACGAGCTTGGGCTTAACTGCAGGAAAATCCTTGGTTGATGCTATCGCACTGCGTGGAAGCTTTAAGTCTCCCAAAATTTTAGAACGAAGGTGCAACATATCGTCATTGGAAGTCGCTAAAATCTCTCCAAGCAAACGTTCTCCGCTTTTCAACTGAACCTCTTGGGTCGATGACCAAAGGCTCAACTGTAAAGACATGATTAATACTAATAGGCCTAAGCGCCTCCATCTAATTTGCTTCATTTATGAAATTTTTCTGAGGTTTTAAATTTGATGTTTCTTTCTACAGACACCGTTGTCTTCCTACGCAGCCTTAGACTGCCGTCTCCTTGTACCTTTGTTCCCGTATTACGGTGATTTCAATACTACCAGGATAGTTTAATTCGCTTTCAATGCGCCCGCGTATCCGGCGAGCAATTCTTTGAGCTTCTTCATCAGTGATTGTTCCGGGATCTACGATAACTCGCACTTCACGGCCCGACTGGATCGCAAAAGCCTCGCTAACCCCCTTCTCTGCTTGAGCAATGGCCTCAATACTGCGAACTCGCCCGATGAAACTATCGATTGAGGAAGTCCGTACCCCAGGGCGCACAGCCGAGAGAGAATCTCCAACCATCACCAGTCCAGCATAGACACTCTCTGCTGGTACTTCTTTGTGGTGCGCCGCAATGGCATTGACCACACGCTTATCTTCGCCGCAACGGCGGGCAATATCAGCACCTGCAATAGCGTGACTGCTCGAAAAATCCTCATCTACGGCTTTTCCAAGATCATGCAACAATCCCGCTCTTTTGGCGATCCTAGGATCCAAGCCAACTTCCGAGGCCAGCAAGGCACAGATGTTGGCAACTTCGATTGAGTGCTCAAGGGTGTTTTGGTTGTTGGAGAGTCGGTAGTGCAATTTACCCAACAAGCCCACTATTTCTGGATGCATAGTATTGAGGCGCAGGCGGCGCATTGCGGTCTCACCAAACTGGATGATGCTGGAATCCATTTCCTCCTGGGCTGTGATAACGGCCTCTTCAATACTGGCAGGTTGGATTCGTCCGTCACGCAACAAAGCTGCTAGGGCTATCCGAGCAATTTCGCGACGGACTGGATCGAAACTTGAAATGAGCACCGAGTCGGGCGCTTCATCAATTAAAAGGGTTGTGCCAGTAGCGTGTTCAAAAGTGCGAATGTTTCGCCCGTCTTTACCAATGATACGCCCCTTGAGCGCCTCTTCAGGCAAAGATACAACCGTAGCAGAAGCATCATGCATTGGCTTACTGGTGATCCGCTGCATTGCCGCCAGCAAAATACGCTGGGCTTCCTCTTTTATGGTGCTCTCGGAGTCACTGAGGTACTCCTGTCGCAAGGATCGTAATTCCGTCTCACATTCCTTTCGCGTTTCTTTGATCAGAACTTCCCGTGCCTCTTCGGCATCCATTTTTGAGACCTCGCTCAGTTTCTCGCGGTAAAGCCGGCGTGCCTTTTCAGTGTCTTTATCATGAGACTTTAAATGACCGTGCGCTTCTTCAATTTCCTTTGCTTTGAGCTCTAGCTGCT
The DNA here is from genome assembly GCA_949524905.1 of Opitutia bacterium UBA7350. Taxonomy (GTDB): domain Bacteria; phylum Verrucomicrobiota; class Verrucomicrobiia; order Opitutales; family Coraliomargaritaceae; genus UBA7445. The sequence continues at coordinate 238,603 of CATINC010000007.1, read as the reverse complement.
CGCGCTCCAATAAAATTTTAGATTCCAGTTGCGCTAATTCACGCGCCTTCAATTCTTGTTCGACGGCCTTGCTACGAAATTCTACCGCATTCGCTGATTCCTTTTCCCGTAAGCCCAGTTCGGCTTCCCTTAAGGCCACTTCGCTGGACTTTTCCTGAGCCTTCAAAAGCGCTCTGTATTGCCGCCGAACCAGCCACAAGACCACTGCTGCCGTAAGCAACACCAGAGCAAGTATCCCAGTATGCGAGTTCCAGTCCATAAATCTTGTGCAGTAAAATGTAGCGGAGACAACCGGGGTGCATTGCCAATCAGTGTGCGTCTGCGTATCTTAGTGGGGTTAGATACCCAGACACATTCGAGAGTAAATTCATAATTCACCCAATTTCAAGCACGTATCGAGCCCGCCTACTGCCGTTTAGCAAACCAGCGCTCCACGCCCGCTTGGTCTCTACAATTCAAAACCTGTTCCGCGGGAAGCCATCCCTTTCGGGCAATATTTACCCCCGCGCGAAAATAATCTAAGCCAGAAACACCGTGCGCATCTGGATTAATCGCACAATGCAACCCTCGCTCTGCCGCCCGCCGCCATAAACGCCAATCGAGATCCAGTCGCTGCGGGTTCGCATTGATCTCAATAATTACTTGATTTGCAATAGCCGCATCTATGATTTTTGCCAAATCAATGGCATATGCCTCCCGTCTGAGAAGTAAGCGGCCGGTGGGATGCCCGAGCATCGTCGTCGTGGGGTGTTCAATCGCGCGAATCACTCGCTGGGTCATCTCTGCCGCCCCCATGCCAAAAGCTGAGTGAACCGAGACCACCACATAATCCAGTGCCGAAAGCGTGGTATCCTCTAAATCCAGCGAGCCATCCTTTAAAATATCACACTCAATCCCCGCAAATAGATGCGCCCCTTCGGATTCAGAAGCATTGTATGCCCGTACTTTCTCGAGTTGTTTTAATACCCGGGCATCATCTAATCCGTTAGCCTGAAAGCTAGCTTTTGAGTGGTCTGCCAGACCGAGATATTCAAAACCTAACTCCTTCGCTGCGAGTGCCATTGCTTCAAGGCTGTCCCGTCCATCTGAAGCATCAGTGTGATTATGAAAAACTCCCCTTACGCGACTTGGCTCAAGCAGTTCCGGCAGCGTACCCGCTTCTGCCGCCTCTAATTCACCCATCCCTTCACGCAATTCTGGTGGGATTTCTGTCAGTCCTAGAAACTGAAACAAACCAGCCTCGCTCTTAATTCCGTGCCCCATTGCCCCGGCTTCCGCGCCATCCGCGCCATCCTTCTGCGTAAGCCCCCACTCACTCAAGCTGAAGCCGCGCGCTAGCGCCCGCTGCCGCAAAGCCACATTATGTTCCTTTGAGCCCGTAAAATGATGCAAGGCAAAGGCAAACTGCTCCTCCGGCACCACTCGTAAATCTGCTTGCAAACCACCCTCAAACCGCACGCTGGATTTTGTTGTGCCTTGAGCAGTGACTGATTCAACCGATGACTGTGACACAAACCATTCCATAACAGGTTCCACTTCCGAGGCTGCCACGACAAAATCCAAATCCCCAACCGTTTCCTTGAGTCTGCGCAGGCTCCCGGCAATCTCCGCCCGCTTCACCTGCGGCAGCTCGCGTAATCCTTCCAAAATCGGCCGCGCCACTAAATCAGCCTGCCACCATAAATGCCGTTTAGCATAGGCTGCCCGTTGCACGATCCCATGCAAAATTTTTTCCGCAGTCTTCGCGCCAAAACCCTTCATCTCGGCAACCGCACCACTCTTGCAGGCGGCTTGGAGTGACTCGATACTATCCACTCCCAGAGCTTCGTGCATTTTGCGCACCCGCTTAGCCCCCAATCCAGGGATCTCCAACATCTCAACCAAGCCTGGCTCAATCGACGCCCGCAATTCATCTAAAAACGGCAAAGCTTCATCCGCACGCAAGGTCGCGACCTTTTCAATTAACGCTGACCCAATCCCAGGCACTTTCCCCAATTCATTTGCCTCCAACAACGCATCTAGGTCTTCCTCCATTGTTTCCAAGGCACGCGCCCCAGTTTGGTAGGCTCGTATCTTAAAAGGATTCTCACCCCGCAATTCCAGCAATACCGCAATCTCTTCCAGTGCAGAAACGATGTCCGCCTTTATCATCGTCTATAGATCCCCTTCCAAAACTTCCGAAAGCTCTGCCTTCAATTCACTTAAAACCTCTGGCCGCACCCAATAGATTACATCCCGGCACATCTTTCGGTTGGTGATGATGCCCGCCTGGCGCAAAATCCTTAAATGGTGCGAAGTCGACGGCTGAGAAAGCCCAATGCGTTCCGCAATCTTTGAGACATTACAAGCAGACTCACAACTCGGCGCTGAGGGCAAAATACGCAATATTCGCAAACGCACCGGATCCCCGATCGCCCAGAATTGACGTGCCATGCTGTCCATCTCAACCAGTGCGCTTTTTGTTTTCATTGACTTATTTGAATATATCAATACATGCTATTCTCATACAAGCACTAATTTCGATACTGCCGCAACTCTTCTTATGTTTCCAAACGACGCTCTAGATAACTGGCATTCCGGGCAAGGACACTGGTCCTCCGTTGATCCGGCCGACTGGAATAATTGGAAATGGCAGCTCAAAAACCGCCTAACCTCTCTAGAAGACCTCGAGCCTTATCTAAAACTAGACGCCGATGAACGCGCCGGTTGCCGTTTCGCCAACAAGAAGCTCGCCCTTGCCATCACGCCCTACTTTTTTAACCTCATCCATCCAGACGATCCCGACGACCCCATCCGTCGCCAAGTCGTTCCCCGTGCCGGCGAAACCCAAATCGCCCCTGAAGAACGCCTCGACCCCGTAGGCGAAGAGAACTCCAAAGCCGTGGACGGGATCATCCATCGTTACCCCGATCGCGTACTTTTTCTCGTAACAGACCGCTGCGCTGCCTATTGCCGTTACTGCACTCGCAGCCGCCTTGTTTCCAACGCACAAGACTACAACTTTCATCCTGAATTTGAAACCGGGCTCCAATACATTCGTGATCATCCTGAAATTCGTGATGTCCTTCTTAGTGGCGGCGACCCGCTTCTTCTATCAGACAACAAACTTGATCACCTCCTGCGCGAACTCCGCGCGATCCCACACGTAGAATTCATCCGCATCGGTTCGCGCATCCCCGTCTTTTTGCCTCAACGTATCACTCCAGAACTGTGCGATATCCTGAAAAAGCATGGGCCCATCTGGATGAGCATTCACGTCAACCACCCCAATGAATGCACCCATGCCCTTCGCGAAGCCTGCGAGCGCCTCGCCTTCGCGGGAGTCCCCCTCGGCAACCAGTCCGTCCTCCTAAAAGGCGTCAATAACGATCTCGCCATCCTAAAGTCCCTGATTCACCGCCTCCTCATGATGCGAGTGCGCCCCTATTACCTCTATCAGTGCGACCTCATCACTGGCAGCGCCCACCTGCGCACCGACCCTCGAGAAGGCATCGAGCTCATTCGCTCCCTGCGAGGTCACACCACTGGTTACGCCATCCCACAATTCGTTATCGACGCCCCTGGTGGTGGAGGGAAAATCCCCCTCAACCCAGACTACGTTGAGAAAATCACCGAAAAGGAACTCATCCTGCGTAATTTTCAAGGAGACACCTATCGCTACCCGCTTCAGGCGTGTGTCAAGACCGAGGAACATTCTAAATTTCCCCTCCCCAGTCCGATTCTTGCTTGAATTCAGCCTGCCTGATTCACGATCAAGCGCAGCGCATCTAAGCGCAAGTGCGCGCCCCCGATCGCCTTGACAACATCCTTGACGGTGCTCTCCGCTAGTTCGATTTCATCTAGTCGAACCCCAGGGTTAATTTTCCGCAATTCCCGCAGGCGGTCGGCTTCCCCATCTAATTGAGCGTGCGCTCTTCGCAATGCATTTTCCAAAATTTTACTGCGGCGTTTCCGAGCAAAATCCTTCGCCGCTTTCAACTGCTGAGGTACCAAAGTCTGCAAAAGCCCCGGCTCCTGCTGCAAACGAAAAACCGCTTCATCTCGAGTACCTGCCTGTATGCACGCAAGAGGGAAATCGTCTGACCGATCGACATATAACATATCAACCACCACCCGCAGCGGCATCGGCGGAAGAAAACGATCCACGTGCAAATGCAAGGGTGCAACTGTTTCTAAAACATACACCGCCTCCAACATGAGTGCCGGCGCATCCGCCTCGTCCTCCCAGCTAACCAAGGCACTATTTCCTAGCTCACTGCTTAAAATTAAATCAACCGAACCTCGAACCATAGGATGATCCCAGGTAAGAAAATCAATATCTTCACGTGCCAGGGCCGTACTGCGGTCAAAGGTCACATTTGTTCCCGAGTCCGAAAGCCCAGGAAACGAATCCGTAAATAACTGCCCCGGACTCAAGCGATACGTACGTTCAAACAATTGATCCACCTTCACCCCATAATGATCAAATATACGATTCATAAACCCATCCAGTTCAAGACTGCGATCTTGTGCTTTAATCCCGGCAACCAATTCCTCGCCTTCCTTCGCATCAAATGAATTCAATGCGATTAATTTATCCTGCCCCTTCGCTAAAGACTGCTCCAATCCTTCACGAAATGCTTTACTCGCATCCACCAAAGCTTGTGCCCCTTTTTCCGCAGACTGATGACCTTCTAGAGACTTCGCACAAAGAGCCCGTACTTCCTCCCCAAAACGTTCCAGGTAAGCATTCCCTCCCCTCAGTGAACGCTCCACATTTCCCAGACCCTCATGGTGCCACCGCATCAACAACTCTGTACAACTCCCCTCTACAAAAGGCATATGTACCCGAATGGTCTCCGACTGCCCAATGCGATCCAATCGCCCAATCCGCTGCTCCAGTAATTCCGGGTTTAAAGGCAAATCAAAGAGCACTAAATGATGCGCAAATTGAAAATTTCGCCCCTCGCTACCAATCTCAGAACACAGCAAGATCCGCGCACCCTCAGAGTCGGCAAACCAAGCCGCATTACGATCGCGCTGCAGCAAACTCAATCCCTCATGAAAAACCGCCGCCTTCACCTTTACCCGATCCAACAAAGCCTCCTGCACCGCCAGAACTTTTTCTCTCGTTCGGCAAATAAGAAGCACCTTGGCCTCGCCAAAGCGCGCTAGCAAATCTACCAGCCAGATAATTTGCGGGCTCTTGTGGTAATCATAAACCACCTCAGCCCCTGCTAGAAATTCTTCCCATTCAAATTCCTTTTGGAGCCGCTCCCGTAGTTCCCCCATTAAACGCTCTTCTTGAGATTGTACTACTACCGGCAACCCTTGCCGCTCAGGAAATCCCTGCAAAGCCTCTCGCGTGTTGCGAAAAATCACCCGCCCGGTTCCATGCCGATCCACTAAATCCGCCAACAAAGCTTTCGGATCCTTCCTTCGTGCATCCAATCTTTCTGCTTCCAATTCCACAAAAATCGTGCGCAGAAAATCAACTTCTCTATCCGTCAGCACCGCCTCAGATTCCAGCTTTTCCGCCACAGCCGCCACGGCACTGTAGTCCGATTGCTCCGCTTTAAAGCTCTCAAGATCAGGATAACGATCTGGGTCCAAAAGTCGTAAGCGCGCAAAGTGTCCCGCTGCGCCCAACTGTTCCGGCGTCGCCGTTAACAATAACAAGCCTGCCGCCTGTCCTGCCATCGCCTCAACCAAGGCATATTCTGGACTCGCAGCCTCCGGTGACCACGACAAGTGGTGCGCCTCATCTACCACCAACATATCCCACCGCGAAGCCACCGCTGCCGCCGACAGAGCGCGATGCTTCACCAATCCCGGCAAACTGCAAATAAACAACTGTTGCTCGCTGAAAGGATCTCCTTCCACCTCAGTTTCTGTATCCACTAGAGTGAACCACAAATTAAACCGCCGGAGTAGTTCAATAAGCCATTGGTGTTGTAGCGATTCTGGTAAGAGTATCAAAACACGCCGCGCCCGCCCGGTAAGAATTAACCGATGCAAAATCAAGCAGGCCTCAATGGTTTTACCCAGCCCGACCTCATCGGCCAACAATACTCGTGGTGCGTAGCGATTGGCCACCTCTTTTGCGATATACAATTGATGCGGAATCAACTCAATCCGGCCTCCCATCATTCCAGACACCGGTAATTGTCGCACCGCGCTCAACCGCTCCAGCGACTCAAGCCGCAAAGCAAAAGCGGCCGAAGCATCCACTTGTGCATTCATTAAACGCTCCTCCGGTTTACTAAAACTTATGCTGTCCGAAAGCTCGGCCTCCGGAATAATCTGCCCGCCAGCATAATAGGTCAACAAGTCCTCAGACTCCGTCACCGATTCAACCACCACCGCGACGCCTTCCTTCGCTTGTACCGTATCCCCGACTCTAAAAGCGACCCGTTTGATCGGAGCATTCGCCGCCGCATACGTCCGCGCCGCATTCGCCGCTGGAAAAACCAACTCCAGACGATGACGCGTAACCGACTCTAAAACCCCCAGACCTAACTCCGGTTCCGTTTCACTGATCCATCGTTGCCCAATCTTATAAGCGCCCATTAGGCTAGATTCCCAAATCGCTTCCCTTGAGTCAAGCCACCCGCCTAAGTCAAATCACCACTCCCATCATTTCATTTCCTGCTTCTAATCCATCCTCACACAAGCCAAGCTAGCCCTCATGCCTGAAGCTCCCATGCTCCATATTCCCGACGACGTTCCTGCCGCAGAAGCCTACGCCCGTTGTTCGCACCTCGCCATAGGAGCACACCCAGACGATCTGGAATTTATGGCCTACCACGGAATCAGCGCCTGCTATAACCAAGCCCTCGCTTGGTTTGGTGGCATCGTTTGCACCGACGGCGCAAACAGTTCCCGCATCGGGACCTACGCTGAATATCAAGATCACGAAATGGTCGCCTGCCGTCAAAAGGAGCAAGTCCGCGCTGCCGACCTAGGGCAATATAGTTTTGTAGAATGCCTTCGCCATACCAGTTCTACCCTCATGGATCTTGCCCGCAGGGAAAAATGCATCTCCCAGTTAGAAGATCGCCTCCTTAAAACTCAGCCTGAAATTTGCTATACTCACAACCCCGCCGATAAGCACCCCACCCATATTGCAGTTTGCCAAGCTGTCGTCGCTGCCTGTCGACGCCTTCCACCCAACACCCGCCCCCGCAAACTTTACGCCTGCGAAGTCTGGCGCGATCTCGACTGGTTAAACGACGACGAAAAAATTGCCCTTGATACCAGCGCCTACCCAGAACTTGCCCACCAACTTTATAGCTGTTTCGATTCTCAAATCATAGGCGGCAAAAACTACGCCCAAGCCGTCATCGCACGACAAACCGCCCACGCCACCTTCAGTCAACCCAACCATACCGACCGAGCCAAACGCCTCACCTTCGCCCTCGACCTCACCCCCCTCCTCGAAGACGCCTCCATTCAACTCCACGACTTCCTATGTGAAACCATCCAGCGGTTTCAAAACAACACCTTGAAAATGCTAAACCCTGCCAGCATACAAGAGCGTTGAACTTCTCCAACAAATCCCCTTAGCTCCCTATCATGGAAATCAGCTCAAAGAACCCCCTCGTCGGAATTATCATGGGTAGCCAATCCGATTGGCCTACCATGGGTGAGGCCGCCGCCCTACTCGACCAGCTAAAAATCCCCTTTGAATCTAAAATCGTGAGCGCCCACCGAACCCCCAAGCGGCTTTATGAATACGCCGAGGCCGCAGAGTCACGTGGTTTGCAAGTCATCATTGCAGGCGCCGGTGGAGCCGCTCACTTGCCGGGTATGACGGCTTCCCTCACCGCCCTTCCCGTGCTCGGAGTCCCGGTGCAATCAAAAGCCCTCAGCGGGCAAGATTCCCTCCTTTCGATCGTGCAAATGCCCGCAGGTATTCCGGTGATGACCCTCGCGATTGGGGTGGCGGGTGCGAAAAACGCCGCCCTTTCGGCGGCGGCGATACTCGCCCTCAGTGATACCGAGCTCAGCAAACGCCTCAAAGCCTTCCGAGAAACTCAGACCAAGACGGTTCTAGAAAACGATACCCCGCAAGCATGATTCCTCCTGGCGCAACCATTGGCATTCTCGGCGGCGGCCAACTGGGGCGCATGCTGATTCTAGCTGGCAAGCCCATGGGCTATCGCTTTCATGTCTATGAACCCACCGGCCCTTGTGCTGCCGGTCAAGTCGCTGATAGCGAAATCAATCGCCCATACGACGACACTGCCGCGCTACGCAAATTTGCGGAAGATGTGGATGTGATCACCCTCGAATTTGAAAATATTCCCGCCGAGGTCATTGAAACTCTCCGCGCAGTGAAACCCATCTTCCCTGGTTGGACCGCCTTGCACACCTGCCAGCACCGCCAGCGTGAAAAAGATTTCCTAAAAGCAGATGGGTTTCCCTGTGCGCCTTTTGAATATGCAGATTCTGCCGAGAGCCTTGAGACCGCAGTCGCTGCGATCGATTTCCCCTGCGTCATAAAGACCGCTGCCTTCGGCTATGACGGCAAAGGTCAGGTAAAACTAGATGCCCCCGCAGAGGATTACCCCGCCCTCTGGAATGAACTGGGCACCCCTCCCCGAGTGGTTGTGGAAAAATGGATTCAGCATCAAGGCGAGTTTTCCGTGATCTGTTCACGTCGGAGCGACGGGGCAACCCAGACCTTCCCGATGGCAGAAAATGTCCATGTACGCCACATCCTACACGCCTCCATTCTTCCCGCCCGCGCCTCGGAGGCAGTTCAGGTCGAGGCCGCTCGCCTTGCCACCGCCCTTTCCGAAAGCCTTGAAGTCGTTGGCCTTCTCGCCGTGGAATTTTTTCTCGACGCCGACGGTTCCCTCATCATTAACGAGATGGCTCCACGTCCTCACAATTCTGGACACTACAGCATTGAGGGCTGTCCCTGTTCCCAGTTCGAGCAACACCTACGTGCGGTCTGCGGACTCCCCTTTGGCGATACCCATCTCCTTCAACCCATTGTCATGATCAATTTGCTCGGCGATGTCTGGGAAAGCGGTGTGCCAGACTGGACACGATTATTAAAAGACCCCGCCGCCAAGCTACACCTATACGATAAAGGGGAAGCCCGCCCAGGCCGCAAGATGGGGCACTTCAGCGTAACGGGAGAAAGCCCCGAGGCGGCTCTAGCAGCGGCTGAGGCTCATTTTAAAAAGCTCCTCAACTAGCAACTTGATTTAAGCACAAGTAAGCGATTTTGTTTCCGAACTAAGCCTGGACTTGTGCTAAAAAGAAACGTGGGCGCTGGTTGAGGTCTTCCAAAGCCTCCCCCTGAAGTCCGTTTTCCTCTGCGAGATTATGCAAAGCCGCTTCCTGCGCAATGCCAGTTTCCAGTGCGAGCAGTCCTCCTCTAGCCAGATAAGAGGCTGCCCCCACAAGCAAAATACGCAAATCTTGCAAGCCGTCAGCACCAGCGACGAGCGCGGAGCGTGGCTCATGGGCGGCAACTTCCGGCGCGGCGCTTTCCATCTCGGCTTCGGTGAGGTAAGGCGGATTTGACACGATCAGGTCGTAACTTTGTTCAGCTGGTAAAGCCTCCCACCAGGAGCCTTCCAGGAAGCAGATGCGTTCGGCGAGATCATTGCCCTTGGCGTTCTCACGAGCAAGATCTAGGGCTTTCTTGCTGGCATCAGTAGCCGTCACTTCCGCATCGGGAAAGTCTTGAGCCAGGGCAAGGGCGAGCGCACCAGAACCGGTACCAAGGTCCAAGATACGAGCAGGTGGGGTTGCTTCTAGGCGGCGCCCAAGATAGTACGCCAGTTCTTCTGTTTCGGGCCGAGGAATGAGCGCACGAGTATCCACTGCTAGCTTAAGACCGGCGAAATCTACCGAACCCAAAATGTATTGTAGGGGTTCGCGCGCAGCACGGCGTTTGACCCAAGCGCGAAGATCGTCGAGTTGTGCCTCGGTGATTGGCCGGTCGAGGTCGAGATACAGATCGAGACGCTTGAGCCCCAAGGCATGCGCGATCATTAAATCGGTTTCGAGAACATAATTTGGGATGCCCCTCTCAGCCAAGAATGGCTCTGTGCGAGCCTTGATTTCGCGAAGGGTGCGCATGCCAAAAATCAGCTCGACTGTTGTTTGAGAAGGTTCTCGATCCGCGCCTCGTAATCAAAGTTATACAGACCATCGATCAAATCATCGAGTCCACCGTCAATAGCCGGCGGTAGGGATAGATTCATGCCAATGCGGTGATCGGTTAGGCGTCCTTGCGGGTAATTGTAGGTGCGGATGCGTTCGGAACGATCGCCCGTACCAATCTGGCCCTTGCGTTCCGCCGCGTATTTGGCGTTTTCTTCGTCAACTTTCGCCTTGAGAAGACGCGCGCGCATGACTCCCAAGGCTTTAGCGCGGTTCTTGATCTGGGAGCGTTCGTCGGCGCAATAGACTGAAGTGCCTGTGGGTTTGTGTACCATCATAACTGCAGAGTCCGTAGTATTGACGTGCTGCCCGCCTGCGCCAGAGGCTCGCATGGTGGATATTTCAAGATCATTAGGATTGATCTCAATGTCCACTTCCTCTGCCTCTGGCAAAACTGCCACTGTAGCAGTCGAAGTGTGGATTCGTCCTTGAGTCTCCGTCACCGGAACCCGTTGCACCCGGTGCACCCCGCTTTCAAATTTGAGGTGGCGGTAAGCATCTTCTCCCGTTACGTTAAAAATGATTTCCCGATAGCCGCCGGTTTCAGCAGGGCTGGTGCTGATAACTTCGACGCGCCAACCCTTAGACTCAGCATAGCGTGAGTACATTCTAAAGAGATCCCCGGCAAAGATATTAGCTTCGTCTCCACCAGCGCCACCGCGAATTTCCATAACGGAGTTTCGGCTATCGGTTGGATCTGGTGGGATCATAGCGCGGAGAACCTCCTGCACGAGACCCTCGCATACCTCCGCTAGAGCTACTATTTCCTCTGCCACCATTTCATGGAGTTCAGGCTCAATGGACGTGTCTTCTAACATCGCTTTGTTTTCAGAAATTTCGCGCTCCGCTTTGTGATAGGCTTCAAATTTTTCTACCAGACCAGAGAGACGTTGATGCTCGCGAGCTATCTCGGCCGCACGGCGTTGATCCGAATAAAAATTGGGCTCTGCCATCTGAGCATCGAGCGCGTCGAGCTTCTCGCGAAAAGGCGCAATATCTGGAATCTTATGCATGTTCATGAAAATGCGTTGCAGTTAATGAGGGGAAAGACAACTATGGAGTTTTCTACTCGCATGAAGAAATCGCTCTATCGTCAAAACATCATCGCCTGTATTTGGGACTTCGACAAGACCTTGATTCCTGGCTACATGCAAAGCCCTATTTTTAAAGCTTTTGGAGTAGACGAGGATACCTTCTGGGAAGAGGTGAACCAACTACCGGAGATCTACGCCCAGCGTGGGTATCACGTTTCCGGCGATACGATTTATTTAAACCACCTACTTAGTTTTGTGAAAAACGGCTCTTTAAAAGGCTTGACGAATCAACGCTTACGGGAATTGGGCGCAGAATTAGAATTCTACCCCGGGGTCCAGGAACTCTTTATTAACTTAAAAGGCCTGGTTGCCGAAAAAGCGGAATACCAAAAGCATAATATTATACTTGAGCATTATATCATCAGCACCGGCTTGGCAGAAATGATTCGCGGGAGTGCCATTGCTCCCCTTGTTGAAGGAATTTTCGGCTGTGAATTTATTGAAGCCCCCCTGCCACCCTATTACTCGCAGCAAAGTGAATTATCACTCCAGATGGACTTTGAATTGAGCCAGATTGGAACCATCGTCGATAACACCGCCAAGACACGCTATATTTTTGAGATCAATAAAGGCACCAACAAATATCCAAAGATTGATGTAAATGCTACCATCGCGCCCTCCGCCCGACGCGTACCAATCGAACGCATGCTTTACATCGCAGACGGCCCCAGCGATGTCCCCGTTTTTTCGGTAGTCAAAGGGAGCGGAGGCAAAACCTACGCCGTTTACAATCCAAACAGTGAAGCGGAGTTCGCACAAAATGACGCCTTGCTCAACGCAGGACGCATCCACGCGTACGGCTCTGCGGATTATCGCCTGAGTTCTACCACGGCCAAGTGGTTGAGAATGCATGTGCGCGGTATTTGCGATACCATTGTGGCAGATGGAGAGCAGGCTCTCTCTGAAAATGTACGCAACGTCCCGCGTCACTTGCATGATCGAGACGAACCGCCTGCGGCAGATCCACCCTCTGAAAAAGAAGCTGCCCCTGATCTTTTTGAGCCCTCATAAACTTTTAATCACTTCCGCACTCCCATGCTTTACAAGCCATCATCCCAAGTTAGATATAAATAAATATGAAACTTAAAACGCTCCTGCTCGCTTCCAGCATCTTTGCAGTCCTATTGAACTTCAGCGGTTGCCAAACCACCAGTCCTCCGTCTGGAACGGTTTCCACAAAAGCCGAACCCCCGCCCATACCAACGCCAGAAGACTTTAGTGTCCTGCCTCCAACAGTGGAACCCGCCTCCGATCTAGAAGATGCTTTGCCTGCGGAAACCAAGGCAAATGAAGTGCTCTTTAGCTCCAGCCAAGTAGAGGTTCGCAAAGAGCTTGTGCAAGCGGGTCAGGTAGGCGACCCCTTGCGCTACCTTCTAAAAATTGACGTCAAGGAAGCCATCAATGGCCTTCGCGTCACCGAAACCCTGCCATCTAATATTCGCTTTATCTCAGCAGATCCAAGCCCCGCCGTAAGCGAGCAGGAATATCTCTGGACCTTTGGGGTGCTTAATCCGGGCGCAACCAAGGAAATAGCCGTAGTCGTGCAAGCACTCAGCGAAGGAGATCACCGCATCTGCTCTGCGGTATCGGTAGACAATCGCCTGTGCCTACCCTTCTTTACTGGCCAACCTAAACTTGCGGTTACCAAGTCGGGGCCTAAAACAATAGAATTGAACGAATCCGGCATTTGGTCGGTAACGGTGACCAACCAAGGCAGCGCAGTTGCCCGCAAAGTGACCGTAGCGGATTCTTTCCCCCAAGGACTTCAGGCTCTCAGCCCCGTGAATCAAACCATCGGCGATCTTGATCCGAAAAGCAGTCGCACCGTTGAGTTTAGCGCACGCGCAATTCAACAAGGCGCCTTTACCAACACGGCAGAAGCAAATTATCAAGGCAGTCCTGCTCCTGCCACAGGTAGCACTCCCGTGACCGTCGTTCAGTCCGCCATACAAATCACCAAAAGCGGCCCTATACAAGCTTACGTCTTTAAGCCCGAAACCTTCCAAATCGCAGTCCAAAATAGTGGTGATACCGACCTTAGCAATGTCCGCATCACCGACCTGCTTCCTGTCGGGACCTCGATTGCTGACAATGGCGGGGGTCGCGTAAAAAATAATGCCATCGGGTGGGTAATCCCATCCCTCCCAGCAGGTGCAAGCCAATTGATCACCACCCGTATCGCGGCAACCCAAACCGGCCTCACTACGAATACCGTTAAGCTCTTTACCGCCCAAGGCCTTGAAGCCACCAGCAGTCATCAAACCGAATGGCTAGCGGTACCGGGAGTCACGATCTCCATTACCGACAGTAAGGATCCCATCCGAGTTGGCGAAAGCACCGCCTACACCATTCGGGTTAGAAATCAAGGCGACTTTGAGCCCGTCAGCGGCGCAGTCACGCTAGAATTTAAGGATACACTTATACCCCAGACCGCTGCTGGTGATGCTAGAGGACTGATTGACGGACAAACCGTCACCTTTCCGCGCACCACCCTTGAACCCGGCAAAGACATCAATCTACGAGTTACCGCTAAAGGTGCACAGATTGGACCCGGTCGCGCTGTTCTTAGCTTCACCGCTGATTTCCTCAGCGAGCCTGTCATCAATCAGGAAACAACGAATGTTTACTGATTCCTTCTTATTGAATACGGCATCGTTCACCATCAACTCCGTTAAATTATGTCAGACGCAGTCTCGGAAATCGGCCTGATTGGCCTTGCAGTCATGGGTCAGAATCTGGCCCTCAATATTGCTGATCACGGTTTTAAAATCTCGGTTTATAATCGCACCACCGCGAAAATGACCGACTTCGTCAGAGAAAATCCAGATACCCCAGGGGGGCTCGTGGGTTGTGAAACCCTAGAAGCGTTTGTGGCCTCCCTAAAGCGTCCAAGAAAAATCATCATTTTAGTTCAAGCAGGCTGGGCCACCGATAAGGTTATTGAAGGGCTCCTCCCTTTATTGGAGGCTGGCGACATCATCATAGACGGTGGTAATGCCAGATGGGATGACACCATCCGCCGCGAAAAAGAACTTACCGAGCAAGGGTTTCGTTTTATTGGCTCTGGCGTCTCCGGTGGCGAAGAAGGGGCACGTTTCGGCCCCTCTCTCATGCCTGGGGGAAGCCCTGAGGCTTGGGAACACCTCAAGCCAATCTGGAAGGCGATCGCGGCCAAGGTTGACGACGAAACCGGCAAACCTTTGGAAGGTGCCGCCCCCGGTAACCCGATTAAGGGTGGATTTAGCTGCACCGCCTACATCGGTCCAGATGGCGCTGGGCATTACGTCAAGATGGTTCACAACGGGATCGAATATGGAGACATGCAAATGATCTGCGAAGCCTATGATCTATTGCGTCACGTGCTTGGGCTGAACCCCGCAGAAATGGGCGACATCTTTTCGGAATGGAACCAAGGTGAGCTCGACTCCTTCCTAATTGAAATAACCGCTGATATTCTGAAACAAAATGACCCTGTTACCGGTAAGGCTTTTGTTGATATTGTTCTCGATACCGCCGGGCAAAAAGGAACCGGGAAATGGACTTCCGTCAATGCCCTCGATATGGGAACACCTGCTCCCACAGTTGCAGAGGCGGTCTTTGCACGATGCCTTTCAGCCGTCAAAGACGAGCGACTAGCGGCATCCGAAATCCTAAGTGGACCAAACCCTGAACCCTACTCGGGCAATAAACCCGAACTCGTAGAAGCGATTCGTCAAGCGCTCTACGCCTCCAAGATCTGTTCCTACGCTCAAGGCTTTCAACTCATGCGCGAAGCTCAAAAGGAATACCATTGGAGTTTGAACTTTGGAGAGATCGCGCAAATCTTTCGTGGCGGATGCATCATTCGGGCAGCCTTCCTCCAAAAGATTACCGAGGCTTTTACACGCGACCCTGAACTTGCTAATCTCCTTCTGGATCCTTACTTCAAAGGTGCCATTGACACCGCCCAAGAGAGCTGGCGCCGAGTCATTGCAATCGCCGCTGAGCATGGTGTCCCGGTGCCTACTTTTAGCTCTGCCCTTGCCTACTACGACGGATATCGAACCGCGCGCCTGCCGCAAAACCTTCTGCAAGCACAACGCGACTACTTTGGCGCCCATACCTATGAGCGCATCGATCAACCGCGCGGACAGTTTTACCACATTGACTGGCCACAAGCAGAGCGGCCTCAAATTGACGCCTAGAGCGCTGACTCAACCGCTCTACGAATAATCGCAGGAGTTAAATTTTGTGGCAAAATTTTCGTTGATCCATCTGGGGTGTGCAACAAATACAAGGGCACCCCCGATCGACCATGTGCTTCAAGGGCATCCGTGATAGCAGCGTCATAAGTGGTCCAGTCGGCTTCCAGTGGTACAATCCCGTTTGCCTTAAATAGTTCTCGGGTAGCACGCGTGCGCAAGGCGGTGCGTTTGTTGACCTGACAAATGAGACACCAGCTTGCGGTGAAATCCACAAAGACCGGTCGCCCAGCTGCAAGTTCTCTAGCCACTCGTTCTTCTGACCACGCTTCCCAATCGTCTGCTTTCAGTTCGGATACGTTCCCTTGCTCTGCTGCGTAAGCCGCGCTCACTCTCTCCGCACCACCCCAAAGCGACAGTCCCAGTAAAAGCAATGCGAGCGCCGAGGCAATCTGACGGACTTGCTTCGACCTAGAGATCGCTGCCCAGCGCCCGTAAATCCACGCCGCTAGCGAGGCTAAAAGCAAGGCAAGCAATAAGGCCATCATGCCATCCTTTCCTCCAGATTGACCGACAACCCAAAGTAAAAAAACCACCACCGCAAAAAGCACAAAACCCATCAATTGCTTAAAGGTTTCCATCCATGGTCCGGGTTTGGGGAGGCACCCGACTAATCTTGGAAATATTGAGAGCAGCAGAAATGGCGCTGCCATGCCAAAACCAAGCATCGCAAATATCGCAATTCCAGTAAGGGGATCTGCCTGCAGTGCGACTCCGCTTGCACCGCCGACCAAAGGACCCACGCAGGGCGCCCCCACCACTGCTGCCAGTATACCGGTTCCAAATGAACCCCATAAATCTTTACGACGCGCAACTTTAGAATCCGCACTGACTAAGCCTAGACCCATTTCGAAGACTCCCACTAAGTTCAAGGCAAAGACAAATAACAATAAAGCGAGCGCTACTACAAAGGCAGGATTCTGAAGTTGAAATCCCCAGCCAATGCGCTCACCCAAACCTCGCAGCACAAAAAGCGCTGCCGCAAGTGCCACAAAACTCAAGACCACTCCTGACGTGTAGGCTAATCCATAAGCAAGTGCTTGCCTGCGTAGCTGTCCAGAATGCTTCAACAAAGAAAATACTTTTAAAGATAAAACCGGCAAAACGCAGGGCATGATATTCAAAAGAACCCCTCCAAGAAATGCTAGCAAAAGCCAGCCCGCCAAACCGCTCCCCAACAAATGATGCTCCCAGCTCTGCTCAAGGTCCACTTGCGTAGAACCTGCCTGCTTGGCTTGCAATTCCACTTTCCAAGCGTGCCCATCTAAGTCGAGCACTCCAGAAATATTTTCCGGTGACTCCCCTGCTAAAAGTTGGAGCTTAAGCAACGGTATTTCCCCCTGAAGGTCCAACACTTGCGGGGCATCTGCATCCAACCAGTCGGTGGTCTCGGCATAAAAATATGCCTGCATAATATTTGTTTCAGGTAGCGATATCGTCGCCCAACCTCGCCCTGAATCGTAGCTTATGGGTACCTCACTCCAGACTTTTGGCAGACTTGCCCGCGCTTGCTTAAAACTTTCTGCTTGATCCAAATTCTGGGAACTCATTTCTGCGAGCGGGACTTGTAGCTCCAGCTCCGCGCTTCCCGGAATACAAGAAGTCTTGCATGCCAGCCAAGAAACCGAGGCTTTCAATTCGAGCACCTCGGATGCATTGGCACTTAACTCTAGCGGCACGAGCAAGGTGACCACATCACTGTAGCCATAATTTGTGAACCCATCAAATTCGAAACGCTCCGGCGCAGGCCACTCAATAGCGCCAACGGTTACCCCATCAGGTACGTCCCAATCAATGCGAACACCATAACCGCTACTTCCCGGGTTTTTCCAGTAGATATGCCATTTTGGTTCTAGCTCAAATCGCACCCCAAGATAAAACCGCTCCTCAGGAGAAACCACCTGAAGCTCAGATACCAAGTCAACTGAAACCGCCGACGCAGATGCCATAGGCACCCCGCCAATAGAAAAAACGGCCAGCAGTAGGGTGAATAGAGTTGCTCCAATGCGTGAAATCATAGCTAGTTATGTTAAGTGTATAACTTGCTTTCTTAAAATGTTCCAGACTGAAAGCAGCGACGCAGCTGTAATGATTCTGCTCTTAACTTCGATTGGTCCTGATGCGTCACTACTCTCTACTCCTCGCGCTAAGCCTCATGTCCCCTCTTGCTGCATACGAAAGTGCCTTCCCAAAAACTAAAGTGGGGGTTATTGAAATAAAACAACTCCCTGCCAGCAAAGTTATCCTTACCCGTTCAACTGAAGCTTACTACAAAGATTCAAATAACCTTTTCCGGCCGCTGTTTGAATACATTCAGGAAAACGAGATTGCGATGACGATTCCCGTTGAAGCTGAAATTGAGCCGGGCGCGATGTATTTTTATTTAGGCACCCAGGCTGCAAACCGAGAACTACAGGCTAGCGAAGCGGTCGAAATCCAGACCCTCCCAGAGCGCACGGTTGCAAGTATTGGAACGCGAGGCAGATACAGTGAGGCTAATTTTATAAAAGCAAAAGCCAAATTAGAGGCCTGGCTAGCGGAGCAAGCGGGATACCAAGCGATCGGTCCTGCACGTGTGGTCTACTGGAATGGACCGTTTACCTTGCCAGCCATGAAGCGCGCAGAAATCCATATTCCGGTCAGGCGTTCACCTTAAGCCAAAGCTTTACAGTTTGTCGAAGGCATCACAACTTAAGCTATGGCTTTGCGCATAACCCAATTTGGTGAACCAATCCTTCGCGAAACCGGTGCTCCGGTTCAGGATTTTGATGCCCGTTTAAAAGAACTTGCGGCTGCGATGCTGGAAACGATGTACGATGCCGATGGAATCGGGCTCGCCGCCCAGCAGGTCGGTATAGCGCTCCAGATATGCGTTGTTGACTTGCGGCCGCCGGAAGGAGTCCAAATTCAATTTGATTACAGTTTGGACGGCAAAACATTACCGCTTGATTTTATCATGCCTTTGGTACTTGTAAATCCGCAGGTTGAAATTACCGACCCTGCCTTAGAAGTTTACGATGAGGGGTGCCTCTCTTTTCCTGCCATAAACGGGCGCGTCACGCGCCCTGCCGCAGTGCGCTGTAGTTTTCAGGACTTAGACGGTGAAGCTCGTATCATTGAAGCCAACGGCTTACTGGGGCGCTGCATTTTACACGAAGTCGATCACCTCAATGGCAAGCTTTTCATTGATCGTATGGACAAAAATGATCTCCACAAAAACGCCACTCGTATCAAGCAAATCAAGCGAGCCAGCCGCGATTTTTTAAAAAAGAAATGAGTGACGACTGCTACTGGGGTACTCGTGCTCGCGGCACATCCCGAGCATCAAAATGCAGAATGTACTTCCGCGCAAAATAAGGATCCTTTAGCTCAGCCTCTAGGTCAATGCGATAGCGGGGCTCGATTCCAATAGCTGCATATTCTGCCGCAAGATCACCACCCTTCCAGTAAAGCACTCCGTTGGGGAGAGAATTTCGCTGACCTCGGCGCAAGTTGCTTTGGATCCAGCTGAAATACTCCGGTAAATTTTTTACAGCCCGACCGGTAATAAAATCAAATTCCCGACGGATTGACTCCGCTCGTGTTTGCCGAGTCTCGACATTCTTCAGACCGAGTTGATCCGCGATATCTCGCACGACGGCCACCTTCTTGCCGATCGAATCGACCAGCGTAAACTGCGCCTGCGGATAACAAATCGCCATAATTAATCCTGGAAAACCACCGCCCGTCCCGACATCTAGGACTCGAGCTCCCTTCATCAACTTTAAATGATTGGTAATAGCGAGACAGGGCGCCAAGTGGCGCGACTCTAGATGCTCAATATCCTTTCGAGAGATCAGGTTGATCTTTTCGTTCCAATCGCGCAGGCGTTCTGCCCAATTTTCAAGCAAGGCCCAAGCGCTGGGCTCGATCTCTGGAAAGTTACTGTATAAATCTTTCACGCCGACAATGTCATCGCCATGCTTATCGGTTTGCGAGCTCAGAAAACATTAAGACCCTCCCGCGAAAACGAATGTGCCTTGAGGGGGACAATCCATGTTTTCTAGTGAGCGCCAATTCATCAAGAAATCAAAAATTAGGGCGCGGTGCTATGGTGAATCAATTTGCAATTGAATAAATTGACGCGATTCGCTTTGATTAATTGGAGGTAGCTGAAATGTCCGGTAGGACCACCCATCACTTAGAGAGGGGAGTCCCGCTTGAATTTCCAAAGCAGCCGCTCCCATCACTTCGTTCACGACCAAGGTCCAATTTTGCAAATCATTGCTGCCCCTAACTCGATAGATAACTCCGTCTACCGCAGCCGATACTTGTTCATTCGTCCCAGAAAAGCTCGCCCCATCCCGAGCGGGGAAAGTGAGACTAAAGATCGTATCCGAATCATAGCTTGTGAGTTTTCTAGTCGTTTGAGTGCTATTTGCAGAAAACCGCAACGGATCACCCGCTAGGGAGAACTCACTGAGATTATTAAATTCATCGCCATCAGGATCGTCTAGATAGCCTTCGTTGATGCCAAAAGTCAGCCCCTTCCCAAGCGCCCAATTATCGTATGCCTCGACAATGACGGGCGTGATGGAGATATCATCAAGATAATATTCTGAGTTGACTGCTTTATTTGAGAAATCCACGAATGCGATTCTGCCTATGTTTGAAATGGGGTTACTAAAAGCCAGATCCGGATAGGTGCTTGGACTGGCCTCGTCTTCCCTTTGAATCACCAGATCATAGGTATTGTTGCTAAGATTTGTTGTGATTTCTACCGTAGACCATTTATTCATACCTGGGTATTCCAAGAATTCTGCTGCTGAGCCATTATTAATAGTCCGCCCTCCACTATCGAGATCAAGCCGAACGCCCCTAACGAGGGCGTCATCATAAATTTGGAGGCGCAAACCATCGCTTGAATTATTCTCGTTCACGTTGTTGAAGCTAAAGCGAATAACCACATCCTGTGATAAGCCGTTGTCCAAATCTATAAGGTACAGGCTGGGGTTGGTTTCGCTGCTGCTTACATTTGTATCCAGCCAATACAGTGCTTGTGTGTCGCCATCACCGCTGATCGCAGATCCTGGGCCATCTAGGAAGGGCGTATTTGCGGAAATGACATTGAGCGACTGTCCCAATATTGCAGTGCCCTCAATCGCGGCAAATCCATTTGGTTGGGCGTCCATACTGCTCGACTCAAAATTATTTGATAGCGGCAATCCAATCAGCGCATAAGGATTAATCTGCAAGCTGAGGGCGCCTGTTGCTTCAGAAAACGACCAAATATTATAACCATCTATTTGTCTCCAAATCCCGGACGACTCCGAGAAACCCTGTACGAAAAAGTTGCTACCAAAACTAACTCCCAGTGTTGCTCTATCAACCAAGGTCCAGGTATTGCCATTGGTGATATTTGCATTTGTGGTATTGATGATGAAGCTGCCATTGGCAATGAGTTTACTGTTGGCTGGGTTCAGTCCCTTTATCTGGTTGGTCACACCCGCGCTTGTTGGATTAAAAGTATAGGTCGAGCTTGGGCTCAATTCCAACACCATACCAGCGAGTTTGTCATCTACGATGGTATTGCCGCGGTGAGACACGTCACCTGCTATGATTATTTTCCCGTAATTTTCATTTGAGGAAACCGTTAAATTGCCACTCCCCCAGACGTCCCCTGCTCTTGACCATGAGCCCCTACCTAGGGTCGCGGCAGAGCCCACATCCTCACTGTTCCCGCTGGCGATTAAACGGCCGTTGCCTTCCAGATCAAGGCCGATACGTTCATACAAGATATTGCTCAGTCGGATACCGCCATCATTTAAAATTTGGGCAGGGACTCTGGCATTGGCTCCGCTCCAGGCAAAAACTACTTCTGGATGAATAATGCCACCATCGGCACGCCAGATGCCTTCAAAATTATAGTTGTCGTAGCTTCGAAGCCAAAGGCGACTTGGGTCGGTATAGGTGATCGTTGCGGTGCCTTCGATTGCGGCTCGGAAATTATTTAAAGGCACGGACCAGGTCTGATCATTCGCACCAACGTTCAAGGTAATGCCTTGCCCCATTACAAGCAGGGGGTATGAGCCGCTTATGCCACCCGATCCAAGGTTGAGGGTGTAGGCATTGCCACCGATAGCCGGATTAATCGCCACATCAGAACTATCTATCGAGATGCCTGCATACCTAAAAATTCCAGAGGCTGGCGCAGTAAAAGTTCCGGCCTGCTGAAAACTCGGCATATCCAGCGGCTCGGGTAATGCACCCACACTCCAGGCGCTTGATTGGCTTAGATCAAAAATAAGACCAGATGTATTTTGAATGCTGCCAAGTTTCGAGGGGTTGAAAAAAACGGTGTTACTATTGGAGGCACTGATGGACTGACTCCCCAGTGCATTCTCTGAGAAATAATTTTCCACGCCATTATTTCCGGAGAGAATATCAAATTCTTCACTGTTTGTTACTAAGTTATTATAGAAATAATTATGGGCGGTATCTCGATTTATGGGGGTATCTCGTTCCCCGCTACGCAATCCGCGATAATTAGCATCCAAAAAATTGCATAGCACAGCGTTATACTGTGTGGGCTGCGAAACCTCGTAAGTGTAAACGTTCACCCCGATTTGGTTGCGGTGTAGTTGATTATCGATTACGACATTACGTGTAGCTGCTTCTTCTATAAAGACTCCGTATCGGACATTGTCGGTGCAGGTGTTATTGGCGACAAAACATCGGGATGAGAATGAATCCAAGTCGATGCCATCTTTATTACAGTTGGAAACCACATTTTCGGTTATGATGGCGCGTGGAGATTGAATCCATATACCTCTTAAATTGCCGGTATCAATCTTACACCCACGTACAATCTTTGGGCTCATAGTAGTGTCATTAATGCGGAGCAGATCATTCTCCCCCCGAATGGTTTTATCGACCGCACTAATTATGGTGACTTCGTCGACAAGCAAGTTGGAGCAATTCAAAAATTGCATCCCTCCAACCGGCTGCAGGTTTGCATTTAAGGTACCGCCTGAAACGCTTATGTTGGATTCCCCGCTGCCCACGATCGCATTAAGGGCAGTTGTCGCAGCATCACTGACAATCGAAGCATTTGTTTCCAGTAAGACACAGGTATTAGAGGAAAGACTCAGGGGATTTGCTCCTAGAGTAAATGTGCCTTGTAGGTTAAGTACAATGACATCATTAGGGTAGGCCGCCAAAGCAGCATTATATACGAGTTGCACGGCATCGATTGTGGTGCTGTAAATCGTAATATCCCTTCGCCCCATTCCATTGATGATGGCAGTATCGTTATGGGGATTTCTTGCGGTGGGAGGATAGAAATAATTATTCCCAGTCCCATCAAGCGGTTTCATGCTTGCGAAGATAAAATTATTACTGCCTAGGCTGTCTAAATCCAAGTTGTTGTTTGAGTAGCTATTATCGAAGACCGTGTTGCTCGAACCCTGTAACGCGATGCCGTGGGCGCTACTGCCGCTGATGCTGTTTCCTGTCACCGTTGAAAATCTGGAGGTAGATAGCAGATTTATGCCGATTGCGTTGTTGTCGCAGATATTCTTATAGACTGAGTTTGTCTCTCCACTGACTGATACTCCAGTGGCATTAGACTTGCAAATATTGTGGGCTAAGGTGCTGGTATCTGCCGATAGGTTAATGCCGGCTAAGAAGTTATTACTACAATTATTATCCACTACCGCGCACTGATTTGCATCATATAAACGAATCCCTGAAGCGCCACTACCGTTGACGTTACAGCGCGATATGGATATCTGCGCATCCCATACGGTATTACCCAATCCTTGAACCGAAATCCCATCGCGAAGCGTATTCCTAACGATGAGGTCATCAACGATGAGACGACTCGAGGCCAATACTTCTATCCCATGCATATCTGCATTTTGCCCGTCCAACATCGAAACAGTGCCGTAGCCCATTACGGCAACCAGCGACTGCCCTGGGCCGACAGATATCAAAGAATTGGCTGTAGCTGCAGATGAGCTTGCTTCAATGGTACCGTCCAAGTACAGAATTTGTTTGGAGCTAAGAACCAATGGGGTGGCGTTAACGACATAAGTGCCCGATAGATTAATAATTAAGAATGCCTCAGGATTGGCGGCTCTAGCTGCGTCGATCTGCTGTTGCACTTCTGTGATTGTTCCTGAAGAAATATCTAAAACTACAGAAACTTCGTTTGGCGCAATGAAAGGATTTTCAGGTTCGGTATATAATGCCAAAGCCACCGTGGCCCAGAGTAAAGCATTTGCGTAAACACAAAGATTTTTTATAGCTCGGGGTAAGCAAATAAGCATAGGGATTCTTAAGAAACTGGGTTTGATCACCGCCAATGCCAGAAAGCACAAACTAGCAACACTTGCATGCATCTTTGGTGAATTAACCTGTGATTTAGATCTAGCGAATGCATAGATTCTGTTAGGGTTTAGTGCAAGTGTTCTGTCAATCGAGCAATTATCGTATGCCTCGACAATGACGGGCGTGATGGAGATATCATCAAGATAATATTCTGAGTTGACTGCTTTTATTTTGATAAATTAGCTTTTATACCCCGTCTTATACTTTTACTTGAACTATTTTTTAAAAAAGTAACCATTAGTAGATGCAATCACTTATATTATTCATATTTGTAATATTAACGCTGAATTTGCATTCAGAGTCATCCAAAAAATTTATAATTCAATTAGATAACGATTTTTTTCTTAATGAAGATGAAGATTATACAAACGGCCTTCGTTTGGCCTCGATGCATGAAAAAAGCAGTGACGCGGAAGCAGACACTCTGCTGGAAGCTACCCTGAAAAATTTGAGCGGGATCAATTCGGATTCTTCCTTAAACCAATATCGAAATCGCGGCAGCGGACTGACACGTTACGCAGGTGGTAGCGGAATCACCCAGCTCATGTTTACGCCGACCGACAGCACTGCTTTGGTGCCCCCTGTAGGCGAACGTCCCTATGCTGGATGGCTAGGTTTGGAATTTACCCTTCAACTAAAAAATAATCAATCGGTAAGTGGAGTAACACTCACTCTCGGAACCACAGGCAAAGCAAGCCTTGCAGAAAAAACACAAGATTGGGTTCATGAGCACGTCACCGCTAAAAGTCATCTCTTTAAGGGTTGGGATAGCCAAGTGCCCGAGGAAGTGACGATTAATCTACATTTTGATCACAAGCATAAGTTACCCATTGATGCCTGGACTCATAATTTTCCGATCAAACTGGATGGCTATCATGAATGGGGAGCGGCGATCGGAAACTTTCAAACCAATGCATATCTCGGCTTACTTGTACGCAGCGGTTACAATTTGAGCCCTTCCTTTGTTACACCACGTCTACAAATAGGCAGCTATGCTCATGATCTTTTTAAAGCGGAAGACCAAGGTACAAACCGCTTTTCCATTTACACCTATGCAGGTGTCCGTGGCACTGCCGTACTTCATGATATCACACTCAATGGCCCTGTTTTTCGTAGCTACAAGTACTCCGTAGATAATGAACCCCTAGTGGGTGAAGCCTTAGTAGGATACGGCTTGAGCTGGAAGCAATTTGAACTCTCCCATTCTTTGACCTATCGAACACGCGAGTTTAAAGGCCAAATCAAACAACACCCCTTTGGCTCGATCTTGCTTCGATTTAGCTCCCCATTTTAGTCTATTATTTCTTAAATGCTGGCTTGAAACATATCAATGCATCCGTATATGTTTATATGTAAATCAATCCAGCTCACATGCTTTCAAAAAAACCTCTAACCGCCAAAGGGCAGCAACTTGCACGCTTGCTAGAGGAACGTATCGTCTTCCTTGACGGTGCAATGGGAACCATGATCCAGCAACATTCGCTGGAAGAAGCCGACTTTCGAGATGAAAGCCTAGCGGATGCTCCGGGTAATTTAAAGGGGAATAACGACCTTCTGAGCATCACGCGTCCCGAAATCATTGAAGCTATTCATCGTGCCTTCCTCGAAGCCGGTTCTGACATCATTGAAACCAATACTTTTTCCGGCACCACCATTGCGCAAGCAGACTACGGGATCGAGCATCGCGTACGAGACATCAACCTACGCTCCGCCCAAATCGCTCGAAAGGTCGCCGATGAAGTTGCGGAAAAAGAGGGGCGACCCACATTTGTGGCCGGCGCAATTGGCCCCACCAACCGCACCGCTTCGATGTCACCTGACGTCAACCGGCCGGAATACCGAGCCACTTCTTATCAAGAATTACGCCAAGCCTACTATGAGCAAGTAGAAGCACTCGTAGCAGGTGGGGTTGACCTCCTCCTGCCAGAGACCGTCTTTGATACCCTTAATTTAAAAGCCTGCCTCCACGCTATTGAGGACTTTTTTGATACCTGCGAGGAACGGCTTCCCGTCATCATATCTGTGACCATTACAGACCAATCCGGCCGCACTTTATCCGGCCAAACCGTAGAAGCATGCTGGAATTCCATTCGCCATGCCAAGCCACTTTGCGTGGGGCTCAACTGTGCCTTGGGTGCCGACCTCATGCGCCCCTTTTTACAGGATCTGTCGCGGGTGGCAGACTGCTATGTTCATGTTTATCCCAACGCCGGGCTGCCCAATCCCCTTGCTGCGACCGGTTATGATGAAAGCCCTGAGCACACGGGTGAGGCGGTGGGCGGTTTTGCCAAAGACGGATTGGTCAACCTTGTTGGCGGCTGCTGTGGAACAACCCCCGATCACATTCGTTCGGTGGTAAAGGAGGTGCGTTCGTATGCCCCACGTGCCTTGCCCCAACTACCCGAACAACTACGCCTCAGCGGACTCGAAGCCTGCAATCACGCCATTGGAGACAGCTTTGCAATGGTCGGGGAGCGAAGCAACGTCACCGGATCTCCCCGCTTTAAGAAAATGATCACCGAAGAGGACTGGGACGGCGCACTTGCAGTTGCCGCACAGCAAGTCGAAAACGGCGCCAATATAATCGACGTTAATTTTGATGAAGGCTTGCTCGACTCAGAAGCCTGCATGACAAAATTCCTCAACTTGATTGCCTCTGAGCCTGCAATCGCACGCGTCCCCATTATGATCGACAGTTCTAAGTGGTCGGTCATTGAAGCTGGGCTTCGATGCGTACAAGGCAAATGCATCGTCAACTCCATTAGCCTCAAAGAAGGCGAGGAAACCTTCCTAGAGCAAGCACGCCTCTGCCGCCGATATGGCGCATCCGTTGTCGTAATGGCATTTGATGAAAAAGGCCAAGCAGCAACCAAGGAAGATAAAGTGCGCATTTGCAAACGCGCATACGATTTACTGGTAGAGCAGGCGGGCTTTGATCCCAACGACATTATTTTTGATCCCAACGTCCTCACGGTGGCAACCGGAATGGAAGAGCATGACAACTATGCGGTTGATTTTATCGAAGCTGTACGAGCAATCAAGGTAACTTGCCCGGGCGCTCGCACGAGCGGTGGCGTCAGTAATATCTCTTTTTCCTTTCGCGGAAATAATCCAGTCCGGGAAGCCATGCACTCGGCCTTTCTTTACCATTCCATCGCGGCCGGACTCGATATGGGTATCGTCAATGCCGGGATGCTTGAAATCTACGAGGAAATTGAACCCGAGCTTCTCAAGAACGTGGAGGACGTCCTCCTCAACCGCAATCCCGGTGCCACCGAGACGCTCATCACCTTTGCAGAAACCGTCAAGGGCAATGGCAAAAAAGAAGACGACTCTAAAAAGCTCGCATGGCGCGATGACTCTGTGGAAGGACGCCTGGCGCATGCCCTCGTAAAAGGCATTGTCGATTTTATCGAGGACGATACCGAAGAAGCGCGCCAACAACTTGGTCGCCCCCTAGAGGTGATCGAAGGGCCGCTGATGGACGGCATGAAAATTGTAGGAGACCTTTTTGGAGCCGGAAAAATGTTTCTTCCACAAGTGGTCAAGAGTGCCCGCGTAATGAAACGCGCAGTGACCTACCTTACCCCTTATCTGGAAGCCGAAAAAGCCGACAACCCGAATGCACGCAGTCAGGGAAAATTCCTAATCGCCACCGTGAAAGGTGACGTGCACGACATCGGTAAAAATATCGTGGGCGTGGTGCTTGCTTGCAACAACTACGAGGTTAAAGACCTCGGTGTCATGGTTGATTGCGATACCATTCTCAACGAAGCGGCTGCTTGGGGCGCAGATATCATTGGGCTTTCTGGTCTGATTACCCCTTCCCTAGACGAGATGATTTTTGTTGCACAAGAAATGCAGCGGCGTGGCTTCAAGCAACCCCTCCTGGTGGGAGGCGCCACCACCAGTGCTGCGCATACAGCGATCAAAATTGCCCCACATTACGATCAGCCCATCATTCGTGTGGGCGATGCTTCCCTTGCCACCGGAGTGTGTACCCATCTTTTAAATCCAGAAAAAAGCGCGGACTACATTGCTCAAATTAAGAAAGAACAAGCTACTCAGCGTGAACATTTTGAAGCAAATCAGGGAAAAACTGAATTCCTCTCCCTGGATGAAGCCCGTGCGAAACGCTACACCTGCGATTGGGAAAAAGTTGATCTCAAAGCACCCAATCAACCGGGTCTGACCATTGAAGATCATCTTGATCTCGAAACGCTCAGTGAATATTTTGATTTCTCCCCACTATTCTGGACCTGGGGCCTGAAAGGCATTTACCCACGCATCCTGCAACACCCCACATACGGCGAACAAGCGCGCACCATCCTCAGCGATGCTAAAGACATGCTCAAGCGCATCATTAAAGAAAAGCGTTTTCGTGCGCGCCGCGCTGTCGGCTTATTTTCAGCAAACTCCGTGGAAGACGATATCGAAATCTATGCTGACCCAGAAGGAAACACTGTCATAAATACCCTGCACTCCCTTCGGCAACAAAAGCGTAAAACCCAAGACGGAGCCTATTTTGCGCTCTCCGATTTTGTTGCCCCTAAGGAGAGCGGCAAGATCGATGCCTGCGGAGCCTTTATATGCAGCATCGAAGGGGTAGATGCATTTGCCAAGGAATTTGAGGATGCGCAGGATGATTACAACGCTATCATGGTAAAGGCAATCGGCGACCGCTTTGCAGAAGCACTCGCAGAACAAACCCATGCGCATGTCCGTAAAGAACTCTGGGGGTACGCTCCTGATGAGACCCTAGATAACGATGCTCTCATCATGGAACGCTATCGCGGCATCCGCCCAGCTGCAGGTTACCCCAGCCAACCGGATCATACCGAGAAAGCCTTGATTTGGGAACTGCTCGATGCAGAAAATACGACCGGAGCGACCCTCACTGAAAATTTTGCCATGTCCCCCGGCAGCTGTGTGAGCGGGCTTTACTTCGCCCACCCAGAGGCAAAATATTTTCAGGTGGGGCCAATTCAGAAAGATCAGGTAGCAAGCTATGCCGGGCGTAAAGGGCTTACCCTTAAGAAATGTGAGCAATGGCTCGCCCCAATTAAAGCGTACTGACACGAGGAGCCTCAACCGACCCGCAGATTCATTTTCTTGGATTTGCCATCCAGTTTCCGGAACTTAGCGTGATTTTAAGTCGGTTGGGTTAAAAATATAAACCTCTAGAGGTGTTTTTGCTTCCCATCAACGCAGGGTGCGTTAAGCCTCAAATAGTCGCCATTATGACTCTTTTCCAAGCCACGCTTTTTACCGGAATAGCTTTAATCGCCTTTGGTGCGCACTTCTTATGGCATGGAATAAGTAGCGCCCCTGCGGTAAAAGCCTTCCCTCGCTCCAAAGTGGCAGCCGTTATTTTTTTTGGCTCTGCCAGCGCTTGGTTTCTTTATCACATCCTGCATCTTGGCCCGGCAGATTTTGGGCAATACCGCCACCTCCTCTTTGCGCTCTTTGGTTTATCCGCACTGGGAGCCTTTTATTTTGTGCCGGACTTTCTTGCGGTGCGAGGTCTGGCGGCCCTCCTGCTCCTAGCAGCCCAACCATTACTCAATGCGGCTTATATGCAAGATCCGGCATCTCGGCTCTGGCTCGTAAGTTTTGTATATCTTGCGATACTAGTTGCCCTTGTGCTTGGGGCGTGCCCCTACCGTTTGCGTGATTGCATTGATTGGCTCTATCGAGAAGCCGCCCGTTCACGCATCTTCGGTGCCTGCTTCGCGCTCTATGGAGTCCTGCTTATCGTGATTGCCCTAAGGTACTAAAGCCGTGCAAACCCCCAAGAACAATTCTGCTCAACTACTAATTGTTTCTGGCCCTGCAGGCAGCGGAAAAACCACCCTTTGTGAAGGCCTCTTGCGCACCGAGACTCAACTTGAGCGCGTCATTACCACCACCACACGCCCACCACGTGGAACTGAAGTCGATGGGGTAGATTATCACTTCTTAGCAGTAGAAGCGTTTGAAGCCCGCATTACGGCTGGGGACTTCTACGAATATGCTCGCGTCCATGGTAACCTTTACGGCACCCAAAAAAAACCCATCCAGGAAAAATTAGACGCCGGCATCAATCTCTTGCTCAATATTGATGTGCAAGGTGCCGCTAGCTTTCGTGCGGTCGCTACCAAGGAACCGCTCCTTGCGGGTCGAATCACCACCATCTTCATTATGCCGCTCAAATTGGACGTTCTCAAGGAACGTCTTGAAGGCCGAGGCACTGACAGCGAAGCTGAAATGCAGCGGCGCCTAGAAGTTGCCAAAAGCGAAATACAAGCAGCAGAGTACTACGACCATATCCTGCAAAGCAGCAGCCGCGAATCGGATCTAGCAGCGCTCCAATTAATTTATCGCTCCCTTTAAAACAGCAGTATTGCCTGCATTGGGCATTGCCCTGGCCTGAGGATTAAGGCAGTTTTTTTTTATGTCTGATAACCCTCGTTTTACAAAGGAAAGCCTCCTGAAACGCTTACATTGGGATCAAATAGACCCCGATTACCTTCGACAATTAGTGGGCTTGGCAAAGATTGAAGACCTCGCAGGCGCAGGTCTCGCGCAGCGTCCGGAACAATTAGGAGATGCTACCACTGCGCTCATGCCCGAAGGAGTGAACGGCTCAGCACAATTGACTGCCCGAGAAAATATGACCGTGTGCGGTCTCGGTCTCATCGAGTTGGTCCTCGCTGGATACAGCGAGCATGGCTCTTTTGAGGCGCAGGTGCTGGACGGCGGAAGCATTGCCAAAGGGGCTTCGATTGGGATTTTGCGCGGTCCCGCCACGGCCCTCTTGCAAGCGGAGCGAGTCCTCCTTAATTTCCTGCAACACCTCTCCGGAATCGCCACCGAGACTCGGACATACGCTGATGCCCTCGCCAACTCTTCCACCGCTCTCTTGGATACCCGCAAAACTTTACCCGGCTATCGCGTGCTCCAGAAATACGCTTTTGCAAGCGGTGGTGGTCATAATCACCGCATGGGGCTTTTTGATCGCGTCATGTTTAAGGACAATCACCTAGCCCTTGCCGATGCCCAATTCGCCGAAACGATCTCACTCGCTCACAAGCTGCATCCTACTTTGCCGATAGAGGTTGAAGTCGATACCTTAGATCAAATTGAACCGGCACTTATGGGTGGCGCTGATATTCTTCTGCTTGATAATTTTTCTTCTGAGGCCAT
The DNA here is from genome assembly GCA_949524905.1 of Opitutia bacterium UBA7350. Taxonomy (GTDB): domain Bacteria; phylum Verrucomicrobiota; class Verrucomicrobiia; order Opitutales; family Coraliomargaritaceae; genus UBA7445. Next base: position 207,549 of record CATINC010000007.1, on the reverse strand, counting down.
TCGCGATGCGATTCTTTTTATAAATGGCCGCGCACTTACTGAAGCAAGCGGTGGGATCACCCTTGAAAACCTTCCGGAGCTTGGAGCACTGGGACTCGACTTTATCTCTACAGGCGCACCCGTTCATCAAAGCACTTGGAAAGATATTGGCCTCGATTGGCTCTAGATCCCTCTTCTTTATGTCCAATCCCTCAGAAAGTGAATATCGGCTCTTACAAGCCCGTCCGGATGAGTGTTGCCTCTTGCGCCAACTTCTAAATGCGGGGGAATCCTTTGTATCCGGCAGTCAACTCGCGCACGATATGGATCTCTCCCCGCCCGCAATCTGGGGAAAAATTAAGAAACTCCAAGCATTCGGCTTTGAAATTGAAGCCGTACGAAACCGCGGCTATCGCCTTGTGAAACAACCCGAAGTGATCCACCCTGCACTCTTGGAACTGGCAGTAAAGGCACACGGTATGGAAATCCCTTGCCTATATTTACCTGTGGTTGACAGCACAAATAACGAAGCTGAGCGGCAAATTGCGAATGGTCGCAGGGGACCCTTTGCGGTTATTTCTAGCAGTCAAACCAAAGGCCGCGGCCGCCTGGGCCGTGAATGGATAAGTGCCTCCAAAGAGAATCTTTACCTCACGGTTACCTACGAACCACGCCTGCCCCTTGAGCAACTCCAGCACTTTACTCTGTGGTGTGGGATCAAACTTTGCGAAGCACTTCAAGGACGCCTTCCTAACTTTCCTTTAAAAATTAAATGGCCTAACGACCTGCATTATGAGGGACAAAAATTTGCGGGGATGCTCACTGAAGCAAAACTGGATGCCGACGGATTAAAAACGCTCTTTTTCGGACTGGGTCTGAACGTTAATAGCAAGCCCGACAACTTGCCTCGCACACCACAAGCGCCCGCGACTAGCCTGCAAACGATCGGAGGAGAAACGCTTCCCATAAATACGATCGCAGCCCTAGCCCTTAAAGCCATTCAAGAGGCCTTTGAAATTTGTATTCAAAATACAGACACCGAGGCTTCTTTGGCAGAAGCTTGGCCTCCGCTCGACTCCCTCTACGGACGAGCGGTGACTGCCGAACTGAATGGTAAAACACTTGCCGGCATTGCCCAAGGAATTGACGCCAGTGGTGCCCTCATACTCGAGACGAAAGATGGATCGCAACAAATGATACGTACTGGTGACGTAACCCTCACTCAATTTTAAAACGACCTTATTATGAAAACCCTTTGCATCGATATTGGAAATACTAGCACCCATTATGGCTTCGTAGAGAATGCACAAGTGAGTCATGCCGGAGACCTTTCTACGGACGCCCTTTTGAAAGATCCCGTCACCGTTTGTGCCTCCGTTGAAGCTCTGCTGGCCGAAGCAGACGGTAGCGCCTATTGTTCCGTCGTGCCTGCGGCTAATGCCGCCCTTGAGAACATCTTGCAATTAAATGAGAAACCTTGCCTCCACTTGACCGCGCAAAACTGTGCTCCCTTGGCCATTAACTATCCAAAGCCTGGAGAAATTGGCGAAGACCGGCTTGCCAACGCCCTTGCAGCACGAACCTACTTTGGGGTACCTGCGATCGTCATCGATCTTGGAACGGCGGTGACTTTTGATATCATTAGCAGCAAAGGCTACGAGGGTGGCATCATCGCCCCAGGCATCGGATTAATGACCTCCTATCTACACGAGCAAACGGCTTTGCTGCCGAAACTGAACCCCGAAGATCTAATCCAAGTTGAAGGTGCCATCGGTAAATCTACCCACCAGGCCATGCAGCTTGGAGTGGCGGTGGGCTACTCTGGTATGCTGAACGCCCTTTGTGATCGAGTCATTGGGGAACTCCGTAAACGCGAAGGCTCGGAACCTCTTATTTTAACGACAGGTGGCAGCACCGCGAATCTCACCAGTAATTGGGCTAATAAAGCTGAGTTTGTCCCGCATCTCACCCTGCTGGGTCTGGGCGCTGCTTGCGCTTAGCGCCGGCGTCCCTTCGCCAATTTCTGGGCGATGAGGAAGGTCACTTTCTGGGCAAGTAGTTCCGCCTCTTCAGGATCATGACCTTCGGCTTCAGCAGTTTTGAGGGCTGCTTCAGCGCGAGATTGGGCCGCTTCTACTTCGGCGAGGTCGATGTCATTGACGTCAATAGCTGCCTCCGTCAGTATCTCTACTCGATCGCCCAGTACGCGAGCAAACCCGCAGTCCACCGCGATGTATTCCGATTTGTTGCCGCGAATCACTCTTATTTCTCCAGCCTTTAGCTTGGTCACGAGCGGGATGTGGCCGCTCAGAATACCAGTCTGGCCCGCCTCAGCAGGAAGAACCACCTGATCGGCCTCGGTCACCAGGACTTTGGCATTTGGTGTGATGATTTCAAGGGCGATCATAAAAAGAATGTTCGGCTTAAACGTTTGCGCCTTCTAGGGCCTGCTCAATGGAGCCCTTCATGTAGAGATCATTTTCGGCAAGGTCATCACATTCACCTTCAAGAATCATTTTGAATCCCTTAATGGTATCGGCGATAGAAACATATTGTCCGGAGATACCTGTGAAGACCTCTGCCACATGGAAGGGCTGGGATAGGAACTTCTGTACTTTGCGGGCGCGGTAAACGAGTTGCTTGTCTTCAGGAGAAAGCTCATCGAGTCCGAGGATGGCGATGATGTCCTGAAGATCCTTATAGCGCTGAAGCACATTCTGAACGCCGCGCGCGACATTGTAGTGTTCTTCGCCGATGATCGCAGGATCCAGTGCGTTTGAGATAGAAGCCAAGGGGTCCACCGCTGGGTAAATACCCAGCTCAGCAATCGAGCGTTCAAGCACGATGGTGGAATCGAGGTGAGCAAAGGTGTTGGCAGGGGCGGGGTCGGTCAAGTCATCTGCCGGCACATACACCGCCTGGAAGGAAGTAATCGAACCCTTCTTGGTAGAAGTGATACGTTCCTGCAGATTACCCATTTCCTGTGAAAGTGTTGGCTGATAACCCACCGCAGAAGGCGAGCGTCCCAGTAGTGCAGAAACCTCGGCTCCGGCTTGGGAGAAACGGAAGATGTTATCGACGAAAAGGAGGACGTCCTGGTTTTTTTCATCACGGAAATACTCCGCCATAGTGAGTCCAGAAAGAGCAACGCGCATCCGAGCACCAGGAGGCTCATTCATCTGCCCATAAACAAGCGCAACTTTAGAATTGGAGATGTTATCTTGATCAATGACGCCGGCATCCGACATTTCATGGTATAGATCGTTACCTTCACGGGAACGTTCCCCCACTCCAGCAAATACAGAATAACCGCCGTGTGCCTTGGCAATGTTGTTAATCAATTCCATGATAACAACGGTTTTGCCCACGCCGGCACCACCAAAGGCACCGACCTTGCCGCCTTTTGTAAAGGGGCAAATCAAATCAATGACCTTGATGCCGGTCTCGAGGATCTCCGCTTCTGTCGCTTGGTCAACCAACTCTGGCGGCATTCGGTGAATCCCACGACGTTCCTCAGTGGCGACTGGACCTTTCTCATCTACGGTGTCTCCGGTTACATTAAAAATACGACCGAGTACGGCCTCACCGACCGGAACGGAAATGGCGGCACCGGTGCCTTTGACTTCCATGCCTCGCACGAGGCCATCGGTAGATGACATCGCGACGGCACGAACGACTCCTTCGCCTAGGTGCTGCTGCACTTCCAGAGTGAGTTGTTTGTCTTCGCCATCAACTTGGTAGTCAATGATGATGGCGTCGAGAATTTCAGGGACGTTGTCGGCCGGGAAGACGGCGTCGACAACAGCGCCAATAACTTGAACGATTTTTCCGTGGTTGCTCATAATACTAGGATTGGGGGCTTTTCTGATTAAAAGTGGATTTTAGTTGGCCGCGGAAGCGGCAGCGATTTCGAGAATTTCTTGGGTAATGGCGGCTTGTCGCGCCTTATTGTAATCGAGGGTAAGATCATCCACCAAGCTGCTGGCGTTATCGGTGGCTGCCTTCATCGCAACCATGCGAGCCGAATGCTCAGCGGCGCGGCTCTCGAGCAAGAGTTGATGAATAATGACCTTAACGTAATGCTGGGGCAATTCTGCAAGCACCGCCTTGGGGCTGGGCTCAAAGCATATCTCGCGTGAATCTTGAAGAGCTTCTTGAGCTTGGGATTCACCTGCGGTGCGCTTTCGCAATTGCTTGAGCACTTCTTCAAGATCAACGATCGGCAAGAGCCTTTGAATGATCGGCTCCTGTACCAAAACATTCACAAAACTAGGATAAGCGATTTCAATGGTATCAATGCTACCCTCGAGGTAAGCATCAATCGCAAGTTTCAAGAGGGGGCGTATTTCGGAATAATCCGCTTTGTCGGAGATGGTGAAATCGGCAAGGAGGTCGCGCTGACTGCGGGCAATAAACTGGGTTCCCTTGCGCCCAACCGTAATGAACTTAGCTGATTCGGTCACCTCGTCGTAGATCTTGCGGAAGAGATTGGTGTTGAGTGGCCCGCATAAACCTTTGTCAGTTGAGAGCACTAAGATGCCTCGGGTCTTCGTTTCGCGTTTCTCAAAGAAAGGGTGCTGAAAGTCTGCCCCGCTGAGGCTTTGCTTCTGGCTAACAGAATCTAGTAGGTCCGCTAACATGAGCGCATAGGGCCGTCCTGCGACAGCAGCATCCTGAGCACGCTTCATCTTAGAAGAGGAAACCAGCTGCATCGCCCGCGTAATTTGGCGGGTATTTTTGACCGATTTGATGCGTCGGCGAATATCACGAAGGTTAGCCATCTTGAAATGTTAGGCGCTTATGGTTTTGGTCGCGTTAAGCGGAAAAGGAAGATTGCCATTCTTCAAAGGCTGACTTGAGGTCCGCTTCGATCGCGTCGTTTAATTGTTTCTCAGCACGAATGGTGTCCATGAGTTTGGCACCCCGGGTTTCAAAAAATTCGCGAAGGCTCGAAGTGGCGGTTACCACTTGCTTAGTTTCGACGCTATCAAAGAAACCGTTTTGCGCGCCCCAGATGAGTGCGGTTTGGACTTCGACTGGGATGGGATTGAAAGCAGTTTGCTTGAAAAGCTCAACCACGCGAGCACCGCGCTCAAGCTGAGCTTTGGTCTTAGCATCTAGATCGGAGCCAAACTGAGCAAAAGCAGCAAGTTCGCGGAATTGCGCAAGCTGGAGCTTCACCTTACCCGCAACCTTTTTAATCGCTTTGATCTGCGCGGCAGAACCCACCCGTGAAACGGAAAGGCCCACTGAAATTGCAGGACGAATGCCTTGATTAAAGAGGTCTGTCTCGAGGAATACCTGTCCGTCGGTGATGGAGATCACGTTAGTTGGGATGTATGCAGAAACGTCACCGGCTTGGGTTTCGATTATGGGCAAAGCGGTGAGGGAACCGTTGCCGTTGTCTTCGTTGACACGGGCAGAACGCTCAAGAAGGCGACTGTGTAGGTAAAAGACGTCTCCGGGATAAGCTTCCCGACCCGAGGGGCGCTTGAGAATTAAGGAAATTTGGCGATAGGCGACTGCTTGCTTTGAAAGGTCGTCATATACGATGAGGGCGTCCATGCCATTGCGCATGAAGTATTCTCCCATGGACGCACCAGAGAAAGGCGCGATGTATTGATTTGCAGGATTATCAGCCGCAGACGCAGCAACTATAATGGTGTACTCCATCGCTCCGGATTTCTCCAGCACGTTGACGGTACGAGCAATATTGGCATTTTTTTGACCGACCGCTACATAGATCGAGTAAACCGGGCGGAAGCCTTCTTCAAAGGTTCCATCTTCTTGCAAGTGCTGACGATTTATTTTAGCCTGATTGATGATGGTGTCGATCGCAATGGTTGTCTTGCCCGTTGAACGGTCTCCAATAATAAGCTCCCGTTGACCGCGCCCGATGGGAATCATGGAATCGACTGCCATAATGCCGGTCTGGAGTGGTTGATCAACCGACTTGCGGGGAATGATTCCGGGTGCAATTTGATCGACTGGGTAAGTCTCTTCGGAATCAACCGGACCTTTGCCATCGATGGGGTTACCGATCGCATCGACGACTCGGCCGAGCAGTCCTTTGCCGACAGGTACCGATAAGAGCTTGCCGGTAGTGCTGGCTTCGTCGCCCTCTTTAAGTTTGGAATAGTCTCCCAAAATAACACAGCCAACCTCGTCTGCCTCAAGATTGAGCGCGAGGCCATAAACTCCATTACCGAAATCAATCATTTCGTTATACATGACACCAGACAAGCCGGAGAGCTTGGCGACTCCATCTGCGATGGTGACGATGGCTCCGGTGTTGGATTTGATGGCCCCCGTTTCTAGTTGGGCGATTTCATTTTCAATTTGTTCGACTATTGAGCTCATGGGAAGAAGGTGTGTGTAGCGATGTGTTTTTGTTTTAAAAGTAAATTAATGAACGCGCTCAGCGAGACGCTTGAGGCGCCCTAATACGGAGGCATCGTAGCGGTCATCCCCAACACTAACGCGAACCCCAGCGATAAGGGAGGCGTCTTGAGTGGCAACTGCTTGAATGGGTCGATCGTAAATTTTGGTATAATGTTGGGCAATTGCCTCGAGCGCTTCAGGTGATAGTGCTGCCGGGGAAGCTACCTCCGCAGTTTGTAGTGCGATTTCGCGGCGTAGGTAACTCCAATATTTTCTTAGGAGCAAAAGATGGTGGGGTGGCTGCACTTGGCGCAAACCTGCAAGCACCTCCCCTACCCGTGATTCCGTGATGACGCCTTCGCGGTCTTTCGACAGCAGCACCATCTTCTTGGCGAGTTGGATAACTTTCTGGTGGCGTTGCATGAAAATTGTTTAAGGGCTCTTGTTTAGCTCTCTGTGAGTTCCTTGGCAGCCGCATTAGAATAAGAGACCTTTTCATCTGCGCTGAGCTCACGTGTCAATACCTTGGCGGAAGTATCGACCACCAAACGAGCTACTTCCTGACGGACTTCTGAAAGCATTTTACGTCGTTCCAGTTCAGTCGCCTCACTGGCCTTGCGAATGATGGCTTCGGCTTGAGCAGCGGCTTCTTGGGTTTTGACCTCAATCATTTGCTTCGCCTGTTCTCGAGTCTCGCTTAAAATACGTTGTGCTTCCGCGACTGCTTCTTGCACCTTGGCTGCACGCGCGCGTTCAGTGGCCGCGAGCTGCTCCTTCATTTCCTCAGCATATTGCAGTCCCTCTGCAATTTTCTGCTGACGTTCATCCAGCGTCGCCATCACGGGCTTAACTGCAAATTTATAGAGCACCAAAGCGACCAGCAGGAAGTTCACCATCTGCGCAATGAGAGTCGGCCAAGTAACGTCGAATTTTTTGAAGATTTCACGGAAGGTATCAAGGATACTTCCATCTGGTGGCGTTTCTCCGAGGATTTGCTCCATGGTCTCATGTGCGCCGGCATGGGGCACCTTTTCAGCAAAGAGCGAGAAAGGATTAAAGCAAATGAGGAGGAAAGATAATATAAGTGCCTTCATGGGAGCTTTTTTTAATGAAGTTGAAACGCCGACGACTCAATTAAGCGTCGCCGGCTTTCAAAGCTTGGTAAATTAGCCGAGGAAGATAGCGAAGAAGATAATCGCTTCGGCGAACGCCATGGCGAGAATCGACTGAACCAAGATCTTGGTAGCCGCTTCAGGATTGCGGCCTACTGACTGCGAGGCCCCAAGGCCGATGAGTCCAATGCCGAGCGGCACACCGAGGGCGGCGGCAGCAACATGAACATTGCCGGTAACTTCTGCGAGGATGTTGATGATCATTTTTTGTCTGGGTTGTTTATTTTAGTTGGTTTCTGCGCCACCCACGGCTTGCTACATGGTCGTGGTCGGAGAAAATTTGATTAATGCGCGTGGTCTTCGTCGTGATTCGTCATTAGCCCGATGTAAATCGCTACTAGCATGGTGAAAATAAGCGCCTGTACAACGCCCACGAGCACTTCATAAAAATAGAAGACTGCCGGAACGACAAAGGGTGCTTTAGCGGTCATACTGGTGAGGAGACTTTCCCCACCGTAGACATTACCATAGAGGCGGAAAGAAAGTGAAATAGGTCGGAAACAGATTGAGACGATTTCAATGAGCCCCACGCCTAAAAAAATCGGGATCAAAAAAGCGTATATTGCCGATGGGGTTTCTTTTTTATCTGCTTTATTACCGAAAAGTTCCCAGATAAAAAACTTCGGGCCGGCAATTTTTAAACTAATATACAGCCATGCGAGTGTAGCAATAAGCGCCATGCCTAAAGTAGCGTTTAAGTCTGAGTTCGCAGGCCGCATCCAATATTTAAAGTCCCCATCATCGTAATGGCCAAAAACCCCCACTCCGGGAATCAGTCCGCTCCAGTTATGGATCAAGATAAATACAAAAAACCCAATTAGTAAGGGGAAGGCCATTGGAAAGGCTTTTTTGCCAAGGATGGGTTCAAATAATTCACGGAGCCCCGCAATAAGGTTTTCAATGACGGCCTGTCCCTTCCCGGGAATAAGCTTGGGTTTTCCAACGGTTAGCCGAATCGCCACAATGAACAAAATCGAGACCGCCCAAGTGGTGAGAATTGTGTTCGTTATCGGTAGCCCAAAAATTTCTGTTAATTTATAGGCACCAGGACTCACGGAACCCTCCGCCGCATTGAGCGAGGCTGAAGTCGCTAGAAATCCGAAAAATGAAATGGTGTGCTTGTTCACAGGGAGCACGTAATGATTGTAATGACCACAATATTGAAAGCGAATGAGATGCCCCAATTCCCTTTGGCAGTCAACAACGTAATGTAAAATGACTTTGCGACATTAGTAATACTTATTGGCTTTATTACAATCTTTTGGTCGCATCTGCGCTTGATCGATTGAAAAACGTGAGACATAGTAATTATTATGGCGTCTCCTAAAAATCTAACCGAGCAAATTACGCATTTACGCGATCGTAAGGGCGGCTTTCTTTCGGAAGCCCCAGAGCCTGAGTCAGCTAACCACAGAGGCGCGCCTTTACCCAAGGGTCGCTCATTTGCCACCGATTATTTTATGTGGTTCAGCTATGCCCTTTTATCAGCAGCACTCATAACGCAACTTGGCTTAATATTTTGGCTCGATCTAGGCTAAACTATCGGCGGTAGGCTAGGACCGAATAATACTGCGCCATCATCTTCTGAAAGTAGGTCTCCCTTTCGTATGGCCAGTCGCCCGTAGGATCGATGCCCCACTCTGGGTGCATTTGTAGATGTTCCGTGGTCCAATCAAAATAGGTGCGGTCATCGGAGCGAAAACAGAAGCATCCGCCCGAGTAGGTCCGCTCTGCCAATTTATCCAGAAAGGCAGTTTGAACCATCCGGCGCCGATGGTGCCGCACTTTCGGCCAAGGATCCGGAAATAACAAGATTGTCATTTCAAAGCGCAGTGATGGCGCGAGTATTTCCAAAAATTCGCCCAATTCGGCCTTAAAAAAGTGTAGGTTTGGTAAATTTCGCTTTGAGCATTTCTCCTGGGCTTTGCGAATGCGGCGGGCAATCAGATCGATTCCCACGCAGCACTGCTCTGGATGAGCCGCTGCATAGGCCGTCAACCAATGCCCATGGCCACAGCCCGCCTCAAAAACGATCCGCTCCACTCCGTCCAAGGCGCGCAAACAATCTTCGCGCAAGGTGTCCTTGCGGGCCGCCTGTTTCGCCAGTTCCCGAGCATGTCCTGCGCTCAACTCCATACGGCAAGATGCACTCGCATGTCGCCCAAGGTCAAGCAATAGGCACTTCTGGCGCCGGCTTGTAAGGCAAAGTGAAGTGAATGCAGGTTCCTTCTCCTAAGACGCTATCCACCGCGACGGACCCTCCATGTAATTGCACGATGTGCTTCATGATGCTTAAGCCCAACCCAGTTCCACCACGTTCGCGCGAGCGTCCCTTATCAACACGATAAAAGCGTTCAAAGATATGTGGCAAATCCTTCTCTGGGATTCCTGGACCATCATCCTTAACGCTACACTCGACGTATTCTGAAGAGGCATCTAAATGGGCTCGCAAGACCAGTCGCGAAAACTCTGGGGCATAGCGAAAGACATTCTCAACCAAATTATCCAAGACTTGATGTATGCGATAAGGATCAAAGCCAAAGGGCTTGATTTGCGGATCCATCTCCAAGACGATAACCTGTTCTGATAGATTGAGTCGCCCCTCATTATTCTCGATCGTTTCCCGAAGTAGTTGCTCAAGTGAAGCCTCGGTGCGTTCAAATGAGTCGGGTCGAGACTCAAGGCGAGAGAGCGACATAAGATCTTCCACCAAGACATGCAAGCGTTGGGCATTGTCCACAATTTTATGAATGAAGCGGTTCTGCTCTTTGCGATCAAGGGAGGCTTCGTCCTCTGCAAGTGTTTCTGCGAAACCTTTAATTATGGTAAGAGGCGTGCGCAGTTCATGTGAAACATTGGCGACAAATTCCCGTCGGATCTCTTCTAGGCTTTTTAAGCGGGTGATATCATGCAGCACTAGAAGCGTTGAGATCGATTCCTCATCTGAAAGCCCCTTGAGTTCTGTGCAAGACGCCTCAAACCATAGCAAATCCCCCCTTGACTCCAGACTAACCTGCATTCGTTTTAATTGTTTATTTTCGCGATAGGCATCCAAGAATTGCAAGAAGCTGCTTGAGCGCAAAATCGACTCCAAGCGAGCCCCTTTCATCGCTCCACTTTGCGGGAAAAGTTTTTGTGCGGGCTCGTTTGCAAATTCAATGCGTCGCGCAGAATCAAAGATCAGGACCGCTTCCTGTATCGCTCCTAGAGTCGGCTTAACTTGATTTAGACGCCCGGTATCTTCAACTGCCTGCGAACCCAATTTATCTACCAATTGGTTGCTCGTATGCACCAATGATTCGAGCCCAAGAAATTTGATCCACCCGCTAGATTCATCATAAAGCAAGCGACGTTTTTCCGAAAGAGATACTTCCAATTGCTTAATCCGGCGGCGAATCCCCAACATCAGAAACCAAAAAAACAAAGTCAGCCCAAGGCAGAGCAGTAGTAGAAAAAAAAGCATCTAAATATCCACTACCCGATAGCCTACACCACGCACTGTTTCAATCATATTTGCATAAACTCCAAGCTTCTCTCGCAAACGACGTATGTGCGTATCCACCGTGCGCGTCTCCATATCACTGTCATAATGCCAAACATTTAGAAGCAGATTTTCGCGCGACTGCACCCTTCCCTTACGCTCCATGAGGAGCTTTAGTAAGCGAAACTCCGTAGCGGTTAAAGCGATTGCCTGACCATCTACGGTCAATTGATGTAATTCTGAATCTATAATCACCCCGCTGTTTTCAATCCTGCTTACAGTTTCATTGGAAGCGGGTAATGAATTGCGGTTCAATAAATTTTTAACCCGAAGCAATAATTCCTTTGTGTTAAATGGCTTGGAAACATAATCATCTGCACCTGTCTCTAGTCCCTTGACTCGATCCTCTGTTTCGCCACGTGCGGTTAGTAGAATAATTGGTGTATGTTTGATGACCGGATCTGAGCGCACAATACGACAAAGTTGCAAGCCGTTCAATTCCGGCATCATGATATCAAAAATAATTAAATCCGGCCGCAATTCTCGGATTTGACCCACGAAATCAAGTGGGTCATTCAAGGCATCACAAATGTAACCTTCCTGCTCGAACTTGTATTTAAGCAACTCCGTTACGTCGGGTTCATCATCAACGACCAGTATACGGTATGATTTATCAAGACTCATTTGTGACTAGACAATTAACATTTTTAGCCCCAAGACCAGCAGAAAGCGTCACGCAGGTGAAGTCCGTCCAATTTATTTGCCGGCATAAGTCACTATAAACCTGCAGCTTACAAATTTTACCCGCTGTTTTTTTTAATTTCACCAAACTGCCATACTGGCGTAACGTCAACGTTACAAATACGCTAGGTCTAAACCCATTTTCATGGGAAGATGTATTCGCCATACGGATAGTCCAAATTGCGAAAAAAATCGAGTCCTTCATTAGCTTTGTCCCGCCTCTTTATTGGGCTCCATAAAGCATCCTTATAGCGTGCCTAGCAGCACATTACCTCCATCTCCAGAAAATTTTAATTACATAAAATACGAACCATCAAATTGCATTACATTTTTGGTGCTTTTCTGCGCAGCAGAATATAATTCGTAACACCCCATTAACCGTAATGAATCATGCAGCTATAAACTGTGACATTGGCATGCAAACTTAACCCATTTCGGCGTTTTCAAAATTGTCAGTCAGCTTGGAAAACACATATATAGAAGCCTCTCTTTTACGATGCGAAACCTTTCCTCAAGGCGAAAAAAAAATTTTCCAAAGCGACTGCTGCCTTTAGCCGTATTGGCTGTTGGTCTAGCTACCCTAATAAACCTATCTTTGTATCTGTTGACCAAAAATAGTGAACCCGTTGACTCCTTAGGTTTAGAGGCGGAAGCTGAGGCGTTTTCGGTTTTAGAGAATGATTTTTCTTTCCAAGCGACGCCATCAAGCGCCCTTAGTAAGCCACTGGGCAGTCTTACAGTGCCCATTGAGGTAGCTGAATCACAGCAAATCCCAAACCTAGAAAACTTGCAGAAATTACTCATGCACCACATGGATGCCATGGGTGGGTGGAGGAACTGGAATCAAGTCGAAAGTATCTGCACTCGCGGAATTATAACACGTGATAATAAAAATTTCCCATTAGTCGTTGTTAAGAAGAAACCCCATCTCGTACGCGCGACCGTCACCCTACCTGCCCATAAAGACAATAATGCGAAAATACAGGTGATTCGTGGCCACGACGGGCTGGCTGCTTGGTCCGCTATGCGACTCGTGGGTGAATTGGATATCCAAAAAGAGGCCCTTTCAAAGGATGATGCTGATGAACTCTATGCCGAGACCGGTGTGCTTCCACCACTTATAAAGTTTTGGCAAGAAGATGCTGCGATTCAGTTACTTGGATTAGCCACCATTGAAGGCACATTACATTATAAATTACGCGTGCAACCCATAGGGATGGATTCGCATTACGTCTTTTACCTATCAAGCGTGGATCATCGTGTTCATCAATACGAATATGTTAAAAATAATATAATCGTGAATCGTGTCTTTCTTAAAGAATACGCTGAGCACAAAGGGGTTGTTGTTCCAATGATTATTATCACGCAATCCGAACTTACGGGTGATTCCATCGTAACCACCTCTTCTGTTGAAATTGGTGTTGGGATTTACAATGATTATTTTGAACCTGATCAATCCATAGTCTCCATAAAACTGTAAGTTAATTGGCCTGATAAAATCACGCTTGCGTTATCTTTAAATTGACCCGCCATTTCCCAAACTTAGAGTGTTACCAAGATGTTGCCAATTAGCGTCGCTGGATCACTTTTTAAGATAAGAGTTTGATGCTAAAAGAATGTAACTATTATATTTTAAAAATACCCAGCCTAGTGATGCTCAAACTCGCATTAACCATCTCTTCTATTTCAATTATTGCCGCAATGCAGCAACTGTATGGTGCTAAGCAACTGGCAAACCAATCCCCATTTATTCCAGCATCGATAAAAGCTAAAACGCTTTCGAGTAGCCCTGAAAGAGCTCCAAATTCCCATGGCGGTCGCTTCTCTCTTTCGGGTATTCTAAAGGTTGGCGACCATTACTCTTTTAGTATTTATGATTCATTAACAAAACAGTCAAAGTGGCTTATCGGGGGCGATACCTCCAATGATTTTGTCATCGTAAGCTTTGATGAGGACTCGAAAAAAATAATTTACTCTTGGAAAAATCAAGAAGGAAGCATCACGCTAACAGCGGCAGACGAAACCCCTTTACCGCTGCTCATTGAAAGTTCCGCAAAACAAGCGGTTACATACCTAGCAACTGCCAGTAAAACTCCCCCATCAGCTCGTATGCCTAAGAAAGTAATTCGGTTTAAAAAGTCCAATATTTCCAAACTTCACAACCGAAATGACAATTCTAGTACGCGCTCTATAATTTCCGAAAACTACACAAACGACTTATTCAGTCCTGCAGCAGATTATGTACTTCCTATTATCCCGGGAAATGCTCAAAAAGGTACATCTACTAAGGTGATTAAGCATATAAATCGAGCGCCCGCACATCGTGATTAGTCCAGTATTAAATGTCACAGAATTTCTGTTCAACGCTACACTCGACGGAATAAATTCCTGTTAGTGTGTTGCCTAGTCTCTCTGATTGAGGATTTTCCCATCGAGATCAGTTAAAATGAATGATTTCGAATGATCGTAGTGCAGTGACCAAATCAAGGCTTTAGATAAAAAACTTCTTGGCATAGCAAAATCGTATGACGCGATCTCTTTAGATAAGCTATCGATTAGTTTTTGATCCTGGTAATTAAAGTCCGGAAGTATCACCCATAATTTTCCCTCGCGTAAATTAGCTGGAACGCTTTCAAGGACTTCGTCTAATCCTGTTAGATCTTCTTCGTTAATGGGTAAGTAAATAATGCCTTGGTATTGGCTCATGGTATCTGCTTTTAATAAGCCAATGGAGCCTCCTGCAGATAAAATGCACTTGTTCGCCAAAAGGAAGGTGTGGTTTGGCCATGCTTTAGTGGCTCGCCCTTCTTTGATTGCAGCTGCTCTTTCAGCTAAATCAGTAAATTCTACCGGGATTTTGTAAATGCCCTCTCCGCCGAAGTCGATCAGTGCAATACTTTGATTTTTTTCTTTTTCTATTCTTATCAGTACTCCGGGCAACTTTATCTTATCGGGAATATTTGAGCCTTCATTGTATCCGCCCAAATATGAAAGCCTAAAGGGCCAATTGCTGGAATCATCATAGGTAGCTTTCGAATCCGCGTTACATAGAATGACTCCAAAGAATAGAAATATTAATGTTAGCTTAAATAATTTAATCATAAGAATTTATTCATTAACTTTTATAATAAAAAAGGCACCCACCCTATGTAGAGCGGGTGCCTAGTAAAGCTACTAAGCCGTAATTTGCAAACTATGCTCTGCGACGGCGAACGATTGCAAAAGCAATTGCAATCACTCCGAAGATAGCAGCATAGGTTGATGGCTCGGGTACTGCAGTTGCACTAAAACCTACATTATCGAGGCTGAGTGTTCCACCTGTAACATTGCTTGCGCTGAAACGCACATACAGATCTTGCGTATTTCCCATGCTTGAGAAGCTGGTTGTATAACCCGCATCTGAAGTCGTTACCGACAACGAGCCAAAATCAGTTTCTTCGCCTGAGAATGCGCCTGTTTTTGATGCCTCAATTCCGATAGTAGCGCCATCTGTGTCGAGTGCAGCTAGAGCAAGTGCCCAAGAGTTACTCACAGTACTAGCAGATAACTTAAAGGTTATTGCTACATCGTCAATAAGGCCGAGGGTTGCATCACGCGCGATCGTTTGTCCTGAGTTCCGCAATGCGGTGTAGGAAGAACTCGCGTTAAACGTACTAAAGCTCTGCGAGGCATTGCTATTTAGTCCAGAAGGAGTTGTTTTACCTGACACGGAAGCTGTAGCATTTGTAGCAGAATAGTTAGTATTGGTAGATCCAAAAGAACCATCCCAGTATACGGTGCCATAGGCTGCAGCAGCATTATAATTAGCTGAGGTAGTGTTTTCCCCTAAGTAAGTATAATTTGCACTCCAGCTGCCTTGTAGGGCGTTTTGAGCTGCTGTTGTATTAGCAGATTGCGTTTGGGAGAAATCCCAGCCCGCAACAAGCGTGGAAGCATTCGCAACGGCAGAAATAGCCGCAAAAGCCCCCAATGTTGTTATTAATTTATTCATATTAGAATTTTCGTTTAAGCAGTTTTAACTTTGCCTTAGTTACTTAGTCTACAAGCACACCGGAAGTGTTAAGAACGGTCCATCCAGTAGTCCAGAGTGTAAGATTTGTATCCGGGTCGAAGGCGCCAACATAGCTATTGTCTTCAGCGCCTTGCTGTTCATCAATAGTATTCACCTGACCACTGAAGCCAAAGGAAAAGCGAGGGTTAAGTGTATTTGTACCGCCCCAAGTTTGGTCGGAGCCTTCCAGCGTAGGAGAGCTGGCAGATACGACATTGCCGGTGTTGGTATCTGCGTTAGTGAGTGCAGTGGTAACAGCTGCAACATAGCCGCTTGCAGCACTAACAAAACTATTTTCCACTAAGTGTGCACCTGTAACAGGACTTACGCTGTCAATGGCAGGGACGCCTGTTTCGTAGAAATAACTGCTGTAGATAGAGCCACCAAATCTGGCTTTAAGGTTGATTGCACCGTTAACTGATACTGAGTTACTAGCAGAAGCTGCTGCACCAATGACTGTTGCATTATAAACGGTGTAATCTGCATAGTTGATAAGATTACCATTTGAATCAGTAAGGTGTGCAGTTCCAGCAGTATTGCCGTCGTCACCATCAAACTCAAAGCATTTATCACCGTTCTTAGAGCCAATTGTGAAATAAGGAAGAGCAGCAAACCAATATTGGTTCGTTCCAGTCCAACCTTGGTCGCCATCAAACTGGTCGTCGCCTGCGTAAGTTACTACCAAGTGATTGGTGTTAACGGTACCACCAAAGAATTCGAAGCCATCGTCAAAATTGCAATAAACTTCACAATATTCAAGTGTTGTACCAGCGCCTACACCACCAAGTGTGATGCCGTTGATTTCATTACCTGTTCCGATCTCATCACCACCGTGACGAACAGACACATAACGGAGCGTACCCGAATTGTCGTTAAACTTGTGTCCTCCGTAAACAGTATCATTTGATTTAGTAAGGCCTTCAATGTGTGCTAATGCTGGAGTTGCATTGGAAACACCATCTCCTCCAGTTGTACCAACATTTGTGGGCGCTTCCCCCAGAATAACAAGACCTCCCCAGTAACTTTCGCTTGAAGCACCATTAGCATCTGTCGGTGCAAGCGGGCTGTTAGCAGGATCACTGTCTAGGAATGCTTCTGTGCCAGTAAAACGTGTAAGTATGTCTTCTGATACATCCTCACCATCAACGGTCTCAGTAACAGTGGTAAAATCAGCAATATTGTCGTTATTAACATCGATTGCAGCTGTGGTGAAGATAATTGGATTGTTGGGGTCGCCATCGGCAACAATTGTTCCGGCTTGAGTAATTACTAGTGAACCAGGTTGATTGTCAGCGTCACGTGGTTGACCACGTACGATTACACCTGGCTCTATAGTTAAAGTAGCGTTGTTTTTAACGAAGATAACGCCATCAAGGATGTAAGGAGATCCAGCGGTGTTCCAGGTAGTGCTTCCAGTGACATCAGTTGTCACGTTTGTATAACTCCACGCAGTTGTTGCCGAAGCAGCGACCAGTGCAGATATGATCAGATTTTTTTTCATAATTAATTTAATTGAATCTTATTTAGTTGGTTAATGTGTGCGTTTCGCACGTAGACAAATTAGCAACTACTTGTTACAGTTTCATGACAATAGGGGAAAATGCAGGTCACAAGTCTTTTGCCTGGATTGCCTGAAAAGCCTAAAACCATGCAATTAACAGATATGTTATTATTCCCTCAACCAATAAGCCCCAAGCGAACTTTAACCCTAAAAACTAGAAAGAACTGGAGAGCGATACACTGAATGAACGCCCAACGGTAAAAGCTCTTTCGGGCAACACATCAGTAAAAAGTTCTTTATCATAAACGATCTCTCGAGTGCTATCCAAAATGTTAACTACAGAGAAATTAAAGCTTAAGGAATCATTGATTTCTTGGGTGAATGAAAAATTCACGTCTTCAAATGAAGCCATGTAGCGGTCTGGGGTGATCTTTCCTTGCGTGATGAATGAAGCCGTTAGCAGCATCTCGCTTTGCGAAAAGACCGATAATGTCGCACTCGTCCCCCAATCGGGTTGTTCGAATGAAAGGTATAGATTACAGATCCAATCGGGTTGGTTTACAAGCGCCCGCTCAGTTTTAAAACCATCTGCGGTTCCGGTATTGGCATTTGCAAAGTAATCTCCCCCGATCATCACTGGATTAGGTCCCGTGCCAGCAAGCGCAAATCCTTCCTCGTGCACCGCACGGATGCTGTCCATCACTTTAACCTCAGAACTTATCAACGCTAGGTTGCCGCCTAGAGTTAAGTGCCTGAATATCGGCAATTGAATAAAGTCCAATTGTTTGCGTGCCTCAAACTCAATGCCCTTAACGGTGGCATCATTGGGGTTATTGAATAATATTTCGGATGTCGCATCCGAACCTGAAAGCATAGTTCTTTCGAGAGGCTTCGAGATGTTTTTTAAGAAGAGCCCAGCTGCAAGCATATCGCCATTATCATTTAATAATTCCGCTCTAAAATCAAAATTCTTTGCTTTGGATGTTTCCAGAAGTGGATTTCCGGTAAAATAATCCCCGGTCATAGGGTCTTGTGTCGTTAAAAAAGTAAATTCTCTGAATGAGGGGCGAGTAACCGTCTCGGAATAACCCGCAAGCAAACGAATGCCTTCTTTAGGCCTGTAGTTAAAAATGACAGATGGCAGAAGATGATTTTCGTCGATCATTTCATTAAAATCAATCTCAAGGGCATCATCATAACCCAAAATTTGATGATTTGCAAAAGCAGGTGATGACGAATCGTAGGTTGTTCCCTTCCTTAAAATGTCTGAGTTGAAGAAATTCGTACCCGAGACACCCGGAACTGTTTGAGTTTCCATGGATATCGCTTCGTACTGGAGTCCTATTTTTAATTCAATGCTTTCAAAAAGCTGCGCGGTGCTAGATATGAAATAATCTACGATCTCTCGGCTGCTATTTGCCTTTGCGGCTGGATCCACCGCAAGAGAAAGATCGCCCCATGCCGACCCTGAATTTGAGGTATGATTCGACGCTCCTTCTGGAGTTGAATAACTTTGGCTCGTGTTACCAATATCCTGATATTCTACAAAACTTTTGCTCAAAGGATAATACTCTTGCTTCGACTCCCTTTCAGATTCCTCTGTGGAAAACCCCAAATTCCAAGCAAGCGAACTCTCTTTATTAATATCAAAACTCATCCTCCTAAATTCCTGTGACTCGTTTGTTAAACGCCATGAAACAGATGGTGTTGTAAAATCATTGATACTTCCTTCAGTATCTCCCCCAGTTATGTAGTTATTATCTGGTAGCTGGAAGCCTGCTACGTTTACTGCGCCAGACTCTATTTGTTCTGTATTAGAATCACTCCATAGCCAATTTACTTCGAGCGTCTTAATTTTGCTGTGCTCTGATCCAGAAATGAGATGTTTCCCGTAAATTTGTGCCACTTCCAATTCTCTGCTTTCTTCATATTGACTCCGCTTGTAGAGTGAGGAATTGAGAAAATCGTTATAGTTTTGCTGGATAATGTTACTTCCATAAAATGCACTCAAAAATGAGCTCGTAAACTGCCCTGGACCAGAGAGTCCTGTTCCAAGTATGTCTCCTTCGTCTAGCGCCCCATTACGGTTTGGGTCGAAGTTTTCAAAGGTGCCGTTAGAAAAACTCCGCCCTCCTATCTTATCTTCTGCATTCTTAAACCCAACAAAACCAATGCTGTGATTGCCACCCGATCCTATGTCTTGCTCTGCGGTAAAGTAAAAGGTGGTTCTGTCCTCAAATGAGGAGGCATTTGTATCATAACGACCGGAGGTGTCGGTTAATTCTCCCAAGGCTAAATCGCCGCTATTGAAAACAGTTCCCATAAAGCTTACAAATCCTGGCAATCCTTTGCGCTTCTCTTCTTCCCCGATTACGGAACGGTATTTTTTTGATTGGCTGAGCGAAGCAAATAAACGCGTGCGCTCCATCACCGATGAGAGCTTCAATTTAATGGATTCATCCATTTTCGCATTTTCTAATTCAGGCGTTAGCCTGCCGGAGAGAACGTTATAATTTTCGGCAATATATTCATTCGAAAAAGATCCCAGATTGTTAAAGTCAATATCAAACTTCTCTCGGCCTCCATTTCCATAAAATGCATCCTCAGCATTTGTATTAAATCCAGTTTTATAGGAAACATCTGCATTAAAGCCTAGCTCGTCAGGAAAGGTGGCGGACTGGATGAGAATGCTGCCGCCTGTTGAGTTGCCCGGCTGTCCCGGTGTGAAGGTTTTTGATACAATTAAATTAGAAACAATTTCACTTGGAAATAAGTCTAGCGGAACCGATTGCTTTTCCGGATCTGGGCTGGGCAAAGGCGCCCCATTAAAAAGCGTGCTGCTATACCTTTCGTCTAAGCCGCGAATGACCGCAAAGCCTCCCTTTTGTATCGTTACCCCAGTCACACGTTTAACCGCATCTGAAATGTCGCTCGCAACAAACTTTGAAAAATCTTCGGATGAAAATACCTCTAGGGCTTCACTCGAAGCCATCCGGATTTCCAATTTCATCATCATATCATTTACCTCTTCAGCGGTGACCGTGAAATCCTGTAATTCATAAACGTCATCGCTCATTTCAATTGGGCGGGGCGGCATCGCAAAATCCAATACTTTTTCTTCGCCCGTAATCACTTTAGTGTCCGTGATATTCGCCTCAAGGTATCCGCTTTTGATGAAACTTAAAGTATAGGCGCCTACGGGAATATCATTGAAGCGATACTCGCCCTGAGCATCGGTAATGGTGCCAAAATCGGTTTCCAGAATCACAATTGCAACACCACGCAAGGGCTCAGCATTTTCTTTATCGAAGACTTGTCCCGTAATACCGCCTACCGCCTGCCTTTCCTCTAAGTTTGTAGGCGTGACTTGCACGGTTTTATCTGTCTCGATGATCTCCGCTTTGGACGGTTCCTCAATCTCCTTATCAACGGACTTAATAACAGCCTCATTTAAAGCATCCGCGACATATTCGGCAGCTGTTACTGCCCTGTAAGATCCTGTATCTTCGGCCGCCTGCTCTCGTTCTGAATGTCCTTCATATTTTTGAGCCCATAAGCCACTTGCAGCAATTACGCCCACAAGCAAGACAGATAACTTAACGAGAGTTGCAGTATTCATGGTGATCTGAGTTTGTTACGAAACCTAGCTTACACTTGTAAGGCATTTAGTTTTGTAACATAGTATCAAATTTGCTGTGTATGTAGACCATAAGGACAATCCTTTTAGCCCAAGATATCAGCATTATCACTTCGGCGTAACAAAAGCTCCTCGAATGTTACAGGAATGTTACGCATTTCCTCCCCCGGAAAACTATCTAACAGGCAAGTCAACCAAGATTTCGTTAGCCAAATTATGCGGTCATGCCTAGGACCATGAAATATCCAGGCACGTATGCCATCTGGCTTAGTTGTATCGTTTGCCGAAGCCGCCTTGTCAGCCTTACGGACCCTTGAACAATCGCTTGCAAGAGATTGCATCCCAAGCACTGAGCTCGGGCTAGCAAACTAGTTTGAACGCGCCTCCAAATAGACCAATAAAATACTGATATCCGCAGGATTGACGCCGCTTATACGACTGGCCTGCCCCAGGGTTCGTGGCTTAATCGCTGCCAGTTTTTCAGCACTCTCGTTCCGCAGGCCCCGTACCGCATGATAATCCATTGCTTCCGGAAGTAGCACTTTATCGATATGGCGCAATTTCTCAATCTGCTTAGCCTCCCGCTCAAGATAGCCTTTAAAAGCGACCCGATAAAAGACCTCCTCTCGCACCGCCGCCGCTTCTGCCACCAGCGCCTCTGGGAAGGGCTTTTGGTTGCGCTCGCGGCGGACCTGATCCGCCAGAAGCTGCCCCCCTACCCGCTCTTGCTCAAGCGTTGCTACCCAGTTTTCAATGCGCCCGAGCTTGTCTTTTATATTTTTAAGTCGTTGCTTGTCAATAAGTTGTAACCTTTCTGCCTGGGGGAATAGCCGCAACTCGGCACTGCCGTGGTTGAAAAGTAGGCGATGCTCCGCTCGACTGGAAAACATTCGATAGGGCTCCTGGGTACCCTTGGTCACCAAATCGTCTATGAGCACTCCAATGTAAGCTTCATGGCGCTGTAAAACCAAAGGTGCCCCACCCCGCAGTTTCTGAACGGCATTTACGCCTGCAATCAAACCTTGACCCGCAGCTTCCTCATAACCCGAAGTGCCGTTAATCTGTCCCGCAAAAAAGAGTGATTCCACTTTCTTTGATTCTAGAGTCGCTTGCAATTGCGTCGGAGGCGCAAAGTCATATTCCACCGCATAAGCAGGACGTAGCATATGCACATCCTCCAGGCCCGGAACACTTTGCAACATTTCCAACTGCACCTCAAAGGGTAAACTTGTCGACATGCCGTTGATATACCATTCATTGGTATTGCGCCCTTCTGGCTCTAAGAACAAAAGATGCCGATCCTTGTCGGCAAATCGCACAAATTTGTCCTCAATACTTGGACAATAGCGCGGCCCCCTGCCCCCGATCACCCCAGAATACATCGGCGATTTGTGAAGATTGGCCGCTACAATTGCCCCAGTAGCTGCACTGGTATAGGTCATCCAGCAGGAAACCTGGTTATCTCCCGGAAACCAGCCGAGCTTGCGTTGACCCGAATGTTCCACGTGGAACAAGTCGGTTTCCTCACGCGTATCATAAAAACCAAAAAGCGTTGGCTCAGGATCCCCCTGCTGCTCTTCTAGTTTGCTGAAATTAATACTACTGCCCAAAATTCTAGCCGGCGTTCCTGTTTTAAGTCGCTCTAAGGCAATCCCTGCCTCTAAGAAAGATTCTGATAGCCCATTAGCGGAAAAATCGCCCATCCGGCCACCTTCATTCTTGTTCTGGCCTACATGCATGAGCCCTCGTAAAAATGTTCCTGTTGTGACAATGACGGTCTTAGCATAAAATTCCACCTCTAGATTTGTGCGAACCCCCACGACTTGACCATTCTTGTAGATCAACCCCTGTACCATGGCCTGAAAAATGTCTAAATTATTTTGAAGCTCAAGAACGTGCTTCATGCGTAACTGGTAAGCTTTTTTGTCACATTGTGCCCGCGGTGCCTGAACCGCAGGACCCTTGGAAGCATTTAAGAGACGGAACTGGATGGCGGTTGTATCGGTATTAATGGCCATTTCTCCACCTAAGGCATCAATTTCACGGACCATGTGGCCCTTAGCTTGTCCACCAATGGCAGGATTACAGCTCATTTGGGCAATCGTATCCAGATTACCGGTTAAAATAAGCGTGTCTGCACCGAGCCGTGAAGCTGCTAAAGCAGCCTCACAGCCAGCATGACCAGCGCCACACACAATAACCTCATACGGTTGATTCGGTCCATGTTTTAGTCCGCTACTCATTTGCCAATACAAAATTCCCTAAATAGCCGATCCAGCATACGCTCATTGTCAACTCGTCCAACAACATTGCCAATTGCCTCGATTCCTTGACGCAGGTCTGCAGCAATTAGCTCTGATAGCTCATTTGCCGACATTTTGTCGTGTGCCGCTTGTAGTGCTTGCGTCGCCTCAGAGAGTGCACTCGCATGGCGAGCGTTTAGAACTAATCCGTCGACTTGAGAGAGTGGGGCGATTCGGGCTTCTAGGAGCTTTAACCAGGCTGCTTTAAATTTGGCCATGCCGGTCTCATGTTTAACAGAGACTGCGCAGTGCTGGATCTCTGGTAAGTATTCCGAGCAATCTGTGTGGCTCTTGAGGTCGATTTTATTTTCCAATACCAAAGTATTTTCAGGCGTCATTTTATCCAGCAAAGCTTGCGGCAGAGTAGGGGCATTTTGGCTTGAATCTAAGACCAACAAAAAACAATCTGCGGTTTCTGATTGTTCCATAGTAAGCTCTATACCAATACTTTCCAAATCTTTAGCTTCATCGTGAAAGCCCGCTGTATCCAAAATTTCGATTCTCCATGAACCCAACATGATGAAAGCTGAGAGGTAGTCGCGGGTCGTTCCTGGACGGTCGCTAACAATGGCGCGATCTGTTCCCAGCAAGGTGTTGATGAGGCTACTTTTCCCAACATTTGGTTCTCCTACGATTAAGGTTTTTACACCCTCATGGAGTAGGGCAGCATAGTGCTGGGTTTCCATCAAGGCTTGGAGTTCAACAATCAAGGCTTGGAGATCCTGCGCTGGTCCGACCTGATCTTCCGAGGGTAGGTCTTCTTCAGGAAAATCAATGTAGGCCTCCAAATGAGCCATTATTTGAAGTAATTGGTCGGTTAGATCACTCATTTTGCGTCCTACCGAACCGTGCATCTGGCGACGTGCCAGCTCTAAACTACGTTCTGAACGTGCGTGTATTAAATCTGCAACTGCTTCTGCCTGAGTGAGATCAAGGCGTCCATTGAGAAAGGCCGTGCGTGTGAATTCCCCCGGTTCTGCCAAACGGCAGCCACGATTCAAAAGATCCTCAAGGATTAATTGTACAACCAAAGGGTTCCCGTGTGGCGCAATCTCTAGCATAGCCTCACCGGTAAAAGAGTGTCCCTCGGCAAAATAAGTTATCAAGCAACTATCGACCCTTGAGTGGTCTTCTTTATGATATTGCCCATAATACGCATGTCTGGCTTGCAAGTGGCCGCTCTTGCCTAATAGGCTGCATCCGAGTTCCGCACAATCAGGACCGCTGAGGCGAATCAAGGCAATCGCTGACTCGCCTACTGGCGTTGATAAGGCAACTATGGTCTAGTTTGCAGGCATAAACCAAAGCAACCATCCTCGAAAGGTGGCGCAGGTCAAGCCTCCAGCAGGCGACCGCCTTAAAGAGCCCCAGCACTAAAATCTAGGATGCCTCGGCTTCAAGGGCGGACTCATTTTCACCCGTTAAGGATTCCCCGCCTTTGGGGTGCACTTTTTCCATTATGAGCTGAGTGAGTTCATCTGCAACTTCCGGATTATCAATGAGATGCTGTTTTGCTGCTTCTCGGCCTTGTCCGACCATTTCACCTTTATAAGCGATCCATGAACCTTTTTTCTCCAACAATTTATGTTCAACGCCTAAATCGATCAAGGATCCTGAATGCGAGATCCCTTCATTGTACATGATGTCGAATTCGCAGTCGGTAAAGGGTGGGGCAACCTTGTTTTTGACCACTTTTAGGCGAGTACGGTTGCCGACTACCTTACCGGACGACTCCTTGATTTGACCGATTCGTCGGATATCCATGCGAACGGAAGAAAAGAATTTTAAGGCGCGTCCACCGGGTTGGGTTTCAGGACTGCCAAACATAACTCCAATTTTTTCTCGTATTTGATTGGTAAAGAGTACGACGCAGTTCGATTTATTGATCGCGCCTGCGAGGCGGCGCATAGCTTGGCTCATCATACGAGCTTGGAGACCCACGGTTGTATCGCCCATTTGCCCGTCGAGCTCGTTTTTGGAGACCAAGGCAGCGACTGAGTCGACTACAATTATATCAACGGCTCCTGAACGAATGAGCGTCTCGGTGATATTGAGCGCATCTTCGCCACATTCGGGCTGTGAAACCATCAAATTTTCAAGATCGACGCCCACAACCTTGGCATAACGCGGGTCCAGTGCGTGTTCAACATCGATAAAAACTGCGTTTCCGCCCAACTTTTGGGTTTGAGCAATAGCACTAAGGCAAAAAGTGGTTTTACCCGAGCTTTCAGGGCCATAAATTTCGCAGATGCGCCCACGAGGGAGGCCTCCAATGCCTAAGGTAAGGTCAATGGCGATAGAACCCGTAGAAATGACATCCACTTGCATTTGAACCGCCTCTCCAAGCCGCATTAAGGCGCCGGGCCCAAATTGCTTATTTATGCCAGAAATGGCTAAATCTAGGTTCTTGCGGTCCGCTTCTGGACTGCGTTCGGTTTTCTTGATTTGTGTTTTAGAGGCCATGATTCGATAATTTGGGATAAAAAAATTAAATTGCAATTCACCTTGGCTTAGGAATCGGACAAGGCAAGCATAAATGATAATTTGTTCACTAGTTTTAATCCCACTCGCCTCAAGATCCATAATTGGGAATCCTCATGGACTAACCGCGTTATTGTTTAAAGCTCAACACACTTTATGGGGAGGTATGTGAAGATATTGAGGCTATTCGTTGGGTGGGTGGGGTGGGGCGCCATCATAAAACCCACAGCGCTGAACCCGTCGCAAGGCATTGAGATGAAATATTCCAGCAAGATTTGGGCACTTAAGCTTGCGAGTTAGCACCGCAACGGACTACTTATGCAAATGAATAGCCGCTACCATCACATTATCTGGGATTGGAATGGGACACTCCTGGATGACACCTGGCTTTGTGTTGAAGTGTTAAACGGCTTGCTGACTGAACGCGAGCGTTCAACAATTAACCCAGATGAATACCGCAAACAATTTGGTTTTCCCGTGATTCATTTTTATGACTATCTCGGTTTTGATGTAGATCTGGATAGTTTTGAGAGCGTGAGCCGAGCGTTTGTTGATGCTTACGAAGCGCGATGGTTGCGAGAATGTAGCCTGCATTCAGATGCTGAATCCGTTTTGGGCAGGTTAAGCGATGAAGGTTTGAGTCATTCCGTGCTCTCGGCGGCTAAACAGGAAACCCTAGATGATGGGATCGCTCATTACGGCATCGGTTCACATTTCACGGCGGTCATCGGCACGGATAATATTCATGCCCTTGGCAAGGTAGAGCAGGGGCGCGCATGGATGGCGCGCCTAGATTGGCCACCCGAAGCAGTGGTTTTGGTGGGTGATACTCTTCATGACCTTGAGGTCGCGGAGGCCATTGGTTGCGATTGTATTTTAATGACGCATGGCCATCACTGCCCCAGCCGACTGGGAGACCGTGGCGTTCCGCTTGCAAATTCACTTCTTGAGCTGCTTGATTATTTGGCGCCCCAAAGAGTGGCGAGTGAGTAAGCTTTAAACTAGCCAACAACCATCGGGTAACCGTTGCGCCTTGCTAGCTAGAAGCATTTGTGGGTTTACTTCGTATGCCCAAACTCGCCCTAATTCCAGTTCCTGATAATCAAAACAAGTGACGATTCGTCTCTCGTATTCATTTTTATCAGGAGCACCGTTTATGCAGTAACCCTCGAGAGCGTCTACTGCGGCAAAGTCTACTGGCCAAATAAATTCATGCACGCATCCTTCAATCCACCCACATTCATTGAAAACCGCACCGGGATAGCCACAGCCTAAATCGTACAGCTCCCCTCGAATGCGAGCGGGCGTAGTCCGTTGAACCTTACCCTCGCAAAAACGCGCCCAGTAACAACCACCTGGCTTGAGTGTGCCGTATACAAAGACCGATAATTGCGAAAAAGACATACCGGAAGAGCTCTTTCTCCCATACATTTGTCAAAGCAAAACTGGAGCGCGTGCGCGTATTCAAGCCGTCAAAGCAGCATCGCCTTTTTTCCAATTGCAGGCGCAAAGCTCATTGGACTGGAGGGCATCTAAAACTCGCAGGATTTCCTTTACGCTTCGACCGACAGACTCACTGTGGCAGTTGGCATATTGAATAACTCCATCAGGATCCACGATGAAAGTCGCCCGAAGGCAGGCATTTTTACTTGTATCTAAGATACCTAGAAGATGTGCCAGATGCCCGGCAGCAATTAAAGGGAAGCCCAGCGTTCTCAAATCTTCATGCGTCTGCCGCCAGACCAAGTGGCAATATTCGTTATCGGTGCTGCCGCCAATCACACTTGTATCGCGATCATGAAACTTTTCTAATTGGGCATTAAAGCCGGCAATCTCTGTTGGGCAGATAACCGTGAAGTCTTTGGGATAAAAGAAATATACCTGCCATTGCCCCTCAAAATCCTCATTTGATAAAGTTTGAAGGTCACTTTTATTTAATCCGGTGCAGGCCTGTACTTGAAATTTTGGAAAGATTTCTCCGACGCTTAACATTTTATATTTCAGTTCGTTGGTTTATTTTATTTTTATTAATATAATATTTAACCTAATTATTAGTAAGTTCAGTCATTTATTAATTAATAAAATTCGGCCTGAATTCTGCATTTACAAGCTGCCGCGCAAAAAACAATCTTACCGGTTTATGAATCGGGTATTTATCAAGACCTACGGCTGCCAAATGAACGAGCGCGATTCCGAAGCGGTTGCAGCAATGTTGCGCGGCAAGGGATATACCATGGTCCGTGATGAAAGCGAAGCCGACGTAATCCTGTTGAATACTTGCAGCGTACGTGAACAGGCAGAGCAAAAAGCCATTGGGAAAGCTGGGCATTTGACCGCTCGCAAGAGACGCAACCCTAAGCTTTTAGTCGGGGTCATGGGATGTATGGCACAAAACCGTGGGCGCGACTTGCTCGACCGACTACCGGATCTGGATCTGGTGGTGGGTACTCAGAAATTTCACCGCGTTCCAGACCATCTATCAAACATGATTGCGAGTTTGCAGGGCGAGGGGCCTCGCCCCAAGACGGTCGTCGATCTGGAAGATGAGGCAGGCTCGCAAAATACCATTCGCTCCCACGTGGAAGGGAAGCAGGTAACTGCCTTTGTCAGCATCATGCAGGGTTGTAATATGAAATGTTCCTATTGCATCGTTCCTAAAACTCGCGGCCCCGAGCGAGCACGTCCCATGGAAGCTATCGTTGAAGAGGTCAACGAACTCGCAGCAAACGGCACGCGTGAAGTAACTTTGCTGGGCCAGATCGTTAACCAATACGGCATCCGGGAATTTCCTTTTATCGACAAAAAGAGCCCTTTTGTACAACTCTTAGAAAAAGTTCATGCCGTAGAAGGCATTGAGCGTATTCGGTTCACCAGTCCGCACCCGGTAGGATTTAAAGATGATCTTATCGAGTGCTATGGCCGACTACCCAAACTTTGTGAGTATCTACATTTTCCCATGCAGAGTGGAAGCAATCCTATTTTGAAAGCCATGCGCCGCCCGTACAGCATTGAAAAATTCTGTGAAATTATTGCCAAAATTAGGGCTCTTCGTCCGGATATTTACATTTCCACCGATGTGATTGTTGGCTTCCCTGGTGAAACCGATGCAGACTTTGAGCAAACACGCCATTTTTTTGAAACCTTGCGCTTTGATATGGCTTACCTTTTTAAATACAGCGTACGTCCTGGCACAACTGCCGAGCCACTGGGTGATCCCGTCCCCACTTCCGTCAAGGAGTCACGCAATCAGATCCTCCTCGACATACTCGCACGACATTCTCTGGAACGAAACGAATCCCTTGTTGGAACGGTTGAAGAAGTTCTTTTTGAGGGGCTCGCAAAGAAAGGCGAATCTATGTTTGTCGGGCGTACCCGTGGACACCGTAAAGTGATCGTTAAAGCGAGCCCTCGCCTTGTCGGTGAATTGCTTCCAGTACGCATTGAACGTGTTACCAACAGCACCCTGTTTGGGGAATTAGAACTCACTGGAATTCCCGCCTAAGCCTGTCCTTTAAAATCTGCTAAGACTGCTTCTGGACTTCGCAGGGAACCAGCTGGGAAGAATGCATTGATGCGGTTTATTACCTGCTGAATAATTCCATCTGGGCAGGAGGCTCCTCCGGTGAGCATCACATATCGTGGTTTTTTTGGAGTATCAATCTCTAGGTGAAATTTACGGATGCTTTCAGTTTCAGTTTGATTGCTCATCGAGGGTGTCTGAAAAATGTAATGCCGAACGGTATCACTTGAAATAAGGTTGCCTTCCGACTGAATGTAGTGCGCCCGCTCTCCTAAGGCATCATGGCACACCCGATACAATTGGTAGGTGTTGGAGCTATTTTTTCCCCCCACAACCAGAGCAGCATCGATGGGAAATTCCAGTGCTTTTTGTAGGGCATCTTGATTGACTTGGGTGGCATAACAAAGGGTATCCCCTTTACCTTTCGACCAAATGTGTTGCTCCGCCTCATCTGCTCCGTATTTCTGAGCCATCACATCTTTAAAATATTCAATGATATCAAGGGTTTCGTTTCTCAACAAGGTTGTTTGATTCACGACTGCGATGCGATCGAGATCGCGCTCCACATCAAAACCATCTGAGTACAAACCTTTGAACAATTGTCTGAAGCGCTCTACTCGCCCAGAATCTTTTGCTAGGATAATGTTACCTAAGGCTTTTGCGTGCTGTTGATTCCGGATCATGAGAGCCGGACCATAATACGAACTATTTGAAAAGGTGGCTTTGGTCTCTTCGTGTTCCGATTTGCCATGAATGATCACGGTGTAGCCTTCCGTAGCATAACGACGCGCCGCTTTCCAGACCTTTTCAACCAGCATACAAGTTGCATCGTGCTCTCTTACGGCGAGCCCCTTTTGGACGAGACGCGTTTTGTCCTCATTAGTCGCACCAAAAGCAGGTATGATAACAATATCCTCCGAGTGTAGCTGATTCCATAGGGCCTCAGGATCCTGCAATCCCTTCGCTGGTTCACCCTTTATTGTAAGTGGTTGGCCTTTATCAGTTTGCAGGTATCGTAATCCACGCTTGATGAGGTCTGCATTCACAAAAGGATTGTGAATGAGTTCACTGAGCATAAAGACTCGCTTTTGAGGATGGCTAGCAACGGCCTCATAGGCACGTTCGATGGCGTTTTGGACACCCAGGCAAAATCCAAAATGGCTGGGAATCACGTAACGGACCGGACCAAAGTCTAGAAGAGCTGGCTCGCTTGAGGATTTTTCTTTAATGCGTCTGGCGGCCTTAATGCTGGCACACAAGTGGCTCTGATATAGTGTCTCAGATTGAGCATCGATGTAGACGCTGGTATTACGTTGTTTTGCGGTTCGAAAACGAAAAATATATTCGTTTTCACCGAGGTCGAGATAGGGGAGGCGATAGAGTACCTCACGGATTGCTGAGAGCGCACTTTTAAGTCGTTCGCTCAACGCCTCACGCTCTGCATCTACGGCTTCTTGGAGGGCATCCAAACTAAGCGCCTCTTGATCTCGGACAGAGGCCAATCCTATCTCACAATAAACCGACATCGTTTCGCCATCAGCATCAAACTTTGTTAAGAGATGACTGGACTTCGGGGCTGTGTTTTCAGTTTTTCCAGAATCCGCTACCACCAATTCTCCCATAGCATCTCGCTCAAGGTAAAGACAGTAGTTTGCGTTAAAGCGCAAAAGAACCCATGGCGATGATGTAGCACCTAGGTTTGGTGACGATTCTAGCATAGTAATATTTATGATGATCGAGACCTCTGGGTCAACTGTTGCTCAAAAGCTTTATGCATTCTGCGATTGCACCCTTAGCGCGAAACCTCAACATTTATCTTTGCATTACGTACTCCTTGATATCCTAAAATGTTTCAATTAAATTTCAGCGAACAAAGCATGCAAGAGCTCAACAAGCTCGATACACGCTCACAAATGGAGGTTGTCGAAGTTGTCAGTTCCCTTACTCACAATGAGTTGGATAAGCCCAGTGATCGGATTGGACGTTTTCATCGCTCCAATAAAACCCTTTACCGTGTCCGTGCTGGCGAATTCCGCATCTATTTTGAACGACAAGGCGATGCTTTGCTTGCCCATTACATTCTCCACCGAAACACCTTTACCGATTTTATTTTTCGCAGCAAACTACCCGTTACAGAAGAGTTCCTCATCGAACAGGACGATTCATTTTGGAAATATCTTGAGAGTCTTCGCCACCGCGAAGAAGATTAACAGCAATGGATCCACAAGCTAAAGACCCTCCCCCTGGTCCAGAAAATGCCACCGAAGCCAGTCGCATCTATCTATTGCCCAACAGCTTAACCGCAGGAAATCTCTTTTTCGGCTTTCTGGCTATTTTGCGCTGCATTCAGGCAAACAACACCCCTGATGCCAACCTGGTACCACATTATTACACCCAAGCCGTCTGGTTTATTCTACTAGCTATTATTTGTGACGCATTAGATGGCCGCGTTGCCCGCATTGGCAACCGAGAGTCCCTCTTTGGTAAGGAATTTGATTCCATCGCAGACATGGTTTCTTTCGGCGTTGCGCCTGCCCTCATGACCCTTTTTCTTATCCTAGCACCCACCGAAAAATTTCCGTTTTTCCTTCAAACCGGATGGCTGATTGCTTTTGTTTATCTTCTCTGCGCGGGCATTCGTCTGGCGCGTTTCAACGTCCTAACACATCCCATGTTGGAGCCGCCAAAGGCCCTGCTCGAGAGCAAAGACTTCATCGGTCTTCCAGTGCCTGCTGCTGCCGGTATGATTGCATCCTTGGTATTGGTGCTGAACACCTTTGACTTGCGCACCTGGGCGCTGCTCTTGCCTCCACTGCTCCTAGCAACCTCCATCTTGATGGTAAGCACTATCTCCTATCCTAGTTTTAAGACCATCAATTGGCAAACTCAGACTCCATTTAATACTTTCATTTTTATCGTGGTTGCCATCGGAGTTGCTTTTACCTTCCGTGAATTCTTTTTTGCGATCCTTTTTATTGGCTACATAACCTACGGTCCAGCAATTCATTTATACCGTAAGCGCTTGAAGAAGAAATAACGCTGCGACCTTTTCACAGCCTCCTCTTAAAAAGATGTCATACACTGTTAGTAACAAGTGAATCCAAAAAACTTTTCCACATGTTCAACATTTTTAAACTTTTAATTCCATCCTTATTCACCCATAAAATATTATATATCTTATTCTAATTCATATGTTTAGAACGTTTTTCTAGTACTTCACAGCACCTACTGTTATGAAGGTATATATAAATTAAAAAGAGACTATTATATAATAGTTGCCAGCAAGTAGAATTCCCCCGACAAAAGTAATATGAAATTCAAGATCAACCAGGACCACTTCAGCAACGGCCTACAACAAGTGCTCAACGTCGTTGCAACCCGCTCAACGATGCCTATCCTGAGCAATGTTCTAATCGAGGCAGATGACGGCCATATTTCCTTAACGACAACTAATTTAGATCTCGGAATCCGTTGCCGTATCAAGGCAGAAGTTGAGGAATCCGGTGGTATCACGCTCCCGGTACGCAAGTTAGCGACAATCGTACGAGAATTACCCCAAAGCGAAATTTTTGTAGAAACAGGTAACAATAATCAGGCTAAAATAACCTCTGGCGGGTCTTTATTTCGTATCATGGGTATCAGCACGGAGGAATTTCCGCCACTGCCCACGTTCGAAAACCGCCATGTTTTTGAGCTAAGCCAAGAGCATATCGTGGAAATGCTGAAAAGCGTTTCTTACGGCCAATCAAATGATGAAAATCGATACATTCTCAACGGCGTTTACTTTAGTTTTGCCGATGGAAAACTGACCCTGGTGGCAACGGATGGACGGCGATTGGCGCTTACTGCTTTGGAAACCGAAATCAGTGAAGACAACACCGGAAGCCTTATCCTTCCCGCTAAAACCGTTGCGGAACTAGAACGCCTCCTCGGTAAGGGGGAAAAGGTAAAGATCGCATTTAATGATCGCCAAGTCGCTTTTGAAATCTCGATAGATGATGACGAAACCGGACTTGCCGATCAAATTTACTTGGTCTCTAAAATTGTCGAAGGTAAATATCCCAACTACCGTCAAGTAATTCCTAAGGAAACCGAACACCGAGTAAAGGTAGAACGCGAACTGATGCTGGAGTGTGTCCATCGTGCAGCGCTGGTGACATCAGATAAAAACAATTCAGTGCGCTTGAAGATTAGCAAGAACCTGCTCGAAATCTCTGGATCATCCAGCGAATACGGGGAATCTCACGAATCGATGGCAATCGCATACGATGGTCCAGAAGTACAGGTTGCCTTTAATCCGCAATTTTTGATGGAGCCCCTCAAGGCACTCACCAAAGATGAAGTATTCTTTGAATTTAAGGACGAGCTAAGTCCGGGTCTCTATAAGACCTTGGACAACTTCATTTGCGTGATTATGCCGCTTCGCTTGAATTAATTTCGGCATTTTTGCCGATCGAGTACTCGAGCGTTTTACGGTATTGATTCCAATAAAAGTAAGCAGAAGCAGCAACGGATGCCCCGGCAACATTTGCTAGCAAGTCCGCTAGCTCTGCGGTACGACCAGGAGTCAACGATTGCCACCACTCGTCTAGCCCTCCAAAGCAAGCTACTATGACGGCCGTATAGACCCATCCGAGTGTTCCCTGCTTTATGAAATAGGGAATGCGAATTATACTGGTTGCGATCAGTCCAAAAATGAAGAAGTGAATTATCTTATCCGAACCGTGTGCGAAGCTTAAATCCGGCGTGGCAAGGTTAGCGGTGGACGAAACCGCAGAAACAGTAACGGTGAGCAAAATGGGCCAAAGGTATATCCGAAACGCTAATGTATCCTGAAGGGTCATTGACTGATAGGTAATTGAAAAGAAAAGGTAGTTCCATCTGGCGAAGAATGCATCAGCCGTATATCCCCTCTATGGGAGCGCAGGATTTGTTTGCTGATGGAAAGCCCCAGTCCGGTTCCTTCAGCGCGATGTGTTAGGAACGATTCAAATATTTTTTGCTGAGATGCTTCTGTCATCCCTGGTCCGTTGTCTGCAATCTGAAAAATTGCTTCTTTCGCCTCACTATACGTATTGATTTTAATGCGCCCACCATGCGGCATGACTGCTATAGCATTGAGGAGTAAGTTCAGGATAACCTGCTGAATCTGTCCCTTGTTGACGGTGACGATCAGGGCTCCAGCACATGGAGAGTACTGCACTTCAATGTGCATTTGCTCCATCTTCAAACGCACTAATCGCAGGGTTTCTTCGATCAATTGATTTAAGTTATAATTCCCATTTAAACCTTCGCGCATACGGCCAAAACCCAGCACACGCTCGACGATATCCTCTAATTGACCCAACTTTTCGCCGATTAGGGCGACATCGCGCTCACGTTCATCATCGCCCTCAAACCTTAGGTTTAATGAATCAAATAATAGCTTGATGACAGTTAATGGGTTTCGGATTTCATGTGCGATTTCAGCGGTTAACATACCGAGCGTGGTCAATTTTTCATTACGCCTCAAAGAATCTTCACTTTCAAAAATGCGGGCGTAAAGTTCAGCATTTTGGCAAACAATCGCACCTAGGGCAGCCAAGGTGCTAAAAGCTTTGCGTTCATCATTATTAAATCGATGAGGTACATCGGTAAATGCAGCGATCACTCCTTGAACCTCCCCGTCAAAAATCAGGGGCACCACTAGCATGGAGACCAAACCTTCAGACTGGATAATTCGTAACAAATCACTCTCGTCTTCATACGAAAGATTTCCCACTTCGGATAACTTTCGCCTGCGAACGGCTGAGCCCATGGCGCTGTCGACCAGAGCAATACGAGTATCAAATGAAATGGACTTTTCACGACCCGCAATCTCACGAGTCTCCAAAGAATTTCCGTCCGAACTAAGCCAAAATACCCCGCAACTATGACAATCCAAAATTTGACGACCTTGAATTGCTAAACTACGCAAGATCCTCTCGGAATCAACCAAGCCTGCTATGCGGCTACCTAAGCTTACCAGTGACTGCAATTGGTTGGCTTTTGTTCGAAGTTGTTGAATTAACCAAAGGCGACTGACAACACGACTCGCCTCAGCTGTTAATAAACTTAAAATTTTAAGTGCGGAGGCATCAAAAGCATCAACTTTTTCGCTATCAACAACAACAACACCAATGACCGTCCCAGCATCTTCCATAGGAACTGCCATTTCTGAGAAAATTTCTGGCCGCAGCTTAATGTAGAGCGGTTCTTTGCGAACATCATTTACAATTTTCGCCACCCCATGAAGTGCAACCCATCCAGTAATGCCCTGACCCAATTCAAGGGTTAAGTCATTCCACCTATCCGGAAAACCATACGACACTTCTAACTCAAGACGCTGGGTATCGCGATTCATCAGACAAATGAAAACCCCATTCGGTTTTAAGACCCGCACAACTTCATCCATAATGAGACGCAGAGCCTCCGTCGGATTTTCCGTACGGGAGACCAAACTGCTGATTCTGTACAGGGAATCAAGTGCCCGGCTATCGCTCTCGCTTGCCATTATGCTGGGTAGTGTCCACTTTTAAGGGAGCGGCGCAAGGCGATATCCTTTTTAATCTACCTCGATAACAGCTTCTAAGTCGCTGCGTAAATCCAACAAGTGGTCAGAATCCACCTGTCCCGCATTTGCCCGGTTTTCAATATAAAAGGTATCCATGGCGACGCCGCGCTCGGTAGCAATGCGGGCAAAGGTGATATCAAAACCACGATGGTGTATTATACGCGCTAGGCGGTAGAGAAGGGCAAGACGGTCGGCTGCTTGAACTTCAATGATCGTTCTTTTCAATGATAATTCATGATAAATATCGACTCGAGGCGGGAAGGGAGCGGGCAACAAATCTTTCTTGGCCTTAGCCTCAGCCACCTCCACAGCTGCCTCCTTTGCATCGATGGCACTCTGCAGATGCTTGCCCTCAACCAAGGATCCATGCAAAGACTGGCGAAATACTTCTAGTGCCTTAGGATCCGTAACTAAACCTCCGCCGGCTTCCATAATATAAAAAGTGTCAATCGAGATGTGGTCTTTGCGAGTGATAGCTTTTGTGCTGAGGATGTTTACGCCAGCAAGCGTTAAGGCGCCGGCAAGCTTATAGAAAAGTCCTGCACGATCCCAGGTGACCACATTGACAACAGTCAGGCTTAGATCTTGGTCATCTCGCCAGTCAATGATCGGCATCAGCGAACTCAGCGAATCTGTTTTTTGAATCTGCCCGATCAAGTCATGGGTCATACGCATGTGCAGGGCGATTTCTTCAGCCTGAGTGTTTATGAAATAGCGTTCGGGCAACAGGCTAAAGTGCGCCTGCATTTCCTCTACGCTGACATTTTCTGGCAAATGACTTAAAATTTCCTCGTGTAACATGGCGATACGTTCCTTTCGTTTTTGCTCGATGAGGTCCCGACCTTCAAAGGCCTCCATTGTTCCGTGATAGAGTTGCCGGTGCATGGTATCTTTGTAACTGTTCCAAAGCGTAGGAGCAGTGCCACGGGCATCGCAGTAGGTGTGCACAAAGAGATAACGCAATTTTTGCGGATCTTCCATTTTTTCGGCAAAGTAGCTACTGGTTTTGGGGTCATCGAGGTCAAATCGTTGCCAGATTCGTGCCATTTCTAAATGATTGCGGATAATAAATAAAATTACTTCCTGTTGTTGGGTATCGATGCCAAAGCGATTTAGGATAGGACGCGCTATTCTTGCGCCAGCGGTATCGTGCCCTTTAACGCCCTCCGCCTTGCCAATGTCATGTAAAAGAAGAATTAAATAAAGCAGCAGCGGGTCATCATTTTGGCGCAGCGCTTTTTCATAGTTTGCGCTCACTTCATCCACTTTTTGAAAGACCCGATCTAAATACTTGATGGTTCTTAAGACGTGTTCATCCGCAGTATAGCGATGGAAATACTCATGCTGCACACGGCAGGTCAGTTGGCCGAATTCCGGCAGGTAGCGACCTAATACTCCTAGAGTGTGCATCTCTTTAAGGATCGGGTAGACTTCTCCGGCACTCCTCAAAATACTACAAAAACTCTTTGCGGCGGCTGGGCTCTTTATCAGGCTTCCATCAATCAAAGGAATAGAGCGTGTAATCAGAAATTTTAAATCCGGATCCATCCGAGCGCCAAATTGCTGCATGTAACGGAAGATCCGAATCAATCGTACTGGCTTTTCCGTGAAGATTTTTTTTGATTCAGCGCTGAAGACCCGGTTGCTCAAAACAAATCCATCCACCTTTTTCTGGCTTCCTTTTTGGTATGCCCGCAAGGCGTCTCCAAAGCTAAAGCGGGCGCTTTCTCCATGCGAACTGCTCATGCTCAACGCGAGGCGTTCTTTAAGCAATTCACTTGTATGATAAATTGTCCGCGCTGCCGAGTAGTAGTCCATCATAAAGGCTTCAATCCGTTCAAAAATATCTTCC
Organism: Opitutia bacterium UBA7350; assembly: GCA_949524905.1. Classification (GTDB taxonomy): domain Bacteria; phylum Verrucomicrobiota; class Verrucomicrobiia; order Opitutales; family Coraliomargaritaceae; genus UBA7445. The sequence continues at coordinate 169,858 of CATINC010000007.1, read as the reverse complement.
TGCAGATAATTTAAGCCCTGAGCGATTTGTGGTTGTTGTTCTAACTGCAACTTATCCGTGGGGCGTTTGTTTTGCAGGTGCAATTCCGTTCTCACACGCAGGAGAAAATCGTATGCTCGCTCCATGCTTAATCTCTCATCACGTCGCAACATACGCGCTTTCTGAATGTCCAGGATGCTCTCGTAGCCAAACTTCACGTGCGCCATCCATAAAATATTTTGATAATCCCGCAAACCCCCAACCCCGTTTTTCACATCCGGTTCTTGCAAATAGACCGTATGACCGGACTTTCCATGCCGTGCTTTTTCCGCAATCAAGCGTTGCTTGATATAATCCCGAGGATTTACCGTTCGCACATACTTCATAAAACGCTCGCGCATCGCATCGTATAGTGGGATTGAACCGCAAATGAATCGCGATTCCAAAATGGCATTTTTCGATTGGATTTCCGTTCGAGCTTCTCCCAACACCTCGCGAGAATTGCGGGAGGCGTGCCCCACCTTCCAACCAAAATCCCACAAGGGATACAAAATTTCCTCCGTTAAGAGGGCTTGAAATGCTCCAAAGCGCTCTTTATTTGAGATTCGATCCGGATAAAGAAACATGATGTCAATATCGCTATGAGGATTAAGCTCGGTGCGCCCATAGCCCCCCGTGGCAAGGACGGCCATTTTGCAAGGCAGTCTACCTTTCTCTTTAGTGTAGCGGTCTAAAGCCGACAAAAAAAGATTTTCGATCACCACGTCTACCATCGCAGTTCGCGCTAGACAAATTTTTCTACCGGACAAACCCTTACGGTGATCCCGCAATAAGATTTCATTTTCTAACTCTAGAAAACGCTTATAGGCAGGCAATTGCTCGCTCCGCGATACGCCCGGGTCAAAGACAAGTCGCTTTTGGGCATGACGATGAAGTCGGTTTAAATGACTAGATTCAATTGGCGGCATAGATAATTCACTTACTATCACAATACTACCCTTCGCAAAACTCCACGCAAAAAATATGCTTTCGCTTTTGACCCCGCAAAGCTTTGCTTACATCTTTCCTTTTTTCCAACATTAACATTTTACATCTAAATACACCCGAATTATGCAAATTGCCGCCGATTCCGTTGTCTCCATCGACTACACCCTCAAGAGCGATGAAGGTTCTATCATCGACCAGTCCCAACCCGGACAACCGATGGATTATCTTCACGGCCATCAAAATATTATTCCCGGGCTGGAGAACGCGCTTCTCGGCAAATCAGTCGGTGAATCCGTTGATGTGCGCGTTGAGCCCGCCGAAGGTTATGGTGAATTTAATCCTGACCTTGAGCAAGTGGTTCCACTGGAGCGTTTTCAGGGAGTAGAAAACCTCGAAGTCGGCATGCAATTTCAAGCGAGCACGGAGCAAGGGCCCGTTTCAGTTCGCATTAAACAGGTGGAAGGCGAGGATGTTACCGTGGACGGGAACCATCCACTTGCGGGACAGCACCTCAATTTCTCCGTAACAATACAAGCTGTTCGTGAAGCGACCGAAGAGGAGAAAACCCATGGCCACATTCACGCCAGTGGCGCTGAAGGCGGTTGCTGCGGTGGCAGTGATGAACAGAGCGGTGGATGCGGCTGTAATTAATGTGAGTGCGCTTAAAACAAGCGAACTCACAGTCCGACCCTATTCCCACTCTAATCTAGGGGATGCGTATCTTTGAGGATCCGCCCACGCCACTACCAGTAGCGCGGATATCTTCGTTGCCGTTTTTAATTACGATGGCTTCAGGCTGGGTCAACACGATTTCCACCGCGCCAGTTTTTTGAACCGTTTGGGATTCACCGTCTGCTAGAGTGCCTTGATAGATAACTTTGCGGTCATCTACTTGTCGAGCGGCTACGTAGGAGCTACCTCCGCGAGCAGTGATGGTAAATTCACTTGTGCTAACAGGAGCGCTTGGGGCTACTTCTATGTTAGTGAGTTGAGCAACTGGGGTTGCATCGGAGCCCAAAATCGCGCGAACGAGGCCAAACAAGACGATCACCAGCGCAAGGGTTCCTACAAGAATAAGTCCGATTTTTAGGTAGTAGGTTTTTTCAACTTCTTCTGGAGCAGGACTTTCAGGAGCTACTTCAACAGGGGTGCTTGGATCGGTCTCGTTGGTATTAGAACGGAGCGTTCCATACGAACGTTCCGTAGCGGTCTCACCAGATGGGCGGTCTTCGGATGAGCCAAACCATTCCGTAGAAGTACGTTTGCCACGTGACATGCTCAAGCGCTGAGTGTTGTAATCCGTTAAGATTTTGTCCGCATTGAGCTTGAGGTAACGAGCATAATTTTTGATGAATCCACTGCGATAGATTTCCGGCAGATCAAAGTCGAATTTGTTTTGTTCTAAGTAGCCGAGGTAATCGCTGCGGATCTTTGTAACCTCTGCAGCTTCACGCAAGGAGATGCCCTTGCGTTTGCGCGCTTCTTCTAAACGTTCACCAATGGTTTGCATGAATGGGTCATTTTTGAGGAGCTTTTGCAAAGACCGCAAGCATGAATACAACCCTTTAGTATCAATGGAAGGGCTTTTTTCTTTTGCGGCTGTGAACCATTATGATGAAAAGTAGCGCGCTGAGTCCTAGCTTAAAAGCATAGTTCGCGGGCTCAGGAACGACATTTATTTCCATATTCTGCAAAGACACACCAACACCACCGGTATAACTATTTGGCACGACGCCTTGAAAAGTAACCACAGCATTGGCCGGACACTATAAGGGGATTGCTTAAAACGGCGGTGCTAAGCGATGGGAAGCCTGAGAAGGCTGGAATCGTTACATCTCTTTGCTCGAGTCCTCCAATAAGGAGCTTAAAACCAACGCTATCATTGATATTTGGGCCAATCGCTCTTTCGAAGGTGAATTCGCGAATCTCTACCGCTTTGTCAAATTGCATGGTGAATTCAAGATCGTTTCGTTAAGGGGGCCACTCTTTGCGAGTGCAATTGGATGTCCTCCGAAGATTAATCCAACATCAGGCAGAGATCTGCCCATTCGCCGTCTGTTCGGGACTCTATTCTAAATTTGTTTTGAAAGTGAGTATGGCAGGCATTTTGAAAGTGCGCGCGTACCGCCTCAATTTCTTGGACAAGGATGCCGCTGAGAGCAAGTGTCGCTCCTGGACGAAGTGCTTGTAAAAGATTTTTCGCGGCGGGCATGAGGACATCCGCCTGAATATTGGCAAGAAGAAGGTCGGCTTGTTTGTGGTTCAGGCCCGAGTCGAGATCTCCCACAGTGTAGTTTAAGCTCGGTAAGTGCGGGTTTTCTCGGTTATTATTCTGGCAAACTGCGAGGACTTCGGGATCGACGTCAAAGGCTTCAATCTGTTTAAAGCCAAGGGCGGCGGCTGAGAGTGCAAGCACACCTGAGCCACAACCAGCGTCTACTACCTGTGCCGTCTCAAGATCTGTGGGGCGGAGTTCGAGAAAATCAATCAAGCGACGAGCACAAAGGCGGGTTGTTTCGTGGCTCCCGGTGCCGAAGGCCATACCAGCCTCGAGGTACACGACTGCAGCGCCTTTTGGAGCCTGAGTCGTTTCGCGTTCCCAGAGCGGAATCCAATGCAGAATGCGATCGCTCCAGGGTTTCACAAATGCTTTGTAAGCATTTTGCCAGTTTGCATCGGCGATTTCTTGTAGTTCGAAATCATCTGGTAATTCCTTAAAAACAGCCCGTAGATTCATTAGGGCTGAATCTGCAGCGGAGGCGTTTGGAAAAAACCCAAAAAGTTCAAAGGGATCCTGCGGTTCCTTTTGGGAGATACCCCAAGGGGAGGCGTCAAGCTCGTAGCAATGCGCTTCCAAGGCATCGGCAAGTTTTGCGGGTATAACCGCACGGAGTTCCCATTGAGTGCTCATTTTAGGGCAGGGGAATCTCGCCACGACTGAGACTCGCTACTACTTTCGGGAGGAGCTGATGCTCTGCGGCGTGAACTTTTCTCTCGACCACGGCCAGGCTATCGGAAGGCTCAATGCGGACGGGTTTTTGATCAATAATGGGGCCGGCATCCAATTGAGGGGTCACCCAATGAATCGTACAACCCGTTACTTTAACACCGTGCTCAAAGGCATCGCGAATGCCGTTAGCGCCTTTGAAGCTAGGCAGTAGGCTGGGGTGTAGATTGAGTACGCGCCCTTTAAAGGCTTCGATGAACTTAGGGCCGATGATCCGCATGAAGCCCGCTAAGACAATCAGGCTCGGAGAAAAGCTTTGAATACACTCGATGTAGACCGCCTCCGCTTCGGGGCTGAGGTGCGCGCCCCTTTCCCCGGGGTCTAAGTAATTGGCAGGAACAGAAAAACGATTGCCCAATTCTAGGATACCTGCCTCGGCTTGATCGCTCACAAGACCGGCAATCTGAGCTTCGCCGAGTTGCCGGTTGTCGCGCGCATGCAGAAGGGCCTCAGCATTACTACCGCGACCAGATCCTAAAATAACGATGGAGAACGACATGACTGTCTGAAGGGATTATCGGAAAAATTTCTTAGCTTTTTCGAGAAAGGATTTGCTAACAGGGTTAGCAGGGTCACCACAAGCCTCAGCGTAATCTTCCAGTTTGGCGCATTGATCTTTGTTGAGCTTAGTCGGCACCTCTACCTGAACACGAATCAGAAGGTCGCCTTTTCCGTTGCCGCGCAGATGTGGCATGCCTTGATTGCGCAAGCGAAAAGTAGTGCCACTTTGAGTGCCTGAGGGAATTTTCAAGCTGCCTTTTTCAAAAAGAGTCGGCACTTGAATCGATCCGCCAAGCGCTGCGAGGGTAAATTTAATGGGAATTTCGCAAAAGAGGTCGTCTTCGTGGCGTTCGAAGAGTTCGTGATCTGCGACATAAACCATTATATATAGATCGCCGGAGGAGCCGCCCAATTGCCCCGCTTCACCTTTGCCTGCTGAGCGAAGTTTTGCACCGGTATAAATCCCTGCAGGAATTCTTATCTTCACGGTACTGCGCTCCATTTCGCGTCCTTCGCCCCGACAAGAGCTGCAAGGCTTTTCAATCTTTTGCCCTGTGCCTTGGCAAGTTGGGCAGGCTTGACGGAAACTTATGAATCCACGATTTGAGCTTACTTGCCCAGCACCACCACAAGTCGAGCAGGTCACTTTTTGGGAACCGGGTTCAGCGCCGCTGCCCATGCACTTTTTGCAGGCCACCGAACGATTGTAACGAATTTCTTTTTCAGTACCTTCCGCTGCTTGTTCTAAAGTTATTTCTAAATCGTAGCGCAAGTCGGCACCAGGCTGCGCCCCACCAGCACTTCGTCCGCCGCCAAAAAGATCTTCAAAGATGCCGCCGCCCCCGCCGCCGCCAAAAGCTTCGCGAAACATTTCAAAGGGATCGTGAAATCCGCCGCCACCGCCGCCGGCGTTACCCATGCCACCCGTTTTAAAGGCATCGTGCCCGTAGCGATCATAGGCGGCTCGTTTGTCGGCATCTTTTAAAACTTCATAAGCTTCTGAGACTTCCTTAAATTTGGTCTCCGCTTCTGGATTGTCCGGGTTTTTATCTGGGTGATATTTTACCGCTAGTTTGCGGTACGCTTTTTTCAGCACATCGCTATCGGCATCGCGAGATACCCCTAACAGTTGATAGTAATCGGCTTTAGACATATATTATGGTCTTCAAAGGTTTAAGCATCTGCTTCGGCTGGGCCGCTTGATACAATTACATTTGCAGCACGCAGGAGACGTTCATTCAACTGATAACCGGATCGGATCGTTGAAATAACATGATCCTCCGGAACGGTGTCCGAGGGTTGCTGGGCAATGCATTCGTGAAGATTTGGGTCAAAGGCTTCCCCGTCAGGAACCAGTTCCTGTGCACCTTGTTCGGAGAGCGTTCGACGCAGTTGGTCATCCACCATTTTGAAACCCGCGGTTACGTCTTGGGCCTCCGGATGTTGTTCCGCGGCCTGCAAACCGAGTCTTAGGTTATCCAGCACGGGCAATAGGGATTCGATGACGGCCGCAGAGGCGGATCGCAGAATCTCGCTCTTTTCGCGAGCCATGCGTTTGCGGTAATTCTCAAGATCAGCAACGGAACGGAGGTAGCGGGATTGCATCTCTGCTGTCTCGGCTTGAGCTTGTTCCAGCTCGGATAATTCGGGCGTTGATTCAGGCACGTCAGCATGTTCGTTTTCCGGCGGGTCAACGGTTTCTTTGGGTTCTTCAGGTGATGTGGTCATTGCAAAAAGAAATTAACATGGGCAAAAGCGTGCAGATTTCAAGAGCGCTTATCGCCCTTGCTAAAATCGATCAGTTACCAGTAGCACGGCACTCGACTTAGCTACGAGCCGACATTCAGCTTGGTAGGGCTGAAGATAATTGCCGCCGATTTCAAGCATGGTGTCGGAAGTTTTTTCCTGAACCTCCCCAGAAACTAAATGCAGGAGGCGAGCTTCTCTGCCAGCGGGAAGATCCAGCGCATCACCCGCAGCCCATTCAAATTTACGGATGCGGAATTCGGAACAATCTGCGAGCGTTTGCTCGCCTGCTTGGCGACGGAGCGGGGCAGGCTCAAAATCCTCGAAATCGATTGATTTAAGAGAGGCGTCAATATGCAACTGGCGAGACCGGCCGTCTAATCCAAGGCGTCCCCAATCATAGACACGATAAGTCGTGTCCGAGTTTTGCTGGATTTCAAGGATCATATTTCCGCCATCAATGGCGTGCAGGCGACCGCTTTCCACTAGGATGGAATCGCCGGATTCCACGGGGAAGCGGTGGACACAGGCCTCGGCGGTGTGGTCGCGCAGGGCGACCTCGAAGCCTTCTCGGGTAACACTCTTTTTGAGTCCTACAATCAGGGAGGCTTCTGGAGAAGCGTGGGCGATATACCAGCATTCCGTTTTCGGTTCGCCGCCGAGATCAAGCGCGACGCGGGCCGGGGGGTGCACTTGAAGGCTGAGGCGTTCTTGGCAATCAAGCCATTTAACAAGAATCGGAAAAGGGCGTGAGCCGTCGGCCTTTGGGCCGAGAATCGCCGGCGCATTTTCTACCAGTAATTCCCGCAAAGACATCCCCGCAAAAGGACCACCCTTAACAACAGATTGGGCATCCTCCCGGTCAACAATTTCCCAACTTTCGCCGATGACCTTTCCATCGGGCAATGAGCGATCCAGATGTTTGGCGAGGCCGCAGCCACCCCAGACCCGTTCTTTATACATGGGGTTGAAATGTAATAAATGCATAGTTCCAGATATGGTAAAAAATACCTGCAAGCGCGAGCTTGAATCAATTCTTGTCTTACTTTTCTCAAGACCTAGGCTTTCGTTTTACACTATGGCTAAAAGGACTCCGAAACGAACTCTGCTGAAGAAAAAAACCTCGGGTACGGTACAGGCGTACCCGATCCAAGGAGTGGTCCTGCTGACGATGGGTATTTTGATCTTCGCCGCGATCGTGAGCTTTGAATTGAACCAGTCGCTGCACTGGGATACGGATGCACAGCCGGGTGAAAATTTAGTAGGTTTTGTGGGAGCACATACCGCTTATTATTTATTTTTTGGCTTGGGTATCGCGATCTGGTTGCTGCCTTTTTTCTTTTTATGGTGGGGTGTTCGAAATTTTACCCCACGCCCAGTTCGCAAACGAAAACTAGCCTTTGGAATGGCGCTGGTGGCGCTATTATGCGCGGCCGGTCTCTTGGAGATGCTCGCCATCAAGGAAGTGCTGCAAGCAGAAGAGAGCCTATTCAAGCAGCAACTGCCTGCTGGGTTCGGAGGATTTGCTGGGCATTGGATCGCTGAGCGCTTACTGTATCCTTCGATGGGATCCTTCGGGAGCCTTGTACTTCTTGGCATGGGGTTCATGATCGGGATGACCTTGGCGATGACCGATCACTCCGCCCAGTTATTGGAAAATGTTCGCGATCGCGCACGCATATTTTGGATAGGGAGCCTTGCCTTTTTAGTCGCTCGCAAAGCGGGTTTCGCCGAGCGCCGCAAGGAGCGTGCTGAAAAAGCTCGCCTCAAAGCTGAGGAAGCTGCTGCCCTTGCCGCAGAAACAGAACAATTTACAGCGTCCGATGCAGAAGGTCCGCGCCCGTCGCTGCTAGATCAACCAATCGCCTCAACCGCATCTGCCCGAAAGACGGTCACTCAAAAACCCTCAGCTCCAGAGCCCAGGAAGGAGGCGACCACTCCGATAAAAGAAACCCTTAAGCCAAAGTTTGATCCTAAATCTATTAAGATCGTAAAAGGCGAAAAGCCCGAGAAGGCCGTAGCGAGTATTCCCGAACAACGTGGCGACCACAAATTTCCACCAATCCAACTACTCAGCGAATCGACCACCAGCAATGTTACCGGCGAGGAGGACCACGCCGGAACCATGGACGCACTCGTGCGAACCCTAGAAGAGTTTGGGGTGAAAGTCATCCCTGGAGAGATTTACACAGGCCCGGTTATTACTCGCTACGAAGTCACCCCCGCACCCGGCGTACGTGTTGAGAAAATCGTTAACCTCGACAAAAATATTGCCCTAGGCCTTAAAGCTGAATCCGTTCGGATCCTCGCCCCCGTGCCCGGAAAAGGCACGGTCGGAATCGAAGTGCCCAATCGTCTTTCACAAGCCGTCTGCATGCGTGATATCGTTGAGTCCAAAGCTTGGGCAGAGGCGAATGCCGAAATACCGATCGTGCTGGGTAAAGATGTCACCGGCATTCCAATGGTCGCAGACTTAACTAAAATGCCGCACGTTCTCATCGCCGGTTCTACCGGCTCAGGTAAGACCGTCTGCATCAACGCCATCATTGCCTCTCTGCTTTATCACTCCAGTCCGGAGGATCTCCGCTTTATTATGGTCGACCCTAAAGTGGTCGAGATGCAGGTCTATAATGCCTTGCCGCATATGCTTATCCCCGTCGTCACGGAACCCAAGAAAGTCCCCGGTGCCCTCAAATGGCTCATTGCGGAAATGGAACGCCGTTACCAAATCTTCGCAACGGAGAATGTCCGTAATATCGCAGGATTCAATGCGAAGCTCGCTAAAACTAAAGAGGAGCGCGACAAAGCCGCCGCCTTAGATGCGGAAATGACCGCTGAAGAACGTGCTGCTGTTAGCCGGATTGAAGTTCCACGTGATGACGATGCCTTTGAAATCCCTCGCAAGAAATTGCCCTACATCGTATGCGTCATAGACGAGCTTGCCGACCTCATGATGGTAGCCCCTGCTGATATAGAGACGGGGATTGCGCGACTGGCTCAGCTCGCTCGCGCGGCTGGCATTCACCTCATTCTCGCAACGCAGCGACCTTCCGTGAATGTTATAACCGGAGTGATCAAGGCGAATCTTCCCAGCCGTATTTCTTTTAAGGTCGCTTCTAAGGTCGATAGCCGCACCATCCTCGATGGAGGGGGAGCGGAAGCACTCATCGGGCGTGGGGATATGCTTTTTATCCCTCCTGGCACCGCCACCCTTATGAGAGCGCAAGGCGCATTTGTCTCCGATGATGAGATCAATGGCATTGTCGAATACCTTAAGGAAAACAATGAGCCTCCAAATTTTGCACAAGAAGTCCAGCAGCAGATTAATTCTAGCGTAGAAGAAGGTGGAGGTGTTGGAGGGCTCACCGGTGGTGACGAAGATGACGAGGAAGCAAAACTGCTTGCACAGGCCATCGATGTGCTTCGGAGCACAAAGCGTGCCTCCACCTCCATGCTGCAGCGCCGTTTGCGCATCGGTTATAACCGAGCGGCACGCCTCATGGATGAACTTGAAGAACGCGGCATCGTGGGCCCTGAAAATGGCTCCAGCCCTCGCGAAATCCTCGTGGATCTCGATACGGTCTAGTCTCGTTCGAGCTCGAGTCCGGGAATATGATTGAAGGCGATCCTCATGGGGGCGACCTCGCGGTCTCGCTGCGCCTCTAGAGCTTCGGCGTAGTATAGGCTACGTCCACCATGACGCCGGTTAACTTGATCCATGGCTTTTTGAAGGAGGAGACGGCGTTCGTCAGCTGGTTCTGCGAAGAGATCAGGCGTGTGTGAACGACCCGCTTCTAAACGCAGAAGCATCACGCCTACATTGGTTGGTTCCGGAGCTCCCCGAGGACGCTCTTCCCAGAGTTGGTTTAAAAGTTTTCCCAGAGTAATATCATTCTGCGTCGGGAAACAGGAGCATTCGTTTTCCCAGCGCAATTCAAAACCGAACTTCACTTGAAGCACGAGTTGACCGGCAAAATGATCCATCGCCCGCAGGCGGCGTCCAGCCTTTTGAAGCATGCGGTGCAGGGTTGCATGTGCCCCCTTAGAATTGCGCAGGCGAGGGGGGAGAACATGGGAATGGCCTACGGTGCGACGGCTGGTTTCTACCGGCGGCAGGTCGAGCCCTCGTAGGGCAGACCACATCCGATCACCTTCAATGGAGCCCCAGACTGAGCGGAGTTTATGGCGAGGAGCTTCGCAGAGTTGACTGACGGAATGAATCCCCCTTGCCTGTAGTCGATAGAGCATCCCTTTGCCAATCCCGGTGAGATCTTCCAGTTCGAGAGAGGTGATTTTGTGTGGGAGGTCTTCAAAATCCAGGCAGGTGAGCCCATCGGGCTTTTCCATTTTACTCGCTAGTTTCGCAAGAAAACGATTTGGAGCGAGGCCGATGGAAGCACGGATGTATGGGCCGATGTCGTCGGCTAGCGCAGCTTTAATCGATTCTGCTTTTGCTCGTGCCCGATCAGGCGCCTGTTCATGTGGCGGTAGGCGACCATACATTTCATCGATGGAGAGAACCGCATCTACGTAGAGAATCTCGTGGATCCGAGCTCGGATTCGCGAGTGTACCCGCACATAAGCCGGGTGATTTGCCTCTACAAAGACAATATCTGAGCACAAGTGACGCGCCTCGCGCACCGGAGTACCCGTTTTCACCCCGAAAGCCTTTGCTTCGTAGCTCGCCGCGATACAACAAGTGGTGTCTACCCCAAGTGAAGGGACTACTCCCACCGGTCGACCTCGCAATCGCGGCTGTAAGGCCTGCTCCACCGAAGCAAAGAAACTGTCGAAGTCGATAAAGAGATAACGCAATGCCATGACGATAGAGAACCAGAGGGAATTATATAGGTATAAATATGTTCACCTTTTGCAAGGAGAAATTATGCGGAGCGTAGGGGTGTAGCCGGGTTTTATACTTTGCGGGAAGGCTTCTTGATGCTGATTTGGCTGGATCGTTCGTTTGCCCGACCAGACTTGGGGCATCTGAGGTCTTGCTTTTGCGGGTGCGTGGGATAATTCAGCTTGGATGCAACTCGGGTTTCCATGGCGTCGTTATATGATGGCGGTGGTGATGTTTCTCATGTTCCTGCCGCCGGGGATGTGGCTGCCGTCTTTGCCAAATGTTCTCGAGGCGCACGGGGCGCGTTGGGCTTTACCGTATTTCATGACGCTGACGCCGTTTATGTCGATATTCTCAGCGTTGATTTTTGGTTCGCTATCGGATCGGCGGATGGATGCGCGCTATTTGTTAGGGATTTTAGGGCTTTCGGGGGCGGGGTTTTTATGGCTCGCTTTTGCCTCATTGGAATGGGGCTGGCACGCAGGCTGGTTCCTGTTTTTCCAAAGCTGCAACGCTTTGATTTCCGCGCCCATGATTGCGCTCATCACAAAGGTGAAGCTCGCAAATTTACTAAATCCGGCGAAGCACTTCCCGCTCTATTCAATTGGGGGCACGCTCGGTTGGCTGGTTGGTAGTATCTGGGTGAGTATGCTTGCTTTGGATCACTCGGCACAGGTGGGGCAGATCGGAGCCTTTGTTCGGATTGGGATGAGTCTCTTGTGTTTTCTGGCGCTCCCTGCCACGCCGCCCACGGATAATGTGAGTTGCGGCTGGCGAGCAGCTCTGGGGCTGACGGCCTTTGGTTTATTGCGCGACCGAGAATTGCGGCGCTTTTATATTGCCGCGGCCTTGTTGGCGGTCCCCGGCGCAGCCCATTTCATGATCACGCCGACGTTGCTGACGGATTTGGGAAGCATGCACCCGACAGGTCAAATGGGATTGGGTCAAGCAACAGAAGTGGGGGCTATGCTTTTGCTAAGTGCCTTGGCCGGACGTTTTCGTATTCGTTGGTTTTTAGTTTGGGGGATGTCGCTAGCGGTGCTGCGATTTGCTTTATTTGGACTTGGGGCGGAGTTTGGCGCAATGGCGGTGGTGTGGCTGGGGATCGCGCTTAACGGACCAGTCTATACTTTTATGACAGTGGCAGGGCGGCTTTATTTAGATAAGCGTGTTCCCGACACGATGCGAGGTCAGGCGCAGGCTTTGTTTGGGCTGATGGTCTTTAATATCGCCGCTATTCTGGGAGCATTTCTGTGTGAAGGTTTGTACCGCAAACTGGTGTTTGAGGGCGAAGGCTGGTTTGTTTTTTGGCTGAGTCTGAGTGGTGTCGCGGCAGTACCACTCGGGTATTTTTTGTTAGGCGTCTTTAAGGAATCACAGGATTAAAATAATCCCAGTTGGTCGTCTTCTTCGGCGGGGGATTTGTCAGATGGATTTTTTTTCATATGTTTGCGTAGAAGATTGTGAGAAGAATCATCGGCTTCGAGGCGCTCGAGAATTTTTTTAGCGCGTTCGATGACGGTGTCGGGAAGCCCGGCGAGGCGAGCAACCTGGATGCCGTAGGAGCGATCAGCAGCGCCTTTGGCCACTTGGCGAACAAAGATGATTTCATCGTTCCACTCTTTAACGACGATGGTGAAATTCTGAAGGCGGCGGAGGGTTTTGGCAAGCTGGGTGAGCTCGTGGTAATGAGTGGCAAAGAGGGTACGGGGGCCGGGCCCTTCGGCGGGGTGTAGGTGCTCGATCACTGCCCAAGCGATGGAGAGGCCGTCGTAGGTGCTCGTGCCACGCCCAATTTCATCGAGAATGATAAGGCTTTTGGGGCTGGCGTTGTTGAGGATGTTGGCGGTTTCGTTCATCTCGACCATGAAAGTGGAGTTCCCTCGAGCGAGTTCATCGCTGGCACCAACACGTGAAAAAATGCGATCGACCAGGCCTAGGCGACAGGCGCGAGCAGGTAACCAAGCGCCGCATTGCGCCATTAGGACGAGGAGGGCAACTTGTCGGATGTAGGTGGATTTACCCGCCATGTTGGGGCCGGTGATAAGGGCGATTTGAGGATGCTCTTGGTCGGGGCCATTGGCGTTGAGTCGACTGTCGTTTGGCACAAAAGCATGGGTGCCGGCGAGACCAAGGCGTTCTTCGCGCATTATTTGTTCAACAACAGGATGTCGACCTTGCTCGATTTCGAGGCGATTGGAGAGGTCGAGTTCAGGCTGGCAGTAGTCCCACTCTCGAGCGAGACGACCCCATCCGGTAAGGACATCAATCTCGGCAAGGGCGGCGGCGGTATCGCGCAGGGGTTCTGCCTCCGCGAGGATGGTATCGATGAGTTTTAGGAAGAGAGTTTCCTCGCGGGCAAGGGCATTTTCGTCGGCTTGAAGAATTTCGCGTTCGCGGTCTTTTAAAACAGGCGTGGTGAAGCGTTCGGCATTTTTCATGGTTTGCCGGCGGATATAGTCATCGGGAACGCGAGCGAGATTGCTTTTTGTGACTTCGATGTAATAACCAAAAGCGCCAGTATAACGGATGCGAAGGTTTTTGATGCCGGTGCGCTCTTGTTCCTGAATTTCAAATTCGCGGAGCCATTGTTGACTGTCGCGGGTGAGATTACGGCAATGGTCAAGTTCCTCGTCGTAGCCGTCTCGGATAGCACCGCCTTCGTCAATTTTGGAGGGGAGTTCTTCGGCGAGGGCGCGTTCGAGTTGCTCGAAGAGGGGCGAGAAATCATGCAGGCGGGCGGCAAGTGCTGCCACGGGCGAGCCGGGGAATTCTAGGAGGGTGGCGGCGATTGCGGGGAGTGCCTGAAGGGTGTCGCGGACGCCACCGAGTTCGCGAGGGCTGCGCAGGCGGTTTTGGAGACGGCCAAGAATGCGCTCAAGGTCTCGGATACATTGGAGTTGAGTCTGGAGTTCAGAGCTGAGCCCTTGGCTCGTAACAAATTCTGCAACGCAATGCTGACGGCGTTGGATTTCAGTGAGTTCACGTAAGGGCGCAGAGAGCCAACGTTCGAGGCATCGGGCTCCGGGGGCAGTAACGGTAGCATCCATAGCCGCAATCAGGGATCCCTTGCGAGTGTTGGTGGCGGACTTGAAAATTTCGAGGCTACGCAGGGTTGCCGGATCAAGGAGCAAGGTTTGCTCTGAGCGAAATTCGCGGAGCTGGCGCAGATTTCGAGGCTGGGCGCAGAGGGTTTCAGTCGCGTAATGGATGAGGGCTCCTGCCGCGCCGAGGGCAGGGTGGTCACGGGCGATACCGAAGCCATCCAGGTTGAGCACGCCAAGGGTCGCCATGACGGATTGGGCTCCGGCGTCGGGATCAAAATGGTAATCGGCGAGATAGGTGCATGCGCGGTTGCGGCAGAAGTCCAGTAGGCGTTGAGCGAGCGGGGAGGGGTCTTGGGCCCACGCTTCGGCGGTTTTTTCTGGAAGTAGGATTTCGCGCGGGTCGACCCCTTCGAGCATGGCAAAGAGATCTTCTGGTTCGGTCTTGGCCGCGAGGAGAAATTCTCCGGTGGTGAGGTCAAGCCATGCGGCTTGAAGTTCGGCTTTACCCAAGTGAAGGGCCAGGAGGAAGTGATTGCGCTGAGCCTCGATTTGACTGTCTGCGAGGCAGGTTCCTGGGGTGATGATGCGGGTGAGTTCACGTTTGACGAGTTTTCCGGGCTTGGAAGTTTCAACTTGGTCGCAGATAGCGACCTTGATGCCTTGGTCGAGGAGCTTCTGGATATAGTTATCGGCGGCGTGGTAGGGAATCCCGGCCATGGGCATATTATGGCGATAGGTGAGAGTGATCCCTAGGTATTTGGCGCCGCGCTCAGCATCTTGGTTAAAGACTTCGTAGAAGTCCCCGAGCCGAAAAAGAAGGAGGGTGTCTTCTGAAAGCTTGGCACGCATCTCGTGCCATTGCTGCATCATAGGGGTTATTTTCTTCGTCTTTTGGGCGGGCATATTTTATGCGGTGAGGGTGGTATCATTGAGAGTTCTTGTTCTGAATCAAAACCGAATTTTCTTTATATTCACGACAGGTCAGTTCTTTCTGGAAGCGGAGCCAGAGAGCAGAATTTTACAGATTAAGCTATGAGTGTTGATTTGCACGGGAAAATTTTTGGATCGGATCAAAGACCGGCACTGGTGATATTGCACGGGTTGCTGGGGAGTGGGCGCAATTGGGGTGCGGTTGCTCAGGCGCTCGAAGGAGATTACGCCGTTCATGTCGTGAATTTACGCAACCACGGGCAGTCGCCGCATGCAGAATCGATGCGTTGGTCCGAGTTGGTGTCTGATTTAGAGGCGTATCGTATAAAGAGTGGACTGGAGTCGTTTGTTTTATTGGGCCATAGCTTGGGTGGAAAGATTGCAATGCGGTATGCCTGCGAGTATGCCGAGCGAGTGCTTGGGCTAGTGGTAGTCGACATTTCAGCCAAGGCATATCCGCCCTATCATGAGACAGAATTTCGCGCGATGCGAAGGATGGCTGTGGGAAATTTATTAAATCGAAAAGAGGCGGAGGCACTTTTAAGCGACGAGGTGCCCGACTGGGCTTTAAGGCAATTTCTTCTGACAAATCTCATGCGGGATGAGGCTACGGGAACCTTTAAATGGCAGATTAATTTGGAGGCGCTGTATGCAAGTTTGCCGCATATTCGGCAAAATTCTCTACGCGAGGGAGATCTTTATGCCGGGCCAAGTCTCTTAATGCGCGGAGGGCGTTCGGATTTTGTTGAAAAGGGCGACTTAGAGGCGATGCAAGCTTGGCTGCCGAGCCTGCAAGAGATCTTGCTCCCCAAGGCAGGGCACAATGTACATGTTGAAGATCGTAGCGGATTTCTCGATCGTTTGCAGGAATGGCTCAAGGTAAACACTTTAGATTAACCTGCTTTAACTTTTGCACATTTAATAAATCAGGTTTTGCTAGGTGGGTATGCCTGTATCATCAAAATCTGAAGCAAACGCGGTTGCCGCAGCTGGTTTCGCCGGGATCTATGACCCCGTGAAGCCTTATTTGGCAAAACTGGATGCTTTCCTGTCATCGCAGATTGCGGAAATGGAGCCAGAGGTACAGGCTCAGGTACGTTACGTTTTCAGTCACAGCGGCAAGCGTTTGCGTCCAATGTTAGTGGCTTACAGTGGCTGGGAAGGTCCTAAAGCGGATAATTTCGAGCAGCTCCTTAGGTTAGGGGCAGTTATTGAGTTAGTGCACCTGGCCACTTTGGTGCATGATGATATTTTGGATGAAGCCGATACGCGCCACCGCCAGAAAACCGCCGCTAAAAAATTTGGATCTGCGGCAGCAGTCTTGATTGGAGACGTTCTCTTTTCGCATGCGTTAAAATTAGCGGCAGACTTCCCTACCACAGAGGTGTGCCGCGCAGTTGCCTTGGCGACGGCACGTGCCTGCGCAGGAGAAATTGCACAAACTTACCAACGTGGGGAGGTTAACTACGACCGCAAATTTTATTTCCGGGTGATCCAACTTAAGACGGCGGAACTATTTGAAGTGTCCTGCCGTCTCGGCGCAGAAGTAGCAGGCTATTCCGAAGCCTTTGCTCAAGCGGCGGGGTTATTTGGCCGCCATCTAGGGATTGCCTACCAAATCTTTGATGATCTGGTGGATCTTTATGCAGACGAGTCTATGATCGGAAAGACTTTGGGGACAGATTTGGAGAAAGGTAAATTTACTTTGCCGCTGTTGCTTTTGCTTGAACAATTGCCAGCTGATGAACGTGAAACCTTGCTCACGCGTTTCAAGGCGGGAGATGAAAACATAGCTGCAGACTTCAGCGAGCGCCTCCATGCTTTTCCGATTTTCGAAGCGGTCGTTGAAATTTTTGAGGCTCAACTGAGCCAAGCAAATGCGGCCATCGCACCGTTTGCAGAGAAAGCGGTGCCTGCCATGCAACAAATCGCTGAGCTCGTACGCGCACAATTGGGGCGTCTTGAGCGAAATTAGAGTTTAGGAGTGCTGCTTCCGTGTTTCCCACGCCCTGCGGCGTTTATCAGAAAAGCCCGGGATGCGACCCTCGTCAAAATCCATCATATCCATCACCGAGAGAATTTCTCCTATTTTTTCGGGGGTTCCCATATTAGTGAGTGATTCGGCAAGGAATTCGCGACCTGCTTCAGTTTGCCCTTTATGGGTGACTTCGCGGTTCCAGTCGGCTACGCGGAGATCTTTAGGGAAGAGGGCGACCAGGACTTCGTCGAGGGCCGCGTCATCTTCGCCAGCAGCCTCAACGGCTTTCAAAACATCCTGTGGATCAATCCCAAGGTGCATACAGAGAAAACGATCGAAGCCTCGGCAAAAGTTTTTTTGGTAGGACTTGGGCAACTCGTTACGCAAATGCTTACGGCATTTTGCAATAAACCGAGGCAAGTGAAGTAAGCCGAAGGAATGCGCCTCGTAGGGAGAGGGTAGGTCAAAACATATGGCACCGGTGGGGCCGAGGTCTTCGTCGCTCATCCCCAAGATGAAAAAGAGGAACGGGCAAAGGTCAAGCGGACGATATTTCGCCGACCCAAATGCCCGTTCCCCGAAGGTTTAAAAATCCATCCTCAAGCCGATGGAGATATTGCGTCCCGGTAGCGGCGTCTCTTCTTTTGAGTAAGAAGTGTGGTGAACAATTTTACGATCTAGCAGATTGTTCGCATGGGTAAATAGGCTGAGTACTTGTCCGCCTGGAAGCTCGAAGCTTTTGCTAAGATATGCGTTGAGCTGAGTATAGCCGGACGTTTCCCTTTCATTTGAAGCGGTTTCGGTTTGGCTGAGAGCACGCGTGATCGCAGTGCCGGCCATCCAATCAGGGCTATCGTAATAGAAATGGAGCCCGAGTCGTACTGGCGGAATTCGCGGCAATGATTCGCCGGTTGCCCGTTGCGTAGCCTTTACCCAGTCGCCGGTCAGCTTCAAGTTCAACTCGCCATCGCCTTGTCGAAGCAGCGAGCGCTTGTAGCAGGTCTCTAAGCCGTAGTAATCGACATCAACTGCGCGGTAGCGGTAAGTGTCGAGGGCGTGGTCATCCTCGAAATCGGGATCCGTAGCTGTGCGGCCCTCGTCGTCGGTTTGATAGCCGAGCGGTTCACCGAAGATGTAGTCATCAAAGCGAGCGTAGAAGGCAGTTATTTGGGCAGAGTCCTCTTCTCGCTGGATCTCGTATGTTAGGTCAACACTCAGGGCGGTTTCCTTTTTTAGCGAAGCTGTTGGAAGCACAAAATATTGCTGTGTCGCTAGGTGAGCTCCCTCGCTGTACAATTCCGTGGAGCTTGGGTTTCGCTGAGAGCGATTTAGGCTTAGTTTAAGTGTTTGAGCAGAATCGATATTCCAAATGGCACTGGCCGCAAGGCTTACTGCGGTTTCGGAATAATCCTCTGCGACGCCATCCGCTTGGATATTTGCATTTTCCAATCGTGCCCCAATTTCATAATGCAGGGCTTCACCATGCCAGTGCTCATTGACAAACAGTGCGCAGCTTTGGGTGTTGGAATTTGGGGTGAAGGCTTCGTCGCCGGCTGCAACAAAATCGCGGTCGTTCATCTGAAAACCAATGACTCCGGTATCGATGGACATGAAGGATTTGTGAGCTATCTCGCCGCGCAGATCCCAACTGGTTTGCTCATAACGAATACCGAGGCTGCTATCTTCGATCTCGTCATGCAGATAATCCGTGTAGCCAGCGCGTAAGCGCAATGCCTCCGCCCAAGAGAAGGGGTCAGGTATGCTATACTCCGCGTTGAGGCTGGTGTTTTCCATTTTAATAAAAACGCCGGCTTGCTCATCGGCGCTGCCAGCACCATCGTCGTGCTCGTGGCCCGGCACGCCGTATTCGGACTCCATTTCAGAAAGGGATATTCCAAAATAATGGCTATCACCAAAGAAGCGAGTCGCGCCAAAGGAGTAGTTGGAAGATTCCTGATAGCTGCCATCGAGCTTGGGCTTTTCGTGATCTGGGACTTTGTAATTTTCGTTTTCACGATCGAGACCCGTTACTCGGAAAGCCCAATCTTCCATTCCGAAGCTAGCGTGACCGACGGTTGTTATCCCGCTGGACACATTCTCGTAGCGAGTTTCAACTGCGCCGTCGAAGCCGCTAAGAGGAGACCGGACGAGTGATTTATCGACTACATTGATGGCGCCACCAATGGCAGAGCCGCCATAAAGTAGGGTTGCCGGACCCCGCAGGATTTCTACCCGTTCAATCAGCATGGGTTCAACCGTAACTGCATGGTCGGGACTGAGCGCGGAGACGTCAAAGGTCTCAAGACCAGATTCTAAGATCTGGACGCGCGATCCACTGAAGCCACGAAGTACCGGGCGACTGGCGCCGGCGGTAAAAGAGGAGGCTGAGACTCCCGCAGAGCCTTCCAGCAAGCCTGCCAGATGGGTGGCGTTCTTGGTGGCAATTTCTTTTTCAGAAATAACTTCAACGGGAGCAGCGTAGTCTTGAATAGAACGCAGACCGGGGCCTGCGGAAACGAGGTAATCCTCCAGAAGAAAAATGTCTTCTTTAGATTCAGCGTATGTGTAAAGTTGTGCGAGCAAGCTGCCGATAATGGCGATGCCCAAAATATAATGTTTCATTTAAGTGACGTTTAAGAGTTGTTTGCTAATCGTTGGCCGCAAAGGCGACCGACTTCTTTTATGCGAACAACAACGTCGGGGGTGCGCGACTGCGCTGAGTAATTACGAAACACGCGTCCGGAGCAGCCTCTGGGCAAATAAGAACACTTTTCCGGTAAAAATTGCTATCGGCGGGTAAGTCCGGTGCCGTGCCAAGCTCAATGCCGCATCCGTATGAAATAACTGGGCAGGTGCCGGTAGATTCAGCGGGATCCTCCCCGTTCTTTTCGTGAGTTGAGCCGCAGTCATGATGAGGGCATGCCTCACCCGCGTGCAGAGCTTGGTGAATGTCCGGACTGACCGAGGCTAATCCCAGCACAAAAACTACGCCAGCTTGCAAAATAGCAAGCAGGCAAAAAAGGACGAACCTTGTTCTTTTGGTAGTGGACATTTGCAGCAGAGTTTTACTTTACCACAAGTTGTCAAGTAGGCAATTGCAATGCCGACAGAAGCATACAACAATTGAGTTTATGGACATTTTAATAGCATTGATTGTAGGCGTTATTATTGGCGCAGGGCTAGTATTTGGGGTGATGCGGATTACCTCAGGCAAGGGCGAAGGCAGTTACGATAAGCTGCAAGGCGAACTAGCAGAGTCCCGTGATGCCCTAGCACGCATGGAAGCCACCCGCTTGGCAGAAAACAAAGCTGCTGAAGAAAAGCTAGCCTTGCTGGAATCCACTCGCGAAAAACTCATGGAGAGCTTTGAGGCGCTCTCTGCAAAAGCGCTTTCCAGTAATAATGATTCATTTCTCAAGCTAGCAAAAGCCTCTTTGGAGAAATACCAGACCAGCGCGCAAGGTGACTTGGAGAAGCGTCAGGAAGCGATCAAGAAAACCGTTGAACCCGTTGGTAAAGCGCTCGAAAAATTTGAAGAACGCGTCACCAGTCTGGAGGAGCGCCGTACTCAAACCGATGCTGGATTGAAGGAGCAGCTCGAACAACTTGCACAGTCGCAACACCGCTTGAGCCAAACCACAACCGGGCTTATGAACGCTCTCCGAAAACCCGAGGGCCGTGGACGTTGGGGGGAGCTACAATTACGCCGCACCGTGGAGCTAGCTGGCATGATTAATTATTGTGATTTTGAGGAGCAGACTCATGTGGAGACGGATACCGGCGATCGCCTGCGACCAGATATGCTGATCCGCCTCCCCAATGAACGGCAGGTCGTGGTCGATTCTAAAGTGCCCTTGGCTGCTTACCTTGAGGCGCTGGAAGAAGCGGATGTTGAAGCCAAAACGGTACAGCTTGAGCGCCATGCTCGCCACATTCGCAACCACATCAAAGGGCTCTCTCAAAAGAAATACTGGAGCCAATTCGAAAATACGCCCGAATTTGTTGTTCTCTTTGTGCCCAATGAGGCTGTTTTTAGTGCAGCCCTTGAAGTGGATCCTCAATTAATCGAACTCGGAGTAGAAAACCGCGTCATCCTGGCAACCCCCACAACCTTGATCGCCTTGCTCAAGGCCATAGCCTACGGCTGGCAACAGGATGCCGTTGCTCGCGAAGCCCGCGAAATCAGCGCCCTTGGCAAGGAACTTTACGAGCGCATCGGGGTGGTTGTCGGCCACTTTGCCAGCGTTGGGAAAAGCCTTGGGCAGACCGTTAATCATTACAATAAGGCCATCAGCTCCGCGGAGAGCCGCCTCCTCGTCACCGCGCGCAAATTTGAAGCCCTTGACAGCGTCAATGCAGAGGCGCTGCCAGAAAGCAAAACCATCGAAACCATTCCATCACTCCCAAAGGAAACTGAGGCAACGGGGCAAATAACTTGATATCAAGTTAATATTTAAAACATTGTTAATGAGTAATTTATGTCGATTAATGAACCAGAATTTGTAGAATTTCCAATCAACGGGGAGTTGGACTTGCATACGTTTCAGCCATCGGAAGTGGGCGATTTGGTGCCGGATTATCTAGAGTTGTGCCATAAAAAAGGCTTGAGGCGGGTACGAATAATCCATGGCAAGGGCATCGGAACGTTAAGGGAGACGGTGCATACAATTTTAAAACGAACAGCATTGGTATCGCGCTATGAATTGGCGGACTCGGGCGAGGGCGGCTGGGGTGCGACAATTGCTTGGCTAAAGGAAGTAGCGAGCAAGGATACGGTTGGGTAATCGCGCTTGCCAGTTCCCTAAGGCTCTGCCAAGTTATTCGTTTTTTCAGATAGCTAAAATTCACTTAAGCGACCCGATAAACGAAGCAAAAACTCGCTGCCTTAAACGGCATTGTTATCATGATCACCTCCATTTTAAAGAAATTTTCAGGCAATCACTACAAGAAGTACTTCAAGAAGTGTCAGCCCATTATAGCACAGATCAACGCGCATGAAACAGCCTTTCAGTCATTAAGCGACGCGGAACTGCAGGGAAAGACGGCAGAATTTATGGCACGCTTTGAAGACGGGGAGACCCTTGAGGAGCTCCTGCCCGAAGCTTTTGCTACGGTCAAAAATGCGGCTCGCCGGATGAGCGGTAAAAGCTATGCAGTGTGTGACCATGAGTTACCCTGGAACATGGTGCATTACGACGTGCAATTACTGGGAGGGATCGCCCTACACGAAAAGCGCATTGCGGAAATGGCCACTGGGGAAGGTAAAACGCTGGTCTCGACCTGCCCGCTATATTTAAACGCCCTCAGTGGGCGCAACTGCCAGTTGGTTACCGTTAATGATTACCTCGCTCGTCGCGACTCGGAGTGGATGGGGCATCTCTTCCAATTTCTTGGTCTGACGGTGGGCTGTATTCAGAATAGTATGAATCCTGCCACACGGCGTGAAATGTATAGCCGCAATATTACTTACGGGACTGCTTCAGAGTTTGGATTTGATTACTTGCGCGACAATGGCATGGCCTCGCTCAAGGAGGATCAGGTACAGCGCGACTATTTCTTTTGTATCATTGATGAGGTAGACTCCATTCTGGTGGACGAAGCGCGCACTCCCTTGATTATTTCTGGGCCGATGCAGGACGACAACCCCTTGCCTTTTTTGGAGCACCGCCCGGTCGTTGAAAGTTTAGTCTCCAAGCAGCAGAGTTACTGTAATAAGTTGGCTACCGACGCCAAGATTCGTCTGGAAGACGAAAGCATCAATGAAGAAAAGCAAGATGCCGCAATTTCAGATTTATATCAGGTCAAATTGGGGATGCCCAAAAACAAGCAACTCCTGCGCTTGATGGAGGTGCCTGCAATTCGTCGCCTCCTTGATAAGTTCGACCTCGAGATGAACAGCGATTTTAATAAAGAGCGTCGTTATGCGCTGAAGGAATCACTCTTTTACGTGATCGACGAAAAGCAACAACAAGCCGACCTTACCGAAAAGGGCCGGCATTCTATCAATCCGGTAGACCCAGACGCCTTCATGTTGCCCGACCTACCGTCCCAGTTCATTGAAATTGATAAGCAAGTGGAGCTCGACCAGAAGTCCAAACAAGCAGCTAAGCAAAGTGCGGAGAAAAATTTCCAACAAACCAGCGAGCGGATTCACTGCATCAGCCAACTCCTTCGGGCCTACAGTCTTTATGAACGAGATAAGGAATACGTGGTACAGGGCGGCAAGGTAAATATTGTAGATCAGAATACCGGACGGGTTATGCCCGGTCGACGTTGGTCGGACGGACTGCACCAAGCAGTCGAAGCAAAAGAGAACTGTACCATCGAGAAGGAGACCAAGACCTACGCAACGGTGACCATTCAGAATTATTTCCGCATGTACGAGAAGATTGCTGGCATGACGGGTACCGCTGAAACAGAGGCGGCTGAGTTCAATGAAATTTATGGACTTTCAGTCATGGTCATTCCCACAAATAGGCCTTGCATCCGTATGGATCGCAACGATGTGGTCTACAAGACACGCCGCGAAAAATATGCTGCGGTGGTAAAGGAAGTTCAGGCAGCGCATGAGGCAGGGCAACCCGTCCTTGTTGGGACGGCCTCCGTAGAGGCTTCGGAAGTTCTCAGCCGTATGCTCAAGCGTTCTAATATCGTGCACAGTGTGCTCAATGCGAAATTCCACGCTCAGGAAGCCGATATTGTGGCGCGTGCCGGGCAAAAGGGAGCGGTCACGATAGCAACCAATATGGCTGGACGTGGAACGGACATCAAGCTGGGTGAAGCTGTGGCCGATTTGGGGGGTCTTTATGTGATCGGCACGGAGCGCCATGAATCTCGTCGCATCGACCGCCAGTTGCGCGGACGTTGCGCACGTCAAGGAGATCCTGGGGCCTCAAAATTCTTTGTTTCATTAGAGGACGATCTCATGCGGCTCTTTGCAAGTGCCGGCCCAATTTCTCGTATTCTTGAAAAATCTTTCAGTGAAGGTGAGCAACTGGAACATGCCGCCCTCAACTGGTCGATTGAGAATGCACAGAAAAAAGTGGAGCAACAAAATTTTTCAATTCGCAAACGCTTGCTTCAGTTTGACGACGTCCTCAATATGCAACGCGAGGTTATCTACGGTATCCGAAACGAGGCTATTCAATCCGAAACACCGCGCGATATCATTGATGAGATGATTGAAGAGGAGATTGAGTTGCGGTTAGAAGAGCTCGAAGCAGAAATTAACGAAGAAGGCATGGAAACTTTTCTCGGTTGGTTGAATGCATATTTCCCGCTTGCGCTTAAGCCAGAGGATCTCGAGCAATTGAGCAAAGAGGATCGCAAAAGTTTCATTCTAGAGCGGATTGGGGAAGCCTACGCTCAACGAGAGGCTATTGAAGAAAGAGAGGCCTTAGTCGGCCTTGAGCGATATGTCGTTATTCGATCTTTAGATCGTCGTTGGCAGGACCACCTAACTGAAATGGAGGAGCTGCGCCGCAGCGTGAACCTGCGAGGTTACGGGCAAAAGGATCCGCTCAATGAGTATAAGAGCGAGGCCTATGTTTTCTTTGAGGAGCTCATGCAAAATGCTCGTTCGGAGATTTGTAATTCTATTTTTCGTTCGGCGACAAGTGCGGAAGCTTTTGAAAAAATGCTTGCTCGCATGGCAACTCCGGTGCAACAAGCTGGACCAGCGCAGGGACAGCCAACCGCGCTTGCGGCGGCGAGGCAACAATCAGCCGCGCCCGACATGGAGTCAAAGGATGTAAGTTTGCCTAAAGTAGAGCCGATTCGTCGCGAACTCCCGAAGATAGGGCGTAATGAAACTGTCACTATTCGAAAAGGTGATGAGGAAAAACAAATGAAGTTCAAAA
The DNA here is from genome assembly GCA_949524905.1 of Opitutia bacterium UBA7350. Taxonomy (GTDB): domain Bacteria; phylum Verrucomicrobiota; class Verrucomicrobiia; order Opitutales; family Coraliomargaritaceae; genus UBA7445. The sequence continues at coordinate 144,981 of CATINC010000007.1, read as the reverse complement.
AAGCGGAAGCAATGATTGAGAATGAAGGTTGGGATCTCGTTACAAAATAAATTATCCATTTAATTACGACAGGCGGAAATAAGGGATGGATCAAAAAAAAGAACTACTCTGGGGAGTTTTGGCAGGCTTTCTCAGTTGTCTTTTATGGATCCTTTCGATTCCCCCGTTTGAATTTCCCGAAGCCGCTTACATTGCTTTTGTACCTTTGCTGATTTGGTTGAGAAGCCAGCCAAGCTGGCGACGGAGTCTAGGGCTTGCGTTTGCTGTTGGGGCAATCGCTTGGTTCGTGATTTTGATTTGGCTGCGTCACGTGACCTGGTTGGGTACGCTCGGGCTTGCCGCAATATTGGGTTTATTTTTTCTTGTATGGGTTGCACAGGCGCGATGGCTTTTGCCGCGTGCAGCAAGCAGTAATTTTTTCGGGCGTCTTTTAGCATGGTTTGCCATTGCAGGCACTTGGGTCCTTTTAGAGTGGTCGCGTGAGTGGATATTTTACGGGTTCCCTTGGGCTCCATTGGCATTGAGTCAATGGGAACGACCGGTAGTGCTTCAAGTCTCTGCGTGGACGGGTTCTTTAGGGGTTTCGTTTCTCCTGATTTTCTTCAACGCCTGCGTGGCGCACACTCTTTGGATGCGAGCCACTTCCAATAAGGGCAAATTTTGGTCAGGATGGTTTTCTCCCGATCTCTATGCAGGATTATTGGCGCTCCTTGCTTGTATCGTTTTATTTTTCAAAAGTCTACCTGCGCCGGGTAGTTTTGATACCCTTCTTCGTGTGGGGGTTGTCCAGCCTTACATCCTGCCAGAGTTAAAATGGGAGCAAGGGCGAGAAGCAGAAAACTTGGCGCTTTTAGAACGACAAACGGAGTTTGTCGGAGCGATGGAAAATGACCTTATCCTCTGGCCCGAATCAGCAACACCATGGCCGATAAAGGGAAATGGGGTAATGCAGATGCGATTAGAAAAATTCGTACAACAACTGGGGCGGCCTATTTTGATGGGAAATCTCGCCTATAATTCAGCTGAAAATACATGGGAAAATGGCGTCTTTCTCGTCAATCCGGACTCTGGGCTGAGTTCAAAATATTATATCAAACGAGCTTTGGTTCCTTTTGGGGAATATGTCCCCAAGCCCTTTGATTGGTTCTTCAAAAAATTTGTCCCGAACATGGGTGCATTTCTACCAGGTCATATCCCAGAATTACTACCTCTGAAAATAAAAGAGCGCCGTTACTTTTGCGGACCTCTGGTTTGTTATGAAGATGTTTTTCCAACTTTGGCGCGAGCGAGTGTCCGAGCGGGGGCAGAGTTACTTTTTGTGGCAACCAACAATGCTTGGTACGGCGAGGAGGGCGGAGCATCGCAACACGCCGCACATTCGGTTTTGCGAGCCGTGGAAAACCGGCGTCCGGTCGTACGCTGTGGGAACGGTGGCTGGAGTGGCTGGATCGATGCTTACGGAACCGTGCGTGAGGTGCTCCGTGATGATCGAGGCAGTATCTATTTTTGCGGAGGCGGCAATTTCACCATCGGGCAGGATCGTCGGTGGTTGCGTCAAAAGAGTTTTTACACTCGTAACGGGGATTGGTTTATTGGTGTTTGCGCAGGGGGGGTCGCCATCTGTCTACTGTTTGCTTTTCGCCGTCAAGGGCTAGGCGATTAGTAAACTAAACCAATGCCTAGATTAATTCGGTCCCCGTTGCCGTATTGTGCACGATCGCTGCCCATATGTGAAACAAAGTCGTGTTTCCATTCGAGGCGCGTGTGTACACGGTCGCTGTATCGCCAATAAAACGCAGGACCTGCTGATAGCGTGAAGGCATCTTCATCGTCCCATTTAAAGTCACTTTCCCAAAGAAGTTGTAAATCATTGCGGACATTCCAGCCGAGATCGAAGGAGGCACTCCATTCAGCTGCTTCTGGAGACTCAAAGGTCCAAGCGGTTAAGGACGTTGCAAAGTAAAAATCATAAGTCTCCGTTTCATAACCCAGCGAAAGTCCGCCACCCCAGACTCGCTTGGCAATGGAATAATCGTTTGCTTTGTTGCCAAGGGGCACACGAAGCTGTGGCGTGAGTGACCAATTCCCAGTGCGTTGATTGAGATTAAAATATTTTTTCAAAGGCAGGGCAAGTGTGAGGTCGCCCCAACCTGAGTCGTGTTCAATGGTTTTAGTGCCACCAACAACGGGCACTTCTCTTCGAGCATCGGTCACATAGGGCAGTTTGAAGGTTAGCCTTACGGAACGATCCCAAGTGTAAACGCCTTGAAGATGTAGTTGTTGGATTGTTTCACTGTGTCCGCTAGCAATTACGTCTTTCCCTTTTTTGAGATCGCTATGATGGATATTTTCCGCGAGGACTTGAATGCCATAACCGCCATCCCAGCGAGGCATCATATTCATGATGGGTTGGTCCGCAAAACTGGTTGAATGGATGCTGACCAAAAGCGCAAAGAGCCTAAGGATGTTTGGACGCATTTAGATAATGGGTCTAATTTAATGGCGGCAAAGGGGCAACAATTAAGCCAGAATCAGTCCAACGGTAGTAAAGGTCTGGCTCGTAGCCTGCGTCGTAGATAGCGCGGTGAATGACCTCAAGGTCAGGCTCGACTCCCGGCTTAAAAGCTATGAACAGAAGCTGTTGGGCGGGGTCCATCTCGACCCCTCTGTTAAAAGAGGTGAGATCTACACTATCAATTTTAGAAAGGTGGATGCGTATGCCGATGCCACAGGAGTTGCAGACGAAACCTTTGGCGTATACTGCTATTAGGTTAGGTTTATTTTCCAACTGAGCGGTAGCAGTCACGATACGTGTTTCAGGAGAGACCTTCGCTGCATACGACGAATGCGCTAATAGCAGCGATATGCCGCCAAAAGCGATGAAGGAAGCGAGATGTTTGAGTTTAAAATTCATGGAATGAGCTATTTCTTTATTAAGTAATAAATAGAGGAGCAAGGTTCCATTTCCAGGGAGCTCTTTTTGAGAAAATTATTTTTCTGAAGTCTGCGTTTCAAGGAATTCACGAAATACATCTAAGCGACCGGCTGCAATTTGCTCCTCATGAATTTCTTTACGGGAACGTTGTCGTTCTTTGTCGACGAGAACACGGCGCATTTTTTGTAAGGCTAAGTTTTGAATTTGCCGCACTCTTTCTCGAGTTACATTAAAATGCTCACCCACCTCTTCTAGGGTCATTGCTGCTGTTTTGTTGAGCCCAAAACGCAAACGAATAATTTCTGCTTCGCGTGGTTCCAATTTTTGTAGGATGTCTTCCAAATCTCCAAAAGTAGATTTCTCCTGCAAATGCTCAAAAGGAGTGTGCTGGGTTTCGTCGCCCACTAATTCTCCAAAACTGGTTTGACTGTCATCGGCCACGGGCGCGTCCAAAGAAGCTGGGCGAAAGCTGACAGACTTTAAGTGGGCAACTTTATTGACTGATATTCCCATCACATGGGCAATTTCTTCATCGCTCGGCTCGCGGTCCAATTCTTCGGTTAACTCTGTGATTATTTTGCGCATTGCTGCAATGCGATCGACGAGATGAACTGGCAAACGAATGGTTTTGCTTTGATTTGCGAGGGCGCGTTTGATGGATTGCTTGATCCACCAAGCGGCATAAGTACTCAATTTACCGCCCTTGCTGGGGTCGAAACGTTCAACGGCTTTGATCAGGCCGATGTTACCTTCGCTTATGAGGTCGAGCAACTGCAGGCCGAAGTTATTGTATTGATACGCAATTTTAACCACCAAGCGAAGGTTAGCCGCGATCATTTGGTCCCGTGCTTCTTTGTCACCTTTTTTAATACGTTTTGCTAAGGCAACTTCCTCTTCAGGTTTAAGAAGAGGTGTCTTGCCAATCGCTTGCATATATACCTGAAGGCTGTCCCGGTCACTTAGTGGCATGACGTGCACTTCTTCTTCAGGCGCGCTATCGGATGCAGGCGAACGGGGCACACCGCGACTAGCGGTGCGCCGACTGCCAGAGTGATTGTCTAAGTGACGCATAGTATGGGTTTGAGTGAGCGGTCTGTCTTCTATTAAATATTAAACGCTTCAAGCGCTGCCAGCTTACAGTTTGGCCGTAAAATAAGAGTTTTGATCCGTTTGGGCTACTGATCAGGCAAAACTCGCTTCTGCCAGGGCAACTGCTTTAAGCATCCCTTTCGCTTTGTTAACGGTTTCCATAAATTCATTTTCCGGCACCGAGTCGGCGACGAGACCAGCGCCCGACTGAATGTATATTTTTCCGTTTTTAATCACAGCGGTGCGGATTCCAATACAGGAATCATGGTTGCCGCCATAAGCAAAGTAGCCGAGTGCTCCGCCGTAAAGACCTCGCTGAGACGCTTCCAGTTCTGCGATAATTTGAAGTGCTCGCACTTTGGGTGCACCGCTCAGAGTTCCGGCGGGAAATGTTGCCCGCATAAGGTCATAGGCATTTTTGTCGGGATGGATGCGTCCAGTTACCTGAGAAACAATGTGCATAACGTGTGAATAACGTTCCACGACCATATAATCAGGGACTTCAACTGTGCCGTACTGACACACTCTACCGATATCGTTTCGAGCGAGGTCGACTAGCATTAAATGTTCGGCTTTCTCCTTCGCATCAGCGAGCAAATCGGCCTCTAGTTCAAGATCCTCACGCTCGGATTTACCACGGTGGCGAGTTCCGGCAATCGGACGGATATCTACCTGCTCACCCGTTAGGCGAACATGAACCTCGGGGGAGGCGCCCACGACTGCAAAATCAGGGTCTTCGATTAGGAACATATAGGGGGACGGATTCACGGTGCGCAAAGAACGGTATAGGTCGAGTGGTGCAGGCTTAAATTCTTTTTCAAAACGTTGTGATAGAACAGTTTGTATGACATCTCCTGCGCGGATATAGTCTTTTACGGTCTCGACGGCATTCTCAAATTGTGGGCGGGTAAAATTACCTTGAGGGACGGCAATGGCTTGGGGTTCTGCCAGTGGGCGGTGAGGTAGTTTAGAGGGAGCATCGAGGAGTTGGTAAATACGTTTAATTTCATCAACTGCAGCTGCATACGAGCCCTCTGGATCGGCTGCCTGAGTATGAGCTTGTACGCAGATGCGGAGTACTTGGCGGGCGTGGTCAAAAATTAAGACGGAGTCGGTCAATAAATAGTAGAGTACCGGCAAAGCTAGGGGGTTTTCTACAGGTTTTGAGACACTGGGTTCTATACTGTGAATAAACTCATGCCCGACAAAGCCAACAGCACCACCCGAGAAGGGGGGCATCCCCTCAATATCTACGGGAATGTATTGTGCCATCTCGTTTTCAATCAAACTGAGTGGGTCAGCGGGCGTGGGGATTATTTCGACTGCGCCGTTCTGGGCTGTGATTTGGGTTTCATCTTCGTAGATCCGGAAGATCTTGCGTGGTTTGGCTCCGACGAAGGAGTAACGACTGATACGTTCACCACCTACAATGGATTCAAAAAGAAATGCAGGTCCGTTTTGGTGAATTTTGGCATATGCTCCGAGAGGGGTTTCGCAGTCGGCGGTCAAATCAAGATACACGGGGACGGTATTGCCCTGAAGGGACAACCTTTTGAATTCATCGTGACTGGGGTGAATCTCCATCAAGCGAGAAAATTGAATATCCCGCGCACAAGGTCGAATCTTTTATTTTTGAGGTGGAGTGAATAAAAGTGGATCATTTTTTCAAAAACCGCTTGCGGGGCAAAGCTTCGAAGGATTACTCTGAGGGGTTAATTTTACCCTTATGTCCACTCGCGCATGCAGTCGTGTTTATAACGAGGCCACTCTCGAACGTTGGTTTGAGTATGTGGTGCTTGAATGGGAGGCCCAATTCACGGAGGTGGAATTAGAGCGTGGGCGAGAGATTTACCGGGAAGGTCAAATCACGGGCTTGGAGTTAGGTGTGGAGGATGTTGTTATTAACTGTGCTTTTGCGCGAAAAGACACCTGTTATGCCGTCGTGGAATGGGTCAATGATAGCATCAAGGTGCGGGCTTCAACGGAGGATATGGCGACGGGTCGCGCCGTAGCCGCAGCGGGGCTGTATGAGGTTGAGGAATTGATCGCCGATGAAATTGCGCCCTTACCTTATACCCCAAAAGAGAAAGAGCCTAAGGCCACCCATAAGCAGGATGCTAAAAACGAGCGGGCAATTGACGCGACCCCCGCTAAGCCCAATGAACGGCATAGGAAAAGTATACCCAAGCGAGCTTTGAAGGTATGCTTTGAGGGCAAAGGAATTGGTTTGCGCATGAAGGCTTTTTGGGAGGCAGAAAAAAACAAGCGTATTTCAGCGATGTCTAGTAGCGGGGCTGCCGCAAATAGCGAGGAGCGTGAACGCTTGGTGCGCTTTACGGTTTTAGCAAAAGAAGCAGGATTTTCCTATCGACGTTCGCAGCGAGATTTCATGATGAATGACGCAGACCGGATTACCGGGTTTTTCAAGCGAGGCTTGAGTCGTATTAAGCAACGCTTTGGTGAGGTAGAACTGGATGCAGAGGCTGAACGCATGTCTGAGGGGGTGCAATCGGTGGAGGTGCTGGGACGGGTCACGGCTTCAGGGGTTTCAAAAATTGCCTTGGACTGGGAAATGCGACTGGGGGAAGATTTGCTGACGGATGAAGTGATGCAGCGTTTAGCGCGAGCTGGTCGAGGGACACATCTGGTAAAAGGCTTGGGCTTGGTTCGAATTGAATCAGAGCAGTCGGCGGCGCTTTCGGAGTGGAAAGTAGGCACAGGCGTACAAGGGCAGACTTGGCCGCGTTATATGATTTTTTCATTATTTGGCGAGCAGGGAGCACACTTGGAACTGGGCGGGGTGCTGGAGCATTGGCGCAAGAGTATGGATCCGGAGCGCAGTAAGGAGGTTGGGGAGGCAGACCTGCCAGATTTTCTTAGGGAGTACCAGAGGCATGGGGTGCGTTGGCTTGCTAATCTGCAGCGTCATGGATGCCATGGATTGCTGGCGGATGAGATGGGCCTGGGAAAGACTTTGCAGGTTTTAACCTTGCTTAAGCATTTCCCGATTGAGGGGAAGCAGAATTTAATTGTATGTCCGGCGAGTGTAGTGCCGGTCTGGGAAAGTGAAGCGGCTCGATGGTATCCAGAATTAAAGACTTCAGTATTGCGTACGGGTTCAGATTTTAAGGTAGCGCAGGGCGAAACAGTAGATGCAAGTCGTCTCTGGATAGCGAGCTATACCCAGTTGCGTCGTCATAAGCACTTATTGGAGGGTTCGGGGTTTGGTTATTCAGTTTTGGATGAAGCGCAGCAAATCAAAAACCCGGAGGCAAAAGTGACGCATGCTTGTTGTGCCATCGAAGCGGAATGTCGCATCGCGCTGACAGGGACTCCTCTGGAAAACCGTATGTTAGATTTATGGACTATTTTTCGTTATTTGATGCCAGGACTTTTGGGGACGCGGAGTAAGTTTGAAGTGGCCCTGCAGGAGAAGGACAGCGGAAAAGTTTCCGCTTTTGAAAAGCGTTTGCGGAAGCAGATCTCTCCTTTCATTTTGCGTCGTTTGAAAGATTCGGTTGGCAAAGATTTACCGCCGAAGATGGAGATGGATTTGATTTGCCCGATCACAGATTTACAACGCAGTACTTATCAAGCATTGTTAGCAGCTGGATTAAATACCTTGGGTAGGGATTTGCAGGCGGCAATGCAAACCCAGTCCATGCACTTTTTCTCTTTATTGACGCGTCTTCGACAAGCCTGTTGCGATCCCGGACTCATTCCGGGGGTTGAGGCAGATTTAATGCAAAGCGGAAAGGTGCAGACCTTGCTTGTGCATTTAGAAGAAGCACTCAACGGGGACGGCGCACGAAAGGTGGTGGTCTTTAGCCAATTCGTGCAACTGTTGCAGCGATTAAAGCCGGTTTTGAAAAAGAGTTTCCCGAAGGTGGCATTTTTTGAGCTTACGGGAAGCACTAAAGACCGGCAAAAGCCGGTAAAGGAATTTCAGGATTCCGCAGGGCCTTCAGTTATTCTGGTGAGTTTGCGTGCAGGCGGAACTGGGATCACCTTAAATGCAGCAGATTATTGTTTCCTTCTAGATCCCTGGTGGAATCCTGCGGTGGAGAATCAAGCGGTCGATCGCATTCATCGCATTGGGCAGACGCGGCGAGTATTTGTTTATCGTATGATTACGCAGGGTACGGTGGAATCACGCATTCAGCAATTAAAGCGTGAAAAACGCACTTTGTTTGAAAATACCTTGGGCGGGCTGAAAGGCGCAAGCGATCTAAAGGAACACTTTTCCGACTTGGAGGATCTTGCTCGACTCCTGCCGGCAAATGAAATGCAGGCGGTGGGGGCTCAGTCCAAAGCGGCAAAGTAACGAAGAGCGGCACTGTAGCCTTCGAAGCCTAGGCCGGAGATGACGGCAAGGCAGGCCTCCGCCGTCATGGAATGTTGGCGAATTTCCTCGCGACGGTAAATGTTGCTGATGTGTACCTCGATGGCGGGTATCTCAGCTCCAGCAAGGGCGTCGCGCAAGGCGAGGCTGGTATGAGTCAGGGCTCCGGGGTTGATGATGATTCCATTCACTTCGCCGTCCGCATAAACGGTGTTAATTTCATCAATGATGAAGCCTTCGTGATTGGATTGGTAAAATTGAACCGCAAGGCCTTGGGTTTCCGCTTCGTCGGTGAGGCGGTTTTGGAGGTCGGTCAGGGTTTCGCTTCCGTAGATGTCGGGTTCGCGAACGCCGAGGCGGTCGAGATTGGGGCCATTGATGATTGCGATACGTTTCATTTAATCAGCATTTTGTCAGGGTGGAGGGGTAAATGGCAATCGCTTAAAGCGGGCAGGGTTGATGTAGAAAAACCCAGTCGAGGTTGAGTTTTTTTGAGACCTCTTGGGCGAGTGCTTGTACGCCAAAGACCTCTGTGGCGTAGTGACCGCACGGGTACAGATTAAGGCCTAATTCCTGCGCCATGGAAAAGTGATGTTGTCGTAATTCGCCGGTAACAAGGGTGTCAATTTCATTGGGCTGGAGGTGAGGCAAGGCGCTTTGCCCGCTGCCGGTAAGAATGGCGACCCGCTGCGGGGATTCGCTTCCGTACTCGATGGCTTGATAGGTCTCGGGAAAGCAGGCCTTAAGTTTTTGGGTGAGTTCCCTGCGTCCGCCCTTGGGGGCTTCGGCAACAATGGCAATATTTTGACCTTCGTAAGGGAGAAAGGTGTCGATTGGGTTGAGGCCAAGCGTCTTGGCGAGGCATACATTATTGCCAATTTCTGGGTGGCAATCAAGGGGAAGGTGAGAGCTGTAGACGGCTAGGTTATGATCGAGCGCGAGTTTAATTTTAGTAAGTGCGAGGCCAACCAGGGGTATGGGAGGATTCCAGAACAGACCATGGTGGCAGATGAGAAGTTCTGCTCCAGCTTCAATGGCGGCTTGGAAGGAGGCGGTGCTGCCATCCACGCTAGCCGCGATTTTTTTAACGGACCCATTATTTTCAATTTGTAGACCGTTATAGGCACCTTCGAAGTCTTGAATTTCAGTACGCCGTGTGCGGGTGTCGCAGTATGCAACGATATCCTGAAGAGTATACATTTTGTCAGAATGAGGGCAGCTGGGCCGCTTGTGAAGTGTTTTTTGGCTTCAAAATTATGGCGGCAGTCGACTAACTAGAGAACGAGATGACAGATTACGAAACACGTTTTGGTGCTTTAGGCCGTTTGTATGGAAAGAAGGGTTTAGCGCGCCTCCAGGCTGCGCGGGTGGCGGTCATTGGCCTGGGGGGTGTGGGCTCTTGGACGGTGGAAGCTTTGGTGCGTTCGGGTATCGGGGCATTGACTCTAGTGGATATGGACGAGGTTTGCCTGAGTAATGTGAATCGTCAATTGCAGGCGCACAATGGAACGGTTGGTCGCCCTAAGGCAGCGGTGTTGGCAGAACGCATTCAGGAAATTGCCCCTGAGTGCAAGGTGAAGATTGAGGAACGTTTTTTTACGGAGGCGACTGCAGCAGCACTATTGGAGCCTGCTTATGATTGGGTCGTTGATGCCATTGATGTTACGCAGCACAAGTGTTTGTTGATTGCCCAGGCACGGGACTGCGGACAATCGCTATTAACCTGTGGTGGTGGGGGCGGTCGGATTGACCCGACTCGAGTGCGGGTAGCGGATTTAGCCCGCACGACCAACGATCCCCTTTTGCTGCAGGTTAGAAAACGTTTACGGCGAGAGTATGGTTTTCCTCGCTTGAAGCGTATGAAATTTGGAATTGATTGCGTTTACACGGACGAATTTCCAGTTTTCCCGCAAGGAGATGGAACTGTTTCAGAGGAGCGAGAAGCCGGGGAAGATTACCGTTTAAATTGTGACGCAGGATATGGTTCGGCGACCTTCGTGACGGGCACGATGGGATTTTTGCTGGCGTCTGAGGTTGTGCGCCGAGTGGCCAACCCTAGCGACGGAAAAGGGTGAACCCGATAGCAAATGCGGTAAAGGCTGCCATCGCTATGGCCATACCTGGATGCCCCGTGTTAAGGTTGATGCGTATCAACAGATAGCCAAGAGCGGCGTAGGCAATCACCCGGGCGTATGGGAGTAAAGTTTTCAAAGGCATGGCTCAATCTTGAGCTTTGGAATTGTTGTTGCGGAGGCGAGCCTGCAAGAATGTGCGACGGATCTGCGTTTTATTATTTCGGACAGCCATGGCATAGGCCTCAAGATCGCCGACAAGGTAAACTTTTTGGCGGGCGCGGGTAATGCCGGTGTAGACGAGGTTACGTTGCAACATCATAAAGTGTTGCTTGAGGAGCGGGATAATAACTGCGGGGTATTCGCTCCCTTGGCTTTTGTGGATGCTGATAGCGTAGGCGAGCTGGAGTTCACCGAGCTCGCTCTTGGTGTATTCGATCTGTTCACCGTTAAAATTAATGGTGAGTCCAGATTTGTCGGGGGCGATGCTGCGAACAATACCGGTGTCGCCGTTGAAAATGTTTTTGTCGTAGTTATTCCGGTTTTGAATGATTTTGTCACCAATGCGGTAGGTGACATTACCGAACTCAAGGGCAACTGGAAGGGGTTTGCGGGTTTTTTCGCGAAAATGTGACTGACGGGCTGGAGCGTAGTCGGGGTCGGAGTTCATTCGCGAGCGAGCTTTGGCTTCGGGGTTGAGGGTTTCCTGAATCTCTGGGTTTAGAGCACTAATTCCGCTGGAGCCACGGTGCATCGGAGAAAGAATTTGTAAGTCACGAATAGGATCCAGGCGATGGGTTTTCGGAATGTATTCAGTGGCAAGATAGCGAATTGCTTTTTCAGTTTGTTCGGGTGAATTAGCTTCGATGAAGACAAAGTCGTCTTGAGGTTCGAGCTCGCGTAGGCTTTGAAGGGTTTTGTCGGGGTGAGTTTCTCCGGCGCGAATTGCGTGGGCTGTGCGGATAATGCCGCTGGTCTCGCCTTGACGAAAGATGGTATCGAGCCGAGTGACGCAAGCAGGTGGAGCGGCCATAAGGTCACCGAGAACATTGCCGGGGCCGACAGAAGGGAGTTGGTCGGCATCGCCTACTAGGAGGAGATGCGCCGGTGAAGGGATTGCTTGAAAGAGCTGGGCCGCCAATCGAGTGTCGAGCATACTCGCTTCGTCGACGATGAGAAAATCGAAGGGAAGCGGGTTATCGGCATCGTAAGTAAAGCTACGAGTTGCGCCATCGTATTTAAGAAGTCGGTGGATAGTGGAGGCTTCTGCGCCGGCAGCCTCGGCGAGACGTTGGGCAGCGCGTCCAGTTGGAGAGGCTAGGGCGATGCGGACACGTTTAGCTCGAAGAATATCTACCAGAGCGCGAAGAATCGTTGTCTTGCCGGTGCCGGGGCCACCGGTGATAATGCTAAATTTAGAGTTAAGGGCCTGGCAAAGGGCAGCGGTTTGTTGAGGTGCAAACTCTAGAGAGGCTTTTTCCTGTGCCCATTTGAGTGCAGCTTCAAGCTTGATGGATGGGATGGTTGACTCGGTTTGATGGATTCGATGCACGGCATCGGCAATACATTTTTCGGCTCCGGCGAGGCTTGGCCGTTGGCAAGCGGGGCCGAGGAGTTCTTGTTTTTCGTCGAGCGCCTGAAGGGCATAAAGGCGTTCTTCGTCACAGAGGGCGCGGATGCGTTGTTGGATGAGTTCGGGTTCTACGCGCAGCAATTGAATCGCCTGTTCGATGATGGCGGCATGGGTGCCGAGAGAGTGGCCCTCGTCTTCAAGCCCTTTGAGGGTGTGAAGAATGCCTGCATCAATGCGTTCTTTGCAATTTGTCGGGAAGCCGAGGTTTAGGGCGAGTTTATCGGCTGTTTTAAAACCGATGCGCTCAATGTCTTCGGCAAGGCGGTAGGGTTGATCTTGAAGTAGGCGTTTTGCGCTGGCGCCGTATTTTTTAACCAGTCGTACACACTGACTTGGGGTAACGCCGTAAGTTTGGAGAAAAATCATAAGATCGCGAACAGCAACCTGTGCTTCCCAGGCGGCTTTGATAGATTTGGCGCGTTGGCTCCCAATGCCAGGGACTTCGCGCAAGCGACCTGAATCCTCGCTGATAACGCGAAGGGTCTCTGCGCCAAAATGATCTACAATTTTGCGGGCATAGGATTTGCCGATTCCGTGAACCATGCCGCTGCCGAGGTATTTGCGAATACCGTGAATCGAGGCAGGCAGTTCAGATTTAAACTTAGAAACTTTGAATTGGTCGCCATGGCTAGGGTGACGGACCCAATGGCCAATTAGAGCAAGCGTTTCACCACATTGTATGCCGGGAAGATTACCGAGGACGGTAACGGGTGGGCGTCCCTCTGTGACAGAAATTTCGGCGACGCAATAGGCATTTTCTTCATTAAAAAAGATTATGCGCTCCAGTACTCCGCTAATTTTTTGCTCGGGGATGCCTGAGGTGCTCATGCGTTCGCTTGTGGGCTTTTATTAAATTGAAAGGGGGTGCCAAAAATGATGATCAAAGCTAAGGTTATTATTCTAAACATTATATAACTGACATTTGAAGCAAATGAAGCCACTTTAGATATTAAATTTTTTTGACAAGATGAATCAAGGTAATCCGAGCGACAAAGGAGGTAAAGGTGAGCGCGGACGCCGTAGTTCACGGAGGCATAGAAAGAAACGGTCCTACAAAAAAGCGCGGCGGCCTTCGTTAAGTACAAAAAGTCCCCGCAAAAGATCTATTTTTTCAAATCCTAGTGCGTCAAAGGCACCGATCCAATTTTCAATCACCAAAAATAAGGAGCCCTTGGTTGGGAGAGAATTTATTTATGCGTTATTAGGAATCTCGGGCTTAATTTTTTTTGGAGGAGGAGCGCATGTATGGGCGCAGGGCTTTGCGCTCGTATTGACCGGGATTATGCTTATCAAGCATCCACCGCGCGGGAGTTTGGGCCCTTGGTTTAACGTGGGGGCGATCCTTTTTTTGATTGGTGGGATGACGAGCTTCCTGCCAGGTGGCTTGGGTTTTCAACCAGAATGGCGTGAGGTAGGGGTTCGTATGTACGGAATTAATTTACCGTCGAGCTCAACGGTGCATTTGCGGCAAGGCCTGGAAATCTTTATTTTGCTCTGCGCCTGTCTATGCTGGTTTTATGCATTGAGCCAGTTGCGGATCAATTTAAACGGCCGCAAGTGGGTGCTCTTTTGGATTTCAGTATTTTCATTGTGTTTGGGCGGCGCCATTGTTTTGGGCGAATGTTTTGGATGGACATACCCCGGTAGTCCAAATGCAGAGCACTTTAGTTTCTTTGCAAATCCAACGCAGATGGGATGGTTGTTATTACTGTGTGGGATTTACTCATTTGCCTATGGCATGGAAGGCTTAGCCAATCGTAATTTGGATTGCCTTATGGGCTTACCGGCTGCGGCACTTTGTGTTACTGCGCTCGCTTTAGGGCATCACTTTACCGCGCTGCTCATGTTTTTTGTGGGCATTGGAATTTATTGCGGGCTTAGAATTTGGAGCGCAGATATTAAGATTCGGCAAAAGCTTAGCATAAGCGTTCTGCTGTACGGCATTTTGATTTTCAGCCTAAACACAGAAGGCGGTTTGGTTGAATTAACAAAACAGGTTCGTCTCCCTCTCAAAGCTTGGCAGATGTTTGCAGAGGCGCCCCTGGCCGGCGTCGGCCTCGGTAGCTTCTCGAAGGTTCTCGTTTATTACTATGACGCTTGGCAGGCAGGAATATTTGGAGTGAATCAGCCCAATGATTTCATGTTGGTGGCCTGCTCAATGGGAGTGCTTGGTTTATCAGGGTTTATCATAATGCTTTTTGTAATCCTAAAGAGGATGCAGCTTACCCGAATTATGCGAGTGGGATCACTTCGGTTAGTCCCTTTGCTTGCCTGTTTGATTTACCTTCTGGCGGGCTTTTCTGGAGAGGCGCGTCATGCGCTCGCAGTGGTATATTTTATTTTGCTATTGCTGGCACTGTCTTTCCCTTTGAAGCAGGAAAAGAAGCGGCAAGGATCGCTGCTTTTATGGCGTACAAGCGGCTATATTTTTCTCTTCATTGGGGGTCTTTGGATGCTTGCAGTTCCATTTCGGATGCCGACGCATAGTAAGTTAATTTTAAAATCAAATGTCAGACAATATCAGCAAGCAAAGGCAGAGGGGGATCTCATTAAGTCAAGCGAGGCCCTTAATCGTCTGATTGAGTTGGAGTCGTTGAACTGGTATTGGTATCATTTGCGCGCTAAGGAGCATCTCAAAGTTCGTAATTATGCTCGCGCAGAGGAAGACTTTAAGCGCGCACTTTTTGTGGAGCCCTACTTGACGAGCCCAGCGTTTTTGGCGGGGGAGGCTTGGTTTGGTCACCGAGGTGTTAAGGCAGAGTCCGCATGGCACGAGGCTCTGAGGCGATCGGGCAGGCACTCAAGAGGTTTATTTAAACGGATGGCGCATGCGAGTATGCAAGATGTATATCGGGCCTCAGTATTATTAAACCTCTCTCGAAAAGACCCTAAATTTGCTGCCATTCTCATGGAGTTGGCTGAAAAAGATATATTTTTACAGGAATTAAAAGGTTATATGGAGGCGGATCCTTCGCTGGGTCAATTCAGTCGCCTTCAGCGTACAAAGATAATTTTTCGCTGGATACGCATGGGAGAATATGAGGGACCGGCAAGCTTTATGGAGGCATATTCAAGTAAGGTGGACATGGCTTGGTACTTACAGTCGTATGTGTATCAAAACGGGGCTCGCTTTGAGGATGCGCTGAACTTGCTTCGCTCGGGCTTGAGGACGCCCAGTCTTCCGAGCGGAGAAGTTGAGCCATCAAGGCTTGCTTTACTAGAGCGAGATTTGGCGAGTAAGCCGAGTAATTTTGAAGCGGGCTTTCAATTAATAAGCGTTTATCTGGCGAAGGGAGCTTACCAAGAAGGGCTATTCTTAATACAGCGACTATTGCAAGACCCAGCGGCACCACCAGAGTTATATTATTGGCAGGCGGAGTGCTATCTCCGGCAAGGAAATCTAGTAGATGGCTGGTTGTCTTTGGAGACGTACGCGCAGGGAGTGCTCAATCTACAAAGATAATTAAAGCCAGAGTGCTTTGGTAAACCATCCAGCTTAGCAATAGCAGCCCTGCTAATAATGCGAGACGCCGAAGCCATAGAAAGATGAGTGCGGGCAAGTGGGTGGCTCGGGGTTTACCGCGAACCGAGGATTGAGCGAGGTAACTGGAGAAATTTATACGGGCTCGTCCGATTTCATGGTCGCGATCACCGGGCAAACGGAAAGCATCAATGCGATGTGCACGTCGGTGCTTCCACCGGTAGTAAAACTTAAACATTTAATATCTTGGTCGAAGCTGGCTGAAAATCATATTTAGAGATAATTTAAAGAGTAATGCGGTGTAAAACGAACTGCCAGAAAAATCTCAAAGGGGTAAAAATTTTGTCGCACGTTCGGGCTGAGATGCAAAGCTGAAGCTATGAATATCAGCATTTTAGGAGCCGGTGGCTGGGGTACTGCAATCGCTTTGCACTTATACCGATGCGGCCATACGGTTACTTTGGTGCCGCGTCGTTGCGAGATGGCCCTGAGCTTGGCGAGTTCACGAGAGAATACCATCTATCTGCCCGGCCATACCTTACCCCAAAGTATACAAATTGCGGCCGAGAAGGGCCCAGCGCTCATGGAAGCGGAAGTGGTCTGCCTTGCCTGTCCTTCCAAAGGGCTTCGTGAGTTGTGCCAAGAATTAAAAGGAGAACTGCAAGCGGCACGGCAACTTCGTTTGTTTGTCGTGCTTTGCAAGGGTTTGGAATTAGAAAGCTTTATGACGCCCTCAGAAATCGTGCAGGAATTTTTCCCGGAGATACCGTGCGGGGTTTTGTCGGGACCAACTTATGCTGGGGATATCGCAGCGGGCTTACCTGCGGCGATTACTTTGGCGTTGGAAGAAGGCGTTCCAGAGGCGGCTCGTTACCAGGCATCCTTCAGTTCAGATACGATGCGTGTTTATCGTTCCTTGGATATGCGAGGCACTGAGCTTGGGGGAACTTTGAAGAATATCTATGCAATTGCTGCGGGCTTATGTGATGGATTGGCTTTAGGCGACAATGCAAAGGCGGCTCTCTTGACGCGCAGCATGCATGAAATGATTGAGCTTGGGGTTTCGCTGGGCGGCCAAAAGGCGACTTTTCGTGGCTTGAGTGGATTTGGAGATTTGATTGCAACCTGTACGGGGAGCTGGAGCCGAAACCGAAGTTTTGGTGAATGCCTTGGAAAAGGGGAAACCCCCGAAATTCTTCTGAAGAAGCAAAGTACGGTAGTGGAAGGGTACCGCGCAACGCGTTGTTTATATGATATGTGCACCCAAAAAGGACTGAAGCCGCCGATTTTAGGGGAAGTATATGCAATTCTATTTGATCAAAAATCACCAGAAGACGCGCTACAGGCGCTGATGTCTCGCAAATTAAAAGAAGAATAAGGGCTTGCCCCAGGTTGGGGGTTTGGCTGAATTTCGAGCGATGTCAAAACTTTGGAAAATTGAAACGTCATCCATTCACGCTCGTGGTTTGTTTGCCACCGACGAGATTGCGCCGAATACGAAAGTGATTCAGTATTTAGGAGAGAAAATCTCAAAGAAAGAATCGCAACGTCGGGCTTTAGAATGGGAGGAAAAGGCGCGCAAGAAAGGAGCAGGCTTGGTTTATATTTTTGAGTTAAACAAAAAATGGGATCTAGATGGTCAAGTAGGCAAGAATCCAGCACGTTATATCAATCACTCCTGTGATGGAAATTGCGAAGCGATCAATGATGAAGATGAAATCTGGATCGTTTCGCGTAAGGCCATCGCAAAAGGCGAGGAGTTAAGCTATGATTATGGCTACAACATGGAGCACTTCCTTGACCATCCATGTAAATGTGGATCTAAGAACTGTGTGGGCTACATTGTCCGAGAAGATCAGCGCAAGAAGGTAAAAAAGTTGCTCAAGCGCAAAAAGAAAAAATCTAAGAAGTCTTCCAAAAAGTAGTCGGCTTAGACTTAAATCAGCATAAGCGCGGGGTTCTCAAGAATTTCCTTAAGTGCCTGCAGGTATTGTGCGCCCACTGCACCGTCGATGGTGCGATGATCTCCAGAGAGGCCGATTTTCATCGTTTGCCCAATAACAATTTGGTTATGTTCATCGACTACGGGCTTTTTGAGCGTTGCTCCGATGCTGAGGATAGCGGCGTTGTTCGGGTTTATAATGCCGTAGAAATCAGAGATACCAAACATTCCTAGATTCGTGACAGTAAGGGTGGAGCCACTCATTTCTTCTGGGGTAAGTTTTTTCCCTCGGGCTTTTTTGATCAGGTCTTTTGCTTCAGCGCTGATTTGGTGCAGGGATTTACTTTCAGCATTGCGAATAACAGGCGTCAGCAGGCCATCATCAATGGCTACCCCAAATGCTAAATGAACATTCGCATGCTGGGCTATGGTTTCACCCTCCCAAGAACGGTTGATGATAGGGACTTTACGAATAGCTTCAGCGGCCGCCTTGAGGGTAAGGTCGTTGACGGAAAATTTCATGCCACCCTGTTCGGTGGGCAGGTCGGCGTACTTTGCATTGAGAGCTTTGCGGAAAGAAGCTAGCGGGGCACCGTCGACTTCAATCTGAAGGTAAAAATGCGGAGCTTGGGTCTTAGAGCCGACCAGCGCACGCGCAATGCTTTTGCGCATATTGGTAACAGGGATATTGAGGGCTTCCAGGCCAGGTGCAGGTGGACCTGCGGCAACTGTTCCAGATTTTGCTTCAAGAACATCTGCTTTAACAATGCGTCCACCGGGTCCGGAGCCTTGTATGCCTGCGAGATCGATGCCTTTGTCGGCGGCTATTTTTTTAGCTAATGGGGAGGCTTTAATTTTAGTGCCTAAAGCGACCGCTGCCGCCGGAGTCGGTGCTGGGGCGGGGGTTTCAAGAGGAACTGTTTTGGCTGCCGGGGTCGCTGGAGTAGGAGATTCTTTCTTAGGCTCCTCTGAGGGTACAGTGCTTGAGGACGAGACTTCAGGGGCTGTTTCGCCTGCTTCACCAATGGCTGCAATCGCACCACCAACGGGCACCTCATCGCCAGCTCCTGAGTATTGCTTGAGCAGAATTCCATCTTCAAAGCATTCTACCTCCATGGTGGCTTTGTCGGTTTCCACTTCGGCGATCATGTCGCCGTTTGCGACGGCATCGCCTTCTTTTTTCAACCATTTAACAAGTGTACCAACGGTCATGGTATCACTGAGTTTGGGCATGTCGATAAGGGTGGCCATAGTTGTGCGCTGGGTCTGTTTGCGTGTTTAGATAATTAAATTAAGCGAGGCATTTAAGGGCGCCTTCGATGATGCGCTCTTCGTTCGGAATTTGCCAATCTTCAAGTTCTTTAGCATAAATTTGTGGAGCATCAATCGCGGAGACGCGATGAATTGGGGCATCTAGATAATCAAAGGCTTTTAGCTGGATGAGGTGAGAGATTTGTGCGTCGACGCCACAGTAAGGTTTATTTTCTTCAACTAATAAGGCGCGTCCGGTCTTTTTGACGGATTCAAGGATCGTCGTTTCGTCGAGGGGGCGTATGGAACGGAGGTCCACTAAATCCACACTGATTTCGTGCTGTTCCTCAAGCATTTTTGCGGCCTTAAGGGCAATCATGGCGCAACGACCGTGTGCAACAATGGTGAGGTCACTGCCTTCTCGCAGAATGTTAGCGACGCCTAATTCAATGAGGTATTCTTCTTCGGGCACCTCCCATTTTTCTCCATAGAGAAGGGTGTTTTCCATGACAAAGACAGGATCATTGTCGCGGATAGCGGTTTTCATAAGACCCTTGGCATCGTATGCATTCGAGGGACAGACCACCTTTAAGCCAGGATGGTTTGCGACCATATTTTCGGGGGTATGTGAGTGCGTGGCTCCGACGTTTGTGCCGCCATTAGCGGGACCGCGTACAACGATAGGGACGTTCATCAAGCCGCCAGACATGTAGCGGCAGAAGGAGGCGTTATTAAAAAGTTGGTCAATGGCAACGTAACTGAATGACATAAACATCATTTCTACAACGGGGCGTATGCCGAGGCAGGAAGCGCCAATTGCCAGACCGGAAAATGCGGCTTCTGAAATAGGGGTGTCTATTACGCGCTTGTCGCCATATTTCTCCCAAAGTCCTTCCGTCACTTTATAGGCACCGTTATACTGGGCAACTTCTTCACCCATGATGCAGACATTTTCATCATGCTGGATTTCCTCGTCAAGTGCTTGCTTGATCGCTTCGCGGTAAGTGATGAGTGGCATATTCGAAAAAGGTTTTGACTAGTCGTTAAAGAAATAAGTGCCCTTGAGGGAATTGTTGGTGTCGTTATCAACTTCCCAATAGACGTCGGTTTGAATCTCTGAGCGAGGTGCAACGGGGCTCTGTTCAGCAAATTTGGCAGCAGCATCGGCCTCTGTTTTGACCTCAAGGTTGATTTTACTAGCGCTCTCTTCGGTTAAACTGCCATCGGCAACCAGTTGTTCTTTGAGCACGTTGATGGGATCTTTATTTTTCTTATACTCCTCGATTTCCTCCTTGGTCCGATATTTTTCGTGATTTGCATCAGCCACGGAATGGCCGCGATAGCGATAGGTTCTAATTTCAAGCAGAAAGGGTTTCATTTCTTCGCGGGCACGACTCATCGCACGATTCGCGTACTCGCGTACTTCAAAGACATCGTGGCCTTCGCAGACATCCCATTCGATATCGAAACCATCCGCACGGTGAGCGAGGTTTTCCTCAGCCGAGGAGCGGGCGAGGCTGGTGCCCATTGAATACCCGTTGTTTTCAATGACAAAAACAACCGGGATACCCCAAAGGGAGACTAAGTTCAGCGTCTCCATGAAAGAACCTTGATTTACAGCACCATCGCCAAGGAAACATATGCAACAACCCTTAAGCCCCTTGTATTTGAGAGCGAAGGCAAGTCCAGCGCCCAAAGGGGTTTGTCCAGCAACAATGCCATGACCACCCCAGTAATTTTTTTCTGGAGCAAAAAAGTGCATGGAGCCGCCTTTGCCTTTTGAGCAACCTGTGTGCTTGCCGAACATTTCTGCCATACATTCATTCATCGACATCCCTACGGCCAGAGCATGTCCATGGTCGCGATAAGCAGTGATGATATGATCATTTTCTTCCATTAAAGAAACGACTCCAGCGGCGACTGCTTCCTGCCCGATGTATAGGTGTAAAAAGCCGCCGATTTTGCCTTGGTTGTAGGCTTGAAGGGAGCGTTCTTCAAAGCGACGAATCCCTAAAATTGTACGGTAGAGCTTACATTTGTCTTCGCGAGACAGGCCGGCATTGATAGGCGTTTGCTGGAAGTCATCAATAGCGTCTCCTGCGGAGGGAGCTTTTGTGGCGGTAGCGTTAGATTTTTTCTTGGCGGCTGACATAAGATCGAAAGTCATAAGTTTGCTTATTTCTGCGTGAAGACAAGTAAATACACGAAAGTCCTAAGCTAATCGTTGCTGCCTAGGGGCGGCAGTTTCTGGTACTTTAACGCTTTCTTAGCGAGGTTTTGGGAGAATGGCAGAGAGCCCGCCATCGCTCACAAAGGTCTGCCCGGTGATCATTTTGGCGGCATCACTGAGGAGCCAAAGAGCCAGATTGGCTACTTCGTCGGGCTTTCCGATGGCTCCGAGAGGGTGCATTTTTTCGGACATTTGTCGGGCTTGTTCGCTGGCAAGGAGCGGTTGGGCTAGCGGAGTATCTGTGAGGGATGGGGCAATGGCATTGATGCGAAGCCCTCGGCTTGCGTAGGTGGCGGCAGCGGAACGAACCATCGCCTCAATGCCCCCTTTGGCAGCAGCAATGGCTTCATGGTTTGCGATGCCAATTTGTGCGGCTGCGGAACTAAAAAAAAGGAGATTTCCGTAGTTATTTCCCTGCATGCGCTTAGCACAAGCACGGAGTGCGTAGAAGGCGGAGCCTAGATTTTGTAGCAGGGTCGCCGACCAGTCATCTGGCGGGGTCAGATGGGCAGGTTTCAGATAGATCGATCCAATGGCATGCGCATAACCATCTATTTTGCCATGATCTGCTATGATTTGATCTAGGTAAGATTCCATTTGGGCGGGGTCGGTAGCATCGCAGGCAGCAATTTCGCCAAAGTCTCCGGTACCGCCATTGCGGTTAAATCCAGTCACAGTCGCTTCGTTTGCGGCAAGCTGAGCGGCAAGTTTTGAGCCGATACCGCCGGTGATACCACCGATGACAATAGTTTTTCCTTTAAATGATTGCATCTTGTTATATCGCAAAAGTGACAAGATCATTACGAGAAAGGGATGAATGGCTTGCCATGGCGAGCTGTGCCTTTATGCATAGCCGAGATGTCTGAAATCGCAAAAGCCTACGAGCCGCAAGAGGTTGAAGCCCGCTGGTATGCCGAATGGCTGAAATCCGGCTGCTTCAAAGCCTCCGTAGATACCGACCGTGAACCATATGCAATCATGATCCCGCCACCAAATGTGACGGGGATGTTGCACATGGGGCACGTGCTGGATAATACCTTGCAGGATATATTTGTCCGCCGAGCGCGACTCGAGGGAAAATCTGTTCTTTGGCAACCGGGAACGGATCATGCAGGAATCGCGACTCAAACAAAAGTCGAGCGGCAGTTGAGGGAGTCTACCGGGGAGAGCAAATATGACCTGGGACGGGAGGCCTTTCTAAAAAAAGTTTGGTCTTTTCGCGAGGAGTCCGGTGGGGTGATTTTAAAACAATTGCAGAAGCTTGGAGCTTCTTGTGACTGGGAGCGTACAAGTTTTACGCTGGATGAAGATTACTCAAAAGCAGTGTTAGAGGCTTTCGTTCGTTTGTATCAGCGAGGTTATGTTTATCGTGGCAAACGAATGGTGAACTGGTGCCCGTCAACGCATACTGCCATTTCGGATGAAGAGGTAAATATGAAGCCTCAGAAAGGGGTTTTTTATAAAATGCGTTATGAATTAGTGGAAGCCAACGGTACACAGACGCATTTGGAAATTTCAACGACGCGCCCGGAGACCCTAATGGGCGATACTGCAGTAGCGGTCCATCCAGAAGATGAGCGCTATAAACATTTGATTGGAAAGACCGTTTGGCGACCTTTTCCGCGTGCGGAAATCCCTATTATCGGAGATCCTTATGTTGATGGTGAGTTTGGTACGGGTTGCCTGAAAGTTACCCCAGCTCACGATAAAAATGACTTTGAGATTGGGCAACGTCACCATCTGGAACTGATTGAGGTGATTGACCAAAACGGCTGCATGAATGCGTTGGCAGGCGAGGCATTTGAGGGGATCGATCGTTTCGAGGCACGCAAATTAGCGGCTGAAAAACTTGAATCGATGGGCTTGTTAATTGAGCGCGAACCTTACGAAAATACCGTGGGCTTTTCTGAGCGAGGCGATGTACCCATTGAGCCTCGCTTATCAGAGCAGTGGTTTTTGAAGTACCCAAAAGTGGAAGCTGCTAAGCGTGCAGTGGATGCAGGGATTATAAAATTTCATCCGGATCGTTGGAAGAAAACGTACCTACACTGGCTGAATGGAATACAGGATTGGTGCATCAGTCGCCAGTTGTGGTGGGGGCATCGCATCCCTGTTTGGTATAAAAAAGGGATCACTCGTATGGAGCTTGATTTCTCTGACCCTCAGCAGGTTCATGTTTCGGTGGCGGGACCGCCGGATCCAGAGAACTGGGAACAAGAAGAAGATGTGCTCGATACCTGGGCTTCCTCATATCTCTGGCCGATGGCAAATTTAGGCTGGCCAGAGCTAGATTCAACTGCCCAAAAGGAATTAGCGCATTGGTACCCCACGTCGACCTTGGTTACAGGCTTTGATATTATTTTCTTTTGGGTCGCCCGCATGATAATGGCAGGCCTAGAGCTTTATGGAGAGGACAAAGCCGAATTAAGTGATGAAGAAATAGCGGCTCGTATCCCGTTTAAAAATATTTTTATTCATGGTCTGATTCGCGATGAGAAGGGACGCAAGATGTCGAAGTCGCTCGGTAATTCGCCGGATCCACTGGACTTGATCGAAAAATTTGGTGCAGATGGCCTGCGCTTTGGGATTTGTAATATCGCACCTACGGGATCGGATATTTTGTTTTCGGAGGAGCGCATTCAGATCGGGCGCAATTTCTGCAACAAATTATGGAACGCCGCACGTTTTCGTCAGATGAGCGGACCAATGGGGGATAACTCTAGTCAGGCTGCAATACACAGCCGCATTGAGGTAAATTTATTTGATGATTATGATCACTGGATTTTGGCACGTTTGGCAGAGCTTACTCTGGAAGTAGAGCGTTGTTTTAGGGATTATGATTTAGCGCCTTATACACATAAATTATACGCCTTTTTCTGGAGCGATTTCTGTGATTGGTATGTTGAAGCCTCCAAGGGTAAGTTAAAGGGGTCTGCGGAAGTGCAAAATAACTGCCTTGCGATTCAGGACTTAATTTTGCGGCAAGTGCTGCAGTTGGCACATCCAGTAATGCCGCATATCACTGAGGAACTCTGGTTGAGCTTGGGTTACGCGGGCGAAAGACCCTTTATACACGAAAGCCCGCTCTCAAGTGCGGAAATTTTGATTGGAGATATACCACTTGATCAAGGTGCTGCTGAACGAGTTGAACAATTACAAGGGTTTATTTCGGAAGCACGTGCGCTTAAAGCGAAATACAACTTAGCAAGTAAGCGAGATGTGTCAGTTTTTTATGGGGCAGAGGGTTCGGCTGGCTCATTGATCGCTGAAAATTCTGAATTAATTAGCTCGCTTGCTGGCTTGGGGCGACTTGATGCATTAGGAGAAAAGAGCGTGGAGGGCCTGCCCGCAGCGGTCACCCCACTTGGACCACTCTATTTAGACTTGATTAGTAGTATTGATGTGACCGCAGAAAAAGCGCGCCTTGAGAAGGAGTTGCAAAGATTGGATAAACTCGTCGCTTTGGGAGAAAATAAACTTCAGAATTCAAAATTTGTGGAAAGTGCTCCAGAAAATGTGGTTGCCGGTGCGCGCAAACAATTAGCGGAAACCTGTGCTAAGCGTGACGAAACGCGGCAGATTTTGGCGAGCCTTTGAGTGAATCATAAAAAAGCCTCGAAATGCGAAGTTTCGAGGCTTGGAGAGGAAAGTTTATTTAGAATTCAGGTATGCGTTAACGGGCTAACAATTACAACTTCGGATCTGTCTGGGGTGGTAATATGCAACTTATCCCAGTAATCGACTGCGGTGTCTCTAAGCGCAGTGAAGATAATGGTACGTCCTTCAGGCACCGGAATCTTAACAATCTTGGAATTTACGTTAGTACTGATCATGTTTTTGGCGCTCTTGGCACTATTATAGTAGACATTACCATCCTCGTAATGAGTAAGAATGTCTATAGATCCAGCGACATTGTTAACGAAGAAATCAAAACTATTCGAAATAGGATTGTAGTCGTTAGACGCGCTGAAGCGACTTTCATCGGATGGAATAGCTATACATTGTGGTGTTTTTATATAAAACTTTGACCGGTCGCTGAGTTTCTTGATTTCTCCATCTAAGGAACCGTAGCGGAGGCTCAAAATGACGACGGAAGGGTCGGGATCGCGAACTTCATCAAGTTCTTGCGAAAGCATCTCCATCAGAACTTGGGTATCTGGTTTAAGGTCGATTGTTGCACCGTTGGCAAAAACAATTTTAGCGGTACTTTTCCCATCTGTAGTGACAACATCGCCCTGCATGAGAGCCTCTCCAACTTTGAGCGGTTTTACAGAGGCTTTATCCCCAGCCGGATATATACTGACGATGCCATCGAGATTTATAATTTTGGCATCTGCATGAGGCGCTGCCTGTATCGCGTTAACGATGAGTGCCAAGATTCCCGAAACAATGAGAACGAGTGATTTTTTCATAATTATATACTTCATTATATTCCTTATTTATAATGCATATAAATTTACAAAAGTGAATATTGCAATGACAAAAATAGGCTTTTTAGGCAAAGTATATAATTATAGGTTATTTGCATGGATATATTTTGTAATAAATTAAATATACTGTTTTATCCGCTGAAATAAGGATTTGGGAAATTTTTTAAAACCTGTATCGTCTGCATTTAATTTAGGGAGCCTTCCAATTCGTCAGAGATAGGCATATACTGTAAGATATGAGCCCTCGGTTTCGGTAAGGTCTTGGCACGGGTACGAAAAAACCCTGGGGGTATTCCCAGGGTTGAAGTATACGTAGAAGTTTTCCTTTTAAGCCTCAGTGGAGGGACTAACTTCAACTTCAGTGACATCTTCGGGATCCGTGATGACGATATCGGGTATATCGCCAGAACCACTATCATCAGATTCAGCTTCTTCGGCTGCTTCTTGGGCATCGGCTGCTAGATCGGTAGCAGCCTCGCCGGTGATGCCTGCATTGTTTGCGCCAGTTAAGGCGCCTTGTTGAATGCCATTGCTGACCGCATCGCTGATGCTGCTTGCAAGGCTGCTGTCTGAGGAGATTGTACTGGCGGCAGTTTCTATACTCGCGGCAACTGAACTAGCTATCTCAGCGGGCTCAATGCCTGTCTCAGCGGCAGACTCAACACTGGCTTGTACAACTCCAGCAGAGATCGCTTGTGCGGCACTGGCAATGGCCGAGTTTGATTTGCCCTCACTTGACATGACTGAAAGAGCGACGATTGAGCCTTTGGCGGCAGATTCTGCCGCTTTTTCGACGTTTATGCTAACAGATCCAGCGATTTGTGCGCTCGCGGCAGCTTCCATTGCACCTGCGGTCGCGCCAGAAGCAGATGATTTTAAAGCACTTGCCAGCGCAATTTCAGTGATGGCGGGAGCCGTGATCACTGCAGTTACGGCACCTCGGGCAGTTGCTTCCACTGCAATACTGGTAGCTTCAGGTGATAAATTGGACTCGATTGATAATTCGTATACCGCTTGGGTGAGTGAGGCAACGGCTTGCTCGATGGTGGCACTTAGTTGTGCACTGTTTGAACCTGCAAGAACGGATTGTATAATGCTGTTTGTAGTATCTGAGACGCTTTTGGGATCACTGGTATTTACACCGGAGGCAAGCAGTAGTTTTTTGGCGGCTTGGACGTCACCTTTGGCAATGAGTTCAATCACCCCTGTGTCTATTTCTTGAGAAAATGAAACTTGTGCGGGTACTAGTGTTAGTGCTGCTGCAACTAGAAAATTGCAGAATAATTGGGGAAGGCTAAAATTTTTCATAGGAGAAGATTGGAATGTAATGCTCGGGAAGGGCGATGCGTTATCGTTACTAACGCTAATAATACGTACATAAAAATGAATATTTGTTCCGTCTAAGCAAGTCAATATCTTAGCTTTTATTCCAATGGATCTAAATTATGGTGCTGGCTGATTGAGCAGCTGAAAAGGATTGCCAAGGCACTTAAATGCCTTGTTTAACTTAGAGGCTAAAAGCACAATCCCATTTTGGATTAATACATGACACAATTCAGACCTTGTATCGACTTGCATGAGGGCAAGGTAAAGCAGATTGTCGGGGGCAGTTTGCGTGAGGATGGCGTGGGTTTAGAGACCAATTTTGTGAGCGAGTCCTCGCCGGATAGCTATGCCGCACGCTTCGCGAACGATAAATTATTGGGCGGGCATATCATCCAACTGGGTGCGGGCAATGAATTGGCAGCTAAAGCAGCCCTTAAAGCCTACCAAGGGGGGCTGCAGATCGGAGGCGGAATCTCTAAAGAAACCGCTGCTGGTTGGCTTTATGAAGGAGCTTCCCATGTCATTGTGACAAGTGAGGTCTTTACGCCTGCGGGGCATTTTGATTTGGCCAAGCTCGATGCTTTAAAAAGAGAAGTCGGCTCAGAGCATTTGGTTATGGACTTGAGTTGCCGTGGCAAGGGGGGGAATTGGACGGTTGCAATGAATCGTTGGCAGACTTTAACGGATCTTAAAATAGCGGCACCGGTTTTAGAGGAGTTATCGGGCTATTGTGCGGAATTTTTGGTGCATGCTGTGGATGTAGAGGGTAAATGTGCCGGTATAGATGAAGCTTTGGTGGAGTTTTTAGGGCTTTATACAAAGATTCCAACCACTTATGCAGGCGGCGCAAGGCATCTTGAGGATTTGGAATTAGTAAAAGAATTGAGCATTGGAGCAGTGGATTTGTGCATAGGAAGTGCCTTGGATATCTTTGGGGGAACCGGGGTGAAATACGCTGACTGTCTCGCATGGAATCGGACACAGAAAAAAAAGGCTTAAGCAATTGTCATGCTTTTGTCTTGCAAAAGAAGAGCCCAAAGTGCTCATGTAACGATGAATGGAACTGTTAAATATCTCTTTTGCGATCTTGCTGGTGAAACTTTGTATTAGCGTGCTTCCGATTGTAGGGGGATGTTACTTGTTATTTGCGACAGACGAAGCCAAGCGAGAGATGCGAACTTTTGTATGTCGGTCATTATTTAATATAAATAACGCCATACCGATGCGTGATTTTAACCACTTGCTTCGTTGGGTGGGTGGCCTAGTGGTATTTTTTGGATTATTGGCGGGTTGGTTTTTGGTGCTATTGCCATTTTTTAAATAAACGAGTCTGGTTGCATCGGTCTTGCAAACGCGGTGAATTGAGTTTGAATTTTCAATAATTCTTGAACAAACTAAACGAATAAAATGCCTGAAGTTCAAAGTAGCAAAACCAGTATGCCCGATTGGGAAGCCGGCGTGATCGAGCTTTTTGTGCGTGGAGCCAACTTAGTTGGTTTGCCTCGTTCAGTTGGAGAAATTTACGGGTGTCTTTTTTGCGCCAAAACACCCTTAAGCTTTGATCGTCTTGAGATTCGATTGCAGATAAGTCGCGGCTCAATCAGCCAAGGCCTAAAGGTCTTACGCCAGCTTGGAGCGGTTAAAGTCCAATATGTGGCGGGTAGCCGAAAGGATCATTACATTGCAGAGCTTTCTATTTTACAATTAGTACAAGGTTTTGTAAGGGATCAATTGGTACCGCACTTGGATTCGGGTAGTGTGCGACTTAAGGAAGTGGAGACTTTGATCCAAAATGAACCGGATGCCTCGATTCGAGCGCATGCGAAACAACGCTTACGTACATTATTATCATGGCAGGGTAGGGGGCAGAAATTGCTGCCCTTGGTGATGACGGTTTTAGGTGGAAATAAATTACTGGATAGCGATCAAGGGTCCGCTAACAGAATAATTTAAATTTATCCGCGGTCATGTCTCTTTAATTAAAGTGGGGAGGCGCATCTGTTGATCTTGCCATTTGGGATGCTTGTAAATAACTTAGGAGGCTAAAAAGTGATATGATTTTATCTTTTCTGTTTTTCATTTTGCTGGGTTGTTTTGCTTCGTGGTTGGTAACGCATCTTTTGCTGAGCGCACGTTTTGCTGAAAATGAAACTTGTGAGAAACAACACCATCATACGCATAGCGGTTCGATGCCTCGGATTGGCGGCATTGGTATCGTGACTGCATTTGGAATCGTTTATCTTCTTTGCTTCATTTTTTTAGATGACCGCGATAATACCTCTCTGATAAACTATGCGGTCGCAGCTGGAGCCGTAGGCGCATTTATTTTAGGATTTATAGATGATTTTCGGCCGCTTAAAGCTAGGACGAAATTTGCGGGACAAATTGTACTGGCACTGCTTGCTTACTACAGTGGGTTGTCAATTGAACGCGTGGGCATCCCTTTTACTGAAATCCAAATTCATCTAGGAATTTTTGGAGTATTGATAACGGTTTTTTGGTTTGTTGCGATCATGAACATTATGAACCTTATTGATGGCCTAGACGGTTTGGCTGGTGGCATCGGGCTTATGCTCATGTTGCTATTGGTGTATTTAAGTTATCAAAAGGGCTCACAAATATCTGGGATTTTGGCGCTGGGAATGACAGGCGCTTTAGTCGGTTTTCTCTTTCATAACTTCCCGCCTGCCAGAGTATATATGGGAGATTCCGGGGCATACTTGATAGGATATGTTATTGCGGCACTTGCTTTGATGAATGCAGAAAAAGGAACTGTTTTGGCTGCCTTGATGGCTCCTGTGTTGGCGCTGGCGCTGCCCATAGCGGATGTCGGCTTTGCGATGCTCAGGCGGTCGTTCCAGGGATTGCCTATATTTCGTCCAGATCGGGAGCACATCCATCACCGTTTGTTGCGATCAGGGCTATCAAGTCGGAATGCGGTGTTGGTTCTTTATTGCTTTTCATTACTGGCTTTTTTTGGAGGCATCTTGGTTTTCACCTGGCAGGGGCGTTATTTACCGCTTTTCTTCGGTTTTGCAGTTGCGCTTTTGTTGCTAGTACTGCGTGGCCAAAAAATGTCTCTTGCAGGTCTGCGTGCGGCTGTTGAAAGCTCACTCCAAGGGCGTAAGGAAACACGTAATGCTATTTCACTGCAGCATTGGTTTTTGCTGGAGATTGAGCGAGTAGATTCGGGACAAAATGCGTGGGAAGACTACCATTTTTTTCTTAAGAAACTTGGATTTTGTCGAGCTGAGATGGAAGTTAGCGGAGAGTCCCGAAGTTTTTTTATCGAAGGCACCCCCTACAATCAAGACGAGTTGCTTTGGGTTGGGAGGCAGAACTTGGTAAATGGCGCCTCGCTTGTTGTGTATGGCGAGAAGGACAACTTTTCGCAGGCACAATTTGAACTTCTTTGTGATATAGTTACAGAGAGCTGGAACAAGGCGTCGGCTCGATGGAAAGAGCTGCACGGCAGTATTTTAACCTTCGATACGGAGGCTTCTAGGCCCCAAAATTATAATGCCCAAAAGGCGAGAAATCTCTACCGCCCACCCAATTAAAGCATGCAAATACTTGTCTGGATGTTCTCAAGAACGATACGATTGCGGAGCCGCTTTATAGTGCTTATGGAAATGTCAGGAAATGTGAGAACTGAATGTATCAGTCAATATGTTCATTTTTTATTGAACAAAGTAAATAAATCCTTTTCTATCTAAGCGTTCATCCGGCATGCTATGCCCATATACAGGAACAAATAGTTTGCTCCGGTCTTCGAGACCAAGGGCGGTAGCATCTCTAAAGCCAAGGATGCGCGAAAAATAACGACCCCATCCAGTAAGCGTAAAATGCTTTAACCCTTTGGCCGCTAACTTAAATAAACGAACTGAACTATGCGCATATTAATCACTGGAGGAGCTGGATTTCTGGGTAGTCACCTTTGTGAGCGGCTGCTTTCTGAGGGTAATGAAGTTGTCTGTATGGATAACTTTTTCACCGGCCGCAGGGTCAACGTGGCACATCTTCTAGAGAATCCTTATTTTGAGCTCATGCGTCATGATGTTGTGGATCCCTTCAAGCTTGAAGTGGATCAAATTTACAATCTCGCCTGCCCAGCTTCGCCCGTACATTACCAATACAATCCCATTAAGACCACCAAGACTTCCGTAATGGGGGCGATCAATTGCCTTGGTCTCGCTAAGCGCGTTGATGCACGCGTTTTTCAAGCCTCCACCTCGGAAGTTTATGGAGACCCTTCTGTTCACCCACAGCCCGAAGCCTACTGGGGTAACGTCAACCCCATTGGAATCCGCTCTTGCTACGACGAAGGAAAGCGCTGCGCTGAGACCCTCTTTTTTGATTACCACCGCCAGAACGGCGTCGATATCCGGGTGGTGCGCATCTTCAATACCTACGGGCCCCGAATGCTGGCGGACGATGGGCGCGTGGTTTCCAACTTCATCGTACAAGCCTTGCAGGGTAAAGACATCACCGTTTACGGCGAAGGCCAGCAGACCCGCTCCTTCTGCTACGTGGATGATCTCATCGAGGGCTTTGTGCGCCTCATGAACCAAGAACAAGTCGTCGGTCCTGTGAACATTGGCAACCCAAGCGAATTCACGATCCTTGAGCTTGCGGAAAAAGTCCTGCAAATCACCGGAAGTTCCTCAAAAATCATACATGAGCCCATGCCAGAAGATGATCCCAAGCAACGCCAGCCCGACATCACTCAGGCACAGGAAATTTTAGGGTGGCAGCCAAAAGTGCCGCTAGAAGAAGGTCTTAAAAAGACTATCACGTACTTTAAAGAGCAGATTAACAAAGCAAAATACTAAATTGATATGAAAGTTCTCGTTGTAGGAGGAGCTGGCTACATTGGTAGCCATTGCGTGCGTCAATTGCAGGCCTCGGGTCACGAACCCGTGGTGTTGGACAATCTAGTCTTCGGGCATCGAGCAGCAGTCCATGAGTCCATTCCTTTCTACGACTGCGACCTTGGCGACCCCGAAGCGGTTGGCAAAATCCTGCGGGAAGAATCCATCGAGTTGGTCATGCACTTTGCGGCCTTTGCGTATGTGGGGGAGTCTGTGACCGAACCCCGCAAATATTACGAGAACAACTTTGTCGCCACCCTTCGCCTCCTCGAGACGATGCTCGACAATGGGGTAAAGAAATTCGTTTTCTCCTCCACCTGCGCGACTTACGGCGAACCGGAAACACTCCCCATGGTGGAGTCTCTACCGCAGGCCCCCATCAATCCCTACGGTCAGACCAAGCTTGATGTCGAGAACTGCCTCAAATCGTTTGCCCATGCTTACGGGCTCAGTTTTGCGGCCTTCCGTTATTTCAACGCCGCAGGAGCGGCAGAAGATGGCTCAATCGGTGAAGACCACCACCCCGAGACCCACCTCATTCCCCTTGTGATCGACGCTGCCACCGGACGCCGCGAAAATATCCAAATTTTCGGCACCGATTATCCGACCCCGGACGGCACCTGTCTGCGCGACTACGTGCACGTGGACGACCTTTCCCGTGCCCATATTGCGGTCTTTGATAAACTCAAGGAACCCGGCGCCGCCTATTTCTACAACCTCGGCACCGGCACCCCCAACTCCGTTCGCGAAATCATCACCGCGGTTGAAAAAGTCACCGGCCTCAAAGTTCCCGTAGTAGAATCCGAACGCCGCGCCGGCGACCCGCCCGCGCTTTACGCCGATTCCACCAAGGCCCAGGAAGAACTCGGCTGGGAAATTCAATACACCGAAATCGAAGCCATCATTGCCACCGCCTGGAAATGGCATCAGGCGAATCCCAAAGGGATTGGGGTGTAAGTAACCGCCAAAAACTCAAAGTGAACACGCGGGCAGTCAAATTTTCAAAACACTTTGAAACCATTCGCATCAAGGCATCCAAGATTCGACCGCCTTGCGTAAAGATTAAGTTGTGAAAATTCTAGTTACGGGAGGTTGTGGATTTATCGGTTCCAACCTCATACGCTTCCTGATTCTGGAAAAAGGTGAATCTGTAATCAACTACGATGCCTTGACCTATGCCGCCAATTTACAGGCGCTGGCAGATCTTGAGAGGCATCCCGATTATACCTTTGTTAAAGGAAACATTTGTGATCAAGCGGCACTCGAAGAATTATTTGATACCCATAAGCCCGACGCGGTCTTGCACCTTGCGGCAGAGAGCCATGTCGATCGCTCCATTGAAGGTTCTGACGTCTTTTTAGAGACCAATGTCAACGGAACGTACACCTTACTACAGGTAACCCTCGACTATTATCAAAAAGAAAACAAAGAAGGATTCCGTTTCATTCAGATTTCAACGGATGAAGTTTATGGTTCGCTCGAACCCGATGCCCCTGCCTTTACTGAAGCATCTCCCTATCGACCCAATTCGCCCTATGCCGCTAGTAAAGCTGCCGCCGATCATCTCGTTCGCGCTTGGCACAGTACCTATGGCCTGCCCACCATTATAACCTGCTGCGGCAATAATTACGGACCGAACCAACATCCCGAAAAGTTGATTCCAAAAGTAATCCTCTGTTGTCATGAACAAGAACTCATTCCGATTTACGGAGACGGTTTCAATATTCGCGATTGGATTCATGTAGAGGATCACACCGAAGCCCTCTACACCGTTCTGACCAAGGGCCGGGTAGGGGAGACCTACAACATCGGTGGCAACAACGAGCGACAAAATATCGAGCTGGTTCGAATGCTTTGTAAGCTTATGGATGACGCAGTTCGACAGAATGAAGATGGCAAACACGAAGGTGTTTGTCCCGAAGGGACGACTGCGCAGGGTGCCCTTTGGGCCGCAAAAGAGCAACAACGACCCGGAAAAAGTCATGAAAGTTTGATCACTTTCGTAACCGACCGCCCCGGTCACGATCTCCGCTACGCCATCGACGCTTCTAAGACCCGCGACGAACTTGGATGGGAACCCAAAGAAGATTTCGAATCCGGCTTCCGCAAAACCGTGCAGTGGTATCTTAATTATCCTAATTGGTGGGAGCGCTTTCTAGTCAGGCGACCTGGGACATGGCACAGGGCCGTCTAGCGCTGGGATGGGTGGCGGTTCTTTTCGCTATATCTTCCCCATGTATCAGCGTAATTATCCAGAGATACACTATGCGCGCTACCACAAGAAAAATGGATGGGTGGGCCGGAAGATGTATCATTACGCGCACAATGACATTGTCCAGTTCCTCGCCGAGTATGGTGACATCGGCAGCGGCTTGCTGCTCCTAACACTTCTCTGGATTCTTTTTTCCGCTTTCCGCATTTTTAGTTTTTCAGCCTTTTTACTACTTGTCGGCTTCGCTACGAGTATGAGGCACGCCTTTTTTGATTTTATCTTTAACAGCCCCGCCTACTGGATGGCCTTCCTCGCTCTACTAACTGCATCCAGCAAGCTCTTGCAGCAGGAAGCTGGGCGTAGAGCGTAATAGATGACACTTATTGCATCCCTAATATGCTTTAAGCTCTCTCATAGAACCGAATATCTACATAATAGTAAGGCTGTGTAGATCAGTACGAATTCAGTTCTATTGAAGGGTGTGTCGCTTTAAAGTGGCGTGGTCGTCGGGGTTGGCTTATTATGACTTCAGATATACCTAAAAACACCATCGCTAAAAAAAATCCTGCAAAGGTTTAAAAACATTAAAATTAATTGTTAATGCGAGATCTACGCAATGTCTCTAAATCTTAAAAAAAGAATCTTCTTTTTGGGACAGCAGTTCAATTGTTGTCAGTTTTAGCGCTAATATGTGTATTTTCATTCTTTATGTTTCTTCAAACAATATAGAAAATAGCAGCGTATTTTATGATATCAACAGAGAAAAAATTTCTATTTATACATCGCCCGAAAACAGCAGGTAATAGCATTCAGAGTGTCTTGATGGAATATTCTGATGATGAAAAAGTCGTGGATGCGAAAAGGCAGGATGGTATTGACCGTTTCGAGCTGAAACATTTGAAATATACTAAGTTAAAGAAACATTCTTCGTTGACACGGTATTGCCGTGAAATGGATCGGGATACCTATCAGAAATTATTTAAGTTTTCAGTGATTCGTAATCCATGGGAATTGATGGTTTCGCATTATTTTTCGCCACACCGGAATGTCACGGAGTGGGATCGAGTGGATTTTTATCGAATGATTAAAAAAATGCCTCCACTCTCATACTACATACAGAATCGAGGTTTAATTGCCCATGCATTAAAGCGGAAAGGGATTTATTTTGAGACATCTGTGCCTCTGGATAATGATGTTGATATCTTGCTTCGTTTTGAGTACCTTGAGGATGATTTTATGAAATTATGTCAGCATCTGAATCTTGGTGATTTAGTATTGCCCAAGCGTAATGAATCTAAAGCTAAGGGGCGTAATATTACGGATTATTATGATCAGGAGTTGATCGATTTGGTTGCGTATCAATTTCGTAAGGAAATTAAATTTGGAGATTACCAATTTCCATGTAATTAAAGATCAGACGCGCTATAAGCGTAGTTATCCAGCTCCAAGTAAGGAAGAGATAACAGGTTCCCATAAAAGACTCTTAATTGACTGCGCTAAATTCATCGGGGTATTCGCACTCGACCACCAATTTAGCAATAGTTTACACCTCAACGCGTATTTTTATATCTTACGTGTGCCCTTATTAGTCGTTTCTTTGTAATTAATGATGCTGCGTTATTCTGATAAATATTTTACAGCGGACATAGATTTAAAAAATTTAGGTTCAAAGACTGCACGGCGAGGTGCTGTTGCTATTTCTGGGCAAGCAATCGTTTTTGCAGTTCAATTTTCAGGCATTATTATATTGGCTAGGATGCTATCACCTAGTGATTTTGGACTGGTGGGAATGGTCACGGTGTTAATGCTGCTCATTCGTTTCTTTAGAGAATTTGGCCTAACTAAGGCGACGATGCAACGGGCGGTTATTTCAAGGCCAGAGATTAGTAATCTATTTTGGATTAATGCAGGTATCAGCCTGATGCTTGGCGTTCTTTTGATGGCGTGTGCACCACTGATTGCATCATTTTATGGTCGCGAAGAGCTGACTCAAATTGCGATGGTATTGGCTGGTGGTCTTATTATTGAAGGCCTTGGATTGCAGCACCGCGCGTTAATGATGCGTGGGATGGAGTTCGGTAAATTGGCGCTTTGTGATGTTGTGGCTCAATGTCTGTCGGTCTTGGTGGGTTTGATTAGTGCCTTTTACGGGCTCGGATATTGGGCGTTAGTATTGATGCCGATCGCTTTATCAGTAACTCGACTATCCCTTATTTTATGGTTCACGCGTTGGATTCCTTCGATGGTTAGTAATCATGGGGACACGCGAAGTTATTTATCCTTCGGCAGTAATTTGTTTGGTTATAATCTATTGAATTACTTTTCGCGCAGTACCGATAGTATTTTAATAGGGCGTTTTTTGGGAGCAGAGACGGTAGGTTTATATTCATATGCGTATAGACTATTGATGTTTCCAATGCAGCAGTTGAACAGCCCGATGCTAAATGTTATGTTGCCTACTTTTAGTCGACTGCAAGATGAACCAGATCGCTTTGCGGTGACATATTATAAAACATTGAGTATGATGATTGCAGTGACATTTCCTTTTATCGGACTTGCCTACGCAATTGCGCCTTCTGTTTTTACTTTTGTTTTGGGAGTCGAGTGGATCGGATCTGCTTATTTATTCCAAATATTAGCGCCTGCAGCGTTTGTAACTTCCTTGAATGTTGCAACGGATTGGGTCTATTTGGCAAGAGGTGAAACGAATCGAATGTTCAAATGGGCGTTGTTTCGAGTGCCATTTACCTTGATTTGTATGGTTATTGGTTTGTTTTATGGTGGAGTGGGTGGAGTAGCTTTTTCTGTAAGCTTTTCAATGTGCGTGCTCCTAGTTCCGTATATAAAATCGACATTTAAAAATACAAATTTATCACTAAATCGTGTCTTTTCGATTATTGGGCGAGCCTTTCTACCAGTGTTCATTTCAATGCTATTAACTGCTCAGGCCAATATGATATTGGTCCTCGATTTGTTTCTATTTCGGTTAATTGCATTAAGCTCGGTTTATTCTTTGTGCTATATTTGTTTCGATTCAATTTTTAACCGATCGAATTCGTCACTTCACCAAGCATGGTTTTTTGTTAAAAAGCTAAAAAAACCAGTTCTATGAAAATAATACTTTGTCTAGGGATGAAACGTTCCGGGTCGACGCTTCAATACAATTTAGTCCGTCGGGTTTTAGAAGGAAACCAATGCTCCTACGTCAACTTAGGCTATAAGAGTGAGGAGGAAATTGGCGAAATTGATATCAAGTCACATAGAGCAGATTTTTTACTAGTTAAGTGCCATGCATATGACTTGCAATGTTTTGATAGAAATGAGAAATATTTTTTTTTCATCCACAGAGATATACGCGACACGTATGTATCGTTACGTGAAATGTGGGGGGTTGGCATCGATTCTATTTCTAATCTTGTTGTGTCACATCAGAACGCATGTAACTATGCAAAAAGTCATGGCTTTATGATTCAGCGCTATGAGGAGGTTTATACTAATCAAAGCACGGCTTTAGACCAAATTGCGAAGTTTTTAGAATTAGAGTGCATTTACGCGTCCGACCAAGATATAATGGTGCCGTCCGTGGTGCGCAGTGTGTTTTCAAAGGTCTTTCTTGCTTTAAGGAAGGTTGCTCGTTGTCGCAAGCATCTCCCGCTGCCTATTTCCCGCGGAGAACTACTGATTAAGAAATTTTTTGTATCAAGAATATTAAAACTTTCTATTGATCCCATGTCGCAAATTCATCCAGATCATCGCTCAAAGACTGGAGGTAAACCTGGTGCATGGAAAACGGAGTTAACCGATAAAGAACGGATGAAGTTTACCGAGTTGCTATCGGATTTGCATCATGAGTAGCCAAAAAGTACTATTTTTTGACACTGCTGCCAGTGGGCATCACGGAGAATATTTCGAGAACTTGATTGCTGGCTTTACGGTAAAGCAAGCTGAGCGCTCTATTTTAATTGTTCATCCTGCACTGGAAGAGAGACTCGCCATATGGAAACAAGTGGGCAATTCACCAATTTCTATCCAATGCATGACTTCTGCAGAAATTCATTATATGGTATCAGCCAGAAATATTGTACAGGTCGGACGCCGCCAGCTTGAGATCCTTGAGCGCTATATTGAAAAGTTTGAGGCATGCTCAGTCTGCTTGATGCATTTAAATTTGTATCAATATGCGCTAGGTGGGTGGCAACCGCCGCGAGCCGTTAAAATCGTGGGCATCCTTTTTAACCCTTATACACCTAGCTGGCGTTCTTTTGGAATAAAAGCTAAAGCGCTAGCCGTCATTACAGGATTGCGGAAACGGATTCAATTTTGGTTGATGCTGCGCAATGCTTCAATTTATAAGATTTATTTATTGAATGATGAGCGGATAAATAATTTGCTCAAACATTGGTTTTCTGGTCGTCGAGTTTTCGAGACTTTAGTTGACCCACTCCCCGCCGCTTTGGGAGAAGCATTGCCTGTTATCAACAAAGATGATCAGTATTTTACTTTTCTTTTGGCAGGGTCTATGGCGGTGCGAAAAGGATGCCTTGAGGCGCTAGAAGCATTCCGAACTTTGATGCCTCAGTGTGCGCAACCAGTAAAGCTGCGATTAGTGGGACGATTCCGACCTGATTCACAGGGTTACAAAGTTAAGGTGACAGAGCAAATTGATATTTTGAATAAGGAATATCCCCAATTGATGATCGAACTTGTTGACGAACATGTTAGTTTTGAGACCCTTGATCGTGAATTTAACAGGGCTGATTGTATTTTAGCCCCATACCTTAATTTTTACGGAAGTAGCGGAGTCATGGGGCATGCTTGTCGCCATGAGAAGCCAATGATCACTTGTCGCAATGGCCTTATAGGCGAACTTGTCACTGGCATGGGAATTGGTCTTACGGTGGAACCCAGTGATGCCCTCGCATTTGCGAAAGCAATACACCGGGTTATCAAGGATGAGTTTTTGTATAATGTTGAGACTGCCCGTGAATACTGTCGTTCTTCAAATCATGTTGTATTTGCCTCCACACTCATTAGAGGTCTATAGAAAATGAGAGATAGCCCCCAATATCTAGATTTCGAGCTTCCCAAGCTTTATAAGTATACTGGGCTGTTTGTTATCATAGGCTTGGCAATGCTTCATTGGAGCCAGGCGATGTATTTTCTTGGTGGCCAACCGGCCAGATTGGGGAGTCTCGCTGTCGGCTTTGGGCTAATTGTAGGTGCTGCTCTTCTTCGTGCGCGAGGACAGATTGTAAAGTACCTGCCCTTTGTCTTTATAACGGGATCTTATTTTATACTCTTGGCCATGTTGACTAAGATTCAGGAGCACGTAATTTGGTATGATAATCTACAACAGACCTTCACGTTGGTCTGCCTTTTTCTTTTTTGGTCGGGCTATATTTTAGCAAGAGAGAAACGCCATGACTTTGTTTCCGCTAATCAGTGGAGCCTTATTGGGGTGAGTCTTCTAGCTTTACTTTGTTTGATGCGCTTCTTGCAGTTTGTGAAGCTCATCTCTTTCGAGGGTAGCGCACGTGGTTATGGTGATGTCTCATTAAATGCTGTGGGAGTAGCATTTGCAAACTCTTGCTTAGGCTTGATATTTTTGGTATTGGGGATCCTCAATAAAAACCCTTTGCGCAAAACACTTTTTCTATTGGTCGCTTGTGCCGCATTTTTTGTGGTGCTTTCTTCGGCCTCACGGGGTGCTATCCTTTGGAGTTCAGGAGCGATAATTTTCTTTTTTATACTTAATCGCCATCGGAATTACTTAAATGTTCGCAGCATCCTAGTTGCAGCTTTAAGTATGGTATTGTTGTTGCCAGTATTAGCAGTTCTTTATCAGACGAATTATGCGATCGCCGAGCGCGTTGACATCTTAATTGACCGGTTTTTGCAGATTTTAGACCTCTTTAATAAGTATGGAAGTGACGATGCCTCGGTAACTCAGCGTCAGTATTATTGGACTAGCTATTTATCGACTATCGATCAGTGGATCATCTTTGGTGAGGAAGGGCAGGATGGTTATCCGCACAACCAATGGTTAGAGATTTTTGTTAAATTTGGCCTACTTGGGCTTCCAATGTTTATCATGTCCATCATCCTATTATTTAAAATATCTTGGAGTGCTTTACGCGAAAAATTACATCCAGATATTGAATTTTCTATGATCACCACACTTTTCATGTTTGGTTACCTCTCTTCAATGACTAGCTTGAGTTTACAAGTGAACCGTGTGCTTTGGCTCGGCTTTGGTTATCTATTAGGTTACTATATGGGCCGCTCCAAACGACAGAAACGTGCACAGCCCGTCTATTAATTTTGGAAGTTTCCCTTATCGTTCCGACACGAAACCGGCCTCAGTTATTACGTAGGGCTTTGGCTTCTGTGTGTCCTTTAGTAAAGTCAATCTACATTGTTGACGATGGATCTTCGAAGGCTGTGAAAGCTGAGCTTGAGGTAATTTCTCGCTTCGATTCCCGTGCCAAACTGATATTAAATGACACTTGGCAAGGAGCAGCTCATTGCCGGAATCAAGGAGCCTCTCGCGCCAAGACTAACTGGCTCCTATTCTTGGATGATGACGATCAATTATCGCAGGGTTATTTAGCAGCAATGCGGCCTTTGGTAGCCGCACATCCCCTGGTGCAAGTCTGGATACCAAATTTTCAAAAAGAGAAGTCTAGGATACTAGCGCCAGTGCCGCTCAAGGATGTGTGCGTAAGGAATACGGTCGGGGGGTGTTCTGGATTGTTGATTCGAGCCTCGCTGTTTTCGGAGATAAGTGGTTTTGACGAGAGGCTTCCCGCCATGCAAGACTGGGATTTATGGATACGACTCATCGAGCGGCAGGCTTTGTATTATTCAGGTGTTGAAGGAGTTGTTTATGATTCTGATTCAACTAAAAAAATCACTCACAATTTAAAGGCAAAGTATCGAGGCTTGCGTCGGCTATATTTTAAACATTTTGATGCACGGACTCAGTCAGTGCGTCGTCAGCATCTGGTTCGGGTGTGGGCATTGCGTCAGTTGTTGGAACCATCAGGTCCACGCTTATTTACATGCATCATGCGGATACTAACTTGGCCAAAGGCTACCATTTATTATTTAAAATGGTATAAATTTCGAAGTAACAGATATACATATAATTTGTGCAATCCACAACAAATAACGCAATAGTAACTAAACGTTTGTTGATAGTCGTGCCGATTTACGCTAGCTATCGGGCTTTCCTCAAGGGACTATCTGCCTGGCTTGTCGATCGTGACTGGGAGGTGCATGTCGCGACCAATTTGTCAGGTGGGAAGGTGGAATCAGATGTGGCGACCTTACATGACATTGCTATACCTCGCGGGGCGAATCCACTTATGCTACTTCAAGCTGGGCGGTCTTTAACAAAACTGATCCAGCAAATCCAGCCAACTGTGGTGCATGCGCATTTTTCTGTTGGAATGCTTTGCCTCGCCCTCGCGAATCAGGTAATAGGCATTCGTAGATTGGGAACGTTTCAAGGAATGCGATTTCCCATGACCACTGGGGTTACGAGATATTTTTTTATGTTAGCGGAATGTTTTTCTATTCTACGTTTAGATAAGAGCTGGGTTTTAACAGCAGATGATTATGATGCCGTGCCTCGATTCATACAGCAGAAGTTGGCGATCCAGAAAGGCTACGGCTTTGGTTGTGATGTTGAACATTTTAATCATGCACGGTTTTCTGATTCAGATAAAGCGCAGTTGCGTTCAGAATTAGGAATTCCAAGTGATCATCATGTCTTTATTTTTATAGGTCGTTTCACTGATTTTAAGGGCTTTCCCTTAGCCATAAAGGCCTTCAAGAAATTACGTGAGGAACGCAATGATGTTCATTTCATATTATTGGGCGAACCCGATCCACAGCATCCGACTGATACTTCAGATCTGAATTCTCTTGAAAGTGTGTCCCATGTCGGGTGGCAGGATGATCCAGCACCTTATTTTGCAATTTCAAATACCATGCTCTTTCCTAGTAAACGAGAGGGCATGCCTGTTTGCGTGATGGAGGCGCTGTCTATGGGGATGCCAGTGCTTGCATTTAGCACGCGTGGCGTTAACGAGCTTGCTCAGTTGTCAACACTCGTTGTTTTAATACCTCCTAGTTTTGTTGACCTTCTGGCTGAAATGAGGAATCGAGCAAGCGGTGATATGTATGAATTGAACGATCATGAAGGGGTTACTTGTCTTCGGAATCATTTGTCTCGCAAGGAGTATTATGATTTTATGTTAACGGAGATTAGGGAGTGATTATTTATGTTGATATTGAAAAAATATAGGGAGACACGATTACACGCTTCTCTGTCTCAAAAGAAAACCTCGTCGGTTTATTTTTGTCTTTTCCAGGTGTTGGGAGAAGTCGATGAGTCTAGTCCGCGTTACATAATGAATGGAGTAGCGGTATATTTTGATGTGTTATGCGCCGCAGTTCGCCGTAAATTAATTTTTACACTGGAACCCTCACTAGTCTCATATTTTGCGGCTGCTATAGGTGGACTTCGCTACTTATGTTGGTCTGTCCCCCAATCACGGATGCGATATTTGCTATGGCTAATTTTTGCCAACCTCTGTCGCACAATTATCGTCAACGATTCCATTACGCAAAAGGAGGTGCGGCGGGCGCTGATCTTTGGCAAAGGACGTGTCCATAATATTTGTTATGGCGTTGATGCCGATTTTTTCGGGCTGCGTGAAAAAAGTGACGGCTATGTCTTAGTGCCTGGTGACGCCTTTCGTGATGATGAATATTTGGAAGATTTGATAGAGCGCACTAATTATAAATTTTGTCGATTGACCCGTCGAGAGGATGTTTGCGCACGTTGGGAATGTCTCAAGCGTAAGTATCCAGATCGCATTAGATTGGAATATCGTATACCCCATAGTAGGCTTCCTGACGTTTACAAAGGTGCATCTGTCACACTGCTTCCAATTTCCAAAAAAAATGAGCCCGCGGGATTGACCTGTCTTCTTCAAAGTCTTGCTTCGGGTGTTCCAGTCGTCACTGATTCGGAGAAAACAGGATGCGATTACATAAGTGAATTCTCTTTAGGTCAAATAACTGAGAGCAGGGTAGAAATGGAATCGGCAATTAATGCGTATTATCAGAGTGCAGCACTGAATGTCGGAGCATTTGAAAGAGCTAGAGCACGTTATTCATGGGCGACTCTGAAAAACGACTGGATTCGCTGTATTCGAGCTTGAGCCCTTGTGGGGCTATATCTTTATAGCATGAAGTTGATAATAAAAATTAAGAACCTGTTCCGGCCAGTCAAGTGGACAGCTCTTTCGGCTTTCCGGATTCTGCTGGCGAGGACTGGTTTGTATTCCCTAAAGAAACGCGATGTTTTAATCGTGTCCGCTGGAGGGGTTGCTACGACATTTTTTATTAAGCACTTGTCGCAATTTCTCGAGACAAACGAACCTGGTAATGAAGATGGTTTAAAGCACCTGTCTGTGAAGCCGCGCTTCTGGGGAGCTCGTAGACCGAAGATCATCTTTGTTCTCGGTGATCCCGTAGAAGCCGCATTGTCGCTGGATCGCCGGGGATACTTCGCTTATCACATCTGGATGTGCGGCGCCTCGAAGCTGAGTCCGGAGATGGACTTGTCGCAATTTAGTAAAGGTGGCAGCGACTTCCTATTTCTTCCTCAGCTCTACCGATGGCTAAAGGCCGATCAAAAGAGTGAAGAAGTCTATTTTATTGATTATAACGATTTTTGGTCAAAGGAATCCGAGGTGCTCGCCTTTGTCGGACTGCGAGAAGGGGGCAAATTTGCTTTGCCTTCTCGAA
The DNA here is from genome assembly GCA_949524905.1 of Opitutia bacterium UBA7350. Taxonomy (GTDB): domain Bacteria; phylum Verrucomicrobiota; class Verrucomicrobiia; order Opitutales; family Coraliomargaritaceae; genus UBA7445. The sequence continues at coordinate 101,345 of CATINC010000007.1, read as the reverse complement.
AGGTAAGAAAAACTACAAGTATGCAAATTTCGGACCACTACCGCGCGAACCTCGAAAAATGTTTCGCGACAACTCGTCGCGTGTGCGATCTATTAATTGAAGGCAAGCGGGACGACGCGCGGCGTCTTTGCGAAGAAGCGTTACGGCGTTAAATGCCAACGATGAAGGATTCTCGATGGGAAACATTGATGTAGTTTGGGATGAATTTTCTAAGAATAGAGTTAATTAGTTTTGTGTTACGAGATCAACCATAGCGATTCTATAAATGAAGTATGGCGTGCTCTCACTAAATCGTATTTCATTACATGAAATAGTATCTGTCTGTATGCTGATGGTTTGTTTAACGTGGCTGGTTTTGGGTTGTGATACTTTGTAGATATGGATAGATGCATAAAAAAAGACAAAGTCGTGCGCTTGCAGCAGGCGATCATACCTGACTACCGCATGGGATTGTTTTTATTATTGCGCCAAAAATGGGGCACACGATTTCAGGTTTTTGCTGGGGGTGCGGATTTTGGAGGATCTCCAGTTTCAACTCCAAGGGCATGGAATCATTTTGAGCGAGTTCAGAATATTTACCTTTTGGGCGATTGTTTCTTATGGCAAGTTGGGTGTGTTCGCAAATTAATTGATGCGGATGTCGCGATCTTAAATGGTAATATGCGTATTCTTTCAAATCTGTGGATACAACTCAGGCGGAAGTGGCTTGGGCGTCGCACTATATTGTGGGGGCACGCAGAAGGACGGAGTGGTTTGGCTACAAGCTTGCGCGGGGTGTATTTATTTTTTTGTGATGGGTTCATCGCCTATACAGAAAGTCAGGCTAAGATGCTTCGGGCGCGTCACCCTAGCCTAAAAGTCTGGGTAGCGGCCAATTCTTGCGTATCTGCTGCCGATTGTATGCCTGTTGAGGCTGCACACGATGAGGTAGATTCAATACTTTACGTAGGTCGTCTTGTTGAAAAGAAGAAGGTGCGACTTTTACTCGAAGGCTACATTCGCGCTCAACAAGATTCATTATTGGCAGAGCACATACGCTTAGTTTTTGTTGGAGCCGGCGCGGAGCGTCAACATCTTGAGACCCTCGCTGAAGAGGCTGGAGTGGCAGATAAGGTGAATTTTGCAGGACATGTATCCGGCATTGCAGAACTTCGGGCTTATTATCAGCGAGCAATCTGTTCGGTATCACCTGGATATGTTGGTCTCTCGGCCACGCAGTCATTTAGTTTTGGTGTCCCGATGTTAGTTGCGCGTGATGAGTTTCATTCACCCGAAATTGAAACCTGTAAAGAGGGCTTTAATGCAGAGTTCTTTGAGTCTAATGACCCGCAGTCCTTAGCAGAACATTTACAGCGCATGGCGGCGACAACAGAGGCATCACTTTCGAGGCGAAAAAAAGTGTCTGCATGGACGGCTTCACACTATTCTTTTGAGGCGATGCAGGATGGGGTTGTGAATGCTGTCGAAGGGGGTTGATATGAAAGTACGTTTATAGTATTATATTTATAAAATATGCATACAATGCGTAATTTCAATTTAATATACGCCCTATTTCTTATTTGTATTATGCTATCTTAAATTCAGTTGCCGTTAATAATGCTAAATTTTAATGAAAGCGCTCTTTATTTATTCAAAACCTAAGAAAGGATTTTCGGGTCAAGCAGCTGCAACCGAACTTATAGTAGAGGGTCTTAGCGATAGGGGCTATTCTAGAATTAAGTTACTGACCCCGGCTTTAGATCGAACTGCCAGCAAAATCAGCTTATTGGTTTACTTGTTCTATCTCCTCAGCCTTACAAAGTGCTTTTTATCTGCCGGATTTTTGAGGTTTTTCAATCTAGCTGCAATACACGTTACGCTTGGGCAAACGCCTGTAGCAATGTTACGAGATGGGATTTGTTTATTTCTCTCTACATTAGGGCGCCGCCCCTCAAGCTTTGTATGTGTAGTAGCTCTCAACGGCAGCTTATTTAGTGAGTGGCACCATGGTTGTTTGGAGGCGCGATTATTCCGTTGGATAATTAAGCGGTGTAATTATGTGACTTGCCTAGGTGCTAAGCATAAAGAAATTTTGGTGGAATTGGGAATCCCCCGCAGCAAGGTTGTCATCGTTCCTAATGTAAGTGAATATAGTGGGGCAAACGCCGAATTTGTTCAAACGAAGCATGAACTAGGAGATAAGGTTATTCGTATTTTATTTCTTAGTAGTTTAATTGATACTAAAGGCTTTCCAGAATACCTAGAAGCAATTCATGGGTTATCCCCGCCGGAGGGCTTCAAAATTCACGCTACTCTTTGCGGTCCAATTACGATTACTCCTTATTCAGAAAGATTTAAATCTTTTGATGAGGCGCAACAATGGGTGAATAAAAAAATCAGTCTTATAAATGGATCTCCAAGTGTTCATCTTGAAAGAATGGAGCAAGCTAAAGGCATAGAAAAACAAGCCTTATATGAAAAGGCACACATATTTGTACTACCCAGTCGTTACAAAGTAGAAGCCCAGCCATTAGTCGTCATTGAAGCAATGGCCTTTGGTTGCGCAGTGGTAACTTCAACTGTTGGAGAACTGCCCTCGACTGTAGATGATAAAAGTGCAATTATTTTAGAAGACCCGAACACTTTAAACGTTACTCAGGCTATTGCTACCTTGTGCGATGATCACGAATTGAGGGCAAAAATTGCCCTCGGAGGGTTAAGTCGCTTTACGCGTGATTTCAATCGTGAACGTTATCTAGAGCGTTGGGAGCATTTGATGTTTAAGCGGCAGATATTAGATTAGTAGTTTGATGATCTCAAAAAAATTCCTCAGTTATAAAGCACAATTAGCCATCCAGCGAGAAGACCATTAGGAAAAAGTTGATTCAATTTATCTATGGATAAAATTATTATCTCAGGGCTTTACTATCCAGAGGAGAATGCAAAGGTTTTTTTAACTAGGATTTCGAAAGGGTTGGCTGAGGGATCCCAGTTTAATAATGCACAACAGAGAGCATTATCTTACAAAAGTAAACACAGGAGCCTATCTGGCTAAAATAGGACACTAAATATTATGAAAATACGTTTGTTGATTGAGCTATCACGCATCCCGATTCTGGGTATTTTTTTTCGTGGGATACTGTTGTGCATAGGTCTGCAAATACCGAAATCGGTCAAGTTGGGGAGGGGAGTTCTCTTTGAGCACTATGGTATGGGCACTGTGATTCATACAAAAACTCAGATTGAGGATGGTGTGAGGATTTACCATGGCGTGACTATTGGGAGGGGCGATATTCACATTAAAAGTGAGGACTTAAAGGGTTTCATTATACGAAAGGGAGCGATTATATCTGCGGGAGCTAAAATTATTGGGACAAGAGGGACTCTTGTGATCGGTGAGAATGCAATAGTCGGCGCAAATGCAGTGGTTTTATCTTCTATCGGAGATAATGAGATTTGGGCTGGAATTCCTGCTCGTAAAATTGGGATAAGGCCATTAACTGTCTAAATACTGCATTTAGGAATTTTTTAGCTAGTTGATCTCTATCATATGGTAATGTCGCAATTTATTGACTATCAGTTCTTTTTTAATACTGTCCCTAGTTGCTTGATTAATAGCATTCTAGAGCTTACCGAATAGTATTGGCGCAGGAGACATTTGGCCACAAGTATCCCAAACAGTAGCAGATACAGCGGGGAGACTAGCTGCTAACGCTGAGCGGTATCAATCAATGAGTCATGCGGCACGTGCGCATTATGAGGCTCGCTTTAAGCGAGAGGTCCATTAAGAAAAATTGATTCAAATTACCGATGGATAAAATCATTATTGTTTCGGAACTCTATTACCCCGAGCAGAATGCAACGGGCCATATTTTAACGGGTATTGCCGAAGGACTTGCGGAAAAAGATTCAGTGAATGTGCTCTGTGCACAACCGTGCTATAATCAGCGTGGTATCGAGGCTCCTAAGTGGGAGAAGCATAATGGTGTTGATATTCGACGATGCTGGTCGACGACCTGTGATCCGCGTAAGATATGGGGGCGCTTGTTGAATTTTGCCACGACGAGTCTTTCAATCGGATGGCGCGCGTTCTTCTCGATTAAAAAAGATGATAAGGTGTTGGTGGTTACGAACCCCCCGCTACTGCCTTTCCTGATTCGCTGGGTGTGTTGGTTGAAGGGCGCGAAATTCGTTTTGCTAGTACACGATGTCTACCCCGATGTCTTTGTGCCGTTGGGATTGATGCAATCAAGCCACCCGTTCTACCGGATGCTTTCGCGGGCGAGTGGTAAGTTGTATGCGTCCGCGGATCGTGTAGTCGTGCTCGGTCGCGATATGGCACGCTTGGTTGAGGGTAAATCTATGGGATTGGCACAAGTGATAGTCATCTCGAATTGGGGCGATACCGATGAGATTATTCCAATGCCTAAAGCGGAGAACGCGTTGCTGCAAAAACTGAATCTTACCGACAAGTTCGTTGTGCATTATTCTGGCAACCACGGTCGCACACACGATCTTCTTAGTATAATTGAAGCAGCGAAACTACTGGAAGACGAAAGGGATGTTCATTTTTTATTCATCGGGGAGGGCAGTGGTAAAGCGGAGGTAGTTGCGCGAGCAGGTAAGCTCGAATTAGAAAATGTAACTTTTTGTACTTTTGTAGATCGGGCGGAATTAAACACATCGCTGAATGCAGCAGATGTGTCGGTGCTTGCCTTTAAAAAGGGTATGGCTGGCATCAGTGTACCGTCGCGACTTTATAATCTAATGGCAGCGGGCAAGCCGATCCTCGGAGTTGTCGATAATAATTCCGAAGTTGCAGATGTGATTCGTGAAGCAAAGCTCGGTGTCGCGGTTTCGCCGGAGTCGCCGAGAGATCTGGCTGAACAAATCATAAGTTTGAAAAATGAAGGTGAATTACGGGTTAAGATGTCCGAGAATTCTAGAAAGGAAGCGGGTTTAAAATATTCCTATGCTACAATTAAGCAGCAATATCGTCAGCTTTTTGATGCATTGTAGGGGCTAACTTTCCTAACTTTAGACTTTTATACCTATTACTCTATGAATATCTGCACTATTGGAGGTTCCGGTTTTGTCGGAACTCGTTTGATTACTTTATTACAGGGCACGCATGAGGTTTTGAATTTAGACAAAGCGCCGAGTGATGCGCATGCGCCCATAACGAAGCTTGCCGATGTACGCGATCCGGAGTCTTATGCGGCAAAGTTGTCTGGGCAGGATGCGGTTGTTCTTCTCGCCGCTGAGCACCGTGATGATGTCTCGCCGACCTCACTCTACTACGATGTAAACGTGCAGGGGATGCGCAACGTGTTGGTAGCAATGGATGCGGCAGGAGTGAAGCAGATCGTGTTTACCTCATCGGTGGCGATTTATGGGATGAACCAACCGAAACCGCCGAAGGAAACCTCCAAAGAGGCGCCTTTTAATCACTACGGACAAAGCAAGTGGGACGCAGAGGAAGTTCTACAGGAGTGGATTGCGAAAGGTGCAGGCCGCAGTGCATTGGTAATTCGTCCGACCGTGATTTTTGGGGAGAAAAATCGAGGTAATGTTTATAATCTTTTGAAGCAGATTTATACGGGAAAATTTTTGATGATTGGCAATGGGAAGAACAGAAAGTCGATGGCTTATGTCGGGAATGTGGTGGCTTTCATTGAGCATAAGTTAGAGAATGGATTCTCTGACTTGGAAGTCTTCAATTATGTGGATAAGCCGGATTTCGATATGAATACTTTGGTCTCCGAGATTTACCGACATAAGGGACAGGCAGTCCCTCAGCTTCGTATTCCTTACTCCATTGGGCTTCTTGGTGGATACTGCTTTGATTTATTGGCAAAAGTCATTGGCAGAGCTCTTCCGATTAGTTCAATCCGAGTAAAGAAGTTTTGTGCTTCAACCGAAATCAATTCAGACAAGCTGGAAAATTCTGGTTTTGTGCGACCTATTGGTTTTAAAGAGAGTTTACAGCTCACTTTAAGTGCAGAGTTTGGTACAAAAAAGAAGGACTAAATCCTACTTAATTGATGCATGTAGAGCGTCTAAACTTTATTATATCGCTGGCGTTTTTGGTAAACTCAACGCTATTGGCGGAAGTATGGAAACCGCAAGCGATTCCCAACAGCTCGCGGCTGGAACTGGCGGCGGTGCAGGAGGTGGTGCTGCCGGTGGGGGCTTCGGAAAAATTGGAAGCAGCGGTGGCGGATCTGCACGCGGTTTGGGCGGTGCGGGTGCCGGGTTCGAGCGGGCTTAAGTTGGCGACGGGTGCGCCGCGGAAATTTGCCATTGTCTTGGAGTATCGCAATGAACCGGATTGGGCGCGTTTATGGCGACCCTGGCCGGTGGGTAGTTTCACAATTGAGCGGGAACGCACGCGTATTTTCATCCGAGCGGAGGCGGAGCTTGGTTTGTTAAACGGGATCTACGCTCTGTGCCATGATGTGCTGGGGGCGCGTTGGTACTGGGCGGGCGATCTGGGCAAGGCTTACGTGGGTGAGGTGCCGCGCTTTTTCCCGGAGCATCGCTGGTGGGAAAGGCCCGCTTTTGTTCAGCGCAGGTTGCACCCCATGAATACGGATTTTGGACAGCGCAATCGTTTGATTGGAGGCTATAGCTTTAATCATAATATGGCGAAAATTTTCACGCCGGAAGTTTACGCTAGTGATCCGGAAATTTTTCCATTGGTGCGGGGCTTCAAAAAAATTCCAAAGGGCAGTGGTCGTTTGGATGCTATGCCAGATCTGTTGCATCCACGGGCGGTGGAGATCGCAGCAGAGACGGCACTGCGGCATTTTGAGTTAAATCCCGAGAGTGTCAGTTTCTCGCTCTCGATTAATGACAATACGAGTTTTGATGGACAGGCGCATACTCGTGAATTTTTTGAGGCGCTGGAGTATTATCGTGGGCGTCCTAATTTCACCGATTATGTTTTTAGCTTTATGAATGCGGTGGCAAAAAAAGTTTTCAATGAAGGGGGTGCATGGAAAACGCCTGAGGGCGAGGACCGCTACCTGACCGCACTGGCCTATTATTGGACGGAGCAATCGCCGAGTTTTAAGCTCCACCCACGAGTGATGCCGGTGCTGACTTCAGACCGCGCCCAATGGCATGATCCAAATTACCGCGCAGATGATCGAGCCCTGATTCAGCGTTGGTCACGCAGTGGGGCCGAACGAATCGGCACATGGGATTATTACTTTGGGGCGCCATATCCTTACCCACGTCAATTTAATCGTTGGATTGCTGAGAGTCTGCGTCACCTTTCTAGAAATAACGTGACGGTGTTTTTCTCGCAGTTACCGTCTGCCTGGGGAATGGATGGTGGTAAGGCATGGTTGGCCGCACGCTTACTTTGGAATCCACGACAGGATGCGGAGGCATTGCTTGAGGAATATTATACTACTTTTTTTGGCCCGGCAGCGGAATCGATTCGGGCTTTTTATGAATCAGCTGAGGAGCATCGTAATGCCAATGAGGGGAAATGGTTTTGGATTAAGTTTTATTTAGACGAGGCGGGAATTGAGCTTTTCCCGCAGTCGTTACTGAAGGAATTGCGTGGATACATAGAGAGTGCACACGCAATGGTGACTGAGGGTTCGATTTATGCTCAACGGATCGAAGTGGTATCGGAGGCCTTTCAGTTTACCGAATATTATGCCGAAATGCAGGCGGCGCGACGTGTTTTGGTGGAGGCAAGCCTCGCCGGAAGTACCCCAATTAGGCAAAAAATTGGAGTATTTCTTGAAGCAAGAGCAAGGTTTGAGGAGTATGCCGAGCATCTTTTACAGGATCCTATGCATGCACGGCTGGAATATTTTATGCGCTTAAATCAATCAGACCCGGTGCCGATGGCCTTGGGAGCGGCGATGCGTCGTGGAGATTCCTTAGAGGGATTAGATTTGGGGGACTATGCCGCAAATCTTGAAGTGGCAAAACGATGGACGGAGCATCCAGAAGAATTTGTGGAAGTAATTTGGAATGAATACCTCCGTCATGAAGTCGGTGGCGGCAGTCCTCGTAGTTTTTATGAGCCAAGTGTTCCTAAAATTTATCACTGGACCCTTGGATTGCGAGCATCAGAGGCGATGCGTATCGCGCCCCTGAAAAACAACTCCGGTCTTTTTGTCGAGCATGCAGACTACTTAACTCTGCATACGGATGTGAGGTCAAAATCTGTGCGTGATTTTGTTGTAGATTTCGAACTTGAATACCGGAGCAGTCCCGACAACCGAGTTTTCCTGCAAGCCATTTGGAAAGATACGGATAATGAAATGATTCATAATGAAATGCTCCTGCGTCTGCCTAATGGACTGGATGAGCGCAGTTGCCGTATTATGATTCCAGTGCGTTCGCCTGAAGCAGCCAAGTATTTGCGCATCCGCATCAAGACAGAGCGGCAGTACCAGGCAGATTATTTAAAGATCTCTCGCGCGCAATTGCATGCTGGTGTCAAGGTGCTGTCGTTGGTGGAGTAAGAATCCATAGCACGGGCGGCAGGGGGACTTTATCGCATCCGGGGTCGTAGCATTTAATGACCCAACCCAGAGCCTCTTGCTCGCCTGCCCAGGTGGCAATCGATTCAGCTTCATCAGCGCCGCCGGAATGTCCGCGATATGCCGTAACCATAAGCAATCCATTCGGAGCGAGCAATTGGGTGCTGGCATTTAAAGCTGAGAGGGTATGATGAGCCTTTGTTTGGACAAGCTTATCACTGCCGGGAAGGTAGCCGAGGTTGAAAACGATGGCGCTCGCTTTTCCCGGAGATTGCTTTGCAAGCGCTGCTAGGACGGTGGCGTGGTTGTCTTGATGAAATTGTGCTTGCTCAAGATAGCCTGCTGCGTGAAGGCGTTTTTGAGTCGCATCAATAGCGGCAGCTTGCACATCAATAATGCTCACGCGACCCGAGCTGCCGACTAATTCGGCTAAAAGCAGGCTGTCGTGACCGTTACCTGCGGTTGCGTCGACGGCAAAGTCACCCGGGCGAAGGTGTGCTTTAAGTTGGTCGTGGACGCGTTGAGTCAGGCGCATGGGATGAGAATGAAAATTCTTGTTAGATGGAAGTTTATTGAAATCGGGCGAGGTCAATTTCAGGATCTAAGGGATGATCTTGAAGGAGATGCTCAACAAATTGCCGAGTCATGAGTGGTGCGAGCGAGGCTCCTTTTGAACCAAGGCCGTTGAGGAGATAAAGGCCCGGTTTTTCAGGGTGTTGTCCGAGTATGGGGCGAGCATCGATGGTACTGGGCCGCAGTCCGGCGAGTTGTTGCTCAATTTCCAACTCCGGAACCTCCTTTAAGATTTTAGCCAGAGCTTCCAGAAGCGAGGACTTAGCCTCAGGGGTTGGTGACGGGCTTAAATCCTCTTCATCGTAGGTAGCTCCAATCCGAAATCGGTTTTCACCATAGGGCAGCAACCATTTTCCGTTGTGATAAATGGAGCGCGGAAGCGGCAGCTCGGGGCAACGAAAAGCAAGGGTTTCTCCTTTTACAGGCTTCATCGGCAAATTCGGAAAGAAAGGGTTATGGACAACGGCGGCACCTTCGCAAAATAGGACACGTTCAGCAGCGAAGTCCCCATATCGCCAGAGATTGTTCGAGTCCTGCTCGAGGAGGCGATGCTCAAAGCGGGCTTCCTGATAGCTATGATGGGTCTGTAGTTCAGCGCGCATGGCTTTCATAAGTTGGGGAAGATCAACATAGGCAGCCCCAAAGATTTCGAAACTGCCACAAGGATCGCACAAGGTACTAGGGGCATTGCCCTGCGGGCTGAGCTTGCCGAGTACATTGGCATAGCGAGGGTTACGTGACCGGCGCCCAATGCGTTTTAAATCGTCCTCATTCTGGCAAAAACGTCGCAGGGGAATCGGGTGATAAATTTCAATACCCAACTCAGCCTCAATGGTGCGATAGCATTGCTCTGCTTCAGGAAGCAGGGCGTCGATTTGCCAACTTTTGACAGCCCAGCGTCCGGTGACGGGATTGATAACGCCAGCGGCAACCGATGTGGCGCAGGATTGAGCCGCATCGCCAAATACTTGTACGCCCTGACCTGCAGCTCGTAAACGCCAAGCCAGCAGACACCCCGCAAGTCCAGCGCCAATGATGAGGGTGTCTAGCTTGCGGACGGGATTCTTGAGGTTGCCTCTTTTTTTAATTTTTTTCAAACTAGCATCCTCAACTTCTTCGCCTCTAGCCGCAAACACTTCTTGTGAAGCTTCTTCAAAAAATTAGCCGCCTTCTTAAGAGAAGAAAACATCCTTTGGGTAAGGAGGCTACCCACTTGGAAAAAGGACGATATGGGGAATGGCTGGCTCAAACTTTCTGTAGAAAAGAGTTAAAATATCGTATCATCACATGTAATTGGCGTTGCGGGCACGATGAGGTGGACCTCATTTGCCGTGACGGTAAGGTCTTGGTTTTTATTGAAGTGCGTACCCGAAAATCGGGGGCACGCACTCAAGGCGTGCAGTCAGTGGATAAGCGCAAACTCCGTAAATTAAGGCGAGCCTGTCGTAACTACCTCTTTCGCTTGGAGAATCCCGCCCCTCATTTCCGCTTTGACATTATCGATATTGCCCTCACCAAAAAAAGGAGAAGGAAAAATTCGCCATTTCGCAAATGTTCCCCTTTTCTCAAAGCACTTTAGTGTTCCTAATGCCACAAAATGACTGATCCCAGTGAAGCTACTCGCCATCCATTTCTGGAAGGCCTCAGTAAGCACCGAGGTGCGCCCCCGACTGTAATGGTCATTTTTGGCGCATCTGGTGACTTGGCTGCGCGTAAATTGATACCTGCAATTTTTAACCTTGGGGTGGACAACCTGCTTCCGGGAGAATTTCATCTTATGGGTTACGGACGCCGCAAGATAAGTGATGAGGACTTTCGCTCGGACATGGATGCCGCCATTGAGTCCCATTCACGTCGCGCGTTGGATCCTGCTATATGGGAGCGCGTTCGGGAAGGGATGAGTTATCTGCCTGGGGCATACGACGACCTCAGTTCCTTTGAAGTCTTAGCAAAAAGAATTGCGGCGATTGAATCAAAACTTGGACGAGAGGTGCAGCGCTTATTTTATATTTCGACGCCTCCGAGTGTCTTTGAGCCGATCATTCAAAACCTTGGACGCTCAGGCTTAGCGCAGGCGCATTTGCAAACGCCTCTAGCCTCTAAGGTAATTATAGAAAAGCCTTTTGGGCACGACCTTAAATCAGCGTGTGCCTTGAATGCAACCATTCAGGAAGTCTTTGAAGAATCGCAGGTATTTCGGATTGACCATTACTTGGGCAAAGAGACGGTGCAGGATTTGTTGGTGCAACGATTTGCTAATTCTATTTTTGAGCCGATGTGGAATCGAGAGCACGTAAATAATGTACAGATTACCGTGGCCGAAAATCTTGGGGTAGGGACACGCGGTGGTTATTATGATACCAGTGGGGCTCTGCGAGACATGATTCAAAACCATACCATGCAGCTACTTGCACTCACTGCGATGGAGCCACCCGTTTCTCTCGATCCTGAATCTATTCGGGACGAAAAAGTAAAAGTACTCAAAGCCATTCAACCTTTAAACCTTGAAGCCTCAGGTATGGGTGGGGATGTCGTGCGCGCACGCTACGTCGATGGAATTGTCAACGGTGATCCTGTTGTCGGTTATATGGAGGAGTCTGGTATTCCAGCCGATTCCAACACGGAGACCTACGCTGCTTTGCGCTTATCCATAAATAATTGGCGCTGGAAAGGCGTTCCATTTTATATTCGCTCCGGCAAGCGAATGGCACGCCAGGCAAGTGAAATTGCCGTTCAGTTTAAGCGGCCACCTGGAATACTTTTTTCAGAGGATGAAAAGTTTGATGTCTCCCCTAACACCATGGTCATTCGTATCCAACCGGATGAGGGGGTAACTTTAGTGCTTAATTCAAAGGTGCCAGGATTAGAAACGAGAACTCAACCGGTAAAGATGCATTTTCGCTACGCAGCCACTTATGGTTCTAACACGCCGGAAGCTTACGAGCGCTTGATACTCGATGCGATGGTGGGAGACGGCACGCTCTTTATTCGCGGTGACGAGACCGAGGCTTCTTGGAAATTAATCACTCCTATCCTCAAGCATTGGCAGGCTAATGGAGAGAAGGGCATGGAGCATTATGCTGCCGGTTCATGGGGACCTGCGGCGAGTGATGCTATGCTCGCTCAAGCGAGTAATACTTGGCGAAATGCCGGCTAATGGATCAGGTGACTCATTTGCGATGACGGAATTAATCACACATTTTCCGGGGCAGGAACTGCCGGTCAGTGAGGTCGGCAATCGCCTGCGTCAGATGTGGGATAATGATGGCGAGGAATCGCCTTCACATTTTCGGGCATCTCAGATGAACATCGTGCTGCATTTTGGTTTCCAGATAACGCCAGAGGAGGCTTTGGCAGCTTTTAATTCTCTCTTACTTTTTGTGCAGCGATACCCTGGGCGTATCATTGTGCTGTGCCCTAATGAGGCTCAACGGGATGGTTCAATGAGTGCCAAGCTTTTCAGTCAGTGCTACATTGGACCATCGCAACGAGAAATGTGTTGTTGTGAAGCCCTTATGTTGAGTTTTGAGCCAGACGATTGCGGCTACCTTTCAAATCAAGTATCGGTTTGGCTAGAGTCGGATCTCCCGACCTATCATTGGTTCATGGGCGTTCCAGAAATCCGCATCCGTAAATATTTTGATAACCTCTTAAAAGGAGTGCGCCGCATGGTGTACGATAGTAGCCGAGAGGAAAGCGATATTGCTGATTTGGATTGGCCGCGACCTGAGGGCGTGCGAGATCTTGCACAGGCGCGCCTGCTACCGATTCGGCAATCCTTAGGGCAGTTTTTCAGTGGTTTCCCGATGGAATTAATCCAGGACGGGCTGCAGGCAATTTCCCTCAACTATGCTGCAGGTAAGCGCGGCGAGGCAAAACGCTTAGCGGAGTGGATAAAGTCTTGTTTAAGCTTAGATTTGGTTGTGGAGACCTTGCCGATTGAGCCAAGAGAACCCGCTTCCGATCAAGAGAATCCGCTTATTTTAGACATGGTTTGGACTTACCAAAATGATTATTATTTCAAGTGGGAATTTTATCAAGAGGGAGACCGAGCTCGCTTTGACTACAAATTAGGATCGGAGTCGAAAGCGTTCATGACGCAGCTGAAGCCACTCGCCCCAGAACAAGCCTTAGCAGAAGCCCTATTTTTCTAGGCGCACAGAAAAGGGTTAAGCCTTGCTAGAGAAAACGCAGGCTGTTTGTATTCTCGCTGAGTTATTTAGGATAAGAGCCCAAAAGTTAAAAGACTCGATATGTCAAAAAATTTAAAAAGTGCCTCTCTAACGGACGGAGCAGACCCGCGTCTGGATTTAATGTGCGCCTTATGGCGCAGTCGCTTGGGAGATCTTCGAGAACAAAGCCTTATTCGGCAAGGGAAGGGATGGTTTCATATATCGGGGATGGGGCATGAAGCATTGGCCGCAGCCGCGCTTCATCTTGAGGCAGGCGACTATACATTTCCGTATTATCGTGATCGCGCATTTTGTGTTCAGCGCGGGCTCAGCGATAGCTCGCTCGCTTTGGCGTTTTATGCCAAGCGCGATTCTTCCAGTGGCGGGCGTCAGTTGACAGGGCATTTTAGCGACCGTAACTTAAACATATGGAGTCACCCATCTCCGGTGGGGGCGCATCTTTTGCCCGCTTGTGGGGCAGCTTGGGGTATTCAGATAGATGGAAATAAGCAGGTGGTATATGCCTCGCTCGGTGAAGCGGCATCACGACAGGGAGATTTTTATGAAGCGGTATGTTTTGCCAAAGAACGACAGTTGCCCATAGTCTTTGTCGTAGAAGATAACCGCATCGCGATCAGCACGGATACGCAACATACGAATCCCTTGGCTTTAGGTGTCCTGTCTGAGTCGGAATGGCGAAGGGTGGATGGAGTAGACGTAGATGCAGTGGATGCGGTGATGAAGGAAGCAGTTGACGATGCGCGCTCTGGCAAGGGACCGGCTTTTGTCTGGTGTGATGTCGAGCGTTTTTCAAACCATTCTAGCGCAGATGACCAACGCATGTATCGCGATTCTGATGAAATGGAAGCTTTGCAAAGCCGTGATCCGGTAGCGCGCTACCAAGCACAGTTGATTGCCTCTCGTTTGATGACCCAAGCTGAGGCAGAGGTACTGGAAGAAAAAATAAAATCAGAGGTCCGGGCAGCCTATAAAGCGGCAGAATCAGCGGAAGATCCGCGTGCGGAAGAGCAGGCTAAGCACCTTTACGGACCCGCCGGTAAAGTAGAAGAGGCGCCGATTGAGTTGGACTCGGAGTGCCGTATTTTAGATGCGGTGAACCGCACTTTTCACGCTGCGCTCGAAAATATGCCGGAAGTGGTTTTCTTTGGTGAAGACATTGCAGATCCAAAGGGTGGCGTCTTTAATTTAACTAAAGGGCTTTCCAGTAAGGATTCGGTACGTGCGGTGAATTCACCACTGGCAGAATCTACGATTATGGGTGTTGCGGTGGGATTGGCTTCTTATGGCAAGCGTCCATGTTTTGAAATTCAATTTGTAGATTTCATTTATCCTGGTTGGAATCAGTTGGTCAGTAATATGGCAACTTTGCGTTGGCGAAGTTTTGGGCAGTGGCAATGCCCTTTGGTTATTTATGCGCCTTGCGGAGGTTATCTTCCAGGTGGAGCACTTTGGCATAGCCAATCCGGAGAGGCAAATTTTGCACGTATTCCAGGCTTACGAGTGGCGGTGCCTTCGACACCCAATGATGCCGCAGGGCTTTTTTGGTCCGCTCTGAAAGGAAGTGACCCCACTATCATTCTTTTACCAAAGCATTTAATGTGGGCAGCACAAGCAGCCCCAGCGCCCTTGCCTCTAGTAGAGCTTGGCAAGGCTCGCATTATCCGAGAGGGGGATGTTTTGACCATGGTAACATGGGGCAACTGCGTTGAGCTTGCAGAGGAAAGTCTCGAAGGGATGGACTCGGACTTATCGGTCGAGCTGATCGATCTTCGCTCCATTGCCCCTTGGGATCGAGCTGCAGTTATGGAATCCGTTTGTAAGACAGGGCGACTGCTCGTCTTACAGGAGGATAATATCAGCGCGAGTATTGGTCAGATGTTGGTGGCAGAACTTTGCAGCGAGCGTCGAGTTTTGGAGGCCTTGAAGAGTCCGCCCGCGATTGTTTCAAAAGGGGATGTGCATATTGGATTTAATCCAATTTATGAATATGATGCTTTGCCGGATGGTGAACGGGTCGTTGCTGCCATTGACGAGTTACTAGGATCCGCCTTGAAGTCTTCTTTGGAGGCGGTAAGTTACAATAATGACGATCCTGTGGCAGATGCAGGCACGCCAAGCACAGAAACGGAAGCGAACTTAACCATGAATTCGGGCAATCCCATTAAAACCATTACCGTGCCCATTTTAGGCGAAGGCATACGTGTTGCTCGTATTGTGGCAGTGCACAAGACCTCAGGTGAAGCGGTCGCGGCAGATGAAGCTCTCTGCGAAGTGGAAACGGATAAGGCAGTTTTCCCGATCGAATGCGATGTAGATGGACGTGTGCTGGAATGGAAAGTTGCCCTAGATGATGAGGTAAAGGTCGGGCAGGAATTACTAGAGCTAGAGGTGACGGATTCCTCAGACGGAGTCAGTCCTAGGGTGACTTCAGATGCAGCAGAGGCTGCGCCTGTCAGCACCGGGCTTTCTCCAGAAGCAATTCTACAACTTCAAGGAATTGTTCCTGCGACTATCGATATGACCTGTCGTTGGGATGCGGTAAGTGCAGCACGACTCCGCAGCAAGGAGCTCGGAGGGGGGACCATCTCGCCCGTGACTATGTCGGCATGGGTAGCGGTGCAGTCGATGAAATCCAATTCCCGTTTTGCCAGTTATGTAAGCGGTGGTAAACTGCAAGAAGTAGATGAAGATTTTGATTTGGGGATCGCAGTTGCCCTACCGGGCGATATTTTGGAAACGGCGGTTGTTTCAGGGGCAGATAAATTAAGTTGGGAGGCATTTCCAGAAGCCGTGAATCTGGCGATGAAAAAAGTGCGTCAGGGCGAGGCGGTTTCGAAGAGTCGCGTTTCTTTGATCATTTCCAGTTTAGGAACTTACTCGGTACGTTCTGCCATCCCAGTGGTCGTTCCGCCTGCAGTGGCAACGCTCTTCGTGGGAGCACCTCACCATTTGCCGGATCCAAAGTCTGAGAAAGGTGGCTTTATGGAAGCGGTCTCGTTGGTGCTCACCTTTGATCATCGATGGATCAATGGTGTGGGTGCGGCTGCTTTTCTCTCAAAGGTGCGCAAAGGGGTTGAGCAATTTGATTTGGTCTGAGTTGTCAGGACTCGTTGTACCTGCTTACTGGTATAGTTAATGAAATGTCCATGTAAGCATTGTGGGGTAGATTTTTTGCCGTCTGCGTCTGAGGCAAGTTATTGCTGTGGCGGGTGTCGTGCGGTGGCGACTTTGTTGTCTCACGAAGGTTTGGAGGAATTTTATGCGCGCCGAGATGCTCCGGGGCAACCGGTGGGTGAATTACCTAAAGTACGATCCGCTTGGGCAAAAGGTGCGCAGGCAAAAGCAGAGTTGAATAATAAAATTATGGGAGGGGGACGCCTGCGACTTGAGGTTTCGGGCATGACCTGTGCTGGCTGTGCTTGGTTAATTGAATCGCTCTTTGAGCGATTAGATGGAGGCACACGCTGTGCAGTTTCCCTGTCGGGAGGCTACTTGGATCTGTGGTGGAAAAGCGAAGCGGGGTTTAACTTAGCCGAGTTTGTTGAAACAATTTCAGTCTATGGTTATCGCACTAAAGCTGGATCAGGAGGTTGGTTAAGAGCTGTGCCAGCGCCGCTTGGATATTTTGCCATGGGGCTTATTTTCATGCTGAATACAGGCATGTTAGCTTGGCTGAGCTTGCTTAGTTACCCTGAAGAAAACACGGTACATTCTTTGCAAGGGTGGATTCATTGTTTCCTCGTGTTGAGTCTGTTTGGAGCTTTGGTTTGTTGGGCAAAGCTATTGCCAAGTTTGCGAACATCGCGTGCTAGCAAGAAAATCGAGGCTTAATCGCTGGGCACTTTTAGGTCCTCTGGCAGCGGAGGAAGGTATGACGCTTTAGGTGTTGATGCAGCATTTGAACGCACCAAGCCGGCTTGATTGCAGATCAGATCGCGAATGAGTGGATCGTAAGCCGGATCTTGAGTTAGAAAAGCGTAGGCAATTTCAACGGATTCAACGGAAGTCTCATGTTTGACTTTAGCAAGGGTATCTAGATTTGGCTTTTTGATTTCACCTTGAAGGTGTGCCAGCGCGGGCTCAAGGCCACGGTATTGAAAGGCTTTGAGTAATGATAGATTTAGAGTTTTGAGAGAGCAGGGCTTGACCCACCATTTTAAACGTTGGTTGGCCGCCATGATGATCAATTGGTCTACGTAGTGATCATTTGAAATGCGTTGCGGGGGGCTAAGCATCACATATGATTCAGTAGCTAATGCTACGGAGTGATCCAATTGCTGCGCAATTACCAGAGTCTGTTGACTTCTGTTTTCATAAGCCGCGCCTGCAAAAAATGTCGCAAGCGTGCCGCAGAAAAGGGCCGCAAGGAGGAGTGCATTCGATATTTTGTTCATGTTTCAGTAAATTCTAATGCCTAAGCGGAAGGGTGAAGTGATGAAATTTAGGATTCAGTATTTTCGCCGCTCACTTCTCGTATTTGAGTGCTATCAATAAGGGTTTCCCCGGCATACATTTTTGTAACCACAACCAGAGGTTTTCCAGCTTCGCACCAACCTCCTTTGAGCAAGCGACTGAAAGCGCTCTGGATATTATCTTCGAGTTCGTGAACAAATTCCATGAAGAATGGCTCGATACCATGTAGTAGGAGAAGTTGTTTGAAGAGAACAGGGTTATCGGTAAATGCATAGACTGGAACATTTGGCCGTAGCGAAGAGAGTTTTTGGGTGAAAATACCACGTCGCGTAAATACCAAAATCGGAGCATCCATCTCAGTGGCTAGATGGGCTGCCGAGCGAAGCATTTTACTTTTTGGCAAGTTGAGAATCAAATCTTTGCGAAGCGGTTGAGTCTGTTCTTGCTCCATGCGAACGGCGATACGGTTGACGGTATCGACGCATTCTACCGGGTATTTGCCAATAGTGGTCTCGCCGGAGAGCATAACGCAGTCGGCCTGCTCTCGGATGGCGTTGGCGATGTCGGTGACTTCTGCTCGTGTTGGTATGGGGGAATCTATCATAGATTCCAGCATATGAGTCGCGACAATGACGGGCTTAAGCTGTCGGATACAGGTATTGATCGCACGAGATTGAATCACAGGTAGGTCTTCAAAGGGGCATTCTACTCCCAAATCGCCGCGGGCGATCATGAGCCCGTCTGCTGCGAGGATGATTTCATCAAGATTACTAATAGCTTGTTGATCTTCAATTTTGGCAATAACTTTTGCTGGGCTGGCACGCTTGCGGAGGTAATCGTGAAAGGTGTCGAGGTCTGCGGGTTCACGAACAAAAGAGAGGGCAAAAAAATCAATATTTTCTTCAATCCCAACATCGATGTCGCTTTGGTCTTTTTCTGTTAGAGCGGGCAAGTTGACGCGCACACCGGGTAAATTGATGTGGCGACGATTACCAAGAGGGCCTGGGATACAGACTTCGCAGCGTACACGCTGGTCTTTGATTTCCTTCACCTCCAGTCGCAAGAGGCCGCTGTCTACTTGTACGGTATCGCCTACGCGGATGTCATTTGCAAAATCCTTGTAATTGACATCGACTCGTCGCACGCCGTCCTCGCCAACCCCGCCAATGCCTTCGCCATGGGTGAAGTCGAAGTGTTCGCCCTTTTGTAATTCAAAGGTTTCTGGAACGTCGCCGGTACGTATTTCGGGCCCCTTCACATCCATCAGGATCGCGATGTGGCGTCCAACGCTTTCACCTGCAGCGCGAACATTATGGATAATTTTTCGGGTCCAATCGTGATCGGCGTGTGCCATGTTGATGCGGCAAATATCGACCCCATGCCGAATGAGTGCTTCTAGCATTTCGGCCTCTTGTGTTGCCGGGCCGACGGTAAAAATAAGTTTTGTTTTACGTTGAGTGGTTCTCATAAGAGTTTTTGTAAAAGCTACAGGGCTACAGGGCTACAGGGCTACAGGGCTACAGGGTCAACAACGTGTATCGCAAAATTTTTGTGAGCTTTCAAGTCTGCAAAGCGCTGGGTGACGCATTCCAAACTGTTGCAGTCTTTGCTCAGGTGTGCGAGATAAACATTTTTAATAAGTGAGCTGCCATTCATGTTATTGAGGGCTTCAAAAGCCGCATCATTGGAGAGGTGGCCGTGGCGACCTCGGATGCGTTGTTTAATCGACCAGGGGCGCTTGGTGTCTTTTTCGAGGAGGTCTTCGTCGTAGTTGGCCTCTATGACAAGCGTTTCTACAGAGCGCATCTGCTCCTGAACGTGGGCCGGGACATAACCTAAATCGGTCACCCAAGCTAGACTTTGGCGGGGAGCACTCGCTGCATCGCCCCAGCGAAAAACAAAACCCACTGGGTCGCAGGCATCATGTGGGAGCGCAAAAGAACGGATTTCCAGATCGCGTAAGTGGAAGGTGGTTCCGGTTTCAAAAACTTGCCAATTCGGGCGTTTGGTGAGCTTTGCCTGAACAGCGTCTGCGGTATCTCGGTTGGCAAAGATGGGAAGATCGGGTCGACTGGAGAGTCCACGAATACCCTGCGAGTGGTCACTGTGTTCATGGGTTAGGAAAACTGCGTTTATTTGATCCAGCGATTCGCCAATGGCCTCGAGCATGATCTGAATCCGTTTTCCGCTAAAGCCAGCATCGATGAGAATCTTACTTCCCGCAGTTTTAAGCAGGGCGCAGTTGCCCAAACTACTGGATCCAAGAATCTGAAAATTAACTGGCATGAGTTTTTTGTTATGTAAAATTGAGCTTACCGCAAAGCATTTTTACACGCTTGCCTCCTTAAAAGGATAGCTTTTGTATTCAATTTTATGCTGTTCAGTTACTTAAGCATGGAGCGTGCGCCTTTTCTTGCTCGCAGACTTGTAAGCCTTGGGCAGTCACCACGATTTTTATAAATGCATACCGATAAAAATAAGCCCGTACAGGACTCATTGCCGGCTGATAAACCGGCGCCTGAGAGAGCTTACGATAAGGATTTTGTTCTCACTGATGCCTATCGCGAGAGCTTGCCTGATATGCAGAATGCCGATGCCCGTGCCATTTATGGTGCAAATGTACCTATTTTAAATGTTGGCATTTCTAATTTCCGCCTGCCGCTGCGTTACATCCGTCCCAACTCAGACACCGTTAATTTGGAAACCTCGGTTTCGGGTACGGTTTCTCTAGAGGCTGGGCAGAAGGGGATCAATATGTCGCGTATCATGCGTGTTTTTTACGAATACGAGGCGCGTATTTTTACGCCGGATTTGCTGGAGGAAATATTGTTGGCCTACAAAAAGGAGCTGCGAGCACATCGTGCGCAATTGAAATTGGAATTTGAATATCCGATCCTGAAATCAAGTCTCCGCTCTGGTCTCGAAGGTTGGCAGTATTATCGCAGTGCTTTTGAGGGGCGGATTGATGAGTTAAATCGTTTTCGAAAATATCTACACTTTGACTTTGTTTATTCTTCTGCCTGTCCTTGCTCCTCGGAGCTGGCGGAGCATGCTCGCGGTCAACGAAATGTCTATGGGATCCCTCATTCTCAACGCAGCACTGCTCGCGTGAGTGCAGAGGTTGAGCCAGGAGAGCATCTTTCTCTGGAAGACTTGCAGGCAATATGCCTGGAGGCTTTAAAGACGGAAACCCAAGTGATGGTTAAGCGCGAAGATGAGCAGGCTTTTGCAGAGTTAAACGGTGCCTTCACTAAATTTGTGGAGGACGCTGCCCGATTGCTTTACGAGGAGTTGGAGGCGGAGCCACGCGTACATGATTTTCAAGTTGCTTGCGCACACCTTGAATCGCTTCATTCGCATGATGCCGTAGCCGTTATTCACAAAGGCTTGCAAGGTGGTTTCAGCGGTCAATTTGATGATTTCAAGAGCTTGCTGCGCTAAGGACGGCCAAGTTATTCACATACTGAATCGGCGTTGTGTGAATTTTGGGAACAACTTTTACGGCCGGGTGTAATGAGAGGTTCACTTAGGCAATCCCATTGTGAATAAAAAATGAACACAACTTTTTTGAAAGATATGGATGATGAGAAGAATTTGCAAGATGAGCTGTTTGATGTCGTTGACGATGAGGACCAGGTCATAGAGGTTAAACCTCGCGCAGTGGTGCATCGTGAAGGTTTAAGGCATCGGGCGATCCATATTTTTGTTTTTAATTCCGCCAAAGAGATTTTTCTACAACGCCGCTCTATGTCCAAGGATACCGCACCGGGGAAATGGGTGAGCGCCTGCTCAGGTCATGTGGATAGTGGCGAGAGCTATGATATGGCTGCTAGGCGCGAGTTGGATGAGGAAATCGGTTTGTCCGTTCCGACTGAATTAAAACGCGTTTTTAAGGTAGATGCTTGTCCTGAAACCGGCAACGAATTTGTCTGGCTCTATCACTGTCATGCCGAAGGACCCTTTGATTTAAATCCTGAAGAAATTATCGAGGGTAAATGGCTCAGTGATCGAGCGCTTGAAGAATGGATCGAAGCGAGCCCAAGGGAATTTTCATGGTCTTTTCTGTACCTATGGCGAAAGTACAAAAATCAAAATGTGACCAGCGATTAACGGCTGACAGATACTCAAAACTTCGGGCTGGGTGTAGCTTGTCGCTTGCCAGGCGAGGCTAGATCCGCACGCTTGTAGTAGATGCCCGCTCCAAAGAAGAAAGAACGTCCTCGCCTCGCAGTCATTGACTACGGCATGGGTAATTTGCGCTCAGTCCTCAAAGGTTGGAACCAAGTGGGTGCAGACGCTTATCTTGCTAATGAGCCCGATGCCATCGCAAGCGCAGATGCGGTGGTCTTGCCGGGGCAAGGAGCAATGGTGGATGCCATGCGTCGCTTAAAGGAAACTGGATTTGATCGAGTTATCCGTGATTGGGTTGCGGCAGATAAGCCATTTTTTGGGATCTGTCTGGGTCTGCAGGCACTCTTTGAGCATTCGGAAGAGGGAGATTGTGCCGGCCTGGGAATATTTGAAGGTTCGGTACGTCGATTTGATATCGATGCAACGCTCAAGGTTCCGCACATGGGCTGGAACAGTGTAACTTTTTCTAGAGAGGCACCTTTGACGGAGGGTTTTGAGAGTGGGGTCGATCAATTTTACTTTGTGCACAGTTATCACATTGTCCCAACGAATCCTTCTATCATTTGGTTTGAGACCGACTATGGTGTCAGGTTTGCATCGGGGGTGCAGCATGGTCGTTGTTTTGCCACTCAGTTTCACCCTGAAAAAAGTCAGTCAAAAGGATTGCAACTTTACGCTAATTTTTTGTTATGCTTGTGAAGTCGTGTTCTTAAATAGAAGCAAACACGATCTATCACCCAATTACTTGAATACACTCTGAGATATGGAGGAGCAAACCGCACTCATTCGACTCGACGATATAAACTATGAATTTCCCCTAATTTTAGGAACGGAGGGGGAGAAGGCGTTTGATATTCGTAGTTTGCGAACTAAATCTAAATTCATCGCCTTTGATGAAGGCTACGGCAATACAGGTTCTTGCTTGAGCGACATCACTTTCATTGATGGCGAGCAGGGGGTTTTACGCCATCGTGGCTATCCCATCGAGCAACTGGCGGCAAAGTCTACTTTTTTAGAGACGGCTATGCTGATCATTTATGGTGAGTTGCCCGCAGAAGAAAGCCTTGCCGTTTTTCGTAAGCGAGTGAGCAGCAGTGCCAGTGTGCATACCAGCATGCATCACCACTTTGAGGGATTTCCTGGAAATTCGCACCCCATGTCGATCCTATCGGCTATGCTCAACGCACTTGGGGCTTACTACCCAGAGATGTCTTCCAATGATCGTGACCAAGATCTGGCGCATTTCGATGAAACCGCCGCTCTTTTGATTTCAAAAGTACGCACCCTTGCCGCCATGACCTTCCGCATGAAAAAAGGACTCCCCTTTGTGGCGCCCAACCATTCCCGCGGTTATTGCGAAAATTTCCTGCACATGATGTTCACCGAGCCCTATTTTGATTACATTGATAG
This sequence comes from Opitutia bacterium UBA7350, assembly GCA_949524905.1. Lineage (GTDB taxonomy): Bacteria > Verrucomicrobiota > Verrucomicrobiia > Opitutales > Coraliomargaritaceae > UBA7445. The sequence continues at coordinate 78,136 of CATINC010000007.1, read as the reverse complement.
CGTCGGGGCTGGAGACGCTTTGGATCTTTTCCTTCGTTTGCATGCAGACCACGAACAAAACTGTTCCACCTCAACTGTCCGCATGGTTGCTTCAGGTGGAGCGAATCTTTTCGCCTCGGTTTCTGCGGGCGTCTGCGCCCTTTGGGGCCCTTCGCATGGTGGAGCAAATATGGCCGTTGTGCAAATGCTGGAAGACATTCACGCCAGTGGTGATGATGGAACTCGTTTCATTGAGGCGGCTAAAGAAGGTAAAGCCAAGCTTATGGGCTTTGGACACCGGGTTTATAAGAATTACGATCCTCGTGCTAAGATCCTTGGAAAAACCGTCGAGCAAGTCCTGACGCAGATTGGAGTGGATGATCCCTTGCTCAACATCGCTCGCAGGTTAGAACAGTCCGCCCTGGAGGATGAATATTTTGTCAGCCGCAAACTTTATCCCAATGTGGATTTCTACAGCGGGATTTTACTTCGTGCCATTGGAATTCCACCCGAGATGTTCACGGTAATGTTTGCCATTGGTCGGATGCCCGGTTGGATTGCAAATTGGAAGGAGATAGCGGAAAATCCTAAAGGACGCATCCACCGGCCACGCCAGATTTACACCGGGCATGGTTTGCGCGATTACCAAGCGCTCGAGAAACGCTAATCGGAATCACCACCCTTAGGCGCTGAGGTTTCATTTTCGGAGGCGCGAATCACTTCCTCAAACTTTAGTCCTGTGGATCGATGAATGCCACTTAGGAGCATCCATAGTGTGACCGACATAATCACCAAGCTCGGCACGACAATCACCGGCCAACTCCAGGCCATCATCTTGGCAACTTCTGCGTTAAACGCATCTGAGCCACTCGGGCTCACCACGATCCAACGCGCCATGAAAAAATTTAGCAGGGCGCTTAAAAGAAAAGAACCTGCCAGCATCCAGGTGCATTTTTCCAGCAATTTTTCAAAAGCAGCCACCGAGTCATTTTGCTCCAAGGCGGCTTGCACTTTATCAACATCCATAATCTCAGGTGAGTAAAGCAAGGTTCGGATTAAAGGGTAGGGCGTCTTTAAAGAAACAACTACGGCTATGCCAATTAATGCCGGGATGGCCGCTTCCTTCACCGCAAACCATTCAGTGGGGATATTCAGGATGCCAATGCCTCCAGTTAGCAGCACGCTGACAAGTCCTAGAATCGACAGAAAGTTATATTTCTGCCGCTTAAAATAATCGTAGACAAAGTAAGCAATGGGAAACGTTAGCGCCATGAGTAAAATCGGGATAGCTACATTCTCAAAGTAAGGCTCCAGGTGAGCACTAAACCATTTGCTCCCTTTATTCAGGATCAAGATCGGCAAAAGAATATTAAATCCTAGGTTCAGAAACATATTTTCCTTCTTCGGAGGTGGGGTTCCCACTTCTGAACTTTTCGAGGTGCTGTATTGCGAAGCTGCCATAAACCGCACTAGGCTTCGCACTGTAATGTCAAATGCAAGCTCTATCCGCTGTCTCATAACCGCTGGCCCTACCCGTGAGTTTCTCGATCCGGTGCGGTTCCTCAGTAACCCTTCGACCGGAAAGATGGGCTATGCCCTCGCAGAGGCCGCTCTCCGCCTCGGTTGGAATGTTGATCTCGTCGCCGGCCCCGTTAACCTTCCTGAGCCTGAGGGCACTATCTTTTACCCAGTTGTTAGCGCAGAGGAGATGTACCATCAGGTCGATGCCTTATTTGATGCATGCGATCTATTTATCATGGCGGCAGCCGTCAGCGACTTCCGCCCGAGTCAATATTTGCCGCAAAAAGAAAAGAAGTCAGTCGCTTCCTTAAGGCTCGAACTCGAACCGACTCGCGACATCCTGGCAACCCTTGCCGAGCGTAAACTCAACCAAACAGTGGTTGGGTTTGCCGCGGAGACCGAAAATCTCGAACCCAACGCCCGCGCAAAGCTCGTCGCAAAAAATTGTGATTTCATCGTTGCCAATGACCTCAGCCAACCCGGCGCTGGATTTGCTGCAGATACCAACACAGTCATCTTTCTCGCCGCCAACGGTTCAAATGAAACCCTTGGTCCAGCACTTAAAACCGACCTTGCGACTCAAATCATAGATCGCCTCGCCGCCCGGCACCATTGAGGCAGTTGCTTCAAGTATTGTCATGCTGGGATTCAACCCTTTAGCTAATTTGACCTTATGAAAAATACCGGGCTTGATAAAATCCTAGGCCGACTTGAAGACCTCGACTCCGTGAATCTGGGTATACTTGTTCAGCGCCTTGCCCGAGAACGCAAACTTCAGGAAACCGTCTTTAACACCATTCAGGATGGTATTCTCGTCATTGATACCGACGGCATTGTGCAGTACGCCAACGACGCCGCCCTCAATATCATCGGGCTCAAGGAAAATGAAATTGGCAGTGCTCGGTTGTGGAAAATGGTACCCGACCTCGCTCGCTCCATTGACCCTCAAAGCGTGGACGCCTCCCGCGCCGCGAAGCCAGTGCTCGCTCGCGAGGTTGAGCTCACTTATCCCGAGCGCCGCTTCCTGCGTCTCTACATGGTTCCTATCGCCGCACAAGTTGGCGCATCCGACAGCGGCGGTTATGTCGTTGTTCTCAGCGATGTCACCGAGGATAAAGTTACCCTCGAAGAACGGATTGAGAGCGAGCGGATCGATTCCGTTATGCGCCTCGCGGCCGGCGTCGCCCATGAACTCGGCAACCCGCTGAATTCTCTGACCATTCACCTCCAGCTCATCAAGCGCCAACTTGATCAACTGCAAAACAACGCCAAATCCCCCGCCGCAAATTCCATTGCCGATTCGCTTCAAATCTGCCAAGGCGAAGTCACCCGTCTGGACGGGATCATCACACATTTCCTCGAAGCCGTACGTCCCCAAAAACCTGAACTCAATGAACTCAACCTCATTCAACTTGTCGAAGAAGTTTTGCGCGTACAGGAAGCCGAACTGGTCGACCGTGAGCTTGAAATCAACATCGAGGTGAACGAAAAACCACCGGCCATACTCGGCGACTACGGACAGATTAAGCAGGTTTTTTTCAATGTCATCAAAAACGCCATGGAAGCCATGCAGCCGGGAGGAAAACTCCGCATCCGTACCGCCCTCGACGACGAATTTCTAAACCTACAATTCATCGACACCGGTTCCGGTATCGCCGAAGCCGACCTTGCCAAAGTCCTACAAGCTTATTATACCACCAAAGAAGACGGGCACGGGTTGGGTATGATGATCGTGCAGCGCGTCATGCGTGACCACGGTGGCCAGATCGGAATCGAATCCCGTCAAGGCATCGGCACCGTCATTTCTCTCCAATTCCCCCTCCCGCATCGTCGCACCCGCCTCCTCAGCGGAGAATAAAATACTGACTATAGGCATAAATGTTTGCATACCGCCAATTTCTCTTTTTTCTCCTCCGCTAGAATGGCAAACGGTTTATTAGATGGTGTACTCGCATTTGAAGACGGAACAATCTTCCGCGGTCGATCTTTCGGAGCCGCCGCCACTAAAACTGGAGAAGCCTGCTTTAACACCAGTATGACCGGATACCAGGAAATCCTAACGGACCCTTCCTATTTTTCCCAGATCATCACCATGACCGCTGTCCAGATCGGAAACTACGGTATTTGCCCCGAAGATGTTGAATCTGACGGCCCCAAAGTGAGCGGCTTTGTCGTCCGCGAAGTCAGCCCTCTCGCCAGTAATTGGCGAAGCAATCAATCCATTCAAGACTACCTCGCAGAGGCTGGCATCCCCGGTCTAGAAGGGGTCGATACCCGCGCCATCACCAAAAAACTTCGCCTTGCCGGCGCCCTAAATGCCTGTCTCAGCACCGAAGGAATCAGCGACGAAGCAGCAGTCGCCAAAGCCCGCGATTTCGGCGGACTCGTCGGGGTCGACTTTGTCAAAGAAGTCACCGCCGCCGCTCCCTACGACTGGACCGCTCGGAAGGAACCCTGTGAGCCCTTCACCGTTGTCGGGACCGACATCAACACCGCGCCCATTCCTCAGCAACGCTTCAAAATAGCAGCCCTCGACTTCGGCGCGAAATATTCCATCTACCGCCGCCTTCAACAGCACGGTTTCGACGTCCAAGTCTTCCCTGCAAATACCTCGGCCGAAGCCATCCGTGAATTTAACCCCCAGGGACTCTTCCTTTCCAACGGACCCGGCGATCCCGCTGCCGTCACCTACGCCCATGCCACCGTCAAGAAGCTCATCGAGCATTACCCCACCTTTGGCATTTGTCTCGGGCACCAAATCATTACCCACGCACTCGGCGCGGAAACCTTTAAACTCAAGTTTGGACACCGCGGCGGCAACCAACCCGTCAAAAATCTTGAGACCGGAAAAGTTGCCATCACCGCCCAAAACCACGGCTTCGCCTCCACCCAGGAAGAACTCGAAAAGCACGGCGCCATCGTCACCGAGATCAACCTCAACGACCAGACCGTCGAGGGACTCCGACTCAAAGACCGCCCCGTTTTCTCAGTGCAGTACCACCCAGAAGCCGCCCCCGGCCCCAACGACGCCGACCCCCTCTTTACCGAGTTTCACCAACTCGTCGCCCAACACGTTTAGGGTGTGGGTTGCTAGGTGTGGGAAAGTGCACAGGTGGGAAAGTGGAAAGATTTTTAGGAACACCGAACACAGAGCGTTGAGGGAGATTAAGGTTGGGCATTTGGAGTTGGAAGTTGAAGGTAAAAATCGAAACTATGACAAAGAAGGTTGTGGAAGTCCTCGTAGCGCCTTGAAAAGTAACCCACGCGCCTACTCATAGCCTGTGTGCCAGTGATGCCTATTAAACCATGAATGCGCACGAATAGGCGCGAATACAGCGCCTTTTAAGGCATAGCTTCGGCTGCTTTTGCGATGTCTGGCGGCGACCGTGCGTTATTATTGCACCGGCGCGGCGTGATTCTAAGTTTCTTAAGAGTGCGAATCCGTGTCTGTTCGAGCTGTCTCTTTTTAGGGATGGATAAAATAGATACCTAGGTTGTTACTGTAATAGGAAAGAGGGTTTTGTTGGTTTTGTGCTGCTTCAAAAGATTCTGTCGCACGCACATCTATCGTTTAGGAGAGGCCTGTGGCGGTATATATTTTAATATATCGACAAAATATCCTACTATAACAGCATGTATTGTTAATATTATGAACAATAAGACCCATCAATGGCAGCATTTGGAGATTAGTCCTGATCCTTCGTTTCAAATTCATGGGGATTTTGAAATACTTGAGGAGGCGAGCTATTTTCCGGAGCATTCAAAACGTAAGGAAACCAGAGCCAATAAGGATATCCATCGAAAGTTGGTTGTTGAGGAAAACAAACCTTGTTTCATCTGCGGGGTGACTCATAGCGTGCTGGACGATTCTCAAAAAAACAAGATCGCACGCTTAATCCACATGCGGCTCGTCAGATAGAACTCCATCACGCCATCGTGGAGTGGTCGCTCGCTAATGCGGTGGATCCAGTGAAATTTAATGAGACCATTCGTTTGGATTTCATGAAAAGTAATCCTGACAATCCACTCTACCAAAAGGAGATGACGGAACAGGAGATTTTAGACTGGGTCGATCATGGTCCTGATAACCTTATGGTCTTGTATGATGTGCATCATCGGCATCCTTATTACGGCATTCACAAAGTTTCATATCCCAAATGGCTTCCGCAGCGGGTTTACACGGATCAGTTTATTGAGGAGGTGGATGAGAAAATTGCAGCTCATAAAGCCTCCAGAAAAAATAAATGATAGCTTAAGATTAATCCTAAAAGGGAATGAGGCTTTTTTCTGCTTTTAGCAGAGAAAATAATACGGCTCACTTGATCAAAGCGTTCGACTCTAGCCAGCTTAGGAAATTGCCCGTAGCTGCATGGGCGGTATCGACGGGGAGTCCGCCCAGGGCGCGAACTTTTTCAGCTTCGTGCGGTTCAAAAGTTCGGGCAATGACTTTGGCAGTCGCCCCCTCAAGAGCTCGTAGGGCTACTAAGGCGTCTCGACTATAGCGCATGGAACAAAGGACGACACGTGCTTGGTGGGCATTTACCTGATTTAAGACTTGGGCATTAGATCCATCGCCTTGGAGTGCATGCAGTCCTTTTTCACGGAGTTGCCGAACGGTAGCGGCATCGCTATCAACCACCACCACCTCAAGGCCATGCTCAATTAAAAATTGTACCGTTTGGCGACCAGCGCGCCCATAGCCGAGGAGAACGGCATGATCGCTTAGGTTTTGGAAACCGGCAGTTTTGCTATGCCGTTGTTTGGGGTGCAGTTTCATGAGACCCCAAATTATGGAATCTCTGGAAATTAAGGAAGTCAGCGTCATCGTGCTGACTGTGATCAGTGCGATCATGGAAAATAGCTGGGCACTTAAGTGCCCAGCGCTCATGCCGGCAAATGCCAGAAGGAGGGAAAATTCGCTGGTTTGAGAAAGGAGGATGCCTGCCTCAAGGGCAGCGCGCGTGGAGTATCCCAGTCGTTCGGCGAGGGTTGTGACCAGGAGGACGGTAACGACAATAAGAACGATAATAAGCACAAGACCGTGCAGGAGCATTGCTCCCGTTGGCAGGGTCAGGACAAAGCCGATACTGATGAAAAAGAGGGCGAGAAAGAAACTCGTGATGGAGCCGAGCATCCCGCGCACGAGGCCATTCATGGGGAAGGCCGAAAGGATGAAGCCTGCTAGGAAAGCGCCCACAAGGAAGGGTAATTCTAAGAGATAAGCGACTGCAGAAAAAGTGAAAAGGGTGGCGAGCGCACCGAGCATGAGGGTTTCTTCATCGGCACGGAATCGGCGACAGACCCAAGGCACGAGGCGTCGGTGGAGCAGCAGGGCGATCGCGCCAAGGGCAAGGGCTTTTAACAGGGCAAGGGAACATTCAAGTGGACCGCCTGCTATCGCCTGAAGCGCAACAATCAAAAGGATGATAAAGATGTCCTGCATCAGGAGCACGCCCACTACCAAGCGACCGTAAGGTTCAAAGAATTGGCGGCGTTGTTGGAGGTGGCGCACGACCACAAGAGTAGAACTGGCAGAGAGTGCGGAGCCGATATAGAAGGCCACCATCCATTCATAGCCCAGCCAGCGTGCGGTCATCACACCTGCTAGACCCAGTAAAAGAAATTGAGCGCAAGAAAGGATGAGGACGGGTTGAATGCGCTTTTTAACCCGGCGCGGGCTGAGGTCGGCGCCGGCGGTAAAGACGAGGACGGCCAGGCCGAGTTCAATGGTTTCCTGCACGAGGGCAGGGTCGATTTTGATTTGAAGTTTGTTAGCGAGGATTTGCAAAGCTACTCCACCCAGCATGAGAAGGGGTATCGCCGGCAGACGCAGTAGTTTAGAAAGCCCAAAGGCGATTGCCGCTACCAGCATCAAGATAGCATAGCCGCTCATATTTTAACCAGTCCTTCCTTTATCAAAATATTTTTTTGGGCGACGGTGCCATCTGCGGAGGGCATGAGCAGATAGGCGGTTTCAAGGTCGAGCAAATCTTCTACCATGGAGAGGTCAAAGGCATGAATTGCGCAGCGAACACCATAAGATTTACAGCGATAAGCCAAAAGGTGATTGGCATCTTCAATCTGAAGTGCGGAAATCACCATATTCGCTCGACGTAGACCAATTTCCTCAATGACGGATTCATACTCGACGCTCCCGATAAAGGTTTCGGCTGAGCCCAGCCCGGTCAGTTTTTTAGGATCGGTATCGACTGCCAAGACCTCGAGCCCACGATTTGCCAAGGCTTGCGTGATGGCGCGCCCCATGGCGTTCATCCCAACTACTATGCAATGCCTTTCGCGGGTTTCTTCGGCCTCGGTACTACTGTCACGCTTGCTGCCGAGCAAACGAAAGAGTCCGGTTCTTTTGTAGGTTTTGTAAAGAGCATCTGCGTTTATGATCAGGTAAGAAGAGCAGGCTATCGTGATGAGTCCGACCAACCCACCAAGCGTAACGAGGGTTCCGTTGATGAGCCCAGAGCTAGCACCCATCGCGAGTAGGATAAATGAGAATTCACTGACTTGCCCTGTCGCGACAGCTGTGTGAAAGGCGGTATGCGCGTCAAAACGCATTCGGGTAAGGATGACAAAGACTATGAGCGGTTTTATCAATAGGACAAAAGTACTGAGCACGAGTACTGCGACCCAGACGGTGCTAAATTCTTGAATCTCCATACGGATACCCAAGGTGACCAAAAAGATCGCGATGAAGAATGTCATCAGTGGGTGCAGGCGCCGATGCAGGTCTTCGTGCATGGGCAGTTGAGCTAGGGCAACTCCGGCAAGGAAGGCGCCGATTTCCAGCGAAAGATGTAATTGGTGCGCCAATAGCACGATAAGGAAGCACCAGCAAAGCGCCCAGATGAAGACGGTATCCGGTGAATTTGCCGCCCAAGCAAAAGGACGCGGCAGAATGTAGCGTGCCGCTACTAGAACCACGCTCAACAGTAAGCCCATACCGCCAAAGGCCACTCCCAGGCTTTTGAGAACGATGGCTAACTCGAAGTCAGAACCTGCTCCAAGGCCGCTCAATATCGTGAGTGCGAGGATGATAACAATGTCCTGACCGAGAAAGAGCCCCACCGCTAGGCGGGCATAGCGTCGATGCATATGTCCTTTCTGGTCGAGCAATTTAATGACCACAACGGTACTGCTAAAAGTCACAGTGGCGGCGAGGAAGATGGCCGGCAGTAATCCAAAGCCCAGGAGTTGTGCCACGGCAAAGCCACCTATAGCAGTCAAGCAAACCTGAAAGCTACTGATGGAGACAGCTGCTTTTCCTAGGTCTTTGATTTTATCAAAGCTGAGTTCGAGACCAACGAGGAAAAGAAGAAGGGCGATGCCCAATTCCGCAATCATTTCTAAAGAATGCCCAATGGCAACCAGTCCAAGGACTGGGCCAAGGAGCAGGCCCGCCAAGAGGTAGCCCACCAATGAGGGCATCTTGATTCGTTTTCCTAAGAAGGCGAAAGCCGTTGCCGCAAGAATGATATATCCTAGATCAAGTAGCAGGGTGACTTCTGAAAAACTATCCACATTTTAATGAAGGCGAAGATGGGTTCATAATGCAACCTCATGCGCTTCCGCTAGGGGCAAAACTTTTTATGAGGCAGATTTAAATCCGATCCTGCAATTTAAAATTTAGCTTGGCGGGCGCATCAGCTTGAAGTCGGGTAAGCACTTCTCCGATAAGGTAAATCGAACCAGTGACAAGGATGATGTCGTGGGGACGACCGGCGGTACAGGTGTGGGGTTTTGGAAAGAGGGAAGTTAGAGAGTCGGTGCAGACTGGGTTTTTAAAATCAGAAGGGAGGTAGGCATGCAGACTGGTGGCAGGGGTGGCGCGTGGTTGGCTGGGCTCTACGAGAATGAGCTCCCGAGCAAAGGGGGCGATGGTTTGGATTAGATTGCGTCCACGATCTTCACCTAGAGTCCCTGCAATGATGACTGGCGGGGTTTTGAGCTCGCGGAGGTTTTGCTCGAGTGCGCTGGCGCCCTCAGGATTGTGCGTTGCGTCGAGGATAAGCTCACGATCTGAAAGTTGAATCCGCTGCCAGCGACCCGGCCAGTCAACGCTCTGCAAGGCATTGATTTGCTGAATGGGAAATTCGGCCTGAAGGATTTCAGTGGCGTAGACCGCCAGGGCGGCATTCCACCGCTGGAATTGTCCTTTCAGATTTGTGACGGGCAGGGATGCACCATCGGGGAAACGCTCGCGAACGCAGTAAAGCTTGCTTCCCTGTTCGGTTGCAATGCGGCGTAATTCCTTTTCTGCTTCAGGCGGAAGACATCCTAGAAGTACGGGTTTATCAGGTTTGATGATGCCCCCTTTTTCACAGGCGATGTCGGCGAGAGTATCTCCCAGGAGATCGCAATGATCGAGGCTGATAGAAGTGATAATGCTCAGCTCTGGCAGGATCACATTAGTGGCATCTAATCGTCCTCCTAATCCTGTTTCAATAATGGCGAGGTCGACTTCCAACTTTGCAAAATGGAGCCAAGCCATTGCGGTGATGTATTCAAAAAAACTAGGGGTAGGTTTAGATGGATCACCGAGCGACTGCATCCTTTGGGTGTATTCCAAGATGCTGCTTTCCTTTAGCGTTTGCCGGTTTACCTGAATGCGTTCACCCAGATGCATTAAATGGGGGGAGGTAAAGAGACCGGTTCGGTAACCATTGGCTCGATAGAGCGCCTCCAACATCGCGCAAACGGATCCCTTGCCATTGGTGCCGGCGACATGGATGACAGGATAGCGATGATGTGGGTTTTTAAGTGCTCTGACGAGTGCTTCGATGCGCTCAAGGCCGTATTTAGAACCTTGATCGCGGAGGGCGTAAAGGTATGTGCAGGCCTCGGCAAAGCTTGTGGGCGGGGCTTTCAAATCTGAGGCTTCTTTCATGGCTTAGCCGGAGCCGGTTTCATGGGAGCTAGGCACCTTTGGCGCTGGTATTTTTACCAAAGCACTTGAGGAGGTGTATGAGGCGGTCGCGTAATTCAACTCGAGGGGTGATCATATCGACGAGGCCATGCTCAAGGAGGAATTCTGAAGTTTGAAAACCATCGGGTAAATCTTGTTGGGTCGTTTCTTTAATCACCCGCGGGCCAGCAAAGCCAATAAGAGCTTCGGGTTCAGCAATGATGACATCTCCGAGGGAGGCATAACTGGCCATCACGCCTGCCATCGTCGGGTTTGTTAGGATTGAAATAAAAGGAATGCCAGCTTCGCTGAGGCGGGCAAGTGCGGCACTGGTTTTGGCAAGCTGCATCAGGCTGAGAATTCCCTCTTGCATCCGCGCTCCACCGGAGGCAGAGACGATTATGACGGCGCATTTCTTGTCGAGTCCTCGCTCAATGGCACGGGTGATTTTTTCACCTGCAGCGGAGCCCAGAGAAGCACCCATGAAACGAAAATCCATCACCGCGATACTGACGGGGATTTCCCCAATTGTGCCAAGGCCATCCACCACGGCATCGGTTTCTTTGGTCTTGGCCTGACTGGCCTTCAGTTTTTCGGTATACTTTGCTGTGGCGTTAAATTTAAGAGGATCGAGTGAACGAACCCCTAAATCTTTTTCTACGAAGGAATCTCCATCTAGCAAGGAAGCGATACGGGCGCGAGCATCCATGGGGAAGTGGTATCCGCTGCTTGGAACGACCATAAGGTTCTCCTTAAGGACCCGGTTATAGATAATTTCGCCGGTCTTTGGGCACTTGGTCCAAAGATCCTTAGGGATATCTTTTTTCTTAACCGTGACGGTAGAATAGTTTGGTTTGCTGAAGATGGCCATTATGGAAAGTAAGGGAGTTAAGTTAACCGTGACCGATAGCGACAGCCCTTAGGTGGGTTATGCCGGCGGCGCGAAGGGTGCGTGCGCAGGCGTTGAGGGTCGAACCAGTGGTGAAGACATCGTCCACGATTATGTAGTGTTTGTTTTTCATTAAACGAGCAGTTGTAGACAAGGCAAAAGCATTTTTAACGTTTTGTAGTCGTTCTTGGCGGTCAAGTTGGGTCTGGGAGTCGGTAAATTCTTGGCGTTCGAGGATCGATTGAACGGCCAGCGCCTCGCTATTTTTGAGCAGCGTTTGGGCGATACATTCGCTTTGATTAAAACTTCTTTCCCTTATTTTAGTCGGATGCAGAGGAACTGGAACTAAAATAGCACCTCGAAGGAATGCCCGGAAATGCGGGATTTCTTGGAGCATTCGAGCGAGATCTTTTAGAACGTAAAAACCCTGATGGTATTTGAGCGAGTGCAAAAGACTGCGCCCTGGGCCTCGAGCGAGAAAGAGGGTTTTGCCGTTTTCAAAGACAGGATCTAATTCGGCACAATGGGGACATTTATGAGTGCTGGTGATGCTGCCGAAATAGGGGTAGCCGCAGGTTTTGCATGCTGGGGGATTGCAGAAATGAATTTGGCGAGCACAGCTTGAGCAGAGGTACTGGTAGGGTCCTCCGTCCACTACTTGCGCACAGTGTACGCAACTGCGGGGGATAAGTAAATCCATGGCAGCGCAATAGGTATTTTTTATGAATGTCAGCATGAGTTCTTTTAAGCAGCTCTCAGCGTTTGCGAGATGACCGCAGATGGAAACCACTCAAGGTGGGTTATGGCTCGTGCCTCCATTATGCCGGGGGCTATCTGCTTTCGTTTCGGAGCCGATTTCATGGACATCTGGATCGATCAATAAAAAACGCGATCGAGGCAGAGGCCGGTGCCGGGTGCGGTAACGATTCGGTGCGTACGTTTCTTGGAGGCTAAAATTTCCTGTATCTCGGCGGGGGTGAGACGGCCGCGACCAACGGAATATAAGGCGCCTGCGAAACTGCGAACCATACGGTAAAGGTAGCCGCTGCCTTCGGTGGTGAGGGTGAGGTAGCGTCCTTTTTGAGTGAGATCGAGGCGATGGACGGTTTTAACAGGATTTGGGTCATTGTCTTTGCCATGAGTCGCGCCATAGGCAGAAAAATCATGAGTGCCCACTAGGTGTTGGGCCGCTTGGCGCATGGCGGGCAGGTCGAGGGGGACATCGCGGCAGGCCCATAGGTAGCGTTGCTCAAGCGGGTTAGCGCGGCCGAGGTAGGAGCGGTAAATGTAGCGTTTTCCAATGACAGAGTGTCGAGCGTGAAATGATTGAGAAACGAGTTGCGCGCTACGTATTTGAATTGTGGTCGGCAGAATGGAATGAAGCGCACGGATAAGTTTACCGGCATCGTGTTCCCAATCCGCATCAAAGTGAAAACATTGTCCACGTGCATGGACGCCGGCATCTGTGCGACCGCTTCCATGGGTTTTGAGTGATGCATCAAAGATTTGGCTGAGTGCATTTTCGAGGACATTTTGAATGCCGTTACCTTCGGTCTGTCGTTGCCAGCCGTCGAAGTCGGTACCGTCATAAGCACAAATGCATTTCCATCGCATGTATGGATGCTTGCCAAAGCTGCGTGGGATGCAAGGCTGTGATGAAAAGATGGGGCGCAAATCGACACGTAAATTATGGGCGGATTACATCGCTAAGGGTGGTACCGCAGGTAGTCAGGCCATAGGGCAGGTTTCAATGCAATTGCCGGAGCAATTTTCTGGGGTAATTTTGGGTGTAGATCCAAGTTTGCGCGGAAGTGGATTTGCCGTCCTTAAATACCGTGCAGGGAAAACGCCGTCTTTAATCGAAAGTGTAACGCTTAAGCTGAAACCCAAGCTGAAGCAGCCGGAGTGCTTGGGGGCGATCGGGAATCAGATGGAGGATTTTATCGACCAGCATAGAATTGATCATGTCGCCATCGAGGAGACCATCTACGTGCAAAATTTCCAAACGGCGCAGATTTTAGGAGCGGCGCGCGGAGTGGTGATTGGAGTCGCGGCGATGCGTGGGTTGCCCGTATATGAATACGCACCTCTGCGGATCAAGCAAGCGGTGGTTGGGGCTGGGCGAGCCAGCAAGGAGCAAGTCGCGCGGACAGTGCAGAGCTTGACGGGGACAGATTTTGGTAAGCGTTACGATGAATCCGATGCCGCGGCCGTGGCATTATGCCATGCCTTCAGTTGGCGAAAGCCAGACTAAGGGGGAGGGAGGCGTCCTGCGCGTTCAGGGTATTGTCGGATGAATTCGAGAAAGATGTCTTTTGCAATAGGTCCGGCGGTGGATCCACCATGATATGCATGGCTTTCTTCGGTTCCTTCAACCATAATCGCAACTGCGATCTGAGGATCTTCTACGGGAGCAAAACCGATGAACCATGCAAGATTCACTTCTTTTCCGTGGGCGCGAAAGTCTGCAGTGCCGGTCTTTCCAGCAATGCGGAAGTTATCTATTCCAACTAAGCGTCCGGTGCCTTGGCGACCCGTGACTTGTTCCATTCCTTGCCATAAATGGGCGCGTTGGCGTGGATTAAGGCCGATCGGTTCGCCACCATGCTCAATGGGTTTGGGGTTGAGGGTGGAGCGGGTAAGTATGGTCGGTTGAGTACGCGTTTCATCACGCGCGACAGAAGCCATGAAGCAAGCCATTTGTAAGGGGGTGGCGAGGAGAAAACCTTGTCCAATGGAAGTATTTGCGGTGTCTCCGGGCACCCAGCCTGAGCCAATCTTTTCGCGCTTCCAAGATTTTGTGGGTACAATATTTCGGCTGGTTTCGTAAGGGACTTCGATGCCGGTTTTCTCGTGAAACCCAAATCGTTGTGCTTCTGTGCTGAGGGTATCGATTCCCATATCGAGACCTTCTGCGTAAAAGAAAACATTACAGCTAGCCTCAATCGCATCGGTTAATTGAACAGAGCCGTGTCCATTACGAGCATGGCAACGGAAGATGCGATTTCCTACACGATAGACTCCTCGGCAATTATGAGCCGTATCGAGGGTGATGCTGCCGTTGCGCATACCAGCAATCGCAGTGAGAATTTTAAAGGTAGAGCCTGGCGGGTAGGAGAGTTGGAGCGCGCGGTTGAGCCAAGCACCTGCTTCATTGATTGCATCAAAAGTTTTTTGAGGGATAAAGGGGCTTAGGTGGTTTTGATTGTAGTTTGGATGACTGGCTAGGGCGAGGATTTCGCCCGTGCGGATGTCGATCGCAACGGCAGCGCCGGCTCGGTTACCAAGGGTGGTCTCAGCGGCACGTTGTAAGTCAATGTCGATGCTGATGTTAAGGGCTTGGCCTTGTTTAGGTGCTTGCAATTCTAGCCGGGTATCTTGAAAGCCAAGGGGATCGACGCGCCATAGTTCGCTGCCGGTCGTGCCTGTGAGGGTTTCATTAAAGAAAGCCTCAAGGCCGGAGCGGCCGACTTTTTTTTGAAAAGCAAAAGTCTTGATGCCGTCGCTTGGAAATTCATCTGGGGCGAGGTTTTTATTTTGCACGTATCCGAGTAGATGGGCGGCAAGTTCGTGGTAGGGGTAATATCGGGCAGTATCGGTGTGAATCTGAATCGGCGAATTCGGTGGTGGTGGAATTTGCTCAACCAGTCGGGCGTATTGATCGGGGGTCAGGTCTCGAACAAGCGGCAAGGGAAGGAGAAGGTTTTCATTAAAATGACGAATAAGTCGAGTCTCGGTGAGGCGGTCATTACGTCCGGTGATGGCGTTTATTTGGTCGAGATATTTTTGGATAACCTCCTGCCGAGCTTTCCATTGAAGTTTATAATAATTAGGAAGCGGAGGGGTTTGGGGCCGTGCTTCGGGTGAGGCGGTGAGGTAAGTCGCTTCGATTTCTGCTCGGGCTTTTTTGAGTTCTTTGGAGTACTGCGAGCGGAATTCCGGGCGCAAGTCGTCTAAGTAAACAACTGCAGAGTAATGAGGGCGATTGCCAACAAGCAGCCGACCACGTCGATCGTAAATATCACCACGTGGTCCGGGTTTGAGGATGCGCCGCTCGGTTTGCCGCTTCTCGATCACCTCAAATGCATCGCGGTCAATGAGTTGTCGCCAGGCGAGACCGATGGCGAGGATGGCGATTAAGACAAGGGTTAACCAGAGAAAGAATAGGATACTTGGGTTTTCGCCCTTGTGATGGTCAAGCGGTTCCATGTTGGGTTTACCGAATGGGCATTCCTTGTGGTTCAGGATCTAAGCGGAAAATTGCGATCAGCATGCGTTGGAGACGAAAAAACCAAGGTGTAGTCGCCCATAGAGCGAGGCTTGAAGCTAGAACAACAAGAGCAGTTTCTATCCATAGTTCCAGAACAAGGTAATGCCCGGCACCTTTGGTGAGACTTAGGAGCATTATGCAGATCAAGTTAAAGCAATGGGTGAGGATAAAGGGATGCTGGCTGTGTTCTGCCCGAAGTCGGTGACGCATGAGGCTTATAAAAGTACCGGTACCTACAAAGAGTAGGGTGAAAAACCCGAAGGGTACGGGACAGGCGGCATCAATCCATAGCCCAGTTAGGAACATGCAAATAAAGGTGGTGCGTGCTCTAAGATACAGGGCAGGCATAACCGGCATCGGTCCCAGTAAGAATAGATAGATGCCTGCATCGACAATGCCGTGGTTTACCAACTGACTTAGGTAGAAAAGGAGGATATTGGCTCCAAGGAAAATAAAGGTACGGGCGTCAATTAGCATGGGCTACATTTTCTGGTAAGATGAGTGGAATGAGGACCGTGACTTCTTTAAGTTCATGAAGTCGTTTATCAAGTTCCACGGCGCCAGTCTGGAAGATTCCGGTGCTGCCGGGGGCTAGCCACGGTACGGTGCCAATTTTTAGTCCCGCAGGGAAGGTTCCGCCAAGTTGGTTGGAAACCAGGCTGAGTGGCTTGCGGCTGGTGGTCATTAAGTCCTGGGGCACATCGCTAACTTCACCGCGGGGAGCAACAAATCCGGACTGGATGCGGCCTTGATAAACTACCGGTCGAGAGTCTCCATCAAAGCTAGCAGCCATCCTAAAGCGCGGACTCGATATGAGTTCAACTCTGCTGCTATAGGCATTGACTTCAATGACCCGACCCACAATACCTCCAGAAAAAATAACGGCGGCACCTATGGGAATTTCGTAATCACGACCCTTGCGGATAATAATTTCTTGCCACCAGGCGTTGAGGTCACGTCGAACGACTCTAGCAATTTCATGGTGGTATTCCTGCTGGGGGGGGAGGTCGAGTAGGCTTTCTAAGCGCTCGATTTCTTTCTCTAGGTTTTGGTATCGTTGAGCTAGGATTTGGTAGCGCGCATTCGTGCGAGCGAGGTCACGACCCGCCTCAAGGAGTTCAATTTTTGAGTGGTTACGGGCAGCCCAAAAATTTGACAACTGGTCAATTTTATCAGTAATCAGCCAAGCTGGTGCGTGGAATTCAGATAAATTGAGACGAGTGAAACTTTTCACGGCAGCGGGGAGGATCCACCAAAGAAAAAGGAAGGCCGCCAGGGCGACGAGGGGTTTCAGTCTATCGAGGCGCAGTTTCGCCACGGCACAGAGTTAGTTTTTAGGGTTACCTGCGAGGTCTTTCAAAAGAAAGGCTAACTCCTGGAGGACTAGACCGGTGCCGTTGGCAACCGCACTCAAGGGATCGTCTGCAATGATAACGGGAAGACCGGTGGCATCGCTGAGTTGCTGGTCAAGGCCTCGGATCATCGCACCTCCACCTGCAAGCACAAAGCCGCGGTTTACCAAATCGGCAGAGAGTTCGGGGGGACAGCGCTCAAGGGCATTGCGCACCAACTCAACAATCGAGGCAATGGTGTCTGCAAGGGCTTCGCGAATCTCTACAGAGGTAATGCTTATCGTCTTAGGAAGGCCAGCGACAGAGTCACGTCCGCGAACATCCATGGAAATTTCTTCTTCTAGTTTAAATGCAGACCCGGCGCGAATTTTGATTTCTTCGGCGGTGCGTTCACCAATCATGAGGTTGTAAGCGCGCTTGAGGTAGTTGATGATAGCGTTGTCGATTTCGTCTCCACCAACCCGAATGCTTTTTGTATAAACTACACCGGCAAGGGAGATGATGGCAACCTCAGTGGTGCCGCCCCCGATGTCGACAATCATATTAGCGGCGGGTTCGTCGATCGGAAGTCCAACACCGATTGCCGCGGCCATGGGTTCTTCAATTAAAACAACGTCACGGGCGCCTGCACGAATGGCGGAATCTTTAACTGCTCGTCGTTCAACTTCGGTGATCCCTGAGGGGACTGCGACAACAATACGAGGTGCGATGAAAGTTTTCTTCCGATTCACCTTGTTGATGAAATAGCGAAGCATAGCTTCTGTGATTTCGAAATCGGCAATGACGCCGTCTTTCATGGGCCTGATTGCGGTGATGTTACCCGGGGTGCGCCCAAGCATTTTTTTTGCCTCTGAGCCAACGGCGCAGACTTTTTTAGTAGAGGTGTAAACAGCCACCACGCTGGGTTCGCTCAAAACAATCCCTTTATCCTTGGCAAAAACAAGCGTATTTGCGGTTCCGAGGTCGATGCCGATGTCGTTGGAGAGGAGTCCTAGCACGTTGTTGAAAGTGAAAATATTATGAAATTTTGGGTATAATGTGGTAGTTTTTCCAAGAAAGAAACCCAAAGTCAAATTATTATGGATATGGAGATCAATCTCGCTTTATCTGATTGCGTAGGAAGGAGATGACATCTTCAAATTGTGCTTTGTTGTCTTGGTTGGCAACCACAAGGTTTTCATGGGCTTCGAGTACCTTTCGGGCGTCCTCGATTTCTTTGTTATTCAGTTGAGTAAATTCGTTGTTGCTATCGCTATCGCAGCAAAGCTCACTGTCGATGCTGAGCATGGTATCGAGGCCTAAGTTACGGAGTAGTTCCTTGATGCTGGGATTGAGCTTACACAGTAAAAGGGTGCCAAAGGGTTCTTCATCACGTAGTTCGATTGCTAATCCGGCGAGAATGCCGAGAAACGTTGAGTCCATGCCACGGCAAGCTTCGAGGTCGAAGATAAATCGACGGTATTCTTTGCTCAGCATCTCATCGATAAAATCTCGGAAGTTTCCACTATTGAGGTAGTTGGCTTTTCCCAAAATGCGCACGGTAACGGTGTCTTTATAGGGGCAGACAAGAAAAGTCGGCTGTCGAGGGTCGCTCATATTGAAGGGCTTATTTGAGTTACGATGCCGCAATGATGTCGCGCAGGACGAAGGGTAAGATGCCTCCGTGTCGGTAGTACTCGATTTCAATATTGGTATCGATACGGAGAACTAAATCGATGGTTTCAGAATTGCCGTCGGTGCGTTGAATGGTGAGCGGAAGCGTCTGTCCGGGTTTGATGGAGTCGCTGAGTTCGTTTATAGAGAAGGTTTCGGTGCCGTTTAGTCCGAGGGAGCTATCGTCGACTCCTTCGGGAAATTGCAGTGGGAGGACGCCCATTCCGATAAGGTTACTCCGATGAATACGTTCAAAGCTTTTGGCGACGACGGCTTTCACGCCAAGGAGGGCGGTGCCTTTAGCGGCCCAATCTCGCGAGCTACCCATGCCGTAATCTTCGCCAGCAATCACAATGAGGCCTTCACCGCGCTCGCGATAAGTTAGACAGGCGTCGTGGATATCCATGGGAGTGGCTTCCGGCATGAGTTGTGTGAAGCCACCTTCTTTACCTTCGGCCATTTTATTTTTAAAACGGACATTGGCAAAGGTGCCGCGCGTCATGATGCGGTCATTACCACGTCGAGAGCCGAAGCTGTTAAAGTCTTTTTTGGCGACACCGTGTTCTTTTAAGTAGCGGCCTGCTGGGCCGTCTTCCTTGATTGCACCCGCTGGGGAGATGTGGTCAGTGGTGATGGAGTCGCCCACGATGGCGAGGGGTCGAAGGTCGTTTAGGTCGGTAATGGTGCCTGCCTCTAGGCCAAATGACTCAAAAAACGGCGGGTTTTGGATGTAAGTGGAGTCATCGTCCCATTGATAATTGTCTCCAGTACTGGACTGAACTTCGTTCCACTCGGGATTGGCGCCGGCGAGGTTGCCATATTTACTTTGAAACATTTCAGGTTTAAGGCCGGATAGCACCAGGGTTTCTACTTCGTCATTTGAGGGCCAGATATCTTTTAGATAAACAGGCTGGCCGTCGGGGTCTACTCCAAGCGGGTCGTTGGTGAGGTCAATATTGACGGTGCCGGCAAGGGCATATGCCACCACAAGTGGCGGGGACATGAGAAAATTAGATTTTATTGCACCGTGCACACGAGCTTCAAAAT
Organism: Opitutia bacterium UBA7350; assembly: GCA_949524905.1. Classification (GTDB taxonomy): domain Bacteria; phylum Verrucomicrobiota; class Verrucomicrobiia; order Opitutales; family Coraliomargaritaceae; genus UBA7445. The sequence goes on along the minus strand of CATINC010000007.1, from coordinate 58,508 downwards.
TTCGGTTACCCGAGAGCACGGAGGCTCCAACGAGTTCGCCTTCTTTTAGAGCAGATTCAATCGCAGGATCAAGCGGGCCGGAGTTGCCAATGCAGGTGGTGCAACCATAACCCACGAGATTGAAGCCAAGAGCATCTAGATCTTTTTGTAGGTCGGTGGCTTCGAGGTAATCTGTTACGACTCGAGAGCCTGGGCCGAGTGAGGTTTTGACGAGCGAGTTGACACTCAGTCCTTTTTCGCGTGCTTTGCGAGCTACCAGTCCGGCGGCAATCATAACGGAGGGGTTCGAGGTGTTGGTACAACTCGTGATTGCCGCGATAAGAACTTGGCCGTGTGCAATTTCAGGTAGGGTTTCTGCGGCTACTGCGACGGGTGCTGCGTCGGCATCGCGTCCACCGGCAGCAATGGGCGCTGCGACGCGAACTTTCTTTAGGTGGTCTGCAGCGGGCATACCAAAGCCACCTTCTGCAACCGGCATTTCCATAAGTTGTTTAAAGCGTTTTTTGAGTACGGGCACCTCAATGCGATCTTGTGGTCGTTTAGGTCCTGCGACACAGGGCACAATAGTGCTGATGTCGAGGTCGAGTGATTTGCTGTATTTGATTTCTCCGGTACGGGGAATCCCAAATAAGTTTTGGGCGCGGTAGTAATCTTCAACGCGCTGGATATCAGACTCGCTACGTCCAGTGAGGCGAAGGTAATCTAGAGACTTTTCATCTACTGGGAAGAAGCCCATGGTGGCGCCGTACTCTGGGGCCATGTTGGCGACCGTTGCTCGGTCTGCTAGACTCAGGCGGGCCGCCCCTTCGCCGTAGAATTCAACAAATTTACCGACGACTTTCTCGGCGCGGAGCATTTCGGTGATGCGAAGGGTGAGGTCGGTGGCGGTCGCGCCTTCTGGAAGCTCTCCGGAGAGGTGAACGCCAATAACTTCTGGGGTTTTAAAATATACGGGTTGCCCCAGCATGCCGGATTCAGCCTCGATGCCGCCTACGCCCCAACCGACAATACCGAGTCCGTTGATCATGGTGGTGTGGGAGTCCGTGCCTACAAGGGTATCGGGATACAGAAGGCCGTCGCGTTCAAAGACCACGCGAGCAAGGTATTCCAAATTGACTTGGTGGACGATTCCAATGGCAGGGGGAACGACACTGAAGGTTTCAAACGCCTGCTGACCCCACTTGAGGAATTGGTAGCGTTCTTTATTACGAGCAAATTCAATTTTCAGGTTTTCAAGGAATGCGTTAGCAGAACCGGAGCGGTCGACTTGCACGGAGTGGTCGACCACGAGATCAACAGGCACAAGCGGTTCAATTTTTGCCGGGTCAGAACCAATGGCTTGGACGGCGTCGCGCATCGCGGCGAGGTCGACCAGAAGCGGCACACCTGTAAAATCTTGAAGTACGACCCGGGAAACGACGAAGGGGATTTCTTTGTTGCCGACATTGTCAGGATTCCACTTTGCAAGTGCTTCTACGTCTTCTTTGACGATGCGTTTGCCGTCACAGTTGCGCAGTACGGATTCGAGTACGATTCGAATGCTGACAGGTAGTTTGTCAATGTCTTCAAATCCTGCCTGACGTTGAAGCGCAGGCAGACTATAGAAGTGCTTGCCATTGAGTTCTTGGAGGACGTTGAAGGGATCGTTCGTGCGGGTCATTGATTGTACGGTCGTTTTATATAGCTCTGGAAGACTGAGTTATTATGATTTAAGGATGGCCTTAATGGCATCAAAGTTAGGAAGTTGTTTGGGATCATCAGAGGATTCAGCATAGATGATTTTGCCGGTTTCATCGACGACGAAGGCGGATCGTTTGGCTACGCCCTTGAACCCAAGTAAATCAGGGTAAAGCACATCGTATGCCGTTGCGACGTCTTTATTGAAATCACTGAGCAAGGGAAACTGGAGTCCGTCTACTTCCGCCATTTTTTCAAGGACGAAGGGGCTATCGACTGAGATGCCGTAGACAGCAGCGTTTAAATCGGCGTATTCATTGAGGCCGTTGTTAACGGCACACATTTCTTCCATGCAAACGCTGGTAAATGCGAGCGGGAAAAAGAGGAGCACGGTTTTCTTTTTACCATAGTTTTCAGAAAGGCTCACATCGTGGAGACCCTTGGCGTTTTTTGTTTTAAGGGTGAAGTCCGGGGCGGGTGTATTAGCTGCGATTGCCATTTTATGAATATGTTTTTGGTTTATGGAGTTATTTTGAAGAAAATTCGTTTTCCTGCTTGAATCACCCGTGCCTCATTCGGGCGTGCGATGGAGTAATTTGGGTCGGTTTGTTTTTCACCGTCAAATTTAACGCCGCCCTGTTCTAGGAGTCGCCGAATAGCACCTTTGCTTTCAAAAAGTTCAGAGGCTGCCATCACATTGACGAGTGAGTTACTCTCCACATCGGGTAAGAGGTCGCTCCAAGCGAAGGTTGGCATATTATCGGGAAGTTTGTTTTTAGAAAAGACCTGCTCAAATTGTTGTAGCTCATGGCGAGCTTTTTCCATGGAGTGAAATTGACCGACCAGGGCAGAGGCTAAATTCTTTTTGGCATCCATTGGGTGCCTGGATTTTAGTGCATCAATTCGGTCTTCACCGAACCCTAGGAGAAGTTTGTAGTAATCCCACATGGTTTCATCGGGGATCGACATGATTTTTCCAAACATATCTTTAGCACTGTCAGTGAAGGCGATGTAATTGTCTGCGCTCTTCGACATTTTCATGGAGCCATCGAGTCCAACTAAAAGCGGCATTGTGATAACGGCCTGTTCTTGTTTCCCGGCATCTTTTTGCAGTGTGCGACCAACGAGCATATTAAAGAGTTGGTCGGTGCCTCCTATTTCAACGTCGGCATTGATTATGAGGGAGTCGTATCCTTGAATAAGTGGGTAGAGGAATTCTATGATGGAAATGGGAGTATTGCCTGCATAGCGCTTGGAAAAATCATCGCGCTCTAGCATGCGAGCAACGGTCATCTTGCGTGCTAGTTTGAGGCAGTCCTCAAAGTTCATTTCGTCAAACCATTCGCTGTTGTAGTGAACAATCGTTTTTTCACGGTCGAGCACTTTGTAAGCCTGCTCGAGGTAGGTTTCGGCATTGGCTTGGATTGCTTCGCGAGTCAGTTGAGGTCGCGAGGAGGAGCGCCCAGAGGGGTCTCCAATAAGGGTGGTAAAGTCTCCAATGATTAGGATCGCTTCGTGGCCCATCACTTGAAATTGACGTAGTTTATTGAAGACAACGAGATGGCCAAAAGTGAGGTCGGGGCGGGTGGGATCTACGCCCAACTTAATCCGCAGTGGGCGGTTGCCATGGAGGCGGTCTTCCAGTTCAGATTCGCCGATGATAGTATCGGTTTGACTGCGGATTGTTTCGACGAGACTCATGGCTGGCAAAGTGAGTCAGTAACCTTGCGACAAGCGCTCAAGGGGTAAAGGAAAAACGAAGCTAGAGTCGCTGGCGGACGGCTTCATACAAGCATACACCCGCAGATACAGAAACATTAAGGCAATCGACTTTCCCAGCCATGGGAATATTAACGAGATGGTCGCACAATTCGCCGGTGACTTTGCGAATGCCCCAACCCTCACTGCCCAGCACGATGGCGGTAGGCTCTTTGAGATCAACTTCAAAGAGGGAAGCTTGGCTGCGGTTCGAGGTGCCCACGAGTTGGACTCCAAGATCCTTGAGTCTGCGCAGAAGAACGCTGATGTTTTTGACCTTGAGAAAAGGGACTTCGTCTGCGCCGCCACAGGAAACATCGCGAACGGTATGAGTGATGCCGCAGGAACCCTTTACGGGCGCAAGTATGGCAGTTACGCCGGCACCGGAAGCGGTGCGTAGGCAAGCACCGAGATTGTGTGGATCTTGCACGCCTTCAAGAATCAATAGGAGCGGGTTCTCAGTGCGTTCGAGCAGGTCAAAAAGATCGTCTTCTTTTTCAAGATGTACGACCGATGCGCCCTGAGAGTAGCGCGGCGGGCGCTTTAATTTATGTATGGAATTTCGACCCATAGGGTTATTGTATTTGAATTTTTAAATTCTTAAAGCTGGAAATTCTAATTCCTAGCAGGTGCATTTGGAGTGGCATAATAAATGACAGAACCTGAAGCTGGATGTGAATGTGTAAGCTGCCTAGTGACCATAGAATTGTATCGGGAAGTAAAATAATTCGAACCATTCGACCGACCTGAGGCGCTTTATTTTCAAATCCGACCCAGTTGCGGTAGTTCAGGGAAGCCTGCTGGGGCATCCTAAGCTTGGTTCTTTTGATGGTCGGCTGGTTTTTGGAGTCCGGTCAGTTGCCAGCCTTTTTCCGTGAGGACGCGTCCCTGCGCAGTGCGTTGAAGGTAGCCTTCCTGGATGAGGAAGGGTTCATGGACTTCTTCTAAAGTATGGGCTTCTTCGCCGACGGCCACCGCAACGGTGCCGAGTCCAACAGGGCCGCCGCTGTAATTGGATGCAATGACACGCATGACATGTTTGTCCATTTCATCAAGCCCCTGCTGATCGATTTCAAGTAGTTCAAGTGCAGCGGCGGCTGTTTCTTGAGTGATCATGCCATCAGCCCGTTGTTGAGCGTAGTCGCGGCAGAAGTTGACAAGATTATTGGCGATGCGGGGGGTGCCGCGGGCACGGCGTGCAATTTCTGCTGCGCCTTCAGTTTGGTATTTAACTTCGAGGAGATCACAACTCCGCTCAACAATTCCTTGCAGGGTAGAATGATCGTAATAGTTGAGCCGCGATTGAAGGGTGAAACGACTGCGTAGGGGTGCGGTCAGTAATCCCATCCGAGTAGTAGCACCAAGGAGGGTGAAGCGGGGTAAGTTGAGGCGCACGCTGCGGGCGTTGGGCCCTTGGTCAATCATAATATCGATTCGAAAATCTTCCATGGCGGAGTAGAGGTACTCCTCAACGGTTTTTGGAAGTCGGTGGATTTCGTCGATAAAGAGGAGGTCACCTTCGCTGAGGTTTGTCAGGAGTCCCGCGAGGTCGGCAGGTTTATCAATGACGGGGCCGGAAGTGATGCTCACTTGTTTGCCCATTTCATTACCCAGCAGGAGTGAGAGGGTTGTTTTGCCTAATCCTGGAGGTCCGCTTAAGAGGATGTGGTTGAGGGGTTCATCGCGGTCGCGGGCGGCTCCAACCATGACCTTGAGGCGCTCAATGGTTTTTTCTTGCCCGGAAAAATCTTCGAAGGTGAGTGGTCGCAGGGCGGCTTCTTGGGGATTGTCACGAGTAGCGAGGCTTTTTTCGATAAACTCGGTTCCAGTCGGCGGATCTTCAGGTGAAAAAGTCATTTAAAAAAATAAGATAGTGAAGAAGCAGGTTATGACGATGCCAGAATGGAAGGATTATTCTTGATATAATTCGTGAGGCATTTCGGAGTCGTCCAATCGTTCAATTTTAGCTCCGAGAGCGGCGAGTTTATGCTCGAAGTGTTCGTAACCGCGATCGAGGTGGTAGATGCGTTGAATCCAAGTTTCGTCGTTTGCAGCCATTGCGGCGAGGATGAGGGCAGCAGAGGCGCGCAGGTCAGATGCCATTACCGGGGCGCCTGAAAATTTGCATGGTCCTTTAACGATGGCACTGGGGCCTTCGATGGCGATATCGGCACCCATACGCTGTAGTTCTGGCACGTGCATGAAACGGTTGGGGTAAATGCGTTCGGTTATGATGGATATGCCATCGGTGCAGGCCATCAGTGCGCAAAATTGTGCCTGGAGATCGGTCGGAAAACCTGGATACGGTAGGGTGATACAGTCAACTGGGCGGAGCTTGCCGTTGTGTGGGAGGACGCGGAGTCCGTCTGCTTCTGGTTCAATGGGTACGCCGGCTTCTTCTAGTTTATCGAGGAAGGCTCCGAGGAGATTGGGTGCGATCCCTTTGACCAAGACATTGCCATTGGTGATGGCAGCTGCGGCAATGAAGGTTCCCGCTTCAATGCGATCGGCAATAACTGGGTGTTCACAGCCGTGCAGTTCTTCGACTCCTTGGACGACGAGCTCGGGACTTCCAATGCCTTCAATACAGGCCCCCATTTTTGTAAGGAGCTTGCAGAGGTCAACGATTTCAGGCTCGCAGGCTGCGCATTCGATGCGAGTCGTACCGGGAGCAAGCGTAGCCGCCATGAGGATGTTGGCCGTTCCTGTAACGGTGCTGCCATTACGTCCGCCAAGAAACACAACACTACCGCGCATATCTTCTGCGTCGATAAACACGTAACCATGCTCGATCCGTACATCGCAATGGAGTTTTTTCAGGCCTTTAAGGTGTAGATCGATCGGGCGTGGGCCGATAACGCAACCCCCGGGAATTGAAACCTCTGCACGGCGTAGGCGAGCAACCAGTGGACCGAGTAAACAAATGGAAGCCCGCATTTTGCGGACGAGTTCGTAGGGGGCGATGTGGCTTAGTTGGGCTGCATTGATTTCCCAGGTGCCAGGTTCAGGGTTTTCAATTTTTGCGCCGACATGCCGAAGGATCTCAACCATGAAGCGAATATCACTCAGGTCTGGGACACGGGTCAGGCGAACAGTCTCTTTGGTCAATAGACAGGCAGCAAGCAGTGGTAATGCGGCATTTTTCGCGCCACCAACTTCAATCGTGCCGCTGAGTGGGCCGTTGCCTTTAACGCGAAAAACATCCATCTCAATCTATGGGCAATTAATCGCGGCGCGAGGATCCGCGAGGGTTGCGACTGTGACCTCTGCGACGATTGCCGTTGCGTGAGCCACGGTTTTGCTGGCTGGATCGGGGATTGCGACGTCCGCGACTTTTTTGAGTTTTAGGTTTTGGACCGAGTCCAAAGAATTTAAGTATAGAGGCTATTAGACCGCTGCTTTGATTGGAGGTATTCCGTTTTGATGCTGAGTCTGAAGTTTTAGCACGCTCTTTTTTACGAGTTTGGTGACGAGCATCTCGTTTAGCTTTACGTTCAAGGATGCGTGCTTCTACGGCTTTGATGGCAGCAAGTGTTTTCTCTGTTGGTTGAGGGTCGGGCATATTTTCATCTGCTTCGGGTGCAGATTTACTTTTGATAGCTTCGACTCGAGCTGGTTTACCGGGTTTGGGTTCAGATTGAGTTTCGGGGTTAGGTGCAGGGCTGCCACTTAGGCGTTCTCCGCGGAGGGCTTCAGCGGGATCGATCTCGCCTATTGCTCCGCTTGGGGCGGCCGCCAATTCTTTTTTAAAGCCACCGCTGCGACGGCGGCTACGTGGTTTGGCATCCTTGCTAGGGGTGTAATTTTCGGCATTGCTGGCCGGGTCAGTCTCTTCGAATTCTGGCATCGTATGTATTTTGTATGTTATGTTATGGTGTGGCTATCAGCGGCACTTGAACCATCATAGTGCGGGTGGAGCCGGCATGCGTACCTGTAGCCGGTGTTAGCATTTATATTTTATCATAATGAACGAGTTATTGGTTAACAGCAGGCTGCCTTGCTCCTGCTTCGCCAAAAACAAAAACGGACTTTAGGGGTGCGGGGCTTTGAGTGGCAAGTGCATAGTGTCGCTTGGTTTAGAAATCTTCCAGCTTCAAGCTTGCGCAAGGGCAAGGGCTCTTCTACATAAGTTTTATGGATAAACTTGAAGAAATTTTTGAACTGCAGGACGCCTTGAATAAACGAATTGGCGTAAATTTGGATGTGTTGAATGAAGAGGAAAAAGCAAAGTGGGTTTTGCAATACAGCCGAGCAATGCAACAAGAGCTTGCTGAGCTCATCGACTCGGTGCCGTGGAAATGGTGGGCAAAATACCAAAAATTTGACGAGCAAAACGCTAAGGTAGAAGTCGTGGATCTATTTCACTTTTTGGTTTCGGCTGCTCAGGTACTCGGCATGACTGCAGAAGACGTGTATGAAGCTTACACCAAGAAAAATAAGGTTAACCACAAACGCCAGGATAGCGGGTACGACGAAAAAGACGAGTCGGACTCAAGGCATATATAATTTAATAAGCTATGAGTGCTCTCAACGAGAATCCCCTCATGATATTGATTTATGTGGGCATTTCGGTGTTCATGCTCCGAATGTATTTTGGAGACGTGCGTGCGGATGTGCGCGGTCAGCCGAATCCCAAGGCGATGCCAGGTGCAAAGCAGGCGGCGCCTTGGGTCTTTGGATTAGGTTTGATCGGTGCGTTGATCCTTCTTGCGATTGAAACCGGTGGAGAAATTGCCTTGGGGATTGCGGATGAGCAGAGCGAAATGGTATGGTATTTTGTTTTTGCAGCGCTGGGTGCTGGTATCATAGAGGAAGTCTTTTTTCGTGGATTTCTAGTGGTAGAAAATAAGGGACGGACGGCACTCATTTCTAGTTGTGTGATTTTTTCCCTAATATTTGCGCTCATTCACGGACATTTATGGAGTACGGAGGAGGCCTTTGTTTGGACTTTTACTTCTAAGGGCTGCTTCACAACTCTACTGCTTTTCGCGAATTCGCTATGGTTTTATGCCCTACGCTTTGGCCCCTGGAACCCTACTCGCTCGATCTTTCCCTGTATGCTCGCGCATGCTGCGAGCAACTTAGGGGTCTTTCTGGTGAAATGGTCTCAGGGTTTCATTATTTTCTAAGCGAAGGGTTTTGGGGAGAGCTTTTAGTTTGTAATATTTAGGTATGCTCATGGAAGAGCTAGCTCACCTTCAGACATCCGTTGCCTTGATGGGATAGATCGAGCCACTTTTGCAATCCCTTTTCCTTATGGGAGGGCTCTAAAGAAGGCCATCTCGACGTAGAAGGGCATCGGGTTCTGGGTCTCGCCCCATAAAGTCGCGGAAGAGTTGAGCCGGTTCTTCAGCGTCACCGCGAGCGAGAATTTTATCACGAAAGTCGCGGCCGGTTATTGGATTGAGGAGGCCTTCGGCTTGAAAGCGAGTAAAGGCATCGGCATCTAAGACCTCCGCCCATTTGTAGCTGTAATAACCTGCGGCGTATCCAGTGGAATCACTGAATAGATGGCCGAAGTTGTAGGTGTTTGGCTGGGGCTCTGTTTTGTAAGTTGGTTGATAGGTGGCGATGTGCGCTTTCACAAAAGTATCTGGATCTTCAGGCGAATCCGGCCACTCGGTATGCAGGGCAAGGTCGAGTCGCCCCAATGCGAGTTGCCGCATAGCGGAGCTGGCTTTTCGGAAATTACGGGCGGCCTGCATCTTATTGAAGATGGTTTCGGGGATAATTTCACCGGTATCACGGTGCCGCGCAAAACGATTGAGACTGAGCCTTTCCCAGCACCAGTTTTCCATTATTTGAGAGGGCAGTTCCACAAAATCCCAGGCCACGTTAACGCCATTGAGAGATTTTACGGCAACTTCACCACACAGATGATGTAAAAGGTGACCAAACTCATGAAAGATGGTTTCGACTTCGTGATGGGTAAGGCATGCGGGTTTGCCCTTGAGGGCAGGGCTGAGGTTACCGCAAATCAATCCTAGATGAGGACTGCGAGTTTTTCCCGGTTCTCGTTCGCCGGTGATTAGATAATTCATCCATGCTCCGCCGCGTTTAGATTCGCGAGGATGCCAGTCTGCATAAAACCCACCTAGCATTTCGTTGCGGGCGGCATCCCATAATTCATAGTAGCGAACGTCGGGGTGCCAGGTTTCTGCTTTGCCTTCAATGATCTGCAAGCCAAAGATTTCACCCGTCAAATCAAAGAGTCCAGAAATGACACGATCGATCGGAAAATAGGGGCGCAGGAATTCCTCATCGAAGTCGTAACCAGCACGCCGTTGTTTTTCTGCCCAATACGCCGACTCCCATGGTTCGAGTGGTTCACTCGTCTTTCCGGTAGATGTTGCTTTGAAATCCTGAAGGGAGCAAATTTCTTCCTGAAAACGATCGACTATACGTGCGTGCATATTTTCGATGAAGTTGATCGCGGTAGCTGCATTTTTAACAATTCTTCGAGCGGTGACGTAATCGGCGAAGTGTTGCTTACCCAAAACGCAAGCGAGTCGATGCCGGAGCTTTAAAATCTTAGGAACAAGGGTTTGATTGTCGTTGGGAGCCTTGCGCCCAATGGCAGAATAGGCTTTCCATAAAGTCTTACGTAGAGATGCATTATCGGCATAGCTCAGCACCGCAATGAGGGAGGGTGCCTGTAGGGTGAAGCGCCAGGCTTCTGGCTGACCTTTATCGATCGCGCTTTGTCGGGCAGTCTCTAGAGCAGATTCTGGTAGCCCGGCCAGTTTGCTTTCATCGCTTATAAAAATTTCCCAAGCATGGGTGGCATCGAGGCAATTTTCAGCGTACTTTTGAGTTAGCTGGGCAAGTTCTTGTTGTATTTCACGAACTTCGATTTTTTGTGCGTCTGGCAAATCTGCCCCTTGGTCACGAAAATCTGCGAGTGTTTCGGAAACATGTCGCTTTTGGTGTGGATGCAGTTGCTCCAAGTCAATCGCTTTGGCGGCGGCGCGAAGTCTTTTCCAGATACCTTCATTAAGGGGAATATCCGCAAAAAATTGAGTAACTGCGGGCAGCATGGCATGGTGTGCGGCGCGAAGCTCGGGCGAATTGCAAACACTATCTAGGTGGTTTACGAGCCCCCAAGCATGCTGGAGTTGTTCGGTGGCGCGTTCAAGGGCAGCAAAACTGTTCTCGTAGCTGAGGGTATCAATTTTCTCGAGGGGCATTGCAAGGGCGTCCAATGCGGTCTGCGCATTTTTGAGTGCACGTTTAATATCGGGCTCAACGGCCGAAGGGGTGAGAGAAGACCAAGCGATTTTAAAATCCTGAGCGAGGAAGGGATGTTGCATGTTGATTAAGTTTCAACAACCGGGGCCGAAGTCAACGCGTTGTGAAACGTGGTGGCGGAAAAACTTTGCAGCTGAGCGCTTTTGTAAGCAGCGTTTTCGTTATGAAAACACAGCAAGTTTTGCGACATCATGCCTTTGGAGAAGCAGGGGCAGTTTTGCGCTTGGAGTGGCTGCCGATCCCAGAACCCAAAGCAGGGGAAGTTCAGGTGCGCCTTCTGGTGGCTGCCATTAATCCCTCAGATTATGGTCGGATGAATGGGCGTTATGGTCATCTGCCAAGTTTGCCTGCGGTTGCGGGGCGTGAAGGCGTTGGAGTTGTGGAAGCACTTGGGGCGGGGGTTAAGGGTGTAGTGTGTGGGCAGAGGGTTCGCTTTTCAGATGCCGGCGCATGGCAAACATTTTGCTGCTTGCCGGCAGACGCATTAGTTTTTGTACCGGAAGAAATTCCCACAGATCAGGCTGCGATGGCGTTTATCAATCCACCCACGGCTCATTGCCTGTTGAGTCAATACATGGATTTAAAAGCGGGTGACTGGATTGTTCAAAATGCGGGTAATTCTGCAGTGGGGCTTGCAGTCATTCAGATGGCAAAGGCGATGGGTGTGCGCACGGTGAGTCAGGTACGCAGGGAAGCTTTGGTGGAGCCACTGAAAGCACTTGGGGCGGATGTGGTGGTCCTAGAGGGCTCTGGTTGGGAAGCCTCGGTAGCTGATTTAACAGGTCAGCAGGGCCTGCGTCTGGCTTTAAACTCAGTTGGTGGAGCAAGTGCGATTGCTCAACTTAAGGTGCTTGAGGCGGGGGGCACTCAAGTGACTTTTGGCGGGATGACTGGAGAGGCAGTGCGTTTTCCGACTCGATACATAATTTTTAATGACCTGCGTATGCTTGGGTTTTGGTGGGATGCTTACTGCCAGAAGGCTCAAGGCGGGGCAGTGGATGCGATCATGGCTTCAGTATTTAAAATGTTCACCGACGGGTCCTTGCGTTTGCCCATAGCGGGTAAGTATTCTTTTTCAGAATACAAGGAGGCCCTAGCGCACCATGAATCCCCCCGATTAGGAAAAATCCTACTCACGCCTTAGGGTCTTGATCTTTGAAGGTTGAATTTCTTAGAAAGTGAGTGAAAGTAAGTCATGGCTTTTCGGGTTCAGGTACTTTTTATTATGCTTCTATCACTTGGGTTAATTTCCTGCAGTCCTGCTTCTCTAGAAGTGGTGGGTGAGACTGAAGAGAAGCAGTATCAATTGGCTAAGAGTTACCAAGCACAGGGTCGCACCGATGAAGCCCTGAGTGCCTTTTTGCGAGTGATCGATGCGCGTCGTGATGCTCCCGAGTCTCATTTTGAAGCCGGTTACATTTATCTGCAGTCTTTAAAGGATCCTATCAGTGCGATTTATCATTTGAAGCGTTATTTACAGTTAAAACCTGGTTCGCCGCAGGCTGTTCAAGTGAGCCAGTTAATCGAAACTGCTGAGAAGGAATTTGCCCGTCAACTGCCAGCGAGGCCCTACGAAGCGGAACTAGACCAAGTGGATATGTTGGAATTATTGAAGGGCTTAAGGGCCGAAAACGAACGCCTAAAGCGAGCTTTGATTTTAGCCGAGCAACGTTTGGGTCAATTCGAAGGTATGGTTGGCGGTGCGAGACGAGCAACGACCGCAACGGAGAGTTATGCCGCTTTGACGCCCGAGCCACAGGTTCGAGAAACTGGCGGTGAGGTTGAGCCTGCAGAAGTGCCTCGCACTTATAAGGTTCAGTCTGGGGATACGCTGAGCCGAATCAGCGAACGGTTTTATGGTACCCCTAATCGTTACCAAGATATTTTTCAGGCGAATCGCGATCGCATGGTGAGTGAAAATGCTGTGCGAGTCGGGCAGGAACTTCGTATCCCCTAAGTCTGAGATGAAGCTGGAATTTTTTGACAATAATTCAACAACTCCGTTAAGTCTTGCAGGGATGCAAGCTTGGGAGGGTGCGCTGGCGAAGAGTTGGTTAAACCCTTCAAGTCCTTATCGTGCGGCAGCTAAGGTGCGAGCGCACTTGGAGGCAGCCCGGGAAAAACTAGCAGCATTACTCGATGCTAAATCTGAGCGGGTGGTGTTTAATTCCGGAGCTACCGAGGGCAATAATTGTATTTTTAAGATGTGGGCAAGCGAGCTGCCAAGGGATGCCCGAGTGGGAGTAAGCCCCACCGAGCATCCCAGTGTGCTGGAGGCGGCGCAGCATTATTTTGGCGAGCGAGTGACTTGGTTGCCTTTAGATCCGAGCGGGGCGGTTGCAGTCGATTCGATTGCGTATAATGCGCTTGGAGCGCTCTCTGTCATGGCGGCCAATAACGAGACGGGGGTTTTAAATCCCTGGGAGAAACTTGCTGAAAATTGCGGTGCTGCAGGCATTCCGTATCATTGTGATGCTTCTCAGTGGTTAGGCAAATTGCCTGCAAAGGGTTTAGGGGCTTGTGATTATTTGACGGGCTGTGCGCACAAGTTTGGAGGGCCAAAGGGTACGGGGTTTCTTTTATTGGCGGAGGGGAAGTCTTCGGCGGGTTTTCAAATAGGAGGACCGCAAGAGAATGGACATCGGGCTGGCACCGAAGATGTGCCGGCAGTGCTCAGTATGCTGGCAGCACTGGAATCGACAACCATCGGAGATGCCGCCCCTCGCGATGCTTTTGAATCAGGGATTTTGTCGGTCCTACCGGGATGCGAAGTGGTGGGGATTCATGCGGAGCGTCTTTGGAATACGAGTGCGGTGCTCTTACCGGAGTTTGAAAATGTACGATGGATTCGGGCGCTGGAAAAGCGGGGGTTTCTGATATCGACGGGTTCGGCCTGCGCCAGTGGCAAGGCGGGTGCCTCGCCGGTGCTTTCGGCGATGGGATACGGTGCGGATACTATTCGTAGAGTGGTTCGCATCAGTGGTAGTGCCACAACGGATTCGACCGCCTGGGATGCCTTGCGGCTTGCTTTTGTGGAGTCCTATGCCGCTTTAAAAAAATCGGCTGGGGACAGTCCGGTGGTCACTATTTAATATATTGGTTTATGCGTTTTTCAACTCTCAGGCTTCAGGATTTTCGAAACATCGAATTTGGTGAATTGGATCTATCATCAGAGCGGGTTTTTTTGTGTGGGTCGAATGGGCAAGGGAAGTCAAATCTCTTGGAAGCTTTGGGTTTAGTGACCGCATTGCGTTCGTTTCGAACCCAAGATTTAGGATCGATGAAGCGACAAGGCAGTGCGGGTTATCGGGCGTTTTATGCGATCGAGCATGAAGTGGATGGTCGGGTTAATTTAGAGGTGGAGGCGAGCAAGGGGCCTCGCTCGGTTTTGGTTGATGGCGAGAAAGTGGGCAGGATGTCAGATTTTATCGGGCGTTTTCCAGTGGTGCCAATGAGCTCCGGAGATTTGATGCTATTGCGGGGTTCACCGGGTGACCGTCGACGTTTTATGGACTTAACTCTGTCGGCTTTAGACGGAGCTTACTACTTAGCATTGCGAAATTATCACAAAGGAGTTGCTGAACGAAATCGTTTGCTAAAAGAGAATGGTAGCGATGCTGAGCTGGCTGCATTTGAGGCGGAGCTGGCACCTCATGCGCATCGATTACAAAGGGACCGTAGTGCAGGCGTAAAGGCTTTGCACGTGGTATTAGAGCAGGTTTATCGCTCCTTGGCCGAAAAAGACGAGGGGCCTGTTTTGTCCTATGATCCTAATCTAGAAGCAAATGGGGTTGAATCTTACCGAGACCTTTGGGAACGCCAGCGCTCACGCGATCGTATCCTAGGGGCAACCCAAAAGGGGCCACATCGAGACGATTTTAAGTTGGGCTTATGTCTTGGTTCGGCAAAGGAGTATGGCTCTGATGGGCAGCAACGCGGATTGATGGTGGCCTTGCGGGTAGCGCAGGCAGTCTTGTTTCAAGAACGGCTTTCGGTAGTGCCGGTTTTATTGGTGGACGACGTCTTGGGTGAATTAGATCCAGCGCGCCGTGCAGGTTTTTGGAAAGCTTGCCCAGATGCTTTTCAGATCATTGCGAGCGGCACGGTTTTTCCAGAAGAGGCAGAAGCATGGAAATGCTACTCGGTTACTTCAGGAAGCTTTATCACAGCCTAGTTTCAATTCCTCAACCAGGGTGAGTTCACCGCCAGGCTCGCAGTTAGCGCGCAAACCCACAAATCCGTTTTTAAATCGATCGTAATAGGGCCAGAGGAGGGTACGGTCGGTTTGCGGGATCGCGAGGGCATCAATGGCTTTACGGGAGAAAAAAGCAAAGTGGCCTTCTTTGATAGTGGGCGGCAATGCATCGATCGCTTGCTGGCAATCAAAAAGAAACATGAGCCAATGTCCGGTACCTTCGTAGCTTTTTTCAGCGATGTAGCCAAAGCAGCGCAGATCCGCATCCCCAATTTCAAGACCTACCTCTTCTTGGGTCTCGCGCCGGGCGCACTCGTATGGAGACTCTCCGAGGTGCATATCCAGTTTGCCGCCAATCGGGCTCCAGTTGCCAAGATTAGGTGCTTTGCTTCGCTTAATGAGAAGATGGTCTCCGTCTTGGTTACGTATAAAAACCAGCACGCTAATTTTGAAGGGAAGTTGATTCGTCATATAAACACGCTTTCCTATAAAAACCGCTAGGCAAGCGTTTAATAGCTTGCTTTAAAATACTACGATCCACTATAATTTACAAAATTTAATTACCTGCTCCCTGGGCAAGTTCTCATCTCTGTTAAATCGTTACAGCATGCTCGACAGGCTATTACCCCTTACAATTTTTTTCTTAACGCTGATTCGTCCACTGTGCGCTCAGGACGCCATCACAGTAGATCGGGTTAAGTTCAACACTTTAGGCGATCGCTGGGTGCAGGTAGAGATTGAACTCACTTGCAATGGCAATATTGCTCCAGATGCCGTCAATGCTGATTATTTAGAAAATATTATGGTTAAGCCCTTGTTGGCTTATCGCATTGGCTCTGGGGAATACCGATTTTATACCGCTCAGGTTGAAATTATGATCATGGAAGCGCGTGATAAAAACACCGTTTATTTTTATATGCCCGGCTTGATCATGGAACGTGACGAGATCCGAGGGGAACCTGAATTTTATTATATTGAAGTTTCCATTGCGGGTGAAGCCCAAGAGCCACAAAAAAGTCCTGCAATGGGGAACATCCGCGATTTGGAGATGTTAAAAAATATGCAGTCCAAGGCCAATGCTCAAGTTGAGGCTAACAAAAATATACTGATTCCTTCCTATTTAGCTCCGCCTCTAATTCATAATGATTTCCGCGAAGAGCCTTTGTACCTTCGCCGCGAACCGACATCTTGATGCCGAGCGAGACCACCCTGCCATTATTACACGATCCCTATCTATTTAGTTCATGAGCAATTTGTCCCGTTTAATTATTAACTGTGGTGCTAGCCGAGTAACGGCGGCTCTAACAAGCGCCGATTCCGGTAGGGTTATATTAAAAGAGGTCGCCACAGAGTATTTAGATTGCGATGCCCTAGTCGATGAGAATTGGATCGGATCAACGGGTGCAGCTCTAAAAACCCTCGTCAAAAATGGAGGCTATGAAGGGAGTGCAACTTTTATATTGCCTGGAAATCAAGTCCTGACCAAGACCATCAAGATTCCTCATGTGGAAGAAGAAAAGCGGGCTCAGGTCATCGCATTTGAAGCCCAGCAAAGTATCCCTTATCCGCTCCACGAAGTTGTCTGGGATAGCCAAATTTTAGGCGACGATGGGATTGAAATCGAAGTATTATTTATAGCCTGTAAAGTAGCCACCGTTGAAGCATTTTGTGCGATGGTTCAAGCAGCGGGCCTCGCCGCAGACGGCCTTACTGCCGCTAGTATCTTGGAATATAATTTATTAGCCTTTGCGGATCCCGAGGCTGCCACCGATGACTTGTTGATTAATATTGGAGCGCGCACTACTAATTTATTATTCCGAAATGCGAACGGTTTCTTTGTGCGCAACCTCTCTTTAGGCGGACAGGTCTTGAGTCAAAGTATTGCTGACAGTTTGGGCAAAAATTTGGAGCAAGCAGAAAGCATCAAGCTACAATTCTACAATAATAAAAACGAGGAATTAGAGGATAGCAATGGAGCAAAAGCTCTTACAGATAGCGCGGACGCTTTCATGCGCCGAATTTCTCAGGAAGTTACACGCTCAATCGTCAACTATCGCCGCCAAAATAACGCTCCCGCACCGTCAAGAATTCTCCTAAGCGGTCGCGGATCGCAAGTGCGAGGGCTCGCGGAATTTTTGCAAACCAGTCAAAAAGTGCCGGTAGAATTACTAGATCCATTTGAAAACGTGACGTTCGATGCTGGTATAACTGAGGAGCCCGAAAGTTTGCGAGTATTGGTGCCTCAAATCATTGGCGAAGCATGTCGTCCATTGCTAAGCGATGGCGCTGGGGTTAATCTGCTGCCGGATGAAATTCAAGAAGCGATGCGCTTTGCCAAGCAGAAACCATTGCTTATGGCAGCTGCAATATGTTTAGCACTGGCGCCCTGGCCTGTCTGGAAAGTTTTTGAAGATAAAGCCGAGGCTGGAGATGCCCAGATTGCAAATTATCGTGAAGCAGCAGCGCCTTTTCAAAAAGACAAAGCGACCATTGCGGTTAACATTGAAGCAGCAGAATCCGTCAAGGCCTCTATTGAGCAAGTTGAAGGCTTGGTGCAGTCTAAGAGTAATTGGATTCAATTCTTTGCTGAAATGCAGGAAAGTTTATCAAACGCCGAGGATGTCTGGCTTGATGGGCTCAAGGTTTTACGTGCAAAAGAAGACGGCACTTCCAGTTATGAGGTCGCTCTTGAGGGGCAGATGCTGGTGCGCGAAACAGCAGGCGGATCGCAGGGAATTGATCGTGATGTCCTCACTCGCCGCATCCGAAGCCTGATCGCCAGTTTGAAAACCTCCGCTTTTATTGTCGACTCCAAGCCGCCACGGATTCGCTGGTCTATGCTCAACGACGGACTCAACGTCTTACCCTTTGAAATTAAACTGGTCATCGATCCAGCCAAGCCCCTGTAAGCCTCATGGATAATTTGAAGAAAAATCCAGTTTTTGCCGCATTGATTCTGTTCTGCCTGCTGGTCTTTTTAGGCGGAGTTTCCCTCGTTTTTATGGCTGCTGGTGCGGCCGCAAATTCCGATAAAAAATTGGAAAGCGCGAAACGCAGTTACGAGGCCTCATACAAGGGCGCTCCCGCGCCGTCTGAGAAGAATGTGGCAGCTTCTGCTGAGAACCTTGCCAAGTTAATCGCGCAACTAGACCGCATTCGTACCGATCTAGAGCGCGGCGCAAATCTAGAACTTTCCGATGACGGGGTAGAGGTGATGGCATCCATTCAGCAATTCATCAGTGAAGCCGGTTCTAAATTAGCGACGCATGAAACCATCAATGGCCTCAGTGGTGAAACGGAGGCCGCACCCATTGAGACGGGTGAAGGCTTTGCCTTTGGTTTTGATGCCTACGCAGATGCCGCCACGATACCCGTCGATCCTCAAATGGTTTCCTTGCTCGATAAGCAGCGCCAAATTCTAGCAGTATTGGTCGACAAACTCATCGTGGCAGAACCGCAATCGATTGAGCTCATTGAGCGCGAGGGGCTCGAACAAAAGGGAACGGCTTTTCAAATTCCTGGAACATTTAAGATCGACCCAGCGATTTCTGCGCGAGTACCCAATGCGATTAATACTTTGGCATTCCGCGTGAGTTTTAAAGGTTACACTGAATCCCTGCGTCTTTTTTTAAACGAGTTGGCAAAGTTTGATCTCCCTATTGTTGTACGCGGTGTGAAGGTTGATCGCCCTGCAGAAAGTGACATTGTAAGCGTCGAGCCTGCAGATAATTCAAATAATTTTGAATCTATATTTGGGCCATATGCGATGGATGAATCCACAGAGGAAAACACTGAAGCAGAAGCACAGAAACCCGTTATCGTAGATAACCTCTCGACTTTCACACTCTTGCTGGAATTTATTGAAGTCGTGCTGCCTGCTGAAACTATCAACGATGAAGGAGAAGACGCCTAAACGCCATGAAACGCTCTTACGATAAAATCCTTCTTTTGCTGGGCGTGCTTGCGCTCGTGGCGAGTGCGGCCTTCTACCTTTTCAGCGAGGGTCCAGAACCCGACGAAACAATCGAGGCAGCGAAAGCAAAAGGCGCCGCCTTTACCCCCTTGCCGATACCTAGCTTAAATATTGCGGATGCCGCCTGGCCTGAAGCTGCTGAGCAATCCACCGGGTGGATATACGATGTTTTCACACCGCCAAAAATTTACATCAACCTCGAAACAGGTGAGTGGGTGAGCGAAGGCTGGAAACCACGTCCTCCTTCAGAGCCGTTTGGGCTCTATCTTGCTAAGTTGGAGCAGGCCTTGTATCGCATTCAACTGATGGGCTATATTGAAGAGGATTTCAAAGACGCCACTAAAAGCCTTTTACTCATGGTGGATGAAGAGAGCGGTGAAAACCTGCGGGTGCGAGTAGGCGATGCTCCAGAGGGCTATGACATTGAAGTCATTGATTTTACTATCGACCGTATTTTTGGTGATGACGGTAGTATCACTAAGCGTGCCATGGCAACTATCATGGATTATCGCAATGGGGAAACAATCGAACTCATCCATGGGAAACCCTATTATACCGAGGGCGTTGAAATTTTGCTTCGGTCTTCCAAAGATCCATCTCAGGAATGGAAACCCAATGCCATTGGAGCTACCTTTGAAAGAGACCAAAGAGCTTATCGCCTCACGGATATTGATTTTGAGGCACTTACCCTTACGGTTGAAAAAACCTTTGTCGATGGCGAGCGCGAAGCCGAAACTCAATTACTTGCGGTTGAAGCATCAAATGATGCAAGTGCTCCCAATGAAACTGATACAAAGCCTACTGCCACGGATTTAAACACGACTCCGTTCGACAGTATGTTTTAAAAATTAAAAAACATAATTGCTTACGTCCTAATCTTAAACGCTAATCCTTACTATGAAAATATACCTCCTCGTAAAACAACGCCTCTTCTCGGTTCTTATGACCGTTTTGCTGACTAGCACCCTGATTACCTCACCGGTGGTTGTGGAAGCTCAGAGTACCGCAGAAAAAGTGCGAATCATGGCTGAGGCTCTACGCGCACGTGACAGTGGAAACCTAACACTCGCAAAAGAAAAAGCCGAGGAGCTTGTTCGTTTGGTGCCCAATGATACGAATGCCCAGCGCATTCTGGCCTCCGTCAACGATGCCATGGAAGGCCAAAGTGCTGCTTCCAGCTTTGCCATGCCAACGAGTGCTCCTTCAAATGTGACGGATTTCACTGCTCCAGTTGAAGTGCCTCCGGTTTCGGAAGCACCTGCGAGTACACCCGACGTCATCGCTCAAGAAGAGCCGGCCGAGACAGACGATTTAGCCCTAGCTAAAATTAGTCCCAAGTTTGCTGCCGATAGTGAAATTGTTGAAGATCTCATCTTGCGCGGACGCGCTCAGTTTTTAAATGGTGATTACGATGGAGCAGCCAGCACTTTTAAGGAAGTCGAAGCCCGTGCGCCGAATAACTCAGAAGCGAAGCTTTACTCTACCCGCATCGCACAGATCCTAGGCGCGATTCAAAAGGCTAACCTTTACAAAACCCGGGAGCAAATGCTCACCGAAGTCGATCAGCAATGGGAACGACCCAAAGTCTTTGATATTTCCGCTTCTAATAATGGCTCCGATAGCGGCGATAGCAGCACGCAGCGCAAGCTTAACAGCATCGTCATCCCCCAGGTTAATTTCTCTGGCTTAGAGCTAACCCGGGTGATCGAGACCTTGTCTGAACTTTCCCTGCAGTATGACCCCGAAGGCGAGGGGGTTAACATCGTGGTTCTCTTTAATCCCAACAATACTAATCCCAGTGTTAATATCAGCCTCCGGAATCTTAGCCTTGACCGCATCCTTCAATTTGTAACGCAACAAGTCAACTTTACCTACGAAGTCGGTTCAGATGCCGTGACCATTGCTCCGAGTTTTGGTCCTGAAGGCGGTCAAAGCACCGTTACTGAATTCTTTCCGATCTCCCAAGGTACGGTTATCCGTCTCACCGGAGTGGGTGACAGCGGGCCTTCCGCTCTCGACGATGATCCTTTTGCCGTCAGCGCCGCCAGCAGCGGCGGCTCGGCTGCAGAAGAAAAGACGGAGCTCTTGGAGTCCTTTTTCCAGCGCGCCGGCGTCAACTTTGAAATTCCTGGTGCCAGCCTCGCATTTGATGGCGAACAACTTATCGTGACCCAGACCCGTCAAAATTTAGACCGCATGCGGGCCATCCTCCGCAACTACAGCGAAGTCAAGCAGGTTGAAATTGAAGCTAAATTCCTTGAAGTCGCTCAAAGTGATCTCGAAGAACTCGGCTTTGATTGGACCATTACTAACAATGGAGCTACTGTAGCGGACTTCAGCCTCCGTTCACTGAACGATGCCTTTAATATTTCCAATACCGAGAGTCAGATAACCATTACCGGTGAGCAGCCGATCCCATTGATTCCACCGCAACTCAGGAACACCGTCGATTATGCTGCGGATTTTACCAGCGACACGTATGTCAGCAGCGGCTTGCTTGAAGCTGACAACTACGATATCGATTTAGCCATACGCGCGCTCTCCCGCAAGACGGGGAGTGATCTGATGAGTGCACCCAAAGTCACGGTGCTCTCAGGCAAACGTGCTGAAATTAAAGTGGGTCAAGAATTCCGCTACCCTGAAAGCTACGGCGATATTGAATCGACTGCCTCAACCAGTGGCGGCGGCAACAATGGCGGCGGTAGTGCGTCAATATCAATCACTGCGGGCACCCCAGAGGATTTCACAACCCAAACTGTGGGCGTGGAACTTTCGGTTACCCCCAATGTGCAAAACGATGACACCATCAGTCTCGAGCTGAATCCCAAGGTAACTGAATTTGAAGGCTTCGTCGAATATGGTGGTCCAAGTGTGGCGATCAGCGGCGGTACAACCGTGACCGTGCCAGCAGGTTTCTTCCAGCCTATCTTTTCTAAGCGCGAGATTGTCACCGATGTCACCGTCTTTGATGGTGCTACGCTTGTGATGGGTGGTTTGACCCGTGATGAAGTGAAATACATCAACGACCGAGTGCCCGTGCTGGGCAGCATCCCTGGGGTTGGACGTCTATTCCGTTCAGAGGGCGAGACCCGTCAGAAACGCAATCTTCTCATCTTTGTAACGGCTAACCTCGTGAGCCCTGGTGGTTCGCTATCTCGTCAAAGCTACGATAATGCTAAGGCAAATGCGCTCTTCCAAAATCCGACCATTATGACTCCGTCGGGAACGACAAATCGCTCGATCAACGATCAGTAATTTGGAGCGTCTCTTTTCTAAGGCTCGCCTATACGGCGAGCCTTTTTTTGTGGAAGTTACCCGTGTTTGTCTCCCTTGCGGTGCTCAACCTCCAGTCTTGTTTTTATATGAATGTAGCTTTATGTTGCCCGACATCATGATTGAACTGATGAAAAAATCAATGTTGGCGGGTATGGGTCTCGCCGTCGTGACGAAGGACAAAGTACTGGAGTCATTGCACGAACTGGTAGAAAAAGGAAACCTTACCAAAGAAGAAGCGGCGGCGATGTCTGAAAAGATTGTTGCAACGGGTGAGGCGGAAACTGAAAAGGCAAAGGTACAAGCCAGCCATCTCTTTAATGAGCTCCTCCACAGCGCCAACGTCGTCACAAAGGATCAATACGACGTACTTGCTGCCCGTGTCACTGAGCTTGAAGGAAAATTGCATCGAGAATTCCCCAATGCCGATTAAGGGCGATTTGCGTCGATCGGGTTAAAGGCATGGAAGTAATTTTATTATAGGCCATGAAAACTTTTAACTATCTTGGCAATGCCGTTCGTGCGCCAGAAATCGTCGCCATCCTTGTGCGCTGGGGGTTTGAGGACTTTCTCCTGCAGTTAGAAACCCCGCCGTTTTTATTGCGAAATCTTGTTCGCACCAAAGTGGCGCATCTGACGCCTTATGAACGACTGCGTAATGCCCTCGAGGAACTGGGCCCCATTTTCGTTAAATTTGGACAGGTGCTTTGCACGCGTCCGGATCGCTTGCCGGAGCCTTTAGTCCAAGAACTGAAACGCCTACGTAACCAAGTCGAACCCCAGGCTTTTAAGAAAATTGAACCACTGCTTCGCCAGGAATTAAAACAAGAAGTGGATTCAGTATTTTCGGAATTAGATCCGACTCCGGTAGCTTCTGGTTCGTTGGGGCAAGTTTATCGAGCGCGGCGGCGCACCGACAATGCCTGGGTGGCGGTCAAAGTACAGCGAGCGGAGATCCAAGCCAGCATCCGTGCAGATATGGACATCATTGCTTGGTTTGCTCGGCAGTTGCATATACGAGTGCCGTCCCTAAAAGCGTACAACCTTCCTGCCTTAGTTGTAGATGCAGAACTTCGTATACAGGCCGAATTAGATTATCGCATCGAAGCAAACAACGTGGAAGTTTTCAGTACTTTGAATGAAGAAAAGGAGCGGGTTTTTGCCCCTGCAGTCGATCGTAATTTGAGCACCCGCCGTCTCTTGGTGACAGAGTGGGTGGAGGGCTCCTCACCTGAGTCAGCAAATTTAGATCCTGATGCCGCTCGCGAATTGGCATTGCTTGGCGGGCGCAGTGTATTTCATCAAATTGTAGCGACGGGTTTTTTTCATGCGGATCCACACACCGGCAATTTGCTGATTACGCCGGATAAGCGCATTTGTTTTTTGGATTGGGGACAAGCGGGACATATCACGGTGGAAATGCGCTACGTACTGGCTGATTTATTTGCGGCCATTGCTGCGAGCGATGCCTTAGCAGTCACGCGAGTTGCAGAACGGATGTCGACGGGAAGTCAAGCGATTGATCTTGGACGTTTAGAGACGGAGGTCTCGTATTTATTAAGCTGTTATGGTCAACAAGGAGCATTGAAGGCTGAAATTGGGGTTTTAGCCCTTAAACTACTGTATATTTTTGGATGTAATCAGGTCGATGTTCCGACCGATTACACCCTTGTGGCAAAGGCAATTTTTTGCGTGGAGGAAACCGCGCGTGGTCTCGATCCTGCCTTTGAAATCGAACCAGTAGCCCGTCCCTTTTTAGAGGAACTGGCACAGTCACGCTGGAGCTTGGGTGGATTAAAGCGCCAAACTCTTTATCCCGCACTCACGGCTGCACGCCATTTAAGTCAGGTGCCTGGACAATTACAGCGAATCCTTCAGCGGATCGAAGCAGAAGATATACAGATCAACATGCACCATGCCGGAACGGAGCCTGTAGAGGAGACCTTCAATGCAGCGATGAATCGCCTCACCGCTGGTATAATTGTTGGATCACTGGTCATTGGCTCGTCTTTAGTTATTACAACAGGGGTAAAGCCCCTTGTCATGGGGTACCCTGTTTTAGGCTTGCTAGGTTTTTTAGCCTCGTTTTTACTTGGTTTATACATTTTGATATCAACCTTCAGAAACCAGCGTTAATTCCCTCATTTTACAAGCCATATGTCCAAAGGATCTAGCCGCGATCTAGTTACAAAAGAGGACCAATTACCTTTGCGAAGTTTGGTGCATGATTTAAATAATTTAATTACAGTTATTCGAGGTAATCTTACACTTTCGCGAGAACAGTTAAGCGAAACGAATCCGGCTCAGAGGAACCTTTTCGCGGCAGAGCAAGCCGCTACGCAATTACGACCCTTAGTCGGTCAATTAGCTTATTTGCAACAACCAGTTGATAAAGAAGAATTTACCGATCTGGAGGACCTCGCTCGTGAGTGTTTAGCGATCTGCCTAGGTCATAGTCCAATAAAAGGGCAGCTAGAAGCTCAAGCAGGCTTACCACCAGTGGCGATGGGGCGTAGTTCGGTTGCTCGTATTCTCAATAACCTACTGATTAACGCTCGAGAAGCTATGCCGCAGGGCGGGCAAGTGGTGCTCCGTTTATTTCTTGCTGGAGAAATGGAATGGCTGCACGGGAGTGTTCAGAGCGGTGATTATGTATGTTTTGAGGTAGAGGATAATGGACCCGGAATCGCGGCGGACGTGCTAGATCGTATATTTGAGGCAAATTACAGCCAAAAATTATGGGGGCAAGGACTAGGTCTTTACGGCAGTAGAACTCTAGCTGAAGCTAAGGGCGGCACGCTTACGGTTAATTCATCTCAAGGCAAAGGGGCAACTTTTCGCTTATTTTTGCCAATTAAGGCAATTTAATGAACGAAAATAGTTTCTTGGTTGATTAAATTTTCTATTTTGCGGAACTTTGTTTACGGAAAGATTACGTATACTGCTGGTATAAAACTAATATAAACCATTCTAATTATGAAAAATACACATAACTCCCGTAAAGGATTCACGCTGATTGAAATGATTGGCGTTCTCGCAATCATTGGTATTCTAGCCAGTGTTGTCGCACCGCGTGTTATCGAATCTATTCGCGATGCCAAAGTGACTTCAGCCATTTCTTCAGTCAATGCTGCCAAGACTGCGGTTTTAAATTACTATCAGCGATATGACCGCATTCCTTTTGATGGCGATCTAACAACCTACAGCAACAATCGCCCCGGCGCGGACGGAACTGCACCTGCCAATGAATCTGGTAACGCAGACACCCTGGGTCACATTCTTTACTACCAAGAATTATTGATGGAGGAAATCAAAACTCCAATCGGCGAAGCTGAAGAAGGTGCACTTGACTTTGCGGTGGGTTGTGTCGCAACTTCAGGATCGGGTGCCTGTGACGCCGGTGGTGGTAGCGCGACATACGCAGCCAATAACCTCTTTTTCAAGTCTGCCGGTAATGCAACTAGAGTTGCTTATTACTACATTCCTAAGCTTACTAAACAGGAAGCAGCGGCACTGGGTACTAAGGTCAATGGTCCTTTCCCAGTAACAGTACAAGGTGAAGATTCTATCATTGCTGAGTCCACAATTGGTGGCAGTGTCCCTGGAAATATCTCTGGAGCGAACTGCTGGTTCTCGGCTGAAGCATCTGACGGCACGCATGATGCCTATCTTTATGTCGCTCATCAATAGACCTCTACCTGGCTTGGTTATCTGAATTTTAACTTAATTCGTATTGAGCGATATAGACATTCAGTCGAACGAAAACGGTCAGGCCTCCATCAAAATGGAGGCCTGGCTTGTTTCTGAAGGGACCCTTACTCAGTCTCAGGCTGACTTGGCGGCTCGCGAAGCCTCTCGGTTGGGCTTGAGCTTCACCGAGGTGGTTCAACGTCTGGGTCTGGTAACGAGTGATCAGTTAGCGCTTTATCGGTCGGTGCGAGGGCAGTTGAGCACTGCTCGAGATTTTATCGCTACCGGACCTGGAGACCAGTCTCATCTCAGCTTAAGGCGATTGGTCTTAAGTGATGAGTTGCGCGAACGCCTCCCTTTAGAGCTGTGCCAAAACACCATCTCCATCCCGATAGCCGAGCGAAAAGGAGCCCTTTGGGTTGCCTGCGCTAATCCTTTTGATTTGCCAACCCTGAAACGCCTTGAGGGAGCTGCTGGGCAAACAGTGGAAGCCTTACCGGCCTCGGAAACCGACATCCGCTTGGCGATCAATCGTAATTACCGTGCACATCAGGATCTTTACGATGCAGTCTCTGCGATCATTCAAATGGATGAGGCTGAATTGGAGGAGCAAGCCTCAGACGACGCTCCGATGATTCGTTTGGCGGAGCAAATTTTGCTGCATGCGGCAACACGAGAGGCCAGTGACGTACACTTACATGCGGAGGAGCGCTTTTTTAGGATCCGCTTGCGGGTTGACGGTGTTTTAGAAGAGGGACTCCTCCTGCCCAGTGCCATTCGTAGTGCTCTGACGGCGCGTTTTAAAATTTTAGCTGGAATGGATACCGCGGAAGATCGGCTCCCGCAGGATGGGCGGATTCATTTTGCCATTGGTTCAGAAGAGGTGGATATCCGGGTTTCAAGTCTTCCCTGTAGTAATGGAGAGAGCATTGTGATGCGTCTTTTAGACCAATCGCGCCTCAAGCTCGACTTGCCCACCTTAGGTTTTTCAGAAGATCAACAGGCACAATTAGGAGAGGTCTTAAATCAACCTTACGGCGTCTTTTTAATAACAGGTCCAACGGGTAGCGGTAAAACGACCACGCTTTACACCTTACTGGGCATGATCGATGCAGAGGCGCGAAGCGTGTTTACCCTTGAGGATCCCATCGAATACCGGATGCCACTCATTCGTCAGACTCAGGTTAAGGATGAAATTGGATTAAGTTTTTCGGCGGGATTACGCACGCTTTTGCGACAGGATCCGGATGTCATTTTAGTGGGAGAAACGCGGGACCAAGTTACTGCGGAATTAATGGTGCGAGCCGCTTTGACCGGTCACCTAGTTTTTTCCACCTTGCATACAAATGATGCTTTGAGTGCGGTGCCGCGTTTAACCGATCTGGGTGTGCCGCCTTATCTTTTAGCGGGTAGTTTACTTGGATTGAGTGCACAGCGTCTGGCGCGTCGCCTATGCCCGGTGTGCCGCGAAAGTTTTGAGATGAGCGCTAAGGAATGGAATGCTTTGGTGGGGGCAGACAGCCCTAGACTAGTTAAAGAAGCAGTCACTTTGTATCGCCCTGGAGGTTGTGAAGCCTGCGCTCAGAAAGGTTACAGTGGTCGTGTGAGTATTGCTGAAATAGTTGAAGTGGATAAAGCTGTGCGCAACTGGATTGAGCACGGCCACTCTGTTAGTAAGATGCAGGATCAATTGCGTGAAGCGGGCGTGCCTTTCATGCGAGATGATGGTTTAGCAAAAGCGCTTGCGGGACTGACGAGTGTTGAAGAAATCGCCCGAGTGGTACAACTAGACAGCGAGGAGGCGTGCCCAGGAGATGCCTGAATTTAGATACAAGGCGGTTAGCCCGGAAGGTCGCGTGCGGCAAGGGGTTCGAGAGGCCGAGACTCAAGGGCGTTTGCGAGAACTACTCGAAATCGAGAATCTTGAATTGGTAGAGTGTACTTTAAAGGATAATTCTAACGGGGGTCGCTATCGGCGATTAAAGATGAAGACTGCCGACCTGGCAAATTTGCTTTTTCAACTTGGAATGCAACTGCGGGCGGGGGTGTCCATTGTGGATGCTTTGCGAGCGCGGGAAGGTGAGGACGCCGGTGGGGTGCAGGGAACGGTACGGCAACGTCTCGCTGAGGTCGTTGAGCAAGGCACTCCTATGAGCGAAGGCTTAACACAATTTCCACGGATATTTCCAAGTTATGTGCAGAATGTTGTGCGCGTGGCAGAGCGAAGTGGTACCTTGGCAGAAAATTTAATTTCACTGCGTGGCTATATGGAATGGCTGGATCAAAATTGGAAGACCTTTAAACAGGCGATGCTCTATCCCATGTTTGTGGTGGCAGCCTTGTTGGCTTTTATCTTTATTGCCCTACGGTTTATTTTTCCGACGGTCGTGGAACTTTTGTATGAACTGGAGATTCCGTTGCCATTGGTGACGCGAATCATGATCACCGCGAGTGATTTTGTGGTGGCGTATTGGATGTTAATACTAGTGGTAGGATTTTTTGTGCCGATCGGCTTAAGGATTCTATTTCGTATCTCTACCACCGCTGCTTATTGGCGTGACCGTATGTTGATCAGTATTCCTTATCTAGGAGGCGTGATTCGCACGCTCGCTATTGCACGATTTCTGCGCAGTTTGATTTTGATGCAGAAGGCCGGTATTGTGATCACTGATTCCTTGCGCATGGCGAGGGATGTTGTCGGTAACCGAGTGGTGGAAGCAAGTGTAGTAAAAATTGAAGCTGCGGTCGCAAATGGTTCAACGATGAGCAGCACTATGGCAAAGGATAACACTTTTCCGGCATTGGTTCGGACAATGGTGGGCGTTGGGGAACGCAGTGGTTCGCTGGACGAATCCCTAGAAGCGGTGGTGGATTACTACGATGATCTTGTGCCGCGCAAGATCAAGGCTTTCTTTGGGGTATTAGAGCCAACCCTGATTGTAACGACTGTATTAATGGCCGGTTTTGTCGCGGCGGCAGTCTTCCTACCTCTGGTGCAAATGCTCAGCCCCGGAGCCTTAAATTAATCATGAAAAAAATTCTTAATCGAGGCGCTTCAGGGCGCCGTGCTGGTTTTAGTTTGCTGGAACTGATTGGAGTGATGGCGGTTACTTCCATTCTTTTGGCAGCCGCCATTCCTTTGACTGTGAACGTTATCGAGAACCGTCGACTGGTAGATGAAAAAGCAGCCTTGCCGCCACTGGCAGATGCTTTGAAGCGCGGCATTCTTCGCGAACAGATGTTTCCTATTTATAATAACAGCGTCTCCCGCGCCGCAGAGGGTGGGAATGAAGATTACTGGTGGAATATCGCAGGGCGGCATGGATCTGGTAGTGCCATCGAGGCACGTTATCCCTTGGGTTCGCGCAATAATGAAGGCAATGTCCGAAAGTTATATTTTGCCGATAGCAGTTTTTCTGGCTTGTCATTTGCGGATCTCACCGACGATGGAAGGGAATGGCTCATTGATTTCAAAGATCCCCTTGAGATGCGTTTGCTTCTGTTATCAACGACCAATCCTGATTTACCCATTCCAGACACGCTCAGCAGCACACAATTTAACAATATCTGGGATGACTGGGCGGTGGGCAGTGATGGCGCTCCGCTCACGGGTTCATGGAATCTTTATGGGCTCTCGGAAACAGCATGGGAAAATCGTGCTGCGGAATTGGTCGTCCAACGGGTGGATCTAAGAGAATGGCTATGCGAGGTACGCATTGAGAATTTCCGCTCAGTTAAGGCACCAAATGGCACCATCTTTGATGAGAATAAAAATAATTACCCAAACAGTGGGGCGGGTGCGTATGCTAGTCGTAATGGCACTGACTTAATAGATGAATGGGATAACAACACCGCTTTTGTTTCAACGAGTAATATGATTGATGCCGAGGCATCCATCATTTTTACGGAACAATCAATGAGCAACGGTAATGGTAATAACAACGGCAATAATGCAACGACCACTACGGTGTTGACCGCTCTAGTGCTCTCCGACCGAGGCAAAATTCAAGATGATGGCGAAGAAATTTCAATTACAGTAGCAGGCTACAAGAATGGAGTTTTTGAAAGCACAGAAATCACATTGCTTGCAACGGATCGAGCGCCCATGGCCTTAATTGATCCCGATAGCCCCAATAGCCCTATTGATTTAGGTGGTTGGGGAAATTCGGAATTATCTAGCCAGACCCGCTATTTTTTACTTGGCCAACAGTTGCTTTTAGGCGAACCCTGGAGCAGTGCAGAAGTAGGCACATTTGAGATCAATGAAAATCTCGAAAGTCTTCGCTTTGATGGGGAGCGTTGGTCATATTAATCCATATTTTTTATTGGAATGGCACGCCTACACATCATCTGGGATCATGGAAAGCTGACGGCCTGGCGAAAAAAACGTCATTCGGCAAAATTGTTGGCGGAGGCTGCGATTGAAGATGCCGAGGGATTGTTGGCTTTTCTTAAAGCCCATGAGGGCAAGCTTAGAATTTCGCATCTTGTAATTTATCTGGATCATGCATCGCTGGATCATCATGTTGAGCGGCTTCCGCCACTGGCGAAAAAGATGCAACGTCAGTTAATGGTGCAGCGAAAAGAAAAAATTTATGGTCAGGTGCCGCGCAGTTGGGTGACTCATTCAATGGGGCTCACGGAAAAGGGGACACACAGCTTTCATTTTGTAGCGAGTTTGCCGGAAGGGCTTAGTGAACCCATCGCGCGTTGGGCATTAAAATCGGGTATTGTGCTGGAAGGGATCTACAGTTTGCCGCACGCCTTGGCTTTGCTAGAGGCCGAGCCTAATGAAAGTGGGCAGGCGCAAGTGATTTATCGTGCCATAAATATTTCAGGTTACTTATTAGCTTACGATGCGCAGGGCCGTTTTCTCTTTGTGAATCGGGTCGCTCGTGCAGATGTGGATGCGCTTGTACTGGAGGCGGCATCAAAACGATTGGCACTTTTTACTGAACAGGAATTTGGGGAGACGCCAGACCTTAAATTGAAAGGGATAGAACTTGAGGCAGATGCTGAGAAAGATGCAAGTTTGGTTGGACGTCTACTACAGACTGGGCCTTTGCAGAAATTAAATTTGATCGCACCAAAGCAGCGGAATCGTCAACGGAGGCGTGCGATTCGCCACCGAGCATTTGCCGCCAGTATTCTCTTTTTGGGGCTCAGCTTCTTATTCATGTTACCAAAAGTAGAGCGCAAGCGCGAGGTGCAGTTACGCACGGAAGCGATGCAGACGGAAATACAAAGTGAATCGTTGGTAACGAAGAAAATTGAAAATGACATTGTTAATAACCGCGCATTGTTGCATGTGATTGACTTTAGTCGTGAGCGGATAGGAATGTCTAGTGAGGACGTGGTGCCCATGCCATTAGCGGTGGCGGTGGGAGGTATATCACATAGTTTGCCGAGTGTGGTGGAATTAGACATGCTTGACTGCACCCTCGATGTAGAAGGACCGATCATTAAAGTAGAAATGCGAGGGCGGCCTTTATCGGCAGATGTTGATTTAGTGGAAACATTGGAAAGTTTTGAGGAAAGCCTAGAAAAACGTGGTTGGCGCTACACTGATTGGCAGTTGGCATTTGTGCGTGAACGTAATCGGGAGTCGCGTTTTGAGCGCCGGGGGTCGTTGCGTAGTTTCACGCTGTCGTTTAACCTACTTCCATTTGAAAAGTAATATGGTCACATGAGAAAATTACTTTACACTTTCTATACCTTGCTGGCTTCATACCCGGTCATTTTTATTCTCTTCGTGGTTTCGGTGGCGATTGTTTATCTGGGCACGGGTTATCGACCCATCGAGGCGCGTTACGAGGCTTTACTAGCCGAACGTATAGCCCTCAAGCAAGAGCGACAGCGACTGGCGCAGGAGCTTGAGGGAATGCGTCAGGGCGACTTGCAAAAACGCTTACAAATTTTCAGTAATGAATTTCTTTCTGAATTAGAGACGAGCGAAAAAACCCTCGTTGGCATAACGAATACAGCTTTTAGCGCAAGTGGTTGGATCATTGAATCTGCGAGTATTAAAAAAGAGGAAATGCCAGATGATACCTTGGGGTTGGGCTCCATTGTAGTTACCTATGAAGGACGATCACAGGGCACCACTTTAAATGATGGCACTGCTTTTTTGCCCGCAAATACTTTACTACAGGCATGTACTTATCTTTGGCGCAAGTCGCCGACCAAAGATTTTTCTCGAATCTACATTGAACGTGACTCCAGAGGTTATCGCACTGAAATGGATGTAATTTATCTGATCCAAAAGGCAGAAGAAAGTGAGGTGGAGGAGTAGTGCGACAACTTCTAAACAATCCTAGGTTTGTTATTCCGGCATCTTTACTGGTTCTAGTTTTTCTTCTGTACCGTCTTGGCACATTTGATCGGATCGATATCAAGGGTTATTTTGAGAAGCAGGAAATATTCGTACTCACCGAGAGTAAGTCGTCGCCTGTACTTGAGATAGAGGCCAGTCGTATCGCAAAGGCTTTTACTAAAGAACGTTGGTTGCCGAATAATTGGCAGCAGTTCGCCAGCATGAAGCGTGAATTATTTGTGGCTGATCACCAACTTGAGGACGATACCCTTCCCTCGGTTCAATTGGCAATTAAGGTAGATGCGGAAACTGGAGAGGTGGAAATTGAAAAGGAAGAGTTGACCAGTTATATTGCAGAAAACATGGGTCTCGACCGGACCGGGTTTTTTGTACGATTTGGCGTCATCCGCAAGCGTGAGGGCGATGACGTAAAAACGAAGGACGGGCAGGCTTTGACCTTGGGTAAAATTGCTATGCCGGATCAAGGTCAGTTGAATGAAAATGGCAAATACCAAACGGTGGAAGATGTGGTCAAGGCACTATCCTTAGAGGCAACTTCGCCCGTGAAAAGAGAAGTGGAAGCGAAGCCATTAGGTTATGGTGACGTATTTCCGGAAGTATATCGCGAAGGGGATATTGTTAAATCCGAAATTCTGGAGCGGCAACCGCTTCGCCGCGAATTTTCCTCGGCAGTTATATTAGGAGGCGTTAACCCGATGGATATTTATCGCCAAGGGGATTTAGTTTCTCGGGTGCCTGCCATTGGCCTAGCGGGGGTTACCGAAGATGCGGTCGAGTTGATTGATCGCGATGGAAATATTTATGAACTGCAGTTGCAACGCTGAGCGGGGCATTTTTATACTGCTAGTTTGCGTGATAAATTCATACTTAGAGTATGAACATATATTTATTACGCCACGCGCAGGCAAAGCTTGGATTTCCCGATCGGGAAAGAACGCTGACTGAGCGTGGGCGAGGGCACGCTCAAGGGATGGGGAAATGGTTGAGTTGTTCTTCAAAAGAACTGCCCGCGCGGATTTTTTGTAGCCCTTTAGTCCGCGCGCAGGAGACTTTAAGTTTTCTGGGGGCTGCTTGGGGCGGAGGTGCCATGGATTTGGCCGAGACGATGGAGGCTTTGGTTCCGGAGGGGAATCCGGAGGCTGTTATTTCTGTCATAGGGGCTCTGAATGAAGATGTTTTATTGGTGGGCCATAATCCGCAGATGGAGATTCTGGCTTCACTTATGATGACCGGGGAACGCTATGGCGTGCGTCTTGTTATGAAAACCGGGGTTCTCCTGCGCTTTAAACGTTCGCCATATATCAGTGCTGATGAGGTGGGACTTGCGGATTTGCGTTGGATGCTTGATCCCCGTACGCTTTCAGATTAAAATTAGAGATACTATGCGTATTCTAGGAAATTTTTTTTTGTTATTGTTAGCGCTATTGCTGGGGTGGCAGTTCGCACACTGGTACATTGAGTCAAAACCTGAAGTGGAGCGAGTGACTAAGGATCCACAAAGCGGGGCAGTGGAGTCGAAGCTTGATCGAAATGCGACTTTACATGCCGAGCCGAGCCTGCAATTTCCCCACGATGCCGATGCTGATAATGTGTTACTAGCCTTCCCAGATGAAGCGAGCTACTACGCTTATCTAGAAGCTTTGATTAATGAGGATGGTGTTGCCGTAACTCGTCTGGATGCCCTGAGAGGCTTGCGTATTGATAGCACGGCACTGCGTTTGCTAGACCCCAGGAACTATGGTGGAGCAGTAGATTTTAATTATCGGGTGCAAAACCCGAAGCCTCCGCTGGAGGCAAACCCGATATTTTTTGAATCATTGACAGCCTTTGGGGCATCTGCGCGTGAGATTGCTGGAGGTGGTTTGGAGGGTCGAGGTTCGGGTGTTGTTATTGCGGTTGTAGATTCGGGTATTGCGGATCATGCTGCTTTTGATGCGGTTGAGATTGAGTCGAACGATTGGGTGAAAGAAGATGTTTCAGAGATTGAAGCTCGAGCACATGGAACGGCAGTCGCATCAATCTTAGGTGGAAAGATGGGACTGGCACCAGAAGCCCGCCTCCTGGATTTTCGGGTGTTGGATAAAGATGGAGAAGGCTCAGTCTTTGCGGTGGCGGAAGCAATTGTACGGGCGACGGATATGGGAGCCCATATAATTAACCTGAGCCTGGGGCTTTACCAAGAGACTGCGCTTATGCGAGAAGCCGTACGTTACGCCGATGCCAACGGCGTTTTAATGGTGGCAGCAGCAGGAAATGATGCTCAAGCGCGTCTCCCTTATCCCGCAGCCTATTCGGAGGTGCTTTCGGTGACTGCGGTGGATGGTCTCGGGTTGCATGCGGGGTTTTCAAATCGTTCAGAGCGCATAAATTTTGCGGCTCCGGGTGTGGGAGTCTATGCTGCTGATCCTAAGGGAAATTATCGATCAATTAACGGGACATCCGCGGCCACTCCTTTTGTGAGCGGAACTTTGGCGGCTTTGCTTTCTGAAGAACCGCATATTTCAGGAGCCGAGGCGATACGACTTTTGCAGTCACACTTAAATGAAGCGGGAGCCTCGGGTGCTGATCCGGAATATGGAGGTGGGATTTTGGATTGGGACCGTTTGCGAAATCGAGCCATCCGCGACTATGAGGATCTTGCATTGGCTTCGATTCACTTGGACCGTGCGACGCTTCCGGGTACGCGGGCTGCATTTAAAGTGGTTGTTCAAAACCGTGGAACAGTTTGGATTCCCAAAGCGGAATTAATCGTTGCCGAACCGGGTGCGGCAAAGGAGCAATTTACGATCACGTCGCTTGCGCCCGGAGCAAGTTCGGAGCGAACAGTTTACCGGCAGTTGCCGCCGAGGGAAGTCGAGGCGACCTTGGTTATTGGGGCGCAAGTTCGTCTGGAAGAGGGCGCCCTTGACCGCAGGCCGGAAAATAATAACCGAATGGCACAATTTCAGGCTCTTGGGGTGAAATGAAATGATGGCTCGCAAATCGCAGAGAGGTTACCTAATTCTAAGAGCATGAACGATTCGGAAGCGCTAGTATCCACCTTTGAGGAGGGTGAGGTTGGTATAGTAGCTCACTCGGATTTCGTATCGAAGGTGCCATTTGAGTTTGAATCGGGAGGGGTCGTTCCAGGGCTTTGTTTGCGTTATGAGACCTACGGGCACCTCAATAAGGACAAGTCAAATGCCATCCTTATTTGCCATGCGCTGACGGGAGATCACCACTGCGCTGGCGTCTATGACATGACCGAGCGTAAGCAAGGCTGGTGGAATTTCATGGTTGGGCCGGGTAAACCTATTGATACAAAGAAGTATTTTGTGATTTGCTCAAATGTGCTTGGGGGTTGCAATGGCTCGACTGGGCCACGCTCAATTAATCCTGAGACTGGAAAGCCTTATAATTTAGATTTCCCGAAACTGACCGTTCGCGATATGGTGCGCGCACAGGCTTTGTTAATCGATTCTTTGGGCTTAGATCGATTGCACGCTGTCATTGGTGGAAGTATGGGTGGAATGCAGACTTTGCAGTGGGCTATTGATTTTCCGGAACGTTTAGGTCGTTATGCTGCTTTGGCTTGCTGTGCCCGACACAATGCTCAGGCGATTGCATTTAATGATACTGGACGGCAGGCAATTATGCGTGATCCGGCTTGGAAAAAGGGTGTCTATGCATCGGATGCCCCGCCTGCGCATGGCTTGGCGGTGGCGCGAATGATGGCTCACATCACCTATCTTTCGGATGCCGGAATGGAAGCGCGCTTTGGTCGTAAGCGGCGTGCAGAGGACAGCTCGCGCGAACACTTTGAAGTAGAATTTGAGGTAGAGAGTTATTTGCGTTATCAGGGGCAGCAGTTCGTGTCGCGTTTTGATGCCAACTCATATTTGTATTTAACAAAAGCACTCGATCGTTTTGATTTACATGGGTCAGACGGTCGCTTAGATGAAATGCTCAAGGCCGTGCAGGCGCCGGGTCTCGTAGTTGGATTTGGCAGTGATTGGCTCTACCCGCCGCAAGCAAACCGCGAGATTGTAGAAGCACTTTTGCGTTTGGGAAAGCCAGCTAGTTATGCGGAATTAGCCCTGAATGCAGGCCATGATTCCTTTTTGCTTCGAGCACCTAAATTAGATGCTTTAATCCGTACTTTTCTTGATCGCTGAGTAATGAATCCCAATTCAAAAAAACGACAGGTTGATTTCCAAGTGATAGCTCGCTGGGTAAAGCAGGGGGATCGTATTTTGGATCTAGGCTGCGGACGAGGGGTATTGCTTGAGGCGCTCATGCAGCAGCAATCAGTCTACGGTGTGGGAATCGATATTGAGCTGGATAAGATTATCAGCTGCGTGAAGCGTGGGGTTTCAGCCTACCACGGAGATGTGCATGCGGTTTTAAAGAAGTTTGAAGATGCGAGCTTTGACCGTGTAATTTTCAGTCGTTCGGTGGATTTATTAGAACAAGCGGATGTGACACTTACCGAAGCCCTCAGGGTGGGGAAGCATGTGACAGTCGGATTCGTGAATCATGGATATTGGAGAAATCGCCTCAGTTTCTTCACACAAGGTCGGCGTATCCATAATGAAGTTTATCCAAATCAATGGCATGAGAGCCGTCCGAGTAACCCTTTTTCAATTGGCGAATTTGACCAGTTTTGTAAATCGACGGGTATTCGTATTGTAAACCGAAAATATCTTCGGGGCAATTGGCGCGATACCTGTCCTTTTTTCCCGAGTTTGTGTGCTGGATACGCTATTTATGATTTAACCAAAGGGTAGTGTTTTTTTCCAGATACGGAGGATGAACTCGATGCCATCCTGTAAAATGTTATAAAAGGCAGGCACGAGAAAAAGCGTCATCGTAGTCGCAAAGAGTACTCCAAAGCTAAGCGAGGTAGCCATTGGAATAAGGAACTGTGCCTGTAGGCTGGTCTCAAATAAGAGTGGTAAAAGACCGGCAAAGGTCGTTAGTGAAGTTAAAATGATGGGACGGAATCGTGCGGCACAGCCATTAACGATGGCTTCCCGTAGAGGGATTTTACGTTTACGTTCCTGATTGATAAAATCGACCAGAACAAGGCTGTCGTTGACCACCACCCCAGCAAGTGCCACAAAGCCAAGAATCGACAGAATACTCACTGCCTGACCGAGCAGCACATGACCGAGGATTGCGCCAATGAGCCCAAATGGAATGACAAACATGACGATAATTGGTTGCAGGTATGACTTTAGAGGCACCGCCAATAGGGCATAGATGATAAAGAGGACAAGAATTGTGGTGCGAAAGAGACTTGCAAAAATATCGGCTTGCTCGCGGGCCTCACCCTCAAAAGTCCAGGCGACCCCCGGGTAGTCTTGGAGTAAATTATCCAGGAAGGATTCACCGCCATTGATCTTACCGCTTAGATCTGCTTTAATTTGCTCAAGATCAGCAATCTCTTTGTCTGCGTTTGCGGTGACATTAAGAACTCGGCGACGATCTACTCGAGAAATACTTGAGAAGCCCTGAGTAATCTCCAAGGCGGCAACTTCTTCAAAGGGCACCTCATCGCCGCCGGCGGTACGTATACGTAACTCTTCTAGATTTTCCAGCGACTCACGTTCCTCTCGTGGGTAGCGCACCATAACTTTAATATCATCGCGGCCACGTTGGATTCGTTGCGCTTCAATGCCGTAAAACGCGGCACGTACCTGCTGTCCGAGGTCATCGGCTCGCAGCCCCAATGCTTGTGCGGAGGGCTTGAGTTCGAGTCGAATTTCTCGCTTACCACTACTGTAGTTGTCTCGGATATCGTATAAGCCTTGATAAGTCGCGAGCTTCATTTTGATGGCTTCGGCAACTTGGCTGAGTTTATCAAAATCACGGCCTGAAATCTGAATATCTATCGGACTGCCTCCCTGACCAGCAGCGTTGGCGTCATAAATCAATTCCTTAACGCCTGCAATGGGGCCGGTCAGTGCACGCCAACGTTTGGCAAGGCTCGGGCCCGAAAGAATTTCAATATCCCCACCATCTGCAAGATCTTCGCGTTTTTTAAGTTCTACGCCGACCTCTCCTAAACTTGGATTTATGGTTCTAGATACCGATCCATTGGGGCCTCCCATATTTGAAAAAGGCTGACCACCTACCGTGATCGTGACGTTCTCAAAGGGATCTCCGTAACCTTGCGATTTAACTTCATCGCGTAGGATTTGAAGACTGGATTCTAGTTTCTCTACTGCTTTGGCAGTTGTTTCTGAGGGAGTACCCTCCGGCATGACAAGTTTGGCTACCATGTAGTCAGATGGGACCTCTGGGAAAAAAACAAAGGCGATGTGTTTACCGATCAGGAGTGATAGCACGACTGCAAGCAGGCCGATAAAAAAGGAAACGGTGGCATAGCGAAAACGAATCGCTAGTGCGAGTAAGGGACGATAACACACTTCAATAAATCGTTCCATGCCATCGGCGATTTTGCGTTGCTGCCGTAGTAACCAATTGAGATTTTCCCGACTGGTACCACTGCCGACTTTGCATAGGGTGAGGTGGTAAGGAAGTACAAGTTTAGACTCAATGAGAGACCAAATAAGGCAGGCAATTACAACTACGGGAATGGGGTAGAAAAATTTTCCAATGAAACCTGGCATGGTTAGGATAGGAATAAAAGCAACCACGGTGGTTAGAACTGCAAAAGTAACCGGAGTGGATACGCGGTGAGTTCCTCGAACAGAGGCCTCGACTCCGGAGCCCCCTTGCTTTTGAGATTCTGTAAAAATACTCTCTCCCACAATGATGGCATCATCCACCACGATACCCAGGACCAAAATGAAGCCGAAGAGTGAGGCGAGATTAATGCTTATATCAAACCAGGGGAGTAGCGTCAGGGCGCCCAAGAAAGAGATCGGTATTCCTAACATGACAAAGAATGCTAGCGATGGACGCAGGAAGAGCGTGAGCACCAGAAAGACTAGAATGAGACCGAAGATTCCGTTCTCAATTAACATTTTGAGACGACCCGTGAGGTAATAGGTGAAATCATTGGTCGGTTTTATTTCGATGCCTGGGGGTAGTTCTCCGTTAACCTCTTCCGCAAAAGCGCGTACGCGTTCCGCAATATCGAGTACGCCCTGATTGCCCAATGCGTAGATGGACAACAACACTGCGCGCTCATTGTTAAACTCGGTCACGAGCTCATCATCTACAAATCCATCTTCAATTTCAGCGATGTCGCCTAGCGTGACAAGGGCTCCATCTGTATTTGTAATGACAGGGAGCGTTTCAAATTCCTGGGCACGGTAAGCTTTGGCATTTGTGCGAAGGAGGATCTCGCCAGAGCGCGATTTAATCGCTCCGCCTGGTATATCAACAGAGTTTCGTTGTATTGCGAGCGCGACGTCGCCAAAACTAAGCCCGTATTGTCGCAGTGCTTTCTCGGATATATTGATGGAAATTTCATAGGGAGCGACTCCGTTGATATCGACTTGGCTGATACCGTGGCGGACATTCAGTTCATCACGGATATATTCGCCAATTTCCTTCAGGTTTTTAATGTCCGTGTCGCCATAGAGTGCCAAGAAAATGACGGGACTCCGCACGAGTAATTCCTCGACATTGGGGCGTTCAGCCTCTTGGGGGAAATTGGTGATGCCATCAATGCGGGATTTAACATTATCACGCATTTCGCCGGCGTCGTAACCGCGCTCAACCTCGATAACAACCGCGCCATAGCTTTCGGAGGCGGTGCTGCGCATTCGCTTGATACCTTCAAGGTCCTGAATCCGATCTTCAATGAGTTCAACAATTCCACTTTCAACTTCTTCAGGGGCAGCGCCTGGATAAACGACACTGGCGGTAACGATGTCGAGATCCAGTCGCGGGAATAGCTCAAGCTTGATGGTGCTGGCTACATAGAAGCCACAGACGATTGCAATCGCAGCTAAAAGGTTGGCGGCAACGCCATTTTTGGTGAACCAGCGGATCATTCGCTTTCGAGTAAATTGACGGGCATATTTTCCACGAAATATGCAATCGGGCTGGTAGCGACTTTTTCTCCATCCTGCAAGCCGGCATCAATGATCACGGTATTGGGGTCGCGTTTAACGATTTGCACTTTGCGAGCTTGTAGGGTCTTGTTATCACTCAAAACATAGATGGTATCTGAATCACGCAGGGCGATTCTAGGTATGCGGTACGCCTTAGGAAGGATACGGCCTTCAATGACGGCATTTACAAAAAGACCTCGGCGGAGGGGAGTGGGCCCATGGTAAGGATTCTTGACCTCAGCGACTGCGTATAACAAACGACTGCGGGTATCAATGGTGGCCTCTATACGGGTCAAGATTCCGTCCCAGTAGCGGTCATTCTGACTTAAGCGCACAGGAGCTACAAATACGGATGGATCACTCAGGAAAGCAGCCTCTTTCTCGCTTATGGGAAGGCGAACTTCAGCGGCTTCGGTAGCATATAAACGAGCCGCTGGTCGGCTGGCATTAGGGGAAGCGAGTTGACCGACATCGATACTCTTTTCAAGGACGCGACCATCGTAGGGGGCGCGCACCTTGGTTTTACTGAGGTCAGCTTTTGCGCGAGTATGAGCTGCCTGCGCACTTATGACGGCTGCCTTGGCATATTCTAGCTGAGGCTGTCTCAGGGTCAGCGGGCTTGCTTCTCCTTTTCCAATGGAATCCCAATCTGCTTTTGCTTGTTGAGAGAGTGCTTTTTCTTGTGCGAGTGCGAGTTTCGCTTGAGCAAGCTCAGAGGCGCGAGCGGCAAGGGCTGCTTGGTAATCAAGTGGGTCGATTTCAAGCAAGACATCCCCTTTTTTAAAATGGCCACCTGGGCGGAAATTGTCCGCTACGGTCATTACGCGCCCACTTACCTCAATAGCCAGATCGGATTCGGTGAGGGGCAGAGCGGTGCCTTGACTGCTTACCTTCAGTTGAATTGCTTCAGGATGAACGGTGATGATTTCGATGTTGGCGAGTGGCCGAGTGGCATTGCTTTTAGCTGGCTTTGGCTGAAAAAAAAGCAGCGCACCTGCGATCAAGGCAAAAGCGACTAAGATAAGGATCGAGACGGGGATCTTTTTCATAATTTAGATTCAAAGCTACCACCGAGCGCCAGATGGCAATCGATACGGTTTTGCAAACGTTGGTTCATACTGATGAGCTGAAGACTGCGAGCTTGAGCTGCGGATCGTTGGGCGATGAGTAAATTGATAAATTCTAGGGTACCATTTTGGTAGCGTTCCCATGCTTGGTTTTCTGCAGCCTGTGCTTCGTCGCTCGCCAAAGTCCGCTTCTTCGATTCTTTCTTCAGAAAGTATTCAGCGGACAAAGCATTTTCAACTTCGAGAAAGGCGCGAAGGGCAGCATTATGGTAATTGGCTTCTGCTTGCCGCAGGAGAGAGGCTGCACTTTGGACATTTGCTCGAATGCGCCCGCCTTGAAAAATTGGAGCGGTTAGATTTCCCAGAATATTTTCCACACGCAAATTGTTCTCCATGAGATCTTCAAATTCTCCAGAGACTGTCCCTGTGGATGCGGTCAAACCAATAGATGGAAGCCACGCTTTTCGATTTGCGCGAGCGGTTTTTTCTGCTGACTGCACGCGTGCTTTTGCAGCCTTGAGATCTGGGCGTCGTTCAACCACTTCGGCAGGAATACCTGCAGGAATAGGTTGGTTGAGCTTGGGAAGGTGGGGATTCGCTTTGAGTTCTGCGCCGGGATAACGGCCGAGGAGTAGTTCGAGGGTGCGACTTGCTTTTTGGGTGGCACGACGGCGGGCTTCCAGATCAGCACCGGCGCTGGCAACTTCAGTTCGTAGTTGCCGGAGTTCCAAGCTGCTTCCGATGCCACGATCATAACGGGCTTGAAGGGTCTGGAGTTGCTGGCGATAGGAATGATGGTTTTCACGAGTTAATTGCATCTGTGCTTGCGCCTCCTTGAGGTTAAACCACGCTTTGCATACCTGAGCGATTAATGACAGGCGAGCAGCTTCATAATCTGCAATACTGGCAGTACTTAAGGCGCGAGCTGCTTGCGATTCGTTGGC
Source organism: Opitutia bacterium UBA7350 (assembly GCA_949524905.1). Taxonomy (GTDB): domain Bacteria; phylum Verrucomicrobiota; class Verrucomicrobiia; order Opitutales; family Coraliomargaritaceae; genus UBA7445. Next base: position 16,340 of record CATINC010000007.1, on the reverse strand, counting down.
GAGACGCCCCCATAGATCAATTTCCCAGCTTAAGTTTATCCCGAGTTGGTAGTCGTTTTGGTATGTATAGCCCGTTTGGAAGCGACTGCGTTGGCGATCGGCCTGCAGTCCTATATTTGCTTGAGGCATTCGTGGGGCTCGGCTTATGCCTGCTTCAGCTAAAGCTTGGTCGACGCGGGCTGCGGTTGTTCGTAAGTTAGCGTTGTGAGCGAGTGCTTCGTCTACGAGTGCAACTAAGAGGGGATCGCCAAAGGCGGCCCACCAGTTAAATGTTATTGGAGTATCTTGTGACTTTTGAGCCTGCCAGTTCTCAGGCGGGGTCAACTCAGGTAGAGGGCCTGCTTTGGGTACGTGTTTACAAGCGACAAGCACAAAAAGACCGGCAGCAAGCATGAAATAGCTGTAAAACTTAACCATTAATTAATTACAGTGACCGCTAAAGAAACGCTCCAGAATGGCTAAAACTTACACCGCTGGCGAGCGCCGTTCGTTTGAATGAGCTTTTAGACCTCCTCAAAGCGCCGCTCAAAGAGCTCGGACAATTGCTCCAGCATTGAAAGGGCACTTTCAGCGGGCCCCTCGGTGTGAATGATAAGCTTAGAGCCTTTGCCTGCCGCCAGCATCATGAGCCCCATTATACTTTTTCCATTCACTCGCTCACCGTCCTTTTCAACCCAAACTTCGCCCACGTATGTATTTGCGATACGTACAATCATAGCCGCTGGACGCGCATGGATGCCCATTTTGTTTTCAACCATGAGCTTCAAGCTGTTTTGGGCGTTACTTTGATCTGCTTCGGGTGCGGTCATTGGAGATGTAAATTTCGTGTGAGCACACGATACTCCCTATGTTTCCAAAGCGTCAAGGGGTAAAAGGATGCCAGAAGGATACCATCTATAATTCCTTAAAGTCTGGAATCTGATCACTTTGATGGCGCCACAAGCGGGCATAGTGGCCCTCTGCTGCTATCAATGTTTCGTGCGTGCCTTGCTCAATGATGCGTCCGGCCTCTAATACGACAATGGCATCCGCACGGCGTACGGTTGAGAGACGGTGGGCGATGACCAGAACGGTGCGATCGTGCATCAGTTGCTCCAGGGCCTGCTGTATTTTTTGCTCGGTGATGGTGTCTACACTTGCAGTTGCTTCGTCGAGAATCACAAAACGTGGATTCTTCAGTAAAACGCGGGCAATGGTCAGGCGTTGTTTCTCACCTTGGCTCAGGCGAATACCCTTCTCGCCGATATTGGTATCTAGGCCCAATGGAAGTTGTTTTACAAAATCCCACGCACAGGCTTGCTCTAAGGCATGGATGAGTTCTGCTTCACTAGCATCCTCTTTCGCTAAACATAGATTACTCCGCACGCTGCCCTCAAAGAGGAATGGATCCTGTGCTACCTGCCCTACGTGGTCATGTAGGTCATCCAGTGCCAGTTCGCGGATATCGATGCCGGAAAGGCGTACCATTCCTTTACTCGTATCACAGGTACGCATGGCAAGATGAGCCACGGTTGATTTACCGGCACCGGTGTGCCCAACGAGTGCGGTCACCTTATTGGCCGCAATCACAAGATTGAAATCTCGTAAAACGGTATCACGGGCAGGGTAGGCAAATTCAACCCCCTCAAAGTTTACCTCGATGGGACCTGTGGGTAATTTAAGCGCATTTTTTGACTCCTCGATTTCCAATGGGGTATCCAGAATTTCAAAAACCCGTTCACCTGAGGCTCGCCCCGCCGCGATCAAATGATTTAATCCATGCAGGAGTGAGAGGGGCATGTAGAGCATGTTGGCATACAAGAAGAACGCGATAAGCTTACCGATGGTAAAATCCTCCGCACCCTGTAGGACAAAGTAGCCCCCTATGCCGACTATGCTGAGAAAGCCTAATTTGGTCAGGAGACTCGTGCCGGGACTGTAAATCGACCAGCGATACATCGCTGATAAAGTTTTGCTGCGTAAGTCATAGGCTTTGGCATCAAAGCGATCCGCTTCGCGATCTCGCAAACCAAAGCTACGGATCAAGTGATTCCCTTGAATATCCTCCACCAGTAGACTGTTGAGGTCGGCAGCACTCTCTCGTACTCCCTTCCAAACCTTTCGTGATTTTTTAGAATAAAAAATGCCTAAAACTAGGAGGATTGGAACTGGCAAAAAAACGCCCCAAGCAAGCGCCGGCTCCATTATAAAAAGAATACTGGTGATACCTACAATGCGCAGGATGGCACCCGTTCCTTGTTCGGTGCCATCTAAGAGCGCCCGCTCTACTGCTGCCACATCTTCAATAACACGTGAAGAGATCTCTCCACTTTTGCGCTTATCATAAAAAGATGCCGGTAAGCGTAACAATTTTTCATGTAGGTCGCGCCGCATCTCCATAAGTACCTGTTGCTCGAGTTTATTATTGATACGGATGCGCAGGCTGTTGAGCACCTCGCTCCCAACGTACAATATACTGATGATACCCACACCCCACCAAAGGGTACTTAGAGCTCCGTCTTGATGCACCGAGTCAAGAATGATTTGAATCATCCTCGGAACCGCAATCTCTAGGACAGTCATCCCAGCCGCTAGCCCAATGGTAAGCCAAAATAATCCTTTGTAGCGAAACAGGTAGGTCGAAACCCGTAAGATGGTGTTCTGTTTGGCCTCCGACTTTTCAGCTGCTCTTGGCATAGCCTTTGAGCCAATTCTTCTTTCTAACTAAGGCAAATACGAAAGCAGAAAATTAAGGTTGTCACGCCTCCGCTCTCCATGCTCTATTACCCCAATTACGCTTCTTGCATAAGAGGCTACCCTTAATCTGAACATTATTATGTCTGTAAGACTTTACGTAGGAAACTTATCGTTTGACGCCACCGGTGACGATTTAAACGAAATCTTCTCTGAATGTGGAACCGTTGAGGAGGCTATCATTATAACCCGCCCAGGTGGAGGCCGTCCGCGCGGATTTGGCTTTGTCACGATGAGCGACTCGGACGATGCTGCCGATGCCATTGCGCAACTCGATGGCCTTGAGTTGGCCGGACGCACATTGAAGGTCAATGTCGCCAAAGATCGCGAAGAAAATGACTCCAAGAGCGACCACGATTTTGATGATCGCGAGGCGGAGTAGTTTTTATACACGAACGATTGCCGCACTGCTAACAACCCTCTTTCAAACAGGGGCAACTCATTAACGGAAGCGCATGATTTCATTATGCTTATTTTTAAGTTGTATTATTAATTAAACAGTGAAATTAGTGAGTTATGAACAAATTTATAACTTTTTTAACACTATTGTGTATAACTTCTTTTATACACACAGGAGTCGCTGCTGATTCCAGTAACCATGAAAGTATTTCTGAAAACAGTGCAAAATTATCTGGGTATTTTGGTGCCTCTTTAGCGAGAAACTATTTGCGCGAAAACGATGGTAACAACCCCGATAACGTGAACGCCTCTGAGACTCGCTTTGATGCTGGATTTTCTTACGCCCTAAATGGCTACACAACAATTCTTTCAGGATCTTACCGTGACACGAATTTTTCGTCCAGTAACGACTTTGATAATGGCGAAGACCCTGACTGGCAGTATGGGGTCGGTTTACGATTTCTCAAAGAACTCAATAAGGATACAAAATTAGGTTTTTTGGTTTCCTATGATGATACTCGTTCTCAAAATGAACCGATAAGGGATGAGTACGACGTACTTCTTACGGGCGTAGAATTTCAAAAGTTTTTACACGAAAATATTTTTATCGGAGTACAATTTGGAGTTGCTGATAAAGTTCGTGATGGTCAGGATGTTGATGAGGGGTTTAACAACGGTTTATTCGGTCGTTTTGTTGGTTCATACTTCTTCAGCAAGCACTCGCTCTTGACAATAGACTTTGAATTGGCGGGTTGTAAGAATTACATAGACAGTAGTGATCCGGGTCGATTCTTTGGTGTGGGGCTGAACTATCAGCAGCAATTCAAAGACGATTCCCCTCTCACTTTCATTGTTTACGGCCAGTTTGACCACATTTCATCAACAGATGAAGGCGATGCTGCAGACGAGTTGATTCTGGGGATTGGCTTCCAGTACAGGTTTGGAGCTGAAAGCCCTTATGCATTGACCCGAAGCGGGGCAAGCTTGGGTTTACCTAAGTTGCCGGGCCGAGCCAGCGCCTGGACAGAGTGGGCAGACTAATAACAAAAACGAATTTTTTAATACAAAGCTCTCTTCTGCTGAATGCGGTTGAGAGCTTTTTGGTTTTTACATCGCTAGACTTTGGCTATCTTACACTCATGCGACCTAAAAGCTTTGCAGTATGAAGGCAAATGCCAGGTTATCCTTAGCTTCCTTCTGTAAGCGCTTTCCGCTTGCCATCGATCCACCAACGAATCTTATAGCCTACGTGACGACCTCGCTTCAGTTGATGCAAGCTAACTTTCATTGCGAGGCGCTTGCTATCTCGCTCGGAGTCCTAAATCTGGGTGAATCGGTGGGTGAGTCATGTGTGCGGGCCTGTAGCTCAGCGGTTAGAGCAGGGGACTCATAATCCCTTGGTCGTGGGTTCGAACCCCACCGGGCCCACCATTAAATCGTGGGGCAGGGTGAGAAGCCAGGAAGTGGGTTTGACGGAGCGAAGCGAAGATGAGACATCACCGTGCGTTGGTCTCATAGAGATGCTGTAGGCACCATTTACAAAGTCCGGAGGCTTCGGTGCGGCAACTTGCTCAGTCTTCAATTTGGAGCGGATCGTTGAGTGCCACTTGTAAGGCTTTGAATTCGGCGCGGAGTTGTTTGAGGGTTTCGGCCGATTCGGGTTTATCGGAGAGGTCGATGCGTTCTTCGGGGTCGGTCTTAAGGTTGTAGAGTCGAGTGGCTGGGATCGTGGGGTAGAGCACCAGTTTATGATCGCCGGAAATTATGGCGCGTTGGAGGTCGGTCTTGTAGCAACCGTAGATTTGTTCGTAGTGAGTGCCCTTATTTTTCTGTAGTAAAGGCAGGAGGCTTTTGAATTCCACGCTTGCTGGAATCTCAGCGCCCGCGAGTTCGAGGGTGGTGGGCATGATGTCCTGCAGGTAAATGGACTGTGGACGGGTTGCACCTTTTTTAACTTTGGGACCGACGACGATAAAGGGAACGCGCAAGCTGTGCTCATACATGTTTTGTTTACCTATCAGTCCATGGTGTCCGACTGCGAGGCCGTGGTCGGCAGTAAAAAAGATATAGGTGTTGTCGGCTTTTCCACTGGCTTCGAGGGCGTCAAGGATGCGACCTATTTGTGCGTCCATATGGCTGATGATGGCGTAATATTCCTGACGATTGACTTTGACGGCATATTCACTGCGGGGGAAGGGGGCGAGGCGGGCATCGCGCAATTCGGGACCGCAACCGATCTCGTCCTGATAAGGATATTTTGTGAGGAAGTTGGTGGGGACTTCAACGCGCTCGAGCGGGTATTTCTCGACGTATTCGCGGGGGGCCTGGCGTGGGTCGTGCGGGGCGTTGAAGGCGAGATACATGAAGAAGGGATCGGGTTCTTTGGCGGCGCAGGCTAGGAAATCGACGGCATGGTCGGCAATGATTTCACTCCAATGGGCTCCGCCTTCCCAGAAGCCGCCGTATTGCGTTTCCCAGGGTTTCCAGCCGTTTTGGTAGTCGGCTTCATCGAGGGGACGGTTGTAGCCTTCGGGAACATCGGCGGGCATGCCGGGGCGCACATCGGCGACGACATCAAAGAGTGGTTCAACCTTTGAGGGCAGGTGCCACTTGCCGGTCATGTAGGTGCGGTAACCGGCTGTGCGGAGACGCTGGGACCAGGTGTCGCCCTTTTGGATGTGCTCAGCAAAGGCGCGTCGATTGCGCGGTGCGCGCCAGACCGAGGTGCCGGTATTTAGCATGGTGCGACTGGCAATACAAACCGCACCGGTCCAAGAGCCCATGTTATAGGCATGCGTGAAGGTGGTGCCTTGCTCCATCAGGCGATCGAGATGAGGGGTGTCGATATCGAGCATCCCCATCGCGCCAATCGTCTCATAGCTGTGGTCATCCGCAAAAATAAAGAGGATGTTGGGTTGTTTTTCTTTAGCGCAGCCTGTGCTGAGCAGGGCGAGACACAGGAATGCGAGACCGAAGCGGGTGCTATGCCGGGTGGGGTGAATAGGCATGGGATGGAATGCTGGGTTAAGGTTGGGTCAGCGTGCCTGAGTGAGTTTTAAGGTGTAGACAAAATCACAAGGCATCGTGCTGGGGTTAAAAGCGGGAAGGGTGACGGTTAAGTTTCCTTCGTGAGCGGTGTAGTCAAGGGAACCTTCAAAACCGAGCATGCTGACTCGGGATTCAGGGCTCAACTCAATATCTTTAATGGTGAAGGTGCCGCTGTCAGGTAATTGGGTGATCAGGGCATAGACGGTGTCGCCCTTTTTTGTGAAGTAGCACTCTTTGCGGGCTTGTCCCTCGCGTGGGTAACGCGCCATTTCAATGATGGGATCCGGTACGCCCTTGTGGAACTCTTGCTTGGTATATTTAATGATGGTGCCTTCAGTCCACTGGCAGTCTTTTTTCCAGCGGCGGGTTTCATAGATGGCCTCACCGTTGACATCGAGCCATTTGCCCATGTTGATAAGGCGATCCTGCATGACCACAGGGATCCGTCCATCTGCGGTCGGCCCGATATCCAAAAGGAAGTTACCCCCGCGTGAAACGATATCGCAAAGCATGTAGATTAAGAGCTCGGTAGAGTTATAATCGTCGAAGCTTTCAACTCGGTTGTAGCCAAAGGATTTCCCGATGCCGCGATTTTCTTCCCAAAGAATCTTTGGATCGCTGAATCCAGAGCCGTACTCGGTCGTGAAATAGCCGCCGTGTTTTTTGCGGACTTTGCCCCAGCGGTCATTAATAACGACCTCATCCTTATTGGGGGCATTGTTAAAGAGCCATGCGAGGAGGGGCTTGGTTTGCCACTTTTCGTCGTCCATCCACCAATCACCATCAGAAAAAATCAAGGCAGGTTCATAGTTGTTAACCAGATCCTTGAATTGGGGATACATGACTTGCTCAATGTATTGCTTTAGGGTTTCCTCATTGCAGGTCTTGCCGCGCCGGGTTGGTTGATCTTTTTCCGGCCAAAGGGGGTTAAACCAATCCCAGATAGAGTAGTAATAGCCCATCTTGAGACCGGCCTCTTTAACGGCACTGCCGAGGTCCTGCATGAGGTCGCGCTTGGGGCCTGATTCAACTGAATTCCATGCCATACCGAAGCTTTCGGAGGCTTCGCGGTTGGGCCACAGGCAATAGCCATCGTGGTGCTTAGAGGTGAGGACAACGTATTTTGCCCCGCTACGCTTAAAAACCTGTGCCCACTCGTAGGGCTCAAAGAGCTCGCAGGTAAAGAGGGGGCGGAAATCAGCGTAAGAAAAATCCTCTCCGTAAACCCGGTTGTGAAAGCTCTGGGTGACTTTTGAGGCGCCCACTGCTGCTTGGTGTCTACCGGTTTGGTCACCGTCTTTAGCATGCCAATACCATTCGCTGTAGGTGCCCTTTGGAGAAAAGGAGGGAACGGAATAGAGTCCCCAGTGGATGAAGATACCAAACTTCGCGTCGGGGTACCACTGCGGGGTTTCCCGAGAATCGAGTGATTCCCAATGGGGTTGATATTCATCGGCGGCGGTGGCAGGCACAAGTGCGTTTAGCAATAGTGAGACCGCGAAGGTCAAGCAGGGTAGGGGCTTTTTCATATTGGGAACGGGATGCAGAAAGATTTTATAATAAAGTCTGTTCTAAGCATGCCAAGGCGGGATATTTTTTTGAATAGATATAATGACCCGAAGCATGGCAAAAGTGGATCTTGTTTTAGGGCAGGTTAGAGCAGGGTGTTTTTTTCTTTTACTGAGCAGCGGTTGTAAAGTGCCAAACCTTTCCGATGCGCCATCTTTTAGAATTGGTAGAGTCCTTTGCATCAACTCGCCAGTAGTAATGGGTGCTTGGTTCGAGGGTAGGGGGTGTAATGATATTGCTTTTTAAGTCCTTAGGCCGGGCAATAGAAACAAGGGCATCGGGGTGGGTTCCAAAGAGGACGCGGTGCTCAGTGGCCTGATAGGCTTCTAGAAACATGAGGTCGGCATCTAAGGGTACCTCGATGCCATGATTTTTGGGCACGGGAGTGGAAGCTACGGAGTCTTTGCGACCCGGAATCCAGTAGCGGGCGTCACCGAATTCATAGGCGCCAATGTCAGGGGCCTTGCCAAGGGTGTGCTGTTGGGTGAAATTCGAAATTTCGCTGGGCAGATCAACTTGGCTCACGGTCGCGCCGGCATCGACGAGCGGGGAGTTGGCGCGGGGGCGGAAGTCATGGTTTTTAGGATCGCGCAGGTATTGGTTGCTTGCTCCGGGTGTAAGGATATTGTGATCTGCCTGGCCCGGAATTTGAGATGCCAACGGGGGCATGTAACCATCGCTTTTACGCCAGCCTGGGCGTATGGTAGCATCAAGGTTCCATGAACGATTTTTAATGGTGGCGATGTTATTGCGTATGAGGCTGCTCATATTACCCATAATTCCGTGCATGGAGCGGAAGCCTTGAATGGCTAGGGTCACTTGTTCTTTTTCAGGGTTTGGGTAACGGGAGCAGTTTACCACAGTGTTGTTCAGGACGAGATGGCGATCCCCTTTAACTTGGTTGATCATAGTGTTCCAACTCACGTTGTACATATAGACGCCATCGCCATAGATTTTACCATCGGGTTGAAAAACCTTTTCGCCGTGGTAGTCAAAGCGTAGTCCCTGGCGATTGGTGTCATGAGTCCAGTTATAGGCAATTCGGGTGCCCGCGTGTTTTGTGGTGCCGACATTAATAGCAGCACCGTCGTGCTGTAAGTTGCCGACATCGGTAATGCGGTTGAGTTCAATGACGGCTCCTTTATCAATTGCACGTACGCCTTCACAGTTGCCTGCGCGTTGTACCGTGTTTCTTCGGAAGATACCGTTTTTGCCAATCATGACCGAGCCGGATCCGCCGTTTGAATTTACCTGCCATTCGATGTCGGTGAAGAGAGAGTTTTCAACACGAGAGGCATCGCTGACAAAGGCGATGGGGGCATTGCTGCGGTTAACGATCGAATTCAAAAAATAATTACGAGCCCCGCCATGGAAACTCGACATTTTATTTGGGCTGGAATCAGGGTTGTGATTTGCGAACCATTGAAAGGCATTCAGCAAAAATTTATGGGTTGCTGGGTAATCAAAACGACAGGTCTTAAAACCGGAGTCTTCGGTTTGATTCAGCGAAAAGCCACCTGCAAAAAAATCGATATTCTCAAAATGGATGAAGGAACAGGCTGTTAATTTTACTGCAAAATCGACGGTGCGTCCTCGGAGGTCCAGGGTATTTGGATTTACGCCCGCTTCTGGTTTAAAATATACGGTACGAGTTTTGGCATCAAACCACCACTCATTGCTTTGATCAAGGGTGGGGAGACCCAGAATATGATAGGAGGCGTAGCGTTTTTTGAAGTGATTGAGTGCGCTCTGTTCGTGCCCAATGAGCTTAGTGCTATACGAGAAATGGTCGCTTCCAGCGGCATGGGAAACAATAGGTTGAGTATAGGTCAACCAGTGGCCGAGATTGAGAACTGCCAGTGCGCCAGTGAAGTCAATTCCAGTGCTGGCGAGTGAGGGCGGTTGATCGTCAAAGGTAATGCTAGGATCATGTACATATCGGGAGTCGCCTTCGGTAAAACCGGGTACGGCCGGTTTGTGAAAACGGTCATCATAAACTACGCCAATTTGCGTTTTCCCGTCCCAGCTTCCTCTGCGTTGGTTGTATCCGCCATCAGTTGAGCGACAACTTTCCATCATGCGCCAAATCTTACCATCCTCAAATGTGGCATCGGGCCATCGTGCAAGATAAACTAAACGATTCCCGGAGAAAAGCTGCCAAATGTTGTATTTCAGTTTTTGTGACCAAATATCGCGGGCCCCCAATTTCCATTTTTTCGGCAAGGCGCTACTGACGTTTACCTGCACGGTGCCGGGTTGAGCGGCACGCAGGGTCAGGTTATGCTTGTTGCGAAGCTCGATGGTCTCGCGGTAAATTCCAGGGGCGAGCTCGATTATGTCACCGGGTTTGGCAGCCTTAAGCGCGGTTCTGATAGTTTTAAAGGGTGAAGTAGCATCGCCGGAGTTTGAATCGGAGCCTTCAGTGGCGACGTGAATGACCTGACTTCCGGCGCAAATCATATTGCACAGAATGAGTCCAAGAACGAGGGTGCTGGAGATATTTTTCATATAAGTAAATTTATGAATGCAGAACTTAGCTAAGAATTTATCTTTGAGAAAGGTTCAAGGCTAAGACAAATTTGAAAGCTTTAGTCTATGCAAAATTTGAAAAGTGAGCACAGATGTTTGCAAAATCCATTCGATGGTTTCATATGATATTACGTGGTGCTTTTTTAAGCTGCTAAAGTAATCCGATGCATCGGTAGTATTGATTTTGGGGATAAGCTTTTTGCTTATGTCCGTGTGCATCGGTACTTTTTGCCTGAGCCGCTTAATTTGCTCGTTAGGGATGAAGCTCACCTCGGATATGGGGTATTATTTGTCCATCATTAGGCATCCTTTGAGTATTTAAAGATTTGAAAAATCCGCTATTATACCGAACTAGGATTTACTATGTACAGATTAATACCCCTACTCGTATGTGCATCTGCTGCGACTGTTGCAGCGATGACTTCAACAGAAAGTGCTCAATTCAAGCCCACTGTAGAATCCCTTAAGGGCTACAATTGCCCCGAATGGTTTCGCGATGCAAAATTTGGTATCTATTTGCACTGGGGGGCATACTCGGTAGCGGAGCAAGGAGAATGGTATGCGCGAAATCTCTACCTCGAGTCACGTCCGGAATATGCGCACCATGTAAAGACTTACGGACATCCATCTGAGTTCGGTTATAAGGATTTTATCCCGCTTTGGAAAGCAGAACGCTTTGATCCGGATGCGTTGTTAGCTCTTTTTAAACAGGCGGGCGCAAAATATTTCACGCCGTGTGCAGTGCATCACGATAATTTCGACCTGTGGGATTCAACACACCACCAATGGAATGCAGTCAAGATGGGCCCCAAAAAGGATTTAATTGGGATGTGGCGCGAAGCGACTCTCAAGGCAGGCTTGCGCTTTGGGGTAACCACGCACCTGTCACGCACCTACAGTTGGTTGAATGTAGCGAACCAGTCGGACAGCAGCGGCCCTATGGCAGGTGTTCCGTACGATGGCGCAGCGGGTGAGGGCAAGGGCTTGTATCCCCCAAATGACGGACAGAGCACCCACCCTCGGGCTCCGTTTGATGCGCCGGAATCCTGGCGAAAGCTTTGGGTTAAGCGCATCCAACAATTGATCGATGATTATGAACCAGACCACCTGTATTTCGACTGTGCGGTACCCTTTCGCGGAAGTGATGCGGGTAAGTCGGGCATGGAGGTGATTTCGCACTTTTATAATCAGCGCCCGGAAGGTGTTATGTGCATCAAGGAACGACCCTGGCAGGGTCTCTACGCAGACGGGATCGCGACATTAGATTATGAGCGAGGCAAAGCGAGTAGCATATTAAAGGATCCCTGGCAAACCGATGACTCTATTGGTTCGTGGGGCTACAAGGCGGGTTCGCCCTACATGACACCGGATCTGGTAGTAGATAAATTAATCGATATCGTTTCGAAGAACGGCAATATGTTATTGAATATTCCCATTAAAGCGGACGGTACCCTCGATCGTGAAGCGACCGCCCTCCTTCGGAATGTGGGTAAATGGTTTGAGGTGAATGGTGAAGCGATTTACGGAACGCGCCCTTGGTACATGCACGGAGAGGGCAGAAATGAGATTGGGCACCATGATCTGAAGTCGCCGATGGGATCGCGTGATTTCCGCTACACCACAAAAGGGGAACACCTATACGCATTTGTGCTGGCTTGGCCAAATGCCAAGCGCAAACCAGTTGTCTTTCCAAATCTCGTGGAGACCAATACTCGGATTGGTAAGATCACGCAGGTTGAAATGTTGGGGCATACCGGAGATTTGAAATGGGAAAACCATGGGGATGGCTTGCAGGTATATTTTCCTGAAAAGAAGCCCTGTGAGTACGCGTACGCTTTGAAAATTAGTTTTGAATAGTAAGCGCGGAGAACTACGTCGGAACAAAAGAATGTCACACATGCAAACGAGTGCCCAAAAGCCATCAACCCGGACGCAAACTGGTCGCAGGGTCGATAGAAAAAAGAAGCTGAACAAGCTATCGCTCGCTATTGTAATTCATGATGCGCGCTATCGAGAAAATCTGCGAGGAGTGTTTAGTAAATTACAATTATTTAAAACACTCACAACCTATCAGGACTATGAAGCACTCATAAAAGAAAGTAATTCAGGTAAACGAGCGGTCTTAGATGAGTGTATCATCCTTATGGATTTCAACGCCATTGGTTCGAAAAACACGAATGCAGTTTCCAAGCTCTTGAAAGTTTTCCCGAAGGGACGAATTATCATGTTAACCTTTTCTGAAGAGGAGAGCCAAGTTTTGGAGGCTATCAAGCAGGGCGCTTGTGGTTACATCTCTAAGCGTAATAATTTGGATTTTATTTGCGAATCGGTTCGAGAGGTCATTCTAGGCGGAATAGTAATTGACCCAAAAGTGGTGAAGTATTTAGCGAAAGCTCTGAGATCAAGCCAGCAACAGGAATCTCAGGATGAATCGGAACTCACACAGCGACAGATGGATGTTTTGCGCTTCTTATCTAAAGGTCTACAGAAGAAGGAAATCGCAGATCGCTTGAATTTATCCTACCACACGGTAGCCATGCACACCCGCATGATTTATGATCGTTTTAACGTAAATAATGCCTCTGCTGCAGTTGCCAAGGCGCTGAAATTGGGAATTTTATAATATCGATTTTATAAAAAATTATAAATGAATGACTTGCGAAAGAATTCGGTGATTACACCTAAATGTGTGTATTGCAAAAAATCAATATTTGTAATAAATTTTTAAATTCTAACTTTAGATATAACTTAAATTTTCTACAAACCCCACTTAGTTATGAAAAACCTATCACTAATCACCTCATTTGCACTGCTTGGTGCACTATCTGCATATGGAACCAATACACTTTGGCAAGGTAGTGTCAGCAATGATTTTGCTGATGACGCCAACTGGAATAACGGCGCGCCTACCAGTGCTGACATTGCAACGGTCCGACAAGGAGCGACTACAAACCTCTCAAGCGCCGGCGCAACGGATCAATTGCGCGTGGGGCAAAATACCGGTACCGGAGCTACCACCACTGTTAACTTCAATACAGGATCTAATTACTCCTCTAATCGTACCGAAATTGGTTATTCGCTTGGTTCTGACACCAGTGCTTCTAATGGTACATTGAATGTGAACGATGGAACGCACACTATCACTACACTGTATGTTGCCAACAAGGCACAAGCTTCCAATGCAAATGATGTGACTGGAAACGTAATTATTAACGATGGTTCATTGTCAGTCAGTTCAAATGCCTACATAGCCACCGCCTCTAATTACAGTTCCGGAAGCTCTACGGCAACGGTTACGGTTAATGGCGGGACATTGAATTACACCGGTACCAGTGGTCAATTTTATCTTGGGCACACCGGTAGTGGTACACTTCATGTGAATGGAGGTACGGTCAATCTTGCTAACGGACTCAAGCTCTCTCATACTGCCAACGGCTCGTCGAATCTCAGATTGAGCTCTGGCCAACTCAATGTTACCGGTGGCTTTTTTGATTGGGGAGCTGGCAGTGCTAACATGGCATTTGAAATCAGCGAAGCTACTATGGTTTTAAATGGAAGTCGCGTAGGAAAATTAGATCAATATTTTGGCACTGATGGAACCAATGGTTTAGCGACCGTAAGCGTGGTCGGTGGTTTAGTGGACGACAGTGCTTTCAGCAGTGTTTATACGGAACAACTCAAACAGATTTCCCTAAATGGGTATACCTTGAACTATGGTTACGATGCAACTGGTGGTAATACCGGTGTCTGGGCGACGGCTGCAGTACCTGAGGCTTCAAATCTGGGTATCTTTGGTGTCGCATTACTAGCCGGCATTTGGCACTTCCGTACCCGCAGAAACAAAGCATAAATACGAAATTTAGTTTAGGTTTTTTTAAAACTTACGGGCTCCTTTACTGTCTTATTCACAGTGTAGGAGCCCATTTTTTTTGAAGACTCCGATACCCTATGAATTTAAGTCGAATTGTAACTACCTGCGCTTGCCTTTGTTTGGGAGCCCATCTCGATGCTGCAGATTATTATGTTGCAACCGATGGGAGCGATTCAAATGCAGGCACGCTCTTGGCTCCCTTTGCAACGATACAGCATGCCGCCACGGTTCTGAGCCCAGGTGATACCTGCTACATTCGTGGGGGTAGTTATTATCAAAACACCGTAATCGACGACTTGCACGGGACTTCGAGCCTTCCGATTACCTTTACCAACTACAGTAATGAAACCGTCACCTTAGACGGCTCTCAAGCGCTCTCAGATCTCGGAGCATCGGCATGGACCTTACACTCCGGCAATATATACAAGACCACCCTGAATACAGATATTTGGCAACTTTACGTGGACGGGGCACTTATGATGCCCGCTCGTTGGCCCAATGCCAGCCTGGACGACAACAGTGTGTTTGATTGGAATTATTGGGCATGGGGTAATGAGTCTGCCTCGAGCAATGGGGTTTTGGTAGATGAACCTCATGATGGGATTGATTTAGCGGCGACAAATTTGGATCTCACCGGAGCGATTGCAGTGCTGGATGTGGGGAGTTGGAAAAGCTGGACCCGAAGTATCACTAGCCATACTGCGGGATCGAATACCTTTACCTACGACCTGGCGGATCTCTATATTTCAAGGAATCATTACTACTATGTTAGCTGTAAGCTCAACTTACTTGACGTTGAGAAGGAGTGGTTTTTTGACACCGATACAAAAACACTTTATCTACATGCTCCCGGAGGCGGAACTCCGAGCGGTGAGATTCGTGGTAAAACGCAAAGTTATGCCTTCGATGTTACGAATTCTTCCTATCTCACCTTAGAGGGGCTCGATTTTTTTGGGACGACCTTCAAATTTTATGAGTCCACAAATATTATAGTGGATAATTGCGAACTGTTGTATCCAAGTTGCTCCAAGCGTATGTTGGGGATCACGACCACTCCAGATGCCGCAGAAATGATGCAGATTGGGAGCCATCGTTCCTCGAGCTGCACGGTGAAAAACTCAATTTTCAAATATGCTGACAGTCATGCCATTGAAATGAATGGCCAAGACAATCGAATCGAGAACTGTCTTTTTCGCTATATTGATTGGTCGGCTTCCGAGATTCCTTTTTTGATGGCGACGATTTACATGCGCGGTTCAAATGCACAATTTGTGCGCAACACCGTGCATCACACGGGTGCGTCACAGGTAATGAATTTTTATGCCAATACCGATAGCGGTATGTTACCGCCCTTGGTCGAGTACAATCGCTTTTATCGTTTTGGCCTCATTCAGGATGATGGCTCTGCCATACACATTACCAATCCCTCGCAGCCGGGTTGCTTCATCCGCTATAATTGGGCCTCTGATTCGCCTCAATATGGTGCTCGTTTTGATGCCCCGATACCGCCGACTGTTTGGGGCGACAATGGAACGATGCACCATAATGTTTCCTGGCGCTGTAAAGGTGCCTTAATGGTGAAGGGTGAGTATCATTTCGTTTATAACAATTTGGGTTTTGATAGCGACCCCTTGAATGATATCATTGTTTTAGATGACTCTAACCGAAACGACACACCAGGAGGTGGAAATTTCGGAACAATTACTCAAAACAATGCCGCCAATTCACTTTCTGGTGATCGTAACGTGCTTGCGACAATCAATGGAACGGTGAGCAATAATTGTAACGGTCTTGAAAATGGACGGGAGATCAAGGATGAGCTAGTCGATACCTCCATACGCGATTTTCGGCCTCGGCCCGGCTCGACTCTCATTGATGCCGGGGTCGCGGTTTCCGGCATCACGCCGGCTTTCAGCGGAACGGCTCCGGATATCGGAGCCTATGAATATGGATCAGAGAGCTACTGGATCCCCGGCTACCAGCCTACTTCGGCCTCCACGCCGATACCATCCTCCGGCTCCGTGGATCAGCCGCTCGATCGCGACCTTATTTACCTGATCGGACGCGAAGGCACCGAGGCGCGCATCTATTTTGGCACGGATGCAACCTCCGTTCAGAATGCAACAGTGGATTCGGTCTTATACCGAGGTAGTTTGATTGACCCCAAGAACATATTTTCGCCGGGTGACCT
>CATINC010000006.1 GCA_949524905.1 Opitutia bacterium UBA7350 | reverse complement strand
GGCAAAAATCAAATTCCCTGGTTGAGTTTGTCGATATTTACCCAACCCTCTGCGATCTTGCGGGCATCGAAGCGCCCGCACACCTTCAGGGCAAGAGCCTGAGGCCCCTCCTCGAAAATGCGGAGGCGCCCTTCAAGATGGCGGTGTACAGTCGTTACCACAGCGGGGAGGCCGTTAAAACTCGCAACTTAAGCTATGCGGAATGGCGAAGTGGGGCACGTATGCTCTACAATCACCGCATTGATATTAAAGAAAATATCAATCGTGCAGATGACCCTCAATATGCTCAGGTTTTAGCTAAAATTTCTGCACTCCTAAAGACTCATCGCCAAGAAGTTCGTGAAGCGGATGCAGCGTACGCCGCCTCTACCTTTGGCAGTGAGATGATCTCTAAAAATCAACCACCTGCGTGGAGGTCTGCTAATTTTGAACAGAAATCGACTCAGGTCGGTGAATCCTACAGTACCTACGTCAATTTTCGTGCAAGCGATCCTGATGAAGACGGACTGGTTTATGCCAAGGTATCAGGTCCGGATTGGATCCAATTGACAAATTCCAGCTATGGTCGCTTCCAAGGAACTCCAAGCGTCGCCGATGTTGGTCTGAATACGCTAAAGGTGACGGTCTCAGATGGGATCAACGAACCGGTTGAAGCGACGATGAAAGTGAGGGTCCAAGCAAGTCCGTAATTGTCAGGCTTAAGGGTTTCGATGATTTGTATAAAAGCATCAAAGCTTGAGATTTACGAACCTTCCTCTTGTTAGTATTATCGAATTTAGTCTGAATTTACTCGTAACTATGAAAACCCCATTGAAATTACTATCTTTATTCGTGATTTCGCTTTTAGCGATTACACCTGCATGTCTTGCAGAAACAGACCATCCAAATATTTTGTTCATTGCGGTCGATGACCTTAGGCCGGAGTTGGGTTGTTATGGAAGCGAGGTCGCTTTGTCGCCCAACATTGACCGTTTGGCTGCCGCTGGCACTCTTTTTGAGCGAGCGTATTGCCAAGTGCCAGTCTGCGGTGCCTCACGGGTTAGCTTGATGACGGGGATGTATCCCACCCCCGATCGTTTTGTTACTTATTATACTAGAGCAGATAAAGATGCCGCAGGTATTCCGGATATTCCCACCTGGTTGCGGCGCTCTGGTTATACCGCGCTCGGTAATGGCAAAATTTACCATGACTGGGATGACAGCATCGCTTCTTGGGATGAATTCTTTCGTCCAAGTGATTTCAAGATTTACCACCTGCCGCAGAATCAAGCTTTGCCTAATAATGACAAACCCGCTTACGAAGCGGCTGATGTTTCGGACGATCTATACTCGGGTGGGGAAATGACTCTTAAAATCATTGAAGACATTCGTCATGCGAAGGCGGAGGGGACTCCTTTTTTCATCACGGCTGGCTATGCCAAGCCGCACTTACCCTTTAACGCACCCCAAAAATACTGGGATCTTTACGAGCGCGACTCGATTGAGTTAGTTGATAATCCTTACGTTCCTGCCGGGGCACCTGGGGAAGCGATCCACCAATGGAACGAATTGCGTGGAATGTATGGCGGTATCCCGAAGGAGGGCCCCCTTTCCGATGAACTCGCTCGAACCTTAATGCATGGTTACTACGCTTGCGTTTCATATACCGATGCTATGATCGGGCGCTTGCTGGATGAACTGGATCGTCAAGGGATGCGTGATAACACCATTATTATACTATGGGGCGACCACGGTTGGCAACTCGGGGAGCATTCCTTGTGGTGCAAACATGCGCTTTTTAAAACCTCCCTGCATTCACCGCTCATAATAAGCGCACCCGGTATGAAGAGCGGGCAAAGGGTAGATGCTCTTGTGGAATTTGTTGATATTTATCCAACCTTATGTGAGCTCGCAGGAGTAGAGAAGCCGGATCATTTGCAGGGGAAAAGCCTTGCGCCTCTCATGCGTGATCCTGAAGCACTTTTTAAAAAGGCTATATTTGGTCGTTATCACGGCGGTGAAAGCGTGCGCTCAGACCGTTTTCAATATACCGAATGGACTAGCGGCGCGAGCATGCTTTATGATCATGCCAACGATCCGAACGAGAACGTTAATGTTGTAGATCAAGCTCAATATCGAGAAGTTGTTGCTAAACTACAGCAAATGCTAAAACAGCATCGTGAATCACTTAAATAACTATGAAAATACTTATCATTTACCTATTCAGTACTTTTGGCTTGATTCCCTTTGCGACTGCTATGACCGATGTCGATGCACAGAATAAACCGCTTCATGAGCTTTATAAAGATGATTTCCTTATTGGAAATATCATCGCAGGCGGCTTGCACCCTGAAGATCCCCCCTTTCGTGAGGATGCGGGTGAACTAGAAATTTTAGCACGTGAATTCAACTGCCTGACTTCTGAGAACAATATGAAGACTATGTTCGTGCAACCAAAGGAAGGGGTTTTTGATTTTAAAGGACCCGATGCTGCGATTGATTTTGCAGAAGCTAATGGCATGGATTATGTCGGGCATGCGCTTGTATGGCATGCCATGGTTCCGGATTGGATTTTTAAGCACAAAGACGGTACCGAAGTGAATCGTGAAGTTTTAATCGAGCGTATGCGTACGCACATTAACACCGTGGTGGGACGGTATAAGGGACGGATTAAATATTGGGATGTAGTCAATGAAGCCATTGACACCAAATGGATGAAAGACCCTGAAACCGGCAAAAAAGAACAAGTTGCCTTTTTGCGGGATACACCTTGGTTGCGCATTATCGGAAAAGACTACATTGAGCTCGCCTACCGGATGACACACGAGGCGGATCCCGATGCCTTGTTGCTCTATAATGACTACAGTATGTTTGATGAACCCAAGGCACGCTTTGCGGCTGGGTTAGTACTGCATTTGAAATCGAAGGGAATCCCCATGCATGGAGTGGGCTTCCAGGGACACTGGCATTTGAAATATCCTAAACTAGAGGACGTTCAGCGCTCGATCGACCTAATGGCGGGGATCGGCGTAAAGGTTAGCATCAGTGAATTGGATGTGGGCATCCTGCCGCTGCTGGATGATTATCAGGGCGCGGATGTCGATAAAAAGATCGAGCTAAATCCCGCCTTGAATCCATACGTTGATGGGGTGCCGGAGCGCGTCTTGAAGCAACAGGCCCGTCGCTACCGCGAGATCTTTGAGCTTTTCCTGCGCAATAGTGATGCCATCGAGCGCGTCAGTTTTTGGGGAACCCTCGATCAATATTCCTGGATTAATGATTGGCCTGTGAAGGGTCGAACCGCGGCACCCCTGCTTTTCGGAAGGGACTACCAGGCGAAGCCTGCGTATCATGCCTTGCGTGAATTGAAACAGTAATGAAAAGCATTTTTAGATCATTTATCTATACGATTGCGTCTTTAGGTTTTGGACTTTCAGGCATCGCAGAAAATAAAGCGGCACCTAATATTGTCATTATTATTTGTGATGACTTAAATGATTCCGTTGCTGGAATGGGAGGGCATCCACAGGCCTACACTCCTCATATTGATGGACTCACCGCACGCGGAGTGCGTTTTTTAAATGCCGCCTCCAATAGCCCCATCTGTGGACCCTCGCGAGCGAGTCTTTGGAGCGGGCTGCATCCTGTTACGACTGGACTTTATGGCGGAAAGCAGCACCAGAATCGCTGGTACAATAATACAATTCTCAAGGGTAAGCCGACCCTCTTTGAAACCTTTACGCGTAACGGTTACCATAATTTTGCCACTGGGAAGATCCACCATAATGGACACGAACGGGTGGAGATTTTTGAAAACCCTGATGGTACACGTGGGTTTGGTTCTCATCCTAATTTTGGTCCCTTGCCCAATGATGGTGAACCGGAGAACAAACGCCATGGCGTCTTGCCGCCATGGTGGCCAGAGGCGCACCGTCAAAGTGGAGGGTGGGGTGATGGATTTGGTCCCATTCAGGATTTGAGTACTTATGGTGAGGGCTATGGTTGGTCGATGTTTTACAGCGGTCGCCCCTGGCAATTTCGCGAGGGACACAATCGCGACCCCATGCCGGACGAGGTTCATGCTCGTGAGGCGGTCGAGTTTCTACAAAAAGATCACCTCGCTCCTTTTCTCCTGACGGTTGGTTTCTCTCGTCCGCACTCCCCTTGGTATGCTCCGCAGGAATATTTCGACCTATTCCCGCTTGAGACCGTTAAGCTTACGCCCATTCTAGAAAATGATGCAGAGGATTGTGCAAAGATTTTAACCAACCAGCAAGACCTCTCCGAGCCGTGGGGTTGGCATAAGTACGAGAAACTTATGAAAAATGGAGGTGAAGAACAATTGAGAAAATGGACGCAGGCTTATCTTGCTTGTGTGGCTTTCGTGGATGATCAAGTGGGCAAGGTGCTTCGTGCGATTGAAGCACGAGAGGATGCTGCTAATACTTTGATAATTTTCACTAGTGATCACGGTTACCACATGGGAGAAAAGGAATATTTATTTAAATTTACCCCCTGGGAAGAGAGTGTCCGCATTCCCTTGGTGATTGCTGGGCCTGGCGTGGCAAAAGGCGTGGAATGCACACGTCCCGTCGCATTACTGGATTTATACCCCACTTGTATCGATTACGCTGGAATGAATGCAGCTTATTCCTTGGATGGTTTTAGTCTACGCTCCCTCTTGGAGAATCCTGCTGCAAATAAATGGCAAGGCCCTTACGTCTCGGTGGCAGCCTCAGGTTCGAAGGCGCCCCTTCAAGTAAATCAACCCGCTCGTCCAGAGGACCAACATTTCAGTTTAAGATCTCAGCATTTTCGCTACATCCGCTGCCGAAACGGTGAAGAGGAGTTTTACGATCATCGCAGCGATCCAAATGAGTGGCATAATGAAATTGAGAACGCCGAATATCAGGCCCAAATTCAAGTGATGCGAGCTGCCTTTGAGCGATTCTTAAAAGACCGTCAGTCTTAAAGCTTTAGAAGCTGCAGGCTTCCCTGCGCTTAATGGTATCATTTTCTTTATTTTTGATTTCATTAAGTGGCATTGTTGAAACTAACAAAACTTGATAAGCTTATACGTCACTTATTTTGTTTATCATGTTTAAAAAAGTTCTTTTACCCCTTTGCGTTTCAATCCTATTTATATGGTTTTCTACACTACACGGTGCTCAAGTCATCAATTTCACAGCTGAAGACATCACCAACTTTGTTTCATTAAATAGCGATACAAATTTCAGTGAGTCGTCTGAAACCTTAAATTCTAGCACCAGTTCAGGTTATACTGGTCACCCTATTCATGCAGGCTTTGAAGAGGAGGGGGCGGCTGCTTGGTCTGCCAACATTTATTCGGGCAGTGGTTTACGCTTACGCTGGAATTCTGGTCAAGGAGCTACGGGTGAAATTTGTTCAGGTTTATATCTTTTTAAAAAGGCGGATTTTCAAGCGCTCAGCTCTGGCTCAATTCAAATGGATGCTAACAACGATACCATCAACGGTATTTTTGGCGGTTTAAGTGCTAATGGTGCCACCTCCGCTGCTACCATTCGAATTGTGATCAAGGACGATTTAGGTTATCATATTTCCAATCCACAAAATATTATTTCAAATATAGCTTTCTCTTACGAAGCACGAGATCTGACGTATTCTAGTTTTACTCCAACAATCAATGATCCAAACGTCGGTGCCGGTACGATCGGGAGTGTTTCAAACCCGACATTCCAGGGGATTACTTGGATTGGTTTCCGTTTGGATGCCGTTCGAGGATCGAATCCTGCGCAAGGGGTTAATATCGGGGTTAAGGAATTTAATGCTCAGGCAATCACTTTAGTGAACAGCAGCAGTCAATCAAATGAAGTATTGGAAATGCGTAGTGTAGTTGATACTTTCACCCCATCGACTTTTGCAGATGTCAGCACCACCTACAGTCTTTCAGGTACAGATGCGGCTTCCTTCAGCATTTCTACGAATGGTGAACTAACCTTTAACAGTCCACCGGTTTATTCAGCCCAAGCATCTTACAGCGTTGTGGTTGAGATGACCGACGGTAATAATATAGAAAATGAAACTGTTACCATTAATATTCTCGAAGGCGCGGCCTTAACGAACCGTACACGTTTTCATGCTACCGGCAATTATAACGTCCTCTTTATTCCCATCGATGACTTGCGCCCCTTGCTTAACCATTATGGCGAAGATGATCCTCTGCGGCCTATTACGCCAAATTTTGACCGTCTCGCAGCTTCAAGCGTGACCTTCTTAAATGCCTATTGCCAGCAGGCCATATGTAATGCCTCGCGGGCCTCGGTGCTCACGGGTTTGCGTCCTGACACCACTAAGTGTTGGAATCTCGGTACTCATTTCCGCACAACATTGCCCAATGTGGTGACCCTTCCGCAACAGTTTGGCACTCAAAATTACACCGTTCATGGCGTTGGAAAAGTCTACCACGGTTTGAGTGATAAAAAACAGGACAACTCTCCGTCTGACTGGGGCATTGTTTCTTGGGAAGATGGCTGGCAAAACCCTGGTACAGGATTAGACACCTACTATGAAGATGGCACGAATAGTTCTGTTTGGGGTACTTTTGACAAGGCAGCTTCTGAAGATGCTGGCCACGGTACCTGTTCAGCAACCGACGTGGGAGAATTTAAACGTTCCGGTGGAGCAATTGCCGATAACGATTATAAGGATGGAATGGCCGCTCAGCTTGGCGTCGCTAAAATCTCCACTTATGCGGCCGAATATCAAAATAACGGGACGCCTTTTTTCCTCGCAGTGGGCTTCCAAAAGCCTCACTTGCCCTTTAACTGTCCAAAAACCTACTGGGACATGTACGACCCCAATGACATTGATCTTTCTGGTTACGATGGCACGCGTGTCATGCCTGCCGGTACGAATCGCTTTACTGCACCCTTCGGCGGTGAGCCCTTTGACTATGGAATCAATGGTACTCCAGAATTAACCGGCACATGGGGCTCTACCGGTTTGACATCATCCGACCACAACGAACCGGCGCCCACCCAAGCGGAACTTCGCCATTTGATTCACGGTTATCTCGCCTGTGTCTCCTTTATCGATACTCAGTTGGGTAAGCTTTTAGATGCCCTTGAGGATCCAGATGGTAATCCTGCTACCAGTGATTCTATTGTCGATAATACCATCGTTGTTATTTGGGGCGACCACGGATTCCACCTTGGAGATCACGGTGGCTTCATGGCGAAGCATAACAACTTCGAAATCTCCACACGGGTTCCGCTAATCATCCGCGCCCCAGACTTAGTAAATCTTGGCACCGCAGGCACCCAATGCAACGCGCCAGTTGAATTAATTGATATCTACCCAACCCTTTTGGATCTCTGTTCTCTACCGGTCTCAACCACCAGTTCTCATGACCTTGAGGGTACGAGCTTTCTTCCGCTCCTCGAAGATCCTTATCAACCTTGGAAAGAGGGGGCTTACAGTCAATACCAGCGCTTTATCTCTGCGAACAAATCAGGCGATACTGCCTTGAGTGCAGCCGGATCGGGTTGGGGTATAGGTTACAGTATTCGCACCGATCGTTATCGTTACACCGAATGGTGGCGTACTACAGCAAGTAATTACCCAATCTTTAATGGGAGTGAATCATCCAGCCAACTGAATATTCACGAAGTGGATACAGGCGTCAGCGAACCGAGCTTTATTGAACTCTATGACTATGCAAATGATCCTGAGGAAACCGTAAACCTAGCGGTTATATCGGGTGGTACTGATTATAGTGCGCTCATGGCAGAGCTCTCTGCACTCTTGAATGATGACAACGCCACTTACAGTGGCGATGGATGGGCTCAGGCTGCTTCTGATGCCCCAGCAACCTATCCGATAACGCAAGCAAATTGGCGGGCACAGCACGCCGCTCCTGGTCGCAGTACTTCTGATCTATTAGATGGTCAGGACCCCGATAAAGATGGTATCAAAAATGAATTGGAGTATGCTTTTGGTACGAATCCCTTTGTGCGGGATCTCTCTCCGGTAACCGGCAGTGTCAGTGCTGGGCAATTAAAGATTTCTTATCCGGTGGTCAATGAGCGCAATGATATAGCCCTGGTTGCTAAGACTAGCACGATACTCGATCCAAATAGCTTTTCCACTATTGGAGTGAGTGTTTCTAATAGCACAACGCAGGGAAACAAAACCATCATGGAGGCAGTCATCGACACCACTGAATCAAAGGGCTTTCTCATTGTAGAGCCTCAGTAAGGCTTCAGATAATTTATAAACGGGCGAGTCTCAAAGGCTTGCCCGTTTTTTTCCCAGCTTAATTTTATAACTCGTGAATTACTATCTTGGAATTGATGTTGGAACCAGCAGTGCCCGCGCTGGATTATTTGACATAAATGGAAAGCTTTTGGCACATCACGTAGAAGCCATTCAGCTATGGCGACCGCAGGCAGATTTTGTAGAGCAGTCATCAGAGGATATATGGAGTGCTATCTGCAGATGTACTCAAGAAGTAGTTGCGCGTGCAAAGGTCGATATAGCGGCAATTTTAGGAATTGGTTTTGACGCAACCTGTTCGCTTGTTCTTTTGGATGATTGCGGTGCTCCAGTCGGGGTCGATCCCGATGGAGAAGACCATAAAAATATCATTGTTTGGATGGATCATCGGGCCTTGAAAGAGACTGAATCCTTGAATGCCCTGAGTGAGGAACATTCCGTATTCAAGTACGTTGGGGGTAAGATTTCACCTGAGATGCAAATACCAAAACTACTTTGGCTTAAGCAGCATTTGCCAGAATCATGGAAACGTGCAGCACATTTTTTTGATTTGCCAGATTACTTAACCTACCGCTCAACGGGCAGCCGAACACGTTCCTTGTGTTCGCTCACTTGTAAATGGACTTATCTCGCGCATGAAGCCGAGTCGGGTGGTAAGGGCTGGCAGGCGGATTTTCTGCGTGCTGCCGGTTTACAAGAATTCCCAGAGGAGGATTATGCCCGTATCGGGCAAACCGTGCGTCCGAT
>CATINC010000005.1 GCA_949524905.1 Opitutia bacterium UBA7350 | reverse complement strand
TTGCCCTGAAGGTGTGCGGGCGCTTCGATGCCCGCAAGATCGCAGAGGGTTGGGTAAATATCGACAAACTCAACCAGGGAATTTGATTTTTGCCCGCCCTTATAACCCGGAGCGCTGACAATGAGGGGCGCGTTCAAGGAAGTCCTAAAGAGCGCGTGCTTGCACCAAAGGGTATGCTCACCAAGCTGCCAGCCATGATCACCCCACAAGATGACGATGGTGTTGTCTGCCATCTCAAGACGTTCCAACGCATCGAGCACTTTTCCAATCATGGCATCGGCATAGGAAACACTGGCATAGTAACCATGTATCAAGTGTAGAGCAAGTTCATCTGAAATCGGTCCCTGCTGAGGTATGCCGCCGTATTGACCTCGTAATTCGTTCCAATTATGCAATGCCTCGCGAGGAGCACCCTCTGGAACAAAGTAATTATCGGGTAGTGAAAATTCTTCTCTTTGGTAAAGCTCCCAGTATTTCGAGGGCGCGTTAAAAGGCAGGTGTGGTTTTGTAAAGCCTGCGGTTATAAAGAAAGGTGTTCCAGCAGCCTTGGCGCGCTCGAGGTCACGAATCACCTTGTCCGCGATTTCACCGTCGGGATAGGCATTGTCAGGCACATCCGCTTTTTCAAAGGGCGGTTGGTCTTTATTTGGCAATGCGATATTTTCGGGCAAAACATAACGTCGGAAGGTCCCTGGGTGTTCCTGTTCACTCCAGGAGCGTTTGAAGTCATCCTTTTGGTGATAGATTTTCCCGTTGGAAATCGTTGTGTATCCTTGTTCTTTGAACCATCCGGGTAAGTCATAAATACCGCGCACTTCCGCATCGGCCTTCGTATGATAACTTAGAAAACGCTGAGGAGTCGGATAAAGCCCGGTCATGAGACTGGCACGTGATGCTCCGCATACGGGTACCTGACAATGAGCCTCCTGGAATACGGTACCGCTCGCAGCGAGTTGGTCGATGTTTGGCGAAACGATCTGAGTGTTTCCGTAGCATCCTAACTCAGGCCTCAGGTCGTCGACTGCAATAAAGAGTATGTGGGGTTTATCTGCTGTCGTCTGAGCTTTGCCACAAAGGGCAAATCCAAAGAGAGTCATCAATAGTAAACCGTATCGGATAATCGTTTTCATGTTTTAATGAGCATTAGAGCTGAATGATTTAGTCAGTGTAAATTTTTTGCACAAGCTTTCCAGTATCGAGAAAATGTTTATAAGGCATTTGGTCATAACTGCGGATCTCCTTTGCAACCTTGGGGTTGCTACGATCGGGCCAGGGATTGTTATCAAGAATTTGCATGAGTTGCGCCTGGGCTGCGACTGCTTCTGCGGTCTCTGCTTCCCCAATCAAAGTATAGTCGATACGGCGATAAGCACCATTTGTGCGGTATAAGCGTCCTTTTGCTGAACCATAGATCGGATCGACTGCTTCCAACATCCAGTTCTTTGTACGAGCCATCCGTGCCGTCGCAATATAGCTTAAAATCCACTCACGATGCGTAGCACACGTCCCCGTTAAAAAAGGTCGCAAGCTCTTCCCATCCAGTTCGTACCCCTTAGGCAATTGTGCGCCAGAGTAATCTATCAAGGTCGGAAAGATGTCGGAAAATTCCACCAGTTCACCACTAGAACCCTGTACTTTTACTAGATTTGGACCATTCATGATTAAGGGAACTCGTGGTCCATCTTCGGTGGCATGCATCTTCATGCCGTGCTTCGAATCGCCATTATCTGCAGTAAAAATAATGAGGGTATTGTCGCGCAAGCCCGCCGTTTCAAGCGCATCGACCAGTCTTCCAATGGTGGCATCAATGTAACGAAACATATCTTCAAGAGAGCCGCCTTTATTTGTGCCCGGTCGTCCACGAAAAGGCATCGTGGGCAAACCGCCCCCCGCAATATCGTGCACAAGATTTAGAGGATAATACGCCAGAAAAGGTTGATCCCGGTCACGCTTAATAAAATCTACCAAGTAGTCCGTAAAAATATCAGGCCCAAAGTCCCCAGGACCGGTTTTTTTTAAGCGTCCATTTTCAATGATGCAAGGATGCCAATAGCGTGACGGAATATGCTGAGCATTCGGGAAATTGTACTTCCCTTCATACAAACCTGTAAATACTTCGCCTTCCGGTATGGCGCTGGGTTGATCGGCTCGATGGCAGAATTCATCAAAACCGACGGTGCCGTCAACACGTCCACCTAGCGCCATGTTATTTCCAACCAAGACGGTACGGTAACCATTTTCACGTAAGGCCTGCGCAAAGGTCAAATGACGCGTCGTCCAGTTATAACGATCACTGCGTGTTTCGTTGATACGCAAGTCGTTGTGCCAAACGCCTGTGCGAAAAGGATAGCGCCCCGTCGTCAATAGCGCGCGTGAAGAAGAACACATGGGAGTTGCCCAAGCCGTGCGAAACATCACCCCGCTATCTGCGAGCGCATCGATGTGCGGTGTCGGATTCGCCTTGCCATCATAGCAACTGAAATTGCGTGGACTTAAGTCATCCACCACCACGATTAAAAAATTGGGGCGATCCTGGCTTGCATGAAGCGCACTCAGGCCAAGCAAGATCGTGCCTAAAAGAGTCGATAAAGAGTAATAATTTTTCATAGTGAGTAGATTCAGTGCTGTATTGAATCGGTAAATTGATCCAAGGCAGAACGGTTTGCTTCGGTAACGGCCGTCTGCATTAGGGCATATGCGCTACCGTCCTCGCGTAGCATCCCTTGTTTCAAAACTGCGGGGTATTCATTAAAACGATCGATATACTGGCAACGATGGTAGCCGATAATGTAGGGCTTGGCACAGGCCGCCGCCAAATACTGCCTATACATGTCTGCTACTGCTGCTTCGTTTTCAAGCTGCTTCCACATGGTCTTATCATATTGTGGAGTCGGGAAACTGCATTGATGGTCACAGATAATAATGGGTTTTTTGTATTGAGCGTAGAGTGCATCAAAGTACTCCGCTTCAAAACGATCGCTTCCAGGCTGAATGGAAAGCACATCGATGTAAGGCATGGCGGCCTCAAGGACGACCTTTGGGTGATCGTTCAGCAAGTAACGCTCCCCAAAAACCAAAGCCCCTGGATGAAGCTTGCGTGTCGCCTCTCCGATTAATTGATAATGCGCCTGTGCAATCAGTGCGAGAAAACCCTCGTCGGTGGCTTGTGTGCCTGCTTGAGAGCATTCTTGCAGGTATTGCTCATAGCGGATACGACCCGGCGCATTGACTGGTAAGTTGCGGATGGCCATGACCCAGTTTGTTCCGCGCGTGCGAAGGGAGCGTTCTAAGTCCCACTGCGGCGTGTCTGTCCAATAATAGCCGATAAGATTTGGGTTTTCAATATTGCGACACATCCAGCGCAATTTTTCAAGTTTCGCCGCCTGCACCGCAGGATCAAAAACATCGGGATAAAAGAACTCTGCGTTCGAAAGGAAATTAGAATTTCGCTCAAGAAAGGAATCCTCCATATAGGGCATGAGCGGGTAAATTGCTTCCGGCGAACCATAACCAGCGGTATTATAATGCCAGCGGACTAAATCCTTGGCGGCTGATGTGGCGTACTGCACCCAATCGTTACCATACTGTTCTGCAAAAATATCAGGATCAGCCGCTTCCTGCACCGCATTGATATGATTGATACCTAAAGTAAAGAACGGTTTGCCTTGAGGGTCCACTAAGTAATGACGATCTCCTGTATTCGCTAAATGAAAACGTCCTGCCCCTGTCGAACTCGGGCTTGAATCTAAACCTGATAAAGTTGCCATCATGAAAAATAAAGGGATTGCTCGTCTCATTGCACGCGAGCAACGTCATGCTCTTGAATAACTGTTTTTAATCGTAACTTAGTGCGAGCAAGTTCATCTTTAATAGCCTCTTGGGGAAGTGGCTTATTTTCAAGGTTATCCCTTTGAAGATCGTAAAAGTTTCCATCACGATATAGCTTATAGCGATGATTGCGCACGAAAGATATATCTGAAATACCTCCAAATTGTTTTTCCATAAATTTGGGTATTTTGTACCAACAATAAATAAATTCACGAGGAGTCCCGAACTCACCCCGCAACTGAGGCAGGAAGCTGGCCCCATTTTTCTGGTGATCCGAGTTCAATGAGATGCCAGCAATCTCACAAAAGGTTGGGAGAAAATCAGAAAAATCGATCAAATCACCATTCACCACTCCCGGCGGCACTTTTGGTCCCCGGACCACTAAGGGAACATGCGTTCCCGCATCAGTCGTCTGACCTTTTCCGCCTCGCACGGCGCGGCCATTGATTTTTGAAATAGTATTACCCAGACTTCCATTATCGGTAGTAAAAAATACATAAGTATTATCTGCAACACCCGCACGCTCAAGCTGATCGATCACACGGCCTACCATCTTATCCGTGTAGCGCACCATATCGTCGAAATAAAATGGATCCATACTACCTCTTTTGGCACCTGGACTATTGGGATTCCAATCCTGGGAATCCGGATTGGGCACAAAAGGTGAGTGCGGCAGGAGCATGGGGTAATAGATCAAAAAAGGTTTTTCCTTATGAGTCTCTATAAAAGTTCCAATGAAATCAGTGATCAAGTCAGGTCCAAATTCCCCTTTAGCGTAATTTTCCTCGACCCCATTGCGCTCTAATTGGGGATTCGCATAACGAGTATCCGTTTGAGTGGCATTACTAAAATTACTGCGAGTGTGTTGCCAGAGCAGTGATTGCTGAAAACCAAAGTGCTGTGGCGCATCGCGTGTTTGCCCCAATTGCCATTTACCGGCAATGCAAGTTGTATAACCCGCTTGTGCCAACAAATGAGCAAAGGTGTTTTCCCCACGTCTGAGCTGCGCAAAGCGGGTGTAATTATAGACATTATAACGCCCTGTCATAATTTTAACCCGTGAGGGCGTACAAGCTGGACTGGAGTAACAATGCTCAAAACGCATCCCCTCCTCAGCGAGACGGTCAATATTGGGAGTGGCATAGGATGTACCTCCATTGACTCCGACGCACTCGTAACCCATGTCGTCTGCCATAATAAGCACAATGTTTGGCGGCCGAACTTCTTCGCTAAAGACCGACAAACTCGAAAAAAGCAAGGTGCTCATTTGTTTTAGGGCTGTCTTCATTGGGTCATTAATTCCAGAGTTAAGGGTTTCCTACTGCCTTGTTTGAGTTCAAAATTTACGTTGTAGGATCTGCCATTCAATTCCAAATTGAGGGTATAGCTTCCATAAAATCCGCGCCCTTGAATCCTGCCGCCTGCGTCAACCATTCCCTCTAATTGGGTACACCATTCCTGATTGATCAATTGATCCAACACTTTGTAAACCGGCTTCGGTCGACCCTCTGCATCCAGTAGACCAGCTGGCATCCCACGCCATGGCTCCAAATCCGTAATGGTCCACCAAATAATCGCCTCTACTGCCGGATGGCTGAATGCCAAAGTGTAGAAATCCCGTGCGAGCTCTGCTTGGTACTCTTCCAGCTTCGGCGTGCTTGGCATCAGCGGACGTGGTATTCCTTTGGCATCGGCACGTTCTACTTTATCGATCCAAGCTTGGTAGCGTTTCCAATCCTTAAATCGCTCACAACTCA
Source organism: Opitutia bacterium UBA7350 (assembly GCA_949524905.1). Lineage (GTDB taxonomy): Bacteria > Verrucomicrobiota > Verrucomicrobiia > Opitutales > Coraliomargaritaceae > UBA7445. The sequence continues at coordinate 238,733 of CATINC010000005.1, read as the reverse complement.
AAATGCTGATTTCAGATAGATGGAGCGGTTTCCCAAATCGAGCGTATTTTTCCAATGCGCCCCATAAGCGTGCCTCGTTGATGGAATCCATCTCCGTGTGCATGTGAGTTTGAATACCAATGACTTCAAATTTCGCTCCCGCCTTAAGGCAATGTTCAATTTGTTCTTCGTACTCCACATCTAGGTCAGTGTAATGATTCAAAATGAGCCGCGCATCGGGAGATACTGCCCGGGCTTCACCAATGAGATATTCACTGACCTCACCCGGCCCACCAATTGATTCAAACCAGCGTCGCACCCCTTCTTTTTCGTCGCGCCATTTAATGCCGATGGCTTCATTATAGACGTCCCATTCATCGATCTGAGGATAGCCTTCTAATAAGCGACGCACATGGTTTTGGATGTCTATAGCAATAGCGGCAACATCACGCTTTGAATCGGTCATCCAAGCAGGCAAGACCTCATGCCACATCAAGGGGTGACCGCGCAGCGTCATTCCTTCCGCCTGTGCCCATTGCAACTGCTCACGTGATGCCTCTAGGTAGTTCCACTGACCGTATTGCTTCTCGTGGACCGCCCAGTAGAAATTGATCGTGGCATAGTTAAAAAGCTGCGCGAACTGAGACTTAAAATTAGAATACCAATCCTGCTTAGGTGCTTGCCAATCTGCAGAGAGGGAGCCTCCAAATTGAAAAGCGTGTTCTCTTTGCTTGATGGTATACCGTGTGCCATGGGGGACAGTATCGCCATTTGGCAATCGAAGGTTCAAGTGCAGGTCTCCCATTCGATGCACTTCGATGCGTGCTTGCGCACCAGCTAGTTCCCAAGCTCGGTGCTCTTCTGCGCCAAGAATACTTTGAAATACAAAGATTGAAATTATACCGCTTAGCTTTTTCATGCGTAGTCTAAGACAATGGCACAATGACAAGAAAATTTAGGAACAACAACTGTGCTATATTCGTCAGCATGGTTGATGGGTAGCGAGATTCCATCTGGCACGAGCGTAACACTGGTAATTGTTTCAGGCAGGTCAAAACTCAGAGGCACTTCAAATAGTGGCGGAAGATCTTCAATAACCTCACAATTTCCACGCTGCATGGGCGGAGCATAGAGCAAATGAGCAACATAACGCTTATGTTTTTCCTGTTGTAAGAAAGCGAGACGGCCTGCACTTGGAAGCGAAGTCTTAATCATCGGGCGGAGATGCACTAAATGTAACACTTGGAGCAATAAATCACGATGTAAACGTGCACCGTGTTTATAGTACATCCAGTCGAGCTCAGGCGCGATCGAAATAACACCTCCCTTGCGAAAGATAGCAGGATGCGCTGACGCTTTTAGACGATGAGGCGTATTTTGATGCGAACAATACTGTGCCTGCGTCCGACTGAAGTAGGGTTCGTGAATCCATGCGAGGATTTCGGTGTCGTCATGTGCTTGAAAGCGCCGACAGGCTTTGAAGTTCAAAAAGGGGCTTTCCACAAGACCACGCTTCAAAGTTTCTCCAAGGGCGAGGTAATCTCGATCAAACTTCGCCTCACCAAGAAAATCAGCTCCAATATCCAGCAAACACTCTCCAGCCTCGCTTAAAGCGCCTGCTCCTAAAGCCAGCACCTTACCCCCCGCTTTTGCAAAAGCATCCAAACATTGCGCTTCATCCGCGCTCAAGCAGGCTGCTCCAGGAACGATGATCACGTCATATCTCCCCAGGTCACCCAACACGTTGGCGACTTCAAAATTAATTTGCCCTTCCAGGAGAATTTTTGCCAAGCCTTCATCATGCTCTGCACTGAAGCTGCGCCAAAAACCAAGTCGTGCTATTGGGAGCCCCTCAATACCATAGTCCTCAATCTTTTTAACGTAGGCATAGGCTTCCCCAATGTTTGTGTAAGTCGCCTGATCCATGCACCCGCTGGGATGCATTTGATCGCCAAAATTACAATGAGCACCCCAAGCTATCATGGAGGCAGCTTCATAACGTAAGGCATCCGGATGTTTGAATCCCCCAAACTCCCCCCAAGCAGTATGAAACTTACCGCTCATCCCGGTAATGGCATAACCCGCCTGTAAAAAATATTTTGATTGAAGTGGTAGTTTATCATAACCGCCCCATACCGTCGGCAAATCTTCAAGATCCTGGACGGTGTTGTTGGCGTACATACGATGATGGAAATTTCCCGCCGCTTCAATTGCAGTGGTTCCGTTGAAAAAGATCTGCGCCTCAGGATGGTACTCTGCGATCAAACCAGAGAGCGCCTTGCAATGTGCCTGCATCTTGCTGGCAGCAAATGCCCCTACTGCTGTGCTGTCTTCACAATCCACCCCTTCAAGGTGCATATCACGCCGGCAAGATTTGCAGAAGCAATGCCGTTGCACTTGGTAAATATCAAACCAGAAACCCTCCGGCGCGTAGCGTTCACATAATTCTTTAACTTGTGCCATGATATGGCTGTGGTATGTGGTGTTAGGACATAAAAATTTCCAATAAAAATCCGGCATGGGATCCTCGGGTTTTGAATCAATCGGTAATTCGCCCTGAGTGACAAAGTTCCCCGCGCGATCACGCATGCACCATTCTGGATGTGACTCTGCATCGCCTGCCGACCAACCAAAAGTGTAATAAATTTGCACCTTGATTCCAATCTCTCGACAAGCCTCAATTTGCGCTCCAAGTAAATCAAATCTAAGCTCAGGATGCATTCGTCCCACCTTAGTTGGATAATAGCTCCAGCTGTGGTGGCATTTTGCGAACAGATTAACAGCGTCCACTTGACCCAACTTAAGAGCCGCCTGAAAATCTCCCTTATCAAAGCCTGCTCCAATTGCTTTTAAATACTCAGAGGTATGAAAGTCTAGGTGGATTTGACGTCGGCCGACTGGAATAGCTGAAGCAGTTTGCATAAACGGGAATAACTAAACCATCAAAACCTCTAAGATAAACGTCAACCTTAGAGACAGCGCAAACGAAGTGTCAGTTTACCGCTCTGGCATTTAAAGTAAGACCATGAGACCCAGGAAATCCCACACATACGTATTTCAGAACTTCTAGAAGGAGCTGGATAAAATGACTTTTTTAATGTTAGCCGATGTAAATACAAAAGCCCGGAGGGCATTGAGGCTCTTAGGGAAATTTAAGCATGCATCCGATCACAGAGTGATTTCTGTCGATGGCGTTGCCGCCGCTAAGCGAATGAAACCCATTTCTTGGATTTTAACAGTATTTAGTTTAGACCATTTACTATCGGTAAAGAATTTGATCTGTGCAATAGAATCAGCTTTGAAATCCGTAATCGTTTTAACCACAGCTCCATTAACATAATAGGTAGCGGTAGCATTATCGAGGTCAAAGTCGATTGTGCAACGTATGGTGCGATTTTCTTTTAACTGGGTCTGATAACCTGCGTAATCAATGCCTTTACCCTGCCAGCCAGTAGCCGACCGCGCGGAAAAACGAATCTTCGCTTCCGTGCCTTTCTCCGCAGATAGATTTAGGCCCACAATACGGCGATTGTTAGCATCCGAGACCTCGAAACCAAGCGATCCATTGTTACTAGGATCTAGGCTCCAAGCCTTGAATTCAATAACCAAGCGGTAGCGACCGCTGCTATACGGCACAATTGGATAGTCTAACGCAGGGACACGTCGGTAGCTACTTCCAGTATTAGCCAGAACAAAATGACCCAAACCGTCCGCTTCCATCCCTTTTACTTTACCGTGATTCCAAAGACTGGCGTTAATGCCGCTGTTTTTAATGCCGCCATTGCCATTTTCAAAGGAAGCTCCTGCGGTATCAGCCCCAAAGCTCCAATATTCTAGTTTAGTTTCTCCAAACAAAAGACCGCATGCGATCGAAAGTGTTGAAAGGATAAGTTTTGTTTTCATATGATTGAGAATAAGAAATTTAGATTGTTAAGTGAAAAAAAAAGCGCGGCCGAAGCCGCGCTGTGAAAAATAAATCACTGAAAAATTACTTGCGGCGGCGAACCATTACATATCCTAGTGCAAGAAAACCAGCAATGAGTGCCAAAGTTTGCGGCTCGGGCACAGCTGTTGCAGTAAGACTTATACTATCTATGTAGGCATAGTCACCAGATGTGCCGCCTACGGTTGGATCAGTTGTCGCGCCGTCTCCAGCACCGCCCCAAGACCCTATCGAAGGAGATCTGGAATTGAGACGAAGAGCACTGATTTGGGTCAGCCCCGTTCCGTCAGTCGTCATATTAACCCAGTTTCCGCCTTCATTGTCCTTAGCGCGGGCAGACCAAGCTCCAGTAGATAAATCTCCAGAAATTTCAAGAATTCCACCGTTGGCTGAATAGCGATTTAAATTATTTGTGAATGTACTGCCCTGAGCACCGCCAAAAGTACCTGTAATATCTCCTGATCCACCTTTCTGCGAGAAAGCACGAAAGCCTGAAGTACCATAGGTTTCAAACGATGCCTCTGCGCGATCCTGTTCACCCGTTGCGGTCTCCATGAGACCAATGGTGACACCCTTAGTGGCTGAAGAAGTGTTGTTTGGATCCCAATTCTGCCGGAGATCCCAACGATTGAAATCAATCGTTAGAGTATAGGCGGCATAATCTTCACTTGTAATAGCATTATCGAAAACATATTTACGATAAGCTGTTGAACCAGCTGCAGCATCGACTGTTTGCCATTTGTAATTTGACGCATATCCATAATTCAGACGGCCTGCTTGAACTGAAGCTGAACCGTAATCCCAAGATCCAGTAGCGATCCCGGTTTGCGATGCGACATTTAAATTTGTTCCATTGGCATCATCGAACGCGTAATCAACGAGCGTTGTTTGCGCAATTGCGATTGAAGCAAGAGCAAATGTGAGTGAATAAAGGGTAACTCTCATGATATTTTTTGTTATTGGGATAATCTTAGTGGTGAAACTTACAATAAAGTCGCTTTTCATACAATTGTTTTTTTTGAGCAAAAAATCAAAAATAATGAAAACTTATGATTGCCAAGCGTATAAGATTAACCCTTATTTCTATCCTTCATGTTGAAAAGAAAACACATCATGCTCCTTTTGGAATGGTATGATTATCGCATACACCGCGGCGTGGCAAAAATAGCTCGGCAGAATGGCTGGCAATTAAACTGCCCAAAGAATTTAACCGCCAATGAAGGTATCCTAAAGGACTGGAACGGTGATGGTTGCATTACTCTGCTGGAGAACGATCAAACTCTAGGGTATCTTCGGCAATTAAAAATACCTTTAGTGGATTTAGGATTGCGTCAGCATAGACTTAAAGTACCTCGTGTTATAACCGACAACGAATCTATCGGCAAGTTAGCAGGTGAACATTTTCGCGACTTTGGGCACCGTGAGGTCTTCGCACTCAATCCAGGGAAAAAGGGGATGTATATTGAACGCTTGGCAGGTCTAAGCAAGTACCTCAAGGCCGACGGCGGTCGCATTCACGTCCTGGAAAGCTCTGAAGACATAAAGCATGAGGTTATTGATGAGTTAAAAACTATTGCTTCTGGCCGCGGCTATGCGCTTGAAGAAATGTCAATCGGCTTCTTTGCATACCAAGATACTATGGCTTCTGAAATGATCTCTTTATGCCTGCGCCATGAATTGAGGGTTCCTGAAAATGTGGCAGTCCTGGGTGTTGATAATGACGACCTTATCAACAGCGGACTTACAATGGGCCTCAGTAGTGTTGATAGCGACCAAGAGGGACTTGGAGCAAAAGCAGCTAATCTTTTGCAAACCTTATTAGACGACCCCGCAAAATCAAACTCCACTAAAATTTATCGCCATAAACCCATTGGGGTGGTGGCCCGCCGCAGCACCGATTGTTTTGCTGTTCGCAATTCGCTCGTTGCAAATGCACTCCATTGGATTCAGAAAAACTATTACCGTGGCATTCAAGCAACCGATGTTGCTGAGGCCGTAGGAGTCACTCAACAAGGCTTACAAAAAGCATTTGCTAACTCCTACAGTCGCTCACCCGGACAGGAAATTCGTCATCAGCGGGTTCAGGCGGTTGCTCATTTATTGAGCACAACAGATGCAAAACTGGTGGATATCGCAGCCAATTGTGGGTATTACTCCGTCAATTCCCTTATCAATAGCTTCCGGTCAACTTTCAAAACCACACCCGGGAAATTCCGCCAACAAAAACGGATCGAACACGGGAAAAGTAAACACAGCACTTAAGAGCACGTGGCGCTTACGTACTCCTTAAACTGAAGATACCAACGCTCGCGCTCGAAGCGCTTGGAAAAAATACAGATCAAGCCTTCATTTCCGGCTTAAAGTCACATCTTTAGCTGTTCTATATTTTCTTAATTTATCTGGGTTCAACCGATTTACTGCCCGCACGCGCTTCAAGATCTTTCAGCACCTGCGCAAATCTATCACTATCTAATCGATAAAACATCAGAGTAACCATACAACCAAGCGAAAACACAGCTGGCACGATATTAAAGAGCCATATAATGGCCGTTTGAGCAGTCTCCGTAAGTTCTGTATTAGCAACATATCCGGTCATTGACAGTACGATGGCCGCGAAACTTCCACCTAGGGCCATACCAGCCTTAAAGGTAAAAGAGAAGAAGGCAAAAGGTATGCCCTCAGAACGGATACCACTCTTCCATTGGCCATATTCTACCGTGTCGGGAACCATACCCCATTGGCAAATTGAGCAGAACATCATGGTGGTCGAAGCAACCATTGAGATCATCGTAAAGAGCATGAAGGATTCTCCCGCTGCAAAATGGCGTGTTAAATTTGCCACCACTACCACTGCACTACCAAATATAAAGACATTACGCTTACCAAATTTCCCCGTGAGGAAAGGTGTTAAAACAACACCTAAAATATTTGCCGGCAGCATCCATTGAAAAAAGACTGACTGTAAATCAGCATTCCCTAAAATGTACTTGAAATAATACAAACTAACCGAGTTCGCAATGACCCAGATACACGTATTCAGAAACATTGCTAGTGATAGGACTAAAAGGGCTTCGTTCTTGTAGATGATGGGAAATATATCCTTAAGCCGGTATTTTTCCTTAGGCGGGCTGAGTCGTTCTTTCGACTTTATCCCCGCATAGATTAACAAGGCACTGGAAACAATTGCATAGCAGATCGCTAATACAAAGAAACCCTCTGCTTCCGTTTCAAATCCTTTAAGAAAAGGTCGTGTTCCGATACTGACCACACTCATCGCAATAATGACTGCAAAAAACATTCGGAGAGTGGAAATCCATGCCCGCTCTTGTTGGTCTTGTGTCATAACCGCTGAAATTGAAGAATACGGCAAGCCCACCGCGGTAAAGACCATCCCGTGCAAAATATAGGTCACGTATGCATACACAACTTTCATACTCGGCGAGATGTCCGGCACATAAAAGCAGGCCAGCAGGAGTAAATTTAAAGGAATTGCACCAAAAAAGACATAGGGTCGGAAACGACCCCAACGAGTGTTGGTATGGTCTGCTACGAAACCCATAACCGGGTCATTGACAGCATCCCATACTCTGGCTGCCAGAAAAAGACCGGCAACATGCGCTGGTGATATCCCAAAAACATCCGTGTAAAAGTACGCCAGGAAAAAACCAATGAGCTGAAAGTTTAAATTAATTCCTAGATCTCCTATACTATAATTGAGGAGCTCTGTTTTTTTCAGAGGGCGTAACATATTTTTTGGGGTTGGTAGGGGGGATCATCAGACGCTGCATTTAGCATCTGTGTATACCGGTGCCTTCGCATCGGATTTCATGGCACTAGAATCTAACCATAAAATGTTGGTCACAATTCGTGGATAATAAAGACTGCCGATCGGTTGACCTGAGGCAAATTGATCTGAACATGCTTGAAACTTAGATCCATTGATCTCCCAGAAAACATGGGCATCATCCGCGCGTGCTTCTTCGCCGTAGTGAATTCCAAGAATTTCCCGCACCACTAATTGATTGAGACAAATCTTACTCATCCAAGAATTGTCCGCACTACTAGAAAGCTTCCAGCCTCCATCGTCATAAAGACAGACACCTGGCTTCAGCACATGGGTGGTGTGCTGCTTGAGCATCTTGATGAAGTCACCAAAAACGCCATTTTCTGTCAGTAAATCTCTCATGCCCATCTTCCAAGGATAAATCAATGCCTCCACTGCGGGAATAATGGCACTGGTGTTTTTACCATCCAGAACTGCAGGAATGAATCCCAGACTTTCGTCAAAGGATTCAGTCAAGGTTTCGGCACAACGCACCGCAGCTGCGCGAGCTTCTGCTACCCTTTCAGCGTCGCCGAGCGACCCCAACATCATTTCCAAGGCTAAATAAGATGCCCAACACTTTCCACCGAGATAGACGTTGCGGCGCGCCTGACCCAGGGAGTGATCCAAAGAATCGTAGGTCGTGATTTCACCTCCACCCTTGGTGCGGGAACTCTCAAAACTCATTAAACCATCTCGTTGCGCAGGATCCGGATGATCGCGGTTAAGCAAACTCTGCAAGCATTGTCCGAGTAAGTCCTTGTGCTGTCTTAAAAAGTCATCGTCGCCAGTCTCCTTAACATACAGGCCCGCGCACAATACCCAATTAGTTAACTGTTCGCAGGTCATATAGGAAAAACACTTCCGGTCGATTCCAACGCACTCGTAGCAGGAATATTGACTTGGACTAAAATGATTACCCACCCCCATATCGTGCGTAAAGGAAACCCCACCCTCCAGCAATTGACTGGGATCCTCTGGTGAAAAAATTTGATCCTCGTATTGGTAACGACTCACGAATTGCTCGAGCACATTGCGCACCGTCCAAGGATTAAACTTCAACTCGTAGAAAATCATATCTACGGTCAAATCTAGGGTGTTCATCATTAAATATTCACCCTCATTGATAACCCATAAAGGCTTACCGGCGGCGTCAACTAACCATTCACTCGAGCCATAATAGCTGCGAGTTGCATGTGCTATCAGAAACTGCTGCGAATCACTTAAACCGCTCTTCGCTAACTCAACATCTCGTTCCGCAGCTAACTTCAAATAGGCGGCTTCATGCTCAAAGGCATAATCAAAAACTTCGTATATATTCGAAAAATGACGCGTATACCAATACTGTGCCGAAAAATTGAAGGTCGCTTGCCCCTCAATAAAATAACCCAAAATAATGCGAACCGTTTTACTCGCACCCGGATCAACAACAAAAGATATGCCCGCCACCGGCCCCAAGGCAAAACTGGGGGTGCGTTGCTTTCGTTCGAGTGCTTGCTCAACCCCAAATTCAACAAATTCCTCGACCCCTTTACTGTCACTTGCAAAACCCATCCGCCCACGTGTCACCGCTCCGCGATAAGCTCTTTGCTGCGAAACTGGTGACCAAGGGGTTCCGCCTTGTAGCGCGAAGAATCCTTCCCATTTTTCTTTGCTGTCATTCCTGAGGGTCAATTCCAAAAAGGTTGCAGGAAGGCAGGCAAATTTGAGGGACGCCTCATCTGCCGTAGCAGGGTCTGGTATTTCACAAAAAGGTGTTGTCACCTTAAAGGTAATTCCCTTCGCGGCAAAGCAATCGGTTGCCCATGCGTATTCCCGTTGAATCTCAGACTCATTCAAGATCGTCAAACCTTTGTCGGCCGCTTCTTCGGGCTTACTATAGCGTTCAGCTTCATTGGAAATATCTTTATAAAAAGGAAGTGTCACCATCTGGCCCGAAGCCGCGCGATAGCCAACAAATACGGCACTGTCTGCCGGGCTACCGCGTTCCAATGCCATGCCACCCTCTGCACCCTGCATCCCAATGGTAAAAGATGCGTGCGCGCCCATGGGTGAGTGTTGAGCATGAAAGGAATGCGTGGGTAACATAGGTAAATTATTGAATTACTTAAAATAGCAAAATCCCGGCAACCAGCCTAGTGCGACAAATGAAGTATACATCTAAACTTTTGAAACGCTTGACGAGTGCAAGTACATGAAAGCACAGTGAAAACTATTAATTACAAGCAAGGCAAGTTGAGAATTAATTATATTTGCTGACAAAAACATTTTTTTGTACAAGCGATTTTCTCAACAAGAGCAGTCTTTGTGATTAACTTTGACAAAACATTTGCCAAGTGATCCTAGAGGCGTATCAGAAAGAAATGCTACGTCGTATTTTCCCACACTGCTGCTTACTTGTTGTAGCGACCCAACTCACACATGCGCACTCAACGGGCATCAACCCAGAAGATCTCTTGCACCAATGCGCTCACTGCTTGAATTTACTCAGTACTCCCGCACTGGCACTTGCCGTGATCCTGGGCACCGTCATACTGCTTCTCAGACTGAAGCGTCGCCCAAAATCCCTCTAGACGACAATAAGTTCAACGAACTCCTCATGCTTGTGGGTTCAACTCGGTTGAGCATCTTCATCGTGATTCCCAAATGAACTCGCTTTTGATCCTATGCGCTGCCGGCACTGCCAGCCTCTACGCCATCGGTTCGCTCCACATAAAACGTGGACTGAATGCCGGTGCCAGCCTACGCCGCACCGTTGCTACCACCAATATTGCCATGGCACTGTGGTCGCTTCCCCTCTTTTTTGTCGCTCGCGGGGATTTTGAACTTTTCTCTTGGCTGACCGCAATGCTGGCTGGCCTAACCCTCTTTTTAGGCCGCATTTTATCCGTTAAAGCGCTTGAAGTCGGCGACCTCTCCATTGTAGGTCCACTTCTCGGCATTAAAACCCTGCTTGTCGCGATCTTCTCCTTCGCTACTGGCCAAGCTGAAATGCATACCTGGCTTTGGGTAGCCGCTATTTCTGCAACCTTAGGGGTAGTCTTGATCCAGCGCGGACCAAAAAAACTGAGTTTCAATCGTCGTCGCGCTGCCATCTACGCAGCCGGCGCAAGCGTGCTATTTGCCGCATGCGATATTCTTGTGGTTGAAGCGCGCGCTCAACTTGGCATCGGTTGGCTTTCTCCAACTCTTTTTATAACACTTGCACTCCTCGTACCTTTCCTTGGAAAAATTCCTCCGGCGGCAACCGCAGCTCGAAAGCCCATGTACCTAGGATCCCTCATCATGGGATTCCAAACCACCTTTATAATCCTCCTCATTGGCCTCACCGGCCAAGCCGTCATGATCAACATCATTTACGCCTCACGCGCTATCTGGACCGTAGTGATTGACCGCTTCTATGGACGTGGCGAAGATGTCTCGGCTTTCTTTATTTGGCGTCTCCTAGGTGCCTCCCTTTTGGTTTTCTCTATTATTCTGGTTGTTTTTCTACGCTAGTAGTCAGCGCGCGGTTTAACTTACCCGAAACAAAACCCTCCGCATCAAACTCCACCTCCTGAAAACCCAAGGCTTCGATCGATTCCTTTAAGCCAGCCTGAACCGACGCCAGCGCGGCAATCGATCCCCTTTCAACCTCAACACGTGCAGTCTTGCCATGATGACGCACTCGATTGACCCGAAAACCAGCCTGCGTCACGAGGGCTTCCGCCGCCTCAATTTGGCGCAATTTCTCAATCGTAATCCGTTCTCCGTAGGGTACTCGCGAAGAAAGACAGGGACTTGCGGGTTTATCCCAGCATACTAAATCAAAGTGTTTCGCCAAGGCTCGCACACCTGCTTTATCGACTCCGCAATCCACCAAAGGGGATCGTACCTTAAACTCTTCTGCCGCCTTTAAGCCCGGTCGATAATCCCCAGCGTCATCAATATTAGTCCCATTTAATATCCACCATCTAGGATATTCATCTGCCAAATCTGCTAATTCATCATAGAGCGTATGTTTACAAAAATAACAACGGTTCGAGGGATTTTCAAAATAATTAGGATTCTCCATTTCTTGAGTCGTGATAAGCTTTATAGGTAAATCCATTCCGCTCGCAAAATGACGGGCCGAGTCTAAATCAGAAAGCTTCAAACTCGGCGAGGCTGAGATCACCGCCAATACTCGATCCGACCCTAAAAAATGACGCGACAAAAAAGCCACCAACGAGCTATCCACTCCACCAGAAAAAGCTACCAAGGCTCCGGGGCATTCCCCAAACCATCCCTTGAGATCTTCCAGCGCTTTCATGTTGTTTTGTTAAGACCCCTTAACCAATCTGTCAACTTGCCCTCTTGCTTGTTTTAAATAAAAAAAAATCTATGCGCACCTTGTACTACCATTGCCCAGCTGGAATCAGCGGCGACATGAACCTCGCTGCTATGGTCGCCCTCGGGGTCGACCCAGCCACCCTTGAATCAGAATTGCGAAAGCTGCCCTACTCTGGCTGGTCTCTTAAATTTGAAACCACTCAACGACAAGGCATCAGCGGTCTTAGCTGTACCGTCATCCTAGACGAAAACCAAACATCCACACAGCATCACCATCATCACGACTCCGATCACGGACATAAGCACCATCACCACCGTACCTACCGCGAAATCAGAGAAGCTATCGAAGCCTCTCATCTGGCAGACGAAATTAAAAAAGACGCCCTCGCGTGCTTCGCTGCACTCGCTAGAGCCGAAGGTGCGGTTCACGGCATTGAACCTGACCAAGTTCACTTTCACGAAGTAGGTGCCCTTGACTCTATCATCGACATGGTCGGCGCCGCTATCGGTTGGCACCTTTTAGAAATCGACCAAATTGCCTGCTCTTGCCTAGAGGTCGGCGGTGGCACCGTAAAATGCGCCCACGGAATTATGCCAGTCCCCGCACCCGCCACCGCGCAACTCCTCGAAGGTATTCCCTTTACCGCAGGCGCCACTGACAAAGAATGCACCACTCCCACAGGCGCCGCCCTCCTCGTCGGCAAATCCTGCAAATTCCAAACACCCATAGCAGGCACCCAAATAAAAAGCGCTATTGCTACCGGACACCGCGATGACCCTAAGCTCGCCAACGCTCTCTACCTTTCCCTTATCGATGCCAGCGACACCAAAACAGAAGCTTGCACACAAGAGCTAGTCTGGGAACTCGCTGTCAATATCGACGATATGACCGCTGAAGCTATCGCCTTTCTTTGCGAGCAAATCATGCAAGCCGGCGCACTCGATTGCTGGCAGACAAGCGCTACCTTTAAAAAAGGTCGCCTTGGATCTATCGTCCACGCCATCGTCACCGAGGCTACACTTAAAACCATCGAAAGCTGCATATTTAAACATAGTCGCACCCTCGGAATCCGCCGCAAACATTGGCAACGCTCCACCCTCCCACGAGAAATTCAAAATATCGAAACCCCTTGGGGTCCTGTGCGAATTAAATTCACCTCCCTACCCGATCGCTCGAAACGCTATAAAATCGAGCACGAAGACATTGCCCGAATCGCACGCGAACACGACCAAACCCTCGCCTGGGTAGAAGCTCAAATCGCAAACCTCTTGCCATAAACTCAACCATAATCACATGAAAACCGCTGAAATTCTTGAACAATTTAAGTCCGGCAAGCTCGATCTAGAGACTGCCCTTGCCGAGCTTCAAGGCTTCCAAGATCTCGGACACAGTCGCGTTGATCTTGCCCGCGAGGATCGCAACGGTACGCCCGAAGTTATTTACGGCGAAGGCAAGACCCCTCAGCAGATCTCCGAGATCATGCAAAGCATGGCAAATCGACAGCAAAACATTCTTGTCACCCGCCTTGAGTCCGAGAGCGCTGACCAATTGTGCGAAATTTTCCCCGAAACAACCTACAACCCCTTAGCGCGCGTGCTGACACATCGACACCGCGCCCCATATCCAGCCAATACAAAAGTTGCCCTCATCTGCGCCGGCACCTCTGATCTACCCGTCGCTGAAGAGGCCCGCCTAACCCTTGAATTCTACGGTAATCCCGTTGAAACCGTTTACGATGCAGGCGTTGCCGGACTCCATCGGCTCATGGCCAGCGTCGATACCATTCGCACCTGTCGAGTTGTTATTGTGGTTGCGGGCATGGAAGGGGCCCTTCCCAGTGTGGTTGGAGGCCTTGTCAACGCCCCCGTCATCGCCGTCCCGACCAGTGTCGGCTACGGTTCCAGCTTTGATGGACTTTCCGCCCTACTTGGAATGCTTAACTCCTGCGCTAGTGGACTCAGCGTGGTTAATATTGATAATGGATTTGGTGCCGGCTTCCTCGCCAATCGCATCAACCGGCTCTAAGCTTGCTCTTCGTGGTGACCGCCACAGCAAGCTTCGTAATGTCCAGCCCCGTGTTGCATTGCGATATAGTCCGGAGAATCGGGCCCCTCGTTGACCGCAAAGCGTGCACGTTCCTTTGCCTCAAATGGATCTGCGGCACAACCCGCCACTGCTTGGTCAACATATTCCATTTTATCAACGCCCACTACGTGACAACAAACCTGAGGATAGCTCAGTGAATACTGTAGGACTTCCTGCGCATTTGTTTTTTCGTGCAGATGTGTTCGGCGGCTACCGCCAAAGCCTTTCATGCCCAAAACCGCAATGTCATGTTGCTCACACAAAGGCATGGTCTCCTTCTCAAAGGCCCGCGACTTCAAGGCACCCACGACTGAGACCGGCATCAAAGTCGCGTCCCAAGAGTAACCGCCTTCAATAAGATCTTGGTGCACCTTGGGATCCGTGTGTCCCGTAAAGCCAGTGTAACGAATCTTGCCCTGTTGCTTTGCCAACTCCAAAGCTTCAATGGCACCCTCACTGCGGTAGGCATCATGGGCATCGTCTTTACTTACATTGTGCAACATCCATAAATCTAAGTGGTCGGTCTTCAGGCGACGCAGAGAATCTTCAAGCATTCGCATCGCTCCCGCAACATCTGGGGTATAACTGTTACTATGGTAGTTGCAAAACTTAGTCATCAAAAAGACTTCCTCCCGGCGACCCTTTAAGGCTTCCCCCATATATTCCTCCGCCTTACCGCCATGATAATCCCAAGAATTCTCAAAGAAATTAACCCCCAGATCAAGTGCTCGGTGTGCAATCGCATTCGCCTCTTTCTGAGAACCCGCCATGTAAAGCGTATGACCCCCAAATCCAACCACCGAAAGCATATCGGCGTGACGGCCAAACTTACGCTTGGGCATAACCACTTTGTTGGCTGCATTTGCCCAAGCGGTTGTGCTATTAAGCGCGGCTGCTGAACCGACTGTAAATTTTAGAAAATTGCGGCGTGTTAAACTCATATTAAAAGTACGTTTTGGATGAATATTTTATTGGGCAAAAATTTATCGGCCAGCGACCACAACAACATAGACGATCAAAGGAGCTAATTTCAAGTGCGGATCTTATGCCAGCAACAAATTCAATGGGAACCACCCGCCTTCTGTTCACGATGCCTAATTATTTCCAGAAAAATCAAAATTGTAGCTCCAAGCAGGAGTAAACTATTTCGTGCAAATAGCATCCCGTATCCGCTCAACATACCCATGGCGCCAAAACAACCGCACTCAATATTCAAACCGCGCCACCATGCACTCAGATGCAAGCCGATAAAGCCGAGCAATAGAAACCACACCACCCAAGCACTGCCTCGTTTCAGCCCGGGTATCATTAGTCCAATCCCAACCCAAAGCTCCAGCCAAGGTAAAACCAGCACAACTCCTCGCGCCCAGATGCCACTGATCACTTCATAGGATGCCACCGCAGCCGCAAATGCAAGTGGATCTTGAAATTTTGAGGCCGCAGCCCACACAAAACAGATCCCCAACAAAAGCCTTAAAATCCATCGAATGATTGTACGAGATTTCATCTTGAAAGCACCTCCCAACCGCCCTCCAGTGAATAAATATCAGCTCCCGTGACTGCTTCACGCAAGCGCGTAACCAATCGTTTACTGGCACTACAATCAGCCTCTGAGCAATACACCACAATCATGCGCGGATTCTCTAGCCAGTTCAGCATTAATTCCATCACCCCGCTACCCCAATTTTCGCGCGTCAAATGCACGGCACCCGGCAGGTGGCCCTGTGCGTAATCTTCCGCCGAACGGCTATCGACCCATAGCACCGAATCCAACCGAACTTCCGATGCAGAAATTTGCCCGTCCTCACGCCATTCATCCGGCATCCAAGGAGCTGGAGACCAAGCCAATATAAGTGATACCCCACAACCCACCGAAGTAAGTACCATCAAAGTAAAGCATTCACGCAAAATCTGCATGTCTAAAACTATGAACGATTCCCCTAACAAAAGAAACCATCAATCCACACAAATAAAACTATTTCGCTCAGTCCCACAAACGATAACGACTATAGACTGAAAGAATCCGTATATACTGGCAAATTGAAGCCTTGGATTGACGAGGGCGACTTTAAGGCGTTTAAAAGACTTTTAATGAGTGCTTGTGATTCCGAAAAACCCACCCCGAAATATAAACGCATCGTTCTTAAGCTGAGCGGTGAAGTCCTAAGAAATGCCGAGGATGGCGAACCTATCAGTCCAGCCATCCTCACCGAGATCTGTTCCGAGGTCAAAAAAGTTTACGATATTGGTGTTCAAGTTGGGCTCGTCATTGGCGGGGGGAATATTTTTCGCGGCCTCAGTGGCTCTGAGCTAAAAGGCGTAGACCGCACCACCGGCGATTACATGGGTATGTTGGCTACCGTAATCAATGGACTCGCCATTATGGATTGTCTCGAAAAAATGGGCGTCATCGTTCGCTTACAGAGCGCCATCCCTATGGATAAATTAGCGGAACCCTTCATTGTTCGTCGCGCCACCCGTCACCTAGAACGCGGTCGCGTCGTTATTTTTGCGGGCGGCACCGGTAATCCCTACTTCTCAACCGACACCTGCGCTGCCCTGCGTGCCAGTGAAATCAACGCAGATATGTTGATGAAAGCAACCAAGGTAGATGGGATCTACGACAAAGACCCCGCCAAACACAAAGACGCCGTCAAATACGAGAATTTGCGCTATATCGATGCTTTGCGCGACCAACTGAATGTTATGGATTCAACCGCCTTCTCGCTCTGCATGGAAAACGCCATGCCGGTCTTGGTTTTCAGTATGAGGGAACCTGGATCCATTTATCGTGCCGTCATGGGAGAATCCATCGGTACACGAGTCGATGAATAAAGCTTCGCTGCCTAACCTTAAAATTAACCCACGATAAATATGGAACCTAAAGAAATTCTGGCAGCCCTTAATGCTGACCTTGAGAAAGCCCGAAACTATACCTTAACGCAATTTAATAGCCTGCACACGGGAAAAGCCAGCCCTGCCATGCTCGACAGTGTCAAGGTTGAAGCTTACGGAAGTTCCGTTTCACTCAAAGAAGTTGCAGCCGTAACCACCCCGGACGCTCGCACCATTATGATTCAACCATGGGATAAGAGCGTTATTCGCGAAGTTGAAAAAGGCATCATTGACGCCAACCTTGGCTTTAACCCCTTGGTAGATGGTGGTATCCTTAGAGTACCCATTCCAGAATTGACCGGTGAGCGTCGCGCTGATCTTGCCAAACAAGCAGGTGGTATGGCAGAAGAAGGTCGTGTGCGCGTGCGACAAGCTCGCCGCGATGCCTTAGACCTCCTCAAGGCCGCAAAAGAAGACGGACTCTCTGAGGACGACGTCAAACGAAACGAAAAAGAAATTCAAAACGTTCATGATAATTTCATTAACAAGATCAACGAGCAATTAGCAAAAAAGGAAGCAGATTTAAAATCGGTCTAGCAATCCATCCAAGCCAGCAGAAATTTTGAGTGATTTTGCACAGTCTAAGCGAGTCGTCATCAAACTGGGCACCGGCGTCCTCACCTCCGGCGTTGGGCAACTCGACGCCAGACGCATTCATACACTTTGTCAACAGGTTGGACAACTTCTGGAGCATGGTATCGAGGTCGTCCTCGTAAGCTCAGGTTCCATTGGCCTCGGCATGGGTAAACTCAAACTGAAATCCCGCCCTAAAGACTTAGCGACCCTACAAGCCTGCGCGTCTGTCGGTCAGTCCATCCTCATCAATACCTGGCAAAAAGGCTTCGACCCCTTAGGGCTCAATGTCGCTCAGATTCTTTTGACCCGAGAAGATCTTCGTGCGCGCCACCGCCACAATGCTATTTTTAACACCATTGAACAACTCCTGCGCCGAGGCATCATCCCCGTGGTCAACGAAAATGATACCGTTAGCGCCAGCGAAATTCAGTTTGGAGATAACGATACGCTCTCCGCTTTAGTCGCCAGTGTCATGCATGCCGACCGCCTCTGCATATTATCCAACATCCCCGGCCTCATGGATTTAAAAAATGGCAACACCGTCATTCCCAAAGTCACCACCATCACTCCGGAAATCGAAGCTTTAGCGCAAGATACCAAACAAACCACTTCCGTTGGCGGTATGGTCAGCAAACTCTCAGCCGCTAAAATTGCCCAGCGAGCAGGCTGCGGCGTTACCATCGCTAGCGGCGAAAACAATCAATTGATCGAACAATTAATGGCAGGTGAATCCGTCGGTACTTATTTTCCACCCAGCGAAAAACCCGTTCAGTCACATAAACGCTGGATCGCCATTCTCGATCAAGTGAACGGAAAACTTTTTGTAGATGCCGGAGCAGCAGACGCCATCCGTAGCGGCGGAAAAAGTCTCCTCGCAGTCGGTATCAAGAAATGCGTGGGCGATTTCGTGGCCGGTGATCTTGTCAGCGTGCTTGACCCAGACAATAAAGAAATTGCGCAGGGTTTAAGCCGTATCGATCACGATCCCCTGGAGAAAATCATCAGCAAAGGCAACACCAGCGCAGAAGTTATCCTCCATTACGATGATTTGGTGTTACTCTAGCAGAGACTAGCGTTTTCGTTTCTTAGGCAGCCCTGCGGCATTATAAATACCCGTGCGCTTACGCCCTTTTTTTGCCCGCCCTTTCGCGGCAGATGCTTGATCAGCACCGCCTTGCAGTTGCTCGATCTGGTCGCGGATAATGGCCGCTTTTTCAAACGCAAGACTGCGAGCTGCCTCTAGCATCTCCTCCTCCAGTTCCGCAATCACAACCGCACGGTCACGCTCATCCCCTTCCTCTACCCCATCATCCGATTCTGCTTGATCATACTGCTTACCCGGAGCTTGCAGGCTTTCATCAAGACTACGCTCCACACTGCGCGGAGTGATGTTATGCTCGGTATTATAAGCAGACTGTTTTTCCCGGCGGTAACGGGTCGTTTCCAAAGTCTGGCGGATAGAATCCGTAATCACATCTGCATACAAGAGCACCCGCCCCTTAATGTGACGAGCCGCACGTCCAGCAGTTTGTATTAAACTGGTAGCACTCCGAAGAAAGCCCTCTTTATCCGCATCTAGAATCGCCACCAAGGCAACCTCAGGTAGATCGAGTCCTTCACGTAGGAGATTGACCCCTACCAATACATCAAAATCACCCTTTCTCAAACGACGCAAAATTTCAACCCGCTCAATCGCGTCGATATCACTGTGTAAATACTCCACCTTCAGTCCGGCCTCCCGTAAATATTCCGACAAATCCTCTGACATTCGCTTCGTTAAAGTTGTTATCAAAGTCCGTTCCCCTGCCGCCGTTGCTAGGCGTACCTCTCCCATAACATCCTCCACCTGCCCCTTGATCGGGCGCATCTCCAACTCCGGATCGAGAAGTCCCGTCGGCCGAATCACCTGTTCAGCAATGGTCTTCGAAACCTCCATTTCATGTTTCGCAGGGGTCGCCGAAACATAGACCGTTTGCCCCGTGATCGATTCAAATTCCTCAAAGGTCTGTGGACGATTATCCAGCGCTGAGGGCAAGCGAAAACCGTAATCCACCAATCGTTCCTTGCGAGCACGATCGCCATTATACATCGCCCGTACTTGCGGTAAGGTCGCGTGGCTTTCATCCACAAAAAGCAGAAAATCATCCGGAAAAAAATCAACCAGGCAAAAGGGACGCTCGCCCGGCTTGCGATCGGCAAGATAACGAGAGTAGTTTTCAATACCCGTGCAAAAACCCATCTCTTGCAATAACTCAATATCGTACTCCGTGCGCATTTTAATCCGCTGGGCTTCCAAGAGCCGGTTTTTTGACTCAAACCAAGCAACGCGTTCCTCTAGCTCTGCCCGAATGCCCTTAATCGCTTTCTTGATCTTATCTTTTGGAGTCACGTACTGCGTCGCTGGGTACAAATGAAAGCGCTCTAAACTAGCACCCGTTTCTCCAGTTAAAGGATCCAGTTCGCGAATCGATTCAATTTCATCGCCCCAAAAATCAATGCGTATTGCATTTTCTAAATACGCCGGAAATACATCAACGACGTCCCCACGAGCCCGAAAGGTACAACGTTTGAAATCAATATCATTCCGATTATACAAAATCTCCACCAGACGCTCAAGTAACTCATCTCGAGAAATCTCCATTCCGGGTGCCAAGGGTAGCATCATGTCCTTAAAATCTTCCGGTGAACCCAAACCATAAATACAGGACACCGAAGCAACCACAATAACATCCCGTCGACTGATCAAAGACGAGGAAGCCGCTATACGCAGTCGCTCAATCTCCTCATTAATCGAGGAATCTTTTTCAATATAAGTATCCGTTTGGGGAATATAAGCCTCCGGTTGGTAGTAATCATAATAACTCACGAAATACTCCACTGCGTTTTCCGGAAAAAAAGCTTTAAACTCAGAGTATAGCTGTGCCGCTAAAGTCTTATTATGGGATATAATCAAAGCAGGTCGTTGGAGCGCCTGAATCACGTTTGCCATGGTAAAGGTTTTTCCCGAGCCAGTTACCCCAAGCAAAGTTTGCCGTGACTGCCCTGCTCTAGCGCCACGCACCAAGGCATCAATTGCAGCGGGTTGATCCCCCTGTGGGGTGTAGGCGCTCTGTAATTTAAAGTCCACCCCTTCATCGTGTTGAGCAACAGGTCTTCTGCAAGCGGAAGGATTCGAAAACCCGCCAAAGGTTGGACAAATTCACTCCGCTTACTATCTTTATAAAATGTCAGGCACCTTTTTCTATGATGGCGATTGCGGATTGTGCACGCGTGCGGTTGCATTCTTAAAACAGCGTGACCATCAACAATGCCTCAAATTTTGCTCGCTTCAAAGCCCCGAGGCTCAAGCTCGCTTACCGCTGGCATTAACCTCCGACCTCGATACCGCCGTTTTTGTGAACAACCAAGACCCCGAGAAATTTCAACTGCGTTCAGATGCTGTTCTTTCAGCCTTAATTGAAATCGGAGGATTCTGGCGTTTTCTTGCACGGCTCGCAGCCTGCATTCCACTCGGCATACGCAACCGATGCTATAACCGAATTGCCGCCAACCGACACCGCTGTCATTTGCCCAAGGAGTAATTCGCGCCCCTCAGTGAGGTAACACCATAAACATAATTGCCAAAACCAAAGTCGGGAAAAGCGCCCCTAATAATAGTTTGGCCGGAGAAACCCCTCCGGGAAAATATTTACTCAGGATGCTTTGACCTGCAGGATTCGGCGCATTAGCGATGACCGTCAGGCCACCTCCCGTTACCGCTCCCGCCACCACTGCATATTGCAAGGCCGCTGATCCATCCACTCCATTGGCAAAGTCAGGTACCTGCGAGGCTAGGAACGTTATGGCGGCATTGTCGTTAAAAGCTGTCAAGATTGTCGCACCCACAAAGAGCTCCACCTCACCCAGTGCCGAGAGCACCGGAGCAATCCACCAACCCTGCATCCCCCCGTGCGTCACCAAGCCTGCTAAAAAGAAACCAACCAAAATCGGCGCCTTTAGACGAATCTCTGTTTGGTGATGCTCCGTAGCTATATTAAAAGCCAAAAAGAAAAGGAAACCGCCGATGAACAAGGAAGGATGGTGCAGCGTGAAAACCGTCCACGCCAAAAAGATGAGGTGTATAAAAATTACCCATTGAGGCACGGGCTCAACCGAGACAGAGTCTTGACCCGCTTTTTCCGCGTCGGCCTTCTCTTGAAGCGCTCCAAAATGCTTACGAAATACAAAATAATAAACAGCCGTCACCGCCAAGATCCCAAGCACCGAACGCCAGCCAAAGGTGGTGAACATAAATGCGATATCCCATTCCCATGTGCCTGCCACCATCAATACCGGCGGCGCCGCAAAATGCGTCAGGGTACCCCCCACCGAAATGTTTACAAAGAGCAAGCCCAGGCTAGCGTATTTAAAGGTCGGACTCGGATCGTAACGGTAAAATTGTTGCCCCAATAAAAGTGCCGCAATGGTCATTGCCGCTGGCTCCGTGATAAAAGATCCCAGTAAGGGTGCAATGACCAGAATCGAAAGCCACCACGCGGCTGGAGTTTGATTCCCTAGAGAGGCCACCGAACGCAAGGCTCCCTCGGCAAATACCATCACCGGGCGAGAAGCAGCAATCGCCATTATGACCACCACAAACATCGGCTCGGTAAAATTACGGGAATCGATATAAGCGGTCGCATCGTGCCAACCATGGGTCATGGTTATCGCCAAAAGCAGCGGCACCAGCCAAATGCCAAAGATTGCTTCGATCTCGCCAAAAAAATGTAGCGCTGTCGCCTTAAAACTAACCGGAGCCTTCCCATCTGGATAGCGACGTGGATCCCCCTCGATCATTTTCTGATGCTTATGCTCCTCCTTGTGAGCCAGCGCCATGATCTTACCCGCTAAAAAGGTATGCACAATCGCTAGAAAAAAAATCAAGCTAGCGATCCAATTCATGGGGTCGTCTGCAGCGCGAGCTTGTAAGCGCTCCACAAAACTCAGCGCCCCTGCCTCGATTCCCTTTTCAGCAGCGTAATCCGCCTCAACCGCGGCATAGGCACTCAAAGCTTTCGGGAGTACAGAATTACCGCCCTCGTTAGCCTGACCACCCGCACACAGAATTGAAACTGCAAAGCAGGTTAAGCTGAAATATAAAGCCCATCGGCGAAAAAAGTGCATGGTGCGCATTTATTACGACCTTTGCCTCGGCTTCAAAGAAAAAAAGTCCCTCACCAGTAGTTTTATCGTTCACCACTACCAGCCGGCTTAATCGGCACAGGCGCGTCACTGCGATTACGACGAAATTGAAAACGATTTAAATCACGCAAACTCAATTGCTGCTGCATGGCCTGCTCAAAGACCGCCCCTTGGAGCATCATCGCATAAACCTGTTGCTCTCTCAGAATTAAAGGTCGGTCCTTTGTATGAATCCCGGCTTCTTTTTTGATGCGCGCCATTTGTCGATCCATACGCGCCATTGGACGCGACTGCTTAGGGAATTTCCTACGGGTAACCTCCACCGTACTCTGCGCTTTTGCCCTCATTTCTATTGGCGCACGCTTACTCCCCACCGAGCTAAAATGCTTCGACCATGCCTCCATCGGTATCCGTTTCTCCGTTAAGGAAAGTGATTTACCCGAGCTCCACTGCTGAGGCACTACCCGTTTTTCCTGAATGGCACTTGCCTTCCGACCCGCCACCTCCAGCGGGTTTTTCACGATCTCCTTTGCCTCCAAAGCACTCACACTCAGGAAAACCCATGCCACCCACAAAACTGTCCAGTTCGTCTTCACAACCCTGACTCCACCTTATTAGCGAGTGCAGATCAAATAAAAAGCAGATCAGAAAACCCTAATTTTGAGGCGTTGACCAAAGGGCAAGGATGGCTCTTGATTGCCCATTCTTTTAATTATGGCTTCCAAGCAAAACGATTATACTTTTTCTGAAATTGAACCGAAGTGGCAGGACTTCTGGGCTAAGCAGCAAACCTTCCGTGCTGAAGACTTTGCCGACCAACCCACCTACTACGTGCTGGATATGTTCCCCTACCCCTCCGGCGCCGGACTTCATATCGGTCACCCTGAAGGCTACACCGCCAGCGATGCGCTTAAGCGTTACAAAAAAGCCTGCGGTTTTAATGTCCTCCACCCCATGGGTTGGGATGCCTTCGGCCTACCGACTGAACAATACGCCATCAAGACCGGCAAGCATCCGCGCGAAACCACTCAAACAAACCTCACCCGATTCACTCAGCAACTCACCGAACTTGGATTTACCTACGATTGGAATCGCGAAATCAATACCACCGATCCCATCTACTTTCGATGGACGCAATGGATCTTCACCCAGCTCTTTCGTCGTGGTTTGGCATACGTCGATGAAAAACCCGTTTGGTTCTGCCCCGAACTCGGCACCGTCCTTGCAAACGAAGAAGTTCTCAATACCGCCGATGGCCCCCGCTCGGAACGCGGCCACTTCCCCGTCGAACGTCGCCCGATTCGTCAATGGGTCCTTCGCATCACCGCATACGCTGACCGCCTCATTGAGGGGCTCAAAGAGCTCGACTGGCCCGATTCAACCAAACGCCTCCAGGAAAATTGGATCGGTCGTTCAGAGGGCGCTCAAATCGCCTTTGAGATCGAGCAACATGCCGCCAGTCTTGAAGTCTTCACCACCCGCCCCGACACCCTCCACGGCGCAAGCTACATGGTCATCGCACCAGAACATCCCTTACTCGATGCCATCACCACTCCGGAACAAATCCATGCCGTTAAAACTTATGTCGAAAAAGCTAAAACTAAGTCCGACCTCGAACGGGCTGAATTGAGCAAAGAAAAATCAGGCGTGTGGACCGGCGCCTTCGCCACCAACCCGATTAACGGAAAATCAATCCCGATCTGGGTCGCCGATTACGTGCTTATGACCTACGGCACCGGTGCCATTATGGCAGTCCCCGCCCACGACAGTCGCGATTTTGAATTCGCCAAAGCCTTTGACCTTGAGATCATTCAAGTGATTGCAGACGATGGATCGGCGATAAAAGATGCCGCCGGCAAGCTCACCGAAGCCTACACTGGTCCCGGCAAACTCATTCACTCCGGTACCCTCGACGGTCAAGATTCCGAAACCGCTAAGGCCAGCGTCCTTAAACAACTTTCCCAAACGGGCCGTGCAAAAGCCGAGATCAATTACAAACTCCGTGACTGGCTCTTTTCGCGCCAGCGCTACTGGGGCGAACCCTTCCCCGTTCTCTGGGTCAGCCCAGAAAACTACCCCCATATTGACGACCGCCTTAAACCCGAAACCGATCCCGTCTCGGCAGAAATTGATGGCGAGCTTTGCTATGCCCTCGTGCTACCAGAAGACCAACTCCCCTTAGAGTTACCAGAAGTTGAAAGCTATACCCCCTCACCCGACGGGCAAAGCCCCCTCGCCAAAGCAGACAAATGGCTTGCGGTCTACCTCGACCCCAGCAGCGGAGCAACTGCTTCAAAACCCCAAACAGGCTGGATTCAGGCAAAACGAGAAACCAACACCATGCCGCAGTGGGCTGGCTCCTGCTGGTATTACTTGCGTTACCTTGATCCAAAAAATACCAAAGCCCTCATCGATCCCCAAAAAGAGCAGTACTGGGGTACCCCTGATCTTTACATCGGTGGTGCCGAGCACGCCGTCCTCCATCTCCTTTACGCCCGCTTCTGGCACCTTGTCCTCTACGACCTCGGAGTCGTCAGTGCTCCCGAACCCTTTAAAAAATTATTCCACCAAGGCATTATCCTCGGTGAAGACGGTGAAAAAATGTCTAAAAGCCGTGGCAATGTGGTCAATCCCGATACCATCATCCAAGCTTATGGTGCCGATGCCCTCCGCCTTTACCTCATGTTCCTGGGACCCCTCGAAGCCAGCAAACCTTGGAACACCAAAGGGATCGAAGGTATCGCTCGTTTTCTTCGTAAAGTTTGGCGTCTGATCGTCAACGAAGACGGTTCCCTTCATCCTGTTGATTCCGCCGAAATAGACGCCGAATCGATGCGCACCCTCCACGCCACCATTAAAAAAGTCAGCGAAGATTACGAAGCCCTCTCCTTTAATACCGCTATTTCTCAAATGATGATTTGCGTCAATCAACTGACCAAAGAAGCCGCCCTCGACTGCAATTCCTCAGAAACCTTCCTAAAATTACTTGCCCCGCTCGCCCCTCATATCGCAGAAGAACTTTGGCAACGCCTCGGACATACCGACAGTATCGTCTCTGCTGGTTGGCCAAAACACGATCCCGCCCACCTCCTTAAAGACTCCCTCAAAATTGTCTTTCAAGTAAACGGAAAATACCGTGGCGACGCCGACCTTCCCGCTGGAATCGAGTCCGCCGAAGCCATCGCCGCTGCTAAGGCACACCCAAAAGTTGCCGCTTTCATCGAGGGAAAATCTCTTCTCCGTGAAATTTACGTCCCCGGTAAAATTGTTAATCTCGTCGCTAAATGATCCAAGCCTACCGGATGTTCATGCTGCGTCTCAGTTGCGCCCTCCTTTGCCTCGCTGCAACACCGCTCTTGTGCGCACAAACGATGCAGACCGGCTTTGGTTTCGTTACCAGCATCAGTGGTTCTGTTCAGGCTCAATCCAAAGATGGACAAGCTCGAAATTTTTCCCTACATCAAAATCAAGCCCTAGATGGCATTAAGATCGAAAGCGGCCCCGAGGATAGCCTCATCCTTGTGCTCAGCAACGGCGTGGCTCTCGCCATCACAGAAAATACCCAAGTCGAATTCAATACCTTCAAACAAATTCCCTTCGACCCTGACTCCAACACCATTCAATACGAACCCACTGTTTCTGATCTCCAAATTCATTTGATCCAAGGGACCGTAGCTCTGAGCTGTGACCATATCTCGCCCCTTTCTAATCTAAAAATTAAAATGCAGGACGGACACCTCCGTGTTCACTCCACGACCTCCGTCCTATCGGTCAACCCCATTGGAATGCAAGTCTCTGCCTACCAAGGCACCCTCACCTACCACTATCCAAACGGTACCGAACGCGAGTTTATCGCCAATCCCCAGAGTATCCGCATCAGCCAACAAAGCGCTATTCGAGGAATCGTCACTGAAAGCACCAACGTCGATACTCAAGCTCACCGGCATCAAAATCTTGCAGCAGCAGTTGATTTTGCCCGATCCCGAGTGATCTACCGCTCTGTTCCAGATGAAACCTTTCCGCAACCACACCTCCTTGTGCCAGAGAACTACCTTGCACAAAAGCCCGTACGACCCTATAGTTTTAAATAATTTCAGTTCTACATGAGCCACCCCGCCACTAAATTCCTAAGCTCGCAATTCGACGGCCAACCTATCGGATTAATCGCAGGAAAAGGCTACTACCCCATCCTTATGGCGCAACGTTTGCTTTCCGTTGGGCTGCCCCTGCGCTTGATCGCATTTGAAGGTGAAACCGAGGCTGCTCTCAT
This sequence comes from Opitutia bacterium UBA7350, assembly GCA_949524905.1. Taxonomy (GTDB): domain Bacteria; phylum Verrucomicrobiota; class Verrucomicrobiia; order Opitutales; family Coraliomargaritaceae; genus UBA7445. Next base: position 211,669 of record CATINC010000005.1, on the reverse strand, counting down.
CAATACCTTCAAACCCGACCAACGTGCCTCGATTAAAGTGGGTCAACTGGGCATGCTCCTCAAAGCCCTCACTCAACTCGGCTGCGCTCACGCCGTCATGGCGGGGCAGATAACCCCCAAGCGACTCTTTCACGGACTTCACCCAGACCTCAAAATCCTTGCAGTGCTCAACCAACTCAAAGTACGCAATGCTGAAACAATCTTCGGTGCCATCGCCCGTGAAATTGAATCCATCAACATTCAAATGCTCGATGCCCGCCTCGGTCTCGACGACCAACTCGCTAGTCCAGGTCTCATGACCCCAGGTAAATTAAAAGTGCCTCCAGAATACCTCCAGCACGGCATCAAAATCGCAGAAGGAGCCGCCGAATTGGATATCGGCCAAGGCTGTGTCGTTCGTAAGGGCACCGTCCTTGCCGTTGAAGCCTACGAAGGCACCGATCCCATGCTCCAACGAGCCGGTAGTTTTAAGACCGACGATCTCATCTTTGTTAAAACCGTTAAACGCGCCCAAGACTACCGCTTCGATGTCCCCGTCTTCGGCGAGCGTACCCTTGATATGATGCAGGCAAGCGGTATCCAGACCGCCGCGCTAAAGGCTGGTAGCGTCATCCTACTCGATAAAGATAAGCTCATCGAAGCCGCCTCTATAAAAGGCATTCAACTATTCGGTTTCTAAATCACAAAACGCTTGAATAATTTAAGCTTTACGCATCAAGATATCAAGATACGTTGATGCGTCAATGAACCAAACGCCTCCAGTTGATTTCGCCCACCAGGATCCTCGCCTCTCGGTTGAATTCTTCCCGCCTAAATCTGAAAAAGCAGCCGAACAACTCCTGCAAACCGCCGATGCTTTAAAGGCGCTCAAGCCTGACTTTGCCTCCATTACTTATGGTGCCGGTGGTAGTACCCGTAGCCGCACCCTCGAATACGCCCGCCGCCTTCAAGACATGGGCTACCACATCATGCCACACCTCACCTGCGTCGGCCATGCCCGACAAGAACTCAAAAATATCATCGCAGAGTTTAAAGCAGCCGGCGTAAATCAAATTATGGCACTTCGAGGCGACCCGCCCATCGAGGCCACCGACTACGTCCCACACCCAGACGGTCTCCGTTACGCCAACGAATTAGTCAGCCTCATCCAGCAAGACTTCCCTGAGTGTACCATCGCTGTCGCTGGTTACCCCGAAAAACATCCCCAGGCTCCCGACCTCGATACCGATCTTAAAAACCTAAAGCGTAAAGTTGAAGCCGGCGCCAGTTTCATCACCACCCAACTCTTCTTTGATAATTCCGTTTATTTTAATTTTGTCGAACGCTGCCGAGCCATCGACATCCAAATCCCCATCCTACCCGGACTCCTCACCCTCACTTCCCTAGAGCAAGCCCAACGTTTCTGCTCCCTCTGCGAAGCTCACTTGCCCCACAAACTCCAGCATATGCTCGACCAGGCAGGTGAAGACCCCACCGCCCTCGAAGCGGTCGGCCTCGATTGGATTTATCTCCAAGCTCGCGAACTCCTCCAAAACCATGCCCCAGGCCTGCACCTTTATCTTCTCAACCGCTCCAGCATCGCCATTCAACTCGTTCAACGTCTAAAAGCAGACGGCCTACTCCCCTAAGCCCATCCCCACACGCATGGGCGGAGGGATTTGAACCCCCGACCCTCGGATTAGAAATCCGATGCTCTATCCAACTGAGCTACGCCCACGTGCGCTTACAAATCTGTCCCATCCTGCCCATTTGGCAAGATTTTCTCCTCGTCCGAACATCAGACTTTTTTTATGCCTTGTAATGTGCCTCGCAGCATTGCTAGCAGTGCTACCCATCCCATGAGTGAAATGATTTTATTTAAAAAAAAGGCCTTGACCTCAGTTTCTTTATTTTACGTTTGAGTAATATCAACCAATTAAAAGCATGAAAAAATCAATTATATTAAAGAAGTTGTCGGCCTCGCCGCCGCATCCACCGCCATCGGCACCAGCGCAGATGCCGTCATGATTCAAGCCATCGGTATTCCCACCGGGGGGCTTGCTGCGTCACCAGCAGGAACGGTCAATTGGGATATCGATGGCAATGGGAGCAATGATTTTGACCTAGGTCTTTTTGTCGTCTATTCAGCGGACGTCTTTTTGACAAATCGAAATGCTCAAGTTGCCCTTAATGACAGCAATAATCGCATTTCAAAATTGAGCGCAGGTCAAGCAGTCGGCACCGTTTCGGATGGTCTTGGATTCCTCGGTGCTAATGTTGCCTTAAGAGTTGTATCCTCCGGTCCTCTTCTTGGGTATAATATGGATTCCGCTTGGTCATTGGGGGATACGGGCTATATTGGTTTTCAATTCGATATCGGTGGTGCAACCCATTATGGCTGGGCGAGCATGACCCTTTCCAACACGGCAGTCCAATACACCATCAACGATGCATGGTATGAAGATGTCGCCGGTCAAGCTGTGACAGTTGGCTCGACCGTCCCCGAACCGGCTCACATCGCACTCGGCCTCGGCGCCCTTGCCCTCGGAGCCGCCGGTCTGCGCCGCATGCGTCAAGCTGCTGCTTGATAATTGATTTTGTCTTTAGTTTTATCCACAAGTATATACAAATCCCCTGTCGAAGGATGCACCATCGGCAGGGGACTTTTTTATGAAAAAAAATAAGCTACTTTTAATTGGTTGGGACGCAGCAGACTGGAAAGTTGCGCGACCCTTGATGGAGGCTGGTAAAATGCCCGCCTTAAAACGCCTGACTGAAAGCGGGACTTGGGGAAATCTTGCCACCATCCAACCGGTGCTCTCACCCATGCTTTGGACTAGCATCGCCACGGGCAAACGCGCCTGGAAACACGGCATCCACGGTTTCAGCGAACCCTGCCCCAAAACCGGTAACATCCGACCCATCTCCAACCGCTCGCGCAAGACCAAGGCAGTCTGGAATATTTTTAATCAAGAAGGCTTGAAGAGTAATGTCATCGGTTGGTGGCCCTCGCATCCTGCCGAACCCATCAACGGGGTCATGATTTCCAATCATTACCAACAGGCCGCTAAACCCCTAGAAGAAAACTGGCCCATCCGACCCGGCACAGTCCATCCAGAAAATCTGGCAGAGGCACTCAAAGAATTTCGAGTCCACCCAGCAGAACTGCAAAATGAGCACGTCCTACCCTTCATCCCCAAAGCTGCCGAAATCGATCAATTAAAGGATAATTCCATGGGGGATTGTATGAAAATTTTGGCAGAAAATGCCGGTATTCACGCTGCCGCCACCGCGGTGATGCAACGCGAACCCTGGGACTTCATGGCCGTTTACTACGACGGTATCGATCACTTTGGGCATCGCTTCATGCGCTACCATCCCCCGCGCCTCTCCTGGGTCAACGAGGAGGATTTTGAAAAATATAAGGACGTCATCGAAGCCGCTTATCGTTATCACGATATGATGCTCGATGTGCTCCTCCAAATTGCGGGTGAGGACAGCACCGTCATGTTGATCTCCGACCACGGCTTTGAACCGGGTAACCTACGCCCCCAAACAACCCCCAACGAACCCGCAGGCCCCGCCGCTGAGCACAGCCCCCTTGGGATTTTCTGCGCCCGTGGCCCCGGCATCAAAAAGAATCACGAAATCCGTAGTGCCTGCCTCCTCGACATCGCCCCCACCCTCCTGCACTTGAAAGGTCTGCCCATCGGGCAAGATATGGATGGCCGCGTGCTCATCGATATTTTTGAAACCGAGCCAAAGGTACTCAGCATTCCCAGCTGGGACGCCGTAAAAGGTGAGGATGGTCAACACTCCGATCATGAGGCCGAGGTGGATGTCGCAGAAGCCCGCGAGGAAATCAAACAGTTGGTGGAACTCGGTTACATCGATGAACCCGACGAAGATGTTGGGGTCGCGATCGACCATACCCTGAGGGAATTAAACTATAACCTCGCCCAAGCTTATATCGACGGCGCTCATCTCACCGAAGCCATCCATATTCTACGTAAGGAATGGGATCGCAACCCCCGCGAAGGTCGCTTTGGCACCAAGCTTTTGCATTGCTACCTCTCACTTCGAGATCCCCTTTTTGCACGGGAAACCCTCGATAAATTAAAGGAACGCAAAGCAGAGGCGATCACCCTCGCCACCGCTGAACTCAAAGAACTCAAAGAACGATTGAATCAAGAAAAAGAGGCCGCGCGCAAGGAAGCAGAGGACAAGGGTGAAGCGGTCAAAGAATATAAACCTACCCGCAAAGATACTCAAACCATGCGTCGTCTTCGCGGTCAGGTAAATCCCAACCCTGAGAGCTTTGCTTTCCTCGAAGGCTGCGTCCTGCACATGGAAAATGACCCCAGGGGTGCCTTAGAAACACTCGAAAAATGCCAGAAGGTTCAAGAATCCCTCAAGCCGAGCTTGCATAACAAGATCGGGGCTTGTCATTACGATCTTAAGAATTGGGATGCCGCCGAAGCCGCCTACCATCAAACCCTCTCCATTGCACCCCTCGACAGCGTGGCGCATCTGGGACTTGCAGAGATCTACACCGCTCGCAAGCTACCCTTTGAAGCAGCCGCCTCAGCACTGAAGTCCCTGGAGGTTAATTTCAACAACCCCAGGGCGCAGTTTATTTATGGAAAAGCCTTAAAAAATCTCAAGAAACCCCAATTGGCAAAACGAGCATTCTTAAATGCGGTGCATCAAAATCCCAATTACCCTTTGGCTTGGTTGGAATTAAGCAAACTCCACAAGAAAGATTCCGATAAGGCTAAAGAATACCAAGAAGCTGCTGATGCAGCCGAAAAGCGTCTCCTCCAAATTACCCGCAGTATTGAAAATGCCGATCCGGATGCCGAGGTTGCTTGGGCGGAATTTCCCGATATCATCCACAAAGCTGAAATACCAGAGGCTGCCCAAAAATCTGAAGCACCGCTGATTGTTGTTTCGGGATTACCACGCTCCGGTACCTCGCTTATGATGCAGATGCTCGAGGCGGGAGGACTCAACCTAGTAAGCGATACCATCCGAGCCGCCAATGACTCTAACCCAAAAGGTTATTTCGAGGACGAGCGCGTCAAAACGCTAAAATCAAATGCGGACAAAAGCTGGCTCAAGGAACATCGAGGCGAGGCGATCAAAATTGTGATGCCCCTTACCGATGCCATCCCCACCGACCTACCGCAAAAAATCATCTTTATGGAACGACCCGCCGAAGAAGTGGTACTCTCTCAACGTGCCATGCTCAAGCGAGACGGCAAAGTGGGTTCGACCACCGAGAATGATCGTATGTCCCAAATTTATGCCGGATATTTAAAACATTTTAATAGCTATGCCGCCGAGCAGGATTCTATCTCCGTCCTCCCGATACGCTATCACGATGTCCTTGAAAATCCAGAAGCTGTCGCCCGAAAAGTCGCAGAATTTGCCATGCAAAAGGCAGATATTAAAGCAATGGTTGCGGTCGTCGACCCTAAGCTTTACCGCACCCAGCAAAAGAGCTCGGCGACTGCATAAACTCTGCCGCTTAGCTGAGTGCTAAGGATGGATTCTGCTAGAAAGTTCACCCAGCTCAGGCTTTTTTTATAGCCGCTGGGCTCGTTCTCCCTAAGCTTATTGTATGATTATCAAAGTGGACAGTGTCATACCTGAAGTAGCCGAAAACGTCCGTGAAGGCGTCGGTACGGTCACCGCGCATAAACTTGTGGATTTATTTCCTGGTAGTGCCATTAAAAGCGTCGGCATCGTTCGGTTAGAAGCGGGCGCAAGTGTCGGATCCCACACACACTACGGTGAAGAAGATTTTTATTACTGCCTCTCGGGTGAGGGCGTGGTGGTCGATAACGGGGAGGAACACCCTTTCACTCCGGGAACCCTACAAATCACCCGCGATGGGGAGACTCAAGCCATTCGCAATACCGGTGAAACCGAGCTCGTCTTTTTGGGTACCTTGGTCGCTACCATTGAAGCATAGTCTTTAGAGGAAAAGGCTTGAAGCAAACGCTGAGGAATTCAGTCTGCAAGGTTTTCACCAAGTATTATGAAAACCTTGAAATTTGCAGTTTTACCCGGCGATGGCATCGGCCCGGAGGTCATGGACGTGGCTCTGGAAGTCCTTAAAACCACCGGCAAAAAATTTGATTTTACTTTGGAATACGAAACTGCCGACATTGGCGGGATTGCCATCGACAACCACGGTCTGGCCTTTCCCGATGCGACACGCGCGGTCTGTGACCGCAGTGAAGCCATCCTCTTCGGCTCGGTTGGCGGTCCAAAATGGGAATCTCTCCCTCCAAAAGATCAACCCGAACGGGCCGCGCTCCTCCCCATCCGCCAAGCCTATAAACTCTATGCGAATGTTCGACCCGGTTTGCTCTATGCAGAACTGACGGATGCCTCTCCACTCAAGGCAGAGCGCATCCCTCAAGGCATCGACATCGTTTGTATTCGAGAACTGACCGGTGGAATATATTTCGGTGAACCCAAAGTAACCACCACACTCGAAAACGGCGAAGAACAGGCCATTGATACCATGGTTTACCAAACCAGCGAAATTGAACGGATCGCTCAGGTTGCCATTGATACCGCTAAAACCCGAGGCGGCAAAGTCTGCTCCGTAGACAAAGCCAACGTTCTGGAAACCTCGGTCCTTTGGCGCAAGGTCGTCTCGGAATACTTCTCCAAACACGCGCCTGAGATCGAACTCAGCCATATGTATGTCGACAACGCCGCCATGCAACTTGCCCGCGACCCCAATCAATTTGATGTCCTCTTCACTGAAAATATGTTTGGCGATATCCTCTCCGATGAAATGGGAGTGATCTGCGGATCTTTGGGTATGCTCGCCTCGGCCAGCCTCGGAGCTCAAAATAATAAGCTCGGCCTCCCCTTTGGACTCTTCGAGCCCTCTGGTGGTACCGCGCCTGACATCGCCGGTCAAGGCATCGCCAATCCCTGTGCTCAAATTCTATCTGCCGCCATGATGCTCCGTTACAGCTTTGGCGAAAAGGAAGCGGCGACCGCCATCGAAACAGCCGTCAAAACGGCTGTCACCGCTGGTATCCGAACTGGTGATATCGCCTTTGGCCTCGAATCGGTCGGCACCAGCGCCATGGGTGCCGCCATCCTCGACCATCTCTAGATCCTTCCAATGGTCTTAAACCGAACCAAAACTTAAACGGGAACGACTTTATCCCTGAAGATTCAAATCTGTATCTGTCCATTTGTGTTTAACTCAAAATGCTCTCCCATGACCTCCGCTGAGATCCGACAGTCCTTCTTTGATTTCTTTGCCTCCAAAGGGCATAGCATCGTGCCCTCGGCTTCGCTCATGCCGACTTCGCCCAATCTGCTCTTCACAAACGCAGGGATGAATCAATTTGTACCGTATTTTCTCGGCACAGAAAAAGCTCCCTTGGACCCGCCCCGCGCTGCCGACACTCAGAAATGTATCCGAGCGGGCGGTAAACATAACGACCTCGAAGATGTGGGATACGACACCTACCACCATACCTTTTTTGAGATGCTGGGTAATTGGTCTTTTGGAGATTATTTTAAAACAGAGGCAATCATCTGGAGCTGGGAATTATTGACGGAGGTTTGGGGATTTCCGCCCGAACGGCTTTATGCCACCGTTTATTCACCCCAAGCGGGAGATCCCGCCGCATTTGATCAGGAAGCTTACGACCTTTGGAAGGTTATTTTTGAAAAAGCAGGACTCGATCCCAAAGTGCATATCATCTCTGGAAATAAACAGGATAACTTTTGGATGATGGGCGAGACGGGCCCTTGCGGTCCCTGCTCAGAACTACACGTAGACCTGACCCCCAAGGGCGATAGTAAGGGAACTTTGGTCAACCAAGATTCTGACCTCTGTATCGAGATTTGGAATCTGGTCTTCATTCAATTCAACGCGAATGCCGACGGAAGTTTTACCGACCTGCCCGCAAAACACGTTGATACTGGGATGGGCTTTGAACGCGCCTGCTCGATTATACAAAACACCCAAGGCTTCACCGATTTTTCTACTAAGCCGACTAATTACGCTACCGATATCTTTCAACCGCTCTTTCGTGCCATTGAGGCTCTCAGCCAAAAATCCTATACCGATATTTATCCAGAAAAAGAAGCGGAAGCTTCGGAGGCCTTAAAAGAAGCCATTGCTTTTCGGGTTGTAGCGGATCACCTACGCACCCTCGCCTTTTCGATTGCTGACGGCATCATGCCCGGCAACAGCGGTCGAAATTACGTCCTCCGCCGCATCCTCCGCCGCGCGGTAAAATACGGACGGAGCCTCGGTTTTGATGGTTCTGAGCCCTTCCTGCCGAAATTAGTAGATCCTCTGGTGAAGGAATTGGGTGTGGTTTTTCCCGAGATCGCAACACGTGCATGCCTAGTCAAAGATACTTTAGCGACTGAAGAAAGTAGTTTTAATAAGACCCTTGATCGCGGCTTACAACTCTTTGAAAAACAATGCTCGGATGGCGCTATCAGTGGTGGAGAAGCTTTTGCTCTCTATGATACCTACGGTTTTCCGCTCGATCTTACCGAACTCTTAGCGCGCGAGCGTGGCATCTCGGTCGATGTGGCTGCTTTTCAGGATTGTATGGAGCAACAACGCCAACGCGCTCGTGCTGCTCAGAAAAAGACTGTTGTTAAAGCCCTTGATCTCGAATCCCAAATAATCACGAATTTCCTAGGGTTTGAACAAGATACTTGTGAAGCTGAAATCCTCGAACTCCACCAAACGGAAGAACAACATCTCCTCATAACCGATCAAACGGTGCTCTTCACCGAAATGGGTGGTCAGGAAGGTGACCGAGGAACGCTTGAGCATACCGGTAAAAACTATCCCATTTTAGGCACCCAGAAGGTCGGAAACGCAATTGCGCATATTGTTTCAAATGATGGCGAAATAAATTTCAAAGTGGGTGATAGCATCACCCTGACCTTAGATCGCGAACGCCGCGCTCCTATCGAAGCACATCACACCGCTACCCACCTCCTACATTGGGCGCTCCATCAACATATTTCACCGAATGCCACCCAACAAGGATCTAGCGTATCCATCGATCGTTTGCGATTCGATTTCAACTCTAAAGCGTTAGAGGCATCCCAAATCACTGCGCTGGAAACAGCGGTGAACACCTGCATCCAAGCAGCGGAAGCGGTCACCTGGTCGGAAGTTCCCCATCAGGAAATAAAGGATCGTGCGGATGTCATGCAATTTTTTGGGGACAAGTATGGTGATCAGGTTCGGGTGGTGAAAATCGGTGGCACTGAGGATGCCCTCGATGGTTACTCCATGGAATTATGCGGTGGAACGCATGTGCGCAATACCGCTGAGATCGGACTTTTTAAGATAAAATCTGAAGGCGCCATTGCGGCGGGTATCCGCCGAATAGAAGCATGTTGCGGTGATGCTGCCAAAGAATACCTCAAGGAACAAGCCGCACAAGAAGCCAAGGCTTGTGCCTCGCAGATGGAGAAACTTGTAAAACTAAACATCACCCTAAAGGAACTGGGGATCGACGCAGTGGAAATTCCCCGCGACGGAAATGCAGAGAGCCTCAAGGCTTTGGTAATGGAAACCGATAAGATTCTCAAAAAGGCTCAGACCTCCGCAGCAGCGGTTCAAGCAAAGGCATTACTGGAATCTGTGCAGACGCTTGAGAATGGACTTCAGGTCTTGGTGACGGTGGTGGATGCGCCCGACGCAAACGCTCTGCGCTCCATGGCAGGTTCATTGGTAGGGCAGGTTGAAGACGGCCTCATCATTCTGGGTGCAAACTTTCAAGGCAAAGTTGGCATCTGCGCGCAGGCGAGTGAAGCTGCCATTGCAGCTGGGCATTCTGCCGGTGCGATTATTCGCAAATTAGCAGAAGAGCTAGGTGGTAAAGGCGGTGGCAAAGACAATTTTGCGATGGGCGGTGCTCCCGATACCGGAAAACTTGTAGCGGTATTGCAGGGACTTAAACTGAGCTAACGCCGGCGCATATCGCGTTCGGCTTCTCGCAGAGCGACCTTCCGTTTAAGGGTCTCGCGTTTGTCGTGGAGTTTCTTACCCGTGCAAAGGGCGATTTCAATTTTAATGAGGCCATGCTTCATGAATAGCCGTAGCGGCACGAGGGTTTTCCCGCCTTGCTCAATCGCCCCGAGAAGTTTGTCGATTTCGCGGCGATGGAGGAGCAACTTGCGTTTGCGACGGGGTTCGTGATTTTGCAAATTTCCAAATTTGTATTCTCCGATGTGGCTATTGTAGAGCCAGACCTGTCCTTTCTCAATACGACAAAAAGATTCCCCAATCTGGGCATTGCCTTCGCGGATCGCCTTTACCTCCGTACCCAGCAAAGCAATGCCCGCTTCAAAACGATCTCCCACAAAATAATTGTGAGTCGCTTTAGCGTTGCGAACTTCCCGATATCGGGCATCGGTAGACTTTTTTTTTGCAGGCACGGTATTTGGGATGTATTCAAGCTAAGCTGCGCGAGTACAAAATCGCAAGCATGCACAAACTCCAAACGCCGATCACTACACCTAAAGCATAGACTAGCTTAATTCGGACTAAACCGCCGCTTCGTCTTCGGATTCGTCGAGTTGGTAGGTGATCTTGCCATCAATGATTTCACGCAAGGCCATGTCCTCAGCAGATAAACGCTCCAATGATTCGATCAGAGGCTTATAACCGCTTTTGAGTTGTTTGGCACGGCGCGAAACAACATTGATCAAGATCATGGGATCAGTGATCACCTGTTGTGCTTGTTCTAGATAGTCGTCTCTCAAAATAAGGTCTCGGCTGAAGGTTAAAAAATTAAGGAAACGTAGAAAAATGAAGCTCTGCCCTCGTATGGCAACAACAATTTGAGGGATTTATTTAAAGATAAAATTGAATCCGCCTCGACCTGATGTAATTAAAATTACAATCTCACGTCATGCCTAAGACTCCCTTTTACCAATGGCTTCATCACCGTGCTGCAGGTGTATTATTGCACCCAAGCTCCCTGCCCGCTCCCACCGGCATTGGTAATTTCGGCAAGGGCGCATATCAATTTATCGATGCGCTGAGCGAGAACGGCTTTCGAGTCTGGCAGATGTGCCCCCTAGGGCCAACGGGTTTCGGAGACTCGCCCTATCAATGTTTTTCAGCTTTTGCCGGTAATCCCTACTTTATTGATTTCGACCCATTGCTTGAGGCAGGCTTAATCGACGCGCAGGCATTATCTAATTTACGGGGACTACCCACAAAACGATGTGACTTCGGGGGACTCTACGAGGGCTTTTGGCCTGTTTTAGAAAAAGCCCATATCCAGTTCACTGAAAATAATAGCAAGCGTCTTGCAGACTATGAACCGTATGCGGAATTTCGTGCCGCCGAAGCACACTGGCTAGAAGACTACAGTTCTTTTATGGGACTGAAAACGCATTTTAATGGGCAATGCTGGCTAGACTGGCCCAGGAAATTTCGCGATGCTCATAGGAGTGATGCTTGGAAACTGCCGGAAGCCGCCCTTGCACAAAAGGAAATGCATGCCTTCGCACAATACCTCTTCAGTGCTCAATATAAAAAATTTCGTGCCTATGCAGAGAAGAAAGGCGTGGGTATCATGGGCGACCTCCCTATTTTTGTGGCTCTAGACAGCGCGGATGTCTGGGCTAATCAAAATTTATTTCAACTCAAAGCAAACGGACAACCCCTTGCAGTGGCAGGCGTACCGCCAGATTATTTTGCGGTGGATGGCCAACTTTGGGGCAACCCGCTATACGCTTGGGAAGAACATGCAGCTAATGGATTCGCATGGTGGCTTGAACGCCTGCAGGCAAACCTCAAGCTTTATGACTACCTTCGGATTGATCATTTTCGCGGGTTTGAATCTTATTGGTCTGTTCCTGCAGAGGCAGCGACAGCACGCGAGGGCACTTGGAAGCCCGCTCCTGGTTTGGCACTCTTTCAAGCAATTGCAGAGGCGTTTCCAGAAGCTCGAATCATTGCCGAGGACCTCGGGGTAATCACCCCTGAAGTCAAAGCCCTGATGGCGCAGACGGGCCTTCCCGGTATGGCAGTGCTGCAATTTGCCTTTGGCGATGATGCTGACAACGCTTACTTACCTCATAATCTACAGCCCAATTCGGTTCTTTATACTGGCACACACGACAATGATACCAGCATCGGTTGGTATTCGCAGGCAGACCCTGCGACCCGTGACCATGTGCGACGCTACTACGGCATCTCTGGTGAAAACATTGGTTGGGATTTTATTCGGTCGGCCTTACGCTCGACCGCAAACCTCGCGATTGTTCCCTTACAAGATCTTCTAAGCCTTGATTCAGAAGCACGACTCAACACTCCCGGTCGTGCTGAAGGTAACTGGCAATGGCGCTTTCATACGGAAGATCTCCAACAATTTCAAAAAACGAGCGGGGCTTACATCAAGGAATTAAATGCCTTATACGGGCGTTTACCAAGCTCACGCCCATAAACCCAGTAAGCAAACCCCGGTCCATGCAAAGGTGCGAATCCAGTTTGTGGTGACCAATCGTTGAATCATAGCAGCATCGTAGCCGCATTTTTGCAAATGATGATGCGCCGGCACCGAAAAAAGCGCCGTTGCCAACCAGGCTAAAGCCACCAGCGCCGCCGAAGCCAAATGAAGCAACTCGGGTTGCAACCATATCTGCAGTCCAATCAAAAGCGGTTGAGTTAACATGAGCGGTGCCACAATAAATCCCATTCGATTCATGTAGGATTTGTGCCAAGGGGAAAAGGTCTCCGCTCGCATATGAGCAAAACCGGGATAAATTATGAGTTGCACCAACCAGATCAAGACAAGCATGCCCAAATCCACGCTAGGACGGATGGCATCTAGATGGTTGAGCCAATTACTTTCCATGAGGCTCGTTTCTCACAAGACCACGCTCGTGTAACAAGGCTGCAATTTGCACGGCGTTGAGGGCAGCACCTTTCCATATTTGATCACCAGTCACCCAAAACGCTAAACCGTTGCTCAGTACTTGATCGCGCCGAATGCGCCCTACTCCGCAAGGGACTACTTCTGAATAATCTAAAGGCATGGGGTAACGACCTTTTTCAGGCTCGTCGACTAATTCAGCCCCTTCAAATTCTGCAATCGCTTGACGTGCTTGCGCCACCGAAACCGGTCGCTCAAAATCTGCACTGATGGAAATACTGTGTGCCCGAAAGACCGGCACCCGCACGCAGGTGCAGGTAACCGCTAGTTCCTCCAATCCTAAAATCTTGCGTCCCTCGTGGAGCATTTTCATCTCCTCACGGGTATAGCCATCCGCTTGAAAGGAATCCACATGCGGGATAAGGTTAAAGGCAATTTGATGTGGATAAACCGCTGTTTGAAGCGGTTCGTCCTGAGACCAAGCGCGGGTCTGTTGCTCTAATTCGATGAGACCACTCGCCCCGCTGCCCGATACCGCTTGATAGGTGGAAGCGATGAAGCGCTTTAAGCCAAAGGCTTTATGAAGCGGGTAAAGTCCCATGAGGGCAATCGCAGTTGAACAATTTGGATTCGCAATAATGCCCTTATGATTGGCGACTGCATCGGGATTGATCTCTGGTACGATGAGGGGTACTTCGGGATCACCCCGAAAAGCAGAACTGTTATCGATGACAATGCACCCACTCGCTACTGCGGCACTTGCGAATGCTTTTGACTGAGACCCTCCAGCACTGAATATGCATATATCGAGATCCTTAAAACTTGCTTCAGACGCCGCTTCAATGATCCAACTACGACCCTCGTATTCAACTTTTTTACCAGCGGAGCGCTCGGAAGCTAGCAGACGCAAACGCCCCACGGGGAAGTTGCGCTCATACAACAACCGAATGAGTTCTTGACCGACTGCACCAGTCGCACCGAGGATACCTATAGAATATGCCATTCGATTTAATTCAGGAAAGAACTAAGCTAGAGCAAAGCTGTGCTGCCTTGTCAATCATCCCGACTCAACAGCTTTTAGTGGTGAGCATCAGCGAACAGAAGCTTTATCACCTCTTCGACAGTGAAACAAAGGTGGTTATTCCGATTTCAACCTCAAAAAACCCACCCTCTTGTCAGGCTGAATCCTACGGAACCCCCCTCGGACTTCACGCGATTGCAGATCGCATCGGAGATGGCGAACCTTTAGGCACTGTCTTTAAAGGCCGGGTTCCACAGGGACAGTTCCAAAATTTTTCTCCAGAGGAACGGGCACATAATTTGATCACCACTCGTATCCTGCGTTTACGGGGTCTCGAAGCAGATAAAAATAGTGGCCTCGACTGTGATTCCTATGATCGCTTCATTTACCTACATGGAACCAACCACGAAGATCGAATCGGCCAGCCTTTTAGCGGGGGTTGCATCGAACTAAAAAACGATGCTATGCTGGCACTATTCGATTCGATGAGAACCGATGACTTGGTATGGATCACGCTGAACTGAATTTCCCACAACATGACTGAACCCATCGAGCGCCTTGAATGGCATTGCCTCCGGACTCAAACAAAACGGGAGCACATTGCTGCCAATATCTTAAGCCAACAGTGCAAAGTAGAAGTTTTCTGCCCTCGAGTCAGTCAGATAAAAAAGACCCGCACGGGAAAAAAACGATTCACAGAAGCGTTGTTTCCCAGCTATATTTTTGCCCGTTTTGATTATAACTCTCAGTTTCGCCACATCATACACACGCAGGGAGTCGTGCGTATTGTTTCCAATGGTGAGCGCCGGGTTGTTCCGGAAGCCGTCGTAGAGGGACTCAAAACTAGCCTGCCCGATGCCGTCATCAAAGCGCCGGATCCAAGTTTAGAGACAGGGGCCGAGATTGAAATTCTCAGTGGTAGCTTAAAGGGTATCGACGGCAAGGTATTGGCATGCCTCCCGGCTGAAAAGCGCGTGGAAATCTTACTCGATTTCCTTGGCCGAGAAATTACCATAACATTAGATCCGGACGCAATTATATTGAAACAAAAACGGTAGCGACTCAAGCCTCTGATTGAATAAGCGAGCGTAAGATTTGATCGAGAGTCGCAGGATTAGCCTGGCCTTTGGTTGCTTTCATAACAGGACCTTTGAGCGCATTGAGCGCCTTTGCATTACCCTCCTTAAATTGGGCAACTGCCTTAGCGTTACCCGCAATCGCTTCACGGCAAAGGGCTTCGATCTCATCTGAATTATCGCTTTGCTGCAGTCCTTCTTTTTCAACAATGACTGCGGGCATATTCCCACTTTGATACATTGTGGTGAAAACCTCTTTTGCGATTTGCTTGGTGATCACGCCGTTTTCAATCAACTTCGCAAGTTCAGCAATATGGGCTGGCGTTAGGGGACAATCCGAGATGGAAAGCGCACTTTCTCCATGCGCAGCACTGGCTGAAAGTTCGCGCAGGAGGTCATTTGCGATGTAGTTTGCAATGACCTTGGGTGCAGGGTGCAATTCGAGCGCTTCTTCGAAGAAGGTACACAACTTCGGATCGGGGCAAAGTACCGATGTTAGGGTAAACGGCAAATCTAAGGTCTCCTGATAGCGACGTTGTTTGTCGTAGGGGCGTTCTGGGAGTGCTGCTTGTAATTCCGCTACACGGGCGCGATCCATACGCACGGGCATAAGATCAGGGTCTGGAAAATAACGATAATCGTGCGCCTCTTCTTTACTACGAAGGGAACTGCTGGTGCCATTTTCTGCACTCCAGCGACGAGTCTCCTGCGTGATGGATTCACCCGCGTCCAGTAATTCCGTTTGTCGGGCAATCTCGTATTCGATGGCGGCACGGACATTAGAGATGGAGTTGAGGTTCTTCATCTCTGTGCGGGTACCCAGAGTCTTGCTACCGGCGGGTTTCAGCGAAACATTTGCATCGCAGCGCAGTTGTCCTTTTTCCATATCACAATCGGAAACCCCAGCATAATGAATTAGATGTATCAATGCGTTTAAGAAGGCAACCGCTTCCTCGGATGAATGGAGATCCGGCTCGGTCACGATTTCAGCCAGAGGGACACCCGCACGATTAAAATCAATGGTGGTATCAAATGCGGTATGGGTAAGTTTTCCGGGATCTTCTTCGAGGTGAATACGGTTGAGTTTTACTAAGCGATGCTCGCCTTGAATATTCCGCGAGGTGCCGGGGAGCTCGATCTCGACTTGACCGCCCAGACAAAGCGGTTGCTCGTTTTGAGTGAGTTGGTAATTCTTGGGCGAGTCGGGATAAAAATAATTTTTTCGGTCCCATTTACAGACTTCGGCAATTTCGCAAGCGAGCAATAAGCCGAGTTTAGCACAGGCTTCAACTGCAGCGTGGTTAAGGACAGGTAAGGTTCCCGGCAATCCCAAAACCACCGGATCGATGAGAGTATTGGGGTCGGCTCCGTAGGCATAGGGAGCAGCCGTAAACATCTTTGTGCGGGTTTTTAACTGCACGTGGATTTCTAAACCGATGACGACGTCGTATTCCATACTTTTTAAAGTTCTGCGGTCACTAGGTGAAAGTTGTGGGCCTGTTCGTAAGCCTGTGCTACCGCAAAGAGATCAGCTTCGCCAAAGGCTTTTCCGATGACTTGTAAGCCAATGGGTAAACCATTGCTAGTAAATCCACTGGGCAAGGAAAGCGCCGGCAATCCAGCCAGATTAACTGCGATGGTGTAAATATCGCTCAAATACATCGCCAAGGGATCGTTGCTACGTTCCCCGCGCTTAAAGGCAGGCGTGGGCGAGGTCGGCGAAAGAATTGCATCTACAGTCTCAAATGCGTTTTCAAAATCGCGGCGGATAAGGGTGCGGACTTTCTGCGCACGTAGGTAATAGGCATCATAATATCCCGAGCTCAGTACATAAGTACCGAGAATGATGCGTCGTTTGACCTCGTCACCAAAACCCTCGCCCCTGCTTTGGGTGAAAAGACTGAGGGCATCTTCCACGGCGACACTACGGTGTCCGTAGCGAACCCCATCAAAACGTGCGAGGTTGGATGAAGCTTCAGCCGTCGCCACAATGTAATAGACCGGAACTGAAAGATGCGCGTGTGGTAAGGAAATATCTACAATTTCTGAACCTTGAGCACGATACCACTCAATGGCCGCTTCGATGTTGGCTTTCACTTCTGGGTCAATACCGTCACCAAAAAATTCTCGTGGTACTCCAAGTTTCCAAGGACCTTTGCGATGCTTCAACTCCGCTCGAAAATCAGGCACTTTAGGCATGGCGATAGAAGTTGAATCCAAGGGATCCTTGCCAAGCATGGTCTGTAAAAGGAGAGCTGCGTCCTCTACGGTGCGTGTCATGGGTCCAGCTTGATCCAAGGAAGAGGCAAAAGCCACCAATCCGTACCGAGAAACCAGCCCGTAGGTGGGCTTCATTCCTACAACCCCACAGAGAGCCGCCGGTTGACGAATAGAGCCACCGGTATCGGTGCCAATCGTTGCAATGGCTTGACCGGCTGCTATCGCAGCTGCGCTTCCTCCAGAAGAACCACCGGGAATACGATCCAGATCCCAAGGATTTGCCGTCGCCATATAGGCTGAATTTTCGGTGGAAGAACCCATCGCGAATTCATCCATATTGAGACGACCCCAAAGCACCGCCCCAGCCGCCTTGAGTTGGGCAATTACGGTAGCATCGTAGGGCGATACAAAATTATCCAGCATCTTCGAGGCACAACGCAAAGGTTGTCCCTTGACCGCTAGAATATCCTTTATACCAATAGGAATACCATCGAGGGGTCCGAGCGAGTTTCCAGAAGCACGGCGTTCATCTGAAGCGTGCGCCTGTTGAAGCGCATCTTCCGCGTCGCGATGAATGAAAGCCTTAACCTGTGGTTCAACCGCCTCGGTGCGCTCAATGACCGCTTGCATCAAGGCAACCGAGGTCAGGCTACCCGCCTCCAGCGCGGCGGATAATTGGGCAATTGTCTGATGATACAACTCGGGCATTGCAGGTAATTCTTTTCACTATTCTACCACTTTGGGAACCACTACTTGATTATCACGTGATTCCGGAGCCATCGAGCTAAGCACCTCTGGATCATAAACAGGGCCCGCACGGTCACCCTCCCGCCAGACATTTTCTACGGCATGTGCGTGAGCGGTTGGTTCTACTCCCGAAACATCAACGGCCTTAAGAGCATCAAAATGCTCAAGGATAGCCGCTAATTGGGAGCCTAATTTTTCTTTTTCGGCTGCGGATAAATCCAGCCGTGCCAGTTGGCTGACGTATTCAATATCGAGATGGGCTTTGTCGGTCATGTTTTTATAAAGAATCAATAAAATGTATTTAAGGTAAAGCCTACTCCGCAGGACCCCATCGTTTAGTGAAGGGATAGTAAATAAAGAAAGCACGACCGACAACGGATTCCTGGGGTACGAAACCCCAATATCGGCTGTCGGCAGAATTAGCAGAATTATCTCCCAAGGCTACGTAACGATCTTCCGGAACTTTCATGGTAGCTCCGACCGACAAGAGCCCCTCGTTCTGATACCCGACATATTCCCCATCTTGAGCAGCATTTCGCTCAAAGGCAGCGACCGCTTCACGGGCTTGCCCATCTACCAACAGAGCATGTTGCTTGATTTCCAGGGTCTCACCCTCTTCCCCAGCTAGGCGTTTGATGTAATATTTAGGCGTGTAGTCTCCGGTTGCTCTACCGACAGCCTCTAAGATTTTTTCTGTTTTGAAAACAAAGGGATCCCCCACTTTGGGCTTTCGGAAATGATAGCTCAGTCGGTCCACAAAAAGGGCGTCCCCCAATTGGATATCAAAGGCGATGATCGATTCTCCCGCCTTAATCTCGCGTCCGGTCGTCCAACGTTGACGACCATAAGTCATACTTTTCACGAAACGCACATCCTCGCCTGCCATAAAGCCATTTAAGACCGTGGACATTTGAAATTCTGCAGGCACTTTTAAAACATGCGGCGTTTCGCCGACATAAAAAGTGTATGCTTTGAACTGGGCCGGAAATAATCCAAACCATTTCCGCCCTTTGACGACTTCGTATAAAGGCGTCCAGTCTCCGGCTTCGGTACGTGCTTTGATAAAACTAAGCTCTCCGGAATGCTTCGCCACTAAATTTTTATGACGCGCTCCATTGGTTATAAAATGAATCACCTTTTCGGCAGTATTGGGCACATCATCCTCAGCATACACTTTTTCTTTCATTCCGCTATAAGTAGGGTACATGGAATTAGTGGGAATGATAAAGGGCTGAAAAAAGAAAGAACGGATCCCGATAACAACAACAGCTGCTACTAAAATGACCTCAATATTATCACTGAGGAAGGTCTTAGGATAAATTTTGCCACCAATTTTTTTCAAATGGGCCTGCAGTGGTTCCATTTCGGCACGATAACTTGCTTCGGGGGTATCTTTTTCTTTAATCAGGCTTTGCAATTTTGAAGTATGCGCTACTAGAACTTCCATGTCCTCGGGCGCGGTTATATCGCCACGATAATTTCTCACCTTTTCGGCAGCAAGCAGGAGCTCGCGGACTTCTTTTTTAAGTTTATTCATGTCTAAATTAAATCAAGAAGCCAGAAGGGCGTTTTGCAAACCCTAAGCGCCATCTGAGGTTTTAAGAATTTTGATAAAAGCGTCCTGCGGGATGGAAACACTGCCGATATTTTTCATACGTTTTTTACCCTCTTTCTGTTTTTCAAGCAATTTGCGCTTACGAGAAATATCACCGCCATAGCATTTTGCAGTTACATCTTTGCGATAGGCACTGATTGTTTCACGTGCCACAACCTTGCCTCCAATGGCAGCCTGCACCGCAATCTTAAACATCTGTCTCGGAAGAATTTCCTTGAGTCGCTTGCAGAGGCTACGTCCACGACCTTCTGCTTTATCAACGTGCACGATCGATGAGAAGGCATCAACTTGTTCCTGATTCACCAAAATATCTAGCCGGCATAACTTCGCCCGTTCATAACCATCCATCTCGTAATCCATAGAGCCATAACCATGGGTAATGCTCTTAAGACGATCATTGAAATCTACCAGAATTTCGTTGAGCGGCAAACGGCAGACCAGCATGACTCGTGAATCGTCGATGGTCTCGGTGTGTTCGCAGAGTCCTCGTTTCTCACTCATTAATGCCAGAACATCACCAATGGCATCGCTCGGTATATGAACCGAAGCCTTGATCATGGGTTCTTCAATGAAGTCGATCTCGGCAGGTTCGGGTAAATGTACCGGATTGTGTACCTCAATGATGGTACCCTCGGTCTGAGTCACATGATAGACCACACTCGGATAGGTTGAAATAACGTCGAGATCATACTCTCGGCGAATGCGCTCTTGTATAATTTCCATGTGAAGCAAGCCGAGAAACCCACAACGGAAGCCAAAACCGAGTGCTACGGAATTTTCCGATTGGTAAACAAAGGCGGCATCATTGAGACGCAACTTACCCATGGAAGCCTTAAGCTTGTTGTAGTCATTGGTATCGATGGGATATATGCCACTGAAAACCATGGGGCTGACCGCTTTATAACCAGGCAACATTTCTTTTGCAGGCGTATTGCTGTGGGTAATGGTATCGCCGAGCTTGATTTCTGCGACGTCGCGGATGTTAGTGACAATGTATCCCACATCACCGGCTTTCAAAATATCCTGCTTTGTCATGGCAGGGGAAAATTTACCCACTTCTTTGACCTGCGATTTCCTTCCGTCGCTCATAGTGACAATGGCATCGCTTGCCTTTACGCGTCCTGAGAAGACCCGCACATAACAAATCACTCCTTTGAAAGCATCGTAAACACAGTCAAAAATCAAAACCCGCAAACCATCGACCTCGGCCCAGCGGGGCTTGGGTATACGTTCCACAGCCGCGACCATTAAATCCTCAATTCCAATTCCGGTTTTGCCGCTCGTTAAAATGGCCTCATCGGCGGGGATCGCCAGGACGTCTTCCAACTGTGCTTGAATTGCGGGAACATCTGCACTGGGTAAATCCACTTTATTGATAACCGGTATAATTTCGAGGCCCTGCTCCAGAGCCAAATGCGCGTTGGCTACCGTTTGTGCCTCAATCCCTTGAGCAGCATCAATTAATAACATCGCTCCCTCGCAGGCCGCTAAACTTCGAGACACCTCATACGAAAAATCTACGTGCCCCGGGGTATCGATCAAATTAAAGGTATAGTCTTGCCCACTCTGTGACTGGTAAACCATCGAAACGGGATGACTCTTGATGGTGATTCCACGCTCGCGCTCCAAATCCATCGAATCTAATAATTGATCTTTCATTTCCCGTAACTCCACCGTGCGGGTCAATTCTAGAATACGATCCGACAAAGTGGTCTTGCCGTGATCCACGTGGGCGATGATGCAAAAGTTGCGGGTGTGTTCTAAGTCAGGCATGACGGGATCAAACCCACTACCATCCTTCCACAGGCAAAAAACTCAATCCCTAATCCCACTAAAGTGTTTCAGAGTCTCCTACTTGGCCAAGCAACGAAGATTTTGAGTTCTCACTTGCTACAGCGGAGTCTCTTTAACTCCCAAGAAAACTTTTACCGTGCGCAAGCTTCAAGATCTTGACTGGAGTAGATGGGGACAACCTCGATGGCTCGATCGGTGCGGCGAGCTAACCCCGCTAATACCTTACCCGGTCCACATTCGTAGAATCGCTCCACCGAATTTTCCCCAGCGGCATTGCGCAAGCATGTTTCAAACCGAACGGAAGAAACCACTTGTTTAACCAGATTCTCTTTGATGACTTTGGGATCGATTACTCGTTGACCGGTAACATTTGTATAAACTGAAAGCTCAGGTGTCTTAAACTCGAAATCTTGAATAAATGCCGCAAAAGCATCGCGTGCTGAAACCATCAGGCGACTGTGATAGGCTCCTGCTACATTTAGAGGTTTAACGAGTTTAAACCCACGACCCTCAGAATTTGCGACTGCATCCAGCACCTTCTCATTTTCTCCCGAAATCACAATCTGACCCGGGCAATTCAAATTTGCGATTTCGATATCAAATTCCTCGCACAGTGCTTGAACTGCTTCGGGTTCACCTCCAATGATACTGGCCATCCCACCCTTAGTGGTATCACAGGCCAATTGCATCAAACGTCCGCGTTCAGCCACTAAACGGAGACCTGTTTCAAAATCAAACACTCCGGCACTCGCCAATGCAGTCAGTTCGCCCAAGCTCAAACCACAAGCTGTCTGTAATTCGTCCAGCTGACCTAGTTCTTGAAGCAGGCGGAAAACCACGTAGCCGTGAACATACAGGGCAGGCTGGCAAACCTTTGTATTGCGCAAGGCTTCCTCTGGTCCCTCAAAGCAGATCCCTTTTAAGTCCCAACCCAGGACCTCATTTGCCTGATCATAAAGTGAGCGGGCCGTTTCTGACGATTCGTAGAGCGTACGCCCCATTCCAATTTGCTGCGCACCTTGTCCAGAAAAAAGTAAACCTGTTAGCATCATTCAATCATTTAAGGTTTTAAATAAAGTATTTGAGAAAGTACTTGCTCGCCTCGACTGGCAATCAGAAAGAGACTAACCGCATCAAAACTTTGCAGCATAAATAAAGTTTAACGAATCATAAACCGTCTTGAAACGATAACACCATGGAACTTTTCTTTTCCTACGAGAGGATATACAGATTAAAAACCCAAATATAGTGGGGAACGAGCCCTTGCTCGGACTTATGGGCAGAAGCAGGCTAAACCAAAGCAATATGGGAATTTTAAGAAAACTGGGCCGAATGGATGGCATTCTCCCTAAATCCTAGGCGAATAGTGACCTTCACGAGAGTTTTCTGAGAAGGATGCCGTTATTAGTAGGTTTATTGTTTTTCACTTGAGAGGTTGCCAGTAGCGGGAACTCAGCCACAGTTAAGGCTGTGAATGATTTAAATAAAACGACGAATTCTGGAGACGCCGTGATCTTCTGGGAAACCTTACGCCGTTTGGCAACCGAGATGCATGTGCGTGAGCCTGCCTTAGGGGAGCTCCTCCATGAAACTATAATTGACCGCAGTAACTTTTCCGAAAGCCTCACTCACCGCCTCACCCGCAAGCTTGCCAATCATGCCGCCTCTGTTGAGGTCCTGCACAAAACCTTCCTTCAAGCATTTAAGGATGATCCTGAAATCCTCTCTGATGTAATGCTCGATATGCAAGCGGTGTGCGACCGAGACCCTGCTTGCCCAAATGCATTAACCCCACTTCTGTTTTTCAAGGGCTTCCAAGCCTTAGTGTGCTATCGCGTGGCGCATTTTCTTTGGCATCAAGATCGCCAAGAATTCGCCTTGTATTTACAGAGCCTTATTTCTGAAACCTTTGGTGTTGATATTCACCCAGCTGCTCAATTAGCCGGCGGGATTTTGTTGGATCATGCCACCGGATTCGTTGCAGGTGAGACTGCCGTGATCGAGCAAGATGTTTCTATTTTGCACGAAGTAACACTCGGTGGCACAGGTAAGGATCGTGGTGATCGACACCCGAAGGTACGCTCCGGGGTGCTTCTCGGCGCTGGTGCCAAAATTCTAGGCAATGTTGAAATCGGCGTCGGCGCCAAGGTCGGAGCTGGCAGCGTTGTCTTGAACGATGTCCCTGCCCACACCAGTGTCGCAGGCGTACCTGCAAAAGTGATTGGTAAAACCAGCGAAATTTCACCTGCGCTGGGCATGTGCCATGAACTTGACTCATAAGTCTTAATTTAAAACCCCAGCATGGAAGCATCCCATATTGCCATTGCGGATCCGCATACAGCGCTGTGGACCCTCTGTCTGGCGGTTGGAGGTGGATGCCTGCTGACCGTCTTGTCGCGCCGGCTTCATTTACCTACGATTGTACTCTTACTTTGCGGCGGCTTCGCGCTGGGACCTGAAGGGCTTAATTTACTGCGTCCGGATGCGCTGGGCCATTTCCTGCCGGTACTGGTCTCGCTTGCAGTTGCACTGATTCTCTTTGAAGGCGGACTCACCCTCGACCTAAAAGAATTTACCCAGACCTCTACTGTGATCCAACGTCTCCTCAGTGTAGGCGTTGTCATTACCTGGTTTGGCTCTGCTCTAAGCGCATTTGTTTTCCTCGATACCTCCCCTTCGTATGCTCTTTTGATGGGGAGTTTGGTAATCGTGACCGGACCGACTGTAATCGTTCCCCTTTTACGGCGCATTCGTTTAAGCAAACGAGTTGCAAGCATTTTGCACTGGGAGTCTGTTTTAATTGACTCAATCGGAGTCTTTGTCGCCATTCTGTGCTATGAATGGGTCATTGAAGGTGGCGGCGCCGTTGCTCTCCCTAATTTCATCGTGCGCAT
Organism: Opitutia bacterium UBA7350; assembly: GCA_949524905.1. Lineage (GTDB taxonomy): Bacteria > Verrucomicrobiota > Verrucomicrobiia > Opitutales > Coraliomargaritaceae > UBA7445. The sequence goes on along the minus strand of CATINC010000005.1, from coordinate 187,415 downwards.
CCTGAGTGGCGCCACCCTGGGCATTCTGGGTGGCTATTTGATCTACTATACCATGCGACGAGGTTGGGTTCCTGATAATATTGTCAATGCCTTTTGCCTGGCCGGTGCCATGCTCCTCTTTGGTATTACTGAATTAGTTCGACCTGAGGCCGGCCTGCTCAGTGTCACCGTGGCTGGCTTGATCATTGGGATCAATAAACCCCGTCAGTTACGAGAGGTAAAAGCCTTTAAGGCAGAAATCGTGGATCTTTTAATTGGGATGCTCTTCTTACTGCTGGTTGCTCGATTGGAATGGATGCAATTTGTAAGCTTCTATCAGAATGGTGGTGGCTGGGTTTTACTCTCGGTCATTATCCTAGTACGCCCCATAAGTGTGATGGCCTCTTCCTGGGGGACAAACCTCGACCGTCGCGAAAAAGCCTTGCTCAGTTGGGTTGCTCCGCGCGGGGTGGTAGCAGCCTCTATGGCGTCCCTATTTGCATTATCGCTGACTGAAGGAGGCGGCACACAGGGTGATCCGAAGCTACTGGAGTCATTTGTTTATTCGGTCATCTGCGCCACAGTCATTTTACAGGGACTTTCTTCGGGTCTCTTTGCCCGTATTCTGGGTCTGCAACGCCCAGCTCCGAACGACTGGGTTATCATCGGGGCACATAATTTTGGACGGGAATTAGCTCGCCATATCAATGCCCCTGACAAGCAGCAGGATATTATCTTTCTCGATAGTAATGCTCGCAATGCCGCCCTAGCGCGTCGAGAAGGCTTTGTCGCGCTTCACCGAGATGGCATGGCAGCTGAAGAATTATACGAAGAGGAGCAGGCGCTTTTCGGCACAGGCTCAATCTTGGCACTCACAGACAATATCGAACTCAACAATATTCTCATGCAGCGATGGGCAGAAAAACTGGGTTCAGAAAAAGTATATGGATGGATTCCAGAAACCAGTTCCCACGATATAAACCGCATAACCGGTCAGTCTGTATTTGGTGATCTTGCGCGCCCATCTCTCATAAGTAACGAGTTGATGCAAAATGAGAGTAGTTTTCAGACAATTATCTGGAATGAAGAAACGGTGCTGCCGACCAACGACTGGCATCCTCTTTTGGTTCGTCGCGGTCGTATTTTGCGTACTTTGAAGAACGATGCCGCCCTCCAGCAATTTGTTCGCCCAGGAGATGAAGTCATTTGTTTAAAACGCTCGAAAGGATTCCTCGTACGAGCTTTACAGGAAGGATCTTTTCACAACCTTCAAAGCACCAGTCTCGGCGCGCTTTATAGCGAAATTGCACAAATCGCAGATGCCCAGTTGTCGGGCGTAAAAAGTAAAGTGGTGATCGAGCATTTAGAAGCTCAGAATACTCGCTATCCTGCATGCCTAGGTCATGGTATCGCCATACCCCATGTCCACTGCGAAGGCCTTGAGCAACGCACCTGCTTTGTTATCCATCTTTCAAGCGGCTTACCGGTCCCAAATCAAAGCGATGCGCTTCAACTGATCTTTTTCCTCATGAGTCCGGTTGATGATACCGAAGGGCACTTGGCGACGCTCAACGATATCGCTAAAAATTGCCGCTCCTTAAAAACAAGAGATAAATTGCTCGCTGCTAAGGCACAAAGCGAGATCATTGAGGCCATCCTAACACGTTAAAAAATTGGCGATAAGGCCTATTCATTCGTCGAAGCGTATCCATTATTTTACAATTCTTAATTTAAATTTATTTTTTTAAATTTTTATATTAAAGTTATTAACACTATGCTTTTTAGTTTCTTTATTTATTAGCTTAATTTAAACCATTTCATTTATAGAAGAATTTTACGTGATAACGTAAATGTAAGTAAGAGTTGATAGTATAGGGTAATACAGGGTAAGCGGGCAGTGCCGCAAGGCATTGCCCACTTTTTACATTTAAGATAATACGTCCACTAAAGCCACCTCCGTCAACAATTATACAAACTATGCCCCTTTCATTCTGCCTCCCTTCTTTTCCAATTAAGCGAGATCGAAATCGCATTTTTTTGTAGGATTACTGACCCTTGCCGGTCTATGGCATGAGTCCTATGGCAACATTCCCACACAAAACGTGGACGAGATTTTAGCGGAATCAAAAGTAATTTATTCTGAAAGCACGGGCTCTTCAGAATCCAATGGCAAAATCAAAAAAGCATCCTCATCGATAAACTTTACGGCTTCAAATGATGTCCCTAGTTCAAACCCTAAACTTTACTCTATGGACTTAGGCGTCACCTTGTCGCCAGGCTTAATTGTCAAAAACTCGCCAACAGGCCTAATTCAGCCTCCCAATAATTTTATTTTAGAAGAAAGTCTTTCTAAACTAGGCGATGGTGCTTCAGATTCACCCAAACAGGCAGCGTATATTTTTTTGGAAAGGTAAAAACCTTGGTACTTATGTTACTCATTGTATCTTTGCCACCCACCATTGCGATAACGCTGCTTTTTTTTACTGCACAACGCCGCAACCATAAATACAAAAAGCAATACCTAAAAGATCGGCATAGTTGGCAAAACTAGCTACCCTACCCGGCAAGAACACAAGACGAATAATTACTTGCGAATTTGGTAGTCGGTTTGCGATTCAATTTGTTCTTGGATTGCTTGAAATGCAGCATTGATTTCTTTGTCCTTCAAAGTGCGGTCCATTGCCCGAAAACTGAAACTTAAGGCCAGGCTTTTTTTACCCTCTGGCAGTCCATCACCTTCGTAGATATCAAAACAAGTAATCGCTTCACAGGTGAAACCAGATACTGCTTTTTTTGCAAATTTCACCAAATCCGATTGGACTCGCCCGGCGAGCACGAATTGATCCACCACTAATGCAATATCTCGAATAGAAGCGGGCTGATTACTAATGGCGCTATGACGAGCACGCTTGACGCCACGTTGGAAGGTTTCCGGGTTGATTTCCACGATGCCGGCAATGATTGGATACTCTAAACTCCAACGATCACGAAGCGTTACTACATTCAGCAATCCAGCGGTGCAGGAAACCCCTTGGCGCATTAGTTCACCGGAAGTAGCGCTTTGTCCTCCCTGCCATAAAGGTGATGTTTCCTGTGGCTCAAATACTAATTTAGCTACCGGAAACCCTGCTAGCGAAGCAATATTTTCGCATAGCGATTTGGCAGTATAAAAATCAACGGCCTTATGATCTTTCCAAGCCCGTTCCAATGATGCTCCGGTGAGGACAAAGCCAAAAGCAAGCAATTCCATCATTCCGGATTCACTTGGCTTAAAGATACGACCGCGTTCAAAAAAGCGCATCGCTCCCGTTCCTCTGGCAGTATTTAACTGTAATACATCAATTAATCCCGGCAGCAAACAAGACCGCAGGTGACTTTGGTCTGATTGAAGTGGGTTTGCTAATTTTAAGTGCTCGAGCGCTTTCTCTCCAAATAATACCTGAGTCTCCTGTGGATCACGGAGTGAGTATAGAAAAGCCTCGTGAAAATTCTGGCCCGTCATGTAGGCTGCAACCTCTTGGCTTATGGTGTAGGCACGATGGTCTTGAGCTTCGATGCCGCGCGCATGTACCTCAGTTTCAGGTATTCGATCGGTACCATATAAACGCACCACTTCTTCAATCAAATCAACCTCACGTTCCAAATCTCCACGATACGATGGAATTTTTACTTCCCAATTTAAGCTACCATCGGACTCCGTGCGTTCACAGACATCAAGATTTAGGGAAGTCAAAATTTGGCACATACTTTCGTTGGATATTTTAAAGCCAATAAAACGCCTGACCTCATCAGGGCATAGTTGAATGGCCTTTTGTGTTAGTGGCTCAGATCCAGCAACTAAACGGTCTCCATCAAGCGAGCCGCCTGCACACTCAAGGATCAAATCCACTGCTCGTAATGAAGCATATAGTAAACCCTGGGCATCAATTCCACGCTCAAAGCGATAAGAACTATCGCTCACCAAACCGATACGACGTGAACTTGCTCGAATCGTACTTGGATTAAAATATGCCGTTTCCAAAACCACATCGACTGTTTCTACTCCAACCTCCGCATCGACTCCACCCATGACGCCAGCGAGTGCAAGTGGTCGCTCGCTATCAGCGACAACAAGATCGTCGATACTCAGCTTACGCTCGACACCATCAAGCGTAGTCATCACTTCACCTACTCCTGCCTTTCGAACCAGTAGTTTTTTACCCTTAATTTTGGCGGCATCAAAGGCGTGCATAGGTTGCCCAGTCTCGTGTAAGACAAAATTAGTGACATCAACCACGTTATTTACGGATCGAAGACCTACAGACTCGAGTTGCTTAACCAACCATTCCGGACTGGGCCCTACCTTCACGCCACGGATGCAAAATGCAGTATAATGTGGACAAACATTCCCTGCCTGCAGCTCAACAGATTCCAGCAGCACAGCTCCGCTAGAAGGGTTAGTCGTACTGGCTTTGACCTCAGGGTAATTAACGTTAAGGTTAAAACGAGCCGCTACTTCTCGTGCCAGCCCAATATGGCTGAGTACATCCACCCGATTTGGAGTGATTTCTAAATCTAAAATAGTATCGACCTCATGGAAAATTTCATTGAGCGGAGTGCCGAGAGCCTGCTCCTTATTGAGGATCAAGATGCCTTCGTGATCCTGCCCCAAGTTCAGTTCCTTAGCGGAACAAAGCATCCCTTCAGAAGGTTCGCCTCGAAGTTTTGATTTTTTGATTTTAAAATCTCCAGGCAAAACTGCACCTGGCAGGGCAACCATCACACGATCACCTGCTTCAAAATTTTTTGCGCCGCATACAATTTTATGGGGTTCCCCAACTCCTCCCGTGCTTACTTTGCAACAACGCAAGCGATCGGCATTGGGGTGTTGTTCGTATTCTATCACCTCTCCTACAACAACTTTCTCCAGTGCAGGTGGCCCGTTATGTTCTAAGGTTTCAATATCAAAACCCAGTAAGGGAAGGACCTCTGCCAAAACTTCGGCAGAATGCTCCGTCGGATCTAAGTCCAAGTATTGTTTCAGCCAATTATAGGAAATCTTCATCGATGCTTTAAGTCTAACTAGGCAAATTGTTTCAAAAAACGTAAGTCATTTTGGTAATAGTAGCGAATATCATCCACTCCTTGTAAAATCATGGCGATACGCTCAATTCCCATCCCGAAGGCAAATCCGGTGTATGCCTGCGGGTCGATTCCTACAGCCTTGAAAACTTCTGGATCTACCATGCCGCAACCCATGATTTCCAACCATTTGTTGCTCAGCTTGCCTAGATCTGGCGAGAAGAAGTCCATTTCAAAGCTTGGCTCAGTAAACGGAAAGAAACTTGGGCGTAAACGTGTTTTAGCCTTTGGTCCAAATATTGTTTTAACAAAATAATCAAGGGTCGCCTTGAGGTCCGTCAGGCTGACATCTTGGTCGACATAAAGCCCTTCAATTTGGTGAAAATTAGCGCTGTGAGTTGCATCTGGGGTATCGCGCCTAAAACAACGACCGGGTGCGATGATCCGGATTGGAGGATTTTTTTGCAACATCGTCCGTATCTGGACGGTTGAAGAATGTGTGCGTAAGAGGTATTGCTCCTCTTTATGCTTAGGCACGTTCTGCATTTTGAGCTCATTTGGCAGATAATAAGAGTCTTGCATATCACGTGCGGGGTGATCCTTGGGTATATTCAGCGCATCAAAGCAAAAGTACTCCGTTTCGACCTCTGTTGCCTCCGCCACCGAAAATCCGATGCGTTGAAACAGCGCCACCATCTCCTCACGTACCTGTGCAATTGGGTGCAGGGTACCTCGATCCCCTTCCACTGATGGTAAGCTGGGATCTATAGCTGAACCCAATTTAGCGGTCAATTCAGCCGCCTCGATTGTAGCCAGTGCCTGAGATAGTGCTTCGTTGATCTCAGCTTTAGCTTCATTGATCAATTTGCCCATGGCGGGCTTCTCTTCTCTCAGCAATTTACCCATCGATTTCATGACCGCCGTCAAAGAACCGTTTGGACCCTGAATGGTAGCTTTGTAGGCTTCAAAGGCCGCACGGTTTTCAAGTCCGGGTGCAGTATCCCTCACATCTATAATGATTGTTTCCAGTGCCTCTTTCATCTTAAAAATAAAAAACTCGCTCTCTTGAAAATCCACAGCCGCCTAATTTTGTCGAGACGGATTTAGCTGTATTGGTTTTGTTTGCATCAAATATGAATTTCGTGAGCATCACTCCATAATTGATCTAAACGGTAAAAATCCCGCATTGTTTCAGTCTGTAAATGCACCATAAAATCAAATGCATCCACAACCAGCCAACCGCTACCGATCTCCCGATCTTGACCCATTAATTGAACGCCGCTCTCTTTAAGAGCTGTATCTAAGACCGCCTTTAAGGCTTTAACATGCGGTTCTGAGGTACCTGTTGCTAAAATTAAAAAGTCTGTAATTGAGGATTGAGCGCTCACATCCAGGACTCGGATGTCTTCCGCTTTTTTATCCTGCAGGGCAGCCACGGCTGACTGAATATCCTTCAGGGATGGGTGTTTATTTAAAGTACTGGAAGCAGTCATATATGTTTTAGCCTTCTTGCTTATAAAGCCCTTGTTGTAAAATGAAAGCATCAAGTCCACCTGGCAAAAGGTGCGAGGGAACCCTACCTTGCGCACAGAGCTTTCGAATCTCGCTTGAACTCATATCCATTAGCGGTGCCTCGATGTCGTGGTATTTTAAGCCGGCAATTGCTGGAGCGATCACAGAAGCACCTGCTCTTCGAAAGACTGCAAAAGTAAGCAGTGAGGCCAGTTTTTCAATATCGCGCCAGCGCTCCAGTTGCTCAAATTGATCGGCACCCAAAATCCAAAAAAGTTTCGCTGCCGGAAATTGTTCCTTAAAATGAAGGGCGGTCTCAACGGAAAAACTCAATCCGCCGCGTTCAACTTCATACATATCAATAGCAAAGGCAGGTTCTCCCTCAATCGCCAAAGCTAACATGGTCTTGCGCTGAGCCCCACTGGCTCTTGGAGCAGATGCCTTGATCGGTGATTGCGCATTGGGTATAAAAATTATCTGATCTAATTGCAAAATTGCCTGAACACGGTGCCCAATTTCTAGGTGCGCATTGTGAACAGGGTCAAAAGTACCGCCAAAAATGCCTATGCGAAGCTTCTTGCCGCTCGCCTCTTGGAAATTAGATGCCATTACTTTGTTTTGACCTGATTGCCTTTGCTCGCCATGCCAGAATCTTTCCTTTTGAGTGAAAACATGCAAACCGAATCCCCAAAACAAGTCTTAAGCCTAGCAGCCGTTCTGCAGTCGGTCCTCCAGATCAAGGAAGGCGAACAACAAACGATTGGCAATGTATGCACTGAGGTGGGAGAAAAAGGCTTTGGAGTACTATTGGTGATGCTGTCCTTACCGAGCGCACTACCGATTCCTGCTCCTGGCTACAGTACCCCCTTTGGATTGGCGATTCTGCTGGTTGCATTTCAAATTTTGCGGGGTCAAGAAAAGCTCTGGCTCCCGAGTCGAATCCAAAAAGTTGAAATTTCCTCGGTGATGGGTCTGCGTATGGCTTCAGTAGCAGGTAAATTTTTGGGTGCCACCGAACGCTGGATTAAACCGCGACACAAATGGATCACTTCAACCGCTGGGCAAGTTGGTCTAGCAAGCATTGTCGCCTTGATGGCAATCCTAATGCTCTTTCCGATCCCCTTGACCAATACATTTCCGGCAATGGTAATTTTCCTTATTGGCATTGCACTGGCAGAGGAGGATGGCTTGCTGGCATTTGTAGCGTTTGTCATAGGGGCACTTGCAGTTATGCTCTACACTTACATGATTTATCTGGCGATTACGCAGGGACCAGAAGCCGTTGATCTGCTCATAGATTGGATCAAGGGCTTTACCCGGCCTTAATTCAAGCCGGCAATTCAAGCAGGTGCCATCCGCTCACCCGTATCAGCGTGAAACGGACTCTTTGCTGTGGTGGCAGTAAGATAATTTTTACGCACGGTGAAATCTCCAAAACGCTCACCTGCTTCACGCTCTTTTGCGTAAGCAAATAACATCGGCCGCAAGGTTTCTACGATTTCTTCATGCGTGATTGAAGTACGGTATAACTTATTTAATCGGGCACCATCAAAGCCCGCACCTAAATATAGATTATATTTACCAGGAACTTTACCCACAAGACCGATTTCACCCAGATATGGACGTGCGCAACCATTCGGGCAACCCGTTGACCGGATAATAATTTCATCATCCCGTAAACCTGCCTCCTCAAGTATTAGTTCCAAATCACTCACCAGACTAGGCAAGTAACGCTCTGATTCTGCGAGCGCCAGACCGCAGGTCGGCAAGGCAACACAGGCAATCTGACTGCGACGCATACCCGATGCGGTTTTATAACGATCCAGCTTGTATTCATCCACCAAAGCATCGATCGCAGCGCGATCACTTGCCTTTACATTGGCTAGAATTAAATTCTGGTTCGGCGTGAGTCGAAATTCACATTTTCCCGTAGTCGCAATTTTGCGCAGACCTGACTTTAAGGGTAGGTCATCTAAGTCTACGATGCGACCACCTTCAATGAACAAAGATAGGTTCCACTTATCATTACAACCCTCAGACCAACCATAGCTATCACCGTTGCTATCAAATTTAAACTCACGAGCATCTTCTAGTGCATAGCCCAAGCGCTTTTCCAGTTCTTTACGAATGAAGTCCACCCCTCGATCTTCAACCGTATATTTGAAGCGTGCGTGCGCCCGTTCGGTGCGATCACCAAAATCGCGTTGTATCGCTACGATTTTCTCAGACACTTCAACTACCTGTTCCGGAGTGCAAAATGCCATAACATCTGCAAGACGAGGATAGGTCTTTTCGTTGCCATGAGTCATTCCCATACCACCCCCTACAGTCACATTAAAACCAACTAATTTACCCGAATTCACGATCGCAATGAAGCCAAGGCAGTGTGCAAACACATCGACATCGTTTTGCGGCGGTATCGCGACTGCGATCTTAAATTTACGAGGTAAATAAGTCTTGCCGTAAAGCGGCTCAATGTCATCGCCACCCATGTCCTGAGAGCGAGGTTCCTGTGAAGCGATCTTTTTACCATCAAGCCAAATTTCTGAGTAAGCTTTGGTCTGTGGTTTTAAATAAGCATCGATTTCATCCACAATAGTCTGCACCTCAGTATGTATTTCGGAAGCCTGTGGGTTCGGTGAGCACATGGTGTTGCGGTTTACATCTCCACAGGCAGCCAAAGTTGACATCATGGCTTTGTTGACGGAAGCAACGGTCCATTTTAAATTTCCCTTCAATATGCCGTGCAACTGAAATGCCTGACGTGTTGTTAGTTTAAGCGTATCAAAATCACAGTACTGAGCAAGCTCGTCCACCACGAGCCATTGTTCAGCCGTGGCAATGCCTCCGGGCAAACCGATCCGCGCCAAAAACGAATATGCTTTATCCAGCTTATGCTTGCGACGATCATTTCTTACGTCGCGGTTGTCTTGCTGATATATGCCATGGAATTTTGTCAGTTGCTGGTCATCAGCCCCAATCGAGCCTGCAGACGCATCAGAAAGACCCTCCAAAATAGTACCTCGCAGATAGTCACTACTCGTCTTTATGCCTTCATTTTTATGCAACTTTGCTATACTTTCACCGTCAGATATCATGGTTTTGTAAAAAATTTAAATTATAATTTTAAATTAGGAGCTGCATCTGTTCTTGCAAATAACTAACGCAATAATTTGACTCTTTTCTTTAGTTTGTCACTTAAAAACCTAAGATAAAAATCAACCGCAGTTGCTTGCATATCACGAATTGCGCTGTCCTTTCTATTATATCTATGAATGCACCCAACAAAATACCGGAATCTGCACCGTTTTCGCCCGAACAGGCACGTGGGCTGGAATCGGCATTTGAGAATTTGAAGCCCGAACAAATTCAATGGCTTGCGAGCTATTTTGGTTCAAAAACAGACGGTAGACAGGCGCTAAAGAAACCTAAGCTCACCGTACTCTACGGTTCTGAGTCGGGTAATTCCGAAGCCCTAGCAAGCCAAACAGCCAAGCAAGCAAAACAGGTCGGTTTTAAAACCGACCTCATCAATATGGCTGATACCGCTCCAGAAAAATTAACGGATGCCGAAAATATTCTCGTACTGGTGAGTACATGGGGCGAAGGCGATCCCCCTGAAACCGCCACGGATTTCCATGCAGCCTTTATGGCAGATACCGCTCCCAGCATGAAAGGAATACGTTTTTCAGTTCTCGGCTTAGGTGACACCAGCTACGAGCATTTCTGTAAAATGGGTAAAGATTTTGACCACAAGCTTGAGCAACTCGGAGGCGAACGCGTCTTTGAACGTGCTGATTGCGATGTTGATTTTGACGATACTTTTGCCGCCTGGCTAGATGGCGCCATGGGGGCCTTGGTGCAAGCGGCTAAGCCCGCTACAGAAATAAGCGAATCCGCTCCAGCCTCAGTCGTCGAGCCTACGCAATATTCTCGCAAGAATCCATACCCAGCTCAGCTGAAAGAACGCATTATTTTAAATGGAGAAGGCTCAGCCAAAGAGACCATCCACCTCGAATTTGACCTCGAAGGCTCGGGTCTAAGCTATAATGTTGGAGATTCGCTGGCGGTTGTCCCGCACAATGCGCCTGATGTGGTTGAGGCTGTTTTGGATGCCACAAAACTCGATTCCGCAACGGAAATTGAAATTAAGGGCGAAAAATACACCCTTTCAGAAGCCTTAACATCTCAACTTGACCTAACCGCACTATCAAAACCAGTGCTTAACCGCTACAATGAAATTGCTCAAAGCAAGGATCTGGACGCCCTTATCAACGACAAAGAAGCCTTGCTGGACTTTATAGAAGGACGCGATTTAGCTGATTTACTCAAAGCCTACCCAGTCCAAGAGCTCAAAGCACAGGCACTTGTTGAATGCCTACGGAAACTGCCCCCACGCCTTTACTCCATTGCCTCCAGTCTCAAGGCACACGATGAGGAAGTTCATTTAACCGTTGGAGTGGTACGCTATGATAGCCACGGACGCGCCCGCAAAGGGGTTTGTTCAACCTTCCTTGCCGACCGCATCCAACCAGGCGAAAGCGCAAGTGTTTTCGTTACTCCCAATAAACACTTTAAATTACCCGACGACCCCGAGACCCCCATCATAATGGTGGGTCCCGGCACTGGCATTGCGCCCTTCCGTGCTTTTATTGAAGAACGTGCCGTAAGCGGAGCCAAAGGTGAGAACTGGCTCTTCTTTGGTGATCAGCACTATCAAACCGATTTCCTTTACCAGCTTGAGTGGCAGGACTATCTCAAAGACGGACTCCTTACCCGACTGGATGTGGCATTTTCCCGCGATCAACCGCATAAAGTTTATGTACAGGATCGCATGCGCGAGCACAGAAAAGCTATTTTTGAATGGCTTGAAAAGGGCGCCTTTTTCTATGTTTGTGGAGATGCTACCCGCATGGCGCACGACGTAGACCAAGCGCTACACGAGATAATTGCGAGTGAAGGTAATTTTAGCGAAGCTGCCGCAGGTGAATACGTGAAGGCTTTAAAAAACGATAAACGCTACCTGCGCGACGTTTACTAAACCAAGCACTCAAGCTGTCCAAAAGCTAAGTTTCAACGCATGCAGGTTTATTATTGCGCCGATTGAGGGGTATACCAAGCGCGAACCCATTCCAAAATAGTTTCTACTGAATCAGCCGGTTCAAACTTTAGTGAAGCTGAATTTATGCAATATCGCAATCCACTTGGCTTGGGCCCATCTGGAAAGAGATGTCCTTGATGGGAACCACAAACTGCGCAATGAACCTCCGTACGTACCATCCCGTAACTTGTGTCACGATGTTCTCCTAATGTACGTGGGTCAATCGGCTTTGAAAAACTGGGCCAACCGGTACGGGAGTCATATTTATCGGTACTACTGAAGAGCGGTGTTAAACATCCAACACAGCGATACAAACCCAGTGCTTTATTATCGTGATAGAGATTCCGAAAGGGAGGTTCCGTGCCCTGTTCACGCGCAACCTTATACTGTAAGTCCGTAAGTCGCTTACGCCACTCTACTTCACTATATTGAACGGGAAAGTCATCGCCAGAAAAATCTACATGAGAGGGCAAAGCACAGGCTCTGGCGCAAGCCCTTACCTCGTTAGCTTCTTTTTCAGGTCTGATATTTTTTTCTTCCACCGCTTTTAACATAAGCAAAAGCCCACTAAAGCCAAGTGCTGGTAGTAAGAATCTCCATCCTATTTGAAACTTCGAAAACATATACCCTTCCTGAATTCTATTTAAAATCTATATCGCTACCGCAAAGACCCGGTACCTAATGGGACTGCATTTCATCCTTAAAGATCCTATCTTTATTATCAATCGAGCGCATTTCTGTGGGCTTCCCGTTAAAGTGAGCCTTCAAATCTGCAAGAACTGCTTCCCCTACCTGCTCGATTGCAGATTCAACTGAAATTAATGGCGTTGGGCTGACTTCAACCTGTAGCTCTTCCGTTGGCTTTGGCGTTTCGGGCATTTTCGAGCCTTCAGAATTATCGCCATCATTATAAGCAATCGCTTCTTCTAGGATTACATCCGCGAGTGGTTCATCAGGCGCCTCAAGACGGGTACCTGGACTTACACTTGCCGCTACAGGAGCACTTGCATCGGGCAGTACGAGTGGCGGTCGTTTTAAATCACGCAGATTTAGTTTTTTTTTTCGTTAACTTCGCCGTCGGTAGTGGTGGTCTTTCCAGCTAATTGCTTCAGCACGGTGTCAATCGCACGCGATCGTGATTCCTCCGCTGCCTTCAATAAAACGACTTCAAAATTCACTTTTTCCGATAAGCCGCGTTGTACACTCACACTTCCTTGATGCAAAGCATCGAGCATACGCATCAAGGATTCTGTTGTTAAGGTAGCACCCAATCGTTGTGTTTGGCCGTCATTCTTAATAGCTTCCAGTAAGGCGCGTCGTACTTCAGCCTCCAAATCAACTAAAATGCGGTACAAGTCTCGTCCTTCGCTCACAAAGTGGTCGACCGCTTCAATGATTGCAGCAAAATCAAGGGTTCCCAATGCTCCTGCGAGTTGAGTTATGCGCTCCGCAGATACAAGGCCGTAAACATCTAGAACATCCTGCTCCGCAATCTCCTTGCCGCAAAAAGAAATCATTTGATCCAAAATAGACTGCGAGTCACGCATCCCGCCGTTGGCTAAACGGGCAACCGCTGCCAGTGCCTCGGATTCCACTTTTATGCCTTCGGCCTGAGCAATGGTAGCCAGCTTTTCAACGATCACTTCGTCTGAGATGGGGCGGAATTCAAAACGCTGACATCGAGACACGATCGTCGGCAAAACCTTATGAGATTCCGTTGTCGCAAAAATAAAGATTACATGAGGAGGCGGTTCTTCGAGCGTCTTCAAGAGGGCGTTAAAAGCCGCAGTCGAAAGCATATGTACTTCGTCAATAATGTAGATTTTATAGCTGCATTGTGTGGGAGCGTATTGGCAGTCTTCACGCAACTCCCGCACCTGATCGACACTGTTATTAGAGGCTCCGTCAATCTCAATAACATCCATACAAGAGCCATTCATAATAGCCTGACTGATGTCAGAATCGTTGTCCGTCTTTACCCTAGGACCACCGTCTGCATTGAGCGATTTGGCGAAAAGGCGAGCCGAACTCGTTTTGCCTGTACCACGTGGGCCCACAAAAAGATAGGCATGGGCAATCCGCTTACTTTCAATGGCATTACTTAAAGTCTGTACGATATGATCCTGCCCAACAAGTTCGTTAAACTGTTTGGGGCGCCAACGGCGGGCAATGACTTGATAAGCTTGTTCCATGCGATTCTTTTAAAAAGCCCACATCACGACGAACTGGCAAGTGGTTTCTCAAAAACTATCGGCCAAAGGCGCTTCGGTCTAAAAAAGTGGCCAGGCACCCTACGGCACATGTGGATCAAACTACCGCTGCTCCCTTCCGGGCCTGACGGGGTTCGCCTGTCCGACATTGCATAGGACCCGACCACTGTACAGCCAAAGGTAGCCAACCCATGAGCTCAACCCTAAAATAGGATTTGCCCCCAGCAAACCCTCTGTTTGTCTTACGATATGTCGTTTGAAGCCAAGCAGCAAAGAAAACTTTTCTTTCCTATCAATGATCAGTTCCGCGAATACCTCAGCAATTTTCGACGGGCACGTGATCTACCCGTGATCTATGAAGATATGCTTCATTATGAAGAAACCTTTCCTCTGATTGATAAGGATGGAAAAGATACGCTCTGGCTGACCCTAAAATATGAGCAACAATTTGGACAAGAGCTCTACGATGGACTCAAACGCATCTACGTTATGCTGCGGTCAGATGGAGACGAGCGGGTCTTGGGAAATCTATTCATCGATCGAGTTGATTATTGTACCTTTGGTAATACTAAGCCCATGCGAGTTCGAGTGGTGAATCAACACAACGACAACCATGATTATTTTTATGTCAAAAAAGCTGATGCCTCTCGGGTCTATGGTCTAGAATTAGAAGAATTGCTCTCCCCAAATGATATTAACTTCATGGTCTGCGGTGACACCCTCATCGAGGAGCATATTATTGGTGTACCTGGAGATGATTTTATACGTGATTATCTTCCACGTCAGGATTTGCACTCTGTGCGCCTCGCGAAGGAATTCATCAAGTTCAATGAGCGTTGCTTTGTTCGTCTCCTTGGCGATATGCGCGCCTACAATTACGTCGTGGAGGTCACGCCTGATTTTGAACAAAATCAATACCGCGTTCGCGCAATTGATTTTGATCAACAATGCTACGAAGGAAGGCGTTCGCTCTATCTACCGCAATTCTTTAAAAATAATCGTCCAGTGGTAGAGCTTTGCTCTAATTTGATTAATTACCAAACCAGCCTTCAGTATCAATACGAGGAGCGTTCACTCATTAAACGAAGACTGAATTTTGTAATGAATCGCATCGATGCTCTCCGTACCTGTATGTGTGCAGACCAAATTTCTAGTCAGGAAAAAGTTGTTCAACTCGCCATAGAATTAGCGGAAATGCATGGCGTTAGCGCTTTCAATCAATGTACCTCTATGGGCGAAATCACGTTCTTGAATATTGGCGTGACCCTGGAAATTGATTTTTAGGAACGATCCCAAAACCCGAATGGGCTTCGAGAAAGCCTCAGGCGTGATTTCCCAGGTCAGGACGCGGATCGCCGAAAAGCTCGTCGAATATAGATTCGACATTGTAAGGTCTATTACCGCAATTCACATCGTAGCGTTGTTGAACGAATTGTTCGCCTAAAGGTGTCAATTGCCAACCACGCTCAACATGTTCGTAGAGTGGCTGTCCCTTGCATTTAGCCTGCCGCATAGTGTTATCGGGTCGATTTGGTATGGGAAGCCCTATCCTCTTAGCAGTTTTGCGAACAATCTTAGTCTCTACCGAAAACAAACCATAATGAGCATAAAGCCACGCTACTATCAGGTGAACATTATCTTTTAAACGATTGTGCAAATGGTGGTTAAAGAATTGCGGACGGTCAACCGGTAGTTCCTCATGAACAAAAGAGAATTCTTGTGATTCGTTAAAATGGACCCGCCTTGATCTGTTGGTACATTGTGCATTCGTTGCTACGTCACCAAAAGCCATATTGATCAAAACTTCAGAGGCTTTCTTCTGTAGAGCAGGATCCAATGACTTGATGATCGTATTTATCTCAAGTAGTTTGTTAACTGCATTTTTCATTCACCTTTTTTAGTATATCTATGCAGAAAAGTCACCCATATTTTATTATTAAGTGATTATACTTATTAATAATGGTGTCAAAAACAAAGTAATTACTTTTTTACAATCAATGTAATAAGCTTCTAAATAAAGCTCAGTTCGGTTTTAAAGTATCCCAAGCAAGGCGGGCGCAATTTACTCGTGCCGGAAAAGCACGGACGGCTCCTAAAGCACTCAAGGCAAGCTCGGGGCTCACGCCTGCCTCAGCACCCTCTAGGAATGCAAGACCTCTTGCATGCGTTGCTTTGTAGTTCTGGAAACCCTTATTAAAGGCCTCGTCTAGCAAAATGGAAGCACTGGCTTTACAAATTGCGCAAGCAGCGCATTCAAAACTTGCACCCTTTAATTTCCCATCGGTTCGCTTAAGATAAAAAGTAATTTTATCACCGCATAATGGATTAAACCCTTCTACTACCTCAGTATGATCCGGCAAAATGCCATAATGGCGTGGATTTTTGTTATGCTCTAAAATCGTGGCCTGATACAGCTCGGTGAGATGGGCATTCTCGTCGTTCATATCCGATGAAAATTCGTGTTTTTCACTCAAGGCTTAGCCGAAGAAACGACGCATTTTGTGGAGAGCTATTCCCAGATGTTCGACTTCTTCGATGGTATTATAAAAGGCAAAAGATGCACGAGCAGTAGCAGCATGCCCAAAGGCTTTCAGCAAAGGTTGCGTGCAGTGATGTCCGGTTCGAATTGCAATGCCGTCAGCATTGAGAAAAGTTCCGATATCGTGCGGATGCATTCCCTCGATCAAAAAGGAAAGCACCGAAGCTTTCTGCGTGGCGGTTCCAAATATTGAAAGATCAGGTACTGCCTCTAAGGCGGCGGTCGCGGCTTCGAGTAAATTTTGCTCATGAACAAGCGCCCCAGCACGATCCATAGTTTCAAGATAATCAATCGCCGCTCCTAGACCAATCACACCTGCGATATGGGGTGTTCCCGCTTCGAATTTGCCAGGGGGTTCCTTAAAAGTAGTTCCCTCAAAATCAACCACTTCAATCATATCACCTCCACCCTGGTAGGGAGGTAGCCGTTCTAACCACTCGCGCTTGCCCCAAAGTACTCCAATTCCAGTCGGTCCAAATAATTTGTGACCTGAAAAAACAAAAAAGTCACAATCCAGATCGATCAAATCAACCGGCGCATGTGGAACCAACTGGGCGCCATCTAGCAAAACCGGTATATTTTTAGCGTGAGCCATAGCGATCATTTCCTTGGCAGGATTAATCGTACCCAATGTATTGGAAGTATGTACAAATGCTAAAATACGAGTGCGTTCTGTTAAAAAATCCGGCAAGGCTTCCATATCAAGAGAACCATCCGGTAAAACCGGCAAAATCTTAAGCTTTGCTCCTGTTTGTTCTGCGGCCATCTGCCAAGGCACAATATTAGCGTGATGCTCCATTTGTGTTATCAGAATTTCATCCCCATCCTTAAGTATGCTTTTGGCGAATCCCTCCGCTACAAGGTTGATACTCTCAGTAGCACCGCGTGTAAAAACTACCTCTGCTGGATCCTCAGACCCTAAGAATTTTGCTACATGGGCTCGGACTTGCTCGTAGTCCTCCGTCAATTGTTCGCTCAAATAATGCACCCCTCGATGAATGTTGGCATTTTCATAGGCGTAGTACTGATTGATCGCATCAATCACCTCCTTAGGTTTTTGCGCCGTGGCAGCATTATCCAAATAGATAAGCGGACGCCCGCCTACCTCCCGATGTAAAATTGGAAAATCTGCTCGGATGCGATTGGGATCAAACTTTGTATGTTCCATAGTGTAAAACTACTAAACGAATAAGCATGCCATTATTTTTCCTTTTTGGCAAATATAGAGCGTGATTGCCTACAGGTGCTAATCTTGGCTCTTTTGGGTTTTAATGATATGCTCATGAAGCGCTTCCATGTCCATTCCGGGGCGAAATTCTAGGAGTCCTTGAAATTCCACCGGCAACTCACTGGCGAACTTCACATTTTTTTTCGTACCTTTATAGAAATAACTAAAGCTAACTTCGCTGGAGTGTAGCAACATGCGCTGAAGGCCAACCTCTTTCCTCACACCTCGGTTAAAACTAAAACTCCCATAGGTCTGATCACCCACAATTGGTATATTACGCTTTCGGCATTGGATTCTAAGTTGATGTGTGCGCCCGGTTATTGGCATCAATTTCACCAAGGAAATGGGAAACCCTCCTTTTACCCTTTTTATCATTTGATAGTGCGATTTTGCTCGGACTGAAATCGCATTTTTAATGATGCGATTCCCATTTTTGCAATCTTTCATCAAGCGATCATCCCAAATGCCTTTAATACCCTTTGGAGTGCCTTTAACGATGGCATAGTAAATCTTTGTAATCTTTTGATTTAAAAAAGCTTCTTTGATGATCTTGGTGAGTTCACGGTTTAAGGAAGCCAAAATCACACCTGAAGTAGCTGAGTCTAAACGATGCACTAAATCAACTTGCTGCCTCACCCCCGTGGTATCTTCCCAATGATAGCATTCTTCTCGTAGATCGTATCTTGCGTTTAAAAGAGCGCGTTTTTCATCTTTTTTTGAATTGGGGTGCGTCATCAAGCCCGCAGGTTTTTCGAAGGCCAACAACCCATCCTCGTTGCTTCCTAGTAATCGCGCTCCCTTGCCCAGCGGGAGTTTTTCAAGTTTTATAGATTTAATTTTCACTGGTAGATAAATATTACCGTCATCTCACGAGTCTCGCCATATACTTCAACCATTTCCTTCGTCCATGCGCGAAATTTTTTGCGCTGGGAAATGGCATTTTCACAAATAAGGGTGGCAATTTCAGAAGCCGTTGACTCAACCGCCTTAACATCAGTAACAGTCCCATTCGCCTGCATCGTGAAGCGCACCTGAACACGCGTTTTTAAATCGATAGGCTGATAATAATCAATATCCTGATACCATCCTGAAACAACCGCCGCGTAAAACTGTTGTTGATATTCGCCAAATTCACTGAAACTTGCATTTATCGCTAGCTTACCTCTCAGCGATGCATTGCTTTTACTTTGCATTAAGGGACCAACTAAAAGCTTTGGATCAAGTCGCGGTCGTGGCTTTGCCTCGGTGGGTATATCATGTGAGGCTGCTGTCTCAGTCAAGTTTCGCTCTTTGGTTTCATAAATATGCAAAGCGCCTCCCAATTGCCCGGAGGCATCCGTGCTTGAATCATCAAAAGGTTTAGTTCCGTCTTCGCCCATTTTTGCATGTGCAGCCTCTTTCATAAATTCAGCTTGCTCCCTACCCTTAGGCGGCAACGGTGTCGCCGTGCTTGCCTCGCTCGCATTTAGAGCACTTTGTCGTTCAGGTGCCGATGGGGTCATCGCAGCCTGTTCAAATTGACCTTCTAAGATTTTTTGTGTAAACTCCGTTCCCTCTACCCATGGTTGATTCTCTTGGCTCAATGGCAGCGGATTTTCTTGAGCAGCCTGCTGATTTCGAAAGGAGTAGTTTTGCTTTTCATCTGGAATATTTTCGGGCGCCTTAGGATTTGCCTCTACAAAACGCCGCTCTTCCGGCTTGACCATTGCCGGTTCCAGCACCAACTCCAGAACTTCTGGCTCTACTGCTCCTAAATCGTCGCTCCTTGGAAGTATTTCCTGAGGTAAAAAATATAACAAGAGCCCATGCAGAATGAAAGAAAGCGTCCAAGCCCAAATAACACCCGGCTTCATTGATTGTCTGCAGAATTTATATGCTCTTGGAGCCTTAGATATGGTCGTACTTGTCGGCACTACAATAATTAATCACTTTTTGAGAGCTTTGATTCTACTCCCAGTTCCTTAAAAATCTCAGCTAATGCCTGAATAGGCAAGCCCATGACGTTTTCAACGGAACCCACAACTGTATCGATGATCATCTCGCGCTCTGCTTGAATACCATAAGCACCCGCTTTATCCAAAGGATCCACTCGCAGGTGATATTCCTTAATGGTTGCCGAATCTAAATGCTTAAAATGAACCTCACTTGTTTCGACAAAGTCGTGTGTGTAACCACTTTGCTGCAAACGCAAGGATACCGCAGTGTATACTGTATGAGCGTTTCCAGAAAGTAATTCCAGCATCTGCCTAGCCTCACTTAAATCGCGGGGTTTGCCTAAAACCTGTCCCGATATTGCAACCGTTGTATCTGAACCCAACACCATTGCGTCTTTTGCGTAAAGAGCCACCGCATCTGCCTTTAAAGATGCATTGTGAGCAACCATCCACTCGGGACCGCGCAAGGTACACTCCGATTCCACTACCGAAGCAACCTGCACCGTGAATTCGACCCCTAGTCGTCGCAGTAAGGCTTGCCGGCGGGGTGAGGCTGAGGCCAGTATAAAATGTGCAGGTTGTAGTTGTTTCGGTGCCATCTACCGACATCATTCGTTTGCAATTCTTATCAAACAAACAAATTCTTACTGTTATAGCAAGTAACCTCGCATGAAAATTGGCATCGCACAGATCAATCCTACCATCGGAGACCTCAAGGGTAACTGTACTCAAATACTTGAGGCCTACGAGGGTTTGGTGACAGAAGGCGCCGATCTGGTGCTTGCCCCTGAATTAGCTATCTGTGGTTACCCACCTCGTGATCTCCTCTTTAAATCACACTTCATTAGCGACGTTCAGGAAGCCCTCGCCCTCCTCGCTTCCAAGACAGGAACAACACCCCTGGTAACTGGAACCGTTATCCAAGACGACGGCGCCTGCTACAATGCCGCCGCTTGGTGCGAAAATGGCGAAATCCAAACTCTGGCTCGCAAGTCCCTGTTGCCCACCTATGATGTTTTTGACGAGACCCGTTACTTCAAGCCCGCTCCTGCTCCGACGCTACATGAGTGGAAGGGAAAGAAAATTGGACTTACTATTTGTGAAGATATTTGGGCGCAATCGGATCTCCCTAAAACCGCTCGCTACCAAGCTGACCCCTTAGAGAAGCTTGCCGCTGCAAACCTTGATTACCTTTTAAATCTTTCTGCTAGCCCTTGGCATGCTGGCAAAGCAGGTCAGCGTGAAGATCTTGTCCGCGCTGCTGCTGAACGCTGTAATTGCCCTGTCATTTATTGTAATGCGGTAGGTGGCAATGATGAGCTCATCTTTGACGGCGGCAGCATCGTCCATCACCCCCAGCAGGGCATCCTTGCGGGCCTTGCTTCCTTTCAGGCAGAAAACGCTTTGATTGATCTTTCCAAAAAAAAGACCTCCCATATTTCGCCTCACTATAATCCAGTCGGCATGGCTGCCATTCATAAGGCGCTTGTCCTCGGCCTTCGTGATTATGCCAGCAAATGCGGATTTGACCGCGTCCTCTTGGGCTTAAGTGGAGGCATTGACTCTGCTGTAGTTTGCGCACTTGCCGCCGAAGCAATGGGTCCAGAAAACGTCATCGGCATCGCCTTACCATCGGCCATATCCAGTGAGCACAGTCGCAGCGACGCTGCTGACCTTGCGCAACGCCTCGGTATCCAATTCCATAAAATCCCGATCAATGAGACCGTTGCCTCCGCCGAAAAAGCACTGCAACCTCTTTTTAAAAATTTACCGGTTGATGTAACCGAAGAAAACCTTCAAGCCCGAGCACGCGGACTCCTCCTTATGGCACTCTCCAATAAATATAGTGCGCTTCTGCTGACCACCGGTAACAAGAGTGAAATCGCAGTGGGTTACTGTACCCTTTATGGAGACATGTGTGGTGGTCTCGCTGTCATCTCTGATTTACCAAAAATGAAGGTTTACGCCCTAGCAAGGCACCTTAATTCGGAAGCGGAGCTAATTCCACTCAATACCATTGAGAAGCCACCCTCAGCAGAGCTACGCCTCGAGCAAAAAGATTCTGATTCTCTGCCCCCATATCCTGTACTTGATGGTATCTTGCAACGCTACGTTGAGGCGGGTTGCTCCCGCGCAGAAATTGTCGATGCGGGATACGAGCGCGAAACAGTCGACGCTATCGTGCGTCTCGTTGACCTGAACGAATATAAACGGCAACAAGCCGCCCCAGGTCTCAAAATCACTCCGCTTGCTTTTGGGATCGGAAGACGCATACCGATCGTCCAAAAATACGTTCATTAAAATTTCTTCATCTAAAGACCGCTTTCATGGCAAATAACGACTCTTCCAGCGATCTCTTCACCCAAGCGCAGGCTCTCATGCCAGGCGGCGTAAATTCCCCTGTCCGTGCTTTTAGATCTGTGGGTGGAAGCCCCTTTTTCACCGCTCGCGCTGAAGGTGCTCATCTCTATACCAGCGACGGCCGAGAACTCATTGACTACGTCTGTACCTGGGGCCCCGCTATTCATGGTCATCATGATCCCGACATCCATAATTCCATCGCCGCTGCCCTTGAACGTGGCACTAGTTTTGGTACCCCCAACGCAGATGAAGTCAGGATGGCGAAACAAATTGTTTCTATGGTACCCTCGGTTGAAAAAGTTCGGATGTGTAACAGCGGTACGGAAGCCACCTTATCTGCCATCCGGCTCGCTCGGGGATATACCGGACGCGATAAAATCATTAAATTCGCAGGGTGTTACCATGGTCATGTTGATTCCCTGCTCGTCAAGGCTGGCTCGGGCGCACTGACCTTGGGTAATCCTGATAGTGCAGGCATTCCCGCCAGTTTTGCTGCCGAAACCATCGTTCTTGAATACAACGACCCTGAAGCCGCCAAAGCTTGTTTTGCGGAGCAAGGTGACCAAATAGCCGCCATTATTGTTGAACCTTACCCCGCTAATTGCGGCCTTATTCTTCCTGACAGCGGCTACCTTGAAGGCCTCCGAAGCCTTTGCTCCGCCCACGGCGCCCTATTGATTTTCGACGAAGTTATGACCGGTTTCCGACTTGCTGCTGGGGGAGTACAGGAACTCACCAAAATCACGCCCGACCTCACTGCCCTCGGCAAAATTATCGGCGGTGGGCTTCCCGTTGGTGCGCTCGGCGGCAAAGCCGAAATCATGGATCACCTCGCCCCACTGGGTCCGGTCTATCAAGCGGGCACCCTCAGCGGCAATCCACTTGCAATGGCAGCGGGAATTGCCTCGCTTGAAAAACTGTGCGAAAGGCAGCCTTACTCCGCCCTTCATGCTAAAGGTGCTCAAATGGCTGAAGCTCTGCGCGCGGCAGCTCAAGTAAAAGGCCTGCCTCTTCAAGTGCCTCAAGTTGGCTCAATGTTCGCCTTATTCTTTGCCAATGAACCCGTCCGCAATTTCAGCCAAGCCACCGCCAGTAGAACGAAGGCTTTTAAACAACTCTTCAACCACGCACTTAAAAACGGTGTCTACCTGCCCCCGTCACCCTACGAAACCTGCTTCATCAGCACAGCCCATCAAAGTCATCACATTGAAAAAACCATTCAAGTGCTCGTTGATGGTATTCACAGAATTGATTTATAAAACGCGCCGAGCTGACTGCCCAGTTACCTCAGCCCTTGCTGCTAATCAATCCGTAGATTTCACTTATTTTCTCCGACAAAATCAGTCTTAAATACCGTTTGACATTATTGAATTTATAGGAGTATTTTGGATAATATAAAATTTAATGATTTATTATTTAGTTTATAAAAAGTGCGCCCTTACCCCACCATCCTTCTTCTATTAGTGTGCGCCACCAACCTTAAGGGCACCATAAATATGTCACTGGAGTTCAGCGCAAATGCTCTCAATGAACTCACTACGCTCCAACAATCCTATTTCAACGACGGTCTCAATTTCTGGCAGTCGCGCATTTCAGGCTATCAAGACGGCGTAGCTCGTGACTGGGTTTTTTCCGTCGATACATTTTCTGAAGCGGCACAAAACGGTAGTGTAGTTTTAGGCAGTGCCTGGATCAGTCAATATAATGTTTCGAATTACATGCCTAATTCCAACTTTCTTCATGATGTCTTCATTTATTCAGGTGCGGGAAGCGCTGAATTTAATACCCACCCAGACGCAGGTGGACTGGGTTTTAATCCAAATACGATTCGACATGAAATCGGTCATGCCCTTGGAATTGGCA
Source organism: Opitutia bacterium UBA7350 (assembly GCA_949524905.1). Classification (GTDB taxonomy): domain Bacteria; phylum Verrucomicrobiota; class Verrucomicrobiia; order Opitutales; family Coraliomargaritaceae; genus UBA7445. The sequence goes on along the minus strand of CATINC010000005.1, from coordinate 163,627 downwards.
CTCTCTGGGAAGCGAATGGGCTCTATAATGACAATAATCCAGGCAATAATTTATTTCTAACTGATGGAGTAAACAACCTCGAGCGAGTGTTGGCAGGCGGGACACCGGGTCAATACATGGGGGCCTCTGCGCTGGCAGCTTACCGAGATGAATTTGACCCAAATGCCAATTATGTACCCGTTGAGTTGGATGGTGGTCCAGGGACTGCAAACGCACACTGGAATGAAGTGAGCGATCATTTTTCGCTTGAAAATCAAGCAGGCTTCGATGCCGATCCCGGAGACGATTCTCCCTCGCCTATTGTGGCCACAGGCATGAATGCAGGCGAATCATTAGAGGATGAATTGATGTCTGGGTCTTTGAGCGGTAGCGCCTTCTTAAGTGATACCACCCTGAAATCACTTGAAGATATCGGTTTCACCGTTGTTGTACCTGAACCTGCAGCTCTGGCACTCGTCGCAGGAATAATTGCTAGCTTAAGCGTAAGACGTCGATTGAGTCGGCGGGGTGCTATTTCATAGGAAAATCAGCAAGGAGCTCTTCAGCCGTCCACGGCTCAGTCCTTGATCCGTAGGCGGCATGATATCCTTCCAGTGCCTCTACAGTAACCTCGGGGGCATTGTTACCCCAAGTCTGGCGGATATAAGTGAGCACCGCCGCTATTTGTTTCGGCTTGAGATTGAGCCCATGGGGACCAAAGGCAGGCATATTTCCGTTGTAGGTATCCCCGAGCACAGCTATCTCCCCGTTCAATCCGTTGATCAAAATACGTGCAAGGCGTTCCTCATCCCCAAGGACCCATTCCGAATTTACCAAAGGAGGAAATGCGCCTGCTACCCCAAGACCAGAATTTTGGTGACAAGCAACACATTGACCGCGAAAAACACGTGCTCCAATTTCAGCAAGGGTCTTTTCCTCAACAACGACTTCCCCTAATCCACCTTTGGCATAAGGATCATAGGCATCCCAACGGAAATCCTGTGAATAATTTGAAAAGTAATAACCGCCCCAAAAAGCCAATAATGAAATTAGGGTTAGCAAGCTGATTGGAATTGGCGATTGTCGCTCATGCGGTTCTTTCCGCTCGCGCTTCAACTGTGGTGAGTGAATTGATTGCATATCAGCATCCTGCATAGCAGCACTGTCAATATTGCTCTCCCGATTACGATCTGGTGATGTCTTATCCTCGCTCATTAGTCCAATATCGGTGCCTCTGGCAGGCTGTAATTGATTTTTAAGCTTAGCAAATATTCCACCAGTGCCTCAGCCCTGCGCGTGGGAATGATTTCATAGCCAGCCGGCGGAGCATAAGGGGAATCATCAGGAATCGAGACTGCGTTCGCAGAGGGTGCCCCGTCAATTGCTTGTACTTTGTAAAGAAAGGCAAAAGAAGGCATATTGGAACCCTTTGAAGTAATTTGCGGATTGTAGAGGTGCTTATGGTGCCATTCGCGTCCGCCGTCGCCCTGCAGGCGTCCTCCGACATTTACAAGATCGGGACCCGTGCGCATGGTTCCCAGGAGAACCCTGCTTTGAGAAATATAATCACGCGGAACGGTAGCACGTTGCGCCCAACCACGACCAACATCCGCTCCGTAGGAATCGCGACGGGACTGTTGACTGTGGCAGTATATGCAACCCATAGAAATATAAACTTCCTTACCCTGAAGGGTCACTCCGCCTTCCATGAGCGGATACAAAGCCTCGCCATCTGGCATGACAAGGTTGCCATTTTCGTCAGCTTCAAGCGTTTCAGTCGTTTGTTCGAGGGCACCAAATTGAACATGACTGGTGAGTACTATTCCGGTGAAGGAAAAAGCCAGCATAAAGAAAATGCCGAGAAACAAGAGTGGCAGACTTTTCATTGGGCTGCTCCCTCCTCTTTAACATTTAATAATGTGGGCGCATCCTTGCTGTTAGTTTTACCCGGTGCTAAGAGCATCCAAAAGAAGTTGAGGGCAAAGGCAAGGTGCGCAACCAGAAGGAGGAGACCCGAAACAGTACGCGCCTTCAACCAAGGCATCGTGTTTTGCACAATATCCAAAAAGGCAATTTCCGGATTATTCATCTGAAGCCCTTGAATCCACCCGCCGATTTGCAGAGCAAAGACCATCAACAAAATACCTAGGGCACTACCCCAAAAATGAATCTTAATCAAACCTGCCGATGGCCACTCACGTTGTAGCAAGCGTGGCATCATGTAATACACGCCACCAAAGAGGATCATTCCAAAAAATCCGTAGGCTCCATGGTGCGCATGCCCTACCGTGAAGTGAGTGAAATGGGTGACGAGGTTAACATCGCGCAGTGCCATGGCAGAGCCGATGAGACTAACAAAAGTATAGTTGATGGCACCAAAAACCACGAAACGAATGGTTGGGCTGCGCCATCCTTCGCGGTGGAGGCCCACCACGGTCATATGATGATTAATGGCTACCACCACGACTGGAATTACCATCATGACCGATGCCACAATGCCGGCCGAAATAAGCCAAACTGGAACCGGCCCACCAATTAGATGGTGAACCCCAGCCCAATTATAGAAGAGCGCGAGCGACCAAAAACCGAGTACTGAAAGATAATAGGAATAAATCGGGCGCCCTAGGACTTTGGGAATCAGATAATAAGCTACCCCAAGTGCCATTGGGGTTAGCCAAAGCCCAAGGACATTGTGAGCAAACCACCAATTCGTTATCGACTGCACCACTCCTTGAGCGGGTGCCCAAATGATCATGATCTGCGCAATAACATAAAGCCAGGGAAACCAAAAAAGCGCAGCCAGAAAATACCATTGAGATACATAGACATGTTCCCCTTTGCGAAAACGGAAAGCCATCACACCCCATATACCGACCAGCACGTAAGAGATCGCTAGCAAAGGTGTAGCGTATCTTGGAATTTCCAGCCATTCAACCGAAGTGATATCACCCTTGATAATACCTGCAATTCCAACCGTAAGACCGATATTCCAAAAGGCTCCAGCAATCAAAAGCAGGCCGCCATGACGGATAGGCGCACGGCACAGTCGTGCCATAATCCATAGGCAAACCCCAAAAATCATATTGTTGCCAAAACCAAGTGCCACGGAATTTAGGTGAGCCGCACGCATACGACCAAAGGTGCTATACTCGCTGCCAACCGCAAAGCCTGGCTCATGAAGCTTATAAGCCGCGATAAGGGCAAATACCGTTCCCAGCAAGAGCCAGCCTACAGCTGATGCCGTAAAAAATATCGATGCTGAGCGAATTGAGCGATCAATTTCGCTTAACTCCGCCCGCAAAGACGGATCATTCGTGGTATAGGGAATGACGGTGTCAAGTTTAATGGAAGTACTGTCACTCATAAATTAAATCAGTGTTTGCTCGGGAAGGTATCGGAGAGTTCTCCTTCTGGTTCCTCCTCCGTAAAAATGACTTTAGACTGAGCATCCATGTCGGAGAAATGTCCCCGATTGGCAGCCCAGTAGAGCATGTATGCCGTTACCGCGAAGAAGAAAACCCCCAACACGATGATCGGCAAAAGTTCTAGATAATTTTCAACTGGCATTACTCAAGCTCTAGGTTAGCTGCCTCGGCGGGTGCCACAGCAGTTGCGCTTTCGTCGACAGTATAGTTATGAAGGGTCAATTCTTTAGCAAGCTCGATCGGGATACGGACAGTGCCTGCTTCCTTATTCACAAGTGCAAAACCATTCAGTTTCGCAATGCTAGAAGCACGAGCCTCATCTGCTTTAGCTTGGCGTTCCGCAATTACAGCTGCGTCTACCCGCTCTGCGCGATTGGGTAGGTAAGCAACATACAAAATGGCGGCAAAAATAAGAATTGCGCCCAGAGCACCAATAAAAGTGAAACTGCGATTTAAAAATGCGGGTGTAGAAGACGACATCGTGAGTTTACTCAATGTAGTTTAGTGAATTTTCAATATTGGGATCGCGCACCGGGATGGGTTCAGCCTTATTCATGCTACGGCAAAAAGCCCAAATACATAAGCCTCCAAAGCCGATAATCGCGGCAAGATCAAAGATTTCTACTGTGAAGGGTCGCACAGTATACCCATAGTCATTTTCTGCAGGGATTTTACCCGGAACAATATTCCAGTAGAGATCAATGATATGAAAAGTAAGAATCCAAGCTGAGATAGCGACACTTCTCCATACGACAATTTTAGATTTATACCAAAGAAGAATAAGGAAAGGAATCAGGAAATGCCCAAAAACCAAACACATACTGATAGGCCACCAGCCATTCTTCTCACGAATATTGTACCAAAAAGTTTCCTCCGGGATGTTGGCGTTATAGACCAGAAAGTATTGCGAAAAGCTGATGTAGGCCCAGAAGACTGTAAATGCCAGCATCATACAACCAATGTCATAGCGGTGAGACTGCTTTAAAATTCCTTTAAGGTATCCACGAGTTACCAGAATGACCGAAAGAATAAGTAAGATAGCCAAGGCTGCTCGCATGGAAGCTGCAAAAAACCACACCCCATACATCGTTGAAAACCAATGATATTCGAGCGCCTTAAACCAATCAATAGCACCCATTGTAGCAGCACCTGCACATAGGAAAAGCCCGATTGAAGAAAGCCGCCTAGCCTTGTGGGTGTTATTGATGTCACCCGTTTTATCGGTATCAAAAGACCACTTACGTAAGAATGTAGCTAGGAGGATGAAGGTAAAAAAGACTCCTACGGCACGGACGGTGAAAAAGTTAATGTTTAAGTAAGGTTGTTTCCAGACATAGATAGGATCTTCGCCGACCGTTCCATGTCCCGGCAACTCATTCACGCCGTTCATCCACTTCCACAACAAACCCGGATTTTCGTGCAGGAAAGGAACCAATAAAAGTGGAATAAAAAGAATTAATAAAACCGGAAATGCGCTGAAACCGTGTTCACATTGCCGTCGTAGAATCGTTGGCCAACGGGCGTGAAAAACGTGCCAAATCTGCGTAATAAAGAGCATGCCAACCGCGATCGATAGCCAAAATGCAATCCCGATCAACCAACTCATTAGAGGACGAGAATCACCCGCTACCCAGCCTTGGTAAAATCCAAATCCTGCAAAGCCTGTAAATACTAGGCCAACCAAAAGTGCGAGGGTGCCGGCTTTTTTGCCGTAAACCTGTGGTGCGTCGGTATTCATGGTTAAAATCCTAGATCGGTGCGTTGAGTGGTGTTGAGTAATTCAACCGAGGTGTTTTGTGACTGCTGCAGAGCACGAACATAAAGAATTGCTGCCCAACGTTCTCGCGGAGAAAGGCGATCCTTTAGACCGTACATCAAACCCTTACCATTAGTGATGACATCAAAAATATACCCGTCTTCAACCGAACGAAGTCGTTTGTCGTGATAGGTCGCAGCCAAAACACCATAGGGCTTCGTCACGCCATTACCATCACCCGCCGCACCGTGACAAGCCGCACAAAAAATAGAATAGCGCTCTTCCCCTATTTTCATCAGTTCATTGGTAGCTTCTATGGGTATCTTTTTGACAAAACTACCGTCAGCATTTTTGCCCTGATTATACGCCATATCGCCCAGCTTGGAATCCGCAAACTCCTCACTAAAGACTGCTTTTTGGTTCAGATAATTTCCACGAGCCACGGTGTGCGCTGGTAAGGGGCGATCATTACGTTTATCTTCAAAGAAGCTGTTTTCTGCCTGAGGTTTATATTTAGCCTGACGATCCATGTCGGGGAAAACCTCAATCGGAGTCTTTTTACTGAGTGAACCACGAAATCCGAGGATCGAAACAACCGAAAAGATGATAAAAATAAAAATGAGGAGGAATATACGCATGGCGAAAATCTATACCGTTATTTCTTCGATGTTGGTGCCACCAATAGACTCTAGAAATTGGCGCGTGCTCTGCACATCGAACTTAGGGTCGCGCGCTTCGATTGCGATGAGCAAGCGATCTCCGGCAACCTCTAAGAAAGTATCACTTTCAAAGAACGGGTTGTGATGTTGTGGCAGGAGATTAGTGAGAAACATACCGCCGAGAGTGCCAAAGGCAGCTAGTAAAATTGTCAGTTCGTACATAATAGGAAAAGGAAAGACCGGACTGAAGAAAGGCTTTCCGCCTACAATGAGCGGATAATCAAAATAATTCATGTACCAAACGATAGACAACCCGAGGGCAAAGCCCGTTATCCCACCACAAAAAGTAAAGATCGGTACCTTTGAGCGAGGTTGCCCCTGAGCTTGAGGCATCCCATGTACCGGGAAGGAAGAATAGGTATCCCATTTTTTGTAACCGGCATCACGCACCTTTTCGGCGGCGTGGTAGAAGCTCGGCGTGTCGGGGAAGCTCGCGATGATAGCGTGTGGCACGGACATTAGTGCTGCTCTCCTTTCTGGTGGCTAGAGTGACAGTGAGGGTCAGCTTGCGGCATAACGTATTTAACTTCTCCAATTGGCATAAGAGGCAAGAAGCGTACGAACATGAGGAAGAGTACACTGAAGACCCCAAAGGTGCCGAAGAAAGTGAAGACATCGACAATAGTGGGCGAATAGTAACCCCAGGAACTGGGAAGGAAATCATTAGCAAGCGAAGTTACCGTGATAACAAATCGCTCAAACCACATACCTACATTAATGAAAATAGACATCACCCAAACAAGGGCGGCATTGCGGCGGACTGCTTTAAACCAGAACAGCTGTGGGGTGAAGACGTTACATGCAAACATCATGTAATAAGCCCAGGAATATTGACCAAAACCACGATTGATGAAGGCGAAGCTCTCGTAAGGGTTAGCTCCATACCACGCAATGAAGAACTCCATGATATAGGCATAGCCCACAATCGAACCCGTACCGAGGCAGATCTTACACATATTATCGATATGCCGCTGAGTGATGAGATCATGGAGACCATAGACCGCACGTAGCGGCAACATCAAGGTGAGCACCATACCAAAGCCAGAGAAAATGGCCCCCGCCACAAAATACGGAGGAAAAATGGTTGTGTGCCAACCCGGCAATTGAGCGACCGCAAAGTCAAAGGAAACGATTGTGTGAACGGAAAGCACCAAGGGAGTGGAGAGCCCCGCAAGAACAAGATAAGCCATTTCATAGTTTCGCCAGTGGTTACCAGCATTGCGCCAACCCATTGCGAAAATTGCATAAAAATATTTACGAAAAATATCCATGCGTTTGGTCAGCCAACTGCTGCCCTCATACGCTCCCAATTTAAGGCGTTGCACCGCTCGGTCGCGCAAAACTCCCAAATCGGGAATCATCCCCATATACCAGAAAAGTACCGAGACTGTTCCGTAGGTCGAAACCGCAAATACATCCCATTCAAGTGGCGAACGAAACTGCGGCCAAATGGCATTAGCATTTGGCAACGGAAATAGCCACCAAGCAAACCAGATACGACCCACGTGGAAAAGCGGGAAGATACCCGCACAAATAACCGCAAAAATCGTCATGGCTTCCGCCGCTCGATTAATCGAAGTACGCCATCCCTGCTTTAAAAGGCACAACACCGCCGATATCAAGGTACCTGCGTGACCAATACCAATCCAAAAAACGAAATTAACAATCGCCCATCCCCAATTGATCGGATTTGCCAGACCCCAGACCCCTACCCCTGTACTGACGAGATAAGCAAGTCCCATTCCCGTAAAGGAAGCGGTCAATAGTGCCATCGCCATGCAAACCCACCACCAAGTCGGTGTCTTGGTTTCCACAATCCGGCAGATCTTATTGGTGACCCAATTAAAATCACGATCATTCGCAACCAAGGGTTGCTCGACCAACTCTGCGGGCTCCACCTTAGAAAGGATTGCAGCCTGAGTCGGGCTCAAGGGACTGTCGTTTGGAGAAGATGCCATTTTTGCTCGTGATCGTTTAAATTAATGCGCGTGGTCTTGGTCCTGCGGGTGGGTATCGTGACCAGAAGGCTTAATCCCAGTACTACTGTGCCCGTAGCGCTCATCATACTGTGAGTAGGCATGCGGTTTCGAGTAGTAATCCGGCATCCGTTTATTTGGATTGCGCAAGCGCGCCAAGTAAGTTGTGCGGGGACGGGCATTGAGATAGCCTAAAACGGAATAATCCCGCCCACTATCCTTCAACTTGGAAACCACGGAGTCTGGATCAGAAATATCACCAAAGACAATGGCATCCGTTGGACAAACCTGTTGGCAGGCGGTCTTGATCGCACCGTCCTTAACCCGAATATTATCGGAGGCTCCAGCAACACGTTTTTGTGAAATCTTTGCGGCTTCAATGCGTTGGACGCAGAAGGTGCACTTCTCCATCACGCCACGCATCCGAACGGTGACATTGGGATTCTTCTGCATCTTTTCAACCTCAGGCACATCTACTTTACCAAACGGTCCTTTGTAAAATTCACCGATCTGGCGCTTATTCCAATCAAAGAAGTTAAAACGACGCACCTTATAGGGGCAATTGTTAGCGCAGTAACGCGTACCCACACAACGGTTGTAGGCCATAACATTTAGACCACTCCGATCATGCACGGTCGCATTAACCGGACATACATTTTCACAGGGAGCATTTTCACAATGCTGGCAAAGCATACCCATAAACGAGACCTGAACTTCTTCCGGCACGCTGGTTTGGTCATACTCCGCTGCAGAGAAATAACGATCGATGCGCATCCAGTGCATTTCGCGTCCACGTAAGGACTGATCTTTACCCACTATCGGAATGTTGTTTTCACTCTGGCAGGCTACCACACACGCAGAACATCCGGTGCAGCTATTTAAATCAATCGACATACCCCATTGTTGTGGCTTGGGGTATTTATCCTCCTTGCCTTTCCAAACTTTAACGTTGGGGTCTGGTGAATTAAATTTTGGATGCTCGTAAGCAGAATTACCTCGGTAATTGTTGAGGGATTTTTCCTGAAGAGTTTTATCTTTGTACTTACCGTAATTTGCCGGCGCATGAGACTCCACACCCATCTTTTGCGCGAAATCTGGTTTTTTACTGTAGTCATCTACATTGCCTTCTCGAATGATCGCGCGTCCTTCCATTGACCAGTGCTCCTGAGTGTTCGCTAGGCGATACGTTTCCTGCGTCAGTTTAAGCACAGCTTTCAGAGCATAAGCACTCGCTCCTGTCTCACGTAGAGCATAAAAATCAAAACCACTACCCTGACCCACACGTCCAATCACCTTGCGGCCAAAACCAAGCGGTAATTGAAGAGTGTAATTCGCCATGCCGGGAACGACATGGATGGGTGCTTTCAGGGTCCGACCGTTGAGGGTCAGTTCTGCCATAACTGCCATTTCCTTGCCGCGGTTAAAGACGGCTTTATTGCTCTGCAAAGTCCCCTTGGCACCTTCAAAGAAGGCATTGTCTTGATTCATCGGCTTCTTGTTAGGGAAAATTTGCACCCCATCGCGTTCTTCCAATTCCTTAGCCAGACGAGGACTGATTAAAATGGCGTTATCCCAAGTCAATTTAGTAATGGGGTCAGGGCATTCCAAAAGCCAACCGTTATTACCATAGCGCCCATCAAGGGTGTGAGCACTGGCAGTGAAGCGGACTTCAAGCGCAGAAGCTTTGGGTTGATTTCCAGATTCTAACTCGGAATCTGCCGCTACTAGCTTAGCAGCTGCGGCAAATTTAATGCTAGTTTTAGCCGGCTGAGGTGCACTGTTTTCCAGCAACCCAACTGATAGGAAACGATTAAAATCACTACCACCCAACTCTCTAAAAGTATTCTGGACAATCGTATAAGGATCGTTTGAAGCAGCCCCAGCCAGTCGTGCGAGTACCTCCAATTCATTAAAGCTTGGAAACAATGGTTCAATCATGGGTTGCACCGGAACAAGGGTGCCATCAAAAGTGCGGCCATCCCCCCAAGATTCTAAGTAATGTGAGCGGGCTATCAAAACATTAGAAATTTCTGTTGTTTCATTCACACTATCGCTCAGGCAAATACTCTGCTTCGCATTAGCATGGGCAGATGGCCAATCGAGATCTGTGGGCGCATTGTATGCGGGATTGACGCCTAAGAGAATGAGATTTTCTACTTCGCCTGTGTTGAGTCGCGCAACTGCCGCATCTAGTCCCAACAGATCACCTTCAACCGGTATATAGTCGACTGGAGCTTGGAGTATATCATTAAGGACATGCACAATAACGTGCACCGACTCCGGCAGATGAGCGCCTGCTACCACTAGAGCACGGCCGCGATGCGCCAAGAGATCTAACGCACATTCCGAGACCCATTTAGGGTCCGTTTTCAACTGGGCGGCAATACCTTCAAGCGGTTGCTGAAGGGCAGACCCAGTTTGCTTGGCTCGAAGAACTTCTAAAGCAACAGCCGCAGTAAAAGCACCCATTTCGCTACTGCTTAGGCGCAAACGGTGATCAGCCATAGAGCCCGTATTCGTTAAAATGCTTTCGGCCACGTATAGGCGGCTCATTCGAGCGGCATCTTCTGAGTCTTTAACCTTTCGAGTTTGAGTGAAAGCGCGCGCATGAGCGATACTACTGTCTCCCTCTGTTATGAAATCTGCATCAATTGAAAGAATTCGTTCGGCTTCATCAAAACGCGGCTGTGCATCGAGGGGTTGACCAAAGACTGATTTAGCGGCTACAAGTGAAGCATCGTACGCCAGTGGAGCGTAATTAGCAAAGGTGGCTTTAGGGAATTCTTTTGCCAACGCCGCCAAGAGAGAAGCCCGACTGGGCGAGGTGCTTGGCTCGGCCACCACCACCAGTCCTTCACCTTGGTCTTCTAGGTGCGCCTTGCGAACCGAATTCAATAAATCGCGAACTTTTTCTGGAGAGAGTGTGCCCCCGCGCGCCAAACTTTTGCTTGCACGATCTGGATCATACAAATCCAAAACACTGGCCTGTGATTGAATGCTGCTTGCTCCGCCGAAGGGTTTGTAGCTTGGATTGCCTTCTACCTTAGTAGGACGACCGCTATGGGTCTCAACGATTAAAGGAATGTTACCCTTGAGCCCTGGCATAGAGCTCGCGTAGTAAGATGCAACCCCTGGAATTAAATTTTCCGGTTGCTTGGCATAGGGCAAAATCGTTTGCACTGGACGGCGGCAGCCCGCCATGCCCATGCCTGCGAGCCCAAAAGACGCAGCCATGACTTTCATGAATTGACGTCGATTTACGCCTTCGAGTTCGGCTGCACCTGCAGGAAACTCACGCTCTACCCATTCCTTAAAAGCCGGCGTCTCCGCTAGTCCATCAAGGCTCTTCCAATAGCTTGGGCCTGAATTTTCAAATTCTTTCATCGTATTTCGTAAATTATTTTAACGGTGGCAACCAGAGCAACTTTGTGGCGGGTTGACTTTCCAGTCGTGAACAAAGCCTTCAAATTCGGCTTTACTGGCAGCATCGGTAGGTCGCTCCCAACCAAGGTTGTAAACTTCTTCTACCGGACGAATGTATTCTTCAGGATTTCGGTGACACTCCAAGCAGAAGCCCATACTCAGAGGCTTGGCGTGATGCACCACCTCCATCTCATCAATGCGACCATGGCACTCTACGCAACTGATACCTCGATTCACATGGACTGCATGATTAAAGTAAACGTAGTCAGGCACCTTGTGAATCCGAACCCAAGGCACAGGCTCACCTGATTCATAGCTATCACGAACAATCGCCAATTGGGGGTCATCCTTGCGCACCATACTATGGCAGCTCATACAGACTTCAGTCGTCGGCACATTGGAATGCGCAGAGCGATCCACGTAGGTGTGGCAATAACGGCAATCAATTTCCAATTGCCCTGAGTGCAAGGCATGACTGAAGGCTACCGGCTGTGTCGGAGCATACCCCACCCGAGTATATTTGGGCGTACAATAATACGTTACCCCCAGAACCACCGCAGTTTTGATCATCACAATCGCCACGATCACTTTGATCGGCACCGTGTTCACCCATTTTGGAAATACATTTGCCATGGAAATTTTAGCAAGCTGCCCTCTCAGTGTCGTTACGAGGGGACGCTTGAGTGACCTGATTTTTACCTCTGAGGCAAACAAGCGATGTCATGTTTTCTGAGACGGTCCGTGCAGGTCGATAACTCATTAAAGCTCGTAGGAAATTCAGCTAAGAAATAATAGCAATTATCTTTTTGAAAAAATACGTGAAAGCGAAAGTTCTTTAACCCATATATAGGTGGGAATTCATCAACCTTAAACACTTCTGTTCGTTGGCTAACTATATTTCTATTAGATAGAATTCTAGATGCCGTTTAGCAATGCTCACTTGCGATTGGCTCGCATCAATTAGCAAAAGCGATCCGTGGTATTAATTTAGTTTATACTTGCTGTGGGAGGCGAGTTCGACTGAGCACCCAAGCACTAGAAATAAACATAATGCAAGCAGCAGCGACTGGATGCAAATTCCCACTGGCCGCAAAAATCATACCGAAACTGTTATAAAGAGCGGCATAAATTAAATTGGCCCGTAATCGTTGCTGGATTGCTCTCGAGAGACGAATACCCTCGGGTAGAAATGAGATCTGATCCCCTACGAATAATGCACCGGCTGCACCCCGAGCCAACTCAGCACCGCTACCCATGGCAATTGCCCCCGTGGCTTCAACCATCGCACCAGAATCATTGACTCCATCGCCGATAAATAATGGAAGTTCGCCCGCTGCACAGGATTCTTTTACCCGCCGCGCTTTTTCTTGCGCTGGCAATCCAGCCTGCAGGCACACTGTTTTTGGTAATTCTAACTCTGGTTTAGGATCACCCGTTAATACTTCGGCCGCTATATTCAAAGATTGTAATGCCTTCCAAACAGAATCGATGCCCTTGCGAAGTACTTCACGTAAAACAAAAACCGCTGCCAATTCGCCTTCTACAAAAGCAAATATTCGCTTCCCGTTCTTTTCACGGAGCTGTCCCTCCACCGCTAGAATATCGACCGCAGGGAATAAATCCGCCTCGCCCACTTGTAATTCAAATCCCTGAAAACGACCGCCCATACCTTTTCCAGGATAATTCTTGAGGTCAGTCAGTTTTAAGCTGTTATCTTCTGCCCCACAGTATCGGCTCAGCGTGCGCGCAACGGGATGCTCCGACTTGGCCTCCAAAACATGCACAGCATTCAATAACGTATCTTGACGCTCTACCCATGCACCCAAGACTACACATTCGGTAACTTGTAAATGCCCTTCACTCAAAGTACCGGTCTTGTCGAAAAAAATGCGCTTTGTTTGAGCAAGCACGTCAATTAAAGCGCCATCACGACTGGTCAATCCACTCTGCGAAAGACGGTACAATCCCTGCCAAATTGCCACAGGAGTGGCTAATCCTAAAGCACAGGGGCAAGCCACCAATAAAACCGCCATGGCATTAAAAACCGCCTCGGTCCAATCACCAGCCCATAACCAATACAAGCCCGTTAGTAAACTTACCCCGGCAACTAAAGGTAGAAAAAATTGTATCAATCGATCTGCCTGCGTCTGAAGTTGAGAGGGACGACTCGCCCTGGATCGCACTGTTTTCAAAATCGTATCCAGCTCTCGCTCCCCTAAAACTGCCCCAACCTTCACCTCGAATGCTCCATCCAGTGCATGGGTTCCCGCCCGCAGACGGTCCCCGACCCGCCGAACAATTGGCAATGGCTCACCAGAAAGTGCCGACTCGTTTACATAACCGCTTCCCTTTAGAATAACTCCATCAACGGAAACAGGCTCTTCCGGCTCAATGCGTACAATTGCTCCCAGACTTAAAGTCGATACGGCTTGCCATTCCCATTGATCCTCTCGTTTCACCCGCACTCGATCAAAGCGTTCGCTCAAATCGTCAGTCGCTGATTTTAAACGTGCCAAAGAACGCTCGCTAAAAACCCGACCCAAAGCGTGAATCGCAATAACCACCGAAACTACCTCATAAAAAATTGCCCCAGTTCCGCTTATGGTCGATAGCAAGGAACCAACGAATGCGCCGAGGAGACTCATCATAAAGAGTCCATCAATGGAAAGACGTCGTGCACGAAACATCGCCAGACTTGCACGCAATAAACTTCCCCCAAGAAAAATAAAGACCAGCAAAGCAGACCCAATTAATCCGCCATGCAAAACCCAATACGCCGTCGAGCCATAATCCGGCGGCGTCATGTTGAGCGCCAGCGAAAGTACCATGCTCTGCCCTGCAAAAATTGCCGCCACCCCAACATGCAGCCAGGTGCGCGTTATTCCGGCATCACTCGACCCACAAGTAGGATCCTCAGCACGACAAAGCTCATTCTCGAACGCCACAACTTCTTCTTTTTCGACCACTGCCATTCAAATACCGCTATGCCTATTGCAGACCGTATGCAAGCCACCGCCCTACTTCTTTTCGAGCGTGTCCACTACATGCTGAGCATATCGACGTAAAAGTGTTTCTGAATCTAGCTTGCGTTCCTGACAAGCTGCGGCGATTTCAAACAAACGTGCTCCTAGAGTTTCAGCCTCCAATTCGGCCTTTGTCTGAGCAATACCCTCAAGATCCAGTAAATCTCCAGTCTCCATCTTTTGTTTCACGATTTGTTTATAGACATCCTGTGCAAACATCAAGGAAGGCAACTGCGGCGGTAAATCTTTGAAGCGCCCAATTGTCTCAGGTCCGCGTTTCTTTTCTGCTGCCTTAATAGCCTCCCATTGTTCCATTAAAGCTGCGCTGTCTTTGACTTTACCTTCCCCAAAAACATGCGGATGCCGACGCACCAGTTTGGCGTTAACTTCATGACATACGGAATCAAAATCAAAATGCCCCGCCTCCTTCGCCATTTGGGCATGCATAACAACCTGCAATAATACATCCCCTAATTCCTCTTCCATGTGTTCCATGTCACCTCGATCAATGGTTTGAAGCAACTCGCAGCATTCATCAACGAGGCAATCCGTAATCGATTGGTGATCCTGCTCAATATCCCAAGGGCAACCATGCTTCGGATCCCGTAGCGACGCTACAGTTTCCAAGAGTGCGGCTATTCCAGTCTGGCCCATGTCCTATTTCGAAACCTTCCCATAGAGCGACTTCGCCAATTCAATTAAATTTTCCCTTGGATAATCAGTTTCTTCTCCGGCGGTTAAATCTCGCACTTTAAGGACCCCCTTTTCCAATTCATCCGATCCGTAAACGATGGCAAAGCGTGCACCACGCTGGTTTGCTTCTTTGAACTGCTTCCCAAAAGCCAGCTCTTTCAAGGGATATTCTACGCTATACCCAGCCGCACGTAATGCGGAGGCATCCGACAAAGCCTGCGCTCGTTCTGCTTCACCTCCGATAATTAAAATGAAGTCCGGACTGCTTTCCGCCACCGCCAGTAATCCCTTTTTTTCAAGTAAATCACCCAGAGTAACGTCACCCATTGCAAAACCAACTGCAGGCATAGACTGGCTTCCCAATTTACCGACCAAATCATCGTAGCGACCACCGCCCGCCAGTGCGCGCCCTTCACCACTTGCCTCAAAAGCCTCAAAAACAAAACCTGTATAATATGCCAGACCCCGCACAATCCCAAAATCGATCTCAACAAATTCTGACACGCCACTATTTTCAAGCGCCTTCAATAAAAAACGCCACTCGGCAAGCCGAGCTTCAATAAGCTCCGCCAGCGGTTTTTCTAGCGCCAAGCGGCTGAAGTATTTTTCCAAAGCAGGAAAATCACGAATCGCCACCAATGTCTCGACCTTCGCCATAAAGGCTACCGCCGATTCACCCATAACGCTCGTTAATTCTTCAATCGTTTTCTCACGCTGAGTACGTTCCAATTTGTCAATAATACTCAACACTGCTAGCGAAATAGTAGAGTCTAACCCCTCTGCTTGCAGCAGAAATAACCACAGGTCTCGATCGCTCAAGCGCAGCTTGAAATCAGTTGCATCTAAACCAAAGCCTTTTAAAGCATGCACCAACAGAGTCATTAATTCTGCATCTGCAGCCGCACTCGATTCACCCAAGATATCTGCATTAAATTGGTAAAATGCACGCAAACGTCCCTTCTGTGGTCGTTCGTAGCGATAATGTTCACCAATGTTAAACCATTTAATTGGACGTTTGAGGCTATTAGCTTTTGCCCCCACGAGACGCGCTAGCGAAGGTGTCATTTCTGGACGCAAGGCCACGGTACGACCCCCTCGGTCTTCAAAGTGAAACAACTGACCCACAATTTCTTCACCTGATTTCTCAATATACAATTCCAGTGACTCTAGCACCGGGGCGTCGTATTCTAGAAAATTAAAACTACTTGCGGCCGCACGCCAGAGTCCAAAAATAGCAGCACGCTTGGCAGCATTTTCGGGATAAAAGGCCCGGAATCCGGGAAGGGTTTCAAAACTCATGCCTGCGTTCGGTCGGGTTATGTAAGACTTCCTGCGGGGAATGTGTTTTGGTCAATACTCTTAACCCTCCCCGTCATTAAGGGTGTTAATATCTAGCTTGGTGAGTTGCTCCTTTAATTCCTTGCCCGCTTTAAATTTAATAACCGCACGTGTAGGGATAACGACATCCGTCTCAGGCTTATTAGGATTGCGTCCGATACGAGACTTGCGCACTTGCACTTCAAAAACACCGAAATTCCGCAATTCCACATTGCGACCTTCTGTAAGTGCTTGGGCAATCGCGTTCAAAGTACGCTGTACCGTTTCCCTAACATCTTTTTGGGGAATGCTGGTGCCCTCGTAAATGTCGAGGACGATATCACGCTTGGTAAGGTTTTTGGACATACTCTTATTACTTTGAAATCAATTAATGATGGACGGATATTAATACTATAAACACGATACTTCTAGCGTGCTTAAGGCTGTCAAACTCGAAAACATCCGACCGACCAACTATTTAAAAATATTTCTCAAATGCCCTTAGGTAAAAAGGTTAACCAGATGTTCGCAAATATTGCGAATCGTTATGATTTTGCGAACCATTTTCTTAGCGCCGGTGTGGATTATTACTGGCGAAAAGTGCTCGCCGACAAGGTGGAGGCCTTTGCTCCAAACACCATTGTGGATTTAGCTACGGGAAGTGGAGACGTTGTCTTTAAGCTGCGTGACCGGTTGGGCAGCGAAGTCGCGGTGCACGGGATGGATTTCTGTGAACCCATGCTCGAAGCTGCACGACATAAGAAAAAAGATCGCCACGAATACACCGACTTAGAATTTACCTATGGTGATTGCATGGACTTACCCCTTGAAGATAACTCCGTGGATGCCATTACGATTGCATTTGGAGTTCGCAATTTTGAAGACCGTCATAAAGGACTCACGGAAATCAAACGTGTCCTTCGCCCAAGTGGACGCATGTTCATCCTAGAATTCTCCCAGCCCTACCCATGGTTTCGCCCCTTTTACTTCCTCTACTTAAAGTATATCCTCCCTCGCCTAGCGGCACTCGCTACTGGTGACAAAGGGGCCTATGATTATCTCGCCGGATCCATCGAAGCCTTTCCCTCGCGCGATGAACTTAAACAACAAGTTTGCGATGCGGGATTCTCTTCAGTGCAGGCGCGCGCGCTTACTTTTTCCATCGTGGCTATCCACGAAGCCACCAAATAAACCCCGGCTATTTGCTTCAGTAACCCTGCGATTGCACCGCTTTTGATAACTCGCTTTGAAAAGCTTCAACATCCTCAGGCGACGGGCGGTAATCTGGATCATCGCTCGGCAAAAGACCAAGTTGGCCAGAGGCATCGAGCTGCCAACTCATGCTTTTACCATCGCTAAAAATAACGGTTCCACTCAACAAAGCTCCAGGTCGTTTGATTGCATCGACCTCTACACGGACACCGCCTTTGGCATCCTCGGAATTAACTGGCATGGCATCTATGGGTGCGCTATCGGTTACTGCTGCCTCTGCCACCTCTAATTCAGCCGCTTCTTCGAGTCCCTCCTCTACTTCAGGTGTTTCTACTACCTCAGAGACCACATCTAAATCGTCCAGCAAAAAACGCACCTCCATATAGGTCATCGCTACGTTCATGGTCTCGCGCAATCGGTTTTGTATGGTAGCAAGCGATTCGCCTGCTCGCACCCAATCCTTTACCGCTTCAAGTTGTTCTTCCGTTAATTGCATATTGCTATCGGCTCACCGGCAGGCGTTATTTCGACTCAAAGCTTAAGCTCGGTTACTGGACAATTGCTGGATTAAATAGTCTACTGCACGTTTCACGGTGGCATCCTGCTCCATCATATTCTCAACCTGCTTGCAGGCATGAATAACGGTGCCGTGGTCACGACCTCCAAAGGCTTCGCCAATTGTTTTTAGCGGATCGCTCGTAAGCGTGCGCGATATGTACATCGCAACTTGGCGCGGGAAAACAATCGCACTGGTACGACGACGTCCCACCAATTCACTGAAACGGATCTTATAATAGTCCGCCACTTTGTTTTGAATCTGATTAACCGTGACCTTTGCAGCTGCCTCCTCTTGGAACAGGTCACTCAAGAGACGCTCCACCGCTTCAAGATCCAGTGATTGATCAATCAAAGAATTGTAACTAGCGATGCGAGTTAAGGCACCTTCCATTCGGCGTACATTACGAGAAACTCGTTCAGCGAGGAATTCCAAGACCTGATCTTCCATATCGAGGCGCATGGCTGCAGCTTTCTTGCGTAAAATCGCCACCCTAGTTTCAAAGTCTGGTGCCTGAACATCCGTCACAAGACCCCACTGAAAACGTGAAACCAAACGATTTTCTAAGCGCTCAATTTCATTCGCTGGGCGATCACTTGCTAAAACAATCTGACGACCCGATTCAAAAAGATCATTAAAGGTGTGGAAAAATTCCTCTTGAGTGCCTTCTTTCCCGGAAAGAAAATGTATATCGTCTACAAGCAAAGCATCGACGTTGCGGTAGTACTTGCGAAATTTTGACAATTTCTTTTCGCGGATTGCGTGAATGAATTCGTTCGTAAATTTCTCCGTAGAAACATAGGCAATCCGCGCTTTGGGATTCATCAGTAACATCTGATGTGCGACGGCGTGCATTAAGTGCGTCTTTCCGAGACCGGTCTCACCATATACAAAAAGAGGATTGTAGGCTCGGCCGGGCGCATTTGCGACCGCTATGCTCGCCGCGTGCGCCAATTGATTTCCGGATCCCACCACAAAATTATCAAAGGTATTGCGCGGGTTTAAAATGGCACCGCTCACATTTTTAGGACGGGCCTCGTCACTGCTCGCGCTCGTAGACGAAAAGTGGTCTCGGCCGCGAATGCCACTGCCAGATTGGCGCGAACTGTCTTCACTTTGCCTCGATGCTTCATTTACGGGCAGGTTGGTCGCATCTACCTCTATGCTTACCTGAACCGCGTGTCCCGAAAAGGCACGTGCTTTTTGCACAATCACATCCAGATAATTATTTTCAATCCAAATGGCGTTAAAATCATTAGGTGCACTGATGGTAAGGCTTTTCTCAGTCTCTTTGACAAAAAGCAAACCATCAAACCACATATCGTATAGCTCACTGGGCAACATTTCCTTCAGCTCAGAACTTACGCTGTCCCATAGGTTAAGATTTGTGGAGGATTGAGTCATTATTGTTTGAAAACGTTAATTTATTCACACTTTCGCACATAACTGCGATGAAAAAATCAGACTGGAAGGTGAATTTTTTCAAACTGTGCGCTCAAGTGAAAAAAGTAAGGGTAGATTAAATTGTTACATGAATCATAATAACCTATAAAGGTTTCATAATCAATGCTTTGGAGGAATTTTTTGAGTTTTGAAGTGGCTAGTAAGGGATCACTGAAATTTAAGTGTATTGTTTATCCCAATAAAATTAAACCCGCAGCAGTACTAAAAAAAGTCAGCCAAACTGGTATTGCAAGGGCAACTTCTCAACAAGTTATTCACACAAGCCAAGGAATAACTTTTTTAAGCTTTCAAGCGTGCAGGACACATCGTCACACAATTCCATTAATCATTGAAATTACGTATTTTCTAAAATTTGAAAAATATCAAAACTCTAAAAACGAAGCGTTCTTTTTCTAAAGAAAAAAAATTTTAGTTTACTTTTTCTCTTTTGCCATGCTCTCGATCAAACGATCGTTAAATTCGTTGGCAGAATCATGCCCCATTAGTTTCAAAGCTTGCACCATCGAGGCAACTTCAACTAATCGTGCCATGTCACGCCCCGGTCGCACTGGAATCTCCATGGTCGGCACCTTTAGCCCCAAAATCTCTACGGTGTTTTCCTCTAAGCCAGTTCGCTCCTCATGCATTCCTGGAGTCCACGCTACAAAATTGATGACAAGATCAATCCCTTTGCGCAAACGTACTGAGCGTACCCCAAACAATTCTGCAATGTTGATAATGCCCAATCCACGACATTCCATATAGCCTCGACTCAACTCGGCCGAAGTTCCGACCAACTCACGATCGCTCAAGCGACGAATGTGCGTGAGGTCATCGGCTACCAAACTGTGCCCGCGCTCAATCAGCGCCAGCGCACATTCACTCTTACCCACTCCACTTTCTCCACAAATCAGCGTTCCAATTCCTTTTATATCCAACAAGGTTCCGTGCAGGTGTGTCCGCGGGGCAAATTTCTCTTCAAGCAATAAGGTTGCTTCCGTCGTGAGGGTCTTTGATTTCAGGGGTGAGCGTATCAGCGGAGTCTTATATTTTTCTGCCAGCCCCAACATAACCTTTGAGGGCGATAAGTTGCGAGACACTAGGATGCAGGGCAACTTGCGTTTAAACATATCTGTGAGTACCTGCTCCTCTTCGTCTCGTTTCAAATCGCGCAGGTAAGCCATTTCTCCAGCCCCAAATAATTGAATACGTTTGGAGGCAAAGTATCTGAAATATCCGGTTACTGCCAATGCAGGACGATTCAAGCTGCGCTCTCCGACCATGCGATCTAAGCCAGACTCGCCTGCGACGCAATCAAGCGCCAATGGCTCTTTAAACGATTCATAAAAATCCCGCACCGGTATCGCCTCTACAAACTTTGTCTGTTGTTTTTGATACTTTGCCATCCCTCGCCTTTCTTACTTATATATTGAAATCCTCACCGAGATAAAACTCTCGGCTTTGTGGATCCTTAATGAGAAAATCACTCGACCCTTCACTCAACACTTTGCCCTGGTGCATCAAATAAGCGCGATCCACAATACTCAAGGTCTCTCGTACATTGTGATCGGTAATTAAAACGCCGATACCACGCTTCTTTAATTGTAGGATAATCTTTTGCACCTCGCTAACGCTAATGGGATCAACCCCACTAAAAGGTTCATCCATCAATAAAAACTTCGGTCGTGTCACGAGTGCGCGAGAAATCTCCAAACGACGACGCTCGCCGCCACTCAGCGTAAAAGCCTTTTGGTTTGCCAATGTGGTTAACCCCAATTCCGATAAATGCTCCTCCACTCGCAAAGATTGCTCTGCCTTACTCAAGGGCAGCGTCTCGACGATTGCTCGTATATTTTCTGCTACCGTCATCTTGCGAAAGATCGAAGGTTCTTGTGGCAAATAACCCAACCCCATGCGTGCGCGTTGATACATCGGTAATTCCGTTAAGGCGATGTCGTTTAAAAAAACCTCGCCACCACTTACTGGCACCAAACCAACAATCATATAAAACGAAGTTGTCTTACCCGCTCCGTTGGGACCCAGTAAGCCCACAACTTCACCTGCAGCAATCTCAAGATCCACCGCGTCTACCACCCGGCGTTTCCCGTAATCCTTTACTAGATTCCGCGTCTTGATTCGTTCAACTTTTACTTCCTTTGCCATAATCTCGATTAAGTTCTTATTCATACGCTGTTCGCAAGACCTACCTTGGCAACTATCAATCCTCGCTTTGAGATAATCCCGGCAAAGTTACCCTAGCCCGCTTGCCATCACCTCCACCTTCCACAATTGCTCGCCGCTCACCTTGATTTAAAACTAAACGCTCACCGCGAACTTGCCCACGAGAATCCTCTACTTCCGCATTACCCTCTAGAATCAGACGTAAACCCACTGGATCAATCCAAGCCTTATCGGAGCGTGTCACCCGTCCAGCTTGCTCGATACAAACCGCTCCAGTACCGATGATTTCATTGATTTGAGTCCCCTCGATTAATCCATCTTTTTCTGGTGCGACCTCTCCCACCTCCGAAGCGCGTACCTCCATTTTATGGCAAGTCGCCAGCAGATTCGTTCCGCTCACCGAGACAGCTCCTTCAAAAATATACCATTGGCCAGCCTCAGCTTTGCGCATTTCTAGGCGATTACTTTCAATCAAAGTGGCTTCTCGGGTTGTGGTAATCCTGATCTCGGGATCCTCGATTTCCACTGCCTCCGGCTCAGGGTTATATCCTAAATTTGGTAATTCTGGTAAAAGCACACGAACCGGTCGATTCGCTTCGCCGTAAACATAAGCTTTTTCAGGCATTAATTCCATCCATGCGCCTGAAACCACCGCTCCTTCATCACTTAAGCGTGGATTCCCCTGCAATTTAGCACGTTCCTTTTGCGGGAAAAAGCGCGCCTTTTCCGACTGAACCTCCATGCCGCTATCCTCCAGATAGACCGATCCACGCGCATATAATTCACGCACCTCCCCTATCGGCAAAGTATCATCTGCTCCCGCCGCCTGTATTTCAATTGGCGCAGAAAAAACCGTTAAGGCTTCCGCGCGCAGGGTTAACGTCCCAGAAAAAACTTCCACTCGACCTTCAAATTCAAATTCAGTCACCGTCTTCTTTTCTTCCATAACAATACGGTCTGCATGGATCATGGTAATGGCATCCAAACTCGATGCCCCCGACAAGCCGAGCCCGCCAGCCCTTAGCAAGACCATCTGCGCACGCCCGGTACTGGCGCTCCCGGTAACGATTACCTGCTTGAACTCACTGCGTATCTGCTCCCCGCTAATGACAGCACCGCTACCCTCTACCTGAACCGAACCATTCAATTCAACCATTTCCGTACCCGGGAAAAAACGAGCTCGGTCGGCCTTCAATCGTCGGTTACCCTCAATCATCACCACCGAACCCTCGGCCAGTAAATTACGTAGGGTGCGAAATTCGCCAATCACGGGCGTAATCTTCTCACGATCTCCGTCCGGGGTATCTGCAGTTGCGATCAAGCGATCACTCCACAACCGTAAGCCTTCGGACTCCGCTCGCACTAATCCCTCAAAGTCAAAGGCGTAACTCTCAACTGTGGTTTTTAAATTTAAGGTTTCGCTTCGCACGATCGTACGACCTGTGGTTTCCTCGCCTCCTTTAAGTATCGCTTCTTCAAATTCAACCTGTGCATTATTGGCTACGTAAATGTCTTTTTTGTTTCCGTCCCAAGTCCAGCCATTCCCAGTGATAACAAAATTTGCTCCGGAAATTTCAATCGGCTCGGAGGATTTTGCGCGGTTCTCCTTAAGTCGTAGAACCGCAGCAGGACTATCCAGGCTCAGTTCAATCGCCATGCGTTCATCTCCAGTATAAACGCGCAAACCCATAGCCTCGACGCTGATTTGATCAGGTCCATCATAGACCCCCTGCGATCCCTGCAAAACCCATTGCGTATAACCATTCGCCCCAAACTTTGGAAATCGAAAATCCTTCACCGGAGCACTGGGTGTCAGGCTATCAAGCGCCGCTTCTACCCTTGGCAACACCGGCAACAGTAACATGGCAAATAGACAGATTAAACGCATATTAGATATTCGTAGAGCAAACCCTGACCTGTGCCCCCTGACCAGCCGAAAATCAACCCGTCTCTTTTGCCGGATTCCCAATAGAAGTGCTTTCGCAACTACCTGAACGACGCGTGCGCCTGCTTCCATGGTCTTACCCTTGCCCATTCATAGAGCCTAAGGCAATCAACCCGTCAATCCTGAGTCCGCTCTTGCCCCCATCGATTTTCACGCAACACTGTCTTACTTCAATAAACTGAACGCTATGCCCAAGTCTGAAAATACCACTCATGCCTTTGATGCCATCGAAGATGCCGTCCGAGATATCGCTGAGGGTAAGCTTATCATTGTAACCGATGATGAAGCCCGCGAGAACGAGGGCGACCTTATCTTTGCTGCCGATAAAGTAACCCCAGAGGCGGTCAATACCATGATCCGCCACGCCCGAGGCCTCATTTGTGTGCCCATGCACGGTCCCCAACTACGCCGTCTCAACATCAGCCCCATGGCTGCCGAAAACCGGGAATCTCATCAAACCGACTTTGCTGTTTCTGTCGATGCCGCAGAAGGGATTACGACGGGCATCAGTGCTACCGATCGAGCAGAAACCATTCGCTGTCTCGCAAACCCTCAAACCCAGCCCGAAGACCTGGTGCAACCAGGACACGTCTTCCCACTGCGCGCAAAACCAGGAGGCGTCCTCGAGCGTGCGGGTCATACCGAAGCCGCCGTCGACCTCGCCCAACTTGCAGGCCTCAACCCCTGCGGGGTCATCTGTGAAATTCTTAATGAGGACGGTTCCCTTGCGCGCCTGCCAGACCTCATCCGCTTCAAAAAAGAACATGACCTTAAGCTCATTTCGATCAAAGATCTCATTGAATACCGCCATACTCGTGACCGCCTAGTTGATCATCTGCTCACTGAGCCTTTCGAATCCGACTTCGGCACCTTTGATCTTCACGTTTTTCGCAGTATTCTTGATAACCGCCAACACTTCGCTCTTAGCATGGGCGCATTGAGTAACAAACCTACTCTAGTACGCGTTCAAAGTGAAAACCTTCTCACCGATATTTTCCGGGCAAAAGGGATGAGCGGCTACCAAGCACTCGAAAAAGCTTTGCAAAGTATTGCTGAACAAGGTCATGGCGTCCTCCTGTACATCGAGCAAGCCCAGGGCGGCATTCATGTTCAAAGCAAAGACGGCAGCAATGCCATTAAAACGGTTACGCGAGCTAAAATGGACTTCCGTGATTACGGCATCGGTGCACAAATTCTAGTCGCCCTCGGGCTGAGTAAAATCCGACTCCTTTCCAGCACAAACCGCAAAGTCATCGGACTCGATGGTTACGGCTTAGAAATTGTCGAACAGGTCAAACTCACGCAATAACCCACTGCGTTGAAGTTTGCCGCAAAAAATCCTTAGGCTTCTAACTTTTTGAATAGGATTGTAGCGTTCTGACCGCCAAAACCTGAATTGTTGCAAATCGCCACTTTAACATCCGCGGCTCGCATGGTGTTGGGTACGTAGTCGAGATCGCAGTCAGGATCTGGATCGTTATAATTGATTGTGGGGGCAACCTTGCCTTCGTGAATAGTCTTGGCACAGACCGCCGATTCGATCCCTCCAGCAGCACCCAGTAAGTGACCCGTCATGGATTTTGTGGAACTGACCATAATTTTAGAGGCGTGATCACCGAGTGCGATCTTAATGGCGTTTGTTTCAAATTTATCGTTATAAGGAGTAGAGGTGCCGTGGGCATTGATGTAATCGACATCCTCTAACTTAAGCCCTGCTTCACGAATTACCTTTTTGATAGCAGTTGATAACGCTTTGCCTTCAGGGTCTGGTGAAGTAATGTGGAAAGCATCACAACTGGCAGCGTATCCTGAAACTTCACAATAAATTCTTGCCCCACGAGCCTGTGCGTGTTCAAGCGTCTCAAGCAGAAGCACGCCTGCACCCTCACCCATCACAAACCCATCTCGGCCACTATCAAACGGACGACTGGCAGTCTGAGGTGCGTCGTTATATTGGGTACTCATAGCCTTCATCGAGCAAAATCCCGCATAGCCTAATTCTGTTATAGCAGCTTCACTGCCACCCGCCAACATGACGTCGGCATCACCATCTCGCAGGATCCGGAAAGATTCACCGATGCTGTGTGTCCCCGATGCGCAGGCACTGACAATGCCGTAATTGGGACCACGAGCACCCGTCTCGATTGCAACTACGCCGCTGGCAATGTTAGCAATCAAAGAAGGGATCATAAAGGGAGACACCTTGCGTGGTCCTTTCTCAAATAAGCGAAAACTCTGCTGCTGGATCGTGTTCATTCCGCCAATGCCGGAACCCACCAAAACCCCAAAACGTTCGGGATCCGGCACGGAACAGTCAAGCTGTGCATCCTTTAAGGCTAATTTAGAAGCCGCCACTGCGAATTGGGTATAGCGGTCATTTCGTCGTGCCTCTTTGGGATCCATGTATTCACCGGCATCAAAATTGCGAACCTCAGAACCCACCTTTGAAGGATAATCCGTGATGTCAAAAAAACTGACCGTATCAATGCCGCTCTTACCTTCTAAGAGGGCATTCCAAAAGGGTTCGATTCCGGTTCCCAGAGATGCAAGGGTGCCGATGCCAGTGATGACAACACGGTTATTTTGACGCTCATTTTCCATATGACTATAAGTTTATAGGCTTGTGTGGATTTAACCCTATATCCTGAGGGCTTGTCGATATTCAAATGTCACTTTAGGCGACATGGATATCCAGTAAAAACTAAGCCGCAAAAAATGCGGCTTAGGAAATCTTTCAAATTGCTTGTAGGCTTTAGCCAGCTTTTTCGGTGATGTATTTGATCACATCGCCTACCGTTTGAAGCTTCTCAGCATCCTCTTCAGGAATTTCGCCATCGACCTCGTCCTTAAATTCTTCTTCAAAAGCCATGATTAACTCGACGGTGTCGAGCGAATCGGCTCCTAGATCGTCAAGGAATGAGGCTTCCTGAGTCACCTGTTCCGCATTTACATTGAGTTGATCGACGATGATCGTCGTTACGCGTTGTTCGATGGTTTGATCAGACATGTTTTTTGTTATACTAGGTTGTTGGATTTATTCAAAGGAAGTTTCACATCACCATGCCACCGTCAACTGTAAAAACTTGACCGGTGATGAAGCCGGCATCTTCGCTGGCTAGAAATCGAGTTATTGCAGCAATATCGGACGGGGCACCCATACGCTTTAGGGGAATCATCCCCACGATGGCCTCCTGTTGCTGCTCGTTTAATTCAGCCGTCATATCCGTGGCAATAAAACCGGGAGCAACCGCATTTACGGTGACATTGCGGGCTGCAAATTCTTTTGCCAAACTTTTGGTTAAGCCATGGATACCGGCCTTTGTGGCGGCATAATTCGCCTGCCCGGCATTTCCCATCAATCCAATCACGGAGGAAATGTTGATGATCCGACCCCAGCGCTTACGAGTCATCGGTCGTGCCAGGTACTTGCTCCATGCAAAGACACTGCTTAAATTTGTCGCTATGACATCGTCCCAATCGGCATCCGACATCCGAAATAACAATCCGTCTCGAGTGATCCCCGCGCAATTAACTAAAATATCCACCGTGCCGTGTGCCTCAATAAAAGCCTCACTGGCAGCCTCAATAGCCGCACGATCCGCCACATCCACTGCTCGACTCTCTGCCGAACCGCCATCCGAAAGGATCGATTCCGCCGCCGCACCGCAAGAACTTTCCGAACGACTCACGCAAATCACATGATGCCCCGCTTTAGCCAGACTTTCTGCTATGGCTTTTCCAATTCCACGACCCGCTCCGGTCACCAAGGCTACTTTTTTTTCACTTGCTTCTGTCATAGGTCAATATCGTGTGTGATCGGCATGATCACCGACATTACCAGTTCTTTTTATAAACCCGAGTGAGGGCAAGCATGAATGTTACCTTTCCGCAACATTGACAACCCCGCCTCCTCTGAACTGAAGTGCATCTATGCCAGAACCGGAAGCTCAACGCCTACAAAAAATTATCGCTCATACAGGGCTTTGCTCACGACGTGAAGCGGAAGCGCTCATCCGAGACGGTAAAGTTCGCCACAACGGCAAAATTGCTGAACTGGGTGACAAGGGCTTCCCCGAGGACGCAATTTTTGTAAATAAAAAACCCCTTTCAAAAGAATCAACCCGACCGATCACCCTCGTTCTAAACAAGCCTAAGGGCTTCCTCTGCACAAATTCCGATCCCCACGGCGGGCAAACCGTCTTTGAACTTCTTCCCCCAGACCTCCAAAGACAACGAATGTTCTGCGCCGGCCGCCTCGATAAGGACAGCGAAGGCCTGCTCGTCCTTACCAACGACGGCGACCTCGCCCACCGCCTGACCCATCCAAGCAGCCAAATCATCAAAAAATACCGAGTCGTTCTCCACCGAGACTTCATCAAAGCCGACATTCCAAAACTCCTCAATGGAGTTGAAGACGAAGGGGAATTGCTCCAGGCGGAAAAAGTCATTCCTGCCCCGGAAGTCGGTGAAGGCCATGCCCGCCGACTCGAAGTTCACCTCCATCACGGCAAAAAACGTGAAATTCGACGCCTCTTTGAAGCAAACCGATATTTTGTGAAAAAACTCGTTCGCACACAAATTGGCCAGATGATCTTGAAAGGGATGCCCAAAGGCGGTATCAAAATACTAAGACAAAAAGAAATCGAACGCCTCTTTGTAAATTCCCGTTAACCTCACTCAACCCAAGCCATTCACCATGCAACGCATCGACGGCAACGCCATCGCAGAATCCATCATTGAAGAACTCACCGCCAAAGTTGGCGCGCTCACCGGTTCAAAGCCCGCCGTGGCCTTTATCCGCGTCGGTGAAGATCCCGCCTCAGTCTCCTACGTCCGAAAAAAAGAAAAGACTGCCGCCCGTATCGGCATCGGGAGCCAGCTCCATCTATTCCCGTCTGATGTCTCCCGCGATACCCTCTTTGGGCAAATTGATGCCCTCAATGCCGATCCAGACATCAGCGGCATCCTTGTGCAGGCGCCCCTCCCAAAACATCTTGATGAAACCGAAATATTCAACCGCGTTGCTCCCCACAAAGACGTCGATGGTTTCAATACTGTTAACATTGGCAAACTTTGCCAGGAAGACGAATCTGGTTTTGTCGCCTGCACCCCCGCTGGGATCGTAGCATTAATCGCCCGCAGTAAAATCGAGACCGAAGGCAAACACGTGGTGGTGCTCGGTCGCAGTCAAATCGTAGGCAAACCCGCTGCCCTTCTCATGATGCGTAAAGCGCTCCCAGGCAATGCCACCGTCACCGTTTGCCATTCGCGTACCACCGACCTACCCAAAATTACTCGACAAGCCGACCTCCTGATCGCCGCAATTGGACGCCCCCATTTCGTAACTGCAGACATGGTCAAAGACGGTGCGGTGATCATCGACGTAGGCATCAACCGCCTTGAAGACTCCGATGCCCCTCGTGGCTACCGCTTGGTTGGCGATGTCGATTTCGATGCCCTCAGCCCCATCGCAAGTCACATGACTCCGGTTCCAGGTGGAGTCGGCCCGATGACCGTTGCCATGCTCATGCACAACACCCTCCGCGCCTTCAAACTCGCCCAAAACAAAGTCTAGCTTCCTCGCGAGTCCCATGAGCGATCATCCAAAAAAATCAAAACCGAGCACAGTCTTAGAAACCATCCTTGCGGACGATGGCCCCATGCCAGCAGCGCACATGGGTATTCGCATCCTCGCCTTTATCTTAGACTTTGTCCTCTGCCTCGCCATTGCTACCATCCTTATCTGGAAAATCATCCTCCCCGCATCTCACCCCGGCATCTTCCTTGAATTCAACGCATGGACCGAACAGCTCCTCCAGTGGTTACAAAACACTGAGTCCACAATCGAAACCATGCCCAGACCTGGCAAAGACCTCCTTGCCGCTCTTCGCCACGCTTCCGAAATTCAACTCCTCATCTTTTGGGCCTACTTTGGACTCGGTGAAATTTTCCTCGCCGGTTCCCTTGGCAAACGCGCCTGCCGTCTCCGCACTGTCAGCACGCTCACCCTCGGTGCCTTAAACCCCTTAGCCGCCTTCCTTCGCGCAGGCGTAAAAACCGCCGCCTGCTTCTTTCTCTTCCCCATCTGCTTCATCGCCAACCTCATCGCCCTCTGCTTCAACGCACGCCGACAATTAGGCCACGACCTCATCGCACGCACCGCCGTCATCGACGAAAAATATTTAAAAAACGAACCCTACACCCAAAGCTAACGCCCTATGCCAATCGAAATCGCATTTCTCGGAGCCGGACGCATGGCCGCCGCCATCATTAACGGCCTCATCAAAAATAAACACTACACCCCCGCCCAAATCGCCTGCACCTGTGGCGATGATCCCACCGGATCCGTACTCGCCGAAGCCACCGGTATCACCTACCTGTCCGAGCTCACCCCCGCCCTCAAGACTGCCCACACCCTCGTCCTTGCCTGCAAACCCCAACAACTCAACCAGATCGACCCCTCCCTCGCAGAAGCAACAAAAGATAAACTTATCCTCTCCATCCTCGCTGGCACCCCCCTAAAAAAACTTCAATCTCGTTTTCCCAGCGCCCGTAACATCATCCGCTCCATGCCCAATACCCCCGGGCAAATCGGCGCTGGCATCACCGCCTACACCCCCGCCCAGAAACTTGACCTCGAAGACGACCAGCGCGTCAAAACCATTCTCAACGCCCTTGGTAATTACCACCAAGTTGAAGAATCCCAGCTCGACGCAGTCACCGCTCTTTCTGGCTCTGGACCTGCTTACCTCTTTGAATTTACCGCCGCCCTCCGCGACGCCGGTACACAACTCGGACTCGACCCCCTCCTCGCCCATTCCCTCGCCCTCCACACCGTTCATGGCGCCGCCGCTCTCTTAATTCAGAGCGAGCAAGACCCCGAAACCCTCCGCGACGCCGTCACCTCAAAAGGCGGCACCACCGCCGCCGCTCTAGCAGTCCTCTCAGATCACGACTTCCGTCAACTCATTCAAAAAGCCCTCCATGCCGCCTGCGACCGTTCCATCCAACTCGCTGAAGAAAACTAAAACCAACTCCCTAAAGGCACAAAAGGCACAAAAAATCCCCTGCCCGTAGAATGCAAAAACTACCGACAGGGGATCTATATATTACTAACCTTAGCTTCTGCTAATAAAATTAGGCGGCTTGACGCATGCGGCGCAGTCCGGCAGCACCGAGCGTGAGCGCGCCGAGGCCGAGTGCGATGTGAGCCGGTTCGGGGACGGTCGAACCAACTGTCACGGCTTGACCGGCGACATCTTCATACCATGCATCGTTGATGGTGAACTGCGCTGCCGTGCTGGAAAGGGTTATGCTTGCCCAGCCATAATGGGTAGCACCACTGATATCGAATCGGAAACCAATATAGCCCGTATCCCCAACAGACCAATCAGCGGCATCCATACCGGCCCCAATAAGGGTGTTGGCTCTTATCACTGTAAAAAAATTACCAGCAGATCCGAATCTAAGACCATCTCCAGTAGTGCCGACTTGCTGACCCGCGCTTAATTTTAAAATGTCAAAACTGTTGTTGACCGCAACTTGAGCATCTCGATTTGTCAAAAGAACTGATGCACCGAAAGCATATAAGGCAAAATCATTGCTCCCATTGCCATCGATATCCCAATTGACAGCTCCATTTGTTGCTGGCGAGGTAAGCCCCCCGGCGGGAATATTCACGGCTTGATTCATGGCGGCATCTGCGCTGGTGCCGATGGCGGTGGATGCGGCGGCGAGGCCGACCATTTCTTTAATATTTGATTTTTTAATAGTTATAATTGGTTAATATTACCCAATACGTAAAATAAAGAAACACAGGTCAAGACCTTTTTTTTAAATTAAATAATTTAACCTATTGGTTGGGTAGCACTGCTAGCAATGCTACGAGTGATATTTTAAGGCATAAAAAAGCCCCGCAGGTGCCGTAACAGGATGGGAGATCTTAGCCTTTTAAAAACTAGGTGGGTGCTTCCTTGAGCTTGTTTGTCTTCCGGTTTACGGCTGGACAGCAAAGCCCTAGGGTCAACTCCCATTTTCAAATCAGTAAAGGACAGACACTCCGATGTATCTCGAACACCGCAGGGTTGAACTTATAAAAAAGCACTTTAAAACGAAAATTGCAAGCGCGCTGTGCTGACAATGACCCTAGGGCAACCAAGGGTACGCCTTGAAATCGGGGGGACGTTTTTCATTCCAGGCTTGGCGGCCTTCCTCCCCTTCTTCGGTTAAATAATACAGGAGGGTGGCATTACCCGCGAGTTCTTGTAGACCTTGCTGACCATCAACATCGGCATTAAAGGCAGATTTTAAACAACGGATCGCGAGGGGGCTGTGTTGTAAGATTTGCTCCGCCCATGTAATGCCTTCTGCTTCGAGTTGCTCGTAGGGAACGACTTTATTGACGAGTCCCATTGCTTGGGCTTCTTGAGCGTCATATTGACGGCACAGGTACCAGATTTCGCGCGCCTTTTTTTGTCCGACAATCCGGGCGAGGTAGCTCGCGCCAAAACCGCCGTCAAAGCTCCCGACCTTGGGTCCAGTTTGCCCAAAAATGGCATTGTCGGCAGCGATGGTCATATCGCAGACAACGTGGAGGACATGTCCCCCACCGATGGCATAACCTGCTACGAGCGCGATCACCACTTTTGGCATGGAGCGGATTAATTTCTGGAGGTCCAGGACATTTAAACGGGGGACTCCGTCTTTGCCGAGGTAACCCCCCTTTTGTTTGCCGCGAATCTTTTGGTCGCCGCCGGAACAGAAGGCAAATTTCCCATCGGTCTGAGGGTTAAATCCTGTTAAAAGGACAACCCCTACGGCAGGATCTTCACGGGCATCGGTAAAGGCCTCGATCATTTCGGCAACGGTATCGGGGGTAAAAGCGTTGCGTCGGTGCGGGCGGTTAATGGTGACTTTAGCAATGCCACCTGTTTTTTCGTATAGGATATCTTCGAAGTCGCGGACTTTTTCCCAATTCATAATAATGCTAGGTTAAGTAAAAATATTGTGAAGGCAATCTCGGTCGGCTTGTCGATCGGTCTGAAGTTCTAGGAGACGAACGCCTGGAGGAGCTTCTTTCAGAGCATCTTCGAGGGCCGCCCAATCGGAAATGTTTTGATGAAAGATCCCGTGAGCGGCGCAGAGTTTTGGTAGGTCGATACTTTGAGGGGTGGCAAAGTAACGCTCATAAGGCGGTTCATGCTGCGCAATGGGTAAGAGTTCAAAGACCCCACCACCAGAATTATTAAGCAAAATAACAGTAAGGCTGCCGCTTAATTCCTGCGCCAGCAGGAGAGCAGCATGATCGTGAAGAAAAGCGAGGTCACCGCATAGAAGGACCGTGGGCGCTCCCCCATGGGCGACGCCCATGGCAGTCGCGAGGTTGCCATCGATCCCGTTGACCCCGCGATTTCCAAGGAGGGCTCCCTTGCCATTGCCCGCCTTCCAAAACCATTCCGCAAAACGCACGCTTAGGCTGTTGGCAAAAAACACCGAACTTCCCTCAGGCAAAGCTTGGGAGAGGAGCCAAGGTACTTTTCCACCAAAGAGGGCATCACACTTGCGGAGAAGGGTATCAACCTGAGTGGTCGCCTCTGCTTGAGCGTTTTGCCAGCGCGATTGCCAATCCGGATCTGCGGTCTGCGAGCTGACCACCTGCGAGAGCTTGATAGCATCGCCTTGAAGGACCGTTGCAACTCGATGGAGGGGGTCGATATTTACGGGGCGACCTGGAAGTAAGAAGGTTACCGCTTCGAGATTCGCAAGCCAATTACGGAGCACTTTACTGGTGGGAAGCGTTCCGATTTGGAGAACTGCCGTGGGCGCCAGATTGATCGCCTGATCGGCATGGCTTAAAATTGCGTGGTAATGCGTGATTAAACTGGACGCCTCAATTGCATGAGCGCGAAGTGGATTGAGGACATCTGCAAGGATGGGCCAGCCCAGTGTTTTAGAAAGTTCGTTAAGAGCCTTGGCAAATCCAGAGGATTTATCGCTTCCGCCCGGATTGACGTCTCCAACGATAATACAACCGTGTTGATGACTGGTAAGACGTTCTAGTGCGACTGCATCGGGCTGACTTGCGGTGGGGACTGCTTCGATGGTTCGTGTGAGGACCGTCGCGGCGTTTTCCAACACCTCCATTTGGAGGATGGGTTCCGCCACTGGATCTGGCTGGAGGGGTTCACGGAAGGGACAGTTTAAATGCACCGGACCTGGATTGCCGTAGAGAGCGCAGTCAAGCGCATGGACAATGGATTGTCGGAGATGGCATAAAGCGGCAGGCTTTGCTTCTGGCAAAGGAAGTTCTTTAAAATCGCGCACTTGTTCACCGAAATAGTGAATTTGATCGATGGTTTGACCGGCGCCGCAATGGCGTTCTTCGGGGGCACGATCCGCCGTGAGCAATATGAGCGGGGTACCGCTGTGGTCGGCTTCTGCAATGGCAGGGGCGTAGTTGGCAACGGCAGAACCTGAGGTGCAAACCAGGACGGCAGGGCGACCCGTTCGTTTTGCGATTCCCAGCGCAAAAAAAGCGGCCGCGCGTTCATCTAGGACTGGGATGACTTCGAGCTTGGCATTACGTACGGCTGCATATACCAGCGGGGTGGAGCGCGAACCGGGCGAAGTAACAACAGTCTCAACACCCAATCGGGCGAGAACTTCCATGGCAAGCGCACCCCAAGCAGCATTGGGTGTGCTGCGACTTAAAGCGTCGAAAGTCTGCTCAGTACGATTCATTAGAACAAATAAGTGTTATGCGAGTCCTTTAAGTCAGCAACCCCGAAAGTATCTTTCCCAAAGCAAGGATTTCACCTTGCACCTCAATCCTCGGACGACAAAGTCAATCTCATTGCAAACCATACTCGACCATGAAATTATTAACCTCCGAGAACCCTCGCAAAATTCGCTCCCCTAAAAGCGGTTTCAGTTTAATTGAAATTTTAATCGTAATTGCTCTGATTGCGGTGATTGCCACCCTGGCGATTGGTAACATCGGTAAGATTTTTGGTGGGCAACAGGAAAAGGTTGCCGGTATCTTCGTCAATCAAACCGTTAAACTGGGTTTCACGGCCTACAAAATTGACGTTGGTTCTTATCCTAATACGGAAGAAGGGATTGAAGCGCTGGCAAAAGTTCCGGCGGGAAAAGAAAACCGCTGGAAAGGTCCGTATATCGATAAAATTCCCAGTGATCCCTGGGGCAATGCCTATCAATACCGGTTCCCTGGCACTAAAAATATTAATGGCTCCAGTGGCTACGATATTTGGTCGCTCGGCGAAGATGGCAGGGAGAGCGCCGATGACATCGGCAATTGGTAATCTCCCGAAAACCCGCCCAGCGGGCTTCAGCCTGATCGAGATTTTGCTCGTACTGGCATTGATGGCGATTGGCGGTACGGTCGTCATTCTCAATTTCCAGGCCTACGCCGACCGGGGACAACAAAATGATACCGTCGAAGTGCTAACTCGTTCGGTTCAAAAAGCACGCTTCTTTGCAGTAGAGGGTCGAGTCGAGACTCAACTAAGATTTGATGCCGAAAGGGGTTGCCTCTTGGTCGAACGAGCGGGTCTCAGCTTATACGACCAAGACCTCGGTTCAGAATTTCGCGGGTATAACGGTAACCGAGTGATTTTTTTAAGGGTCCCCAGCGCGGAGGGATTAGAAAGCCCTCCCCCACCATCGGAGGCGGAGGATCCGATCACCCATGTGCGATTTGCGCCCGATGGGAGCTGTACTCCTTTTGTGGCAGAAATCAACAGCGGTTCTGGCAAAGCCCGTCGCCTTGCTTTTGATCCTTTTTCAAATTTACGAAAGGATTTAGAATGAAACGGCGGGGGGTCAGCCTGATTGAAGTAGTGGTGGCGGTGGCTTTGTTTGCCAGTGCAGCCGTGGTGCTCAGTTCGGCATTCGTAAATGCCCTGCTCGCCCGCAACTTTGGAAAAAGCAATGCCCTCTTTGCTGAAGATGTGCGCGCGGTGCGGATGCAATTATTACTCGAGCCAAATCTTGAGGACGCTGAGGACGGGGGCCTTTTTGAAACCCTTAACTCAGGTGAAGCTGAGTGGAAAGCCTCGATTGAGCCAACGGAAGTGGTGGACCTCTTTTATGTGAATTTGCACCTTGAATTTAACGAAGCGCCCGAGGGCATCAAAGCTATTTACACCGAGCAACTATATCTTTTACGGCCGACATGGTCGGATCGCGAGGAACGTAATACTTTGCTGGCAGACAAGCGCGAAGAACTCTTTGACGAAAGGGGGTTTGAATAAAATGCGCCCATTATTAAAATCACAGCCTCGTGCCGGAATGAGCTTAATTGAGGTGGTTCTTGCCATTGCAGTGGCAGGCTTTGTCTTAACCGCCGCCACTTCATTTGTTGTCTCTGTGAGCAGTATCTGGAGCACCCGCGCCGAACGGTATTACTTTGAGGATCATGTCGATGGCGTAATGCAGTTTCTTCATTCCAGCTTCGATCGAGCCGGCATTGCCATTACGATGGATGCCATCAGCGACAATGAAAGTTCCAATGAAGACCGCCTCCCCGAGGTTGAAGTCGGTATCGTCGAAAGCGAAGGAGAATCTCGTGAGGAAGCCAGGGACTCTGGAAATGAAAGCGTGAGCATCATGATGGCGAGCGATGAAGCGATTGCGTGGCAACGCTTGCCCGGTGCGAGCAGTTACGAGGATCCCCTCCTTAGTTTTGAATTAAATGCTTTACCCCCCCTGCTCAATGCACCCGCTGAGCTACCGCAACACGGGGGCGCGCGAGTGTATCTTCACTTTGACCGTTCCCACGGCTTGCGCTACCTGTGGCATCCCCTCCTGCAGGAAACCGTTGAAGACATCGATGACCTGCGTAGTACCCAAATCAGCGGTCTCATTAAAACCATCGAATATATCTACTGGGACGAAAGCCTTGAGCAATGGGAGATCGAAACCGAACCACTCGAAGGCGATGGACAGGATCAATTCCTCCTGCCGCGATACCTGCGACTCACCTTTGTGCATGAAGATGTCCGCGACGTTCGCGAACTCGCCATTCCCGTCCCTTCCCGCTCGGTTTTTCTTTTTTAAATCCAGTATGCCTCACCAACGCAAAAAAAACGCACATCCCTTAAACGGGCATTTACAGGAGCGCCGTGGGGGCGTCCTGATTGCGGTGCTCGCTATCATCGCGCTTCTATCTTTTTTAGTGACTCTTTTCCTTAGGGAAGCCAGCGATAGCCTTGCATACCGAGCGCTTTCTAATGAACCACCGGAAGCACGCGCCTATGCCTTCAGTATGCTTGAGGCCAGCCTCGCTACTCTTCAGGAAATTGCCCTGATAGACGACGGGAAACTTTATGCCCCCGAGCAAGGCTGGGCGGATCCCATTGAATATTGCGGCATTCGCCATCCAAACGATTGGAAGGTCGAGGTTGAGATCAGCGACCTCACTCAAAAAATCCCCCTAAACACACTTAAGGAAGCCGAACTTAACCGAATCCTGGAGCAATATTTTGAGTTCGATTTCGCTACCACTCGCGAACTTAGCAGTACCCTGCTTGACTGGATCGATACCGATGAATCACGCCGGCTCAATGGTGCGGAATCGGAGGAATATCTCTTTGAAAATCCACCCTACCGCGCCGCCAATCGTCCACTCCAATCCCTTCAAGAACTTCGCCTCCTGAAAATTTGGCAAGACGAATTTTTTGATGAAAACGGACAAGCAAATGAAACTTTCCAGCGTTTAGCAGCGATTTTTTCAGTAGAACATCGCGGTTCCATCAATGCCAACAATGCCCCAGCAGTCGTATTTGAAAGCCTCGCGCCCGAGGATGATTACTTCGGGGAAAACCTCTTTCAGCAAATCCAAGACGATACCCCCTACCTTAAAACCATTCCCAGAAACGCGCGGGAAAAATCCCTAACCAGCGAAATTAAACTTTTTCAAATCACAGTGACCTTAACTCGTGGAAATGTTCCCTTTACCCTACAAGCAGTTGTTGAGCCTAAAATCAATACCGGTAATACTGGCACTCGCTCGCTTCCAGGCACAAATGATCGCGACACTCGACGTAGCGGAACCCTCGAAGAGCAAGATGCCCTTAAGTATCCATTCCGTATAATTGACCTCCGTACTGGAATTCGCCGCCCCATGGCAGATCCTGCTGCTCGTTATTCCGAGATCGACATAGACCGCTGAATCACTACACATAAGCCGTATCCACCACCGGATCAAAATTATGGAAAAACCTGAAACCGAGAACCTTCAGCCGACGGCAGAAAACAGTCTTTGCCTCCTGCCCGGTCACCTCTTTTTCATTGAGGGTTTTAAATTACCAGACGGTTTAAGCGCAGAAGAGATTCCCTCCTTTGCTGAGTTGAGCCTGGAAGCCCTTGCCCCCTTTCCGATTGAACATCTAAACTGGGGCTACCTATGTGATTTTGAGAAACAACGTCTGCTTTATTTCGCGGCCCATCAAGACCGTCTCAAGCAAGCGGGCTTTAAAGATCTTGAAAGTTATACTTGGGTCCTTCCAGATTTCTTAGCCTTCCACGCAATCAATCCGAAGGCGGGTAGGCACATATTTCAAAGCCCTATAAGTTGCGCAGAAGTCGTCTACGATGAGCCCCCTGGTATTCCTGAGCTAATCATTACTCAACCCAGTATTAAACCCGAAGACCAAGCGAAATTTGAACTTCTCAGTGCGAAAACGGACGAAGAGCAAAATGTATATTTTGAAATACGTACGCCCCATCAGGACATCGCCCAATCCGCTCCGCTCGATCCCGAAACTCTGTGGGCTGCAGATCTGCGGCCGATGGCCTTCAAAAATAGCGAGCGACGCTCGCGCAAACTCAGCACATATTTCCTAGAGGGCTTTAAGTACGCTGCCTGTTTTGCAGCCCTCCTCCTTGTTACAGAAGCCCTCCTCCTTACTTGCAATCTCTGGCTCAACAACCGTGAAAGCAAAATCGAAAGCCAGAGCGCTGCCGTCGCACAGATTCAAGAAAAGCAGGCCTTGAGCGTAAAACTACAACGCGTCTTTGAGAATCAACTACGTCCCGTTGCCATGTTGGAAACCCTCAACATCATTCGACCCTACCAAAGCATTCATTTCACCGAAACTAGCACCGAGGAAAATAATCGCGTCACCCTTGAAGGCGAAGCCAATACCGTTAATGCCCTGAACGATTACATTGAGAAGCTAAAAGCCTCGGGACAGTTTGAAATTTTGACCCCACCCAAAACCTTTACCCGTTCAGGTAAAACCTCCTTCACGCTCCAACTTAGCTACCTGCATCGCGAAGCCCAAACTCCAGCCATTAAAAAACCTGACAAAGCTCAGCCTGAATCTCCTTCCTAATGCAATTCCGATTCCAAGCTATCTTGCGCATCCTGCGGCGACTCACCGTGCGTGAGCAACTTTTGAGTCTCTGCTTCATTCTGGTCATGCTCGCTATCTGGGCTGCTAGCTGGATCAATCGAAGCGGTACCTGGAACGATGACCGCCGGGTTGCCTCTGCCAACCTCCAAGAGCAATCCCTCTGGCTTGAGCGCGCCGACAGCTATGCCCGCAGCGCTCGCGAGGTTATGGAAAAACTTGACTCAGAAAAAACTTTTGGCGCGACTCAGCTCTCTGGGCAAATCGACAGCCTCCTTCGCCAGTCTGGCCTCTCTTCGAGAGCCGATATGGGTCCTGTTAAGTCGCGCCAAGGTGAAATTTTTAATGAGCACACCCTCCGTGTTCAGCTCAAACGCGCTACCATTGCCCAGTATATTGCTTTTAATGATCTCCTCCTCAACGAAGCCCCCTACATCAACCAACAAAGCGTTCACATTAAATCCAATCGCAGAAACCCTGAGGAACTGGACATCCGCTTTGAAATCGCTTCCCTTGAACTTATTAAAGATTCTATCTAGATTCTCTCCATAGCGTCTGCTTCATTATGAAAATATCATTTCAAAATCCGCTCATAAGCCTCTTCTTTATTTGCCTGAGTGCGATCACCCCACTGGCGGCACAATCACCTGATGCAGGAGCAACCGTCTCGGAATCTGAACCGACCATCGGCACGCTGATTCTCAGCGATGATTCCGCCATTCAAGTCATTGAGCTCTACGAACAACTCACTGGAAAAATCGTTCTTCGCCGGCAAGACATCCCTCCCGCTAAGATAAACTTTAACTCCCGTGGTTCCATTTCACAATCAGAGGCCATTCTAGCGCTCGAAAGCCTGCTCAGTCTCAACGGTATTATGCTAACAGATGTTGGTGGGCGTTTTATCAAGGCAGTCCCTGCCAACAACGTCCAACAAAACACGCCTGTTCTGCTGGAAGGTAGCACCCTTGAACTCCCGCCCAGTCAACAAATCTACACCAAATTTTTTCGCCTGAATCACTTGGATGCAGAAGAAAGTCGCGATGGTGTTGTTGCACCTTTGCTTTCCAACCAATCCCACCTGGTGGCCTTTCCAAAAGCCAATGCCCTCCTCGTAAGCGATGCCCTCCTCAACCTCCAACGAGTAGAAGAGATGCTCCAAAGCCTCGACCAGCCCCAAAAATACCGCGAGCAAATTGAATTCATTAAACTCGATTACATCCAAGCACAGGACATGCAGCAACAACTGGAAAATCTTTCTAAGGGACCCCTCGCCCGTTACTTCGACGGCAATACCAGCATCACCGCCGACGAACGCAGCAACCAGCTCATCGTGGTCACACAACCCGATAACCTCGCCACCATAAAAGAAGTTGTAAAAAGTATTGATATCGATGCCGCTCCACTCACCCGGAGCGAAGTCTTTCAACTCCGTCAAGCGAAGGCAGAAGACGTCGTTCCCATTATTGAAAATATTATTTCTGGGCAGGAAGAAGGTCGTGAAGAAGACGCCAAGGTCACCCGCAACCAAAACAGCAACCGTGATCAGAATAATAATAACAACAATAAGAATACGCCCAAACAGGCTCAAGTTGCCCGCGCCATCACCCCCAACTCCAACGAAGCAAACAGCGCCCTTCAGTTCTCTAATTTCGTGGGCCTCTCCGCAGATACCCGCACTAATTCCATCGTCGCCTACGGAACCGACTCCGACCTTAAGTCCATCGGTGAGTTGATTAATAAAATCGATATCCCCCTCCCTCAAGTCCGCATTGAAGCCATCATCACCGAAGTCTCCCTCGATGAAAACCAAGGTAGTGGCATCAAGAGCTTTGAACTCGCCTTTAACGATGGAAGCACTCGATTGACTGGATCTATGTCAGGTGTGGCTTCAAACGTCGTCAACTCAGCCACACCAGCAGCGGGTGCAGCTGAAACATTGCTTTCTACTTTTGGAAAATTTGATCTTAACGCCGTGCTCGATCTCGCAGAAGGCGATAACAACATACGTG
This sequence comes from Opitutia bacterium UBA7350, assembly GCA_949524905.1. Classification (GTDB taxonomy): domain Bacteria; phylum Verrucomicrobiota; class Verrucomicrobiia; order Opitutales; family Coraliomargaritaceae; genus UBA7445. Next base: position 122,596 of record CATINC010000005.1, on the reverse strand, counting down.
TCCTCTCCACACCCTCCATCGTAGTGAGCCACAATGAAGAGGGCATTATAAATGTGAGCCAGTCACGCCCCTTTGAGACCGGTACCACTTCCTTTAATAACAGCAGTAACAACACCCAGACGCAGTTAGAATACCGTGATGTCGGCATCAAGCTCACCACCACCCCCTTGATCGGAGCAGATGGTTCGGTGCAATTACAAATTGAGCAAACAGTGGATACGGTACAGAATTTTGCGGGCAACGAAGAGACTCGCCCCATCATTGGTAAACGCGAAGCCAACTCCACCATCACGGTAAACGATGGTGATGTCATTATCCTAGGCGGTCTACAGGAAAATAAAAAGGATGTCTCCAATATCTATTTCCCCATCGTCGGCCGCCTGCCGGTCTTCAAACAATTACTCAGCCATGAAGATGTGGAATATACTCGCACAGAATTGATCATCTTTATTCGGCCAACTATTCTAAAAACCCCAGACGAAGCCAATGAAATGAGCCGCAAAGCCATCGAAGGACTAAAGGAGCGCAAGGTCGTCAAGGAATACCTCGAAACCGGAACCACCGGCGACGCCTATATGGAAGGCAGTGGCTTTGAAGACGAGAAGCCAAAAAAACCCAAGCTGAAAAACCCCAAGACACGCCAATACCAATAAAATATGTTACTCCGCCAGATGCCGAGCACCGACACTAAACGATCCTTAATGCTACTCCTCGCAACTGCTGGAGCGCTGTCGGCACAGGTTAATCTCCAATCAAAAAGCCCCTTTTTGCCCCCCAATCATGGTGTAGTTGCAGCCAAGCCGCTCGCTCCAGCGCCAAGTGGCACCATCGCACGTCAGTTAGAATTTCGAGGCGTGATTCAAATAGGCGACGAATTCCATTTTAGCATATTTAACAAAAAGGAAAATTTGGGCTACTGGCTCAAGGAAGGCGAAAATGCCAACGGTGTTGTGGTGAATGATTTTGATACCGGAAACCTCTCTCTCACCGTGAGCAAAGACGGTCGCAGTGAACGCCTTGCAATGGCCTCCGCCAATGAACGTCCGCTCCCGATCAAGAACACCGGACCCGTCGTCTCTCGTACACCTGGAAGTATGCCCCAGATAGGCAAACAAGCAAAGCCCTTACCTGCTATCCTCCAAACACAGGCGACACTGGCTGCGCCCGTTCGCCCAGGAAATGTCGTTCGTCGGCGCGTGGTCCTTCCAAAAAAATAGGCATTCGTCATGATCGAGATCCTCGACTGGGGACGCACCCCTTATGCCCTCGCCCTGAAGCAGCAAAAAAATCGCCTGCTTGCACGGATCGAAGACCGCGTTAAAGATGCTCTCATTTTTACCGAACATGATCCGGTCTTCACCACTGGTCTGCGAAAGGACGCGGCGCAACACCTTCTCTGGAACGAGGCTGAACTCCAGAAACGAGGCATTAGCTTTTATCCCTCTAACCGAGGTGGCGACATCACTTACCACGGCCCGGGACAAGTGGTGGGATACCCGATCGTATCCATCACGCACCGCCGCGATTTACACGCTTACCTACGAGACCTGGAAACCGTAATTATAAATACCCTCGCCCACTATGGCCTCAAGGCAAACCGTCGTGAAGGCAAGACCGGCATCTGGATCGAGCAAGGAAAAATCTGCGCGCTAGGAGTGGCAGTCAAAAAATGGGTTACCTACCACGGCTTTGCCCTTAATCTGGATCCGGACCTCACCCATTTCGAAGGTATCGTTCCCTGCGGTATCACCGACGGTACGGTCACCTCCTTAAAAAGAGAACTTTCCAAACTACCTGAAGCTGCAAAATTGAAAGAGCGATTAGCAGTTGAATTCAAGCGTGTTATCGGGAATAGTGCTGAGCTTTTATGAAGACCCGCAAACCAGAATGGCTCCGTGCCAAACTTCCCAGTAGCCCCGCCTACAAAGCGACACATAAAATTGTCGAGGAGAACCAACTGCACACCGTTTGTAAAAGTGCGCAATGTCCTAACATGGGCGAATGCTGGTCACGAGGTACGGCCACCGTTATGATCCTTGGCAATATCTGTACTCGTTCCTGTCGTTTTTGTGCCGTCCAGACAGGACGCCCCACCGAACTCGACTTGGGCGAACCAGCGCGCGTAGCAGAATCCATTGCTACCATGCAACTGCAACACGCGGTGGTTACCTCAGTCGCGCGTGATGATCTTAAAGACGGCGGTGCCTCTGTTTGGGCTGCCACCATACGAGCAATTCATCATCGCGTACCAGAGTGTGCCGTTGAAGTCCTCACGGCTGATTTTCGCGGACAACAGGAATACCTTGATGTGGTCCTCGATGCCTGCCCGGATATATTTAATCATAATCTTGAGACCGTTGAACGCCTTCAACGACCCATTCGTAAAACTGCACGCTACGACCGCTCCCTCTGGGTACTGAAACATGCTAAGTCACGCGGTTTTATCACCAAGTCTGGCATCATGCTTGGAATCGGAGAAACCGAAGAAGAAATCAAACAGGTGCTCCAGGACATGGCAGCCGTAGGGGTAGACATCCTTACCATCGGACAATACCTTCAACCAACACAAGATCACCAAGCAGTCGACCGCTGGGTAACTCCAGAGGAATTTGAGCGTTGGAAGGATTACGCCCTCGCAGTTGGGTTTGGGGTGTGTGAATCTGGCCCCATGATTCGCTCTTCTTATCATGCCGAGGAGCAGTCCCAAATTTTTGACGTGCGAGCACGGCGCATGGAAATGCTTGCCGCTCAAAAGCAAAACTAATTTAGACCCAATTTTCTCCGTGTGCCTTCAGGGCTTTAGCGATCTCGCATGCCAGCGAAGGGCCGCGGTAGACCCAGCCAGTATAAAGCTGTACTAGAGATGCGCCCGCATCCATTTTTTCCCCTGCGCTTTCGGGTGAATCCACTCCACCTACACCTACAATCGGCAAACGCCCTTCGGTCGCTCGGTGAATGTATTTGATAACTCCATTTGAGCGTTCCCGCATAAAAGCACCACCGCTCCAACCACCAACAGTCTCCCCTGAAAAATTAGCTGGACGAGTAATGGTCGTATTAGTGGCGATCACCCCGTCATATCCCAGTTCGAGGAGCACTTCTAAAATCGCATCGATTTCACGGAAACTTAAATCGGGTGCAATTTTCAATAGCATGGGGTGACGATCGCGACCCATCTTGCGGGCGAGCTTAGTATTTTCCTCCTGTAGAGCCCCCAACAAAGTCCGTAGATAATGAGCTCCCTGCAATTCACGCAAACCCTCTGTGTTAGGACTACTTATATTCACGGTGAAATAATCGGCTTGATCCGCCAAGACCCGAAAGCCAGTCAAATAATCCTCTACGGCGTGCTCCAAGGGCGTAAGCTTGGCTTTTCCAATATTAATCCCAACAGGCATGCCACGCTTGCCCTTTGGGTACTGTTTGGCAAGGCGATCGTGCATCGCCATGGCACCCCTGTTGTTAAATCCCATGCGGTTAACTAAACCCTTGTCTTCTGGGTAGCGAAAAAGTCGCGGCTCGGGATTTCCAGGTTGCCCGTTCGGGGTCACCGTCCCCACTTCACTATGCCCAAAGCCCAGCGCCTCTACCGCCCGAGGAAATTCACCATCCTTATCCATTCCCGCCGCTAATCCCACTCGGTTCTTAAATTCTAAGCCAAAGAGTTGTACCGGATTATCTTCTTCCACTAGCAAGCCCTTTCGAAGTAAGCGGCATGCAAGCGAAACTCGGCTTAGAGTCATCAAGGCCTGACGACCGCGCTCATGCGCTACCTCAGGGCTCATTTTAAAGAAAATGGAGCGGATAAAATTTTCGTAGAGTACACCCATGACAGCGGAATCCCGAATCGGGGACCCAAATAATAACAGTAGAGGCTTAGAGAAAATCTAACTTATAACAAGAAAAATGCCACCCACCTTCGGCTCAATTAATTTTCTATCATAAATAAATCTTGCCACTGGCAAAAATTAAATGCTCAAATTTGAAACGTTATCGTAATAAGAGAGTCAATCCCCTCTGTAGATGTTCAAATTAATAATATGTCACAATCATCAGCGAAACTAACTTGGTGCAAAGCCCGCCTTGGCGAGGATATGAATTGGTGGATAACCGAAATAAGCGATCCCATTCATTGGGATCTTGATGGACTCGGCATTATTGACCCAAGGCAATTCCAGCACATTGTTGATTTGCTGGAAGCCCTCAGCGACTACGGCCTTCAAACCGACCTTGTGGAAGAGGCTTTCTATACTTTCAACATCGGTAAAATCGAGAAAGACAAATCCGTCCATCTCGAACGTCAACAAGACAGCATTCTCGACTGCGAGGATCAAGTCTTTGCCCTTCCAGATGTTATCGATGAAGACAAAGGTCCTTATGCTGACTTCATTGACCACATTACCCGACTTCGGATCAAAATGCTCAATGACCTCATCGACTTTACAGAGAACATCACCGTGGAAGAACTAGAAGAAGAAATACGTGAGTCTCAAAATGCAGACTATATGGTGGGTCGTGCCAGCCATTTCTTTAACGAGATCACGGCAATTCTTGAATACCTCCCCGAAGGATTTGAAATCGAAGACGACGAAAACGCTCCCAAGAAAACTGAAGATGAAGAACTTGAGGAAGAACTTTCTGATGTTGACGAGGACACCGATGAAAAAATTGAAACGGACGATACCATGAAGTGGGAAGAGGAAGAGGAAGAAGAGGAACATGAATACGAAGAGCCCACTAGCCCCCCAGACGAAAATTAATACCAGTGCCAGCGCTCACTTACAACGGATAGCTTTTCAATAGAAGAGGCCATGCCCCGCGTCTCCTATCGGCAAATCCAATCGACTGCTGCTTCAATACCTAGGGTGCCACGCAAACGCCACAATACCACCAAGGCAGCGATACCAGCAGCGATTCGCTGTATCATTTGTAGATAGCGTGGATTAGAAAGATTTCGCACACGCATGAATTGGGATTGCACGAGCCAAAGGAGCGGAATAGTTCCCAAGCCAAAGCAAAGTGCAAATTGAGCCCCTTCAAGCGCAGAGCCCGTGAAGAGCGCCAAACCAAAAATCATATAGAGCGGGCCACAGGGCAGCAAAGGACTAGCAAAACCAATGAGCCCAGCCGCCAGAGGTTTACCCATGCTACGAAAATGAGCGCTTACACGCCCGTAGGCGAGCGCTAGCCATCTCGGTTTTGGAAAATGACGATCAAGCTGCAAAGCGATTGCTATAAAAAAGAAGACCAGCAACCAAGGAAGGTAATTTAACCAACTGCCCTCTAAAGCTCCAAGGATCACGCTTCCAAATGCTCCGGCTAAAGCACCTACAAGGGCATAGCTCAAAAGCTTAAATGCATGATAAATCAAGAGCACCCATTGCGAAGAAGGGCCCGCTTCTTTTGTCGGCATAAAGGCGCAGGATAAAGGTCCGCACATGCCAACACAATGTACACTGGTCACTAGACCGGCTACAAGCGCAGTCGCTCCATTGTAGGCTGAATCAGGCTCAAACATAAAACCACTTTGTCGTCTTCCTTCTTTTAGGACAACTCATTATCGCCTTCCTTACGGAATGATTAAGCCGGAAATCTCCGATCGCGTCCCGCAGTTGTAAACGATCGCAGAAACCACAAATTTTTCGTTTACCCTGTTGGTTTAGAAGCCAATGAAAATTTATTACTCCGAAAGGGCTGCCGCGGCGTTGCGAATTTTTTCCGCACTCCAGTCTGCGCCACTTTGCTTGAGAGCAACACGACCAGTCGCATCAATGAGAAAAGTTGCGCTGTTATGGGTAATCGTGCCATTTTCTTCCCGGGTTAATATACCAAAGAGATATAGAAGGCTGTCGATGAAAGCTTCTTTAGGATAGGTCAATAAATCGAAGTTGTGCTCCTTGATACCAAATCCTTGAGCGTATCGCCGGAGGACTGCTGGACTGTCGTAGCCAGGGTCAAAGGTAATGGAAACAAAATGTAAATCCGGCAGCTTAAACTTAGGCGCTTCACGCTGCAGCATAGCCATACGACTGGTAGCAGCTGGACACATTTCTGCCACTTGGCAGCGAGTAAAGATGAAGTTTAAAACCCATTGCTTGCCCCTTAAATCTTCTATGCAAACCATTTTGCCTGCCTGATTAATAAGCCCAAAATCTGGTAAGTAATCCCCTTCCTTGAGGGCGATACTTCGACCTTTTTCCATTATATTTACCTCAAGACCCAAATTTTTTGCTGCTATTTCAGCCGGTATTTTAAAAGCTTGCCAATCTGAAGCACCTATATTCCCGGCAGCCAAGACTCCCAAAAGCAATATCATACTGCTAGCATTATTCATGGAAAAACTAAGACATATTCGACTAAAGAGAACAAGCTTCACTCGTATTTGCTCCAAGAAATCAGCAAAATCATTTTAGTTTTATCTTGATCCCTCGCCTGAGGAAAGTGGGAACATCCAGATCTTCATTATTATATAAATTTTGATCCGTTTGCTCAAAATACCCGCGCTGTGCTTCCAAATCTACAAAGAGGAATTCATCCTGATCTTCATTGGCTTCTTTTTTCTTTTTACCGATCAATTTTGATACGTGAACCACGGGCTTTGGATTCGCTTCCATATTGGCGTTTTCCAAGCCAAGGCTACCGATGGTCTCCATGGGTTCACGACCATTGCGCAAACCTGCATTATCTGAGGTCGTGGCAGTGGGCTCGATTTCCACTTTTGCGATGAGACAAATTTCCAGTGATTTTGCAAAGCGAGAATCCATTACCGCACCTACTATAATTTCCTTACTAGAATCAAACTGCTCACTGATGCTGGTGACCACCTCTTGTATTTTAGCCAAACCCATTTCCGAACCCACCACCAAATGCAGCAAAATGCGATCCATCCGACTGGGTCGTTCGGTTGCGTGCAGTAAGGGACAGTCGCAAAGTTGACTGAGGGCGTCTTTAACAAAATCCTCATCCTTGCCGGCACCAATAGCAAATATCGTTTTCCCGCCGCGTCTTTGGAGCAGATTGCGCAGAGCACTGAAATCTTGGTTGATAATTCCCGTTTCAAAAAGCATCGCACACAAAGAGTGTATTCCCTTCCCGATCCATTTATCCGCGACTGCAAAAGCTGATAGCGCTGTATCGTCTTCCTCTGTTTCTTGTAGCAATAAATCATTCGGGACGGGGATCAGTCCGTGCACCTTTTCGCGTAAATCTGCCAAAGCAGCATCAGATATCTCCCTTCGGCGAGCACCTTCAAAGGTGAATGGTTGAGTCGTAAAAGCCAGGACGGTGGCCTCGGTTTGGGTTGCTAATTCTGCCAATAGAAGGGCCGCGGCAGTTCCGGTACCACCGCCTAATCCAGTGACTAATATTAATAAATCAACCTCTGCAACCAAAGCCTCCAGTTCTGCGCGATCCGCTTCTACTACCTGGCGGCCAATTTCGAAATCTCCACCTGCGCCAAGTCCACGCGTTATATTTTGACCCAAGAGTACTTTATGCGTGAGGGGAGAATGTGCTAGGGCTTGTGAGTCCGTATTGACGGCAAGGTATTCAACGTGTGGATAACGATCCCGATCAATGCCAGCCAACACGTTTGAACCGCCACCGCCTAGCCCAATAACCCGTACACGAATAGAGGCCTCCAACTCGGTTCCATTATGGGGCACATTTTCCATCAGTAACTCGCCTCCTTTCGTTGAATCCCAAGGACATTCATCAGACCATTGAGAATACCCATACCATCATTCGACTGATCGACTCGGTCTTGATCGACTCGGGCATAATCTAATACCCCGATAACCGTAGTATATTCCGGCCTGCGTAATTCCGCATCTAACCCGGGCTCAAAATCCGCCAAGCGTACCGACAAGCCCAATACACGTTCCGCAACCTGTTCCAGTCCCTCCAGTCGCGCTGTCCCGCCTGTTAAAATCACTCCACTGGCAATATCATCGACTTTGTAAAAATCTGCTTTCTTGATTTCCGCCTTCACGATTTCAAAGATTTCTGTTACCCGTGCCTCGATAATTTGTGTCGCAGCAGATTTTGGAAACTCTTTATCACCAATGGTATAGTCCCCAACTAGCCAGATTTTTTCATTGCGATCTTCGCGATCATGAAAGGCACGTCCGTGTTCTACCTTAATTTGTTCCGCACGTTTTTGACCCGTGCGCAGCCCTGCACATAAATCGTTAGTAATGTGATCTCCTCCAACCGAAACCACTCCCGTACGGACCACAAAGCCCCCGCGATAGAGAACCCAATCTGTGGTACCACCGCCAATATCGATCACCAAAACCCCGGCATCCTTCTCCACTTCTTCAGCAAGAATATTTCCGGATGCCAGACTCGAAATTACGATGTCGTTAACCTCCATGCCATAACCACCGATAACGCGCAGATAATTTCGTATGAGCGGGGTATCTGCATGAACCGACCAGTAACCGACTTCCAGACGTTGTCCTTGTTGTTCGAGGGGACTATCCACTACTTTACCATCGAGACAAAATGGATTTTGGATGTGATGTATATAACTGCGATTTTCTGGAAGTTCACGTCGCTTAGCGTCTGCGATCGCTTGATTGACATCGATCTGACGCACTCGACTTGCAGCATCGCTCACGGTCGCCGTTCCCACATTAAAATTACCTTCTAGATGACGCCCGCTCAGTGCGAGATAGACTTCATCGATATGGTACTTACCAGCAGCAGAACTGAGCGCCGAATGTACGCAATCACTAACGGCTCGCAGATCACGGATTTCACCCTTTTTTACGCCCTTAGAGGTGGAAAGGCTGTGACCCACAATGTCCACCTTTGTGCTCCCATCGAGTCGACCCAGTAAAACTGCAATTTTACTGGTTCCAATTTCCACAGCTGCAACAATACGGGGCGAGCTCATGAATTATTAGATAATTTGGATTGAGGAAAACATCGATAAGAAAAAGTGTCAAATAGAGGCCTTAGGGGGCGAGTTTAAAGATAGCCATTTTCAATTTTTATAAAAGTTTATTGCGGCCACTTTTGAATTCTACGACGGCCTTGTTGTTCATGGAGAAATCCGCCCGCACAAGTGGATCACCCATCGCGGAGGAGACTTCTCGAATATAGCGTAATCGATCCAATTGCTTCTCAAAATCAAAGCTCGCGCTGAAGATCAAACGCTCCACTGAATCACCCTCTTTTGTGCGCACCTCTATAACCTCTCCAGGGAGACCCGGTTGCCCTCGATAGCGTGTAAGTAAGACCACGTTCCATTTTTGAAACTCATTGGGGTAATTCACTTCGCAGGTGTTCAGCAAATTTGCCACCTGCTCCATGTCGCCTAGAGGGAAATAACTCCCATCGTTATGTTGGAATGGTCCAAGGTAGGGCAAGGTTCGTACAAAATCTGGAGGCTGATCCAAAGCTTCAAAAACCTCACCCGTGCGTGAAACCATGCGTAGTTTTTTTTCACCTGCGGCATTCTCGATGACCATACGGAGTATCGGCTTGTGCTCTTGTAATTGGATGCGCAAGGTGTCGGGCAAATCTCGCTCAACCGTCGCCTGCTTCACCTGTCCGATGCTCTCTAAGTCGCGCTTGATAGCGTGAATATCGACATCGATTAAACGGGTTCCCGTCGATACGCTGATCATGCTTCCCAAGCGCGCGTGACTCAATACCCCGTTGGTCTTGTATCGGATGGATGCAAGCGGTTTGGAGTCAGCCAAGGCTCCTTTTGAACGATCTTCTTGTAGTTGAGAACCGACCCAAAGGGCGCCACTGCCAATAATAACAATACCAACGATTCCCAGCAGGGCGCCCTTTAAGTATAGAAAAATTTGCCGGCGCTTAACGGTGAGGCTTTTCACACCCGGTGTTTTGTGGGTTTGCTCACGCAAGGCATGCCAACTCTGTTGCCCGCGCGCGCTGCTAACACCCCAATCTCGGCGCTGACGCTTCATGCCTGCGCGCCTCCATTTTTTTCTGAGGCATAACGCTCACAGCCTCCGCGCACCAACGCTTGTGCTAATGCTTCAAAACCCAAGCCCTCACATGCCGCACTCTTTGGCAATAAACTTGAAGCAGTCAGACCTGGCAAAGTATTAACCTCTAGAAAATAAGGCATATCGCCATCTAACAGAAAATCAATCCGCGCGAAATCACGGCAACCACAAGCATTAAATAGAGCCTCCGAAGCGGTCTTAATTTCTGCCTCTAAGGTGGCATCCAAGGCTGCCGGACAGAGGTATTTTGTACTGCCGGCAATATACTTGGCTTCGTAATCATAGACCCCACTGACACTGACGACTTCTACCACGCCCATTGCTTGACCCTCAAGAAGTCCCACGGTCAATTCTCGGCCGTGGATACGTTGTTCAATCAACCATTCTCCGGTATGCACTTGAGAGAGTGCAAGGCCCAAAGCCGAGCGACTATTAGCGAAGTGAAGCCCGACACTACTCCCCATATTAGCAGGCTTGACCACCAGATCATTTCCCAAGATCTCAATTACATTATCAGCCAATGGGTTTTCCCCTGCTTCAAAATGAATTGCTTCTGGCGTCGCAATCCCCAAATCCCGCGCGACTACTTTGGTGCGGTCTTTAGCCATACACAAACGACTGGCAGCGGCATCGCTCCCACAGTAAGCAATTCCCGCCGCCTCTAGAGCAGCTTGTAAACTACCATCCTCCCCAAAGCTACCGTGCAATGCAGGGAACACTACAGAACTTTGCAGGTGCAAATCTTTTGGCAAAACCGCCGTATTTAACTCCACCATTTCAACCGAATAATGCGATTCCAAGGCTTGTGCAATTGCAGGTCCGCTTTGTAGCGAAACTGCCCGCTCCTCGCCAATACCGCCGTAGAGCACCGAAATTCGCCCTGCATGAGTGTTATTCATCTTTACAGCCCTCCACTTCAACTGGATGGCCGAGCACCTCATCCCAATTCTGTCCGAGTAATAAGACTTCTGGTTCCAGTAGTTTTCCAGAGCTTTGATATATAGTCGCTCGAATTTTGCGCACCAATTCGATGATATCTTTAGCAGTAGCAGAGCCCTTGTTTACAATAAAATTGCCATGCACTTCTGAGACCTCGGCACCTCCAACGCGTAAACCTTTTAAGCCATTTGTATCAATTAACTTACCGGCATAATCCCCATCCGGATTTTTAAAAATACACCCTGCACTCGGCTCCCGCGGTTGGCTGGCCTTACGGACAGAAGCATAACTATCCATTCGTTCGCGAATAGCAGCTCCTTGCTCTTTCTCTGGGCTGCGCAAAATCGCGCCTAATGCAATTCCAGTACTGATCTCCTCTACTTTGCGATATCCGAAATGAAAAGCCTCCTGGGGCATATCCCGTACCCTCCCATCGGCTTCTAGTAATTGCACTCGCTCAACAACGTCAAAAATCCAACTCCCCATAGCACCCGCATTCATCCGCAGGGATCCGCCTACCGACCCAGGAATGCCTTCCAGAAATTCAAAGCCTGACAAACCTACTTTAGCGGCCAGTCCACAAACCTCTTTCAAACGGACGCCTGCACCAACCCACAAACGTCCCCCACCCAAGTTTAGCGTGGTTTTCCAAAGACCGCGATTAAAACGAATCACCAAACCAGAAAAACCCTCGTCGGGTACAATAATATTTGAACCTCTCCCAAGCGAAAAAACGCTTTGTTCAAATAAATGAGCGCCCCGCAACAAGGCGTGTAAATCACTTAAATTTTCTGGCTCAGCATAAAATTCCGCCGCACCTCCCACTCGCATGGTAGTCTTTGCAGCGAGGGTCACATCGGTCTCCAAAATACAAGTTTTTGAAACACGGTCCTGCATATAATGCTTCCAGGCAGCCTGAGAGTCAAAGCCTGAGCGCACCTGGGCTACAAATGCATTGGCAAAATGATGAATGTCGCCCGCTCCTGCGAAAACTAAGCTCGAGGGTTCATCCACTAAAGCCATCGCAAGCTTTTCCATACCGCGAAGGTTCATCGGCAAAACCGTGGGGGCAGACGCCCCAAAAGCCATTGTTAAATTTAACATCTCACCACCCGCTCGCTCCGTTTCATAAGCCCCATAGATTGGCAGAAGGAAAGCCTGATCGGCATTGCCCAATGCTCGTGCAATTCCGTCTTTGAACTGACGTGTTCGTGAATAACGGTGTGCTTGAAATACCACTACCAATCGACGATCCGGCTCCGCATCTCTCATATGCTTAATGAGAGATTCAATTTCCGTTGGGTGGTGGGCGTAGTCTTCGTAAACCGAAAGCATCACATCGTGGTGCAAGCAGTCTTGGCGACGTGCCATACCGGGAAAGTTATGCTCAGGCGCGAGGTCTAGCTTTGCGCCTTGTATATATTCCAAAGCAGCAGTTGCCGCTGTAATATTATGAGTATTCATACCATCATCTGGTAGCGGCCACGTTATGATCTTTTGTCCTAAAACCTCCGGTAATTGTGCTCGCAGCGAATCCGGAGCTAGTACGCATTTGCGAGTGCGCTCCAACAAAGCCGTAAAGGCAAACTCCAGTGACTGCTGATCTGAGTATTGATCGGCATGATCCCAATCAAGATTTAGCACTAAGCTCACTTCAGGCTCAAAGGCTTCAATGGTGCCATCGCTTTCATCCACTTCCGCAATCAACCATTCATGTCCCCCAAATGCGTAGGGCAAGTGGGTTTGATTGGCAAAAAATCCACCTATTATGAAATCAGCCTTCATTCCGTTTTGAATCAAGCCGTGCGCAATTAAACCGGAAGTAGTTGTTTTTCCGTGACTCCCAACAACGGCGAGCAAATGGCGGCCTTTAGCGATTTTTGCCAATAATTCGCCGCGGCGTAAAAGCTCCAAACCACCTGCTTTTGCTGCTGCTAATGAAGGGTGGTCTTCTGCCAAGGCACTTGTGTATACCAAAACATCGAAACTAGAGATGTCCTCACTAAAAAGTAAATCACGGATCTTCACTCCGGCAGATTCCAGTAAGGTCCGTGCTTCCGTTTGCAGATAATCATCATGCCCACATACCTCACAGCCCGCCGCAGCAAGCCAAGCTGCCAGTGGAGTCATCCCCACGCCGCCGACTCCAGCAAAAAAATAACTTTTTTCCTCAAGTTTCATTTCCACTTTTTGTTTTAGACGTCTGCCTCGCTCTGGTCAAGGTGAGCAAGTCCTGCGCAATATCTTTTGCGGTGTTTGTAGGGTCTATTTTTTCAAGGGCTCCTTGCATCTGCTTCAATGCCTCGATATCAAAAATTAAGTTCTTTACCTTTACTGCAAGCAAGCCGAGCTGGCTCTGTGCTAACATGTGCCCTCCTCCAGTTGCCTCTAGAGCAAGTGCGTTTGCGGTCTGGTGGTCATCCGCCGCATAGGGGTAAGGAATCAGCACCGCTGGTCTTCGACAAGCGGCGAGTTCTGCAATACTGCCTGCACCAGCCCGAGAAACCACTAAGTCAGCCGCAGATAATACCGTTGCCATCTGGTCGGTAAATTCAACTCGTGTAAAAGAGCATAGCTTGCCTGCTCGGTTTTGGAGGGTGGTTTTTTGTGCCTCTGCCTGTTGCAATCCGCTCACGCAAAAAATAGAAATGCCTGATTCTGCTAAGGATTCAAAATTTTCTTCAGCCCAGTCATTAAGGGCACGAGCTCCCTGACTCCCGCCAATAACAACCAGAAGTTTTGTCTCTAAGTCTAGCCTTAAGGACGCCCGAGCACATGCTATTGGTATGGCAGCGATCTCTTGGCGAACGGGATAGCCAGGGTGACGCAGTTTTTCAGAAGCGACATTTTCCAAAGACAACCCGGCAGGTAGATACACTCTTTCAGCTAAGGGTGCGAGCCATCGCGTAACTCGCCCAGGTGCGGAATTTGCCTCATGTAAAACCACCGGTATCCCTCCTAAGCGTGCCGCCAGACCTGGCCCAGCCGAAAGAAAACCCCCTAAAAGAAAAACTAAGTCCGGGCTCTCTTGCCGGATCAAACGCAGTACCACCCGTAAGCTTCGATATAAACTCCACAAGGCACTCAAGCCTTGCCAAATACCACCTGAAAATCCCTGCCCCGGAATCGCAATAAAATCTAAGGATTCATACTTGCGAATGAGGGCTGAATCCACGGTCTTCTGGCTAACCAATAATAAACAACGGTGCCCTTCTTTAACGAAGACCTCTGCGAGTGCGATCCCTGGGGCGAGGTGTCCACCCGTGCCACCACAAGCAATTAGAATTGTGCTCATAGATCGCGTTTGGGTTGTAGGGTGGAAAATTCCCAAGTCCGAAATCCATTTAAGATTATGCCCGTAAGGACAAACATAAATACGAGGTTGGATCCACCATAAGATATAAAGGGAAGTGAAATACCTTTTGTCGGCAAACATCCCGTCACCACCCCAATATTTATTAAGGCCTGAAATGTAATAAAGAGCAAGGCCCCCATCACGAGGAGATAGTGATATAATCCCGGAGCACGCTTAAGTTGAAGAATGCCCACAAAGAAAAGCATCATGAATAACACCACCACCCCAGCGGTGAAAAAAAATCCTAATTCCTCGCCAATAATTGAAAAAATAAAATCGGTATGCGCTTCTGGGAGAAACGACATCTGCTGACGGCCAGAACCGAGCCCAACGCCTTGTAATCCGCCGGCACCAAAGGCAAGGATACCTTGCCATAATTGATAGGCACTGTCGCTGCGATTACCCTCAACATTGAGAAAGGAGGTAATACGTGCCAAGCGCACTGGATCATTATAAACTAAAATTGCAAATCCTGTGAGCGCACTCACCGTTGCCGGTATCAAAAATTTCATGCGCATCCCCGCTAAAAAAAGCATCACGCCTCCAACTGCCCCACAAAGAAAGGTTGTCCCAAAATCGGGCTCCAACAAAATCAGACTACAGAAAATGCCAACGATCCCACAAGGTACGACAAAGCCACGGACAAACTGATCCAAATATCGCTTGTTGTTTGAAAGGTAATGCGCAAGCGCAAAAAGAAGACCTAGCTTCCCGATTTCAGAAACCTGTAGACGCATCGGTCCAAAATCAATCCAGCGTTGCGCTCCGTTAACCGTTACTCCGATTCCGGGAATCAAAACCGCCACAAGGGCAAAAATCGCTACGCCCGCAAGAAAGTAGCTCAAGGGACGCAACGCATCCAAATTAATGAACATGGTAAATACACCCGCAAGGCTGGCAATCACCAGCCAGATGATTTGCTTGCGCAAAAGCACCGCAGGATTGTCATGCATCGCTTGGGACGCACTGAAAAGTGCCACCAAGCCAAGCAAGGTCAGGGTGATGACGACAAAACAAATAAAAACACCTGCTGGCGGTAATCGTAGAAAAGCGCTGCGTCGTCCGGCGAAGTGTTGTGCCATGCCCTACTGGATGGTGAGATTTATAGGCAGGGTTATTATTATGGGTTCTCCTCTCGAGTAATGGGCACCTCTGGAGTTTGCTCAAACAAAGCCTCCGTATCCACCGTGGACTCTGCCTCAGATTCAATTACCGGTTCACTGGGCACTTCTTTTAATTCCACCGGAGCAGAGTCTGCTGGCTTTACTTGCGTCATAGGATCTGCCGGTGCCACCACGGGTGCGGTGATCTGTGGAGCTGCGGTTTCATTAACAGGAATGAGTAATTGCTCTCCAATTCGAATTAAGTCGGATGTTTTGTTATTGGCAGCCTTGATAGCTTTAACGCTGGTATCGTATTGTTTAGCGATCCGCCCGAGGGTATCACCCGCAACAACTTCATAGGTTGCAGTCGCTGCGTTGAAGCCCGAGGGTTGAAAGACATCAGCGGTTATGGTGCTTACTTTAACAACTGTACTTTGCGAGGGAACGCGAAGCACACGTCCCACTCTCAATAGATCGTTTTCAGCCATTCCATTTGCTGACAGTAGTTCCTTGAGGCTGACATTGAGTTTTTTGGCAATAGCCCACATACTGTCGCCTACTTCAACGGTGTAGTTACTAAAGCCATCGCCAGTGACTTCGACCTCAGGCATAGCTTCATCCTCAAAAGCAGACTCAACGGGTCGTTGCGGTTCTGCGCGAACAATCGTGCCATAAATAGGTTCATTAAAAGCAGCATCAAGACTCGTGGTGGCTGACTTTTCGGGAAGGACTTCGTCAAGACTCCGCGCTTTGTTCATGCTCGAAACACCTCCTTGATCAAAGCGTGTCGGTGGTTGAGTTGTGCTACAACCAGGTTGAATCACAAGGATGGCGATGAGGCCCAAATGTAGGCTTAGGACAAGTCCGAATAGTTTAGATAATTTCATGATGATAAGCGTAACTTTTTGCGTTTAAAACTTTATTATTCGAGCAGTTGCTCAGGCTACAAACTAAAAACAATCGAATCAAAGTATTTTCCACGCTCTAGGTACGAGGAAAATGCATCAAAACTAGCAAAGCCAGGACTGAACAGCACATGGGCAGGAGGATTTGCTTGGGCCAGATGCGCTGCTTGGCGAATGGCATCGCCACAATCCTTACTTTGATGGTACGGTATACTGGATTCATTTAGGGCAGAGCTCAGTGATGGTGCACATTCTCCATAGATACAAGCCTCAGTAATGCGACCCTCCAAGATAGCCACTAAATCGGCAGGATTGCCCCCTTTGGCGCGCCCTCCCCCAATCCAGAAAACCGAACCCTCCGAAAGAGATCCAAGTGCGGCATTCACTGCATGGAAATTAGTAGCTTTTGAGTCGTTCCAAAAATTCACGCCCGCATGCTGTGCTACAAGTTCAAAGCGATAAGCAGGCACTTTAAATTCTACCGCTGCTTGACGCAATGCCGAGGCTCCCAGACCAAGCTCTTGCCATAATGCTTGTGCCAGAGCGAGGTTGGCTTGCTGTGGTGAGTGCCTAAAAGGTGAATCCACAGGAAGCCCAGAAAGATCAATGGCTTCAACTGCTACACTTGATCCCTTGGCTTCCAGTGCGTGTGCCTCGATGGCCTCACTCACCTCGACCCCATAAAAGAAAGGAGCCTGTGTCTTGAGGCAATGTACAAGCTTCCACTTAGCATTAAGATAGTCGCTGAGTTGGTGGTAACGATCAAGATGATCCGGCGCAAAATTTGTCCATAACAAACCGTCGAGCTGAAATCGCTCTACTAGTTCTGCCTGAAATGAGCTGAGCTCACAAACTGCAATCGTCTGGGATGTGTTTCTAGCACTATTTGCAACTTCAGAAAACGGAACTCCAATATTACCACAGGCAATAGCATCTGCACCGCTTATACAAAAAGCGGCCGCTAAAAGTTCTGTGAGTGAGGTCTTACCATTGGTCCCAGTCACTCCGTATATTTTTCCGCGCCATTTTTCGGCTGCGTATTCTATCTCGCTTATGCATGGTTTATCACTCGCTAAAGCGCATTGCCGCCAGGGATGACTCGCTTCGAAACCTGGGCTGATTAGGATTTGGTCAACTGCCGTAAGATCTGTTTTGGAGAATTCAGCTGCATCGGCTTTGGCAGTCGCATCAAAAGTGATCACCTGATCTCCCTGTGCTTGCGCTAATTTTGCAGCCGCTTGACCACTTAAACCCATACCAAGTATTGCCAAGCTTTGTCCCATTGCTAGCGCAGTTTTAAAGTCGCTAATCCAACCATAGCGAAAATCAAAGAGAGAATCCAAAAACGGATGACGACTTTATTTTCATGCCAACCTGTTAATTCAAAATGATGATGAATGGGCGACATTTTAAATATTCGCTTGCCGAGTAATTTAAAGGAGCCCACTTGGAAAATAACAGACAAGGCCTCGCAAACAAAGATGCCTCCTACGATTACGAGGGTCAAAGGCTGGTGTACCATAAAGGCAATCATGCCAATAAGACCACCCAATGCGAGCGACCCCGTATCTCCCATAAAGACTTCGGCGGGATGACAATTATACCACAAAAAGGTTAAACTGGCTCCCAACAGCGCAGCACACAGCACCGATAGTTCACCTGCTCCCGGTACAAAACTTATAAAGAGATAGTCCGCCATGATGGCATTACCTGCAGCGTACGCCATGATAGCATAGGCCAGTGCCGAGGTAACCGTGCATCCAATAGCCAGACCATCAACTCCATCGGTAAGATTAATGGCATTACTCGATCCAGCCAAAACAAGGAACAAAAAAGGAAACAGCAAGACCAGCGACATCTGTTCGACCAAAATGGTTTTGTGAAAGGGCACCCAGAGTTCACGCATTTTTGCGGCGGATTCGGGAACACTTAATAAAAGGGTAATCGCTAATACCGTAAGAATTGCCTGCCCTAATAATTTCCAACGACCGGGTAAGCCACGGCTGCTGCCTTGTGTCACTTTAAGGTAGTCATCCAAAAAACCGATGAACGTTAATCCACCGTAAACGACCAATGCCGTTATGACGTAAATATTTGGGCGCGCCCAAAGCAAAGCACTAACTACCACAGCAGCAGCAATCATCAATCCTCCCATCGTGGGCGTTTCTGCTTTAGCAGCGTGTAAGCTCGCCAGTTCGCCTACCTCTGTTTCCGTCCGCATAGACTGACGCGCCCTCAAAAGACGCAGACGAGCAATCAACCAAGGCCCAATGAGAAAGCCAATTCCCATCGCGGTCATCCCTGCCATTGCCGAGCGAAAGGTTAGGTAACGAAATAGACGCAACGGTCCAAAGTAAGATTCAAAATCGGCAAGATAGCTTAGCATCGGGTATTTATTCTGGTTTAAAATTAGGCATTTCAGGTAAAAGTGTTTCCAGTTTAAAAGCGCGACTCCCCTTTAGAAAAACGGCTCCTTTAAAAGCAGCAATGCTTGATTTGATTGTGCCGACCGAAACTGTGGTGGTGACCTGCTCAGCTGCGATACCCGCCGCTTGAGCACCTTTAAGGTATCCGGCAGTCAAGTGCTCTGGCCCCACTA
This sequence comes from Opitutia bacterium UBA7350, assembly GCA_949524905.1. Lineage (GTDB taxonomy): Bacteria > Verrucomicrobiota > Verrucomicrobiia > Opitutales > Coraliomargaritaceae > UBA7445. The sequence goes on along the minus strand of CATINC010000005.1, from coordinate 103,709 downwards.
AGCACAAGAAATCATTTTCCCTGAGGCGCAAATTTCGCCCAATGGTTTCGTGCAAGGCAACTGCATCTGTTCCCAATTCCTCCATTGCACCAATAACATAAGCACGTTTGACTTCAACGGGAGTGGTTGCCTCAAAAGTTCGCATAGCATCGAGCATAGAGGCTGGGTTCGCATTGTAACAATCCACATAAAAAGATTGTTCTTCATAATCAAAGTACTCCCCGCGATGAGGATCTGGTTTCCAAGATGAGAGCGATTGAGCCCCCTTAAAATCCTCCGCTTGGAGCATCTGAGCTGCGACTAGAGCCAGTGCTGCATTTGAGCGCATACCAGCACTAACTGACGGGAAAGGATATTCTTTTTTTAGCAGGGCAATGCCATTTTCGGTACCGTAATATCTCACATATTGAGCCGGTGCAGGTTCGGGCACGGCCGTATCGCCCTCGAGCACCAAGCAAATGCGCGCCGCCAAGGCTTTAAATTCTGGAAAAGCATAGACAGACTCCGGCACGATCAAACGAGCCTCTGATCGAGCAGATGCCATAATACTTGCTTTTTCACGTGCCACCCCTGCAGTGGATCCCAAACCATCAAGGTGGGCTGGTCCGACATGAGTGACGATTGCGAGGTCTGGTTGAATCATACCAGACAAGGTTTTCATTTCGCCTACCTCACTTATTCCAGCTTCAATAACTGCAAAATTGTGTTGGTCTGTATTCAAACCAAACAAAGTCATGGGAACACCGATACAATTATTCCAATTACCTGGAGTTACATGACAACGAGCGTTTCCCAATAAACCCTTTAGGATACCTTTGGTTGAAGTCTTACCACAACTACCCGTTATCCCAATGACAGGTTGGCGAAAACGCTCACGATGTGCTTGAGCAATATCAGCGAGTGCCTTCATGCTGTCTACGACAACAAGCTGTGGCAAACGCGTATGGCAGATTTGCTCAACAATGGCACAAATCGCCCCTGCTTCCATTGACGCCTCTAAAAAATCATGCCCGTTCCGCTCGCCTTGGCTTAGAGCCACAAAGCCTGATCCCGATTTCATTAAACGCGTATCAAAATGTAAGCCCTGAATCAAAGGTGGTGGTGGTGCGATCCATTGCCCACCAGTCCAACGTGCCAAATCTGCTGGATTAAATACCGTCATTGCCCGGCGCTGTCCCTAGCTTTAAGATCCCATAATTCTCGTATCACTTGACGATCATCAAACGAAATAACCGAACCGTCAAATTCTTGGTAGCGCTCGTGCCCTTTTCCGGCAACCAGAACGCAGTCCTCTGCTTTTGCCAAATCTAATGCAATGGAAATTGCTCGCTTGCGATCGGGGATAAATTGCACTCGTTCAAAATCAGCTGCGCTCAATGCAGTCCGCATGTCTTCAAATATTTGATCCTGTGATTCGGTTCGGGGATTATCAGAGGTAACGATAATAATATCAGCTCCTAGGATGGCTGCTTTTAGCATAGGTGCACGTTTAGTGCGGTCACGATCGCCACCACAACCAAATACCAGTATCGATTGACCAGAAGTCAATTCCCGTACCATCGTGCAGGCATGATAGAGAGCATCATCTGTATGCGCGTAATCCACTAAGACGTTAAATTTTTGACCGCACACCACCCGTTCCATACGACCCGGAACGGCGGGGAAAAAATCCAAGCGGGCGAGCATGGCATCCATGGGGTAAGCCCTCACAAGGCCAATTGCTAAAGCCGCAAGAAGATTACTCACATTATGGCGCCCAAGCAAAGGTGAGCGTACTTGAGTGCGACCGCCATTCCAATGCAAAGTAAATTCAGTGTGATCCTTTGACAGATGCACAGCCTCTGCAAAAATATCTGCCTTGGCATCAATCGCAAATGTCGTGCAAGAAAGCGTCGAATCAAGCACTGCTGCTAATTGATGACCATAGGGGCAATCGAGATTAATCACCGCGCTTTTGGGCACCCTACCGTTGCCCCCATTAAAGAGTAATTTCTTGGAAGCAAAATAGGCTTCCATGGTTTGGTGGTAATCGATGTGATCACGAGTGAGATTTAAAAAGGCGGCAACCTCTACAGACATCCCAAAAACCCGTTTTTGCTCAAGACCATGCGAACTGATTTCCATGGCAACCTCCTGACATCCAGCGGCGCGGATCTGATCCAATAGAGCAAAAGTATCAACGGATTCGGGCGTTGTTTTAAATGAAGGTAGGGTGCGATTACCCAAGTCGTAGCGAACGGTGCCGAGCATGCCCACCTGTTTGTTTCCGCCTAATAAATGCTGCAGCAACATTGCAACGGTGGTCTTGCCGTTTGTTCCAGTGATGCCTGTTATTTTTAGATCCGCATCGGGCAGATCATAAAATTGACGCGCTGCAAGAGCGAGGGCCTCACGAACATCCGAAACCCGAATACACGGCACAGGCATATGATCTCCTAAATTCTTTTCAGAAACAATAGCGACCGCACCTCGATCTACGGCCTCCTCAATATAAAAATTACCATCGGTGCGCAGCCCGCCAATTGCGAAAAAAAGTGCTCCTGGAACGACTCGACGACTATCCGTAATCAGGCAGGTGATTTCCGCTTCATCTTTTCCATTGAAGTTTTTGCCATCCATGCACTCCACTAATTCACCTATGCTGTGACCTTTCCGGGATTGAGGAAGCTCCATCTTAAAAGCCTGAGCTTTGTTGCGCAGCTTTGCTCTGATAAAAGACTGATCGAGCAGTAGACTAATTTGACATTCGGCTAGTTCCATGAAGCAATAAAGGCTTAAGTGCAAGCGGTGCAGAAACCTGGCGATCGGAGCGAATCCCTAGATAGGCAATGCAGGATTGCGCAATATTCTTAAAGGCAGGACCACAAACTTTTCCCCCGGAGGCTTTATATACCTTGGGGTGGTCAACCACCACCGTGATCACGAGTTGTGGATTACGTGCGGGTAAAAATCCGCTGAAAGAAGTCACTTGTTTTGTTCGAGAATAACTGCCGTTTTCAATTTTCTGCGTTGTTCCGGTCTTGCCAGCGGCAAAATGTCCATCGAGACGCGCTGTGCGCCGAGCCGTACCAACCTCGACCACATCCGTTAACATATTCGTGACAAGTTCTGCAGTTTCAGTTGAGATAACACGGCGTTTTGCTCGTGGACGAAACTGCACCACTGATTCGCCCGCAGCATCGTATACCTGACGCACCACCATGGGCTCCATAAGAATGCCCTGATTGGCAAAAACTGACATCGCCGTGTGTACCTGCATCGGGGTAGCGCTTACGGCATGCCCCATCGGCATACGGGTAATCGTTAGCCCATCCCAATTTCGAACTGGGTGCAGGACGCCCGTACCCTCCCCTACAAGATCGCAACCGGTTGGTTCTCCGTATCCAAATGCACTGGCATAATCATATAGCATTTGCTCACCGAGCAGCATCCCCACTTGCGCCGAAGCTCGATTACTCGACTTCACTAATATTTGGTTTAACCGTAATGAGTTTGATTTGATATGATCGTCGCGCGGCAGATTCACCTTGCGACCACGATAGTTCATATGCGTCAAGTTGGTCGCAAATTCTTGGTTAGCCCGCACCAATCGCTCATTCAATGCTGCCGCAATGGGTACTATTTTAAAAGTAGAGCCAGGCTCAAAGGAATCGGTCAAGGCGCGGTTGCGCTGATTGGCTACTGGGTATTTCTGAGTATTATAGTATTCGTTTAGATCATAACTCGGGTAGTTTGCTAACCCGAGTAAGGCACCGGTCGTTGGTTCGCTCACAATGATACTGATACTCTCCGGATCATATTCTTCGGCAAGACGGTCGACCTCGCCTTCAATAATATGTTGGATCATTTGATCGAGACATAGCTGTAAATTAAGCCCATCATGCGGGAGTACTTCTCGGTCGCGATATTGAGCCATCTCGCGGCGTCGCCCATCTCGTTCAGATTCTACCCATCCGTCCTGACCACGTAGGTAATAATTGAAGGTTTGCTCTACTCCGTTTGCGGCAACATCTGCCTTATTAACATAACCAAGCACATGGGCGGCGAGTTTACCACCGGGATAAGTACGGGCATACCGATTATTGCCGTAGACGCCTTTGATACCAAGAGCATCGACTTCTGCTGCGATCTCTTGGTTGAGTCCTTTAACAAGGGGGACCCAACGCACTAAGTAGGGAGTGCCATCTGTGCGAATTCGGGAGGTAGTCGCAAAGGCAGTTTCGATTTCCTCCAAGGATTTGTTCAGCAAAGCTGCGAGTTCTGGTAATTTAGAAGTATCACTTTCACGTATCGATTGTGGATCTACTCCAAGATCAATGGTCATTTGAGTAGAAGCAAGGAGGTTACCGCGTTGGTCTACGATGTTTCCTCGGCGTGCTTCAATCACTTTAACCATTTGACGGCTGCTTTGAGCTCGATCAGCTAGATCTTCATGGTTCCAAATATGAAGATAAAAAAGACGACCAAGTAGGATGCAAAAAGCCAGCGCAATCACTGATTGAATTAAAGTAGCACGTTGGGTACATACAAAAGCCTGGCTCATCGGGTTGGTTTACTCATGTGGCTTGAAACGCCGGGTCATCTTTTGAAGGGTTGAAGCGGAAGGAGACAAAGGCGGACCTGAGGGGTTCTCTTTGTTTATAGGGTCAGGTAAGCGACGGTTTTGCTGGAGGACGTTGAGGACAGGTTCGATACCGGGACAACCAGAGGGTGTTCGAAAATGGGCGCTGGTAACGTAGTGATGTGTCATGGCTTTAGGGGTTTACAGGGGTCTTAGATTCAAACATCAGAGCAAGTCCAGGTGCGCTGGAACGAGTGGCGTCAGCATAAATACGACCTTCCGCACTTATGCGCTCAGATACCCAAACAACTTGGAGATCCTCTGCTGCGCGAAGCATGCCCGAAACTTTTCCTTGTAGTACAATGGGTTGATGGAGGCGCGAAATCTTTTCGTCGAGATAACGAAGCTTATCCACTTTCTCAGCTAACTGTGACTCCAGCTTAGCTCCTTGGCTTGCTGTACGAGAAATTTCCTGCTGCATCCACACCAGAGTAAACGCACAACACACTGTTAGCAACCCAAGGCCCACCAGAGAAGTAATGCAATTTTGGCGCACTCTAGATTGAGAGAAGGTGAATGGTGTCTTTTTTATCATCAAAGCTTCTGGATGGCACGCAGTCGCGCACTGCGACTCCGAGGATTGTTCTTTATTTCATCTACACTGGGTGCAATTGCACGCGTGGAGAGCATTCGCGCACGTTCCTCGCGCTCGTCGAGTGTTCGACTATCATTAGCGTGTTCGGGGCGTCCTGCCATACGACGGCAAAAACGCTTCACGATGCGGTCTTCGAGCGAGTGAAAACTGATGGCAACAAGAATGCCACCCGCTCGGAGCCGGTCGAAGGCAGCTGGCAAGGCGCGTTCAATCGCACCCAACTCATCGTTTACTGCGATACGAATACCTTGAAAACTACGCGTTGCAGGATGGACTTTACTACGTCCTCGCGGACTCGGCTCTACGGCAGAACAGATCAAGCCTGCGAGCGATTGGGTACGATTTAAATTTCCGGTACCACGTGCCTCAAGAATGGCAGCAACGACTCGGCGCCAACGCTTCTCCTCACCATAATTACGGATAGCTTCGATTAATTCTGCCTCCGTCGCACATTCGAGAAATTCAGATGCACTTTGCCCAGATTCTGGATCCATTCGCATATCCACCGGTGCATCGGACCGGAAAGAAAAACCGCGCTCGGGATGATCTAATTGAAACGAGGACAATCCAAAATCAAAAAGGATGCCATCAAAGTCGGTAGCCTCAAGTTCTGCAATATCGCCAAAATTCATGGCATGAAAACTAAACTGGTCTCCGTATTGAGATCTGAAAACTTCTGCTCGCTCAGCGGCTTCCGGATCACGGTCTAAGGCAACTACAGTTACCGCATCCGCTGAATTAAGCAAAGCTTCAGTGTGCCCGCCACCCCCAAAGGTTCCATCTAAAAAACGTGCACCCGCGACCGGAGCAAGCATGGCAACACTCGTATCCAGCAGGACCGAGCAATGCCCCGAAGCCGCAGCTTGGTGAGTTTCATCGAGCGAGCAAAGCATGAAGGAAAGTTATAAATTTATTAGGTGATAAGTTTTCGCGCTCATGAGCATGGGCTCGGCGCGCTTCAATCGCTCGCACGGCATCAGTCTGAGTGTATGGACTTTGAGGGGGACTGGAAAACGACCAAGGGATAGGACGTTCGCTACTGGGATGCGTGATAAAACCAGAACTGCGGAAATTCTCGCGGGCAATGTCTTCTAGGGTGTTATCCATTTGAGGTATGATATGGGCTATAGGTTAAATCGCTTGTAGATAGATGCTTGGGCCTCAGGATCTCCAGGCGTCCGGTTGTGCAATCCGAGATAACGAGCCTCGCTGTATATGCTGAAGGTAGATAACTTGCCGAGGAGCACTGCGCCTTTCTCAATTCCACCAAAATCAATTAACTTTTGGTTTAGGTTGATGCGTCCCTGCTTGTCGCAGCTAAAGCTGTGCGCTCGCGCCATTAATTCTTCTACTGCCTGCTGTCCTTCCCGGTCACCTAAACTGATCTGCGCTATGGAGGCTTCCAGTTGAGCAATCTTTTTGGGCGGATAAATTGTTATGTAACCCTCAGGGCTCGGTAGCGCTAAAAAGAGGTTAGTCTCAGGATTACTCAGCTCTGGACGCCAAGATGAAGGGATTGTTAGACGCCCCTTTTCATCCAAATTGTGGCGGTACTCCCCCACAAACATACCTGTATCCATTAATCCCATTTTATCCTAATTTTGCCATTTTGACCTACTTCGCCCCATTTTGCCCCACCCGTCAAGTGTTTTTTGTCACTTAAAAATGTGAATGAAATGGGAAAAACGACTGAATCCGATTCATTTTCAATAGGTTACGCTAAAGAAAAATTATTGTTCTGTGGTATTCCCTGAGAATTATTTTATCTTCTCTTAACAAATTGACGGTAGTTTTAAGGATATTGTTATTTTTAAAGGAACTTTTATCATCAATTCTTTATTTATATAGTACTTAACCTCAAAACATCGCTTTGGGTGAGTACATCTTAAATAAAACTACAATGAGATATTTACTACTAACGGCTGCAGTTTTCCTCATGGTTGCATGCCAAACCACACAAAATACAGAAATCTTAAATGCACGTCCTTTCATTGGCATGACTGAAGAAGCCTGGCTAAAAACCACTCACAGTGCAATTTTGATGGAAATGGACCAAAACAAGGTTATCTATAAAGCCAACGAAGACCTGTACTATTTTATAGAAGGTAAGCTCACTAAGATGATTGCAAGCGAGCAATAATTGCCTTGCGAGACCGCATCTAGAGATGCGCACAGTTTTAGAACTGGATTCGTCAAGAAGGTTGACGCAGGGAGTAAAAAAGACTCCTTTTTAAAAATGCGTGCACCCATTGCGAAAATTCTAACGTCCTGCCTTGTTGCGCTGACGCTAGCATCATTGCTAACACGATGCGCTGACACAAACGAAGCATCGGCGCAAAAAAACCCAAATGCCTCATCCACTGAAATCGCAGGCTTTCCTTTTTCTCATGATCCCGCTCGTGTTTTAGCACAAGGACCTCAGGCCTGCGCCGAATGTCACCCCGGGATTTATGAAGACTGGCAACAAAGTCATCACGCAAAAGCAAATCGCCCCATCTCCGCCAAGCTCGACAAAGCTGCCTTTACGCCCGCTCGACGGATAGTGGAATCTGGGGTCACTTATGAACTTGCGTTTGAAAATGAACGTTTTGAATTACGGGTGCTGGATGCACACTCTCAACTTAATAAAGTATATGAATTGACTGGCGTAATTGGTTACTCGCCGCTGAAGCAATACCTCGCCCCCCTTCCCGACGGTCGCTTGCAAACCATCAGCGCGACCTACGATGTCCTTCAGGATCGCTGGGTGGATGTTTTCGAAGGCGAAGATCGCCTACCGGGTGAATGGGGTCATTGGACCGGGCAGGGCATGAACTGGAACGCCAATTGCGCCTATTGCCACACCACCGAGTATAAGAAAAATTTTAACTTCGAGTCCAATGCCTACGCTAGCACCTGGACCCAGCAAGGCATCGCCTGTGCAGAGTGCCACAGCGGACTGGAAGCTCACCTTCTGAGCGCCCGTAACGGCGCTTCCGCCAGCAAAATCATACGCCCTATCGCCCTAGAACCACAACAGATCACCGATAACTGTGCAACTTGCCACTCCCGACGCGACCAACTGACTGAGGATGCTTTTGAGGTGGGTGACCATTACGAAAATCATTTTGGTCTCTCCCTTCCCGATCAAGCAGGGCTTTATTTTGCCGACGGTCAAATACGCGACGAAGTTTTTGTTCATGGTTCTTTTAGCATGAGTCGCATGGGACACGCTGGCGTTACCTGCCTTGACTGCCACAACCCCCACAGCAACGCTCTCATCCTACCTGCCGAAAATAACCTCTTGTGTATGCGCTGCCATGAGAGCGGACTCGACAATGCCCCTATCATTGTACCCACAGAGCATAGTTTCCACGCAGCTAATAGCACAGGCAACCGCTGCGTAGAATGCCACATGCCGAAGCGTACCTATATGCAAGTCGACCCCCGCGCAGATCACGGTTTTTTACACCCAGATCCACGCCTCACTCAAGAGTTAGGAATTCCCAATACCTGCAATCGTTGCCATGAAGAAGAGAGTGTCGACTGGGCGATTGAGTGGTCTGAAAAATGGTACGGTAAAAAACTGACCGACCATCGACAACGCGCTCGTGCTCGTGCAATTCACGCCGCCAACGCCTTCCAGCCTGAAGCTCTCAACGCACTTTTTGAATTATTAGATAGCGAAGATGTCCCTGCTTGGACCGCTACTTATACCGGACTCCTCGCCCATTACCTTCCGGAGCAACGCACTGCCGCTCGCCTGCGGCTACTGCTTAAGCATGAAAGCCCGCTTGTCAGAGAACGCGCGATCCGGGCTCTCGGCAGTCTCCCTCATGAGGAAATCCGTCTCCTTGAAGGTCTCAGTGACCCGATGCTCAATGTTCGCATCAGTGCCGCTCGCACCCTTGAAACGAACAATAAACCCATTCCCGAAGGAGATGCCAAAGCACAATGGCAGGCCTACCTAGACTTCAATGCTGATCGCCCGCAAAGCCTTATGATTCAGGCATACGAAGCCGCACGTAAACAAGACAACGTTAGTACCAAAAAATTCCTCGCACGTGCGGTAGAGATGGATCAAGCCAACGGCGCGGTTTATCATCAAGCAGCAATTATTTTAAGTACTGCCGGCGATCCTCTAAGCGCAGAACAATACCTCAAGCGTGGTTGGAAAAAAGATCCAGATAATCCACAGTTTCCATACTCTCTAGGCCTGCTTGCCGCCGAGTCAGGTAAGTTAGAACTGGCAGTCGGTTACCTTGAAGAAACAGTTTCCAGCGCTCCCGAATTTTACCGCGCCTGGTACAACCTCTCACTTGCCTATGGGCAATTGAATCGCCCTAAGGATGCCGCTCGCGCTATGCAAAAAGCCCGCGGACAAGCACACGATCACTAGAAGCCTTGGCCAGCAAACTGAACCCGCCGGATAAATCTCTGCCCGTGCTTGCGCACCACCTCTTTGGCGTCCTTGTATCCTGTTCCAGTACGACCTGCTTCAATATTCTGTAGAATTTCAAGCCCCTCGTCCGTGATCATCGTTAGCATAATGTCTGCATAGAGCGGCTGCACTTGAGAGCCGTCCGCTCGAGATGCGCCGGAACCACCGTAAATAAAATTGCCGTTTATCTTCCACCTAAGCTCGCCGTTTGTAGTCATTTTTTCTGCGTTGTAGGGTACTACGCTTTGCTGACCCGTCTGGTTGTTAACTTCATTGTAATAGAGGAGGACTTTAAAATCGACGATGTTGCTAGCGAGGTAGTTGGAATCGTCAGTCACCGTGCTGGCAGACCATTCACCTGAAGTCAGAGCATCCTGCTTACCGCTCCCCATCAGTTCATTAAAAGTTTTTTTCGAATCAACAATATTGCGGTAGAGTGCATAGACCTTAGTTAAACTCTGGTCGTAGGCTTCCTGATACGACAGACGATAGGCAATACCACAGATGTCTCCTGGAATGTCATTCCCTTGTGCATCCATTTTAGGTCGATCGAGGGCGGGGGCAAAAAACTTCAGCGCAACGGTTTGATCAGCGTAACTGTCGCCCGCGCTCACGGGTCCCTCCACTCGCAACCACTGCATGCGATTGTCACGAAATACCGCGGTCTCTAAATCTTGAGTCAAAAATTCCATCGCCAGACGCGCTTCAGAATTTGCAGAAAGTTTTCCAGAGGAACGATTCCAAACTTTTAGGACTTCGTTGGTAATCTGAATGACAAGACCGACCAGGATGACCATCACGGCAGTTGCCACCATGATCTCAATCAAAGTAAAAGCAGAGCGGCGTTGCTTCGACTGGGCCTGTTTTAGTTTCATTGCAAATCTAGCGCACCACGGCGACATTGTAGGTAAAGATAGGCTCAACTTCGGCAAGTTCAACGAGACCTAAATTCAGATCCTGAACAAAGGCTTCGCGGTATTCCTCTGCAAATATACGTACTTCCATTGCAAAGTATCCCTCGGGGTAAACTGAAGGAAGGGGTGAATTTTTCGTAAGACTGTAAACCTTCGTTGTGGCATTACGTACGGCGGATCGGTATACAGACGGCAGCACCGAAGAAGGCGTTAGCACAGCGCGGTAGATCGCTCCAGAAACCTGAGGAATGCCGCCATTTGCAAAGTCTTGAGAGTCGATCAAGGCATTGGGGCCAACACTCTCAGCATAAAAACCGATCTTCAGTTCGGTATCGGTTGAGTCAGCATCTAGATAAGATTGAAAAATAAAGAGGGTCGCATATCCGTCATTTGCTACGGCATTAAAGATCGCATCAAATTTTGAGGCACCCGGCGCAATTTCCTGAGACTGCTGCAAAAAAGTATTAATACTACTGACCACAGAAACGAGTGCATCGGTTTGCTCCACGTCGTCGACCGATTTTAGAGCGGGCCCAAGAAGCCCAATGAGCGCTAGGATAGTGACCATAAAAACGCCGATCGCGAGCACGACCTCAATGAGACTGAAGCCCTCGCCACGTGATGGATATGATTTGGAAGCAGTCATGTTTTTGCCTGATTAATTTGTCACCAACTCGGGATCATTGACCACGGTAGTACTGCCTGCGCGGCGAAGGATAAGCGCCGTGCGAAGATATTCATCCTCAGGATTGGTGAAGTCTAATTCAAAACTTTCGCCATTGGGTTTTAGTACTCCAGCGCGCAGGGCGAGCCAGTTATTATTAAAGGTAGTACCCAGAACACCGTTATTTTCAAAGGCGTAGTAAAAATATTCTTCGCCCCCGCCGCCTGTGGTCGGATTCGTGTTATTCCCCACTTTCGTACGGGGATAATCTAGGTTCATCTTAGATGTTAAATTAAAATCTTTGCTCAAATCGGGATCAAAATAAATACCCTCAGGAAGAAGCGTCCCTTTATTGGCGGCTAGCCAACCCATAACGCCATTGCTGTCGGCACCCCAATAAACTACCCCAAAATAACGGCGGTACTTATCTGCGTCTGCCGTTAGCTCGTTATAAATAATAATACGGGTTTCAGCATTTTTAAGCACGGCTTGTGCGCGTGCACCTTTTATGATGCTCGCTACAATACCTTGAGAGGAACGAAGTGAGGCACCTTTATTCGCACTACCTGCAGTGAAAAGTACCGTTGAAGCAATCAAGATAATTGAAATTACTACCAGTAATTCCACTAAGGTGAAACCGGTGCGGCAGCATCTTCTGTTGAGGCGAAGCTTCAGGGTTTGCATTTAGGAATGGAGAGAGGGGGGAAGATTAATTCCTACTCGTATAGATAGTAGTCGGGTGCGTTGATGCTTTGATCTGCCTCTACGTAAGCGGTGATTGAGGTGCGGAGTTTGATCGTAACAGTAGGATCCTCAGGATCTGGTACCTCGATTTGACCATCACCGTCCAAATCAATCGCGATGAATATTTTTTTATTATTAAAACGATCCGCTAATTGGTTGTTTTGAACCACGCCATCCTCGTCCGTAAAAAACTCAGCCTCTGAAAATTCATAAAAGGAGATGCGTCGACGATTTCCGCCTTCTCCCACCGTTTCAAAATTGGATGGATCTCGGGCTCCTAAGGTCTTAATAAATAACTCGCTATTACCTTCATCATCAAGTTCGAGCACTTCGCTGGGACTGGCAATTAAGTCCGTTAAAGGATAAAATTTATATTCATTGCGAAAGGCTTGTATGGAATTCACATATTGCGACAGTGCGGATTTGGAGGCTGCGATGTTTACATTTTTTCGCACCATATTGACCGAGGGTATCAAGATCGATGCCAGTATCCCAATAATCGCAATCACTGTGAGTAATTCAATCAAGGTGAAGCCTTGGCGGGATAGGATTTTATTTTTCATAGGGAAACAGCAAAGGCAAATCGGTGGCAATGCCTGTAAAATTTATAAAACAAATAAGATTTTAATTCTGCTAAGCTAAGACCCGAACTGTCAACGAAAGAGGTATTTAAAAAAATTATATTGTATAGGGTTTCTTAAAGATAGCTCCGCTTTGGCGGCGTGCATGGATTTTTTCTCGTTCCTCGGGCGACATCGGCACCGGGTCACTCGTCTCGGGATCAATTTTCCACATTGCCGGCTTCAAGTCGTGATCAACCGCCACACGGTAATCAAATACAAAGCAATCGCCTTTCCAGAGGCTTTTTTCTTGGGGCATCTGCTCTAAGTAGCGCAGAATACCACCCTTCAAGTGATACACTTTTTTGAAACCTTTTCCTTTTAAATATGCAGTTGAACGCTCGCAGCGGATCCCCCCAGTGCAATACATTGCAATCGTTTCATCTTCTCGACCTTTTAACTCTGATTCAACAAAAGCTGCAAAAGAAGCAAAGTCATCCGTCTTGGGATTGAGCGCTCCCTTAAATTGCCCGACCTTCACCTCGTAATCATTGCGGGTATCTATCGTCAAAACATCTGGATCACGAATCAACTCGTTCCATTCTTTTGGTTCAAGATAGGTTCCTAGCATTTCCTGCGGGTCTGCATCCGCCTGACGAAATGTTACTATTTCCGGCTTCTGTTTAACCTTGTATTTTGGAAAAGGACAAAAATCCGCCTCCGAGAATTTCACTTCTAAATTTGCCAAGCGATCGTCTGATCGCAGAAGCGCGATCAGTTTATCAATCGCCATGGGACTGCCAGCACAAGTGGAATTGATGCCCTCTGGTGCAAGAATGATCGTTCCCCGTAGACCCAAATCAGCCCCTAAAAGCTCCAAACGTTGCGCCCAATCCGCAGAATCCTCCAGTTCGGCGAACTGATAAAAAGCCGCTATTTTCCAAGTTTCCTCCATATTTTTGAAAGCTAAATGACTCAATTGCGTTTAATATACTGTTAAAACACAAACGAATCAAGATCAAGCCTCGACCCCAAGCATTTTACGCCTCATCTTAATCGATCTCTAAATCAAAATGCCTAAAAGCAAAACATCCAAAATTTCATTTGAAGACGCTTTAGAGCGCCTCGAATCCCTCATCGAGTCTATGGAAGATGGCGAGATCCCCCTTGCAGATCTAGTCAAAAAATTTGAAGAAGGAACACAGCTCATGAAGTCTTGCCAAGCCGATTTGAAACAAGCGGAGCTAACCATCGAAAAACTCAATCTCGATACCGACACCTTGGAAGCTCTCGACCCCAAGACGGAAAGCGAATAGATCATGTCCCTTTTAGAGCAGATCCATTCTCCAGCAGACCTTAAAACACTCGGTCTGGAGGACCAGAAAACGCTCGCCGCTGAAATTCGCGAGCGCATCATCCGTACGACTGCTAGAAACGGAGGACACGTAGGACCAAATCTCGGTATTGTTGAAATTTCCATCGCCCTGCATCGAGTCTTTAATACCCCCAATGACAGACTGGTCTTTGACGTCTCACACCAAGCCTACGTTCACAAACTCCTGACTGGTCGCAACGGTGCTAGATTTGACAAATTGCGACACGATAACGGACTGAGCGGGTTCATGAACCGCGAAGAAAGTCCGCACGATGCTTACGGTGCCGGTCATGCCGGAACAGCACTTTCCGCAGCTCTGGGCATGGCAACTGCACGCGACCGCCGTGGCTCAGATGAACACGTTGTGGCAGTTTGCGGTGATGCGGCCTTTACCTGCGGTATTACCATGGAGGCACTCAACAATGTAGCTAGCAGCACGAAACGACTCATTATCATCCTGAACGATAATGAATATTCAATTGCGAAAAACGTTGGCGCTCTATCACGTTATTTTAACGACCTGATTACTACCCCCATCTATAATCGCCTCAACGATAAGCTTGAAGCCTTCCTTCAAAAAATCCCCGGTGGTCAAGCACTCATTAATTTCGGAATTAAATGGAAGCAGGAAACAAAAGACTTTTTTGTTTCCTCATCCCTCTTTGAGAAATACGGCGTCCGTTACATCGGTCCTATCGATGGACACGACCTCGAACAAGTCGAGCACTACCTCAATTTTGCAAAAAAAGCCGAACAGCCTATCCTGCTACACCTGCATACAACAAAAGGTAAAGGCTACGATGTTGCGCTCAAAAATCCTGAACGCTTTCACGGTGCCAGCCCCTATGATGTTGAAACCGGCAATGGAAAACCCACTCCGCCCAACACTCCGCCTAAGTACCAAGACGTCATGGGCAAAACCCTTACCCATTTTGCCCGTGAGGATAAAAATATTATTGGGATCACTGCCGCTATGCCTTCTGGCACTGGACTCAATATCCTTGAAAGTGAACTGCCCGATCAATGCTTTGATGTAGGTATAGCTGAAGAACACGCGGTGTTATTTGCCGCAGGCATGGCAACCTCAGGCTTTCATCCAGTCTGCGCCATCTACTCAACCTTCCTTCAGCGCGCAATTGATCCCATCATTCACGACGTCGCCCTACAAAAGCTACCCGTCCTTTTTTGTATGGACCGCGCTGGACTATCGCCCAATGACGGAGCCACCCACCACGGTCTCTTTGATATCGCCTACCTGCGCTCAGTCCCAAATACCGTCCTTATGGCACCTGCTGACGAAGACGAACTTGCCGATATGATGGCCGCTGGTTTAGCCTACCAAGGTCCGGCGTTTATTCGTTATCCTCGCGGAAATGCCGCTGGCGTCAGCGTCAAAAAAACCCCAGAAGCTCTGCCACTGGGCAAAGCAAAGCGCCTACAAGCTGTTGGCACAATCGATCTTTGGGCTTACGGCATCATGCTGGAAGAAGCCCGGCAAATTGCTACCAAGCTCAGCGAACACGGTATAGAAGCCGGTGTTGTCAACGCCCGTTTTGCTAAGCCTCTCGACACAGACGCCTTACTTGAGTCCGCACAAAATACCCAACTCATTGTCACGCTTGAGGATCACGTAATACAAGGCGGATTTGGGAGTGCTGTAATGGAGGCTCTAGATGAAGCAAAAGCTTCTTGCCCTCTCATGCGCCTAGGCTGGCCCGATGAATTTATCGAACACGGTAGCAGTGTGCAGGGACTTCGCGAGCAACATGGACTCAACTCAGAACAACTTTTTCAACAAGTCCTAGAACGTACACAAGCCATAATCGGCTTAGAGTCAAAATCGATCAACGAATCCACCCTACCCTGAAATTATTCCATCAAGCGAGCTTAATGAAATACTAGCGGCGATGCTTTAAAGGGCTGCACTCAGGTAGGTTGTCGATCCGAAAGATAAAGGTAATCGATTTCACAAAATCCACGCTAGCCTAGCTCATTTGCATGGGGTCGACATCGAGCTGGTCAATCACGGATTTATCCATTTTGAAGTCCTGCCGCAAAGCAGTGAGTTCGTCGATGACCGCCTCTGCGCTTGGAGCAAAATACCAAAGCTGAAAACGGTATTCATCCCGAATTTTCTCGATGGGCGCGGAGGCGGGTCCACGAACAGTAAGACGGTCACCGAAATGCTCCTCTACCCGACGCGCCCATTGCTCAATGAAGAATTTGACCTTCTCTGGATTGCGCCCACGAAAAAGATGCCGAATAAGATGTTGAAAAGGAGGATAGTTAAATTCGCGACGTTGTTCAAGTTCCTCAAGCTGGAAGCCGTCAAAGTCGGATTTACGAGCAAACTGTACGGGTGGAGCGTGAGGCGTGCTGGTCTGAATGATGACCTCACCCGCCCGGTCGCCGCGTCCCGCTCGCCCAGAAACCTGCACAATGAGTTGGAAGGTACGTTCAGCCGCACGAAAGTCTTCTACATGAAGTGACATATCCGCATTTATAAGTCCCACCAAGGTGACATTTGGAAAATCTAGCCCTTTAGCGATCATTTGAGTGCCGACTAAGATGTCGATTTTTCCCGCGCGGAAGTCGTTCAGAATTTTACGATAGAGATTTTTTTTAGACATGGAATCGGCGTCCATACGCACGATCTTTGCGCGTGGAAGAATCTTTTGCACGATAGATTCAATTTGCTGAGTGCCTTGTCCACGATACCGAATAGCCTCCGAACGGCACTCAGGACAACGCGGAGGTGCTTTTTCTTCGTCACCACAAAGATGGCAGCGAAGGGAATGGTCGGTACGGTGATAAGTCTTAGGAATACTACAATGCTTACAGGCGGCAACATAACCACATTCAGGACAAAGGAGGCTGGTCGAAAAACCGCGCCGATTGAGAAAAAGAATGCTCTGTTCACGCTTTTCAAAACGGTCAACCAGCTTATCGGCAAGCATACTAGATATGGGTGAACCCTTTGCACGCCCAGTGAGCCCTTCTCGACGCATATCAACCAAGTGGATGCGGGGTAATTCACAATGGTCTACGCGCTTGAGGAGTCGATCGACGGCATACTTTCCACGTTCTACATTATAGAGGGTCTCTAGCGAGGGTGTCGCAGATCCAACTAGGCAGACTGCTCCAGCGAGATGGGCTCGGTATACCGCGACATCTCGACCATGATAACGTGGATTATCTTCTTGTTTGTATGAAGGTTCATGTTCCTCGTCCACAATCATGAGTTTTAAATTTTGCACGGGTGCAAAAACCGCCGAACGTGCCCCTACCACAACATGCGCTTCACCACTAACGAGTGCCTTCCAGGAATCATAGCGTTCGCCGTCTGAGAGATGGCTATGCCAAACAACCGTTCGTACTCCACGTGCTTCTAGACGTGCACGAACACGGCCCACCGTCTGAGGTGCAAGGGCAACTTCTGGCACGAGCACGACCACCCCACCCCCCTTAGCAACGACTTGCTCGACCGCATTTAGGTAGACCTCGGTCTTACCGGATCCAGTAACTCCATGCAGCAGGCGCACACTGAAGGCATCGGCGCTGATCGCTGCGGTAATGGCTTTTACCGCAACCGACTGCTCCCTTGTTAAGGTCAGTCGAATTTCAGCTGCTTCAACCGTCTCGACTTCGCCTAGGCTGTCAGCGTAGGCCTCACGAGCTTCTTCAGTATCCGTCTCGAGAAGATAGCCTTTTTTAACCAAGGCATCGCAGGCAGAAGCACCGATTTTGAGACGCTTTAGGATGGCTGCTCGCGGTTGTGGTTTAAGTTGTTGAGCAATAAAATTTAACAAGGCAGCTTGCTTGGGAGCACGTTTCTTAAGTGCAGCAAGAGCTTCAACTTCTGGAGAACTTCCAAGGCTGAGATAGCGGCGCATCTTGGGACGCATTCCGCGACGAATGGCAGGCGGAATCATAGCCTCAAGGATGGCCTCAGGGCTTGTGGCGTAGTAATGACGTGCCCAATGATATAGCGCTATTAATTCGCCCGTGAGTACGGGATAATCCTGCACGACTTCATAGAGCATCTTAAGTTTACCTAGAGGGATTTCCTGCTCCGTACCCAGACGTAAAACGACACCGAGTTCGCTACGGCGTCGAAGCGGGATACGCACCAGGGAACCAACTTCAATCTCCTTCAGCGAAGCCGGCGGCACAGCGTAGGCGAGTGATTTATCAAAGCCAGAGAGCGGCACAACTTCGACGATTGCCGCGCCGGGTATTTTTAAATTCGCTTCACTCATGCGCATTCAGACCAAAGGCTTAAGCCGATATCAGTCATGCTTGATTGCCTGTAGCAAGGAGCAAAAAGCGGGGTACGTTTGCAATTCTGCGAGATCAGGATCCTTGGACATCCAATCATAATCCCGATAGCCTAATGAAATGGCATGTCGAATGGCCTTAACCGCCTCGTTTTTTCGCCCCTTTAAGGCAAGACTGCATCCCAGATTATAGTGGACTGTAGGATCTTCAGGACAAAGACGCACTAGTTTGCGGTCGATCTTTAAACCTTCTTCTACTTTTCCAGACTCGGTATAGAGTTGAGCCAAAATTGCTGCTACCTTCAGGTCACGTGGCATCCGCTTGTGGAGATCAGCGAAAAATTCGATTTCAAAAGCAAATTTTGATGATTCCATATCAGCCGTTTTCGTTTAAGAATTCTCTCTTGCTCGGTCAGCATCTTGGTCACGCTCGAGCTTGTGTCCATCCTTGCAACGCGCCATTACCTGTAAGCGTTGGCTCACCACCTCCATGCCCAACTTTTCGGCCACGGTCTTACCGTACCATTCCATAAAAGGAGCATCAATTTCAAAAATTTTATCTGTTTCCACGCAAATGACCTGCGCCTTAAAGGTATTAGCGTTTTTGTTCGCCATGTAGAATTTATAATCACGGCCAACATCAACTTCACGAATCAAACCACTTTCGGTTAAAATAGGCAGAGCGCGGTAAACGGTTGCTCGCGATACCGTGTCATCAATAGCACGTGCCGCAACCAATAGTTCCTCTGCGGTAAAATGATCCTCGTGCTGGAAGGCTGCATCGAAGATTGCGAGTCGCTGATTGGTGATCCGCAGACCCTTACTACTCAGGAATTCCCGGAAGGTATTATGGACTTCGTCTGACTTACTATTTGGATTAACCATGCACTCTTATTGAGACAGAATTGAGACTTGAAGACACTATGGCAAGCCCACAACGAATTGTTACGATAAAATAAACGAAATTCTGCTTGATTTCAGCCACCGGAGTGCTTTGCTACAACGCTTTTCCCATGAAAGCGACTATTCGAACACAAGGCCGACAATTCACCGTAACTAAAGGCGACATCCTCAAGGTAAACGCCTACCCAGAAACCAAAGCCGGCGACACCGTCAGCATCGAAGAAATTCTCATGCTAGGTGAGGGTGAAGATACCCGCTTTGGTACCCCACTCATCGAAGGCGCGAGCGTAACAGCAACCGTTTTAGAAAACAAGAAGGATAAAAAGATTACCGTTTTCAAAAAGAAACGTCGCCAAGGCTACAAACGCCGCCGCGGTCATCGCCAACACCTTTCCGTCATTAAAATTGAATCGATAAACGGATAAATCCACAACTTAGGAAACCTAGCAAATGTCACATAAAAAAGGACAAGGAACTTCAAAAAACGGACGCGATAGCAACGCCAAGCGTCTGGGTGTTAAAAAATTTGGCGGCGAAGCCGTCACCGCAGGCAACATAATTCTGCGCCAACGCGGTACTCGCTACCACCCCGGTCAGAATGTTGGCATGGGCAACGACCACACCCTCTTTGCATTAAAGAACGGCAAAGTCGATTTCGACAGAGCCCACCGAAAGGTTAATGTGATTGAGGTCGCTGTTTAATTAACGCGTAACACATCAAAAGTCTCGCGATCTTAATAGACGCGGGATTTTTTGTGCCCTAACCACTGCGATCGCAGACAAGCTCAACTTAGCTTTCCCAGGTGTAAGGTTAGGGCAAGGTCAACCTGCTCTGCAAATTCCGGATTGTGTGTTACTAAAATCAAGCTTTTGCCTTCCTCTGCAACTAAATCCAGCAAAAGATCCATGACCGCCCTTCCAGTAGCCTCATCGAGATTACCAGTTGGTTCATCAGCCAATATAAGCGGTGGGTCATTGATAAGTGCGCGCGCAACCGCCACGCGCTGACGTTCACCACCCGAAAGCTTAGTCGATGGATGCTGTAGGCGCGCTCCCATGCCAACACGTTTAAGCAGAGTAATTGCGCGCTCACGATGCCTCTGCGTCAAACGACCAGCGATACGCGCGCCCAGCAATACATTCTCTAAGGCATTTAATTCCGGTGCAAGGTAATAGGCTTGAAAAACAAAACCCATTAAACGGGAACGTATTTGAGCGAGCTTTGACATTGATTGATGGGTAATCACCTGCTCGTCCCAAACCAAAATTCCAGCATCCGCCTTTTCCAAACCAGACATTATATTGAGGAGCGTAGATTTCCCACAACCGGATTCCCCACGTATGCTGACACTCTCACCCCTTCTAATGGCAAAATCAACGCCCTGAAGTACTGGGATCGAAGCGTCACCTCCCAGAAACACTTTCGACAAGCCGCTGGCTTTTAAGATAAGATCAGAATTTATCGTTAAATTACTCACTGCGCAATGCCTCCGCTGGACGCAAGCGTGCCGCCCGAATAGCTGGAACCAGCCCTGCCAATGTTGAAACAACCAGCGCAAATACCGTTACCACGATAAAGTCACTGGCTAAATAATGCACCGGTAATTGATAGACGTCATAAATCCCAAGGAAATTGATCTGGCTACCCGTCACACTCGCATAACAACCCATTATTTGAACTCGGTAGTGCAGTGCTAAAAAGGCAAGTGCAATACCCAGCATCGTGCCAACCACCCCAATCACCATACCTTGCAAGCAAAAGCTAGCTGCGACTTGGCGTGGCGGTGCTCCCATTGCAACCAGAAGACCAATCTCTCGGGTTTTTCGTAAAACCGCCATCATCAGGGCAACCGCAATCGAAAAACACGCTACCAAAATGATAAATATAATAATAAAGGAAATTACCAATTTCTCCTGCTCGATCACAAAAAGAAAATCCTCATTGGCTTCCTGCCAACTCACCGCATCTAAGTCCGGAGTTAATACCTGCGCCTCCAATTCCTTGCTCACCAATGGCGCGTCCGCACCCGGCCTCAAGCGTATCGCCATACCGTGCACATGATCACCCATTCCGTAAAGCTCCTGCATCACTCTTAAAGTTGTGATCATGGTATTGCCATCCACCGCTGGAGAACCCGTCCGAAAGAAACCCAGCACCTTAAATTCACGCGGTAAAAGCACTTCGTCCTCTTTGAGGGCTTGCAGCATCAGCGGAGTAAAAACTTCAACCGTAGCTCCCGGCAAAACCTGTAAGCTATAAGCTAAACCTTCACCCAGAAAAACTCCGCGGTCATCAAAATCATCAAATGATCCAAGGGTTAAAAACTTCTGCATCGGAATTACCTTAGCCTCCTCGATGGGATCAATTCCACGCACTGCCGGGAATAAAGGTCTATTTTGGTACTGCAACATAATGACACCTTCCGCAAAGGGTGCTGCTCCCATGACCATTTTGTGGGCCTCTAGGCTCAATTGCAGAGATTCCCAATCATCCACCATTCCCCCACTCTTTATGCGAATATCTCCATGCGTTTGTACAATCCGAGAACGTATATTTTCTCCAAAGCCGTTCATCACGCTCTGCACAATGATCAAGACACATACTCCCAGTGTGACTCCCAAAATCGACAAAAGGGAAAAAAAGGAGATGCAGCGCCCGCTAGGGAACAATTGCTTTAAAGCGTGGTAAAAATACCAAGGCATAGAAAGGCATCACAACCACCCTAGCTAAAAGGGGAAGCGAAAAATTATGCTGACTTAACATTATATTTTTTTGAAACTATTGTGAAAAAATAACTATCTACTGTAAAATGTCTCATTTTTAATGTCCTACGCCAAGCCAAGCCCAGAAAACTTTCCAGTAAAGGATGCATGGAAACCGCTCCCCTTATCACACTGGAATGCCGAGACGGCCGCTCATTTATTTCGCCGCATGGGATATTCCGCCAACCCTGCAAGGGTAAAGCAGGCGCTCAACGGCACTGTTACTAAAACGATCGAAGGAGCTTTTAAACCCACTAGCACCCTTCCAAAAAGTGCTGAACTTGCTAAATATGAACGCGAGTACTTTGAGCGCAGCACGCAAGCCGCTCGCTTAAAAGACAGTAAGGAGCGCCGTTTAGCGCAAAGAGATATTCGTCGCGAAGGAGAGCACCTCTTCCGCGAGTATGCCGTCCAATGGTATCGCTTTGCTCGTGACGAGGCCCATGCACCGCAAGAAAAATTTGTTACTTTCCTGCATGATATCTTTGTAGTTGAGCAACGCAAAATTCGCGAACCCTTCCTTCTCTTTAATTTTGAACAAACCTTACGTGAGGGCATTCATCTCAAATACCCCGAACTTTGTAAACGTGTGAGTCGTGAACCCTCCATGATTCGCTACCTTGATCTAAACCTTAGCTCTGCAAAAAAACCCAACGAAAACTTTGCTCGCGAACTTTTTGAACTCTTTATTCTTGGCGAAGGCAACTACACCGAAGACGATATCAAAGAAGCCGCCCGCGCATTTACCGGCTATCGTATTAAAAAACGCACGGAATACACCCACATTCCGAGAATTCACGACAAGTCCGAAAAGTCCGTCTTCGGAAAAAAAGGTCCATGGGATGGCGATGACGTTATTGATCTCGCCTTTGAGCAACCCGCTGCGCGTACCTATTTAATTCAGGAACTCATGAAATTTTATCTAACGGATAACGAGCTTCCTCACCCAGATTATATTCAAGCCTTAGGCGACCTCTGGGCATCTAATAACTACGATCTTAAATTCCTAATTCAAACTTTCTTCCAAAGCAGACTTTTCTTTCATCCAGTCTACCGTGGAAATCTCATCAAAAGCCCCATCCAGTTCTACCTTGGGCTTTGCCAAGATTTACGTATCGACGTAACTCCCTTCGCTGGCCGCACCCTCCATTCCATGCGCACCATGGGTCAGAATTTCTACAATCCACCCAATGTCCGAGGCTGGCTCTATGGGCAAAACTGGATTAATGCCACCACCATTAGCGGTCGTCGCCAATTGGTTGACTACCTCTTCACCCCGATTGATGAAAATAATCTAAACGGTAATGATCAGCGCACCCTCAAAACAGCTCTTGAAAATAACTATGCAAATTTTCAAGTCTCTAAGGATCGCTTAAATACCCTATTGGAACTTGAACCTGAAGCTCTTGCTGACCTACTTATCAACTACTTTATTACCGAACTCTCTCGCGAGAATTATCGCGCGACCCTTGTTATGCTCCTCAACAAAGGGAATCCAAAAAACTATTGGAATCTTCGTAATACTATTATCGGGCTCCTACAGTCACCGGCCTACAACCTCTGTTAATTCCACCCCTGCCCATTCTCATGAATCCAAAACTGCCTCCCCCTCTGACCCGTCGAGAATTCATTCGGCAAAGTGCCGGCGGCGGCCTCGGCTTCCTCGCCTTCAGCAGCTTTGCTCCCGCCTTCCTTACTCGCAGTGCCCACGCTCAAAACCCAGGCCCTGAACGCGACCGACCTATCCTCGTCATTATACAACTCGGGGGAGGAAATGATGGGCTCAACACCCTCATTCCCTTTACCGATGACAATTACTTCCGCTTACGACCCAACCTATCCATTCGCGATAATATCCATCCAGTAGAGGACCACCTTGCCCTCCATCCTGCCTTGGGTTCTTTTCGTAACCTTCTAGAGGATGACAACCTTTCCATCATTCAAAATGTAGGATACCCCAATCCAAGCCGTAGCCACTTCCGCTCAACTGAAATTTGGGAAACCGCCACAGATAGTGATGCCTATAGCAACACCGGTTGGCTCGGGCGCTACCTTGATAACAATTGCTCGGGCAAACCTGAAGACGCCGACCCCTCCGCCGTTCACATCGGCGACATCATTCCTCAAAGCTATCTCACCGATGAACCCGCCTCTATTTTTGGGATGCGTTCCAGTGGAAGTTTTAAGCGCCGAAAGTCTGCTTCAGAAATTGCCTACGAAACCCTTCTAAACGAACCTCACGTTGAAGGTTCAACCTCTTATCTCCAGCAGACGATGATGAATACCCTGGTCACCGAACGCCGCGTCGAGAAATACCTCGCTCAATACAAGACACAGGTAAAATACCCCCCCAGCAATCTCGGCCAATCACTCAAGCGCATTGCTGCCCTCATTCATGCCGATATGGAAACTCGCGTATATTACGTTTCCCAAACCGGATACGATACCCATGCCAATCAACTCAACAAACACGCTCAACTCCTCGGCGACCTTGCCAATTCTATGGCAGCTTTCCAAAAAGACCTCAAAGCCAACAAGCGCGACGACCAGGTACTCACGATGACGTTCTCAGAATTTGGCCGCCGAGCCGACGAAAATGGAAGCGCCGGCACCGACCACGGGACCGCAGCCCCTCTCTTTGTCATGGGCCGAGACGTCAAAGGTGGCGTTCTTGGGCAACGCCCCGATCTCAACCTAGACCCTAAAGAAGACCTCCAATACACCACCGACTTCCGCGGCATCTATAACACTGTCCTCGACAAATGGCTTCAGGCAGATGCCCAACAGATTCTTGGCGATAAATTTGACCCAGTTCCCTTCTTGTAGCGCCCACTGGTCGCAATAAAGGCTTTACAGCCGTGTCTCTGAGTGATTCATTAATCGATTCACCTCAAGACTTTACTGCAGGGTGGAGCAGTCCGGTAGCTCGTCAGGCTCATAACCTGAAGGTCACAGGTTCAAATCCTGTCCCTGCACCCATTTAAAAACCCTCGACGCAAGTCGAGGGTTTTTTGTGCCCATTAAGCTGACCTAATTAAAAGGATTCCCGGGTTTAGGTTCAGACCTGGCAAGTGTCTTTTCTGTTTTTAGCCGCAACTGCCCGCATGCGGCGTTGATATCATGGCCTTTCTCCCGACGGATCGTAACCGAAACGCCCGCCTCGCGAAGCACCTTAACAAAAGTATCCTGGCGTCTCATACTGGGGCGCTTCCACTCCAGACCCTCCACTTTATTATAAGGAATGCAGTTTACGTGTGCGTGTAAGTCGTAGGCGATCTTGGCAAGTTCACGCGCCTGTTCGAGGTCGTCGTTGATCCCCTCAATCAGAATAAACTCGAGCGTTAGCATACGCCCATGCTTCTCTTGAAAAGCCTTTGCCGCTGGGAGCAAAACCTCGAGCGGATACTTTTTATTAATCGGCATGATTTGATCTCGCACTTCATTGGTTGCTCCGTGAAGCGAAATCGCCAGTCGCACGGCCACTCCCTCATCTGCCAGTTTTAGAATTTGCGGCGCTAACCCCGAAGTTGAAACTGTGATACGGCGAGCACCAAAATGCAGTCCCCAATCCGCATTTAAAATCTGGATGGCGCGCACCAGAGCATCATAATTCGCCAACGGTTCGCCCATGCCCATAAAGACGATATTATCAAAAGATGCGATTGCTGCATCCGCCCGAGGTGTGTGCGCATCCTCCATACGGCAAATATGCATCAACTGAGCCACCACTTCCGAGGCATGCAGGTTGCGTTTAAAGCCCGCCAAGCCAGAGGCACAAAAACGACATCCATAAGCGCAACCCACTTGAATGGAAACACAGACCGTTTTACGTGATTGCTCTACCCCGACTCCCTCCTGCGGCGCACGAATCAAAACTGTCTCAATCAAAGATCGATCTTCAAGCTCCATTAGCAATTTCTGAGTAACGTCATTTGACCGCTTATCCAGCACCGGACGTATGGGATAGATACAAAACTGTTCCCCCAGCCATTGACGTAGACTCTTTGGCAAGTTCATCATCAGATCGAATTCACTCACTCGCTTTTTGTAGAGCCAATCCATGATTTGCCGTGCTCGAAACACAGCTTGTCCCCCATCCGTCAGGATTTTGGTCAATGTTTCCAGCGTTTCCCCATAGAGGCTTGGTTTGTCAGGTTTTAAACGCACCTCTATGAGATGGTCAAAATCGAGACCTGCCACAACTAGAAAAGTATCCTCACGCACAAACCATCAGGCGTGCCGCCACCCATGAGCGACCGCTCCGCAGAATGTTATTTTGACAAAATGAATATAATTATTCATTTTTATGCAAATGAAATCGACTTACCCAGCGGTGCGCATAAAAGATATGCTTGCCAGCGAACGACCCCAAGAACGGCTTGAAAAACTAGGCGCTTCATCATTGAGCGAATCGGAGTTATTGGCCATTTTGTTACGCAGCAGACCTCGTGGAATCGATATTGTTAGTCTTTGTAAAGAGTTGCTCCAGCAAGCGGGTTCTTTGGATAAGCTCCTTCACTGGACCATGCAGGATTTTCTCAAGGTTCACGGGATTGGCGCTGTCAAAGCCGCACAATTGCTTTCAATTATGGAACTCACTAAAAGGCTGATTCGCGCTTGGGATGAAGCCACAAGTACCGAAGCATTTAATTCTCCAGTACGCGTCGCTCAATTTTTTCGCACTCAAGTTGCCGGCCTTGACGTTGAAAAATTCTGGGTCTTGTGCCTTGACCGAAAAAATCGACTGCTCCGAGACCTAGCGATTACTTCCGGCACTGCCACCAGTAGCCTCGTGCATCCACGTGAAGTCTTCCGCGAAGCCATCAAATGTAATGCCACCGCAATCATCGGAGTCCACAACCATCCAAGCGGTGACCCTACCCCCAGCAAAGCTGATATCTGCATCACTCGCCAACTCCAACAGGCTGCCCAAACTCTACAAATTGATTTTCTTGATCATATCATTATCGGACGCCGAGAAATTGATCCAAAGCATTTAGGCTATTATAGCTTTAATGATGCTGGGCTCACCTAAGTGACTTCAGGCCGGACGCTGTACCACCCAAATTCGGCAGTCGTCAGAAAATTCCCGCACCTGCTTCGATTCATTTGCCAATTCAGAGCGCATAAGATGTGCCTCAATATGAAAGCCAACCGCGCGAAGTTTCGCTTCCATTTCTGCAATCGTTGGCACATGCATAAAATGCACACCCGCCGCTTTAGGTTCTAAACGATCGCCAAATTCATGCAAGCCCTTCGGAGGCGCATCATTTATCCATCGTTGCTGCTCCGCTTTCCAAAAAGCCACATCTGGACTCCGCTCGCGATCATGTGTTGTAAAAACAAACCAGGCTCCGGGGCGCAAAACCCGAAAGATTTCGCGGAGTGCCTGCAATCGCTGCGTCGCTTTAGGTATTTGCATCAAACCATTAAAACCAAAAATCGCACCATCAAAGACCGCATCCTCAAACTCCAAATCCGTAGCATCTCCCACACGAAATGGAATCGAGTATTCCAAAACTTCCGCCATATGTCGTGCTCGGCGTACCATATTGCGTGCAAAATCCATCCCCAGTAAATTACGGTAGCCCAATTCATGCATACCAAAAGCGATGCGACCGGCTCCGCAACCCAACTCCAATAAACTATCTTTAGGCTTAAACAAACGTTGGAAAATTTTCTCTTCCGACTCCCAAAGCCCGACCCTTTCAGCCGCCCTAGCGTAATGATCCACCACGGCATCTGAATCAAAATAAGCATGTACCGCCTCTTTATTTGCCTCCATTGATAAGTCCTTTAAATTTCAGAGGCGTTTTTTAAGCCACTTGCCAAAACAGTCTCAAAATGCGGAGGCTCATCTTCCCGCGCCACTACATTAATATCAATTCCCCTAAATCCTGCCTCCTTGAGGTATTGGTAAAGCTTATTTTCAGAGAACCCAAGCCATACGTCCGCATATAATTCACGCGCCTTCTCAAACTGATGCTCTAGCAAGTCGATGACCACCAGTTGACCGCCCGGTTTCAGAATACGAAAGGCCTCATTAACCGCTTGCTGCGGGTGAGATGCGTGATGCAGAGCCTGACTGAGCAAAGCTAAATCGACGGACTGATCCTTCAAAGGTACTGACTCAATATCCCCCAACTTGTATTCTAAATTACTGAATTCATTCTTTTTTGCCAAAGCCGTGCCAAACTCAACCATCTTCGGTGAATTATCTAAACAGATAACCTGCTTTGCTCGCCGAGCCAATAATTGTGAAATCAAACCTTCGCCTGCACCCAGGTCGGCAATGATCAAAGGGGGCGTCATCTGAAGCAGTAAATGCCCAATACCCTCCCAGTTTCGTCCAGGGCAATAATGCTTGCCTAAGCGACCAGCGACTGAATTAAAATATTCCTCCGCTTTACGTTTCCGTTTCTCGAGAACGCGTTTTAGATTTGCAGCATCCTCCATAATTTGCGGAGTTTCGGCTACCGTTCGACAAGCGGTCACAATCAATACCTGAGCATCCGTTTCAACACCCTTACTCCAGGTATAAAACGTTTTCTTCCCCTCCCTGCGGTCCTGCAATAACTCACCCTGTCGCAAAAGCCCCAGATGGGATGAAATTCGCGATTGTCCCATATCCATGATTTCCTGCAATTCCGCCACCGAGAGTTCCTCCCGGGTAAGCAGCGACAGCAAGCGTACCCGGGTCGGGTCTGCTAGTAATTTCAAGATTTCCCATGAATCCGCCATATTCTTAACTCCAGCAAAAGGACGGATCCGCAGGAAGCAAGACCGATCCCACCACTTTCATTCGCAATATTAATCCAAGAGGCCTTTGATATCTTCAATGCTGACCTTTGCATTAGCGGCCGCTGATTCCTCAAAGAGCTCGGTTAAAAGCTCGGCTTTGCGCTTTTGTAATTCCAAGACTTTCTCTTCAATGGTATTGGCCGCAATAAGTTTGATGCTCGTCACAACCCGTTCCTGGCCAATCCGATGTGCCCGGTCGGTAGCCTGTGATTCAGCCGCAGGATTCCACCATGGATCGTAATGTAAGACCGTATCAGCTCCCGTTAAATTTAAACCAGTACCTCCGGCTTTCAGAGATATTAAAAATACTGGAATGCTCGGATCATCATTAAAGGCGTCACAGACTGCCAAACGTTTCTTAGTTTGCCCGTCTAAATAAGCAAATCGATGACCCGCCGATGCTAGATGCTCTGCCAATAATTTCAAAGCAGTTACAAAACTGGAAAAAACCAGCATCCGCCCGCCGTTATCTAAACATTCAGCCAGAATCTCATCAAAAGCCATCAGTTTTGCCGATGCTGCCGCTTCAAATCCTGCATCCAATATACGAGGATCCACGCAGGCCTGACGCAATCGCAATAACTCTGTAAAGGCCGCAAACCGTACTCGTCCGGCCGATAGTCCCGCCATCTCCATTTCAAAAATTTCACGCCGCGTTTTCTCAAGTGTCTCTTGGTAGAAGCGCTGCTGCTTACTTCCCAATTCGCAATAAAAAGTCTTTTCAATTTTCTCTGGTAATTCCGGTGCCACTTCCTGCTTTGTTCGACGAAGTATATAGGCTGCCGCACGGCGGCTCTGCCCTTCACTATGCCAAGCACGCTCCTCTCCAGATAATTTACCGTTGGGTGTGGTTAAGTAACCTGGCATAAGAAATTCAAATAAGGAATACAGATCCTCTAAAGAATTTTCGACCGGGGTACCCGTCAGCAAAAAGCGACCCCCGTTATGAAGACGCGTCAGCGTACGCGCATTTTGACTACGACGATTTTTAATGTGCTGTGCTTCGTCGCCAATCACCACCGACCAGTCAAGCGTTTCCATTAGTTCACCGTCCTGACGCAGGGTCCCATAAGAAGTCACCACGAGATCTGCCTCTTCTAGAGCAACCGCTTCTTTTGCCCGACCGGAACCATGATGTTTTAAAACCCTCAATTCTGGTGTAAATCGCGCTGCTTCACGACACCAGTTTTCCACCAAACTGGCCGGGCAGACGACCAATGCGGGCTCTAGTTGAGTATTGTTTTTTCGTATGCAAGCCACCAGAGCAAGTGCTTGTAGGGTTTTACCTAAGCCCATTTCATCTGCCAAAATCCCCCCTAATTGGTGACGATAAAGATGCCATAACCAGGCAACTCCTATGCGTTGGTAACTCCGCAAACGTTGATCAAAATGTTCTGGTATCGGCGGCGAAGCTAATGCTCCAATATCACGCAAGGCACGACTGCGAGCCTGCCATGCTTGCGGGGCTTCCCAACCCGGTGCCATATCATCGAGCATAGCCTCTACCGCTACTAATTCCTCCGCTCCTAATTTCTTGGAAAAGCCAGAGGTGAAGGGTCGGTCTGCTTGGCCACTTACTGCGCGTTCAATGCGATGCAGATCCTTAACTGCGCTGCGGTCGATTAAGGTGATCGCCCCTTTCTCTTCTTCGATGTAATGCTTGCCTCCGCTCATAGCACGGCGCACCGATTCAGGCTCCTGTTGACGACTTAAGCTTAAGTCTAAACGAAACCCTTCCTCGGTTTCGATGGCATCCACCTGAAGACTAGAAATCTCCACTCCCTGGAGTTTAATTTCAAAATTAGCGGTAAAGCATGCACGCCATTGTTCACGCAAGGGTTTCCAATAGAGGGCCAAGAAATTCAGAACTTTGTGTTGATCACGTAACCACCAACGACGATTTCTTGGTTCAAGCTGGAAACCTTCTGTCTTAATTATTTCACGCAACGGTCGAATTGAATCATCCCCGCCTGCAGGCAAGCGTATGGCGAGATATTGCGTGGAACCATCCACTACAATCTTGTTTTCCGGGCAATCTGCCATGGGATCACCCGCAGGCATGACCTCTGGGAAATTTTTTGCCTCATTGGACCATCGCGCCTGAGCTTTTGCCTCTGCTTGTCGGCGTAGGTTTGGTTTTGACGGTTCGAGCAACCATCCCCTTGGATGACTGTCTTGATCGTCTACCGATATATCTACATCGCTGCGGTTGGCCTCATAGTGGAGGCACAATGCTATTGCATGCGAACAGATGCGGCCTTTGCGACCAACAGGACAGCTACATTCATTTTCAACAAAAACCGTTGATCGTAGATTAAGGCTTGGGTGATAGATGCCTGCGGCTCCCTTAACTTCACCTGTAAGCATGGAATTTGCCCACTCTATTTCTCGCACAGCTCCGCCCTCATAAAGTTTTTCAGCTTGGCGATAAACCTGCCCTCCGGCTAGATCAACACAGAAACGATGACTGAAATTAGGAGCGGGCTTAGGCATGCGGTGGATCGAATCTTTTTCCCAAGAAGGGTTCAATTATAGATCAATGATTGAAATAAAAAAAGCCCCCGGAAATCGGGGGCTTGAAAGTGGAGTCACTCAAAACAAAGCGTCGTATTACTTTGTGGCCTCGTCCAGGAGATCACCGAGATTAGTCATATCTTCGTCGGCAGTAACATTATCAAATGCCTGGCGCTCCTTGGCGAGTTCGTCTTCGCTGTAGTTGGCAGCCTTTATAGAGAGCCCGATGCGGCGCTCATCCTTATCAATCTTGATCACACGAGCGGTAACGGAGTCTCCCTCATTGAGGATATCTTTAATCTTCTCCACACGCTCTTCGCTGATTTGCGAAATGTGAACCAGACCATCAATGTCGTTATCGAGTTCTACAAAAGCCCCATAACTGGTGATCTTTGATATTTTGCCGTCAACCATGTCGCCAATTTTGAAGTGAGTTTCAATTTCTTCCCATGGATCGGTGGTGGTCTGTTTCATACCGAGCGAAATGCGCTGTGAATCAGGATCGACATCTAAAACAAGTGCATCGACATCGTCGCCCTTCTTCAGTGCCTCACTTGGATGGTTGATCTTTCGCGTCCATGACATATCGGAAACGTGCACCATACCATCGATACCTTCTTCTAGTTCTACAAAGGCACCGTAGGTGGTGAGGTTGCGAACCTTACCACGAATACGAGCTCCGATGGGATAATTGTGGCGAGCCATATCCCATGGGTTGCTGTCCAATTGACGTGTTCCAAGGGAAATTTTCTGTTCATCTTTTTGGATACCCAGTACCACAGCCTGAACTTCTTCGCCAATACGCAGTACTTCGCCTGGTTTCGTGATCCGCTTTGTCCAAGAAAGTTCCGTAACGTGTACGAGACCCTCCACTCCGGTTTCAATTTCAATGAAGGCACCATAAGGAACCAAATTAACAACCTTTCCGGAAACAGTCGCACCAATTGGATATTTCTCTTCGATGCGTTCCCATGGGTTATCTTTAAGCTGCTTGAGGCCAAGCGAAACGCGTTCACGTTCGCGATCGATTTCAATAACAACCACTTCAATTTCCTCACCTTGCTTGAGCATTTCACTGGGGTGCTGGATGCGACCCCAAGACATATCCGTAATGTGAAGGAGTCCGTCTAAACCGTCGAGGTCAACAAAAGCACCGTAATCAGTGATGTTCTTAACCTGTCCGCGGCGTTTGTCACCGGGTTTCACTTCTTCTAGAAGCGCGCGACGTTTCTCAATGCGTTGCTCTTCGATGAGTTCGCGACGAGATACCACGATATTCTTGCGATCAAGATTAATTTTGACGACCTTAAAATCATAGGTTTGACCAACATATTGGTCCAAATTCCTAGGGGGTTGCACATCGATTTGGGAAGCAGGCAGGAATGAATCAACACCGATGCTGACAATAAGGCCACCTTTGACCTTCGAACGCACCCGACCAGGAATGATCGAACCTTCTTCACAATTTTCGACAATCTTCTCCCAATTCTTCTTTTGCTCTGCTTTATCAAAAGAAATGACCGGATTTCCTTCGCGATCTTCCAATTTTTCTAGAAAAACCTCTATTTCAGAACCGACCTGCAGTTCAGAAATATCTACAAATTCGTGAGCGGGAATGATACCTTCCGATTTTCCGCCGATGTCGATTACGACTTCAAGTGGGCGAATTTCAATAATTGTACCTTTAATGAGAGAACCTTCATTTAGGTTCTCGATGCTACTGCCTTGAAGCAGTTCTTCCATGAGTTGACTCATATTTGGCGTGGGTCGCTGCCTAAAGCGAGCGACTGGGTTGATGGTTATAATTTATGTTGGGATGGCCCCGTAGGATGATACCAATCATCCAAAGAGCCAAAAATTTTTAGCCTCTAGAGCTGACATGGCAAGCATAATAAAAGCCTAATTCGGCACAAGGAGCGACTCAATGGCTCAGGCCCCATACAAAGCGAGCAAATAAAAGGCGCAC
Source organism: Opitutia bacterium UBA7350 (assembly GCA_949524905.1). GTDB lineage: Bacteria > Verrucomicrobiota > Verrucomicrobiia > Opitutales > Coraliomargaritaceae > UBA7445. The sequence continues at coordinate 70,592 of CATINC010000005.1, read as the reverse complement.
TCCCTACCCCTAAGGAGTGCGCCTACCATTGTCTACTTTATTCTGTTACCCCAAGCTCCCTTTCAGGAGCTAAGATCTTTAATATGTTTAATTTTTTGGTCCATTTTTGGGCTGTTTGCAAGTTATTTTTTATGAAATCGAAAACATTTTTTAATCACTGCAGTGTAAGCTATTAGAAATTATAATTATATTTACTTATGGGCTGGATTTAATTTTGTCCTTCGTACAAGCTTAATTTGTGCCATTTTCCAAACCAACTGAAGACATTATCGCTGATTTTCGTGGATTGCCACGCAATGTTAGCTGGTCCTCCAAACGTATGCCGGTCAGTCTTAATAGTTTGTTGGTTGTTTTTAAAGAACGCTACAAAATCGAAGAGCCCTGCCCCGAGCGATCCCTTGTTGAAAATTGGGGCGAAGTTTTCGGCAAATTAGCGAACCGATGCAATCCCGTTCGCATCAAAGACGAGCATACCCTAATCATTTCGGTTACAAACCCCACCCTGCGCACAGAGCTCAATTTTCAGAAAATGCACATTCTAAACAAAATTGCCCGCTTACCGCACTGCGCTGCGATTCAAGATCTGGTCATTCGCGGCTAAGTAAATTGACAGCACCTCACTTAGCAGTGAAATTTCCAAGCAATGAAAAGTTACTTAGACCTACTCAAAACCGTTCTTGAAACAGGCACCTACCGCGACGATCGCACCGGCACTGGTACCTACTCTATCTTTGGAGCGCAGGCTCGTTTCTCTCTAAATCCCGATTTTCCTTTACTCACGACTAAAAAACTTCACCTGCGCTCTATCATTCACGAACTCCTTTGGTTCCTTAAAGGAGAAACTAACATCGCCTACCTGCGTGAAAACAAAGTCAGCATCTGGGATGAATGGGCCGATAAAAATGGTGACCTAGGCCGAGTCTATGGAGCGCAATGGCGTGATTGGACTGCTTCCGATGGCACTCGCGTGGATCAAATTGCAAACCTTATCCAAGACCTAAAAAAAAATCCCGATAGCCGCCGTCACATCGTTTGCGCTTGGAATCCAGGAGAAATTCAACACATGGCACTTCCACCCTGCCACGCACTCTTTCAATTCTACGTAGCTAACGGTGAACTCAGTTGCCAACTCTACCAACGCAGTGCCGACATTTTTCTAGGCGTCCCTTTCAATATCGCCTCCTATGCCCTACTTACCATGATGGTTGCTCAGGTCTGCGACCTTAAACCTAAAGAATTTGTTCATACTTTCGGCGACCTTCACCTTTACGCCAACCATGTAGAGCAAGCCCGTGAGCAACTATCCCGTAAACCCAGAGCCTGCCCTCAAATGCGACTCAACCCCGAAGTCATAACCATCGATGGCTTCAGCTATGAAGACTTTGAACTGCTTAATTACGACCCCCACCCAGCCATCAAGGCTCCTATCGCGGTCTAAGCCAATACAGATAAATGAAACACTTTAGGGCCATCGCCGCCATGTCAGAAAACCGCGTTATCGGAAATGCTGGCGACATCCCTTGGCACTTGCCTGAAGATTTCAAATGGTTCAAACAAACCACCATGGGCGGTATCCTAATCATGGGTCGAAAAACTTTTGACTCCATTGGGCGCCCCCTACCCGGACGCGAAACCTATGTCCTTAGCCGAACTCCTCGCAACATTCCAAGCGTTCATTGCCTCAGTAATCTCGAGAAGCTGAAACAACTCAAAACCAACAAGACGATCTGGATTGCGGGCGGGGGTGATATATATCGCCAAATGCTACCTCATTGCGAGACCCTCTACCTCACCCGAGTACACCGCACCTGCGAAGGCGACGCCTTCTTTCCAAGTTTTGAAGACGACTTTACCCTTGCAGCCGTCGAGATTGAAAACTCGGACTTCACCGTTGAGCGCTGGGAACATAACTAAGCATCACTTCGTGATTGGATACGCTCCAGAGCCCAGCTAGCATGCTCCGCCAGCAAGGCATCCTTGCCTTGCGCCACCGCTTTTAACGCAGGCACATCCATACCCGTGCCGACATTTCCCAAAACCACGCAAATGTTGCGCTTAAATCGTTGCAGTTTTAAGCGCCGCATCGGCGACCCCCTAAAACGCTCGCTAAATTCGCATTCTTCCCATCGCAACATCTCCCGCATGAGCGGGAGATCCCGCGGCGCGAACCGTGCTTCCTTAGTTACGACCGCCCAGCGATTCCAGGGGCAAACATCTAAACATTCATCGCAGCCAAACAAACGATCCCCCACTGACTCACGAAACTCCAGAGGAATGGCCCCATCATGCTCAATGGTCAGATAAGCAATGCAGCGACGCGCATCCAATTGATATGGAGCCGTGATCGCTTGAGTCGGACACACTTCAATGCAACGCGTGCAACTTCCACAACGATCCTTCACCGCTTGCCCGCTCGGCAAATCCAGCGTTGTCACGATTGTTCCTAAAAACGACCAAGTACCCCGTTTGGGCTCGATCAAAATTGTACTCTTACCCTGCCAACCCAATCCCGCTGCTGCCGCAATGGGCTTCTCCAAAACTGGCCCAGTGTCCACGTAAGGTCGCTGTACCCCACCATATTCCTCCCGCATAACGCGGCATAACTGCTTTAAACGCTTCAATATCAAGTTGTGGTAATCATCCCCGAGCGCATATTTTGCGATGCGAAACCCCCGCTGGGGATCGGGCTGGTAATAATTAAGACTCACCACCACAATGCTACGAGCCTCGGGAATCAAAGCCTCCGGCTGCAAACGGCGATCATTATTCCGCTCCATCCAGTCCATGCCGCCATGCTGGCCACTCGCAATCCACTCACGGTAATAATCCTGACGCAAATCCACCGGCACTGAACTCACCTCCAGAGCTGCAAATCCGAGGTCCTTCGCCTTGGATGTCAAATCCACTTTTATGGCTGCACCGCTAATTTTCATCTTTTAAATATTTAAACTATTTTCTACTGACAGCCACGAGAAACTGTCTCTCAATCAAAAACATGAATAAAAGCACCCTCACCACAACCATACTCATCGCACTCGTACTCCTCGTTTTACTCGGAGGCTCACGCTTGTTTGTCAGCGTCCCAGCCGGACACGTTGCTGTCGCCACCCTCTTTGGCGAAGTTGTTGACGAGCCCTATCGAGAGGGCCTCACCATCCCCGTCAATCCCCTCTATGAATTCACCTTCTACGACATTCGTGAAAAAGAACTCAAGGAGAGCGCAGGCGTCCCCTCTCAGGATCAGCTTACCACAAGCGTAGACGTCAGTATAAAATTCCGCATCGATGGCGAAGAGGCCCCCCGTATTCTTCAAGAAACAGGTACCTTTGAAGACGCGGTACGAGTCCAGATACAACCCAAACTTCGCTCTGTTGTACGCGAGCAGGGCAAAAGCATCGTCCGTGCCGAAGATTTCTTCCTTCAAGAAACACAGGAAAACCTTCAGTCCGCTATCTATAATTCTATGAGTGATTATCTCAATGAACGTGGCATCGTCTGCCTCGACATCCTCATTCGCGACATCAGCCTCCCCCCGTTTATCACCCGTGCCATCGAATCTAAAAAAGAACGCGAACAGGAAGTTGAAAAACAAAAAGCCGAACTCGAGCGCTTCCGTACCGAGCAACAGCAAATCATTGCGAAAGCCCAAGCTGACCGCGAAGCCGCAGAACTAGAGGCAAAACAACGTGAAATCCTCGCCGACGCCCAAGCCTACGAAATCACCAAACTCAATGAAGCCATCGCTAAAAACCCTGCATACGTTCAAATCCAAGCGCTCGAAGCCCTCAAAGAAATCTCCGCCAACCCCTCCAGTAAAATATACTTCCTAAATGGAGATTCACCCACCCCCTTGCCCCTCATGAATATGGGCGATCCCCTCACTCGATAGCCGTAAGTACCCACAGCAGATTTACCCGAAAAACGTGGCCGAAAAATATAACGAAGACAGCATCAAATCCCTCGACTGGAAGGCGCACATTCGCCTCCGCCCAGGGATGTACATCGGGAAACTCGGGGACGGCGCCTCTCAGGACGACGGCATCTACATCCTCCTCAAGGAAGTCATCGACAACTCCATCGATGAGTTTGTCATGGGGCACGGCAAGAGCATCGAGGTTAATATAGACGGAACCCATGTGTATGTTCGTGACCACGGACGCGGAATCCCTCTCGGTAAACTCAAAGACTGCGCCTCTAAAATAAATACCGGCGCAAAATACGATTCCGAAGCCTTTAAAAAATCCGTAGGCCTTAACGGCGTGGGCATCAAAGCTGTAAACGCCCTCTCCTCAGAATTCACAATACAGGCTATCCGCGAAGGTAAAACCCGCACGGTACAATTCACTCGGGGTGAAGTCACGAGCGAGGACAAACGCGATAAAGTTGCCCCCAAAGATGCTACCTCCGGCACCGAACTGCGCTTTGAACCCGACCCCAAAATCTTCGGCAAATGTCGTTTCCGGGATGACTATATCGAAGATATGCTCTGGAACTACGCCTACCTCAACAGCGGACTCACCCTCCTCTACAACGGTAAAAAATTCAAATCCGAAAACGGGCTGCGTGACCTTCTTGAAAATAAACTCGATGGCGAACCGCTTTACTCCATTGCCCATCTCAAAGATAAGGATATCGAAATCGCCTTCACTCACAACAACGCCTACGGCGAAGACTACTATTCCTTTGTCAATGGTCAGCACACCACCATGGGCGGCACTCACCTCGCCGCTTTCCGCGAGGCTCTCGTTAAGACCATTAAGGATTTCTACAAAAAAGATTTTGATGCCGTCGATATCCGCACCTCCATTTGCGCCGCGGTTAGCATCAAGGTCGAAGAACCCGTCTTTGAATCTCAAACGAAGACTAAACTCGGCTCCCAAGATATGGGCCCTAAGGGTCCGACCGTTCGCAGTTTCATGTCCAACTTTATCAAGCAGGCTCTTGATAATTACCTACACCGCGAACCTGAAACCGCTAAAATTCTCCTAGAAAAAATCCAGGAAGCCGAACGCAACCGTAAAGAGCTTAAAGGGATTCAAAAACTCGCTCGTGAACGCGCTAAAAAGGCAAAAGTACACAATAAAAAACTACGCGATTGCCGCGTCCACCTCGACACCAAGAAAAACGGACGCCTCGATTCTACCCTCTTTATCACAGAGGGTGACTCCGCCTCCGGCTCAATCACCAAAGCGCGCGATGTCAATTCCCAAGCGGTTTTTTCCCTCAAGGGTAAGCCCCTCAATTCCTTTGGCCTGACAAAAAAAATAGTCTACGAAAACGAGGAATTCAATCTCTTGCAGGACGCCCTTAATATCGAAAACGGACTCGACGACCTGCGCTATAACAACGTTGTCATTGCAACTGATGCCGACGTCGACGGAATGCATATTCGTCTCCTCCTCATCACTTTTTTCCTCCAGTTCTTCCCCGAACTCATCCGACAGGGACACCTTCATATTCTTCAGACCCCCCTTTTTCGTGTCCGCAATAAAAAGATCACCCGTTATTGCTATAGCGATGAAGAACGCCTAGCCGCCATGGAGGCATGTGGCCCGAAACCGGAAATTACCCGTTTTAAAGGCCTGGGTGAAATTTCACCGGATGAATTTAGCCACTTCATCTGCAAAAACATTCGACTCGATCCGGTCATCATCCCCAAAGGCATGACGACCCAAGATCTTCTGACCTTCTACATGGGCAAAAACACCCCCGAACGCCAGGAATTCATCATCGAAAACCTCAAGGTCGAGAAAGACACCGCCGAAGCCGCAGCGGTGGCTTGATTTAAATTATCTCAGTCGCACGAGGAGGTCCTTACTGTCAACCTGATCGCCGGCCTGAACTTCGACCGCGTCAATGACCCCGTCGGTGAGGGCATACACCGTGGTTTGCATCTTCATCGCTTCCAGCACGCAGAGTTTTTCCTTGGCTTTGACCTTTTGCCCGACCGTGGCAGTGACGCTGCTGACCATCGCTGGGATGGGCGCACCGACCTCTTTGTTGTTGGCGGGATCGGCCTTGGCGCGTTTGCGGGTCTCGCTCTTGACGGAACGGTCGAGGATGACGCATTCGCGGGCGCGACCGTTGAGTTCAAAGGTAAGGGTACGTTCACCACTCTCATTAGGCTCGGAGACGTAAATGAGTTTAATGATAAGATTCTTGCCTTGCTCAATCTCAACGGTGATTTCTTCGCCGGGTTTGAGGCCGTAGAAAAAAGCGGGGGTCGGGAGGACACGCGCATGACCGTATTCGCTCACAAATTTATCGAGGTCATTATAGACCTGCGGATACATGAGATAGGCGTAGAGGTCATCGTCGTGGATGGGTCGTTTAAAGCGTTTCTTTAAATCGGTCCGCGTCGCCTCAAGGTCAAATTTCTCTGCACGGCTACTCGGGCGACCTTTAAAAGGTTTGCGATCGCCGAGGACAACTTTTTGGACCGCCTTTGGCCAACCACCCTTAGGTTGCCCCAGGCCACCAGAAAGCATATCCACCACCGATTCCGGAAAGGCAGTTCCAGGCTCAAGATTTAAAAGGTCGGCAGGTTCAACCCCTTTTGTGAGTAAGAACATCGCCAAGTCGCCCACCACTTTTGAAGAAGGCGTCACCTTCACAATGTCACCCAGTAGTTCGTTGACTTCGTGGTAATAACGCACCACTTCCGGCCAGCGGGCACCGAGTCCCAGTGCCCTCGCTTGTTCTCGAAGATTGGTATACTGTCCACCGGGCATCTCGTGAGTGTAAACTTCTGCTGAGCCAAATTTGGGGCTCGTGTCGAATGGACCATAGAATTGGCGAACAGCCTCCCAGTAGATCGAGAGCTCATTAAAGAAAGCTAGGTCGAGTTTGGTATCACGCGGATTCCCTCGCAGGGCATGGATCGTGGAATTGAGATTGGGTTGCGAAGTCAAGCCAGAGAGCGAAGAGACTGCGAGATCCACTACATCGACCCCGGCTTCAGCAGCTTTGATAATGGAAGCTCCGGCTATCCCTGAAGAATCGTGGGTGTGGAAATGAATTGGAATGCCTACCTTTTGACGCAGGGCTTTGACGAGTTTGTAGACTGCGTGAGGGGTACAAAGTCCGGACATATCCTTCAAAGCAAGCATGTGCGCTCCCATACGTTCCAGTTCTTGCGCCATATCGACATAGTATTTCAGGGTATATTTATCGCGCTTACGATCGAGGATGTCGCCCGTGTAACAGATCGTCGCTTCGCAGACCGAGTTGGTGTGCTTACGAATCGATTCCATCGCAACCTTTAGATTAGGCAGGTAATTCAGAGAGTCAAAGACGCGGAAAATATCCATGCCAGACTCAGCTGAATGTTGGATAAATCCACGAATGACGTTATCCGGATAATTCGAGTAACCCACTCCATTAGCACCACGCAGAAGCATTTGGAAGCAAACATTCGGAATCCGCTCTCGCAAGCGCTGGAGTCGTTTAAAAGGGTTCTCATGCAAGAAGCGCATAGAAGTATCGAAGGTCGCCCCGCCCCAGCATTCTAGCGAGAAAAGATCACCCGCTCGCTGGGCGATTGCATCTGCCACAATAAGTTGATCGTAACTGCGCATCCGCGCCGCCAATAGTGACTGGTGCGCATCCCGCATGGTTGTGTCGGTCACCAATAATTTCTTCTGTGAACGAGTCCACTCAGCAAATCTTTCTGGCCCGTGTTGATTGAGATAATCCTTTGTGCCCTTGGGGAGTTTTTTGGTGTGGTCCACTTCCGGAACAATCACCGGCAAATCCATCACGGGAACGGGTCGGCCTTTCACTTGATCATTGCCGTTGACAATCGTTTCACCCAAGAGCTTGAGCAGCTTTGTTGCGCGGTCGCGGCGTCGCTTAAAATCAAAGAGTTCTTTGGAAGTATCGATCAGAGTGGTGGTTGCTTTACCCGACACAAAAATCGGATGGTTCACCACGTTTTCAATAAATGGAATATTCGTTTTCACTCCCCGAATTCGCATTTCGCGCAGGGCACGATCCATGCGTTGGATCGCGAGCTCAAAAGTACGAGCCGATGCAGTGAGTTTTACGAGCAGGGAATCGTAGTACGGCGTGATCACCGCACCCGTATCACCCATTGCACCGTCGAGCCGGATACCGAAGCCTGCAGCAGAACGATAGTTTACGATTTTGCCATAATCAGGCGCGAAATTTTTTTCGGGATCCTCGGTCGTGATACGTGCCTGAATGGCGACGCCGTTACGCGGGATGTCTTCCTGTTGGGGGATTCCAACGGCTTTACTGTGGAGACTATGCCCTTGCGCGATGAGAATCTGACTGCGCACGATGTCGATACCGGTGATGACTTCAGTTACGGTGTGCTCCACCTGAATCCGAGGATTCATTTCGATAAAGAACCATTCGTCGGTGTTGAGGTCGTAGAGAAATTCGACCGTACCGGCACTGTAGTAACCGATGGATTTTGCAATCTTGACGGCGGCATCACAAAGGTCGGCACGGACTTTATCTGGCAGACCGATGGAGGGTGCGATTTCAACAACTTTCTGGTGACGGCGCTGTACGGAACAATCACGCTCGTGGAGGTGCACAACATTCCCATTTTTGTCACCGAGAATTTGTACCTCAATATGCTTGGCGCGTACGATATAGCGTTCAAGGAAAACCGCGGCGTTGCCGAAAGCGCGTTGCGCTTCGCCCTGGGCTTCCTCAAGGCTCGCTTTTAAATCCTTAGGATCTTTTACCACCCGCATACCACGCCCACCGCCACCAAAAGCAGCCTTTATAATGAGTGGAAAACCAATCTTCTTTGCGATGCGCATCGCTTCTTTGGGATCCTTTACGGGATCTTCGGTACCGGGTAAGGTTGGAACATTTGCCTGGTCTGCAATCTTACGGGCTTCTATCTTATCTCCCATGCGTGCCAGTAGTTCTGAATTTGGCCCAATAAAGGAAATGCCATTCGCCTCACAAGCATTTGCAAATCCAGCATTCTCGGAAAGAAAGCCATAACCTGGGTGGATGCAATCCACGCCCCTTGACTTTGCTAAGTCAATAATACTGTCGATATCGAGGTAGGCCGCAACGGGTCCCTTACCTTCACCCACCAAATAGGACTCATCTGCTTTAAAACGATGCACCCCAAAGCGGTCTTCTTTTGCATATATTGCAACGGTGCGATGCGCCATCTCGGTAGCACTGCGGAAAATACGAACCGCAATTTCGCTGCGGTTTGCGACGAGCAATTTTTTCTTCATAGCTATTAAAAAAGGTCCATTGGTTGTCCAGAAAAGTTGAGCTTTCACCTCAAGTCAAGGCAGGGCACAGCTAAAATCAGCTTACGTGAGCGAAATTTGAGAAACCTCACCTATAGTCGTGATATCAATAATTCGCGTTCAAAAATCATCTCTTTCGGTAAATGTTCAAATAATTTCAGGAAAAGCTCTTCGTGTGCCAACGTTTGCATTCGGAGAGTCGGGCGATCGATTTCCATGAGTGCCTCAAAATCTGACAGGGTAAATTCTAGCCCCCTCCAGTCGATGTCATCATAATGTGGCATCCAACCAATCGGCGTTTCCATCGCCCCGACTCGACCACTTGCACGTTCCACCATCCAGCGGAGTGGTCGCATATTTTCACCAAAGCCGGGCCATAAAAATGCGCCTTCCTCCGACCTTCGGAACCAGTTGACTTTAAATATAGCGGGTAGCTGCTTGATATTGTTGCGCATCTTGAACCAATGGCGGAAATAATCCCCCATATTATAACCGCAAAACGGCAACATCGCCATCGGGTCGCGACGCAATTGGCCCAACTGCCCCTCTGCCGCAGCGGTCATCTCAGATCCAATCGTAGCGGCAAGATAGACCCCATGACCCCAATTAAAAGCCTGTGTTACCATAGGTTCATCTCGGATTCGCCGTCCCCCAAAGGCAATAGCATCAATGCGTACCCCTTCAGGTTTTTCCCAGTCGGCATCTATGACGGGGCAATTTGCCGCCGGTGCGGTAAAACGACTATTTGGGTGCGCCGCAAGGCTTTCGCTTTCCGGAGTCCAATCATCACCGCACCAGTCGATTAAATGTTGAGGCGCTGCCTCCGTCATGCCCTCCCACCATACATCGCCATCGTCCGTCAATGCCACGTTCGTAAAAATAGTATCCCGAGCACAGGAAGCCATGGCACTGGGATTAGTTTTTTCTGAAGTTCCAGGAGCAACCCCAAAGAACCCAGCTTCAGGATTAATGGCATATAAAGCACCGTCTGGTCCAGGCTTAAGCCAAGCAATATCATCTCCCACGCAGGTAACCTTGTAGCCCTCCATTGCTTTAGGCGGTATCAACATGGCGAAATTAGTCTTTCCGCATGCACTCGGGAAGGCCGCCGCAAGGTAGCTTTTACGACCTCCTGGTTCCTCTACCCCTAAGATTAGCATATGCTCAGCCATCCAACCCTCATCGTGCGCCAGCACCGAGGCAATCCGCAGTGCGAGACATTTTTTTCCCAAGAGAGCGTTCCCCCCATAGCCGGAACCATAGGAAACAATTGTCCGCTCCTCCGGGAAATGAACTATATGGGTATTGGAAGGGTCGCAAGGCCAAGGTACATCCTCTTCACCCGCCTCAAGCGGCTGCCCCACTGAATGCAGACAAGGTACAAAAAAACCACGATCCCCCAGAGCCTCTAAAACCGATTTCCCAATACGTGCCATGATGCGCATATTGACCACCACGTAAGGCGAGTCCGTTACCTCTATTCCAATCTTAGATATGGAACCGCCAATCGGTCCCATACTGAAGGGGATTACGTACATTGTGCGACCTGCCATGCATCCTTTAAAAAGTTTTTTCAACTTACGGCGCATGACCACCGGATTTTCCCAATTATTTGTTGGCCCCGCTCCGTCGCGACTTTGTGAGCAAATGAAAGTTCGAGATTCAACCCGCGCTACGTCTTTAGGGTCTGAACGGAAAAGGTAACTGTTCGGACGCTTTTGCTCGTTTAGTTTTACGCACATTCCACGCTGCACCATCTGCTCAAAAAGAGCATCCGCTTCAGCTTGCGAACCATCGCACCAATGAATCGCATCTGGCTCACACATAGCCGCTGTTTTAGAAACCCATTTTAATAGGGCCTTATGCTTTGTCATGGTTTCCGCTTCGATGAGGCTTTTTGCTTTCATGTAAATTTTATAGGGACACTTTTTAATTATTATAAGCACAAACGACACCAACTTTTAATTTTATCGATCTGCAGTTGCTGTCTTTCGTCCCATAAAAAGCAATTCTCCTTGCAGAGTAGGCACTCACTCGTTTTTCGTAAACCTTTAAGCATTTCATCTTGATCCATGCATCCATTTTATGCCGCGTAGAAAGAAGCCAGCCGCCGACAAAGCCCTTGAACTCAATCTTGAGGACCTCTCCGAGCAATCTGAAGCCGAAGCAGTAACCGAACCCAAAGCAGGCGCGCCCAAAGGGGACAGCTCCATCTTCGACTTGAAAACAGACTCCGGTCATATTGATCAAATGTTCAGCGATTGGTTTCTAGACTACGCCAGTTACGTTATTCTTGAACGCGCTGTTCCACATGCCAACGATGGCCTCAAGCCAGTACAACGCCGCATCTTGCATTCCATGCGAGAACTGGAAGATGGGCGCTACAACAAAGTTGCCAACCTAATCGGCAACACCATGAAATACCACCCGCACGGAGATGCCTCTATCGGGGATGCGCTAGTTCAACTGGGGCAAAAAGACCTACTCATTGATATGCAAGGTAACTGGGGAAATACCTTGACCGGTGACTCAGCCGCAGCTCCACGCTATATCGAGGCACGTCTTTCAAAATTTGCTCTTGAAATCGCCTTTAACCCAAAAACAACCAACTGGCTCGCTTCCTATGATGGGCGCAATAAGGAACCCGAAACCCTTCCGATGAAATTCCCCCTCCTTCTGGCACAAGGCGCAGAGGGTATTGCCGTGGGACTTGCATGTAAAATTCTGCCCCATAATTTCAACGAACTTCTTGAGGGCTCCATCGCCCTGCTCCGGAAACAAACACCAACAATCCGACCTGATTTCCCGAGCGGCGGTATCGCTGATGATTCCGATTATAACAACGGGCAGCGCGGAGGCCGCGTCAAAGTTCGAGCGCGCATCGAGACCCGAAAGAAAAACTGCCTCGCCGTCACCGAACTTCCCTTCGGAAAAACCACCACCTCGCTTATCGATTCTATTCTTGCGGCCAATGATAAGGGAAAAATAAAAATTGCCCGCGTTGAGGACAACACCGCTGACAGGGTTGAGATCCTTATTTTCCTGCCTGCTGGAGCCGACCCCGAAACCACCGAACAAGGACTTTATGCCTTCACGGATTGCGAAATATCCGTCAGCACTAATATCTGCGTCATTGAGAATGAAAAACCACATTTCTTCTCGGCCGCCGACCTACTTTACCTAGCCACTGAAAAAACCCGTGAGCTCCTCAAGCGCGAACTCGAAATCCAACTCGCTGAGCTTCAAGAAAAATGGCACTTCTCTTCCCTTGAAAAAATCTTCATCGAGAAACGAATTTACCGCCGCATCGAAGAGGAAACCACTTGGGAAGATGTAATCGCCACCGTAGAAGCCGGGCTCAAACCCTATCGCAAGCAGCTCCGCCGCGCCATTACCCATGATGACATCCTCCGCCTCCTTGAAATCAAAATTAAACGCATCTCAAAGTTCGACACCCTTCGCGCAGACGAACTCATCAAGACCCTCGAAGAAGAAATTGTAGAGACCGAGAAAAACCTTAAATACCTCACCCGATACGCCATTAAGTGGTTTAAGGAGCTACAGAAAAAATATCACAAGGGTCGTGAACGTCGTACCGAACTCACTACCTTTGAAAAAGTCGTCGCTCAAGACGTTGTGGTTGCCAACGAAACCCTATACGTCGACCGCAAGGAAGGCTTTGTCGGCACCAGTATGAAAAAAGACGAAACCGTCTGCAAATGCTCAGCTCTTAGTGATGTCATTGTCATCAACCAAGAAGGTAAACTTACCGTCTCAAAAGTTAGCGAGAAAGCTTTCTTTGGGAAAAATATCCTCCATATCGATCTCTTTAACCGCGCTGAACCGAACGCCTTGACCTATTGTATGATTTATCGCGATGGCAAAACCGGTCCCGTCCTCGCTAAACACTTCACCATTGGCGGTATCACTCGAGATAAAGAATACGACCTCACCAAAGAGAAACCCGGCTCTCGGGTCTTCTATCTCTCCGCATATCCCACCGAGACCGGTTCACCCGATGCCGTAAAAGTGAACCTTAAGCCTGCTCCCCGCCTCCGAAAAACCGAAGAAGAAGTTCACTTCAAGGACATCACCATTCGCGGCCGCAGCTCCGGTGGAAACATCGTCACTAAGCATTCCGTACGCAACGCCGTTCGACTCCCTAAATCCGCACAGTAAATTAAAGCTTCTCACGCTTCCACCAACCGCCTAAGTTTCCCATTCATCTCTTTCTTTAAAGTTTAGCTATTAACTCCTAACAACATGGGCAACTCATTCGGCACCCTCCTCCGCATTTCCACTTGGGGCGAAAGCCACGGTGGCGGCATTGGCGTTGTCATTGATGGCTGCCCTCCGAAACTTCCTCTCAATGCCCAAGATATTCAAGTAGAGCTTGATCGCCGCCGCCCAGGCCAAAGCGATATCACCACCCCGCGTAAAGAAAGCGACACCGCCACCATCGTTTCTGGGGTCTACGATGGACTTACCCTGGGAACCCCCATCGCAATTTATGTCCCCAATGGCGACCACCGCCCCGAGGCTTATGCCGAAATGAAAGACAAATTTCGTCCTTCGCATGCTGACTATACCTACCAAAGTAAATTTGGCATACGTAACCACGAAGGCGGCGGTCGTTCCTCTGCTCGTGAGACCATCGGTCGTGTTGCCGCCGGAGCAATCGCCCGTAAAATCCTTTTCCTTGCCAGAAAAGTTGAGATCCAGGCATACGTTACCCGCATCCACGACATCGAAGCCGAAATCGGATCCTTCCCTACCCGTGACGAAGTCGAAGCAAACCCTGTTCGTTGCCCGGACCCTTCCGTCGCCGAAACGATGGCAGAACGCATACGTGAAGTCCGCGCCGATGGCGACTCCATCGGCGGATGCATCGAATGCCGTATCCGTAACTTGCCCGTTGGACTCGGCACGCCTGTCTTCGATCGTATCGAAGCAGACCTCGCTAAAGCTATGCTTTCCCTGCCCGCTACTAAAGGCTTTGAAATCGGTAGCGGCTTTGAAGGCACTCGACTCAAAGGTTCTGAGCACAATGACATTTTTATCAAAAAAGATGGTCAAGTCGGTACCGCCACCAACCGCTCCGGCGGAGTACAAGGAGGTATCACCAATGGCGAAGAGGTGGTCTTTCGAGTCGCTTTCAAACCCACTGCTACTTTGATCCAAAAGCAAGCGACCGTTGATAGCGACGGCCGAGAAACTGAACTCATGGGTCGCGGAAGACACGACCCCTGTGTTCTACCGCGCGCAGTGCCGATCGTAGAAGCTATGACTGCCCTCGTCCTCGCTGACCAATGGATGCGTCACAGCGCTCAGTGCGAGACCTTCGATTTTAAGCCCTAAACCGCAACGGCTGATGCCGTATCGCTTGATATGTTAGAATCGCCACACGTATATATTCTTTTTGGCATCCCTCAGTCGGAACGCCGAACCACCCTTTGCGATTTAATCGAAAACGGCCTCCCCCAAGGCACCCCCGCACTTTACTTCAAATCCAAAGGGGAAGCCCCCGACCCCGCCGACGCTAGTATTGCCGCTCTAGATAATCTCCAAACCGTTAGCTGGGAACTCCGCGACGGTAAAGTTCAACACGAACGCATCGAAGCCCACGCAGAAGCAATCTTTTTTCTAACACCTGGTGAAGCCGACCCCGCAGAATCCGCCGAAGCCATCAAAGCGTGGTCGGATAACAACGGTTGTCGTATCGCTCGCGGTATCACCCTTATCCACTGCGACTTTCTTCAGGCAAATCCCGCCGCCCAATCATGGTTTGAAGCCTGTATTCACTTTTCCGATTTCATCCTTCTCGCCCGACGAGAAAATACCACTCAAAAATGGATCAAGGACTTTCAGACTCAATTTACCAAAGCGCACGTACCCAGTCGTTTTGAACTGATCAAAAAGGGTCGTCCCCAAAATCCCAGCGAAATTCTCATTCCGGAAGCACGCCGGGTTTCGCTTTTCTTCGATGAACTCATTCCGATTGAAGAAGACGCCTTTGAAGACGAGCTTCCCGAAGACCGCCAACCCGATAAATATATCGAACGTCTTGAAAGTGGGCGACGCGCTTGCCCCATTCCGGATATCCGAAAGTGGCTTAAAAAATAATTTCCCGAAACTTCCATGCCAGATGCTTCTCCCAATGCCTTGGTGCTCCTCTTTGATGGTTTTGAAGAAATTGAAGCCCTCACTCCGATTGACCTTCTTTCCCGTGCAGGGGTAGCCCTCACCCTCGCAAACTTGGATGGAAATAAAACTGCCACGGGGCGCAGCGACATCATCGTGCAAACACCTCAAGCCTTTGAAACCCTAGAGATGCAAAATTTTGATTGCCTGATCCTACCCGGTGGACCCGGCATCGCGAGCCTGCGCAATCACCCCAAGCTTTGCCAAAACCTGCGCGACTTTTATCAACGCAAAGGGACTCTTGCCTGTATCTGTGCCGCCCCACTTCTTCTGCTGGATGCAGGCATCCTACCGGGACTCGCCTACACCTGCCATCCTTCCGCTGAAAACGAATTACTCGACTCAAAAAAACAAGCCGTCGTTTTCGACCAAAACTGCATCACCTCACGCGGTGCCGGAACGGCTATTTCTTTTTCACTCGCACTCCTTGAGCATTTAGTCGACAAGGCCACTGCCCAAAAAATCGCTCGCGCCATCAGTTACTGTGAATAAGCATGTTAAACTAGACCAGCAAGAACTGGAAACAAGACCTCTCACCGAGCGGGAAATCCTCACCCGCGATAGCTTCACCCCGGCCGAAATCTCGGTCTTTGTCATGATTTTGATGGCCTTCATTGCCTCTATCTTAGCGGCCGAACCAAGAAACTTGTGGT
The DNA here is from genome assembly GCA_949524905.1 of Opitutia bacterium UBA7350. Classification (GTDB taxonomy): domain Bacteria; phylum Verrucomicrobiota; class Verrucomicrobiia; order Opitutales; family Coraliomargaritaceae; genus UBA7445. Next base: position 54,490 of record CATINC010000005.1, on the reverse strand, counting down.
CAATTGGCATCTATATCATTCTAGCTCCCCTTAGCATTGCCACGGTTAAATTACACGAAATCGTTCACCCTTTCAAAATTGAAAATCTTTGGAGAAGCTACGCCCTTCTGTTATTACCGGCACCCTGCATTATCTTACAATTTACCATTGGGCTCATTTTTCCGACCATCGAAAGTCTTCAAATAGAGCAAGAGGTCTATTATGTGCTCACCGACACCAGCCAATGGCTGCCCGCAACTGCTCTTTCAGAGGCGATCAAAACAACGATCACTTTTTTTGGTTTTATTTCAATTTTTGTTATCTGCCTAAACCTATATATCATCCCAAAATCTCTGATTTTTTTCAAAAACCTGCTAAGTAAACTCTGCCTCCTGGCAGCCTTTAGCGCAGTTGTTGGTTTCATCTATAAAGCCTTAGGAAACCGACTGTTCTTTTTTAGTAACGGCACCGAACAATCCAACTTCTTCGCCTTCTTCCCCTACGATGGTCACTGGGCTGCTTTTGCCTGCCTATGGTGTGGGGTCTCCTTTGCCTTTTCGATTGAGTACCTTCGTGGCGATGATCCCACAGACTTCCTTCAAAGCAAAGGTCCTTGGTACCTCGCCAGTGCCATCATTTTAGGATTCAGCGGAATCTTTGTTAAAGCGAGCGGTGCGAGTGCCGTCCTTCTACTTTTTCTTTCATGGATCCTATTAATGCTTGCCCTCGAATTAACACGCTTCACCAAAGACCGGCATCAAAAAAGTCTATCCATGCTCTCTACCTTAGGTAGTTGCTGCCTCTTTGCCGTTGCAATTTTTCGTTTTACCTCACCCAGCCCAAATACAGAAGAAGTAGCCATGCTCCGTGAGTCTTCGTTTAGACTCTTCCTTGAGCGCCCCCTCTTCGGCTGGGGCTTTGAAAGTTTCCCCCGAGTCTCCGCTTTCTTTAATAATGATGCTCTTTTAGGTACCCTTAACCTAAGCCCGCATTCCGATATCTTGAATTATCTAAGCGAAATCGGCCTCTTTGGCTGCCTCATTATTATAGCCTATCTGATCACCCTCATCCTTCGGTACTGGTACAGAAAAAAAGCGAGTTGCTTTTGCAACAATATGCTCCTCGCGATAGCTGCAGTTCTCATCATTGCCTGTATCGACAACCCTTTCATGTCGCCTACGGTCACCCTAAGTTTCTTTATCATCTTCTTCAGTGCCTTGAGATTTGCCGCCATCGAGCAAAATAAAAGCGATCAAGTTGATATTGAAATGCCTCGACTTGTGAGCCCAGCAAGTGAACGTAAAGTTCCCTTCTTTACCGGACAACAAAACAACAAGGAGATTTAATCCCCCTCCGCATGCCAATTGCCGCCAAAGCCCAGCACTTCGACTTCCTCGTTATTGGCGGGGGCAGCGGGGGATATGCCGCCGCGTGCACTGCTCGTGAAACCTGTGAGAATGTCGCCATTATTGACGCTGCCCCAGAACTGGGTGGTCTCTGCATCCTTCGCGGGTGCATGCCCTCAAAAACTCTTTTGTATTCCGCTGAAGTCCTCCATCTCGCACATCAGGCTAAGAAATTCGGGCTCGATATTCCGAAAGCTCAAGCCAACGCGAAGGCACTCCAAGCACGCAAAAAATCCCTTGTCCGTGAGTTCGCAGAATACCGACAGGAACAACTCCAAAGCGATCGCTTCACCCTCTTTCGCCAACACGCCCGTTTTATCGATCCAGACACCGTCGCACTTGATGACGGTACTCAACTAACCGCCGACCATATCCTAATCGCTACTGGTTCCGTCGTTGCCGCGCCTCCCCTGCCTGGCTTGGAAGATCTCCCGGTCTGGACCAGTGACGAGATTCTTGACCTCGAATTTATTCCAGACTCGGTTATTGTTTTAGGCGGCGGAATCGTTGCCTGCGAACTCGCCCAATTTCTACACCGCATCGGAACACGCGTCATCCAAATTCAACGCAGTCCGCAGCTCCTTAAAGCTCTCCCAAGCGAAGCCGGAGAAAGCCTTGCCCGCGCCTTCAACGATGCTGGCATTGAACTCTACACCGATACTCAATTCCAAAACATTAGCCTTTGCCAAAAAGGTTTTTTGGTAACTTTTAAACAGGCCGGTAAAACCAAAACTGTTCAGGCAGCCCACTGCCTTAATGCACTTGGGCGAAAGCCCAACACCCATACCCTCAACCTAAAGGCAGCCGGCATTGAAACCATGCCCACTGGACACATCGCTTGCGACGATTATCAGCGAAGTAGCAACCCGCGCGTCTACGCCTGTGGCGATGTCTCTGGACCGCATGAAATTGTCCATACTGCTATCCTACAGGGAGAATGTGCCGCCCGTCACGCCACTCAACGAAAAGCCAGTTCAGTAAACTATGATCATCTCGTAACAGTGATCTTTACAGATCCCCAAATCGCCACTGTTGGCCTCAGTGAAAGACAACTAAAAGAAAGAGGGATCGATTTCCTCACCGCACAATACCCTTTCGACGACCACGGAAAATCTATCCTCATGGAAGCCAAATACGGCTACGTCAAAATTTACGCCGCTCGCGACGGCACCCTCCTAGGTGCAGAATGCGTGAGTAAAGACGCTGGTGAGCTCATTCACGCTCTTGCAGTTGCCGTCACCCTACACGCCAAAGTCAGTGACCTCCTCCAAGTCCATTGGTACCATCCTACCCTTTCAGAAATCTGGACCTACCCTCTTGAAGATATTTTATCCCTAATAGACCGCTGAACCTGCCCCGTACAGCATCCCTCTACCAGTCACCACGCTCGCCTTTTTTTAGGCTCCGCGCGACGGCCACTAGCAACTGCACGGTGTGCTCCACGTCCGCGAGGTCGACCATCTCACTCGGCGTGTGCATATACCGCAAGGGTATTGAAAGCAGACCGGTCGCAATCCCTGCCTGCGCTACTTGGATCGCTCGCGCATCCGTACCCGTTGGTCGAGCCTCTGCCTCCAGTTGATATGGAATCTTAGCTTTTTCCGCCACCGTTACAATCCGTTCAAAAATGACGGGGTTAATATTAGGACCCCGGCACACAATCGGCCCGCCTCCCATTTTGAAGGCACCGAATTTTCGCTGATCGCAATTCGGTGAATCCGTCGCATGACCAACGTCCACCGCAATTGCAAAATCCGGATTTTCAGAATACGCCGCCGTGATCGCTCCACGGGTACCGATTTCTTCCTGAGTGGTTGCGGCGGCGGTCACACGTGCTACCAGTTTACCTTTCCCAATCGCCAAACGCCGCACTGCTTCTAAGACCGCGTATGCACCTGCTTTGTCGTCAAAGGCTCGCGCAACGCCCACACTCCCGCGGACCAATTCAAATCCTTGATCATAAACCCCGGCGTCACCAATACATACCAATGCTTCAGCCTCCTCCTTAGAATTAACGCCTAAATCAATCCAAATCTCATGCGTCTGCGGCACTTTCTTTCGGTCTTCCGCGCTCATTAAATGGATTGCACGTTTACCGGTCACGCCTTTGACAATCCCTGCCTGGGTTAAAATAGAAACCCGCCGTCCAGAAATCATGGAAGTATCATGCCCCCCCAAGGTTTCAAAATAAACAAAGCCTTTACCATCAATATAGGTCACGATCAAACCGAGCTCATCGATATGCCCCGCAAAAAGGATAGCGGGATCACCCTCGGGATTAACCGTGGCAAAACGATTACCCATAGTATCTTTTCGGTAATCATCCACTACTGGCTCGATGTGCGTGTCCACCACTTTCTGAGCCTCGCACTCTTGGCCCGTCGGCGAACGAGCCTCCAATAAATCAACGAGAAATTTCGGTGCTTCAAAGAGCTTAGCTTTTTTTGTGGTACTTGATCGGTTTAAATGAGTGCGTTTAGAGGTCGTTTGTTTTGACATGCCTAAAATTCTTATGGCGATCCCAGCAAATTGCACGAATTATTAAAAGAGAAAATTGGATCGCACTAAGCATCCCATAATCAAAGCATTAAGGCTGTAGTTCCAAATCTTTATTTTTTTAAAGTGCCTTATTAAACAACTTTAATCTTAATTTAATAAACCCATTCAAACATTTTTATTTAATAAAATGCAATAAATGATCATCTTTTTTAGGGTTTATACCCTCTTTTTAATCTAAATTTGGAAAATAAATTAGTTTAAAATAACATATAACAAGAGAAAACTTCATTTTTTTATAATTTTTTTACTTTATAGTTATTGACTTTATTCTTTTTAGTTATTTTATTTTTTTCATGAAAATTATAAATAATACATTCAAATTCTCATTCATTTTGTTCGTTGCGACATCGAGCACCCACGCAATAAACGTCGTTTTAGGCGGGGGTACTGGCCTTAATGACGCAACAGATGAAACCAATTGGACCTCAAACAATGACGCCGCCACCAATGGAGGCGCCGGATTAGCCTACAACTGGGAGAACGTTATTACGAACAGCTGGGACCCGACCCCGAATGTTGATGGTTGGGACATCACATATGAAACAAACACGAACCATACATTCGGGCACGGCTTCCTTTTTAATCAAACCTTTGATCTTTCTCAAACCCAGAATGGTTTCGAAAACTTGACCTACACCACTCATTTTGCAGCTAATACAAAGAATAACTGGCGTCTGATCATGGTAGTGGACGGTCAGCAATATCAGTATAATGATGCAGGAACGGGTAATTACTATAATGGCAATAACGCACAAGTCTTGACGAACATTCATGCTAGTAGCAGTTGGGTCAACATTAACAACGTAGGTATTGGTGGAACCGCCGACACCCATGGCACGAATAATCCAAATCTGCAGGGAAATACCGGTATCGTTCAATTTGGATTCATGCAGTGGGGAGCATCAAGTGCGGGTGCAACCGCGGCAACAAGTACTTTGAGAGTGAATCAATTTGAAGTCGACGTCCTGTATACCGCAGCCGTCGTTTCCGAACCTGAGACCTACGCTTTATTGCTGGGTGTAGTTGGCTTAATCTTTGTCATGATTCAGCGCCGTCGTAGTTAAGTTTACCAAAACGTTATTGACTATAAAAAAGTTCATCAAATCCCCGGCTTGCTCATCACGCCGGGGATTTTTCATGCCCATATATCATCTGTAGATATTTAAGACGGCCCACCGTCTTAAACTGCTATTAGCCATCAAGCTTCAAACAAAAGACGCTGATAGAGTGCGGTGGAAGCTGAAGGCAAAAAGAGTGCGGGCGACCATCCCACTCAATGGGCTCGGCTTCAATGCCGCCGCAATTTCCAAAACCCAGTCCTCCGTATTCTTTGGCATCAGAATTAAAAATTTCCTCCCAGTACCCTTCCTGCGGGACACCTACTCGAAAATTTTCACGCAAGACCGGGGTGAAATTACCCACCACTGCGATCCGGCAGGTCTTCGTAAGGCGGAGAAATGATAGCGTACTGTGATCGCCATCGGTGCAGTTGATCCATTCAAAAGAGCTTGCATCGGTATCACCTGCCGCAAGACCAGGCGTTTCTCGATACAGTCGATTGAGATCGCGGATGGTGCGTTGTATGCCCTCATGGTCAAGGTATTGCAGGAGATGCCAGTCAAGGCTACGGGCATAAGCCCATTCGGAAGATTGCCCAAAGTCACAGCCCATAAAAAGGGTCTTTTTGCCAGGCCAAAACCACATCAAGCCATAGAGAGCGCGTAACTGCCGGGCTTTATTAGAAATGGGTTCGCCCGGCATTTTGTAGAGCATAGAACCTTTGCCGTGAACGACTTCGTCATGGGAGAAAACCTGTGTGAAGTGCTCACTGTATTGGTACAACATCCCAAAAGAAAGCTGGTGGTGAGCATACTTTCGGTGGATGGGGTCTTTCTGCATGTATTCGAGGGTGTCATGCATCCAGCCCATGTTCCATTTTAGGTCAAAGCCCAGTCCACCATCGGCAGTTGAGGCAGTCACGCCTGGGAATGAGGTCGATTCTTCCGCAATCATAAGGGTACCGGGATAAGCTTTATGGACGGCATCGTTAACGGTGCGGAGAAAATCAATGGCTTCTATATTTTCGCGCCCGCCATATTGATTCGGTATCCATTCGCCCTCCTCACGGGAATAATCGAGGTAAAGCATGGAGGCGACTGCATCGACGCGAAGGCCATCAATGTGATAGCGTTCGCACCAAGCGAGTGCGCTGGAAATCAGAAAGGATCGAACCTCGCTGCGCCCATAGTTAAAAATCAGCGTACCCCAGTCCTGATGAAATCCTTGTTTAGGGTCTGCATGTTCGTAGAGAGCAGTACCGTCAAACTGGCCAAGGGCAAAACTATCAGTGGGGAAATGCGCGGGTACCCAGTCCATAATCACACCGATGCCATTTTGGTGGAGAGTGTCCACCAGATACATGAAATCCTGCGGAGTACCAAAGCGATGCGTGGGAGCAAAAAATCCAGTGACCTGATAACCCCATGATCCGTCAAAGGGGTGCTCGGAAAGGGGCATAAACTCGACATGGGTATAGTGCATGTCCTTGAGATAGTCGACCAATTCGGTCGCTAGTTCACGGTAACTGAGTGGACGGTTGGCATCCTCAACAACGCTGCGCCATGAACCTAGATGGACCTCATAGACACTGAGAGCTTCCAGTTTCCAATCAGTAGCAGGACGATGGGTAAGCCACTGGGCATCCTGCCAATTGTAGTCGCTGAGTTTACTGACGATAGAAGCGTTGTGAGGTGGTGCTTCAAAGGCAGTCCCGTAGGGGTCCGTCTTTAAGAATGGCCCGGTTTGATCCGTGGCGATTTCAAATTTGTATTTTGCTCCGACTTGTAATCCAGGTACAAAAAGCTCCCAGATACCGGAGGCTCCTAAGCTACGCAAAGGATGGTAACGCCCGTCCCAGTGGTTAAAATCCCCGACCACTGATACACGACTGGCATTGGGAGCCCAAACCGCAAAGGCAACTCCAGGCACATGGTTGATCTTGCGAGGATGCGCTCCGAGTTTATGGTGCGCCTGGGGGTCATGCCCGCTACAAAAATAATACACATCTTCTTCAGTGAGTGTGGGCAGGAAGCAGTAGGGATCGTGAAATTGACGCACTTCCCCATTAGTTTGCACGCTTCGTAAACGATAGGAAAACACTTCGGCGCGATCCTTTATAACACCTTCAAATAATCCATCATCGCTCAAACGCTCGAGCGGATAACGTTTATCTTCCTGCGATATATCCACGACCTCGCATTGCTCGACCCCATGCAAAAAAGCTCGCACCACTAAACTACCGACGGCCCCCTTCTTCTTTTTCAGTGGGTGCATCCCCAGAAGATCGTGCGGTGATCCACAAGACGCCTGTGTGATCGATTGAAATTCAGCTTGGCTTAATATCACGTTGTCACTCAAAGCACAAAGCTCGGGTCTGGCAAGCGCCTTAAGCAGAGGATCTCCCAACCGATAAGACTCAGATGACAAAAAGGCTTGTGCGTATAAAGACCCCATCCATAGTGCTAAGATTGTATGTAATTATGCGGTTTTTACTCTTACTTTTTTGCCTGCCTGCGGCACTTGTGGCGTCTCTGCCAGAATTGAGTTCTATCGACCCAATCGAATATGATGAAACCGCTCAACGATTGGTGGCGCGGGGCGATGCTCGCCTTAATTTTGAGAGCACTCAAGTCAGCGCAGATGAAATTATTTACTACCAAGAGTACGGCCTAGCGGATGCTCAGGGTGATGCCGCCATTATGCGCGAAGGCTATCGCATGGTGGGAGACCGCGTCAGTTTTGATGCCAACGATGGCATTTTTACGGTGCAGGGTCCCCGGACGGGAACATGGCCCTTATATGCAAAAGGGCTTGAGGCGGGTGGCACCGTTCGGGATATGACGATAGAAAACGCCCAAATCTATTACACCGATCCCGGCGCATTGACCCCAAATATCAAAGCCCGCCGAGTACGCTTTCAAGCAAGTGAAGCCAACACAATTATGAGAATTAAAGGGGCTACTTTTCGAATCGGTCAGTTTCCATTTTTTTACCTCCCTAGATTTACCTATTATTTATCCGAAGCTCCCTTTTATTTTGATATCGATTTAGGCAAAAAAGGCAACCTTGGTCAGTATCTGCAAACCACTTCTCTCATCCCGATCAATCCTTCTTTTCGAATCGGCTCCAACATCGACTATTATGCTAAAAGAGGTGTGCTCATTGGTCCTGCTTCGCAGTATGTCTATGATGTCGGCAGCCACAGCATGGTGGGCGCACTCAGTTCCGGCTACATTGAAGATAAGGGAAATACTGGCGTCGATCTCTTAAACAATCCTATTGACCCCGATCGCAGTTACCTCGACTGGCGACACCGCCACCACATTGGCGAACGCGTATCTTTTCAAGCAAACTTAAGTTATCGCTCAGACTCCGCCGTCATGCGTGATTTTCGAGAAAATGTTTATAATGATGACCAAATGCCGGATACTTATGCCGAAGCAGTTTATCTAGGCGATAATTTCCTTTTATCGGCTTTTGTGCGATTTAATCCAAGCGACTACCTGCGTGTTACAGAGCGACTGCCTGAATTTCGTTTTGACTACCTGCCCAGTCCAATGGGCAACTTGGGAATCTACCAACAAGGTGCGATAAGCTACGCCCTCCTGCGCGATGACTTAAATAAAATTCCCGCCGGCACAGATGGGATGACGGCCCAAAGTTACGGGCGATTCGATCTTAACTATCAGCTCTTGCAACCGCTACGGCTAAATGAAAGTTTTACCCTCACGCCACTTGCAGCCGCCCGATTCAGCAACTACCACGATCAGGTAGTTAAAACTACCCCTGCAACTACGCCTACGAAAAACGCAAACTTGTCGCGTTATGCCATTGGTTTTGACTTAACTGCACAAGCTCAGGCCACCTACGCCACCCGAAATGCTATATGGGGCATCCGTGGTCTTCGCCACACCCTCCGTCCCTCTCTGAAATATCGCTATTTCTCAAAACCTGATGGATCGAGCGACGCCATTCAAATCGAACGACTGAATCATGAGTTAAATCGACCCACGCTTGATTTGACAGAGCTTCGCAGTCTGGATCAGTTCACCGAAACGCACCTCATCCGCTTAGGGCTAGAAAACCGTTTCCAAACCCGCGCTCAATCCTACGGCTCACGTACCCTTGCCGCCTTAAACTTTTACCAAGATATCCTTCTGGATCGCGAAGAGCAAAAGCATGACGACACCGTTCCCGACACCCTGCACGCTACCTGGGTTGAAATGCTAGTCCATCCAGCTCCTTGGTTAAAGTTTGATCTGGCAGCCCGCATATCGACACAGCAAATGTCCCTTGACGAACTGCGTACTCGCACGACCTTATTGAGCGGAGATGCCTGGCGCATCAGTCTCTCAACCGATCTAATGCTCGATAACATCGATCAATACCGGATTTACTATATTCATCGCCTTAGCGAAAACCATCACTTCATCGCGAATACCCGCTACAATGCCGACATGGGTGTCTTTGATTATACCAGCATCGGATTAGTTTCAGACCTAGGCTCGGCATGGGAACTCCTCTACGATGTTACCATGCGCGATAATCCTGTTCGAGAAAGTGATTTTGAATTTTCAGTGGGACTTCGCCTGGTTGAACCTTAAGATTATGGAAGAAGCTCTCATCCCAAATAATGACCTAGCTATCCGCCTCCATGCCTTTGAAGGTCCGCTGGATTTATTGCTTTACCTCATCCGTCGCAACGAGGTCGATATTTATGACATCCCGATTGAAACGGTGACCCAACAATATATAAAAATCCTTGGGTCGATGGAAGAATTGGATCTCGAAATTGCGGGGGAATTCTTTGTGATGGCCGCCACTTTGATGTACATTAAGAGCCGACTCCTTCTGCCTAAAAAAGACCAAGGTAAAAACGAAGATCTAGAGGATGAGTCAATTGATCCACGCTGGGAATTAGTCCAGCAATTACTAGAATACAAAAAATTCAAGGAAGCAGCCTCCGAAATCGAGTCGCTCATTCTCAATAGTAACGAAAAGATCCCTCGCTTGGGTCCACGTGATGCTCTCGAAGCGATTGAACGACCGCTTTATCCAGTCGACCGCATCGAACTCTGGAACACGTTTAATCTGGTCTTGCGCCGCCTTGCCGAGCGTATCACCGAAGGTGAAATCCACGCAGAACAAGTCACCGTCGCAGATCGCATGGAATTTCTTCTACTGCGTCTGCGGGATCAAAAGCATTTTCTTTTTTCAGAATTGTTTGAGGCAAGCACCACTCTAAATACCATCGTGGCAACCTTCCTGGCGGTTCTAGAGCTTACTCGCTTGGGGCAAATGCACATTACCCAGGATCAAGCCTTTGCCGATATACGCTGCTCCCGTGAGGAAACTTGAAATATTTTTAATTTTTTGTAGGCTTTCATAAATGAGCAAAAAGGAACCAAGACCGAATACAAATGCCCACTTAATGGGACTGGGCCTTGATCATTCAGATGGTCACAAGCGCGTGACGCGTGCCGAGCGATTCTCGATCGTGGGCGGCTCTGAGGAAACCCACCATCGCATGACAGAAACAGTCATTAAAACCTTCGAAACCCTCGACCGCAAAGGCAAGAACCTTGAAACGGTTGAAAAAGAGGAACTCTTGGATACTTTAAAAAATTGCGATCCTGAGACCAAAAACGATCATTGACCCACTTGACAGACTTCCACCGATTTCTAATTCTGCAGCATGAGTAATTCACAAAAACAAGATGATGCCATCCTCTTTACTTTTAAGCTGGATCTTCTTTGCATGGCTCTTGCCATCACCTGCACCATACTTCTTATACAAGAAATAAAAATTTACCTATAAACCTCATCAAGAAAACATATGTCCGAAAATATTACCGAACTCGATAGCTCCAATTTTGATAGCACCATCAGCAATTCAGCCGTCACCGTTGTGGTTGACTTTTGGGCACCTTGGTGTGGTCCCTGCAAAGCGATTGCACCCATCCTAGAGGAACTTGCCGGAGAACTCGGTGAAGGCGTCAAAATCTGCAAGGTCAACGTAGACAACAACAGCGAAATTGCAGGCAAGTACGAAGTGCGCGCCATCCCAACTATTCTTGTTTTTAAGGGAGGTGAAATCGTCGACACTATTGTCGGACTTGTCGAAAAAGATGACCTAAAGGCGAAACTCGCTTAAGTTTTAAAGCACTGAGACAGCGTAATTAGAGCGCGCCTGCCAATGAGTGCTGGATTCCTTCAAATGATCCGTTTGTGAAGAAAACCACTACGGAATGCGACCTTCCAGACGCATCCAGAGTCTCTTTAAGAGTTTTTAGTAAAGCTTCATTACTTTCAAAAGCAGCTGCGGTAAGTCCACGGACGCACAAGTCCTCCGCCATCTGTACTGTATCCAAACGATCCTCTTTAGGGATGTGTTCAACTCGATGCACGGCTCCGAGATATACTGTATCCGCAAGCCCTAGTGCTTCAGTAAATGCCTCTCTAAAAACTGCCCGCGTAGCAGTATTGCTTCGTGGTTCAAAGCAAACCGTTAAATGTGATTTTGGGTGCGCTGCTCGTAGAGCCTCGATGGTTCCGGAAACTGCAGTAGGATGATGCGCAAAGTCTTCGAGTATCTTAAGCGTATCGGCTTCATATAAAACATCCTGTCGACGCTGTACCCCACGAAATTGTGTCAAGCAACTCAAGTCCATTGCTTTTGGATCCTTATATCCTTGCGCTAGAGCTGCCGCTATGGCTGCCATTGCTCCGTTGCGAGCATTGAACAACCCGTGCAATTCCCAGTCAACCTGCGCCCAAAGTGCCCCCTGCCAATGTAATTCAAAGCTTGATCCCTTTGGACCGTCGATGAAATTTACCAATTGCAAATCATGCTTGGTGTCGGTTCCAACACGAATGACACGGGTCCAATCAGTAGGCATCAAAGCTTCCAAATTTGGATCGTCTCCATTGAGCAAGACTGTGCCTGATCTTGGCATTAATCTCAAGAAGTGCTGAAAGCTGCGTTGCACATCTTGCAAATCCCGAAAGATATCAGCATGGTCAAATTCCAGATTATTTAAGACCGCAATCTGCGGACAGTAATGAATGAACTTGCTACGCTTATCAAAGAACGCGCTGTCGTATTCATCCCCTTCAATGACAAAAGCTGTCCCACTCCCCAAGTGTGCACCGCTCTTCAAATCCCTTGGCAAACCACCGATCAGCCAACCAGGCTCCGCTCCAGCGCGATCTAATAAAAATGCAGTCATAGTAGCCGTGGTGGTTTTTCCATGTGTACCCGTAATCACAATCGGTAAACGCTGCCCTAAAATTTGATCGCGTAGTAACTGTGGTAAAGACCGATAAGAAACTTCGCGATTCTCCAAAACCCACTCTACCTCTTCATTACCCCGACTCATGACATTGCCGATGACCACCAAATCCGGCTTCAGTTCTGACAATCGCTGCTTTGAAAACCCTTCAAATATTTCAATCCCCGCGCCCACAAGCATATCTGACATCGGTGGATATGCCCCTAAATCGGAACCACTCACCTGATGCCCCTGCGCCTTCAGCAGCAACGCTGTATTGCCCATCGCCGTCCCGCAAATTCCCATGAAGTAAACATGCATCCCCACCACTTCGTCGGCAAGCTAGCCTAAGCGCAAGCGGGAATTGCACCCATCTCTATAAAAACAACCTTTACCCGCCTGCTATTATACCAAAAAGTCTAATCCTACATGGAAACCTCGCAAAAGCTAAAGATTCTCGTCGTCGGTTCTGGCGGTCGCGAACATGCCCTGATTCAAAAATGCCACCAGAGCCCCTTAGTGGGCGCGATCATCGCTGCTCCAGGAAATGGAGGTATCGCAGCTGAAGCAAGTTGTCATCCCATTGAGGTAGATGATCTGGCAGGCTTAGTTGCACTGGCTCAAACAGAAGCAGTCGACTTAGTGATCGTAGGCCCAGAAGTGCCGCTCAGCCTCGGTTTAGTCGATGCTTTAAAAGCCGTTGGGATTCTCGCCTATGGCCCAGGTAAGGATGGCGCAGAGCTCGAAGCCAGTAAGGTATTTTGCAAAGACTTCTTTGCGCGCCATAAAATCCCAACTGCCGAGTACGCTAGTTTTACCGAAGTCCCACCTGCGCTTGCCTACTTACAGGAACATCCCCCGCCCATTGTGATAAAAGCGAGTGGTCTTGCCGCCGGTAAAGGTGTGATTATGGCAGAAACGCAAGCACAAGCAGAAGATGCCGTGCGCGATATGCTAGAAGGCGGCGCCTTTGGAAGCAGTGGTGCTGAAATCGTGATCGAAGAAATGCTTTTTGGGGAAGAAGCCTCCATCCATGCTATTGTCTCGGATGAAGACTTTGTTTGCCTACCGCCCAGTCAGGATCACAAACGTGCTGGCGAAGGTGACACCGGGCTCAACACCGGAGGTATGGGCGCTTACGCTCCTACTGGTAAAATAGATGCCGAGCTACAAGCGCGCATCGAAGCAAACATCATTCGCCCCACCTTAGCAGGCCTAAAAGCCGACGGTATTGACTTTCGCGGCACCTTGTATGCCGGACTCATGCTCACCGAAAATGGCCCTAAAGTGTTGGAATATAACGTGCGCTTTGGCGATCCCGAAACGCAAGTGCTCCTGCCGATGCTGGCAGATGATCTCGTCCCCCTTCTAATAGCCTCTGCTAAGGGCGAACCCCTGCCCAAAAAGGTTCGCTTTCATGATGGCGCCGCTATCGTGGTTGTACTCGCGGCAAAAGGATACCCGGGTGACTATCCCAAGGGAGACCACATCGACTTCCCAAAAAGTATTCCCGACGGCACCGCGATTGTTCATGCCGGCACCGCATGCGACCAAAAGGGTCAAATCACTACAAACGGGGGTCGCGTTCTCGGCATCAGTGCACAAGCCTCCAGTCTCCAAAACGCTGCCCAAAAAGCCTACGAACTTTGCGATCAAATTATATTCAATGGCAAATACCTACGCCGCGATATCGGCCACCGAGAACTGAACCGTTAATTTTAATTTATGCCAACCCAACGCGACACCATTATCGTTTTATGTACCGGAAACATCTGTCGTAGCCCGATGGGTGAGCGCCTTTTGCAAAACGCTCTCGCGGCAGAAAATGCCCCTCTCAATAAAATTAAAGTCCTCTCTGCTGGGATAGCAGCTTGGCCCGGTGATCCCGCTTCCCCAAATGCCGTAGAAGCACTTGCTAAAATTAATATCCAAATGAAACAACACGCGAGCCAGCCATTGAGTCATGCTTTGCTGGAAAAAGCCTTCCTTGTTCTGGGGATGACCCCGTCTCACTTACAGGCACTCGAAGCCTTCCCGGAGACAAAACCAAAACGGGCGCACTTGTTTCGTGAATTCATAGGTGCAGACGCGGATGAAGAAATCCCAGATCCTTACGGTCAAAATTTAGAGGCATACCGTGCCTGCTTAGACTCCATGGCCGAAGCAATCCCTTCAATTCTCAACTATTTGAGAAGCGAATACCGGTGCTAAAGCACAAAAGACACGGCAAAATGCAGGCACATACAACTTGCCGCAGCAGCTGCCAGATCGTCTGCGACGCAGCCAATCCCTCCAGGTAAATTTTGGAGCCGCGCTATTCCAATTGGCTTGAGCACATCAAAGAAGCGAAAAAGGACAAAACCTGCTAACAATACCGGCCAGCCACCTAAACCATCAATAGCCGCACCTAGACCAAGAAATACCCATGGCACTGCAACAAATTCATCGAGCACAATCAGACCTGGATCACGCATTTGCAGACGACGCTCAGCGGCGTCACAAATTGCCATCGCAAAGTAGCTCATCATCGCCGCCAGTAAGATGAAACTCAATACTCCCAAGCGATGAAATAACACCGAATAAAGCACCATCCCCATCACGCTGCCCCAAGTACCCGGCGCGTGACGCATACGTCCCACCGGACCGAGGGTTGCTATTAAAACCACCCACTCCCCTGGAATAAAATGCGTCCAGAAAAAACTCTTTCTCAAAGAACTTGTCATTGTTTTCGCCCGGTAAAAAGCCCCCAGTAGTTTTTTAAATATAAAGCACCGGAGTAAACGGTGAGCAACGTTGAAAGGACAAAGAAAGCCAGCCCTAGTTTTGCGGCCGAACATCCAAGCAACTCAAGGCTATAGTCCAAATCCAAGGCACGCCCAAATAAAATAAGCCCCACTGCAAGCATCTGTGATACCGTTTTTAATTTACCCGATCGATCCGCCGCCAAAACCACACCTGCGTTGGTTGCCACCAGCCGTAATCCTGTGATCAAAAATTCCCGAGTCAGGATCAATAAAAGACAAGGCAAACCCCAGAATACGGGTATCAAATCCATGACCAATAGCGTCATCATAAGACTCAAGATGAAAATCTTGTCCGTGAGCGCGTCCATTAACTTACCAAAATCAGTAATATTACCCTGTTTTCTGGCGTAGTAACCGTCCAGCCAATCCGTGATCCCTCCGATAATAAAACAAATAAAAGCCAAAGTCGCCATCCAAGTTACCGGCAAATATAGCAATCCCACGATCACAAAAACCAAGGGTACCCGCAATAGTGTTAAAAAATTTGGTAAATTCACGTCTAGAGGTTGCAACCCCTGACCGTTCAAAGCTAGCACAAAATGAACGCTGTACTCCATTTGGACTATTCGATCGACAAATGCAGCTCTTTTCACTCATCTTAAAAAATATGAGAACTGCTATTTACCCAGGCACTTTCGATCCCGTGACCAACGGACACCTCGACGTCATCCGCCGCGCCGGGCGTATCTTCGATAAGGTTGTAGTCGCCATTGCCCGAAACGCTAGCAAGGAACCTACTTTTACTGAAGCAGAACGCATTGAACTCATCCGTGAAAATCTCGCTGAAGGCGAAGCGGTGGAGGTCCTCGCCTTTGATGGCTTGATCGTTGATCTCGCAGAAAAGCTGGATGCAGTCGCCCTCATTCGAGGTCTGCGTGCAGTTTCAGATTTTGAATATGAATTTCAGATGGCTCAAATGAATCGCCACCTCGATGAAAAAATCGAAACAATTTTTCTGATGCCCAATGAGGAATATTTCTTCACAAGTTCACACCTCATCAAAAATGTCTTTCAATTCACGGATCGCGAACGCCACTTAATCCCTGCGAATGTTCACGCGGCACTTTCACGCAAATACGGGCATTCTAAATAATGGATCGCAAACCCAAAAATCCCTCCGCGGTTGCCGGCGCGCGGACGCTTCAACTTGTCTTTCTAACCCTCTTTCTCGATCTCGTTGGGTTTTCGATCATCTTTCCACTTTTCCCTGCGATGCTGGACTATTATCTCCCCCTAGGTAGCGGAGAGAATACCCTCTTGGGAAAATGCATCGCCCCGATCGCTGCTTGGGCAGAAGCCAGTGGCGCGGCTAATCCCCGATTTTTGACAGCGGTATTCTTCGGCGGAGCATTGGGTTCACTTTATTCCATCCTGCAATTTATTTCAGCGCCTATCTGGGGTGCCTACTCTGACCGCATTGGACGTCGCCGTATCTTACTCATAACGATTGCCGGTTTAGCTCTCAGTTACGGAGCCTGGGCTCTAGCAGCAAATTTCTGGCTTCTAGTTCTCGCCCGCGTGCTAGGGGGAATCATGGGCGGAAATCTTTCCGTTGCCACTGCAGCAGTAGCAGACATTACCTCAAAGGAGAAACGTACAGCTGGCATGGCCGTTGTGGGCGTCGCCTTCGGTCTTGGCTTTATCGTGGGTCCCGCCATTGGAGGATTTTGCGTGGGATTCGACCTGACTCGGTCATTCCCCGCGCTTGCAACAATGGGCTTCAACCCATTTTCAACGCCGGCGCTGGTAGCCTGTGCCTTGGCGGTACTCAATTTTATTTGGGTCGCCCGCGCTTTTCCAGAGACCCTACCCCCTGAAAAACGACAGGCCGTAACACCAAAATTTCTTCTGCTCCCGCAAAGTGGAAACGGAGCACGAACAGTGAGTTTGGTATATCTACTCTTCATGCTCGCTTTCAGTGGAATGGAATTCACCCTGACATTTTTGGCAGTAGAGCGCTTTGCTTTCACGCCCATGCAAAATGGCGGCATTTTTGTATTTGTTGGCTTGGTCATGATTTTGGTACAAGGTGGACTTGTTCGTCGTCTCTCCGGTAAAGTCCCAGAAAAATCTTTAGCACTAGCGGGCTTGGCGAGTGGAGTCATTGCATTTGCTGCCCTTGCCTATGCTCCCGCACTTGCTCTCTTTTTTGCCGCACTTGCAATCATGGCCCTTTCCATTGGCTTAGTTTCTCCCAGTTTGAGTGCACTTATATCACTCTACACACCGGAAACGGACCAGGGACGCGCCATTGGTTCGTTTCGATCCGCTGGTTCCTTTGCCCGTGCTTTGGGTCCGCTCTTAGCGGCAATACTTTATTTTAACTACGGATCTCAATCTGCCTACCTATTGGGAGGCTTGCTCATCGTTTTACCCCTAGCGCTCGCTCTACGCCTCCCAACGCCTGAAACAAGGGAGACCTGATTTGACCCAATTTCGCGAATCCTTTTATTTACCTAAAACCATGGATTCTCCAAGCACTCGCAAACGCTTATCGGATCTGGTCGCACTCAAGGCAGCCGGGACACCCATCTCTGCGCTGACATGTTACGATTACCCCAGTGCTTGCATTCAAGATGCCGCCGGGCTCGATATCATTTTTGTTGGTGATTCTGCTGCAACAAATACTCTGGGCTACGCCCATCAAAATGAGCTTCCAGTGGAAGACCTTCGCGTTTTATTGCGCGCCGTTAGTCGCGGAGTAGAGCAAGCTTACCTTCTGGTAGATTTGCCTTACTGCGCCTCTCGCGATACCGCTGGTATGCGTTCCGCTGCCAATCAATTTTCTGCGGATGGCGCCAACGGGGTAAAATTTGAAGGCTTTCACCCCGGCCCCGTTCATGCATTGAACCAAGATGGCTTTGAAGTATGGGCTCATCTGGGATATTTACCCCAGTACGACTCAAAACCTGTGCGCGCCGGCAAGGAGCCCAAACAGGCGGAAATCCTCTTCCAGCAAGCCCAGGAATTAGAAGCGGCGGGTGCAGCCGGGCTTATCCTAGAACTGGTACCAGGCCAACTGGCGCACAAAATTGCTCAAGCTACCGACTTCCCCGTCATTGGAATCGGCGCAGGTCCTAATACAGATGGTCAAGTTCAGGTTTGGCACGACCTTATCGGCCTCAATGAGCAGAAATTTCGCCATGCTGAGCGGCTGGCAGAAAACCGTTCCCTGCAAGAGAGCTGGGTGCATACTTATCTTGAAAAAGTAGCAAAGCGAGCTATAGCGAGCGAAGATTAGGCTACCTTAAGTATCGATTTTTAAAGCTGAGAAAAAGAAGTCCTGACAATTCACTGATCACGATTGACCTCCCTTTCGTGCCTGCGTTTATGAGGCTTATATTGGAGGTCTTGCTGGCTCTTTGACTGGCTTATTGTTCTGTCGCGCTGATCTGGTAAAAAACACTTATAAAAAAGTATTAAAAAAAATCAAAAAACCTAAAAGAAGCAGAAATCCTAAAGAGAGCATTACGATTAACTTAATCATACTTGTTTCATGGGTTACTCTAAATCACCCAAATATTGAATAATGAAAACTGACAAAAATAATTTTTAAAGTCTCTTAAGATTGATGAGAATTGTCCATTTTATTTTATATATTAACTTTTATACCTATTTATTAAAATATTGTATGTCTGTCTTAAGGATTCCCATGAGCGCCTAATAAAGAATTTTTGCTCAGTTCTTGCCTCAGGCCTTCGGCTAGGCATAAGAAAAGAAATGGATTTTACCCTCGTAGTTTTAGCGGCTGGCATGGGGAGTCGCTATGGCGGATTAAAGCAACTAGATCCCATGGGGCCAAATCAAGCAACGGTCCTAGACTATTCCGTGTATGACGCCCTACGCAGCGGCTTTAACAAAGTTGTGTTTGTTATACGGGAAGACTTTGCAGAAGCATTTAAAACCTCTGTAGGGTCAAAGTTTGAGGATCGCATGGAAGTTGCTTATGCCTATCAGGGCTTGGCAGATTTACCGGTGTGTTATTCCATACCTTATGGAAGAGAGAAGCCTTGGGGAACAGCACATGCGGTGCGGGCCGCCCGTGATTGGGTTGATTCGCCCTTTGCCGTGATCAATGCGGATGATTTTTACGGCGCTGAAGCTTATGCCCGCATGGTTCATTATTTTGAAGAGAGTACCAGTGAACCGGAATTGCGTTCTGCTTTAGTTGCTTACCCTCTGGAGCTTACATTATCTCAGCATGGATCCGTGAATCGTGGTTTGTGCACGGTATCGGATGATCAATTAGAATCTGTGCAAGAATATGAGGGTATCACAAAGGATGCCCAAGGAGTCTTATGGGGACAAAACCCCAGCGGCAAAAACGTTTCTCTCAAAGCAGATGCCTTAGTCTCGATGAATTTTTGGGGCTTTACGCCAACTTTTTTTATGAGCCTAGAAGCCGCTTTTGAGTCATTTCTAGAAACGCACTCAATGATGCCTCAGGCCGAGTGTTATCTACCGACCGTCGTAGATACGCTCATCCGAGAAGAGCAGACTAAATGCGCTGTTTTGAAGTCACGCAGTCAATGGGTTGGCGTAACCTACCCAGACGATAAACCCATTGTTCAGGCTCGCATCTCGGAGCTCGTAAGGAGCGGTGTTTATCCGGAAGTGCTTTAAGCAACACATTCCACCTTTTGCGCAGCCGCGACAATCTTCTGGTAGATTTCTTCAACGGGTAGTGCAGCGAGTTCACGAGCGGATATGCGGGCACGATTGAGTTTAGGCAAGACCTCAATGTGCTCGGAAAGACAAACTGCTCGATTGGCCTCTGCCTCTTCAACACGATCGATCGGAGTAAAATGTGGAGCGCTCAACAATGCCTTTGGGTGATTCACTAGAATGCGGTGGATTGCTTTAACTGCCTCCGCAAAGCGATCTAGTTCTGCTCGGGTATAACTCTCAGTGGGTTCAATCATCAGCCCAAGCGGTTCGGGCCACGCAACTGTAGGTGCGTGAAAACCAAAATCTAAAAAAAGTTTGCCAATCCGGGGGGCACTTTCAGCTCGGCGCAGTCCCACAGATTCGAAATGTGCATAATCTTCTTCACGAAGGGTCACAATGAATTCATGCATCCTTGGTTCAGCATCTGCACCTTCGGGAAGCAGGGCAAAATCCTGTGCGAGCTTATGCTGGAGGTAGCGCGCTGAAAGGACTGCGACTGCCGCCATACGACGCACACCTTCACGACCAAGGCGCAAAAGGTAGGTATAGCAACGGACCTTGTGGGCAAAATTTCCCCAATGCCGGTGGAAGGATCCAATTGATTTTGGGGCTTTGATCGGTCGATACTGATTGCCGTCTTTTACAATCTGATAACCAGGGAGATAAGGTAGTAGGCGTTCACTAACCGCTACAATGGCATCCCCTGGTCCTCCACCACCGTGAGGAATGGTCCATGTTTTGTGGAGGTTATTGTGAACTGCATCCACTCCCAAAGCGCCGAGATCAACCCAACCAGAAATTGCGTTCATGTTGGCTCCATCCATGTAGACCAAGCCACCAACCGCATGAACTCTTTCAGCAATTTTATGAAATGAGGTTTCAAAGATGCCGGAGGTGTTGGGGTTGGTAATCATAACCCCAGCAACACGCGGCCCATATGCTTCGAGTTGGCGATCGAGGTCTTCGTTAAGAACGCGGCCTTCACGGTCGGCTTCAAGGTAAACAATTTTTCCAAGTTTGCCGGCAAACCCAGCCATGGTGGCCGTAGCAAAATTGGTGCCGTGAGCAGAATGTGGAATCAGGATGACGTCGCGTTCCTCTCCGCGATCTCGGTGGTAGGCTTGGAAAAGTTTGATTCCGACTAATTCGCCTTGTGCTCCAGCAAGTGGCTGAGTGGTTACCCCAGCAAGTCCCGTGATTTTTTTAAACCATTCTTGGATTTCATGTAGCAGGTACAGGGAACCCTGTGCATCTTGAATAGGTGCCTGTGGGTGCAAGTCGGTAAAGCCTAGTAGCCCTGCTGCCCAATCGTTGATACGCGGATTATACTTCATTGTGCAGGAACCAAGGGGATAACATCCGTCGTCCGGGCTGACATTAAGCTCACCGAGATCTTTGTAATATTGAATAACCTCTTCCGCACTAAAACTTGGCAAGCCAGGAGCCTCCACACGGAATTGGTTTTCTGGCACAAAGCAAAGCGATTCGGACTGTGTGGGAACTGGCTTTCCAAAAAGAGTTTCAAATACCGCCTCCAGCGATCCTAAATCCTGCTCCCGATTGGAAAAGGATAGCTTGATCAGTGAGCGTTCTTTCGGATCACGTGCACTGACATCCGCTCCTGCTAAGATGCCAGCTTTTTGGGCTGCCATTAAAACCGTATCTACTGGACGGTCCAACTGCAGGGTCAATTCATGAAAGGCGGGTGTATTGGGAAATGCGATTGTAACTCCCGGGAATGCCGTGAGTCGCGTGGCAGCATTTTGGCAACGATCACGGATACCTGCCAGCAACTCGCCCAAGCCGTCGTCTCCGCGTTCAAGGAGTGCAGCACCTACAAGTGTGGCTATAAAAGCCTGATTGGAACAAATATTAGAGGTGGCTTTGTCTTTGCGAATGTGTTGCTCACGGGTGGAAAGCACCCCGACGCGGCAATCGCGCCCAGCGCAATCTTGTGCTTTACCAATAAAACGACCGGGTGCCGCACGAACGCCGGAGCGATCCTTCTCAGAGAAACGAACCCCGAAGCAACCGAGACCAGGCCCGCCAAAATTGGGTGCCAGCGCTAGATGATGTGCCTCGCCCACAATGATGTCTACTCCTTTAGCATCTCCTCCAAAATGAGCCGGGGCCTTGAGCCCTCCTGCACTGAGGTGCAAGGGATCAATGACCGCGACGCTCTTGACACCAAATTCTGCTGCCAGATCAGTGATTTTATCAACCTCTTCAAGGAGTCCAAAGGTATTTACCTGCGGAAAAACAATGGCTGCTAGATCCATCGAGCAGTCCTCAGCAGCGGCGCGCAGGGCGGTGAAATCTATCGTTCCAGTTGTAGGATCGACCGGTACCATACGAAGTTCGGTCTCCGTTTCTTCTGCGAGCGTAAAGAGCACTTCAAGGTCACCAGGATATAACGATTCGGGGATAAGTGCGGTCGTCTTCCCGCGAGCCATGCGAATGGATGCGGCGATCCCCTCAAATATTGCTGTGGATCGATCGTAAAGTGAAGCATTGACGGCTTCAAATCCTGTAAGGCGAGCCATCGAGCATTGGTAAATCCAGTGCGCCAGGAGAGTTCCCTGACTGAGTTCAGGCTGGTAAGGGGTGTAAGCTGTAGTGAGGTTGCGTATATTGCAGATGGGTCCGACAACGGGAGACGGCTCAAGATCCTGCAAGCCATCACCAAGGAAACTGTTACCTCTGCGATTGCGGTTGGCAATTGCGCTGAGTTCTTCTTTTAGGGTATCGTAGTCGAGTTCTTCAGGTAAGTCAGGAGCTTTGCTGAAACGTACGCTTTCAGGGATGTGCTCAAAGAGGGACTCCAATGATGGTTTCCCGATTGTAGCCAGCATTGCTTTGATGTCATTTTCGCTAGCGGCAATGTAGTGACGGGCAGCTTCGCGATGATTTGCAGAAGAATTTTGCATTTTGTTCAGAATGGAACTTTTGTATGTGGTTAAAAGAAAAGCAGAATATCCATTCCGCAAGCACCAACGTCAAAAACCCGATATGCCAGAACCGAAAACCCTTCCCCTCGCAGAATTTCATGCAACAAATGGTGCCCGTTTTGTTGATTTTGGAGGCTGGAATATGCCCGTTCAATACAGTGGCATACTACAAGAACACCGTGCGGTAAGGCAATCTGCGGGCCTTTTTGATGTGAGCCATATGGGCGAGTTTCACGTAAAGGGAAACGATGCTGCCGCATTTCTGGACTACCTTCTCGTCAATTGTATCGCTTCAGCCCCCGTGGGTAAGGCGATCTATTCTCCCATGTGCTACCCTAATGGCGGCGTGGTTGACGATCTCATTGTTTACCGAACCGCAGACAATGAGTTTCTCCTATGCGTAAACGCTTCAAATCGTGCCAAAGATTTCGAGTGGATACAGCAACAAGCAACTGCGAGCGACTTAGCGATTGAAGTAACCGATCACTCCGAAGATTATGCACTTCTGGCGGTTCAGGGGCCGAAGGCGCAGACCATCATGCAAATTGCAGGCATGACAACCGCTGCTGAGCTCGGACGTTTTGAACACCGAGAACATGCTTTTAATGGGCATACTGTTCGAATTGCTCGAACCGGCTACACCGGAGAAGACGGTTTTGAGATATATGCACCTACCGCTGTGGTCAAAGATTTAGCACAGCTTCTTTTTACTGCCGGAGCAGATCACGGACTGCAACTTTGCGGATTGGGTGCACGGGATAGCTTGCGTCTCGAAGCAGGGCTCCCACTTTATGGGCACGAATTAAATGACGACATCAGCCCTCTAGAAGCTGGTTTGGACTGGACCGTGAAGTTCAAAAAGGATGATTTTATCGGCAAATCTGCCCTCGAAGCCCATCGTGATGGGAAAAGCCCGCGCCGAATGGCCTATTTCTCATTGGAAGGTCGCCGAATTGCCCGAGCCGGCACAGCTGTGCTTAGCGCAGAAGGTCAAGTAGTAGGCACGGTTTGCTCAGGAACGCTCTCCCCTATCCTGGATGCCCCCATCGGAAGTGCCCTTCTGAATCGCCCTGCAAAAGATGATGCCCTTCATCTTGATCTTCGAGGGCACCCAGTTGCCTTAAAAATAAAAACTCCGCCCCTACATAAAAACAGAACCTGAACACCTCTGTTGGTGTTACTGGATTGACACATTCACTCCCGCGATTGCTATTACATTTCCTCTGTAAATGGAACTCGACCGTATCGTAATAACAGGCCTTGGTCTGACAGCCCCCAATGGCAACACTTTGGAGGAGTTTCGTGCGAACCTACTCGCCGGAGTGGGCCATGTAGAATCGATCGAGATGCGGTATATGGGTAAAGTTCCTGCAGGCGTTTGTAATTTTGACCCTAAGCAGTACCAAACCCGCAAAGAATTACGCGTGGGAACACGGGCCGGCAGCATCGCTATTTACTGCACCCATGAAGCGATCATAAGCAGCGGTTTGGATTTTGATCGTTTTGATAAATCCCGCATCGGGGTTTACGTCGGAACAACGGAACACGGGAATGTTGAAACTGAAAACGAGGTCTATAATATCTCCCAATTTGATTATGACGTACGTTACTGGACGCATCATCACAATCCGCGCACGGTTGCCAATAATCCTGCCGGAGAAATTACGATCAATACGGGCATCACCGGGCCGCATTATACTATCGGAGCCGCCTGTGCCGCCGGTAACGCCGGTCTTATCCAGGCCGTGCAAATGCTACGCTTAGGTGAGGTAGATTTTGCGCTCGCAGGCGGCGTCAGCGAAAGCATTCAAACCTTTGGGATTTTTGCAGGCTTCAAAAGTCAAGGAGCTCTCGCTGATCATAGTGACCCAAATAAGGCGAGCCGTCCCTTTGACAAGAGCCGCAATGGTATTGTGGTCTCCGAAGGCGGAGCAATCTATTGCCTTGAGCGATTGAGTGATGCCCAGGCACGCGGCGCCACGATCCTAGGCGAGATAGCTGGTTACCGGATTAACTCAGATGCCAGTGACTACGTCCTCCCAAATCCAGAACGACAAGCTGAATGCATGCGACAAGCGCTCGCCTCAGCAGGTATCGAGGCCCGCGATGTTGACATTGTAAATACCCATGCTACCTCGACTCCACAAGGCGACATTCAAGAAATCAAGGCCGTGGCGGAAGTCTTTGGCGACTGTCCCAATACTTACGTCAATAATACCAAGAGCTATATAGGCCATGCCATGGGAGCTGCTGGCGCATTGGAACTCGCAGGCAATCTGCCTTCCTTTCAGGACAATATCATCCACCCCACCATTAATGTAGACGAACTCGACCCTGAATGCGCCCTACCCAACCTAGTCGTAAATAAATCGCGGAAGGTTGACGCAGTGAAAGTAATCTTTAATAATTCATTTGGTATGCTCGGTATCAATTCCGCCCTCATCGTGAAAAAATTTGAATCCTGAGTCTTGCACCCACCCTAAAAAACCTTCATTCCAAAAACATGACCGAAGATCAGGTAAAACAAATTGTTATTGAAATTATCAACGAAATAGCCCCCGACGAGGACACAAAGGGCCTCAAGGATGAGCTTGCCCTCCGGGAACAAATGGATCTCGATTCCATGGACTTTCTTGATATTGTCATGGAATTGCGCAAGCAGCACGGCATCGAAGTGCCAGAAGCAGACTACCCGGAACTGGCATCTCTCAAAAGCTGCGCAGACTACCTGACTCCTAAGTTCAACGCAAAATAGCGGAAGCTTATGCCACGTGCGCCGCAGGCTAAGTTTTAATATGGCCGCCCCCCTGCAACAATCGCACCACGAAACTGTCATTATCGGTGCAGGGATGGCCGGCATGGCGGCCGGTATCCGTCTGGCACTAGCGGGACGTGATGTCCTGATTTTAGAACGACACAACGCCTCTGGCGGTCTCAATTCCTTTTACAGCATCGCCGGACGCAAATATGATGTCGGCTTACATGCGATGACAAACTACGTACCTAAAGGCACCAAAGGTACGCCCCTCACCAAACTTTTGCGACAACTGCGCATCCCCTATGATGCCCTCGACCTTTGTCCGCAGTTAGGATCCCGCATCGCCTTTAATGATTGTAATCTAAAATTTTCAAATGATTTTGCCTTATTGGAATCAGAAGTCGCGGCAAACTTCCCAAAACAAATCGATGGTTTTCGCAGCCTGACTGAGGAGATTCGCGAGATGAATCCCTTTCAGTTAAAGAGCGGCCATAGTTCTGCCCGGGGAGCCGTTCAGCGTCATATCAAGGATTCTTTGCTTGAGGATATGCTCTTTTGCCCCGTTATGTATTACGGTAGTGCGGAAGAACACGATATGGACTTTGGGCAATTTGCGATTATGTTCCGCTCGCTTTTTTTTGAAGGTTTTGCACGTCCTTTTGATGGTGTCCGTGTGATCATTCGCCTACTACAGGACCAATATCGAAGTCTTGGGGGTCAGCGAAAAATGAAATGTGGGGTCCAGTCTATTCATAGCGAAAAAGGGAGGGCGACATCTTTAACCCTAGATGATGGTACAACCCTGACCGCAGATTCAATTATATCAACTGCAGGATCGGTCGAAACAGCCCGCCTCTGTAATGATCAAACAAAAGATGTTCAGGCAGAAAATATCGGGCAGCTTTCGTTTACTGAAACAATCACTGCTTTTGAAAAACAACCTCAAGAACTAGGATGGGAGGATACCATCATTTTTTTTAATACTCGTAAACGCTTTCATTATGCTAGAGTGCCCTCTGGCGTGGAAGTTGACCCCACCAGTGGAGTCATTTGCCTACCGAATAATTACCACTATGGAACGGATCGTCAGCTGAATGAAGGTTTGTTACGTGTTACCGCTCTGGCAAACTATGAAGATTGGTGCGCACTAGACGAAAATGACTACCGCTCGCAAAAGGAGCACTGGTATGCCAGTTTGATGGATGTTGCTCTTGCGCAGCTACCGAGCCTGCCAAAAGGCGAGCAATTTCATGAGCACATTGTGGCAAAAGATATGTTTACGCCCCGCACGGTTCACAAATTTACTGGACACCTCAATGGCGCGATCTACGGAGCCTCTCAAAAACAAAAAGACGGTAGAACCCATCTCGAAAATCTCTTCCTAGCAGGAACAGATCAGGGCTTCCTCGGGATCACGGGTGCAATGCTGAGTGGGATCTCGATCGCAAACCGCTACTTGATTTAGCCCGGAGGCCATTCCAAGGCCCTTCCGCCGAGCACATGCACATGTAAATGAGGTACGGTTTCACCTCCATCACGACCATTGTTGATGACCACTCGATAGCCTTCGGCTAGTAGAAGTTTTTCTGCTACTCTAGCTGCCGTTAAAAGAAGATGGCCCAGGCTTGCTTGATCCGCTGATTGCGCCTCTGCGACGCGCGGGATGGGCTTTTTGGGAATGACGAGGTAATGAACGGGTGCTTGGGGATCAATATCATGAATAACGATACAGTGCTCATCCTCGTGTTCAATTGTTGCGGGTATTTCGCGTGCGATGATCTTTTGAAAAAGGGTGGCTTCGCTCATACCTTATAAAGATCTAGATCACCACGACCTGCAAGTTTGAACCGCGTGAGGCCCAAGCACAAACAAGGCCGTCAATCGAATCACAAACGCGTTGGTATTCTAATTGTCGTGTGCGAGTCCAGTAAGTTCCGATAGGACTGAGAGCTTCGCGCAACCCCGTCACCAGCAAAAGCGCAGCCTGTCGTCCTGCAAGTTCATGCATCCTGGTCACAATTTCTGATCGCAACCAAAGTGGGTCACAAGCCTGCCCTTCTGAAATATGCCAATGGCTGAATGCGATCGGACCTTCTGGAGGATCGCCCAAGTGAAGACGGGCAAGTTCTCGGGCACAGGCTCCCACACTGGGAGCCATTGAAGCATCTTCCGTACGAGCTTGTTCATCGCTGAAAAAGTCCAGCGCTCGCCGAGCATGCTCGGCACGCTCGGGGTCAGAGGCCGCGGCACGAGCAAGGAGTTCATTCAAAACGCGGAGTTGTTCAACTGGATCGCGGCGCGGCATTTAGATTTTCAGTAATACAAGCAGGTTAGCAGAAAAACTAGATAGCCCAACGTTAAATAAAATAAATTTGCCATGACCTATCCTTCCTCAAGGGCATTAATTTCGCGGGCTAGTTCCGCTAAATCGCGGAAATCTTTATAAACCGAAGCGTAGCGAACATACGCAATTTTATCCAGTCGTTTGAGGCGCTCCATTATCTGCTCACCGACTGCACGTGCGGGAATTTCATGGTCATGCTCGCGCTCTAAGGCCGCTAGCACATCTGCTACAAGCATCTCGATTTGCATCGCATCTATAGGACGCTTTTCAACCGCTTTCTTGAGCCCATTGAGCATTTTATTGCGGTCAAAGTCTTCACGGCGTCCGTCGCGTTTAACGATCTGTAGGTCTGCCCGGAGAACTTCTTCGATTGTCGAGAAGCGGGCGCCACAATCAAGGCATTCACGACGGCGTCGAATAGAAGTCTCATTTTTACCTGTTCGAGTATCGAGTACCTTCGTTTCAAGAGAAGTGCATTTTGGGCAACGCATAGTTTAGTTTTAATCGGAGCGGAAAACTTTCTAATTCCGATCCTAGCAACACTAGATATAGGTAGTGTGCCGGAGCAAGCCCTATATTTAGTTACCGCTTGGCCTTATACTAGAGATTTAGAGCTTCAAGAAATTCTCCAAAAGTTGCATTCCGGAATTGGTTGCGATGGATTCCGGATGAAACTGAACCCCAAAAACGGGGAGTTGATTATGGGCAATACCCATAATTTCGCCGTCCTCAGTCTCAGCGGTTACAGTAAGGCAATCAGGTAAAGTGTCACGCTCAACGATGAGTGAGTGATAACGAGTGGCTTCAATCGGATTGGGTAAGCCTTTAAAAAGATTGGTATTTTGGTGTCGTACTAAACTGGTTTTACCGTGCATCAATCGCTCGGCACGTACCACCTTTCCGCCAAAATGTTGACCGAGACTTTGATGACCGAGACAAACGCCTAATAAAGGAATCTCGTCGGCAAAAGCCGCAATCATTTCCAAACTGACTCCTGCTTCGTTTGGAGAACATGGTCCGGGTGAGATCATAATCCGCTCAGGCTTTAGAGCACGCGCTTCTTGAACCGTGATGGCATCATTGCGAAAGACCTTTTGTTCGACTCCTAATTGGCCAAAATATTGCACCAAGTTGTAAGTGAAAGAATCGTAGTTATCGATGACAAGCAGCATGAGTCCTCCTGTTATAGGTCGCCAAGTACACGAGCGGCTTCTTGCACATCTTTATCGCCGCGTCCACTGAGGTTACCTACAATTATTTGATTGGAACTCAGTTCACGAGCACGCCTCATCGTGTAAGCGATCCCGTGAGCAGTTTCTAGCGCCGGCACAATACCTTCAATCGAGCAAAGATCCCGAAAAGCTTGTAAAGCTTCGGTATCGGTTGCGTAACCAAAATCAATACGTCCCTTCTCTTTATAGTAAGCGTGCTCAGGACCAACCGCTGCATAGTCCAGACCTGCAGATACAGAATGGGTTAAATCAATTTGGCCGTCGTCGTCTTGGAGGATCCAGGTTTTTGCACCCTGCAATACCCCAAGGCGTCCGCCTGCAAATCGCGCAGCATGGTGCCCGCGCTCAATTTCGCGCCCGCCTGCCTCGACTCCTGTTAACTGCACGTCTAAATCTTTCAGGAAAGCAAAGAAAATACCAATGGCATTCGATCCGCCACCAACACAAGCACTGACCTCATCTGGTAAGCGCCCAGCTTTTTCAATAATTTGATGGCGAGTTTCTTCCCCAATTATGCGGTGGAAGTCGCGTACCATCATAGGGAAAGGATGCGAACCTAAAGCAGAACCAATGATATAATGCGTGTGCCTTACATTCGTAACCCAATCTCGCATAGCCTCATTTACCGCCTCTTTTAGGGTTTTTTGACCAGCAGAAACGCCTCGCACTTCCGCACCGCACAAGCGCATTCGATATACATTAAGAGCCTGTCGCCGCATGTCCTCTTCTCCCATGTAAATGACACATTCAAAGCCCATTTTGGCGCACATTGCAGCCGTAGCGATTCCATGTTGACCAGCGCCGGTCTCTGCAATGATACGAGTCTTGCCCATTCGTTTTGCCAATAAAGCTTGCCCTAGGGCATTATTGATTTTGTGCGCTCCCGTGTGAAGGAGGTCTTCACGTTTAAGATAGATTTGCGCACCGCCGCAATGCTCGGTCAGTCGCTCAGCAAGGTAAAGGTTGGTGGGGCGTCCCGCAAATTCGCGGAGTTGATGCTCCAGTTCTATCTGGAAAGTGGGATCTTTTCGCGCAGCGTGGTAGGCCTCTGTAAGCTCAAAGAGCGGTGTCATGAGCGTCTCGGGCACGTACATACCCCCGTAGCTCCCGAAATGCCCACGCTTATCGGGCAAAGCTTCAGGATCTATTTTTAATTCACTCTTCTTTTTAGCAGTTTCCATTTGGTATACTAATAGGGCTTAGAGCAGTGCCCTTTGTCAAGCGGGCAGCGCAGCTTCAAAACGAGCAATATCCTCTGGAGTGTCGATTCCTACACCGAGTTCCTCTGTAAGCGCAACGTGAATACGGTAGCCATTTTCCAGTGCTCGAAGTTGTTCTAGTTTCTCGGTTTGCTCATGTAGTCCTGGCTTAAGTGCGGCAAAGTCACGCAGAAATTGAGAACGGTAGGCGTAAAGACCCAGATGACGGAAGCAACGCTGCATTGCAAGGGTTTGCGCATCTGGACGCCCGCCACTAGCACGATCATACGGGATGGAGGCACGAGAAAAATAAAGCGCGTACCCTGCATGATCACAGACGACTTTTACCTGGTTGGGATTATTAAAATCAGCTTGTTCCCTAAAGGGTGTCGCCAAGGTGGATATAGCGGCTTCCTTATTTTGAAGACTAGTGGCAAGTGCGCGAATTTGAGCTCCGGTAACTAAGGGCTCGTCACCTTGAACATTGATGACAGCTTCAGCGCCTATTGTATCATTCGCCTCTGCAAGACGATCCGTTCCTGAAGGATGCTTGGGGTCTGTGAGAATCGCCTCAAAGCCTGCACGCTTCAGACACTCGGCGAGCTCCAGTGAATCCACCGCAAAATAAAGGGGAAACTCAGGTGCCTCTGAGCGAATGCGTTCTGCGGTCCATAATATGATCGGCTTGCCTCGTACCTCATAAAAGACCTTGCGTGGAAAACGCTGGGAACTCACACGAGCAGGACAAATAATTGAGGGTAACTTTGACATTTATTATAATGTTCACAAAAACTGGCGAATGGACAAGGAAATCAATGCAATAGAGGCAGCAAAATTACTCAAGGAAGCAGAAAGTGTCTTACTGGATGTACGCGAGCCAGACGAATTAGAGATCTGTTCCATTTTAGGCGCGCATCACATTCCCATGACGGAGATCCCTGAGCGGATAGCAGAAATCCCGAAGGATATTCCACTTGTAGTCTTTTGTCATCATGGGATGCGCAGCATGAAAGTGCTTCAGTATTTAGCCGAGCGCGGTTATGATCGAGTGCTTAATCTGAAGGGAGGCATTGACGCCTGGGCACTGTCTGTTGATAAGAAAATGCGCAGATACTAATGTACCAAGGAGACGTATGCACCCTTCCAACCAGATGGGGGCCCTTCTTTTAAATACTTTTGCGCTCGCGTCAGAAGGATCGCACTTGGGCTTTGCGCGGTTAACGAACGAAACGGTTCATGAGATAGCGCAACCTGAAATCCTGCAATAGCGGCGGCAAAGTCTCCTTTTTGATAAGCGCTTAAGGCTGGTTCGTAAGTTTGCTTACAGCTAAGCGCAACTGCTACATCGACACTCTCATCCCATAATTCATACAACGCAATAGCGGTATACCGACCCTTGAAAATGACATCATCAATCTTGCGATACCGTATTTTGGGGAAATCATTCAAAGCGGCTTCAAGTGTTTCGGCGCTGATCATTGTGTAGACGCCATATTGTTTCGCAATGGCCTCGCAACGTGCTGCGAGGTTAACCGAATCCCCAATCATTGTGTAATTAAATCGGTCTTTGCTCCCGAGGTTACCCACCACCGCAAGACCGGTATGAATCCCAATGCGTTGGTGTAGGCATGAAACTGAAGCAGGCCATTTACCAGAGGCCTGCCAAGATTTACGTAGGCTCGCACAGCGTTCTTGCATTTGAAGTGCGGCTCGACAAGCCATAGCAGCGTGGTTTGGCAAAACAACCGGCATCCCAAACATTGCCACTATTCCGTCGCCGACAAATTTATCTAAGGTCGCATCGTTTGCATGTAAGACCTCAGACATGGCATTTAAATAAATCCCCATCAGCTGGACTAGTTGATCTGGTTGCAATTCCTGCGCAATTCCTGCGAAGTTTTCGATATCTGAGAAAAGAATTGAAATACAGACCTCGGTACCGCCATTCTGTGGCTTTTGCTTACTGGCAAGCATTCGATCGACTAACTCGGGAGAAAGATAGGAACTGAAAATAGCTTGTATACGGCGGCGCGCCCGCTCCTCCTTGTTTAAACGAAACAGAAATAAAATTGCGGTTGCCGACAAAACCGATCCAATAGGCACGAACAAGGGCAATGCTAAATTCATCTGAGCTTCCAGATTTGGAATAATGATTGCATAGAGCAATAAACTCACACCGATCGCTAAACCTAAAATAATCCGACCGCGACGGCGGTAAACCGAGAGGCCGAATACCGGTAGCGTCAATAACAGCGAAATCAGCAGCGTGCCTCCAAAACCTAAACTTGAAGAACCTTCCATCGTTCTAGTGACTGCTAAGGTTGGCAACGTGAACTCAGGATTTCTCTCTACCGCTCCTTGTTCCAAACCTCCCAATAAGCCGCTACGCGCTAGAAACCCCCATGCAAGCGCTGATACAAGAATTAAGACCAAAATCAGCAAATTAGCCTGCACGCTTTTCAAGGTACCCTTTTTAAAATTCATTTAAACTACTCATCCTAAAGTCATTTCACTTTTATCACTCGATAAGGCAATCTTGGAGGTGGACGGGGTGCGATTTTAATCAAGATTGGACGGTATAATTCGAGACTGCTCTCAGCAACATTTGAAATGGAATCATTTTTTGATTCATAGCCGACCAACGCGTTCATGTACGGCTTGAGCTGATTCAAATACGGTAGCGGATCTTCAAAAGGGAAATTTTCCGCATACTTTTTAGTAAAATTTCTTCCGATGTAAGATACCTGAGAAAAGCCCAAAGACAATTTACCATCTTTTCGATAGCCGCTTAATCGTTGCCCGCTGTGGAGTTGATAGGATTGCCCTTCGCGGTCTAAAAAAAGCGCGTTTCCAGTTGTGCTTTCAATTTCCAAAGTTTGGCGCTTTTGCTTGTTATTTTCTGAAATCAAAATATTCAATAAATTTTCCCCCTCAAGGGTCAGTTTGCCAAATGGAGTTTCTACAACAATGTAGGCATTTGACCCAAAGCAGGAAGAATCGATCATTAAAGTACCCCTCTTCATCTCAAGAATCATACGACTTTCACCTCTAAAAAAATCTGCCGCATTCAATGAGTCGACCGCCTGCTCGAAACGTTCATATCTGAATCCTCCTAATCCAGCAAAATTGAAGACAACTTGGTTTGAATTTAGTATGTAAAGCTCTTCGTTTTCTCCTGTCTCAAAGGCCGCATCTCCCGATTGACAAACTAAGTCCGGTATTCCGGCCATATTCCTATTCTCTAAAACAAGGAAGGAACCCGCTCGCCATTCTTTTGCCTGCAGAATACCCAAAAAAAATAAAGACACCCACAGAAAGGTTTTACGCAGTAAATAGCACATTATTTAATTAGTAATTTTT
The DNA here is from genome assembly GCA_949524905.1 of Opitutia bacterium UBA7350. Classification (GTDB taxonomy): domain Bacteria; phylum Verrucomicrobiota; class Verrucomicrobiia; order Opitutales; family Coraliomargaritaceae; genus UBA7445. The sequence continues at coordinate 20,903 of CATINC010000005.1, read as the reverse complement.
GCTTTAAACGCAAAGCGGCAACGTTGGTAGGATAGACAAATAAAGATCGCTCAGCCATTTTAAGTGCTTCGCTTTGACGTTCTGGTAATTGCGCTAAAAAAGCTGCATAATAATATAAGGTGTTCCCATTATTAGGCGATCGCTTTATCGCCGCAAGAAAAGCGCTTTCCGCTTCTTTGTAGTTGCCCTTCATCGACTCAGCCATTCCAAGATAGGACCACCCTCGCCAATTATCTGGACTCGATTCTATCGCATTTAAGGCATAGTGAGCCGCTTCTTCACCAATTGCTACGTGCTCAGAGGGCTTCCTGTTATATTTTTGCAACTGTAAGGCGCACAGGCTCAACAAAGCTGCGGTATTCTTAGGGTATAGCTCGATTGCCTCAAGGAGATCCTTCCTTAGGAAATCATGATCATCCATCACCATCGATGAATCTAAACGATCGTTTAAACTTAAATTTACCCTATCAATGGCATCATACGTTAGTCCTGCTGATCGAACAAGGGGATTGAAGAAGAAAATCAAAAATACCCCAGCAAAAGCAAAAACACCCATGGTCAATGGCAGACTTAAAGCTGATTTCTTAATTTCAACAAAAGAGCCTTTGGTAGATTTTACTAGAATTGAAAGAAAAATGGCATTGTATAATAATAGTAGCGGTGTTGCCCAAATCCGCGATAAAACAAAACATTCTAATGAGGCAAACACACCACCAAGAGCAATCGTTAAAAAGAAACGCTGCGATGGCATCACTTTTTTATTAGAAAAATTTAATATAACGCGATTTTTTTCCACGTACCACCGCTCGAAAGCACGACTGATTAAAATAAAGATGGGCCCTAAAAGTAAAATCAAGCCGACCAATCCATATTCCACCCACAGCAGGAGCAAATCACTTGCCGGTGATTCCACAAAATAGGCACCCCCTATCTTATCTGCCTGCTCATATTCTTGCACAAAGCTACCTGCCCCACTTCCAAATAAGGGATTATTTAAGATAATCCCCAAAGTCTGTTCCCAAATGTATAAGCGTCCTCCTTCTCCAGCAGTCATTAATGCTTGGTCAAAATTTTTACCGATTCGCCCAAATTGAGTGACAAATAAAAATACCAGCATGCCCGCCACAAGGACGCTGTAAAATGAAGCACGACATCGACTTTTTGGCGTTTCAAAGCATAACATCGCCGCAGTGAGACAACCCACCAGGGCAACCAATAAAGCCCAAAAGGTCTGACTCAAAATCAAGCCTACAAAAAGCGCAATTAAGATATAAAATCCTAATACCCGAAGAACCCCAGGCAATCGTGGCACTACCGTTACCAAAAAAGCCCACGGCAGAACCATTAAAAATAATATGGCCAAACTTTCTGGATCGGCAAATACTCCTGTCGCTCGGCCGAGCACTTCGGGATGTAGAGATACCGTATGGTTTTGGAAAAACCCAAACACATAGCTTGGTTGCTGAAAGAACTGATAAAATGCGATCAAAAGTGCAATAATGACAGGAAATATAGCACTCACCAATAACATCGAAAAATGCACCCGCTTCTTCAAGTTATTGGTGGCAATCCAAAAAAAGATAAAGGCCTCCAGAGCAAAAATGAATTCCTGCCAACCAACTAAAGGCGTAGGGCTCATAAAAAGCGTGCTTAAGAAAACCCATAATAGGAACGGAACAAATAGCATAGGCACAGCGTTGATCCGTAGCACTTGCTTATCTGCGCTCACCAAACACAACCCATGAAAAAAAAGCACCAAAGCAAAAAGTGGCAGGTAGTAAACCTGTAACTCTACATGACTCCCCCCGTAGCTTAAGCCAAACGTAATAAGAATTACACAAAGCAGAATCGTTACTACCCAATCTAGAAAGTTACTTAGCGTTACCTCTCCAAAAAATTCAATTTTCAAAGGATTCTTGCTACTCGGCAAAGTTTTTTTAGAACTCATTAATACCTGAAGTGTTGCTGTATTTTACTAAAAATGACAACCAAAAATAAAGCGAAAAACCCCATCCTAAATTAAGGGGACTAGACTAACTTGCATTGACTTCTTGAGGCGAAATCCTAGCATACCACACCATGAAAAAAATGTGTCTCATTTTTCTGGCATTAGCCTTGCTTGCTGTTTTTGGATTGCGCGCCTATTTTGCTTTCGTGCCTCCCCCAGAAGCGAGCCTTGGACAATCTTTAGCTGACATCCTGCCGAATAAAATGCCGGGATGGGAAATAACTGACCACGATATGGCGAAATCCCCAGAGGCTAGCGCCCGAGTCAGTAATTTTTTGAATTTCGATGATGCCATCTTCCGAAGCTATCGCCGCGGTGATACCTTAATTGGTGTTTACGTCGCCTATTGGAAACCGGGTAAAGCATCCTATCGCTGGGCAGGTTCCCATACGCCTGATACCTGCTGGATTATCAATGGCTGGACCCGCTGTGACCGCAAATACAGCATCCCTTTTAAAACAAAAAACCAGGAATTTGAGCCTGCTGAATTTGGTGTTTACGAAAAAAATGGTACGACCCAAAAAGTCTATTTCTGGCATCTTGTTGGAGGGAAAGCCAACGCCTACAAACAGAAAAAACACAGCTATTATCTCAATGCCCTGAAGGACATTCAAAAACATGGTCTCAACCAAAGAAAAGAACAGTTTTTTGTACGCCTTTCCAGCAACAAAGATATCGAAATATTATCCCAACTTAAAGGCTTCAATGACATCACTGATGCGATGCTTGACTTAAATATGCAAAAGAAAACTAGCTGAGGAGATATGAGCTTTCTTAATTAAAAATACGAGCTGGATTTCCAAAAACACTTACGCCTTTTGGTACATCGCGTATCACCACAGAACCGGCTCCAACAATCGATGCGGCTCCTACCTTCTTGCCAGGAATCACACGAGATCCCGAGCCAAAAAAAGCACCCTCGCTGACTTCAGTGCAACCCGTCAAATCGCAGTTCGCACTGATAGTGACCCAATCGCCAATCTTTGCATCATGACCAACACTCGTGTGGCAATTGATCATGCTCATGGCACCAACCTCAATATCACAGGTAAGCGTGACTCCAGGGCAAAGCACCACCCCATCACCAAGTTTAACATTACGACCTATTCTCACAGATGGGTGAACTATGCTTATAAATTTTGCGCCTTTTGCCTTTAAAGCCTCACAAAGAACTCGCTTATGATCATGGGAACCGATGCCACAGACATACACCTCCTTGGGCCTAGGTTGATGATCCTTAATGCTACCAACTACAGATTTTGGATAATCAAAGTCTTTTAAAGCCGCCAAATCATCATCCAAAAAACCCATCACTTCCCATTCTTTTCCATTGGCATCTAAATCTTCCAGCCAATTAAAAACTTCGCGACCAAAACCTCCCGCTCCAACAATATATAAATGCTTCATCTAGTGACCTCTTTTATGCCTTATTTCTTCATACAGTTCTGCCAAAGTAGGCATGGAATCAAAGTCTTGCTTACGTAGTAAAACCCCGAATTCCATCTCAACGCCATCAATTACCATCAACACACCCAGAGAATCCCAAGTCTTCAGTTTTTTATACTCGGTAGCACCGTTCAAGAAATCCCCAGGGATCTCATCCAGTGAATCCTCAAAAACATTGATTAAACGATTAAGACTCATTTTCGATTGATTTTTGAAAGTTTCCCATGCGGCACAAGTTTTATTCACATAGACTGAAACTCTACTAGTTTACACACTTGCAGATTACCCGTTTCAAGTAACGCACTCCCCCATGACAACCCTACCCCAAAACCACATAAGAGCAATTTTTGTGAGCCGCTACTCTTAAGCACTTCGCCTAATTCATAGCACATCGCACAAGGGATAGATGCACTACTCAGGTTACCAAATTGCCCAACAGATTGCATCGGCACTCGCTCAAAGTCCAATTTAAGGCGCTTGGCTATATTCTCTAAAAGGTAACGATTTGCTTGATGAAATACAAAATAATCAATTTCTCCTGCATCATAACCCGCAAAGCCCAATAAACGCTTCACGCTCTCGGGTGCTTCCGTGATAGAAAAATTAAATATCTCGGAGCCATCCATAAACAAATCCTCCTGACTGCGTGCATTTCCGGCTTCATCAATGATTAACTCTCTTGTACTCGACCCCGAGGGAACTCGCATTCCTCCAGCAGGCACAATCAATTTCTTATATCCACTACCATTTGTTTGCAAATTAAACCAAGCAAATGCATCTGCCTTGGACTCTAGCAAAGTTGCACTACCACCATCACCAAAAAGCGGCGCAACTGAACGATCACCCGGATGCACAATTTGGCTAAGGGTATCCCCCGCCAACAAAAGCACCCGGCTACAGCTCCCAGTACTCAGCATCATGTGCGCCATCCATAGCCCATACACATAACCAGAACAACCAAGATTAACATCCATCGCAGCACAATCCTGGGATAAGCCCAAGCGACCATGCAAAACAGCGGCATTACAAGGCTGTGGATAATCTGCCGTCTGAGTCACAAAAAGCATCCCATCAATCGAAGACGGATCGATTGAGGTAGCTTTAAATAATTCCACTGCTGCGGTTGCACATAAATCCAGCGTAGTTAACCCTCTTTGAACGACTCTGCGACGGTCTAAACCGATTGTTTTTTTCAAGCGAGCAATCAGTTTTTCATTTCCACCAAAAAGCTCAACCTCATCATCGATGCATTTTTCATGAGTTGGAACGCAGGTTACCACACCACTAATGCAAGCACCCTCTATTTTACTTTTTGCCATAACAAAAATGATATTGCCGAACCAAAGGTCAAAGTGGAAGCTCTTTCTTCCTAAGATAACAGCACCCCTAAGCCTCTATTCCTTCTTGCTACAGACCTAATTTACTTTGTATTAATTAGAAACAAACCAAGGATGTACCGCTTGCAGATTCTCTTTTCGAAAAAACTACTTTATGCCACTCGATAGAAAACAAATCGCCGATCTTGTCATAAATTCTATTCATGAACTAGGAGAAGATCTTGAAAAACCTGATCTTATAGCTGGCGACGAATCCACTCGCCTCTTTGGCGCCCGCAGTAGCCTCGATAGCATGGGACTGGTTAACTTGATCGCTGATATCGAAGAAAGACTTTCAGAAGCATTTAAAATCGACATAACGCTTGCTAACCAGAGCGCCATGAGCCGGACACATTCTCCCTTTCGACGCGCCGCTTCTTGCATCGACTACATCATGGAACTGTTAGCAGAAATAGATAAAAAATGAGCCCGATTGCACTCATTACTGGCACCAGGAGGGGCATTGGCCACGCACTTGCAAAACATCTCCTCAATAAGGGATGGCGCGTCGCTGGATGCAGCCGAGGCAAAACAAACATCCAATCTAAAAATTACCGCCACTTCTCTCTTGATGTTACCGACGAAGATGCCGTGCTTGTAATGGTTCGCACAATCAAGCGCGAGCTCGGATCGATCGATGCCCTCATCAATAATGCCGGCATTGCCGCCATGAATCATTTTTTACTCACGCCGACCGAAACCTGTCGCTCGGTTTTTGAAACGAACCTAACCGGAAGCTTTATATGTATGCGTGAGTGCGCCAAACAAATGAGCCGAAAAAAAAGAGGGCGTATCATTAACCTCACCAGTGTAGCAACTCCGCTAAATTTAGAGGGCGAAGCTATTTATGCTGCCAGCAAAGCAGCGCTTGAGTCCTTAACCCGAACCGCAGCTAAAGAGCTAGGGTCTATGGGTATCACCGTAAATGCTATCGGCCCTACGCCCATCGATACCGACCTTACCCGCACCGTCCCTCCAGAAAAGATTGAAGCCCTTATTCAAAAACAAGCTATAAAACGCATCGGAACGACCCAAGACGTCCTCCATTGCGTCGATTTTTTCCTCGATGAAAAAAGTGCCTTTATCACCGGCCAAACCCTCTACCTTGGCGGCATTGCCTAGCTCAAAAAATGACCCAATGGCTGAGCGATAGAATCGAATCCTTCGCGGATCGCCCCTGTTTCATTCATCAGGAACAAACCCACAGCTACGGTGATCTTGCGAGTGAAATTAGAAAAATTGAGCAAACACTAGAAAAGAGCGATATCCGTGAAGGGGATTTGGTACTTCTCAAAGCAGATTACTCCCTACAATCAGTGGCAACCCTTCTGGCCCTCTTCAACTTGCGAGTGATCGTAGCGCCTGCCACCGCACTTTCTTCATCTGAGATAGCGTCCCGTATTTCAGCCGCTAATTTAAAATGGCAGGTATCACTCCGTGGTAAAAATCTGGAAATTTTGGCCACCACCAATGCCGACCCAACCCATTCGCTCGTGGCATCGCTACAGGAACAAAAACACCCCGGACTCATTCTTTTCAGCAGCGGCAGCACCGGAAAACCAAAGGCCATGGTCCACGACGCAAATCACCTCTTGAAAAGCTTTGAAAAAAAACGTACCCGTCGACTCAGCATTTTGATTTTCTTACTTTTTGATCACATCGGCGGTCTCAATACGCTTTTCAACGGTCTTGCTAGTGGAGCAAAGATCATCATTCCTGAGTCTCGCAATCCTCACAAGGTAGCCCGCGCAATTCAAGCACATGCCGTAAAACTACTGCCGGCATCACCAACCTTTTTAAATTTATTAATCTTAAGCGGCGCATGTGAAGCGCACGACCTCAGCAGTCTGCGTTTTGTCACTTACGGCACCGAACCCATGCCAGAAAGCTTACTAAAGCGCTTGAAGCACACGCTTCCCCACACAAAATTCATCCAAACATTTGGAACCAGCGAAACCGGCATCTCTCAAACGATCAGTCGTGCCTCCGACAGCACTCAAATAAAAATAGAGGATCCAAACACAGAATATAAGATTGTGGACGGTGAGCTTTGGTTGCGCTCAGACAATCAAATTCTGGGCTATCTCAATCATGAAATGTCGCAATTTACCGAAGATGGTTGGTTTAAAACTGGCGACAGTGTGCTTGAATCGAACGACGGATACCTCACCATTGTTGGTAGACGAGAGGACATCATCAATGTTGGGGGCGAAAAAGTCACCCCCTCCGAGGTAGAAAATATCCTACTGGAAATACCCGAGGTTGCCGATTGCCTTGTTTATGGCGAGGATAACGCCATCACCGGCCAGAATGTTGCAGCACAGATCGTACCCCACGAACGTACAGACCTGAATGCACTTAAACGAAAGATTAAAAATCATTGTCGAAAATCCCTCAACCACTTTAAGGTACCCGCTCGTATCCTTTTCCCAGAGGCAGAACTCTTTGGCAAACGATTCAAAAAAACCAGAAAACCCATCAAAGAAAACGATGACTGAAATGTTTAAACCCTAAAAGCTCGCTTTACAAACAATCTTATAAATGATTCAGCTTTTAGCAGAAAATTTCTATCAAGCCTAACCCGTAAAGAAAGGAACCAACCTTGGACCTTAAGATCATCAAACAAGTTATCGATTTAATGAAACGCTCTGAACTCAGTGAGTTTGAGTTTGAAGAAGAGGGCTTCAAGTTGAGACTCTCCCGCAAAAACGGCGAAGTTACGCCTCAGATCGTACAAGCCGCCCCCATTGCCCCGGCCGCTCCCGCTGCCCCTGCTGCTGAAGCTGATACTTCAGCCGCTCCCACGGCAGAAGAACCCGGCATCAGCATCATCAAGTCACCCATGGTGGGAACCTTCTATCGATCACCGTCTCCAGACAGTGATGCCTTTGTAGACGTCCATTCTAAAATCACTGAAGACAGCGTAGTCTGTATCATTGAAGCAATGAAGGTAATGAATGAGATTCAGGCCGAAACCAAGGGTATCATTAAAGAAATACTGGTCAAAAACGGTGACTCCATCGAATTCGGCCAGCCTCTTTTTAAAGTTAAAAGCAAATAAGCAAAAGTACCCCGCTGCATGTTCAAAAAAGTTCTCATCGCCAACCGGGGTGAAATCGCGCTCCGAATTGTTCGTGCCTGTAATGAACTGGGCATTAAAACGCTCGCAGTCTATTCGCAGGCAGACGAGCAATCCCTTCACGTACAGTTGGCCGATGAAGCCATTTGTATCGGCCCTCCCCCTGGTAATCAGAGTTACCTCAAGGGTGACCGCATCATTGCAGCAGCAGAAATTGCAGATGTCGATGCCATCCATCCAGGATATGGATTCCTCGCAGAGAATGCAGATTTTGCGGAACAATGCGAAAAATGTAATATTAAGTTCATTGGTCCCAGTTGCGATGCCATTATAAATTTCGGAGATAAAGCGCGCGCTCGTGAAATGGCCGTAAAAGCCAAAGTTCCCGTTATTCCAGGCAGTGACGGTGTCGTTAATAACGAAATGGAAGCGCTCACAGTTGCCAAAAAAATCGGCTTCCCCGTCATCATTAAGGCGGTTGCTGGCGGTGGTGGTAAAGGCATGCGTACCGCCCACAATGCCGTCGCCTTTAAAAAAGAATACACCAATGCCCGCAATGAAGCAGAAAGCGCATTCGGCAACGGAGAAGTTTACATCGAAAAATTCCTTCAGGCGCCTCGCCATATCGAAATTCAGCTCCTTGGCGATCAACACGGAAATGTCATCCACCTCGGCGAGCGCGACTGCTCCGTTCAACGCCGTCACCAAAAACTGATCGAAGAAGCGCCTTCTCCTTTCATCAAAAGCGATACTCGCAAAAAAATGGGCCGCGACGCAGTCAAGCTCGCAAAGTCTGTCAATTACGAGGGTGCAGGCACCGTTGAATTCCTAGTAGATGGCAACGGGAATTACTACTTTATTGAGATGAACACTCGCATTCAGGTCGAACATGGCGTCACTGAAGAAGTGACCGGTATCGACCTCGTGAAGGAACAACTCCTCATCGCAAGTGGCAAAAAACTTAGCTACGAGCAAAAAGATGTTAAAATCCTGCGCCACGCCATCGAGTGCCGTGTTTGCGCAGAAGACCCCGCTCGCAACTTTGCACCCTGCCCAGGAAATATCGATCTTTACTACTCACCTGGGGGACACGGTGTTCGCATCGACTCTCACTGTTACGGCGGTTACGTCATTCCACCTAACTACGACAGTATGATCGCCAAGGTCATCACTTTTGGTCGAACCCGTGAGCTCGCCCTCGACCGCATGGATCGAGCCCTCGGCGAGTACCTCATCCGCGGTATCAACACCAACATCAGCTTCGCTCGTGCGATTATACGCGATCCCGAATTCCGTAAAGGCAAAGCCACCACCAAGTTTATTGAAGAATTTTTTGACCGCGTACCCAAGAGCCTTTACACCGAAGCTCAAAACACTTAACCTTTCAGCATAATGACAAACCAATCTGACTCTACAAGCGAGGCACACATCCCCACCGTCTCGGAAGAAAACAATTCTTTGGGGGACATCCGCATCAACCACAGCGTTGTTGCCAACATCGTTCGTCTGGCCGCACTTGAGGTCTCTGGCGTTGTTTCTGTCGGCGGTGGTTTCGTTGATGGAATCGCAGAAATCTTTTCCAAAAAAGGGGATGAACGAGGCGTCCGCGTAACCGAAGACGAAGTTGGCGATTACATTATTGAAATTCGTGTTATTCTTCGCTTCGGCGTAGAGCTGGCTTCCGTTGCTGGTCAAGCCCAGCAACGCATTGCCGATCAGGTTGAAACCATGACCAGTAAGAACACTTCTCGTGTTAATGTGATCATCGACGGCGTCCGCACCCAAGAAGAAGCGGATGCTGCCGCAGAAAATGACTGGGAGAGCCAACCTCACACCGACTAAACCAGCCCACATCCCATGCTGGAATCGCTCCTCGATAATTGGATAGCTTACACCGCTAACATTGAGCCCCTGAAGCTGTATGGCGGTGCTTTGGTCGCCATCCTATTTATCCTCTTTCTCATGCGCCTATTTTGTGGTTGTCGCCCCCAAAGCGTGGTCGCTTACACCACCGAAGGCGGCAAGGTAATTGTCAGTCGCTCCGCGATTGTGGATCTCGTTCAATCTGCCTGCAATCAAATAGAATCCGTCAAAAAACCCCGTGTCAGTATACGAATCAAACTAGACATTCCACACTTACAAGTACGCCTGCAACTCGATAGCAACGCTTCCATGCGGGCGATTGAAGCAAATCTTCAAGAACATCTACGGGATGCTCTGGCCCAAAATCTTGGCATCGAAGAAATCGGCAATATCGATTTCATTGCTACGAGCTTTAAAGGGGGTCGCATAGCCAACCAAGACCCCGAATAATTCGAGGATTTGCCAGCTTTTAGGCAAAAATCAACTGCATCGCACGAGTTGACAAGGCGCTGCTTTATAACAACCCTAAAAGTATGAAAATTATTGCCTATTTAAAACCAACGTGTGGATGGAGCATGGGCGTGCGCGCCATCATGAAGAAGTATCAGCTTGAATACGAAGATCGTGATATCATCAATGATCCAAGTCAGTATGAAGAAATGGTTACCAAATCAGGCCAGCCGCTTTCCCCCTGCGTTGAAATTGACAGTAATATGCTTGCTGATGTCAGTGGTGAAGAAGTTGAAAATTATATGCTAAGCAATGGACTGATCAAGCCTAGCGATGAAGTCCCGGAAGCCGCAACGAACGCACCGTGTACGGATGAAGAGCATGAAGCTATGCGCTCAAAAACTGTCCGCTTTTTCTAACTCTAAAGGATAAACTATCGGCTTTTCGGTAATTTTCCTAGACAGTCTTGCGGGAGCTATTAAATTGTTGGCTCTTTTTGACTTTATTGCCCGACTGGCTAATTAATTTGAAATGGCGTACTTTATGCAGCCTAAACTCAATTTATCGAAAATTTCTCCATATGCTAAACTATCAAAAACAACCCAAGGCACAGGGCCTCTACGACCCTAGAAACGAGCACGAAAACTGTGGTATTGGTCTCATTGTAGACATGAAAGGCCGCAAATCCCATGACATCGTTCAGGGAGCATTGGAGATCTGCGTTAATCTCGACCACCGCGGTGGTTGTGGTTGCGACCCCATCACCGGCGATGGTGCTGGCATATTCATTCAATTGCCTCATAAATTTTTCAAAAAAGTGTGTCTCGCCGAGTGTAATTTTGAGGTACCCGCTGAAGGTGATTATGGGGTTGGCTTTGTTTTCCTTTCACAGGACCCCATTGAACGCAAAAACGAAGAAACCATCATAGAGGGTATCGTTGAGGAGGAAGGACTCAAGCTGCTTGGCTGGAGAGATGTACCGGTAAACAGCAGTATTCTCGGCAAAGCCTCAAAAGCCTGTGAACCCGTCATGCGCCAGTTCTTTGTAGATCGTAGCAACCAGTGCGCAGGCGGACTCGACTTTGAGCGTAAACTTTACCTTATCCGCCGAATGGCAACACATCGTATTCGCTACAGCGGCCAAGATGAAGATGCCCTGTTTTACATCAGCTCCCTCTCAAGTCGCACGATGACTTATAAAGGTATGCTAACTACCCAACAACTCAGCGACTATTTTCCAGACCTTGCCGATAAAGCAATGGATTCTGCCCTTGCGCTCACCCACTCTCGCTTCTCGACCAACACCTTCCCAAGTTGGCCTCGCGCTCAACCTTTTCGCTACCTTTGCCACAACGGCGAAATCAATACCGTGCGCGGCAACGAAAACTGGCTCTATGCCAGACAAATGCAACTCGCCAGCGAAGTTTTTGGCGACGACCTAGACAAACTTCTCCCCATCATTCGGGAAGATGGTTCCGATTCACAAAAATTCGATAATTGCCTCGAGTTCCTCGTCCTATCTGGCCGCAGCTTAGCGCACGCAATGATGATGATGATCCCTGAGCCCTGGGAGCGCCATAAAAACATGCCCCAGTTTAAGCACGATTTTTACCAATTTCATGCCTGTCTCATGGAACCATGGGACGGCCCCGCCTCTATGGCGATGTCCGATGGCATACAGGTCGGTGCCACCCTTGACCGCAACGGCCTGCGTCCCTCTCGCTACTACGTAACCGACGATGACCGAGTCATTCTCGCCTCAGAGGTCGGCGTCCTAGAAGGCCTTGCACCTGAAAACATTGTCAAAAAAGGCCGTCTTGAGCCAGGCCGTATGTTCCTAATCGATATGGAAAAGGGACGCATTGTGGACGATGCTGAACTCAAGCAACAAATCGCAGAAGAGCATCCCTACGGTAAATGGCTCGAAGAAAATCTCGTTTCATCCACTACCCTAGCGGAGCCCGAAACTCTACTCCCAGACAATTTTGAAACTCTTGAGCAACGCCAAAAAGCCTTTGGGTACAGCTTTGAAGATCTACGCTTTATCATTGGCCCCAGCGCCCAAGCAGGCAAACAACCGCTAGGCTCAATGGGCAATGACGCCCCCTTGGCGGTGCTTTCCGACCAATCACAACTGCTCTACAATTATTTCAAACAACTCTTTGCTCAGGTCACTAATCCCCCCATTGATCCCATCCGCGAAGAATTAGTTACCGCAAGCGTTACCTTTATCGGATCCGAGGGAGACCTCACCCGCCCTAGCCCGCAAAGCTGCCGAATGATCCGGTTCGAGAGCCCGCTACTCGACGATAAAGAGCTTGCACAGCTTAAGGAGGTCAAACTCGACGGTTTTAAGTCTGCACGACTTGGCATGACCTTTGAATCGCCCTTGGGTGGACTTTCCGCAGGGCATAATAGCATCCCCGAACCTGCCATATCCGGAAAAGGCTTGGAATCCGCACTAGAAGAACTCTTCGAAAACGCCGACGCCGCTATTCGCGACGGCGTCAACGTGCTCATCCTTTCCGACCGCAAAATTAACCCAAAGAAGGCACCTATCCCAGCTCTTCTGGCAGTCTCGGGTCTGCATCAGCATTTAGTTCGCAAGGGTACTCGCACGCGCGTTTCCATCATCCTCGAATCAGCAGAACCTCGTGAAGTACATCACTTTGCCCTACTCCTTGGATACGGTTGTGATGCGATCAACCCTTACCTCGCCTTGGAAACTGTCCGACACATGGTCACCGAAGGTGATTTGGAACTCGAACCAGAAAAAGCCTGCGCTAATTTCCTCAAAGCAAACCTGAGTGGCGTTATCAAGACCATGTCAAAAATGGGCATCTCGACCGTAGCTTCCTACCGCGGTGCACAGATCTTTGAAGCGATTGGACTCAATCAGCCCCTCATCGATAAATACTTCACCAAGACCGCCTCTCGCGTAGAAGGTATTGGTCTCGGTACCATTACCCAAGAAACCCTTTCGCGTCACCAAAAAGCCTATGCACCTCGTGATGATGAACGCGATGCTGCCTTAGACCCCGGAGGCGTTTACCAATGGCGTGCAAATGGCGAGAAACACCTCTTTAACCCAATCACCATTCACAAGCTCCAAAAGGCAACACGATTAGGTGACTACGCCGTCTTTAAAGAATACTCCGAAGCCATTAATAACCAGTCCAAGGATCTCTTTACCTTGCGCGGTCTCATGGATTTCAAAGTCGATTCCTCTAAGGCTATTCCCATTGAGGAAGTTGAACCCGCTAGCGAAATCGTCAAACGCTTCAAGACAGGTGCGATGTCATACGGCTCAATTTCTAAAGAAGCGCATGAATCGCTTGCGATTGCGATGAACCGTATTGGTGGTAAGTCAAACACTGGCGAAGGCGGCGAAGAGATGGGACGTTTCATCCCAGACGAAAATGGTGACTCCCGCCGTTCAGCCATTAAACAGGTTGCTTCGGGACGTTTTGGGGTCACCAGCTACTACCTAGTCAATTCCGACGAAATACAAATAAAGATTGTGCAGGGCGCCAAGCCTGGCGAGGGAGGCGAATTGCCCGGACACAAGGTCCTCCCACAAATTGCAAAAACTCGTGGCACGACACCGGGCGTGGGGCTTATCTCTCCCCCACCTCACCACGACATCTATTCAATTGAGGATCTCGCCGAGCTCATCCACGACCTTAAAAACTCTAATGAATATGCTCGCATTAATGTGAAGCTTGTTTCCGAAGTGGGCGTTGGTACGATTGCTGCAGGCGTCGCCAAAGCAAAAGCCGACGTTATTCTTGTCTCAGGTTACGACGGTGGCACTGGAGCTTCTCCCCGTTCCTCCATTCAGCACGCGGGTGCGCCCTGGGAACTTGGCCTCGCCGAGACCAATCAAACCCTCCTGCTCAACGATCTGCGCTCTCGTGTGGTCGTTGAGACCGATGGTCAGCTAAAAACTGGTCGCGATGTTGCGATTGCCTGCCTGCTAGGCGCCGAAGAATTTGGCTTTGCCACCGCACCGCTGGTGACCCTTGGATGCCTTATGATGCGGGTATGCCACAAAAATACCTGCCCAGTTGGAGTTGCCACCCAAAACCCCGAGCTGCGCAAAAAATTCATGGGCGGTGCCGACGCTGTTGTTCATTTTATGAACTACGTCGCTGAAGAAATACGCGAACTTATGGCAGAGCTCGGCTTCAGGACCATCAATGAAATGGTCGGACGAGTTGATAAGCTCGAAATGCGTTCCGCTATCGAGCACTGGAAAGCCAAGGGACTTGATTACAGCAAACTTCTTTACAAGCCGCAGACAGGACCTGAAGTCGGCACCTACTGTCAAATGAAGCAGGATCACCTCCTCGAGAACTCCCTCGACAAGCGTGAAATCCTCAAACAGGCACAACCTGCTATCAACAACAGCCAACCCGTTGTCATCGACCTACCCATCGTTAACACCGATCGCGTTGTAGGCACCCTCACCGGAGCTGAAATCTCTCGCCAACATGGCGCACAAGGCCTCCCAGAAGACACGGTGCGAATCAATCTAACTGGATCAGCCGGGCAAAGCCTAGCTGCTTTTTGCCCTCAAGGCATGACCTTCTCCGTGACCGGTGATACCAACGACTACCTCGGAAAAGGACTCTCAGGCGGTAAAATCATCGTGCGTCCGCCGGCTGAATCACCCTTTGTCGCGCACGAAAACATCATTACTGGCAACGTCTGCTTCTACGGAGCAACCGCCGGTGAAGCTTACATCGCCGGCATGGCGGGTGAACGTTTCTGCGTTCGCAACTCGGGTGTTGAAGCCGTTGTTGAAGGTCTAGGTGACCACGCCCTAGAATACATGACTGGCGGCATGGTGATCAACCTAGGCAGTACTGGACGTAATCTCGGAGCTGGTATGTCCGGCGGCGTTGCGTACGTCTTTGATGAATCCGGCGATTTTGCCCAAAACCGCCTGAACCCTGATATGGTCAACGTATACCAACTCATCGAGTGCCATGACGACGAAATCGCCATGGTTAAAGCTCGTATTGAAAAACACGTCGCCCTTACGGGATCCGCTCGTGGTCAAGCCATCCTCGCTGATTGGCCCGCCATAGCTGAAAAATTTCTCAAAATCATGCCACAGGACTTCGAACGCGTCCTTGAGGCACAAGCCCGAGCAGAAGAACGCGGACTCAAAGGTGATGAGGCCATTCTCGCCGCCTTCGAAGAAAACGTCAAAGCAGGGCATTAATTTCTTCCTTCAAACAACGATTACCATGGGCAAAGCAACAGGCTTCTTAGAATTCGAGCGCAAAACCATCGCCAACCGCGAACCACTTGCACGTATTAACGACTGGAATGAAATCCACGAACCCTTCGACTCAGAAGCGGTTAAAAAACAGGGCGCGCGCTGTATGGACTGCGGCACTCCCTACTGCCATACTGGCATGACCCTCAGCAACATGGCAAGCGGTTGTCCCATCAATAACCTTATCCCAGAGTTCAACGATCTCGTTTACCGTGACAAATGGCATGAGGCCTACCTTCGCCTATCAAAGACCAATAACTTCCCCGAGTTTACGGGACGTGTCTGTCCTGCACCTTGCGAAGGTTCCTGCGTTCTTGGAGTTATTGAGCCACCCGTCACCATTAAAAACATTGAATGCTCCATAATCGACAAAGCTTGGGCAGAAGGCTGGGTCACTCCCCAACCACCCACCGAACGTACTGGTAAAAAAGTTGCCGTAGTCGGCTCCGGCCCTGCCGGTCTAGCAGCGGCTGACCAACTAAACAAAGCTGGTCATCTTGTCACTGTTTACGAACGTGCGGATCGCCCCGGCGGCCTCCTTATGTACGGCATTCCCAACATGAAGCTTGAGAAAGACACCGTCACCCGACGCACCAAGCTCATGGAAGCAGAAGGCATAACGATAAAATGTAGCGTCGAAATCGGCAAAGATATTGCCTCTAAAGATTTGCTCAACGAATTTGATGCAGTCATCTTATGCTGTGGGGCTACGAAGCCACGTGACCTTCCTATAAATGGCCGCGAGCTTAACAATATCCGCTTTGCCATGGAATTCCTCGGGCCTAATACCAAAGAACTTTGGGATCTCCGAGAGGGCAAAGCCGAACAATTCAGTGAACTCGCTAAAGGTAAAAACGTCGTCATCATCGGCGGTGGTGATACCGGTACGGACTGTGTCGGAACTTCCCTGCGCCACGGATGCGAAAGTGTAACACAGCTTGAAATCATGCCTAAGCCGCCCACTGAACGGGCTGAAAACAATCCATGGCCCGAATGGCCCAAGACTTACAAAATGGACTACGGGCAGGAAGAAGCCGCTGCTGTTCAAGGCGAAGACCCGCGTCAATACTTGGTGACCGCAAGCAAATTTGAAGGTGACGCAGATGGAAATGTCAAAGCCGTTCACGTTCATAATATCGAATGGACCAACGACAATGGGCGCTTTATCCCCAAAAAGATAGAAGGCAGCGAACAGGTGCTCCCTGCTGACCTTGTCCTCCTCGCGATGGGTTTCCTTGGACCCGAAGCAACTATCGTAGACCAGCTTGAGCTTGAACAAGATGCCCGCTCCAATATCAAGGCCGAATACGGAGAATTCCGCACAAGCGTTGACAAAGTTTTTGCCGCTGGCGACGTCCGTCGCGGACAGTCCCTCATCGTTTGGGCGATAAACGAAGGCCGTGCCGTCGCTCGAGAGTGTGACAAGTTCCTCATGGGCACCACCAAGCTTCCCTAAGTCAAAGGATTCACTCCTTACAAAAGCCGCACTTCCTATTGCTTAGGCGTGTGGCTTTTTTATGATTTTTTTACTGCTCATTTTGCACCATGAGAAGCGTAACGTAATCGTTAATCTTTGCACCTAAAAGTCACACTATTCAGATTGCTAAATAAAATGGATACAATGTAGCTTATTTATGTGAATTATCACCTAGTAAGTGAAACGTTTTACCCTGAAATAAATGGTGTATCGATGACACTTCACCGATTGATTCTTGGTCTCCAAAAGAACCATTTTGAAACAACTGTTATCCGCCCGAAACAAAAAAATGAGCAGGCGAACCACTTTTCCTATAAAGAACATTTAGTAAGGGGTATACCCATCCCCTATTACCCAGAACTAAGATTTGGTTTAACGACGACCAGTTACCTCAAAAAACTTTGGAGAACTGAACGTCCTACAATTGTTCATATTGCAACTGAGGGTCCGCTTGGTTTCTGTGCCTTACAAGCAGCAAGAAGCTTAGGAGTCCCGATAGTTTCAAGTTACCATACTAATTTTCACCAGTATGGGAAATACTATAAGCTCCCATTTCTCATGCAAGCCGCATTTGCTTACCTTCGATACTTTCACAATCGTACCTTAGCCACCTATGCACCCTCAGATGATCTGATCGATAACCTTAAAGCCGTAGGTTTCAAAAATTTGCGTAAAATGGAACGCGGAGTAGACGCTCAACTATTCAATCCTAGTAAACGCTCTACTGAGTTAAGATCATGCTGGGGCGCTGATAATGAGACCCCTGTATTTGCATACATCGGAAGAATCGCCTCCGAAAAAAATATACCCTTTGCGCTGAAATGCTTTAAAAAAATTAGGAAGAAATTACCGGAAGCGATTATGGTAGTTGTAGGAGATGGCCCACTTCGCAAAGAGCTTGAAAAAAAATACCCCGAAGTCATTTTTTGCGGACTTCAGAATGGCGAAGCACTCGCCCAGCACTACGCGAGCTCCGATATTTTTATATTCCCGAGTGTCACTGAAACCTTTGGAAACGTGATCACCGAGGGAATGGCTAGCGGCTTGATCGTTAGTGCTTATAATTACGCAGCAGGTAAGTTGTTTATAGAAGATGGCATCAATGGCACCGTTGCAGCTTTTGATGACGAGGAACACTACCTCAAAAACTTAATGCAATTAATCGACAAACGAGAAACCTGGCCTATCATGAAAAAGAAATCTCGCGCAAGCATTGAAAATGTAAGCTGGGAAACGATTATTGAAAATTACATCGTAAGCTTAAGGAAGGATTTATCATGTTAAACAAGATATGCATATATTGGGTTCAGAATATTAATCGAATTCCTAAAACCCTCTTAAAATCTATTAATAGTTTACGAGCTGCCCTTCATCACAAACAAGCTTCTCAGCAAGAGTTCATGCTTGGAGCAGTTTGCTATTTCTCTCCTTAATTAAACCATGGCTAAGAAACTTGAATGTAAAACCTTGATTCTCTCAGATGTACACCTGGGTACGCGCGACTGTAAAATCGATGAGGTAAACCACTTTATCTCAAACATTAAATGTGATAAACTTATTCTAAACGGTGATATCATCGACGGGTGGAGCTTATCGCGCAAAGGAGGGTGGACCAAGGAGCATACTTATTTCATCCGTAAAGTGCTGAAATTAGCAGAAAAGAAAGATACTGAAGTTATTTATCTTGCTGGTAATCATGATGATATGATGCGCAATTTCCTTCCTGTTTTTTTTGATAAATTCAGCATTCAAGAGCAACATGTTCACACAACACCGAAAGGGAATTATCTCTGCCTCCACGGCGACGTCTTTGATGCGATCACGACACACAGTAAATTCATTTCCGTGATTGGGGATATCGGGTATCAAAATTTACTTCGTCTGAACCGTATCTATGCAAAATATCGACAGTGGCGTGGTAAAAAATACTTTTCTTTAAGCAAAGCTATTAAGTCTAAAGTTAAACGAGCAGTAAATCACTTGAGCAAATTTGAAAATCATCTTAGAAAAATAGCCGAGCAACATAAATGCGTTGGGGTAATATGTGGCCACATCCACACACCTGAAAATAAAAAAGTTGATGCAATTCATTACCTCAACTCTGGTGATTGGGTAGAATCACTCTCTGCCATCATTGAGGACTTTGAGGGAAATTTTGAAATTATTGAATACAATGACTTTGTTAATAGCTACCCTCCTGAAATCAAGGAGCAATTAAAGCCCAGCAAGCAGAACCCAGCCCCGTGAAAGTCCTCTTAATCTCTCAAGGTTCTACGGGAGACATTTATCCCTTAATTGCCTTAGGTAAAGCGCTCCAAGAAGCAAAACACTCTGTTGCTTTCGCGACCGCTCCTCTATACAAAGAAGAGATTGAAAAGGCGGACATTCCATATCAATACACACCACCTGATTGGGAGAAGCCAGTTTTTGTTGATTGTATGCGGGCTCTGGATCGGCAACCAAATGCAATCGCCTTAATGAAGCAAATTTACCGTAGCGGACTCTCATTTATGGGAGAACTCATTGATACCATTGAAGACTTAATTAAGGATTACGATTTAGTCGTCTGTTCCTATATTTTCCCGCACTTTAAAGTTCTAAGCGATCGGCATAAAATACCTTTTGTCACCATCACTTTTTGCCATAGCGTTATTCCTGCTAAAGATATTACACCCGAACTTGTTCCAAAACTCCATGGATTCCCCGCTCCAATCAAATACTTGTGGAACTCTTTGTGGTGGCTCCTGATTAACAGAATAGTTGATCATTCCGTTAACTCAATAGCAGGACCGGTTTTTGAATCGCGAGGAATCCCTCCTATTAAAAATTTCATCACTGCGCCTGCCGATTTATCAATTGTCTGCGTTTCTAGCTCACTGATGCAAAAGAGCCGTTTTAAAAATCAACGATTTGTTTATACTGGTTACTTGCGCTGGCAATCCGATACTAATGAAGCTCTAGAAGAAGAATTGAGACAATTTTGCGAAGCTGGCCCAGTCCCCATAATAACCTTCGGAAGTGTATCCTTTGATCATATCCAAGACATCATGAGTCGGTTTGAAAAAAACTGGCCTAAGGGACAAAAGATAATCCTACAATCAGGTTGGGCAGGGTTATCTATTCAGATTAATCGACCTGATATTAAAATAATTAACCAAGTCTCCCACGATCAACTTTTCAAACACGCTGTCTGCGTTATTCATCATGGTGGTGCTGGCACAACCGCTTCTGTACTCCATGCCGGTGTCCCTCACATTGTAGTCCCACACTTGGGTGATCAAAACTTCTGGGCAAGCGAAGTAAAACGTCTGGGTACGGGCATTCGACTCTCTAAAAAGCATTGGCCCGAACGCTTGTATAAGGCCGTACAAAAAGTTACAAGTGATGCTCAATACAATAAACGCGCACAATACTGCGCGGATCAATTGAGCCAAGAGACTGGAAGTTTAAATGCCGTTGCAACTTTGGAATCCTTTATGGAAAACAGATAGTTCCTGAGTATAGAGCTTTTTTATTATTCAATTTTTTTAGAAGATAAAAAAAGACCCGCCACTTCTCTCGAAATGACGGGTCATAATACTGGCAATAACCTACTCTCACACCGCAGCGTGGCGGCACTACCATCGGCGCATGTAAGCTTAACGAGCGTGTTCGAGATGGGAACGTGTGTTTCCTTACTGCTATGGTCACCAGAGTCGGGCCCTCGGAAGGATGCGGTTATCAAAACATCCAGCCTCAAACGGGTAAAATTTCAGTTCATCGTCATAACTTTCAATAAATATACTATTTTTAATGCAGGCGTACGTGCTCTTAATCCAAATTATAAGAAAAAGGCAGTTACAAACACTTTCGAGTAATTAGTACCGGTTTGCTCAATGCATTACTGCACTTACACATCCGGCCTATCAACCAGGTAG
>CATINC010000004.1 GCA_949524905.1 Opitutia bacterium UBA7350 | reverse complement strand
CTACCAACTGAGCTAAGGTGGCCTGGTAATAAAATGTCCTACTGGATCGGGGACTTGAACCCCGAACCAATTGATTAAGAGTCAACTGCTCTACCAATTGAGCTAATCCAGCAGGTGTGGTCACCTTGCGGTGACCGAGTTGGAGAGCGTGTTGAGTGGGCTTAAAGTGTCAAGCCTGTGCTGTGTCAATTTTCGCCCTGTGGGTCGGGGTTATCCTGTGTTTGAGGGGCAGGGGCGAGGGTGATGGGTTTGGCTATTTGGGTGATGGGTTTTTTGCTTTCGCGTTGGTTGCCGTAGCGATGCCAAGGAAGGACGCCTTCTTTTTTGATTTGTTCAAGTCGTTGGGCGGGATCGATTGCATGCATACGCTGTCGCCATGCTTTCCGTTGCTCTGGGCTTAAAGCTCGCCAGCGTTCGTACATGGCTTTGCGTCGATCCGGGGGGATGGATAGGAAGTCTTGATGTAATCTTTTTGCTGTTTCGGAGGGCAAGGTGTGTAATCGTTGCACGCTTTCGGCGAAGGCTTTTTTTTCTTCGGGGTTCATGCTTTCGATGCGTTCGAGGGTGCGGCGGAGTTCGGTGATTTCAGCGGAATCCATTTTGAGGAGTTGCATGAGGAGTCGGCTTTGCTGATTCTGCGGCTGTGCTTTGTTGGGAGGATCTTGAGCGAGTGCGTGGTGCAGCGGGAGGAGGATCAAGCTGAGGAGCAATAGGAGGGTGCGGTTGTGGGCGAGTCTTTTCATGTCAGATTTAAAAGGTGAAGTTTGCTGTTTCTAAGGTGGCAAGGAGTCCCTGCGCGCTGAACTGGTCGTCGAGCACAGGTGAAATAGCGCTGAGGCTGGCTTCCATGCGAAAGATTTCCTGTGCTTGGTCTAGGCTTAGCTCTGGCTTTGTTTCTGGGGTCTGGATGCTAAACCAGAGAGAAAGGCTCAATGCCAGAGCGGCAGCGAGGCTGAGTATATAGGCTAGGGGCTTCCATGGGGTGGACGGGTTGTACTGGGATTGCTGGGCTTGACTCGGTTTCTGTACGGCAGCAAGGACGCGCTCAGTCATGTCGTTCGGCGAATCGAGTGGTTGAACACGCAGGAGCGTATCAATGGTGGTGTCGATTGGGTCGTTGGATGGGCTGTCTTTCATGGTAGTATCGATGTTTAAAGGATTGCTCGAAATTCTTTTAAGGCTTTGCGTAGGTGTTTGCGGGCACGGTGTATCCAGATTTTGACGGAGGCATTGCTGGTGCCCATAGTTTCGGCGATTTCATCATAGCTGAGGTCTTGTTGTTGGAGGAGGAGTATGGCCTGTCGCTGTTTGTCTGGTAAGTCTTGGAGGGCTCGATGAAAGGCTCTTTCAATCTCAGCGGTGTAATTTTGAGGGGAGGCTTGTTGTTGGAGCGGCCAATCTTGGGGGTCGATATAGTCGAGTGGTCGGCGAGCGCGATGTCGCTGGAAGTCGATGAGACGTCGACGGGCGAGGGTGAAAAGGAAGGCATTAAATGCGTTGCGGGCTTGATATCGCGGCAAGGCCCTGTGGAGATGGACAAAGGTTTCTTGAGTGAGATCTTCGGCATCGACTCGATTGCCTAAACTTCGGTAAAAGAATGCGATGAGTCGCTTTTGCCAACGCTCGACGATACTTTTGAAGGCGTCGGTGTCTCCATTTGCGGCCGACCGCATGCACGCACTGTCAATGTTCTCAATAATGAATTCCGGACACGGGGATGGGCTCATGTGAGGTTTTAGATCCTTTGCTAAGGCCTGTATTGGAAAATGAGGATGGATCCTGAAACTGGAATTGGCAAGCATGGCACAGTTGAGTATCGTCTTCAAATGGAGAAAGTTACGTTATTTTCTAACAATTTTTCTATAAAAAGGGGCAAATATTAAGAAAACTTGTTCACGCTTGATTGTGAATAACTTGTGGATTATTACTAGATATAGTGATATTTTTCAAAAAAAATACGATATATTGTGTTGAGGGGTTGACAGAGGGGCATCGCTGGCTCTTTTTATTTAATCAGTGACCGATATCGCTGATTAAAATGCCGTACCCTGCCCAAAGAGATGCTTTGATTGCCAAAATTGGCGGTCTTTCGCTTGAAGGCATGAATCAACTATCAACTCAATTAATCTAGCTCAAACCTCATAATTATGGACAAAACCTACAAAATTGGAGATCGCACTTTTGTGCTCGACCAAGCCAAGGCCGAAGAGGCTTTTGCCGCCAAAAAAATCATCAACGGTAAGGACACCATGTTCTTCAACATTCTGCCTCTGAAATATCAGTGGGCTTATGATCTCTACAAGATCATGAAGAACAACCACTGGGAACCGGAAGATATTCCCATGCAGAAAGACGTGGAACTTTGGCGCAGCGAAGAATTATCTGACGTAGAGCGTTGGATTATAAAGATGGCAGTTGGATATTTTTCTGCAGCAGAGGGCATTGTGGGCGACAACATTCAACACGTAACGCGTGATAATGTGACTGCTCCCGAGCTTAAGCTCGTGCTTGGACGCCACGCGCACGAGGAAAACATTCACGCGGATTCGCTTGTGTACATGATCAGTTCACTGGGAATCAACCCGCACGAGTGTGAAGCGATGTTTGAGGACATCCCCACCATAGAACGTAAAACCAACTTTGTGGTTAGTAATTCCCGCGCCTTGCGTCGAGACATGGATCTTTCCACCACCGCTGATAAACAGGCCTTTGCCAAAAATATGTTTCTCTTTGGTCAATGTATGGAGGGAACACAGTTCTACGGGCTCTTTGGCATGGTGCTCTCGCTATACCGCCAAAACAAATTCCCAGGAATTGGGCAGATGTTCCGCTACACCCTCCGCGATGAATCAAATCACATTGAGGTTTTCCGCAATCTCTTTATGGATCTAATTGAGGAAAATGAGGATGTTTGGACGCCTGAATTCCGCGAAGAACTGATAGAGCTCATGCGTGAAGCTGTGGTTCTTGAGAAGGAGTTTATTCGCGATTGCTTGCCGGTGAATGCACTTGGCCTTAGTGCAGATGAATTCTGCCAGTACATTGACTATATCGCAGACCGCCGTCTCGAAGGCGTGGGACTTCCCCCGTTGAACAAGGGTGTAGAGAATCCTTTCCCATGGCTTGCGGAAATGATGGACATCAAGAAGGAGCAAAACTTCTTCGAGGGTCGCGTGACGGAATATCAAAAAGCATCCGCACTTGGTTCGGTCGACGACGACGAGCTGTAAGTCATCCCTTGAGCGAGGGTTCGACGGTACACGTCGAACCCTTTTTACACTTCACAATTATTATATTCCCAAAATTAACCACACCAGCATTCTGTTTTTATGATTCATAAATTGGCATTCGACGAAGATCTCGAACTCAAACGTTTTACCGCTACCCCTAAAGAAGATAAGCCCCGTTTTGATTGGCGTGGAGCCCTGAATGAGGAAAAATTGACCCGACCAGAGATCATGATTGAATCTGCAGGGGAAGAACGCGCCTTTGATCTAGCTGAAATTGCCGATACGATTGGAACTGCCTTAACGGACCTACTGCTTTCTCGTCGAGAGGAAGAAATTTTTACGGAGATGAACCGTAATTTCGTCGCTGAGATTGCCGAAAATGTTGGTGAAGTTCTGGCTTCACAGATCGAGCAGGGCAAGGAGCTCAAATTATCTGCCCACGACATTAACCTGCTGATTGAAAAAGCCCTGATTGAAAATGACGCCTACGATGTCGCTAAGAGTCTGGTGCTTTCCCGTCAACAGCGTGACAACAGTGAGGAGCGTCCACCAGTATCGATGCGGCTTATTCGTCGCAACGGCAAAGTAGTACCTTGGAATGAGGCAAAAATCGAAATTGCAGTGCGGAAATCTTTTCTTTCGCTTGAGGTTGATTCTAGTCCGGCGGTCTCCATTGCTCAAGCTGTCACTGATCGCTTGAATCGCAACGGGCAGGCCTTCGTAAACATCGAAGATGTGCAGGACAGCGTTCAGGAAGAAATGATGCGCCAAGGGCACTTCAAGGTAGCAGAATCTTACATCCTCTACCGCGCACACCGGGCCCGCCTCCGCGAAGAGTCTGGCAAGGACATAGAGGAAGCGGGTAGTCAGGATTCCATGATTGTTGTCACCGAAGAAAACGGCGACAGCAACTTTTGGGATGGGGTCGACCTTAAGCGGCGCATCGAGTACGCCGCAATCGGCCTCAAGATAGACATGGCGCTTGATGTGATCGAGACGGAGTTACGCCGCTCGGTTTATCCCGAGATGAAGCGCAGTGATCTCAAAAAGACAATCATACTGAATGCCAAGGCACTTATTGAGCGTGATGCTGATTTTGCCCGTTTTGCGGCTCGCATACTTTTGACTTATATTTATGAGGAAGTCCTGGATTGGGACATTTTACGGGATGGAATTGATCAGCTAAAAGACGCTCATCGCCGTGGTTTAAAGACCTATCTCAAGCGGGCAGTGGAAATTGAGCGCCTCAACCCCAAGCTCCTTGATTATGATTTAGAGAAATTGGGTGATGCCCTGGATCCCTCTGCAGACCTCGATTTTGACTACTTGGGAATACAGACCCTTTACGATCGTTACCTCATCGTTGACAAGACCCTCAAAAAACATCGCCGTCTTGAAGTACCCCAGTTTTTCTGGATGCGCGTTTCTATGGGACTTTTCCATTCAGAAAAAGAAGACCGTGAGGGCTTTGTTGTGCGCCTCTACAACCTCTACAAGAGTCGACGATTCTGTTCCTCCACACCCACACTTTTCAATTCAGGAACGCTTCATTCCCAGCTCTCTTCCTGCTACCTCTACAAAGTCGACGACAGCATTGAATCCATTATGCATCGTGGTATCGCCGACAATGCTTTCCTCTCTAAATGGGCAGGTGGTCTGGGTGGTTCCTGGACGGCAGTGCGCGGTACCGGTGGATTCATTAAAGGTACCAATGGAGAAAGCCAGGGTGTTATTCCATTCTTGAAGCTTCACAATGACCAACTGGTTGCGGTGAATCAAGGCGGCAAGCGGCGGGGTTCTGGTTGTGCCTACCTCGAAACTTGGCACAACGACATCAACGACTTCCTGGAGTTACGCAAAAATACTGGAGACGATCGCCGTCGCACCCACGATATGAATACGGCTAATTGGATTCCCGATCTTTTCATGAAGCGCATGGAATCTCGCGGGGAATGGACTCTTTTCCGTTCTAATGAAACCCCCGATCTTCATGAGCTCTACGGTAAAGCTTTTGAGGAACGCTACCTCGAATATGAAGCCAAGGCAGAAAGCGGAGAGATTGTGGGGCAAAAAATTCAGGCGATTGACCTTTGGAAATCCATGCTTCGAATGATCTTTGAGACGGGACACCCTTGGATCACCTTTAAGGATCCCTGCAACCTTCGTAGTCCACAAGATCACACTGGGGTCATTCACAGTTCGAATCTCTGCACTGAAATTACCCTGAATACCAGTGACGAAGAAACTGCGGTTTGTAATTTGGGTTCTGTTGTGTTGGATTCGCATCTCGACACGGATGGCAATTTAGACCACGAGAAGCTGCGCGACACCATCAGTATCGCGGTACGCGCACTCGATAATGTCATCGATATTAACTTCTACCCAACTGAAGCTGCTAAAACTGCGAACAGTCGTCACCGCCCCGTTGGGCTAGGTGTTATGGGGCTCCAAAATGCGCTCTACCGCAAAGGAATTTCCTTTGCTTCGGATGCCGCAGTGGATTTTAACGACGAATTCATGGAAGCGATTGCTTACTACGCATACGAAGCATCTTCGGATCTCGCGTCAGAACAAGGCACCTATAGCACTTACAAGGGATCAAAATGGGATCGAGGTCTTATGCCTCAAGACACCCTTGACCTCTTGCAAGAGGAACGTGGCGTTGAAGTGAAAGTACCACGCGCAGGGAAGATGGATTGGAAGCCGTTACGCGAGAAGATAGCGAAACAGGGCATGCGTAATTCTAACGTCCTTGCCATTGCGCCGACTGCGACCATCTCAAACATCATGGGCACCTCGCCTTGCATTGAGCCGACCTATAAAAACCTCTTTGTTAAAAGTAATCTTTCTGGAGACTTCATTGTTCTCAATGCTCACTTAGTTCGGGATCTTAAGGAGAGTGGTCTCTGGAATGACGAAATGCTGGATCAACTGAAATATTTCGATGGCGAGCTCGAATCTATTGAAGGCATCCCCGATGATATCAAAGAAAAATACAAGACTGCCTTCGCGATAGAATACCAGTACTTCATAGATGCTGCTGCTCGACGCCAGAAATGGATTGATCAATCGCAATCGGTAAATCTTTTCTTGGCAGAAGCCGACATCAAGACCCTCTCGCATATGTACCGTGAAGCCTGGCACAAGGGTCTGAAAACCACCTACTACCTCCGCACATTAGGCGCTTCAAATATTGAAAAAGCGACTGTCAGTGTGAAGAAAGATGTCCGTGGTCGTGCGGGTCAAAGCACCGCACCGGCCGCTGAAGCTAAGAAGGAATATACCGAGGCTGAAAAGAGCGCTTGTAGCATCGAAGCGATGATGAATGGTGAAGAGTGCGAAGCCTGCCAATAAAGGCACGCCAGAAGCCTAAAGATAGGGTGGCGAGCAGGCTTAAACCACGTCTGCCCACCCAGTTTATCTGTTAAATAAAAAAGCCGCTCCCTTTAACCGGTAGCGGCTTGTTTATTCTGCCGATAGAGTAGAAACTCGATTTAATCAGACCGTTCCGAAGATCGTTTTGCCGTTAGAGCAAAGATCGTCGCATGCTTGAACCAAGCGGGCGGCCATATTGGCTTCTGCTTTCTTGAGATAGCTGCGTGGATCGTAGGTCTTTTTATTCCCAACTTCACCGTCAATTTTGAGGACACCTTCGATGTTTTCAGCGATGTGTGTCACTACTGGACGAGTAAAAGCGTATTGAGTATCGGTATCGATGTTCATTTTGATAACCCCGTAATCGAGGGTTTCACGAATATCGCTGAGCTCTGAACCGGAGCCACCGTGGAAGACCAAATCCATGAGAGCGCCATCGCCGTGTTTATCGGTAACTGCTTTTTGTCCATCGCGAAGGATGGTAGGCTTGAGTTGAACGGCACCCGGTTTGTAGGCACCGTGGACGTTGCCAAAAGTGGCGGCAAAAATGAAACGACCCAGAGGCTGAAGCGCTTCGTATACCTCCAGCATATCTTCGGGCGTGGTGTAGAGTTTTTCAGCGGGTAGCCCAGAAGTATCGTGCCCGTCTTCTTCACCACCGACACAGCCTGCTTCTACTTCAAGGATGATATTGAGCTCGGCACATTCCTTGAGGAGTTCCTTAGAAAGCTTCAAGTTTTCTTCGAGAGAAACCACCGAACCATCAAACATATGGGACTGAAACAGCGGTCCCTTGCCGTCTGCAATGCGTTTGCGAGAGGCCTCAAGGAGCGGTTTTAAAAAGCCCTCAACTTTCTCGGGGTGGCAATGATCGGTATGTAAGGCAACCAGAACGTCGTATTTTTCAGCGAGGACATGAGTCGCCTCAGCCAGAACAATCGCACCAAAGGCGGCATCGCTAACGTTGAGCCCCGAGGCAAACTGACCTCCTCCGGTGGAGACCTGAATAATACCATCAGATTTAGCATCTGCAAAAGCCTTAAGAGCGGCATTGATGGTGGTGATTGAAGTAATGTTGACGGCCGGGTAGGCGTAATTGCCCTTTTGGGCGGCGTCGATCATAGCTTCATATTGTTGCGGCGTTGCTACTGGCATGTGCGGAGTCTCTTTTTGAGTTAATTGAATTTAAGAATTAGGAAAGACGAAACTAAGCCAAATGGGGTCAGTGTGACAAACTTTTTCAAAGATACGGATCAATTTTATTCTGCAGGCTCCGATTGGATGGTGGGTTCATTGCGCCCCCAAAGCCAAAGCAGGTCGCTGAGGCGGTTTAAATATTGGATGAGGATATCGCGAACCACCGCTCCGGATTCACGCAGGGCTATCAGCCTGCGCTCAGCACGACGGCACCCGGTACGGGCGGTATCAAAGCAAGCTTCTGCAGGGGATTCTCCCGGATGCCGCCAACCGTCAAAGCTGCCAACTCCACTTTCAATTTCCTTGATGACCTGAGTTAGGCGGTCCTCCATTTCCGGTTTGATGACCTGATCCGCATATTTTTCAAGGTAATGTTTCTGTTGACTATTTTCGCAGGCGATTTCGCCCATAAAGTGAATGAGCTCCTTCTGAATTTGGAGTAGGGATGAGCGAACGGTTTGCTGCTGAGTAAAGGCACGGCACATCCCAAGCGCTGCACGGAGTTCATCGATTTCACCATTGGTTACGATGCGAGGGTGAGTCTTGGGTACGCGCTTGCCAAAGAGAAGGGCGGTGGTGCCGTCATCACCGGTTTTAGTTGCAATAGACATGCAAACACTAAAGCAGGTTTGAGCGCTTTTTAAAGTAAAAGCGAAGCTTTCTTTCACACTGAAGACTTGAATGCACATTTACTCTTCAGCCTTAGCCGGTAATATGGACTAAATCCTCCGCGATTAGCTGGTCGTTGAGTTTAGCTTAAGGAGTGATCCATTCGGCAAATTTTAGCTAAACGATTTAGCTTTATCCTAAACAAACTTAAATGACCTATCCTTATTCTTGTCCTTATATTTAGGATATAAGGATTCAATCAGTATTCACAGAGACCTATTCCACCGTGACGGATTTTGCTAGGTTGCGAGGTTTATCGACATCGCATCCGCGATGGAGGGCGATGTGGTAACTGAGCAGCTGTACGGGGATGCTCATGAGGATGGGCTGGACAATTTCGTGGCATTCGGGAACGCGGATAATTTCGTCCATTTGATCTTCGGGGAACTCACAGTTTTCAGAAGCGACGCAGATGACTTTGCCTTTGCGGGCTTTGACTTCTTGGATATTGGCGAGACTCTTTTTGAAGATTTCGCCAGAAGTGGTGAGGAAGACGCTGGGGCAATCTTCGCTGATGAGGGCAATGGGGCCGTGCTTCATCTCTGCGGCGGGATAGCCTTCGGCGTGGATGTAAGAAATTTCCTTGAGCTTGAGAGCGCCTTCGAGAGCGATGGGGAACATGAGCTGGCGACCGAGGAAGAGGCAATCTTCGTACTGGGCATATTTTTTAGCAATGGCCTCAATTTTTTCGTTTTGTTTCAGGACTTCGCGGACTTGGTCCGGGAGGGCTTTGAGTGCTTTGACGATTTCGATGCCGTCATTAAAGCTGAGGTCACGGAGGCGCCCGAGATAGAGGGCAACCATGGCACAGAGCATGATTTGGGAGGTAAAGGCTTTGGTGGAAGCGACGCCGATCTCAGTTCCAGCGTGCTGGTAAATGCCGCCGTCGGTTTCACGGGCAATGGTTGAGCCGACGCTGTTGTTGATGGCGAGGGTACGATAGCCTTTGCGCTTGGCTTCGCGTATGGCGGCAAGGGTGTCAATGGTTTCGCCGGATTGGCTGATCGCAAACACAAGGGTGTTTTTATCGAGTGGGGCGTTGCGGTAACGGAATTCGGAGGCGTACTCAACTTCAACTGGGATGCGGGCGAAGCGTTCGATGATATATTCAGCAACGAGGCAGGCGTGCCAGGCAGTGCCACAACCGAGGAAAAGGATGCGATCGACACCGAGAAGTTCTTGAGGGGTCAGGTTGAGTCCACCGAAGACGGCGGTGCTTCCGTCGTCGGAGAAGCGTCCACGCATACCGTTTTCGAGGGCGATCGGTTGCTCAAAGATTTCCTTTTCCATGAAGTGCTGGAAATCGCCGAGTTCAGCGGCGGAGGTGTCCCAGTCAACTTGCTGAATGACGGCTTTTACGTTAGCGCTTGCAGTGGTGCTGATGGTAAAGTCGTCCGGACGAAGGTGAACGACTTCATTATCGTTGAGATAGACAACGTTGGAGGTGCATTGGGTAAGGGCGCTGACGTCGGATGCGATGAGGTTTTCCCCTTTTCCAAGACCGACGATGAGGGGGGAACCGCGGCGAGCTCCGATGAGTTCATTGGGATGATCTTTGCAAATGACGGCAATACCAAAGGTACCCTCTACGTGGGCGAGGCTTTTGCGAACGGACTCTAGGAAGCGATTTTTGCCTTTAGCTTCAGGTTCTTTAGCGTAGTGGTAGGCAATGAGGTTGGCCAGGGCTTCGGTATCGGTCTCGGATTGAAAGGTATACCCTTTGCTGACGAGAAATTTTTTCATACCGAGGTAGTTTTCAATGACACCGTTATGGACGATCGCAATGGTGTCATCGCTACTGGAATGGGGGTGGGCGTTGGCTTCGGTGACATCACCGTGGGTTGCCCAGCGAGTATGGCTGATTCCAAGTTCCCCGCCCAGATCTTCGCCCACGGCAGATTCCAACTCTGCGACGCGACCGATGCGGCGGATGGAGTGAAGGGAGCCTTTGCGCAAGGTCGATAAACCGGAGGAGTCGTAACCTCGGTATTCCAAGCGCTTAAGTCCGTCCAGCATCACGCTGGCCGCACGATCTTTACCGATGTATCCAACTATTCCACACATAAGGTTTTACACAGCACTTAGATTCGCTATTAATCAAGGTTATTCACTTAGCCTCAAACGATAGTAAATCATGAAGAAACGCCGGATCATTTGCATTATTATGGGTGGAGGACGCGGTACTCGCCTCGTTCCGCTTACGAAGGAACGTTGCAAGCCTGCGGTGCCTTTGGCTGGCAAATTTCGCTTAGTGGATATCCCCATTAGTAACTGTCTGAATTCCGGGATGAATCAGATTTATGTGTTAACGCAGTTTAACACCGCATCACTGCATCGGCACATTCAGGAGAGTTATAAGTTTGATCCTTTTTCCGGTGGCTGTGTGGATATTCTCTCAGCGGAACAAACTCAAGCGGGGGAAAGTTGGTATCAGGGTACGGCAGACGCAGTTCGTCAAAATATGCACCATTTTGGGGCGACCGAAGCCGATGATCTTTATGTGATTTTATCAGGCGATCAATTATACCGGATGAATTTGCGAGCAGTGGTAGAGGAGCATGATGCCTCAGGGGCAGAGGTTACCATCACGGCGAAGCCTGTGGGTTTAGAAGAGGCGACTGCGTTGGGCTTAATGCGGATTAATGATCAGTTAGAGATTTCAGAATTTGTTGAAAAACCGAAGGAGCCTGCCGTGATTGACAGCCTTAAGGTGGGTGAAAGCGTGCTGAAGCGTATGTCAAATCCTGGCGATGCGGATTACTGCTTAGCCTCGATGGGGATTTACGTGTTTAACGCAAAAACCCTCAAAGCTGCTTTGGATTCAGATACGACTGATTTCGGTAAGGAGATCATCCCTGGATTACTGGGTAAAGTGAAGATGCAGAGCTATATCTTTGATGATTACTGGGAGGACATCGGAACGGTGAAGGCTTTTTTTGATGCTAATCTGAGACTGACGGAAGAAGTGCCTCCTTTTAACTTTTTTGATGAGGAAGCACGGATTTACACTCGAGCGCGTTATTTGCCAGCAAGTAAAATAAATGGTTCTTTTATTGAGCGTGCGGTCATTGGGGATGGCTCCATTGTATCCAGCGCGCGTTTAAACCGATGCACGCTTGGGGTGCGCTCGGTAGTGCAAGCGGATTCAACGCTTGAGAATATTGTCATGATGGGGGCAGATGTTTACGAATCCTTAGATGATATGGCAGAAAATCGTAAATTAGGACGTCCGGACACTGGCGTGGGAAAGAATTGCCACATCAAAAATGCGATCATCGATAAGAATGTTCGTATTGGGAATAATGTTATCTTAGATCCCGAAGGTTTGCCGGATAAATTTGGCGAAGGGGTGGATATCGCAATACGCGACGGTGTAATGGTCGTGTGTAAGGACGTGATTGTACCCGATGGTTTCGTGATGAAAGCTTAGATTTGGTGAGAGGGCCGCTTTGGTGCTTTTGTGGCTTTACTGCCGACGACGAGCATAGCCAATGAGCAAAATGCCAACGAGTACCATAAAGATTGAGTAGAACTGCCCACGGCTCATTCCAAGGAGTAGGCTCGCATCAGGTTCTCGAAAAAATTCTCCGAGAATTCTCAGCATGCCATAGCCCAATAGAAATTCCCCACTGATTTGACCCACCGGAGGGCGTTTTTTCCAAAAGCGCCATTGTAGGAAGGCAAAAAGTAGGGCGCCTTCCAGAAGTGCTTGGTAGAGCTGGGAAGGATGCCGTGGCTCGGGTGCAAAGATACCTTTAGCTGGCTGATAAACCTGAGGGCTTGCCGGGAATATAACGGCCCAACTCATATAGCTTACCCGTCCCCAGAGTTCGCCGTTAATAAAATTAGCGATGCGCCCAAAAAAGAGACCCAGTGGTGCTAAAGTGACGATAACATCGCCTAGTTCAAAGATAGAGTAGCGTTTTCGTGCAAAAAACAAGAGGGCAATGAATACGCCCAAGATGCCTCCATGGCTCGCCATACCACCTTGATCAACTCGGAAAAAAATCAAAGGATTGGCAGCAAAGGCAGCTAAATCATATAAAAGGAGGTAACCTAATCGACCGCCCAGCAATACGCCCAAAATGAGGTATGTCATCAGTGAACTGCGCGTATCAGCATCAATAGAAAAGCGATTGTGGGTGTTGTAAGAGCGCAGTAAAATCCAAGCTCCCAGAAAACCGATTAAATAGGACAAGCCATAATACCGAATGCCCTCAATACCCAATGGGTTATCTGGAAAAGGTAAAAGGAAGGGGCTGAGATCATGAATCCAGTAGGCGTGTTCGCTTGGCATGCTTTAACGGTAAGGCTTGGATGGGATTGAGGGCAATACACAAGTCGGAAGTGTTTTCTGGCTTTGACATTCGGCTCGCTTAATAAATCTTAGAGGTATGAAGGGTCGATTTTACTTAAGTGTGCTAGTAGTGACGAGTTTAAGCTCGTCTCTGGCGCTGCAACCGATGGAGGCTGCGGATTCGGTTCGAGTGGCGGTTGCAGATCTTAAGCAAGACATGGCCAGTGTGCAGCGAGAGGTTCGGGCTTTGCTTTTAGAAGTTGAGCAATTGCGCCGCGAAAATGAAAGTCTAAGGTCCGCATTGAATGCCGCTTCAACTCAGCAACAAATTGCGCAAATTGTAGCTTCGCTGCAAAACCTGCAACGCGAATTTGAACAAGCTGACAAACTAATGGAGCAAGCTATAATGCTTAAGGTGACGCGCCAGATGGAATCCCTTGCGAATCAGATGCAAACTGCTCTTGAAAGCGTTTCTAAAGCAGTGAGCCGTCAGCCAAATATTAAAAAACCGGTACGTTTTACTGAAGATTATCCCCAGACGGGCGTGACCTACACGGTGCGCTCCGGTGATACACTCACTAAGATTGCACGCGAGCATGACTCGACCATCAAAGATATTCAAAATGCCAACAAAATAGAAAACCCATCGCGCGATTTGCGAGTGGGGCAGTCTATTTTTATCCCGATAGCCCAACCCTAATGTCCAGTAACAAAAGTAGACTCGGCCGCGGACTTGGCGGTTTAATAGCAGGAGCCGGAACCGCTGCTCCTAAATCTGAAACTTCGAAGCCCGGCACCAAATCTCAGCCTGCCGGGGAGACCGGAAAAAATGCGCCCTCTGGCAAAGCTAAAGAGGTAAAGCCAAGTGTTGTTAAAAAAGGTTCTGGCTTTGAGGAAATCAAACTCAGCCAGATTGTTCCAAATCCGCACCAACCACGTCGGGAAATCAGTCAGCCACAGATCGAAGATCTGGCCCAAAGCATTCGTTCAGAAGGCTTAATTCAACCCATCGTCGTGCGCCCCAAGGGATCTGGTTTTGAACTGATTGCCGGGGAACGCCGTTTAAGGGCCTTTGAATCTCTCAAGCGCTCAAAGATACCGGCAAGGGTAATGGAAGTAAATGATGCTTCATCGGCAGCGCTTGCCTTGATTGAGAATGTCCAGCGTGAGAATTTGAATCCCATAGATGAAGCCAGTGCGTATGCCAGCTTGATTCGCGATTTTGGGCTCACACAAGAAGCCACGGCAAAACAGGTTGGAAAGAGCCGGGCGGCGATTGCAAATGCCTTACGTCTTTTAACCCTTAGTAGCGAGATTCAGGGTTTTCTGGGACGTCGCTTACTCTCAACGGGACACGCAAAAGTTTTACTTGGGGTCGAAGATGCCGCTCAAAGAAGTTTGCTGGCGCGCCGTGTGATCGAGACTGGAATGAGCGTCCGTGAAGCGGAAGAAGAAGTGCGCCGTCTGAAAAAGAAGACAAGGGTAAGTGGAATTAAGGGTGTTAAATTGAGTTCTGCAGAACTTGCTGCTATCCGTGACCTTGAGAAACGATTAAAGGAGCACTTAAATGCAAACGTCAAGGTGCAGCACGGCACTAAACGTGGGAAGTTGACCATCGAATATCTCGGTAATGACGACTTGGATCGAATCCTTGAGCAGCTTGGATTGAAGGTTTAAATATTATGCGTTACTGGTTAATGAAATCAGAGCCGGATGTTTTTTCACTGGCTGATTTAAAGGCACGCCCTAAACAGCGTGAACCTTGGGATGGAGTTCGTAATTATCAGGCACGAAATTTCATGCGGGACGATATGCAACTGGGAGATGGTATCCTCTTTTATCATTCCAACACCAAGCCGCCTGGGATTGTCGGTTTAGCGGAAGTTGCCAGTGAGCCGTATCCTGACCCAACTGCCTTTGATAAAAGGTCGAACTATTATGACGCTAAGAGTAAGCAGGCAGAGCCTCGCTGGATTTTAGTGGATGTTTGCTATCATTCGACTTTTCCCCAGATGGTTTCTTTAGATGCGATGAAAACAATGCCTGAACTAAAGGAGATGCGAGTATTACAACGCGGCAACCGATTATCAATTACTCCAGTGACGGAGGCAGAATTTAAAGCTATCTGTCGTGCAGGCGAGGGCTAAGAAAGACGATTTCGAAAATCAGAATAGTCAAATTCACGAATAATTTGCAGGCCATCAATGGCGTTGTAATTGCAGATTGCGGGCAAAGGCACGCCATTGAAGGTGCTGGTTTTCACCATAGTATAATGTGCCATGTCTAAAAAAACCAAACGCTGACCAATTCTGAGTGGTTCAGGAAATCCATAATCTCCAATCACGTCACCAGCGAGGCAAGAAAGTCCACCTATACGGTAACGATACGGATGATCCACTCCATCATTTGCACCGAGGATATTGGGACGATAAGGCATTTCCAGGACATCCGGCATATGGCAGGTTGCAGAGGTATCAAGAATAGCAATTTGGGTGTCGCCGCTTTGATGAAGGTCAAGGATTGTAGATATGAGGATACCGCTGTGTAGGGCAACTGCTTCTCCAGGTTCAAGATACACCTCGAGGTCGTGGCGGGATTTAAAATTTTTAACAACCTGGATGGCACGCTCGAGGTCGTAATTTGGGCGAGTGAAGTGGTGACCACCCCCAAAGTTTACCCATTTCATTTTTGGCAAAAGATCACCAAATTTTTCCTCAAAGGCATGAACGGTTATTTCTAGAGCATCGGCGTCCTGTTCACATAGGGTGTGGAAGTGCAAGCCTTCTAGGGTGGCAATTAAATCCCGATCGCTTGATTTGCAGGCAGCGTCAAAAACGGCACGGGTTGTTCCCAGGCGAGAACCCCTTGCGCTGGCATCGTAGAGAGGGGTATCCCCAGTCGAGCATTCTGGATTAACGCGAAGACCAAGCGTAGGGCCTTGCTCAGGAAGCCGCTCAAGCGCTCGTTGTAATTGGCTAGGAGAATTAAAAATGAGGCTGTGGGCAAATTCGTTGAGCGTCTCTAATTCTGAATCTTTGTAAGCTGGGCAGTAAACGTGAATTTCTTTACCAAAGCTATCTTTCGCTAGAAGTGCCTCATGCAGTCCGCTGGAAGTAGTTCCGCTTAGATAAGGTCCTATTTTGCGGAAATAATGGTGGCAAGCGAAGCCTTTCAGGGCGAGTAGAACCTTTGCGCCGGATCGGGATGCAAAGTCTTGGAGGATCTGAGCATTATCGATAAGTCGTTCTTCATGAATAACATAAGATGGGGATGGAGCCTCATTTATGGGAATAGCTTTGAGTGCGGCTAGTCGACTCTCGTTAAGCGCTGGGGTGGGATCCTGGGTCATGAAAACGGGAATTTTTAGGGTCAAATTTAATTGATGGTAGAAAAATATAGAGGGGTGGGTATATCCTTAAATTTAGGAAACTTAGGGTTGCCTTTCACTTAGCGTATTTTATCTTCATCGGTTTCTCAAATCTCCGGCTTGTTCCGGTTATTATCTTTGCAGCATCATTTTTATGAATCAACTCAAGCTTAAAGTCGTCACCCGCGAGGGTTCAGGTACCAGTTCAGCTCGCCGTTTGCGTGCAGAAGGGTTCATTCCTGCCAATGTTTCAGGTCAAGGCAATGCCCGATCCATTTCTGTGGGAAAACTTGATTACCGCAAACTCAGTCGAGAAATGGGTGAAGAGGCTTCATTGATTGAATTAACCGACGACCAAGGTGAAAGTATGCTTACCTTGATGCAATCTGTTGAGCAAGACCCCATCAAGGGGACCATCCATCATATTGATTTCCTTGAAGTGCGCCGCGGTGAATCCTTTGTTACACGTGTGCCCATCCACCTTAAGAATGAAGATAACTGCCTCGGGGTTAAAAATGACGGTGGTGTGATCGATTTTAAGTCACACGATGTTGAGATTCGATGCCGCCCTTCTAAGTTACCGGAGCACGTAGTGGCTGATATCGAATCACTGAGTGTTGGCGATGCGCTTCACATCAGCGATCTACCTGAAATTGAGGGGGTGGAGTACCTTGGAAATGAAGTTCAGGTGATCGTATCTGTCCAACCGCCAACAGTAGCAGCAGTTGAAACAACCGAAGCAGTTGTGGATCCAGCTGATGTTCCGGCGGATAACATAAAATCCGAATCCTCTGAGGCAGACGAAGCTTCAGAAGAAGCAGATGCTGCTGACAAGGAGTAACTTACATAACAGCTTCTCTTTTTTATGAAAGGCTTTACTCCTTTCAACCTGTTCTTTCTCAAATGTCCATCACGGTAATTGCCGGTCTCGGAAATCCGGGTTCTAAATATCAAAACACCCGCCATAATGTTGGATTTGGTGTTGTTGAGGCTTTGGCAAAACACTTGGAAGCGAAATGGAAAAGCTGCGATAAGTTTGAGTCTGAAATCGCAGAAATTACATACTCTGAGCGAAAACTACTATTGTTAAAGCCACAGACCTTCATGAACCACAGTGGTCGTGCGCTGGGAGCACTGATGCACTATCGTCGCCTTGACCCAGAGAATCTCTTAGTGATTTTTGATGACATCACGCTCGAATTTTCTCGCTGCAAGCTCAGTTTGAGCGGTAGTGCGGGCGGGCACAATGGTGTTGCCGATATTCTCGACCATGTTGGGAGCGGATTTGGTCGCTTCCGAATTGGGGTGGGAGCAAAAATTCATAAAGCGATGGACTTAGCGGATTACGTTCTCAGTCAATTTTCTGGGGACGAAAATAAACTTTTAAACGAGGAAATGCCAACCTTTGTGGCGCATTTACTTCGCATTATTGACAGTGACTTCGACACTGCCATGAATACTATAAATCAACGCAACGCATCAGAGCATGAGCGCAATTAAAACTAAAACCTACAATATCTCCTTCATTTTTGACCTTCGCGATTCGGAAGACGACACGCAAAAGGTCATTGATGACATCCAATCTATCATCACCGATCTCGGCGGCGAAGCCATCGGGCATGAAATTCTCGGAATGCGGCAGTTTGCCCGTGCTGCGGATCAACGATTCACGCAAGGTCACTACGTGCAACTACAAGTTAATGGCGGCACAAACATTCCATCCGATCTCAAGGAAAAGCTACTCCATGATCGTCGAGTTAATCGAATTTTTGTAGAGGCATAATTTCAATTTCCTGCCTCAATTGTTAATATCTCAACCCTCAACGTTATGGCTTCTTTTAATAAGGTAATTCTCATAGGTAATTTAACTCGCGACCCTGAAATGCGGGTGACCGCCAACGGTCTCTCCATATGTAAGTTGGGACTTGCGGTTAATCGCAGTTATAAAACTCGAGATGGTGAACGTCGGGAGGAAGCAACTTTTGTAGATATCGATGCTTTTGACAAACAAGCAGAGGTCATTTCTAAGTATATGAGTAAGGGAAGTCCGATTTTAGTGGAGGGTCGTCTTAAGTTTGACCAATGGGAAAGCGAGGGCCAAAAGCGGTCTAAGCTTTCTGTCGTGCTAGATCGATTTGAATTCATCGGAGGCTCACGTGATCAAGATCAGGGTGGTGGTTATGAACAAAGTTCGCCACCTGCGCGTAGCTCTGGATCTGCACCTGCTACTCCATCCGACCAA
Organism: Opitutia bacterium UBA7350; assembly: GCA_949524905.1. Classification (GTDB taxonomy): domain Bacteria; phylum Verrucomicrobiota; class Verrucomicrobiia; order Opitutales; family Coraliomargaritaceae; genus UBA7445. The sequence goes on along the minus strand of CATINC010000004.1, from coordinate 296,652 downwards.
ACCGGTGATGCTAGTGGTCTCGATGAGGAAGTTCCTTTTTAAGCACCCGGCAGGGGTAATTTTTTCAATATTAACAACAGACTATTCTTAAATACTATGGCTACCCATCAGGTACTTCTTCTTAAGCCCGTGGAAGGGCTCGGCGCAGAGGGCGACACCGTTACGGTGCGTTCCGGTTTCGCCCGTAATTTTCTCTTGCCACGCAAGTTTGCCGTATCAGTCACCCAGGCAAACAAAAAGCAAATGGAAGCCTTGTTAAAGGCGCGTGAAGCTCGAGAGATAAAAGAGTTGGACTCTGCTCGTGAATTGGCAGCACGCGTTGATGCGATCACGATTGCGATTGCAGTAAAGACCGGCGAAGGGGGTAAGATGTTTGGCGCAGTGACCGCCAATGACTTGCTTAATCGCTTGAAGGAAGAGGGTATTGAGCTTGCTAAAAAGCAACTTCGTTTACCAAGTCCAGTGAAAGAATTGGGATCGCACCACGCGACTGTGAAATTGCACGGCGACGTGCAGGCAGAACTAAAATTTGAAGTTGTGTCTGAAAACCCCATCGAGGTGTCTGCTGATGAAGACGCCGATGAGAAGACCCAAGAGGTTGCAGAGTAAAAGCTTTATTTTCCAACAAGTTTAGCAGATGCCATCGGAATCCACGCCAAAATCTAAAAATCGCGGTGGACGCGATTTTGGTGGTGGTCGCACCGCATCCTTGGGTAGGGAAGATTCAATAACTCGAGCACAACCGCACAATATTGAAGCGGAAGAGGGCTTGTTAGCCGCTTGTCTGATTGATGGTGGACGAGAGGTATTAACCGATTGTATTGAAGCAAAAATACAACCGGAGTTTTTCTATAAAGAAACTCACAAGCACTTGTTTTATGCACTTTTAAAATTGTATGAAATTGGTAACCCGATTGATGAAATCTTGCTTTATGAATTCCTCAAAAAAGAGGAATTAGATGAGGCGGTTGGTGGTATTGCGGCTATTTATGCGATTCAGGATCGAATCGAGACCGCCGCGCATGCCCGCTATTTCGCGAAAATTGTCCAAGAGAAATATTTGCTGCGGCGTTTGATTCGTACTTCAAGAGAGGCAATCGAGGCCTGCTACTTACAACAGGAAGACATCAGTACCTTTATTGAGAAGATTGAAGAAGATATTCATCTTATCAGCAATGATCGTATCGCTGAAGGGGCGGTGCCGATCCGAGAACCCCTGAATAAAGCAGTTAACAATATCCAGGCATTGCTGAATGGTCGAGATGATTTAGAGGGGGTTATGTCTGGTTTTCGCGATTTGGACGGTATGACTTATGGCTTCCATCCGGGTCAGATGATTGTTTTAGCGGCACGACCCTCGGTTGGTAAAACTTCGCTTGCGATGAACTTTGCTGAGCACGCAGTCATTCCCGACGGGGGACACAAGCCATCGGGTGTTTTAGTATTCAGTCTTGAAATGACGTCTGCGGATTTAGCGATGCGTTTGATTTGCAGCCGCGCGCGGGTCGATTTTAAACGAATACGTGACCGTGTGGCTTCGGCGCAAGACCAGCGTGAAATTTTTCAAGCTTCTAAGGAATTGGAAACGGTACCGATATGGATTGATGATGCCTCCAGTTCCTCAATTCTCGATTTACGGGCAAAAGCGAGACGCATCGATACCAAACACAATTTAGGTTTAGTCGTGATAGACTATCTTCAACTGATCCGTGGTACCGATCCTCGTACGCCTCGAGAGCAACAAATTGCTGAAATTTCTCGTGGGATTAAAGGCATGGCTAAGGAATTGAATGTTCCGGTAGTGGTACTCAGCCAATTAAACCGGGAATCTGAGCGTGAGAATCGGGATCCACGACTCTCTGATTTGCGTGAATCAGGATCCATTGAGCAGGATGCGGACGTCGTCATGATCCTACACCGCCCTAAAAAACGTGATGATGACGATGGGGTTCAAGAAGAAGGCACCGCAGGCGATGTTGAACGTATTAAACTGATCATTGCTAAACAAAGAAACGGGCCTATTGGTGAAGTTGATCTTACCTTTATGCGCCGCTACACTCGTTTTGAAAATTTCCAGCGTTAAGCCCAATTATTATCATGGCGTTCATTATGAATTTTTTTAAGAATATCACTTTATTGACGGTGGTCTTTATGGTTTGGATTACATCCATGCCCGCCCAAGGAGAGCGTGCCGCCTTGCCAAAAGTTGAATCTATTGAGATACGTTTTGAAGGATTCCAATCAGTCAGTGATGGTTACGTTATGGGTTATGTACAGTTGCGAGAGGGCATGGCCTACAGTTCTGTTCTCGCAGACCAGACGATTCATGCGCTGTATTCGACCAACCGCTTTGAATATGTTGAAATCAAGGTAGAACAGGCGGAAGGTGATACCGTCAAGGTGATCATGGAGCTCATTCCAAAATATACTTTGATGGAGGTCCAATTTGAGGGTAGCGATGGTTTTTCTTACGATCGCCTAATGGATAAGGCGGAGCTCACAAAGGGAGTGCCATTAGATGAATATGCGATTGATGCGGGAGCGCGCAAATTGCAGAGCTATATGGTTGAAAGGAGTTATCCTTACACCGTGGTAGAATATCGAATCGATAAGGATGCTGAGAGTGGATTTGCCACGGCGGTTTATGACATCAAGCAAGGGCGAAAGCTTCATATCAAGTCTGTAAACTTTGAAGGTAATCGTGCAATAAAGGTTAAAACTTTACAAGGCGCCATGGAAACCAAGCGTCGAAACTGGATCTCGTGGCTGAGTGGATCTGGAAAATATATTAAAGATGACTTTGAAGAGGACCTGGAAAGTTTACGTCAGTTCTACCTGAATAAAGGCTACCTAGATGTTGAAGTTGACTCTGAATCTGTGGAGTTTGGCTATCCTCGCAAGAAGCAGATGACGATCACTATCCAGATTGAAGAGGGGGAACCCTACTATCTGGGTAACTTCAGCGTAGAGGGGATGACTGTTTTCACAGAAGAGGAAGTATTGCGATCTGTGCGTCTAATAACCGGTGAACCTTTTTCGCCTGAACAGGTCAATGCCGCCACAAAGGCAATTAAGGAGCACTATACCGCTCGGGGTTATCTGAATACCGTTGTTCGTGCGGAGCGCATTTCCGACATGGATAATCGTACGATTGATGTGCTTTTCCAGGTTAATGAAAGCGAGAAGTTTTATGTTGAGTCGATTAACGTAGAGGGGAACACCAAGACAAAGACACGGGTGATCCTGAGGGAATTAGCACTGCGTCCTGCAGATGTATTTGACCTTAAACGAATGGAGACCAGTGAACGAAGGCTCCAAAATACGCGTTTTTTTGATGAAGTGCGCCTCAATCCGGAAGCGACAAATGTGCCTGGGCGGAAAGATCTCAATGTTATCGTTAAAGAAGGGCACACTGGAAATCTGAGTTTGGGTATGGGATTTGGGTCTGTGGAAAAGGCTCAAGTCTTCTTTGAGACCCGTCAGGGAAATTTTGATCTCTTTAATCCTTCCAATGGATTTCAGGGCGATGGTCAGAAATTTAGGCTGCGCTTATCACTTGGCAGTAATAGTAACCAAGCACTCATGACTTTTGAGGAACCTTGGTTATTTGAACAACGTCTCGCCTTTGGTGTAGAATTGTTTCGCACAGAATCGGATTACCAAAGTACTAACTACAATGAGTTACGCACGGGGTTTGAGATTTATCTGCGTCGCCGTCTCTTTGAATTAGTAGAAGGACGTGCGTCCTATCGCTTAGAGGGCGTTGATATTTTTGATGTAGTGGGCGACGGGGTGGTCTTTAATGATAATGTCGCGGATGTTTTTCAGGAGGCGGAGGGTCAAGCAATCGTTTCGAAATTAGGGCTCACTTTATTGCGCGACTCCCGTGATAGCATTGTGTTTACGCGTAATGGGAATCGTACTAGCCTGCATACGGAAGTTGCGGGATTGGGTGGTGATATAAATTACCTTAAGTTTGAAGGGCGCACAGCACACTTTATTCCGACATTTGATGCCTATGAACAAAGTTTTTCAATTTTAGGACGCGTGGGTTTCAGCACCGATGATACCCCTTTTTATGACCGCTTTTACTTGGGTGGACCGGAAACTTTACGGGGTTTTGATTACCGCGATGTCGGACCGCGCGACGATGATGATCGTAGCGAGCCGATTGGCGGTAACACCTACGGGATGCTCTCGTTTGAGTATGGTTTTCGCTTAGCAGAGCCCTTTGGGCTTGTCGCTTTTTTAGATACAGGTTTTGTTAATAGAGGTGAGTTTGACTTCGATCTTTCTGATTATGCCGTCAATTGGGGAGTTGGTGCCCGCATAATGATGTTAGGTTCGCCGCTTAAACTAGACCTTGGTATCCCCATCAAAGATCCCCTTGATGAAGCCAGCGGAACACAATTTAATTTTTCATTTGGCACACGCTTTTAATTCTACTAAGCATTCTTTTAAATTAAACCAAGATCACACTCAGGAACATTATGAAAAAAATAATAGCAATTGCACTTGTAACGCTCATTACAGCTGGTTTCAGCTTCGCTCAAGAGGCTAGTCGTGTTGGCTCAGTCAACATGGAACGTCTGGCTAATGACTACGTGGACTTTCAAAGTGCGCTTAAACGTGTAGAAGGTGCCAATGAAACTGCGGCCGAGGAAGTTGGCTCACTCCAAACCAAATTGGGACTGGATGTAGTTGAAGCTAGAATTCAAGAACTTCAGCAGATCATACAAAATCCTGCCACCGCTGATACAGCAAAACAAAGTTCACAAACTGAGATTCAAGGCTTAATCGCAGAAAACCAAGAGAAAATTCAGCAACTGAATTCGTACGGCGCTGATTTACAACAACAGATCGAACAGAATCGTATCCGTATCATCAGGCCTTACCAACTTAAGATGCGTCAAGCGATTATTGAAGTAGCCAAGGATAAGGGATTTGATCTTATTGTGCCGATTCTACCACAAAAAGTTACTGTTCCTACTGGCGAAGGCCAAGAAACTGAGGAATATAGCGTTTTTGCGGGTAACATCCTGTATGCGACCGATAGCATTGAAATTACGGATTCCGTCATTGCGGTGCTGAACGCTGATTGATTCGGATATTTTTTTTAAAACCCTGTTCTCGCTAAGAACAGGGTTTTTTATTTTAAAAGTATACCTATGATAAGCTATACTATTGATAGAATCCTTGAAATCGTCGGACAAGGCGCTGAGTTAGTTGGTGCTTATGATGGTGATGTGAAACGTATTGCATCTCTCTCGGACGCTGGGGCGGGTGACTTGTCATTTTTGGGTAATCGAAAGTATCGGAGCGAGGTAGCTAATTCGTCAGCATCCGTAATTTTACTTCCCAAGAATTATACCGGTGAACCCAAGGCTTCGCAGCTTTTCATTCGTCTTGAGAATCCCAATTATGCTTTGGCTCTGATTTGCCGTGATATTGAAAATAGTCTCTACCCGCTTCCCCCAGCAGGCATACATCCTACTGCGTCCGTAGATCCTGCTGCGGAGGTAGATGACTCTGCTAGCATCGGAGCTTTTTGTTATATCGCTGCAGGGGCTCGAATAGGCGCACAAACTGTCTTGGAAAACCATGTTTCCATAGGTCGTGAAGCTGAGATCGGGCGTGAATGCTATTTATCGGCTCAAGTCTCTGTTGCAGATCGATGCATCATTGGAGATCGCAATCGTCTTTTGGCAGGTTGCGTGATTGGTTCAGACGGATATGGCTACGCGCCCATTGACGGGGAGCATCAGCGCTTGCCACAAATCGGCAATGTACTGACCGAAGCAGATGTCGATATCGGAGCCAACAGCACGGTTGATCGAGCGCGTTTTGGGACTACTCTAATACAAGCTGGTACAAAATTAGATAACCTGGTGCAAATTGCCCACAATGTTACTATCGGGCGTCATTGTCTCATAGTGAGTCAAAGTGCGATTGCTGGTAGCTCTGTTTTAGGTGACCGCGTTACGCTTGCAGGTCAATCTGCAGTGATCGGACACTTAAAGATAGCCGATGGAACTATAATTTATGCAAAATCCTTAGCGATGCGCTCAACGGAGCCCAACGCGAAAATTTTAGGTACTTTCGGACAGAACGCCAACCTGATGAATCGTATCTATGTGCTGCAGAGAAAATTGCCGGAGCTTTTCAAAAAGTTTGAAGAGTTGGAAAAATTTGTAAAGTCTCAGAAATAAACTTACACCGCCCAAGCCTATCTCCATGAATTCACTTAAAATTTTCTCCGGAAATTCGAATCCTGCCTTAGCTAACAAAATATGCGATTACCTCGGAACATCATTGGGGGCGGCGACCGTTGAGAGTTTTCCTGATGGTGAAAGTTTTGTTCGGATCGACGAGAACATCCGAGGAGCAGATGTCTTTATTATTCAGTCAACTTGTAACCCGGCGAATCAACACCTGATGGAATTATTCATCATGATTGATGCCGCCCGTCGTGCATCAGCTAAACGCATCACGGCAGTTATTCCTTTTTATGGCTACGCTCGTCAGGATCGAAAGGATCAACCGCGCGTTCCCATTACTTCAAAGCTGGTTGCTAATCTACTCGTTTCTGCAGGTGCCAGTCGCATCCTTACGATTGATTTGCATGCTCAACAAATTCAGGGTTTCTTCGATATTCCCGTTGATCATCTTTATGCTTCACCGGTGCTTTTCCAATACTTGAAGGACTTAGACCGGAATAACCTTACCTTGTTTTCTCCAGATGTGGGTGGAATGAAAATGGCATCTGCTTACGCAAATCTCTTAAAGGTACCGCTTGGTTTCATTGCCAAACGCCGCACCGATGCTGAGACCGTGGAGGCTGTCTCACTGGTGGGTGAAACCGAAGGTCGTGACATTCTCTTAATCGATGACATGACAGAGACAGCTGGAACACTGTGTGCAGCAGCCGAACTTCTGAAAAAGAATGGTGCTAAGAGTGTCATGGCTGCAGTGAGTCACGGTGTTTTAAATGAACGTGGTTACGAACGGATCAGTCAGGGATTATTGAACCAATTAATCACGACTGATTCAACCCCGGTAGAGCAGCGTGAAGGTATGCCGATCACGGTCTTAAGCGTCGCAGAATTACTAGGAGAGGGCATTAACCGCATCCACAGCAACTCAAGTGTTACGGGTCTCTTTGACGTAAAAGGCTTCTAAGGTTGAGGGAACAAGTTGTGGAACTTGATTTTTTTTGATTTGTCATTTTTTTTAAAGGAAAACTTATGCGTCTTTTAAGCACAATATTAGTAGCCGCAGCGATCACCATGGTCGCCTTATGTGGCACTGAAAATCCACCCCTTGAAGTCTCAAAGGATGATCGTACGGTCAAAGCAACGGAAGATATATCGGTTGTTTCTTATGCAGATGTGCTCGAACGTGCCACGCCCTCAGTGGTGGCAGTTTATACCACACGTTTGGAGTCCGTGAGTAATGGTTCTTTTTTTGCACCACGCGGGATGGAGGAGATTTTTCGCCAGTTTGGTATGCCGATGCCCCAATCAAGGGGCAGCGAGGAACGTGAGAGTACAGGCGTTGGTTCTGGAGTGATTATATCCAACGATGGCTATATTATTACGAACCGTCATGTTGTCGCTGCTGAACGTGGACAAAAAATTGATGAGATACGGGTGCGCTTGTCTGATGATCGTGAATACACCGCTGAATTGGTAGGAGCCGATGCCAAAACAGATGTTGCGGTTTTACGCATTGAGGCAGATGAAGCTTTGCCTGCGATCAAGATTGCTAACAGCGATCTGCTGCGGGTAGGCGATGTTGTTTTTGCTATCGGAAATCCACTCAGGGTCGGTCTCACCGCTACAAAGGGAATCGTTTCTGCTACTGGACGTGATTCATTGGATATATTAGGTGCAGGCAGTTATGAAAATTTTATTCAAACAGACGCCGCTATTAATATGGGTAATTCAGGCGGCGCTTTGATTGATGCCTGGGGACGCCTGATTGGAATCAACACTGCCATTCTGTCGCGTTCTGGCGGGAATATCGGGATCGGTCTTGCCATACCCTCAAATCTAGCCATCGGAGTAGCGTATAAGATCGTGAGTAGTGGAGAGGTTCAGCGTGGTTTGCTGGGAATCATTCCAGGAGATTTGAATCAAGAGCTTGCTGAATCCTTTGGTCTGGAATCCACTCAGGGTGCGATTGTGAATCAAGTACAAGAAGATTCACCGGCAGAAGAGGGCGGATTAGAGCATGGTGATGTTATTGTTGAAATTGAAGGTACGGTCATTGAGTCTGCTCGCCAGCTTCGTTTAATGGTTTCTCAAATGGAGCCGGGTCGAGAGGTTCAGGTAAAAATCATACGTGATGGTAAGACCAAGACTTTGCCCATCACGCTCGGTGATTTGAATCGTTCCACCGCTATGCAAGATGGGGGTGTTGAAGATCTAAGAGGATTGGAGTTGCAGCCTTTGGATCAAGCATTGCGCGATACTGCCTCTATTCCGGATGAAGTTTCCGGTTTGTACGTAAAGGCACTGGATGAAGATTCCCCTTTTGCTGACGTCCTGCGTCCGGCAGTTGTGATTGTTGAAGTCAATCGCGTTCAGGTTAAAACCATTAATGAATTTAAAAATAACCTACGTGTGGGCGTTAACCACTTATACGTCTGGTATCGTGGTAGCTATGTTTATGTCGCCGTACGTCTCGAGGAGACAGAATAGTCTAAATTAGACGGCACCAACACCTTTCCACAGTGTTTCAATGATGGCATTTTCAAGGCCTTCGGTCGTTACCGCCTTACCAATTGTTTCTAGGGTGACAAAGCGGAGGGAGCCGCTTCGATTCTTTTTGTCACGTTGCATTGCCGTCATGAGCACACGGATCTCGAGCGGTGATTTCAAGCGAACCGGAAGGGCATGATTTTCTAATAATGAATGAACACGATTGACCCATGCAGCTTCAAGTTGACCTAATTTGACGGAAAGTTGGGTTGCCAGTATCAAACCAACCGCGACGGCCTCCCCGTGGAGGTATTCACCATACCCGGCGGCATTTTCAATAGCATGCGCAAAGGTATGACCTAAATTCAAGAGGGCGCGACCATTACTGGCAGCGGTTTCAGTTTCATCTTGCGCTACAATATGAGCTTTTAACTCGCAACAGCGACGAATAATCGCAGGCAGAGATTCAGACTCAGCAGTGAGAGCATCAGAAGATTCGATTGTTTCAAAGAGAGCGCGGTCAGCAAGCAGACCGTACTTAATGACTTCAGCCATTCCAGCAGAGAACTCCTGAGCGGGTAGACTTTTTAAAAGCGTAGTATCAATAAAGACTGCGTTCGGTTGCCAGAACGCACCAACGAGGTTTTTCCCCTCGGGAAGGTTGATGCCCGTCTTGCCGCCGACGGAGCTATCTACCATTGCGAGTAGGCTTGTTGGAATCTGGTAAAAGTCGATTCCACGTAGATAACTAGCTGCGACGAAACCTGCGAGGTCGCCAATCACACCGCCACCGAAAGCAAAAAGGACACTGTCTCGATTGAGATTCTCCTTTGCCAGATAACTGAGGGTCTGTGCGTATGCATTTAAGGACTTAGTGGGTTCTCCAGCAGGCAGACGAATAACTTCCGCGATATCAAAGCCAACAGATTTTAAGTAAGCACTTTGGCTTTCTTGAAGATTAACATCGGTCAAGATTCTGATCTCACGTTTAGCCTCTCTTAATTCTGTGATAGTATGACGAAGGGAAATTTCGCTATTTTTAAAATAGATGGGGTAGGCGCGGTTGCCGAGGGCAACATTGAGGGTTTTATTCATGACTGGCAGCAGTTTGGTCGAGGCCAAAGATGGCCTGGGTATAGTTTGCAATAGAAAAAGTCTGAAGGTCATCTGGTTGTTCGCCAAGCCCAACAAAGTAAATTGGGAGTTTTAGCGAGCGATAAATTCCCACTAAAGCACCACCACGGCTACTGCCGTCTAGTTTTGTTATAATGAGCCCGGTAAGCGGAAAGCTTTCGTTAAATACTTTTGCTTGTTCAATGGAATTTGTTCCCAAGCTGCCGTCTATTACGAGCCAACTGTGGTGAGGTGCACTTGGGTCCTGTTTTTGGATTACGCGTTTAAATTTTTCCAATTCCTTCATAAGGTTACTTTTGGTATGAAGGCGACCAGCGGTGTCTAGGATGAGAGGATTGCGATTACGACTTTTGGCAGCGTCGTAGGCATCGAAGGCGACTGCAGCGGCGTCGGCGCCATGTTGGCTCATGATTAATTCAATATCGAGGGTCTCCGACCAATGCTTGATCTGTTCATTAGCAGCTGCTCGGAAGGTATCACAGGCTCCTAATAAGGGTTGATGGCCTGCTTGCTTAAAATGATAGCCTAATTTTGCGGCGGTGGTGGTTTTACCAGATCCATTGACGCCAACCAGTGCAATCACCTCTGGATGAAGCGCGCCGAAGTTAACGGATTTTTCTGAGCCTTCGAGGATACTTGCCAGGACGGTGGCACCAATTTGAGCGGCCGATTCGCTGCGAATTTCTTTGTCAGACTTATAGGCTCTCTGGATCTCAGAGATTATTTCTTCAACTGTTTCTACTCCGAAATCAGCAGTATAGAGAAGTTCTTCGAGTGCATCCAATGATGCTGCATCCATGTATGGGCCAGCAAAGACACGTTCAAAGGCTCTATGTAAAGTGGGCGTGTGCTTCTTAAACCCTTCCCTGAATTTTTTGAAACGACTGAGCATGGCAGAAGTCTAGTCGGCTGCTTTGCGTAAGGGACGGTCAATTTTATTTTTCATACGATCCAGCACTCCATTGATAAATCGTTTCGAATCAGGGGTGGAGAAATCTTTACTGAGGTCGATTGCTTCATTGATACTAACGATAGGTGGGATGTCATTGCGGTGCAATAGCTCGTAAATTGCAAGGCGTAGAATGGAAAGGTCTACTTTAGCAATGCGTTTAAATTCCCAATTATCTGCCAGTTGTACGATTTCCTGGTCCACCACCTCAATTGCCTGAAGAGTGCCATGGATCAACTCTTCAGCGAAAGCGTAGTGCCCACGATCTTTCTCAAGGCTTTCTAAGAAAGTGGCGACTGCGTCATTTAATTCCTCGGGTTTGTTGAGTTCCCATTGATAGAGGAATTGAATCGTGGCTATGCGATTTTCACGGCGCTGAGAGCGCTTGTTTAGGCTTGGTTTGGAGTTTTCCATTAAGATCTCAGGCGAGCCATTTCCAGTGCGGCTTTGGCAAATTCTCGACCTCGGTTTAAAGATCCCTGGCAGCGTGCTTCCGCCTGTTCGGCATTTTCCACTACAATAATGCCATTGATGATGGGAACTTTGGTTTTGATTGAAATTTGCTGTAGGCTAGCAGCAGTGCTATGCGCTATTTGCTGATGGTGTTGTGTCTCACCAGCAAGCACAAGTCCGAGTGTGATGACCACATCAAAAGCCCCCGAGCTTGCCAACAAGTTGGCTGCATACGGCAATTCATTCGATCCAGGCACGCGGACAACCTTAGGATCACTTGTCTTGTATTCCGTTAAAGTTTGAAGGGTATTTCGGAGCAGAGCCTCTACCAAGGCTTCATTGAAGCGGGCAGCTGCGATACCAACACCTAGGTTTTGCCCGTTAATATTGATCTCATTGGGGTTGTCTTTACTCATGATGTCACCATACAGGTCGCAAGCGTAGCCAATGGCAAGAGAGAGTTTTTGGTGTATTCCGTTATCGACCTCAGGCAGGACATCTTACAAACCTAGAAGTATGTTTAAAGAAGGAGCAAAATGCGGTGATGCACGTTGCGGCGTTTTATCCACACGGCATGGGGAAATCCAGACCCCTATTTTTATGCCGGTGGGCACTCAAGCCACGGTCAAAGGCATGACGCCCGAGCAAATTGAGGCTAGCGGTGCTCAAATTATTCTCGGCAACACCTATCATTTAAATCTGCGCCCAGGATCTGCTTTAGTGCAGGAGATGGGCGGACTGCATCATTTTATGGGATGGGATAAGCCTATCTTAACGGATAGCGGGGGCTTTCAGGTTTTTAGTCTTTCGGAACTGCGCACGGTACGTGAAGACGGTATCGAATTTCGTTCGCATCTTGATGGTGCACCTCTTTTTCTTGGTCCGGAATCATGTTACCGAATTCAAGCAGAACTGGGAACTGATATTGCCATGGTGCTCGACGAATGTCCGCCGTTTCCCTGTGATCGCGATGCCTGCGGGCAAGCAGTCAAGCGCACGATTCGCTGGGCGGGGGATTTTTTAGAACATGCACGCAAAGATGGTTTTCTTGAGCGTGGTCACCATGTTTTTGGGATTATCCAGGGATCTACTTTTGACGACATGCGAAGAGCGTGTGTCGAAGCCCTTGTCGCTATGGATTTTCCTGGCTATGCCGTGGGTGGCGTGAGTGTTGGTGAACCAGAAGCGGAAATGCTGCGACAGGTGGCGGTTTGTGCGCCTGTTATGCCCCGAAACAAACCACGCTACGTCATGGGAGTAGGGACACCCCCACAACTCTTGAAAATGATCAACATGGGTATGGACATGTTTGATTGTGTCATGCCAACTCGTCTAGCTCGCCATGCTAATGTTTTTACACCTGATGGTCTCATTAATCTAAAAAACGAGCGTTTTAAAAATGATGCTGCTCCCATAATGGATGCAGATAATTACACCTGTCGGCACTTTAGTCGTGCTTATCTACGACATTTGATCTTGGCAAAGGAACTGTTGGCCTCGACGCTGCTCTCCTTGCACAATGTTCATTTTTACCTCGATCTCATGGCACAGGCACGTGCACACATTCAAGCAAGCGACTATGCTCAATGGAGCGCTGAATGGATTAGGCGCTATGAATCTGGCGAAGCGTGATTTAAGGAAGCACGAAATCAGTTTCCCGTTGAAGCCAATTACAAATCGACTCCGTTAAGGAGATTGCGGACTGAAGTTGTTCCTTACTCGCCTCATCGGGAGTGGGTTGATTGAGCAAGTTTGAGGCTTGAGCTTTCGCCTTAGAGCTAAGTTGAGGCCACCACGATTCGCGAACGGGGTAGCCTTCAGCTTGTAGAAGTTTATAAAGACTCTTAAGGTGGACGATTTCTGGATGCGGGCGCTCGCAAAAAGCATCTAAGCTTTGTTCAGTGAGTTGAAAGAGCAGGGGGTAGTCGCCCATCAATGGGGCATTACGTGCGATAAGTTTTGTGAACTCTGCGACGTAACTAAGGGTACGATATGAGGATCCAAGTTGGCTCCGGCGGTAGAGGGTACGATAATTTCGCACAAAGCGGGTGTTGCCACCGCGGGCATTCTCAAGGTCAATTTCTGCAGTATCAAAAAGGTCAGGAGCATCTTTGAGCGGGCTCTTTTTAGAACCACGTTTTAAGCATACAAAGCAGCCTGAATCTGCGGAAAGAGCGCTTATTCTCTGATAAGATTCCCCAGATAGATCAAGGCAGAGGACGAGGGCTTGTTCGCTGACAGCAGGCTGGCTCACTTTGGCGCTTTGGCAGCAGGTGGGTTTTGGATGCTTACGGCGCTGCCTTCATTATGTTTGGGGACAACTGCACCACCTGAGATAATTAGCTTTATGCCCTCAGCAATACTCATATCTAGGCGGGTGATGTCTTCTTCTGGTAGCATAAGGAGAAAGCCGCTCGTTGGATTAGGTGTTGTGGGGACAAAAATATTGACGATTTCTTCACCTGTCACGGATTGAGTTTCTCCGCTAGCCTTGCTGGTGAGAAAACCTAGCACGTAGGATTTTTTACGCGGGTATTCAAGTAAGACTACTTCTTGAAAAACCGCTTTTTTTTGCTCACCAAATGTGTCCACAATTTGCTTAACCGTTCGGTAAACGGTATTGATAAACGGTAGGCTGCCGAGGATACGTTCGAAACTACTGAGCAGTAATCGACCAATTACGAAACGAGAACCGTAACCTAGCAGTGTGATCAGCATGAGGACCACAAAAAGAGAAAGCACTTCTAGGCTTAATTTAACAATGGGCATCTCCCTCCATACAGGGTCCAGGTAGAAGAAAAAGAAACTACTGGCAGGCGTACCGACGCGATCCAAGAGCAAGTTGATCACAAAAACAGTAACGCTCAGGGGTAAAATAACAAATATCCCAGTCAAAAAAGCATTTCTTGTAGATCGGAAGGTTTCTTTCATGTGGTTAATAGTATCAAAGACTCCCAAACCTTTCCCGCAACTGAAATCGAAGTATAAAAAAGCCCCTCCTTAAAGGAGAGGCTTTTGAAAGCAAGATCTTGGGTCTATTTAAGTGCTGCTTGTGCGGCGGCCAAACGGGCAACCGGAACGCGTGGCGGTGAACAGCTGACGTAGTCGAGGCCGACATTATGGAAGAAGTGGATGGAGGCGGGATCGCCACCATGTTCGCCACAAATGCCAAGCTTAATGCCTTTGCGGCCCTGCTGGCCTTTCTTCACGCCGATTTCAACCAGTTGTCCCACGCCATTCGCATCGATTGAGGCAAAGGGGTTTTGTGGAAGGATATCGAGTTCCTTGTATTTTGCGAGGAAGGAACCTGCGTCGTCGCGGCTCATGCCAAGACCCGTTTGAGTGAGATCATTGGTGCCGAAGCTGAAGAATTCTGCAGTTTCCGCGATTTCGTCGGCGGTCAAAGCACCCCGAGGGACTTCGATCATGGTACCGACGAGGTATTTAAACTTAACCTTTTTGGCGGCCATGACTTCCTTCGCGACGCGGTGGACAACCTCAACTTGATTCTTGAGCTCATCGGCAAAACCAACGAGAGGAATCATAACTTCAGGGATTACCTTAATTGGCTTCTTGAGTTTATAAGATGCTGCTGCGGCTTCAAAAATCGCACGAGCTTGCATTTCGGTGATCTCGGGGTAGGATATACCGAGGCGGCAACCACGATGACCTAGCATAGGGTTAGCCTCATGTAGAGCGTGGACACGATTACTGATGACATCGATATTGAGACCTAAGGCGTTTGCGAGTTCGCGTTTGGAGGATTCATCGTGTGGAAGAAACTCATGCAGAGGTGGGTCTAGAAGGCGAACGGTAACAGGACGTCCACCCATGGCCTTGAAAAGTCCCGCGAAATCTTTGCGTTGGAAGGGCAGGAGTTTGCGGAGAGCAGCTCGACGTTCTTTTTCGTCTGTTGCCAATATCATTTGACGCATAAAGTTAATGCGATCGCCTTCAAAGAACATATGTTCGGTACGACAAAGACCGATACCTTCGGCGCCGTAAGCGACCGCGGCTTTGGACTGTTCCGGAGAGTCGGCATTTGTACGAACGCCAAGCTTACGGTGTTTGTCGGCCCATTTCATGACCTGTTCGTACAATTTATAGGTGTAACTCTTGCTTGCCTTTAGCTTACCAGTAAGGACTTGATTGATCTCGGAGGGTGCTGTGGCAACTGCGCCGGCATAAACTGCTCCAGTGGTACCGTTGATTGAGATATCGTCTCCTTCTTTAAGGACGGTGTTACCAACTTTAAGGGTTTTGGAGGCGTAGTTGATCACGATATCAGAGGCACCACAAACGCAAACCTTGTTCATCTGACGTGCAACGAGGGCTGCGTGTGAAGAGACCCCACCACGAGAGGTAAGAATGCCTTCAGCTGCGATCATGCCCCGCAAGTCTTCGGGGGTTGTTTCGACACGGCAAAGGACGGCGTGACCTCCCTTTGCGGCGACCTGCTCAGCACGGTCTGCAGTAAAGCAGATTTTACCAGAAGCAGCACCCGGCCCAGCTGGAAGCCCAGTTGTCAGGGTTTTGGCTTTTTTCTCAGCGGCAAGATCAAATACTGCTACGAGCAGTGAAGAGATCGAATCTGCAGGAATTTTTAGAAGCGCGGTTTTCTGGTCGATGAGGCGTTCCTTGTTGAGCTCTACCGCGATCCGGACGGCAGCGAGGCCAGTACGTTTGCCGTTACGGGTCTGAAGCATGTAAAGCTTGTGATCCTCGACGGTGAACTCGAAGTCCTGCATATCACGGAAGTGCTTCTCGAGTTTAGCGCGTACTTTTTCAAGATCGTCGTAGACCTTTGGCATTTCGTTCTTGAGTTGGGCGATTGGGTTGGGGGTACGAATACCGGCAACCACGTCTTCACCTTGGGCATTGATGAGATATTCACCGTAGAAAATCTTTTCGCCATTAGCGGGGTCACGTGTGAATGCCACACCTGTAGCACAGGTTTCACCCATGTTGCCAAAGACCATAGCCTGTACATTAACGGCAGTTCCCCATGCGGCGGGAATGCTGTATTTTTGGCGATATAGAATGGCGCGCTCATTTTGCCATGATTTAAATACCGCTCCTACGGAACCCCATAGTTGCTCGTAGGCATCTTGTGGAAAGGCCGATTGAGTGCGCTTTTTGATGATGGCTTTATAGCGCTTGATGAGTTCCTTTAAGTCGTCTGCGGTGAGTTGATTATCAAACTCGACTCCAGCTTCTTCACGGATTTTTTCCAAGGCGTCTTCGAAGGGGCAATGGTCGTTTTCGTTGACTGCCTGCACGCCCATGACGACGTCGCCATACATTTGTATGAAGCGGCGGTAGCAATCGTATGCGAATGCTTCGTTGCCGGATTCTGTGGCAAGGGCTTTGACGGTTTTATCGTTTAGGCCGAGATTAAGAATGGTATCCATCATTCCGGGCATGGACTCGCGAGCACCCGAGCGCACCGAGAGTAAAAGTGGGTTTTTAGCAGCACCTAGTTTTTTGCCGAGTTGTTTCTCGATGGTAGCAACAGATGCTTTTAATTCTGCTGCGAGAGTCTTGGGGTAACTACGGCCGTTGTCGTAGAAATAGGTGCAAACATCTGTGCTTAAGGTAAAACCGGGAGGAACCGGGAGACCGATTCGCGCCATTTCAGCGAGATTGGCACCTTTGCCGCCAAGCAACTCACGAAGCTTGGTGCTACCGTCGGTTTTTTTACCGAAGTCGTAGATGTATTTCACTGCCTTTTTGCGGACAGTCTTTTTCGATTTGGTTGCTTTTTTAGCAGGCATAAGTGGGGACGTTTGGTATCTGGTTGGATGTTTGTTTTAGCGACGGCCTCAGAAGAGCGCGCAGTAAACTTGAACAAGAAAATGAATCCGTCGCGCCTGTCAACGGATTAGCGGCGACCTAACGGTCTTTCAGATGAGTCCGAGGACCATCTTTCCAGTCTCACTGATCATGTCCTGATGCCAAGGAGGATCCCAAACAATCTCAACTTCGGCACAGGCGACACCTGGAACACCTTCAAGATGGGTTTTAGCATCATCGGCAATTACAGGGCCCATGCCGCAACCCGGTGCGGTGAGGGTCATTTCCATGCTCACTTTTTGTCCACCCTTAGGATGCGCTTCGAGTTCAAGTGTGTAAACTAATCCTAGGTCAACAATATTGACGGGGATTTCGGGATCGAAGACTTTTTTGAGGGCTTCCCAGAGTTGTTCTTTTTCAACGGGGACACTTTCATTTGAATTTTGAGCAGCCTGAGCTATTGGGTCAATGCTTTCACCTAATGCATCGGCATTTTTTCCGCTGACACGAAACATGCCGTTCATGGTCATTATCGTGAAATTACCACCGAGTCGATGGGTGATGGTAACCGACTCTCCTTCAGGAAGGGTCATGGGGGTGCCCTGTGGGATGAGAGTAGCCTCTACTTCGCGGGTGAGGGTGCGTTGATCTTCAGGCATAATTCAGTGGGTCTTAGGCGATTTTCGCTTCAAATTTCTTATGGATGAGCTGTCGGAGGTTTTCTGCAAGTTCCTCGTTATCTACCTTTTCAATCACCTCTTCAAAAAATCCAAAAACCATGAGTTGCATGGCAGTTCGGCGCGGGATGCCGCGTTGCATCATGTAAAATAGCTCATCTGCATCGAGATTACCGGTGGTGGCTCCGTGTGAGCATCGCACGTCATTGGCGAGGATTTCAAGGCCTGGAAGGGCATTGGCTTCGGCGGTGGGGTCAAGCAGAAGGTTTCGGTTGGTCTGATATGCGTCTGTTTGCTGGGCGCCTTCAGCAACCTTAATGAGACCGGAGAAAATCGTGCGACTTTGGTCGAGGAGAGCGTTTTTGTAGAGTAGGTCGGAGACGGCGTTCGGGGCGTTGTGTGTCTGAAAGGTGCGTTGATCAAATTCCTGATTATCTTCAGCAACAGTGATAGAATACATTTTGACGTCAGCGCCTGGGCCTTCGATGCGCGTTTGATTTTCGTAGCGAGCCCGCTCAGATCCGATGTTAACCGCAAGGTTCTTCACTTGGGCGTCTCTACCAGCGATCGTGGTGTCGAGCTGGAAAGAAGTAGTTTGTTTATTCCAGTCCTGCACGACTTTACGAAAGACCTTAGCCCCAGTGGCGGCGTGAAGGTTGGATACTGCAATGTTGAGAGCCTCATTTTCTTTGGTCTCGGAGGAAAAGATATCAACGACTGAAGCCTTGGCATTATCTTCTGCGATGATAAGTGTGTGTGGGAAAACCGCCGTTCCTTGTGCGCTGGTCCAGTAGTAGTTAACGAGCGGTTGTTCAATTTCAACGCCTTTGGGGATGTATAAAAGAGTTCCTGCGCGGATTGAGGCGGCATGCAGACCAAAGAATTTATCAGAACCAAGCTCAGTGGTTGTCTTTAAAAAGTACTGCTCCATTAGATCAGGATGTGCTTTAAGGGCATCCGCTATGGGGAGATAGAGGACTCCTTTTGCGATGAGCTCTTCACTTAGGCCTTCAAAGCATAGGGAGTGATCGTCAGCATGAACGCTACGTCCAGCACGCTCGCTAACAAGATCTGAACGATCGAGAAGTGCTTTGGCGTTGGCTGGACTCGGGGCACCGGTCGGAGCGTAATCGTCGATTTTTAGGCGTCCTACTGATGCAAAGCGCCAGAGCTCATCATTTAGAGCTGGAGGGGGCAGGGTCTGGTATTGAGCAAGACCAGCTGCGCGGCGTTCGGTAAGCCAGATAGGTTCGGCAGCGGTATTGGCCGGTTTGTTCATAATGTTTTCAGAGAGACTAGTCATGTAAGCAAGTGTGTGTCTAGGAGTCGTTGAGTTTAACCAACCGAGCCTTCCATTTCCATATCAATGAGGCGTTTTAGTTCGACGGAATATTCCATCGGAAATGCCTTGAGAAGCTCATTGACGAAACCATTGACGGCGAGGCTCATGGCTTCGCCTTCAGATAGTCCGCGCTGCATCATGTAAAAGATTTGCTCTGCGCTGACTTTAGACACACTGGCTTCATGCTGAACGGTGTTATTTTGCCCTCGGGTAGTGATGGCAGGGTAGGTGTCTGTGCGGCTGTTTGTATTTATGAGCAGAGCGTCGCATTCGGTATTATTTTTACAGTTTTTTAGGTGCTTGGGCATATGCACCTGACCGCGGTAAGTGGAGCGTCCTTCGCCAATAGAAATCGATTTGGAAATGATATTACTGGTGGTGTCGTCAGCGAGGTGGATCATTTTAGCGCCGGTGTCCTGATGTTGGCCATTGTTCGCAAGAGCAATGGATAAAACTTCTCCACGCGCACCACGACCCTTGAGCACCACTCCAGGGTATTTCATAGTGAGACGAGAGCCGATGTTGCAATCGATCCATTTGACCTCGGCACCTTCGTCCGCCATGCCACGTTTGGTGACGAGGTTAAAGACATTACTCGACCAGTTTTGTACCGTGATGTATTGAATCTTAGCGTTTTTGAGGGCCACTAATTCAACTACGGCACTATGTAGTGTTGCGGTTTCAAATTTTGGAGCGGTACAACCTTCCATGTAAGTAATTTCAGAATCCTCATCCGCGATGATTAGGGTACGTTCAAATTGGCCGAAATTTTCGGCATTGATTCTGAAATAGGCTTGCAGTGGTTGTTTGAGTTTTACCCCTTTGGGAATATAGATAAAGCTACCTCCGGAGAAAGTTGCGCTGTTAAGGGCAGCGAATTTGTTATCAGTTGAAGGAATGACCTTGCCAAAGTAGGGCCGGAAGATTTCAGGATATTTTTCGAGCCCTTCACTGGATCCAACAAAGATAACCCCTTCTTTTTCAAGATCTTCCTTCATGCGGGAGTAGGCGGCTTCTGAGTCGAACTGAGCCTCTACGCCAGCGAGGAATTTGCGTTCTTGTTCAGGTATGCCCAGACGTTCAAAGGTTTCCTTAACATCGTCAGGTACTTCGTCCCAAGTGCGGCTAGGTTGCTGCCCCTTGGAGAGGTAGTAGCGAATTTTATCGAAATGTATATTTTCGAGATCCTTGGTTGCCCAGTTGGTGGGCATGTCTTTTTTGTTGAAAATTTCAAGAGCACGCAGGCGGAAATCACGCACCCATTCATCTTCTTTTTTGACGTCAGAAATATATCGGATGGTGTCTTCGCTTAGGCCGACACCGGCATCGTAGGCATAGTCCTCCGGGTAGGAGAAATTACCTTTTTCGGTATCAACGCTGATGGCTTCGTCTTGGATTTTGGAATTACTCATGTCAGGATAGGTGTTTGTAAATTATGCAGTTGTGGCGAAGGATTCCTTGACCCAGTCATAGCCTTTGCTTTCGAGTTCTTGAGCGAGCTCGGCAGGGCCACTATGGACGATTCGTCCGTCAAACATTACGTGCACTACATCGGGTACAATATAGTCTAAGAGGCGTTGGTAGTGAGTAATCACGAGGAATCCGCGGTCGGGTCCACGCATAAGATTAACACCTTCGGAGACGGTTTTGAGGGCGTCAATATCGAGGCCAGAGTCGGTTTCATCCATAATGCAGTAAGCGGGGTTGAGCATGGACATCTGAAGAATTTCACAGCGTTTCTTTTCACCGCCGGAAAACCCGTCATTGAGGGAACGTGCTGTAAATTTACGATCCATTTTTAAATCGTCCATTTTTTGATAGAGTTCCTTGTAGAATTCAACGGCGTTGATGCTTTCGCCCTCAGGAAGGCGGGCAGCGCGAGCAGCACGGATGAAATTGGCGATACTTACGCCCGGAATCTCGAGTGGGTATTGAAAGGCGAGGAAAAGCCCGGCGTGGGCGATGGCATCCGGTTCCTCGCCGAGAATGTTTTGGCCGTCGAGCGTAATACCGCCGCTTTTGACCTCGTAGTCTTCGTGACCAGCCATAACTTTTGCAAGGGTGCTTTTTCCGGTTCCATTGGGTCCCATTAAGGCGTGTACTTCACCTTTTGGAATGGTAAGGCTAAAGTCCTTGAGGATGCTTTGCCCTTCAATGGAGACGTTAAGGTTTTTGATTTCGAGTGTGTTCATTGCGATGTGGATCAATATAGGATGGATAGGGGAGGTCAGGTGAATTTTGCGCTATCGGCGCTGTCCGTTAAATGCAATATCGATTTGTTCTGCACAGTAGCCTTCGGGTAGGGCGGCCTTGAGTTCAGCGAGTAGAGAATCCTTCAAATCGATGTCAATAACTTCACCGGTGGCTTTGCAGTAAAAATGGGCGTGTTGAGTTAAGTTTGGGCAATATCGGGTCGGTTCACGCTCAAAATTGACAGCACGAATGAGGCCGCTTTCGGTGAGGGTTTCGAGACAGTTGTAGACTGTGGCCAGGGAAATAGAGGGCATTTCGCCGCGTGCGCGGGCATAGATTTCGTCAGCGGTTGGATGATCGCGTTTATCCAGCAGGACCGTAAATATTTGTTCGCGCTGTTTAGTTGCGCGTAGACCCGAACGCGCGAGGGCATTTTTTAGAAGATTTTTATATTCTGCGTTGAGTTGCATGATGGTGACGGTTCTTCAATTGGGAGATAACTTCAGAATCCTTATATAGAACAGGCGCAGGCGGTTTTTTCAAGCAATATTAAGAATTATTCTAAATAAAAAGAGTAAATTTAGGGGGGGCGTCGTCCGTGCTTGTGCAAGTGCAAATGATCCGCCATTTCAAAGAGATGGCAGGTTATCGTTCATTTTTATTTCCCGAGGCGGAACTGGCTGAAGATTTCGCGCTTTTAGATGCGCGTGAGAGCCATCATTTAATAAGGGTCTTGCGGGCAACGGTCGGGACAGAAGTGGAATTATTAGATGGGCGAGGTCGATCGTTTAGGGGACGGTTGGTGGATGCGGATCGTAAGCGTGCGCGGGTTGCGATTGAATGCGTATTAGAGCAAAAACTAGAATTACCTGCGGTGAACTTGGTGCAGGCGATTCCAAAAGGTAAGGCCATGGACTTGATTTTACGTATGGCTACAGAAATTGGGGTGCAATCAATACAGCCTATTTTTACGGCGCAGGGTGAGGTGCAGCTTTCGGGTGATCGACTGGCTGGCAAACTGGAGAAGTGGCGTTTGTTAATGATTGAGGCTTGTAAACAATGTGGTTTGCTTTGGTTGCCGGAATTACAAGCACCCTTGGCCTTTGATGCTTGGTTGAAATCTAGATCGAGTGGTGATCAAAAATTGCAGATGGTCGCCAGTCTAGGGGTGCATCGACAGGCAATACAGGCAGTGCTGAACGAAGGGTTGAGCGACTTGAGCACAATAGAGATCGCCGTTGGGCCTGAGGGTGATTTCTCTGAAGAAGAATACGCCGGTTTTGAGGCAGCAAAATGGCGTTCTGTTCGACTGGGAAAAAATATCCTGAGAGCCGAGACTGCGACTGCTTACGTTTTAAGCGTAATTGACCAAGCAAAAGGGGCTTAAGACATTTCGAAAGCGAGGCAGGTCATATCGTCCTGTTGGTCGGGGCTTTCGGTGTAGGTACAGACGCGTTTGTGTAGGATCTCCAGTGTCTCTTGGAGCGGTTGCGAGGCGAGATCTTTTAAGGAGGAGATAAATGCATCCATGCCATACTCCTCGCCTTCGGGATTTGAGGCTTCGATTAAACCATCTGTAAAGGCATAAAAACGATCGCCGGGATGAAGGGTTATGGAGCTGGGTTTGGAAGCCTTGCTACCCTTGATCCCCATAACAATACCAGCGGGTAATTTTAGGCGTTCAATTTTTGCGGTAGCGGCTCGTGCAATCAAAACATAAGGGTGCCCTGCATGTGCGAGGATCAGTTGACGACTCCCGTCTTCTTCGCGCTTACCAAAATGCCCAGCTAGACCCGTAACAAATCCGTTTTCAATACGACCCGATAATTCTGAGTTGACGCAATCCAAATAGTTCTGGGGGTTGTTGCTATAATGCTCCGCCTCATGGGAGGTTAAATATTTTAGGAGTACGGTATAGAATGCTGCCGTGATTCCGTGACCGGAAACGTCACCCAGAAAAAAGAGGAGCACTTTGTCTGGATTCCGGGGAAAACTGAGAATGTCACCGCCAACGGAAGACATGGGATTCCAAAGATAGGCAAGTTGAATGCCTGAAACAACCGGCACTCGCCCGGGAATCATAACTTCCTGAACGTGGCGGGCGCTCTGAAGATCTTCTTGAAGTATTTCATTTTGTTCACGCAAGCGCTGCTCATTTTTCATGAGTTTTTCTCGGGCGATGAATTCTGCAGTTACATCTCGAGAGATTCCAATAATACCGCTACGCTCTGATCCTTTAAGATTGAAGGGCGCCTTTGAGGAGGAAACCCAGGTCGTGGAACCGTCGGGCCAAGTTTCCTTTTCGATTTTATTTACGAAGGGGGTACCCGTGCGCAGAATTTCCTGCTCATCTTCATGCGCTTGCTGTGCATGTTCGTGAGTGAAGAGGTCAAAGTCCGTCAATCCTTCGATTTCATGGCGGCTTTCATAGCCGTGCATTTCCGCAAGAGCTTTGCTAGCAACAATAAAACGTCCTTTATGATCCTTTATGTAGATGCGATCTGCACTTTGCTCCATAAGCGTCTCAAAAAGCTGTTGGGCAGACGCTTTGGGTAAGCTGGAGGGCATTTCATTCGCAGAGTTTTCGCGAGCTGTCATGGCTTGTATTGGAATCATATTTACGGTGCTTGGCAATCCTTCCCTTGGTAAATTATTCACATTGGGCTGGCATATTCGGTTCAGGCAATTTTCATTTTAAAAGGTGCGAGCAGTCATACAACGAGTACTCCAAGCGGAGGTACGAATCGATACATCAACAGTAAGTGCGATCGGGGCAGGTATGGGTTTTTTTCTTGGAGTTGGAGCGCATGATGACGCTGCTACAATTGATTGGTTGGTGCCACGGATAATCAAGCTGTGTATCTGGGAAGACCAAAGTGGTCGTATGGCAAACTCAGTTCGAGACATAAAGTGAGCTGTGATGGTGATCAGCCAATTTACAGTATACGGTTGTTTAAAAAAAGGAAATCGCCCATCCTTTAATCGCGCGGCTAATTCAGAGTACGCACGCACCCTGTATGAACAATTTACTGCAGCACTTGAGCGGGAACTGGGGTGTTCGGTTGCAACTGGTTCTTTCGGTGCAGATATGGCGATTGAGGTCCATAATGATGGGCCCGTAACGCTGATACTTGATTCGGAGCAAAGAGAATTCTGATGTCGCGCGTCTTGAAACAAAGTTTTTACCGACGTGATACCAAGGTGGTTGCCTGCGAATTATTAGGCAAGATGCTGTGCCGACGTTTGCCTTCAGGGCGAATAATAAGGGGGCGAATCACCGAAACTGAAGCTTACGATGGTTTTGAAGATCGTGCCTCTCACTCACATAAGGGTCCAACGTCTCGTAATGTCGTCATGTTCGGGTCACCTGGCTGCGCTTATATATATCTTTGTTATGGGGTGCACTGGATGTTGAATTTTACCACTCGCGAAAGCGGTTACCCCGCAGCCGTACTCGTGCGTGCTGTAGAGGGAGTGGATGGCCCTGGGCGCACGACACGTCATTTTAAAATCAATGGAAAGCAAAACCAACAGGTGTTGAGTCGAGTCAAGGGATTATGGGTTGAGGATGATGGACTCAATCTCACTTCGTCATTGATTCTCCGAGCCCCGCGAGTGGGTGTAGCCTATGCAGGAGCAAAATGGGCAGCTAAGCCTTGGCGTTTTATTTGGCCCCTAAGTCGCTGAGTTTTTGACGAAGAAAGGAAATACCGTTTTTTTCATCGTCAAAAGTGCCGTCTAACTGCGCCTCATATGCTTGGTTTAGGATTTCACCAAAGCTGGGTCCCGGTTGGGCGCCAAGATCCAGTAGATGGCGCCCTTGCATGAGGGGCTTTGGCGCTTGGGATTCTATATCGAGTTTTCGGGTTGCTTCCAGAAGCCATTTACCTTCTGGGAAATCATCGGGCGGAATGGGAGGGCGTCCACATTTATCAGCATAAGCGACACGAACGAGGCGATCAATTCGACGCACACGAGCGGCGAGGCGTCGGATTGCGGACAGGCCTGCGCGGTCTCGGTAGAGCGCAAGCGGGCGCATATGGTGCTCTACCAGCGGGAGAACATCCTCAAATATTTTCTTCTGGCGGGTTAAGCGTTCAAGAAAATTTTTTGTGGGGGGGGGTCCCTTAATATCGTGAGCGTGACTGCGAATGCGTTGATCGGTATCGCGAACAGTTGTTTCTGGCTTACCAAAGTCATGGCAGAGCACGGCGAGTCCAACCACAAGATCCTCCCATTCATCACCGATGCGCTGAGAGGCATAGGCATTGAGACAATACCCGGTGTGTGTCCAGACATCGCCTTCAGGATGCCATTCCGGATCTTGTGGGCAGGCGACAAGAGCTTTGAGTTCGGGGAAGTAAGTCAACCAGTCGCAGTCTTTGAGGAATTCTAGCCCTGCCTGGATATCGCTCCCTTTTAGTAGGAGTTTTTTCCACTCCTCCCAGAGTCGTTCTGAAGGTAGGTGCTTCGGGTTGAGGCTTGCGCACAATGTTATTGTTTCAGGATCTGCGACTAAATTAAAACGTGCGATAAACTGCATCCCACGCAGGACGCGCAGAGGATCTTCAATAAATGCGGGGGACACGTGACGTAGGCGTCGTTTGCTCAGATCGCTAAACCCGTCGTAAGGGTCAATCCATTCTTCTGTGAGTGGATCATAGCTAATAGCATTGATGGTGAAATCGCGCCGAGTTGCTGCTTCCTGAGGGGTCATGTCCGGGTCGCCATCGATTTTGAAATCGGTGTGTTTGGGACCGGTTTGCAATTCGCGACGCGGCAGGGCAAGGTCGATATTTAAACCCTTCAAAATAAAAACCCCAAAGGCACGTCCAACGGCATTAAGGGAAAAGGATTTGCTCAGGATGGCTTCAATTACCCGAGGATCTAGTCCGTAGATCTCCATATCAATATCTTTAGAATGAAGCCCCAGTAAGCCATCGCGAACACATCCTCCAACCAAAAGCGCACGACCACCGGCCGAATGAATTTGATCGGCAATTTCAAATACCGCTTTCTTTTGCTGAGCGGTTATATGTGCGGCAAGGTCCACCTAATGAAAGGATTAAATAAGTGGTTCGCGAATGGCAGGCGCTCCCCAGTTAAGTTTATCGCGCACAATTGCAAAATGCGAATGATCGGGATTTTGCATCAGGCGCAAGCGCTGCCTCGCAAGGTGAATTTCAAGCGGCAGGGAATCAGACGTTTCATCAAAATGATTGTATCCATCAAGCGTGATCCGGGGACTGGGTCCTGTTTGACCGCGCTCGATTAGGATGCGAGTATCATCTGAAAAAATAACAGATCGGTTTCCAAATGTGTGCGGACAAATAGGTGTCATGGCAATAGCACTGACCTTGGGGTCAACAATAGGACCACCGGCGGAAAGATTATAAGCAGTAGAACCGGTAGGCGTAGAAAAAATGAGACCATCGCAGTGGTATTCTGAGACGTAATTCTCATCTGCACTTACTCGTAAGCGGACTAAGCCGCTCCCTTGAGTCTCTTTAAAAACAATATCATTGAGAGCATGGAAAGTTTCACCCTTCGGATTGGTGCCGCAGAGGACACTCCGCTGGACAATTTGATACTCGCCCTTAATAAAAGCAGGCAAGGCATGGGCAACTTCTGATTGAGAAAAGGTAGCCAAGAATCCAAGCTTGCCCAGGTTGACGCCCAGGACAGCACATTTGGCTTGCAGGGCCGCATTAAGCACTCCGAGTAAAGTGCCGTCACCTCCAATGGTGATACATAAATCAAAACCTTTAAGGGCATCAGTAGCAAGAGGGTAGGCATCGAAACATTGGGTGCGCACGCCTTCACAATCTGCAATGCCTGCAAGGTAGCGCGAAACATCTCCAGCACCTAGCTTGGAGCTGTTAACGACAAAGGCAATCGATTGAAGGGGATTCATAACGAGTTAATAAAGCCTAAAGCTTGAAAAAGCGCAAACCGATTCAAACACAAGGAGATCTACACTTTACCTAAGCCAAGAAGGTATTCTAAGTTTCCATCCGTCCCCTTTATGGGTGATTCCATTGTGCCAATTATTTGGGATTCAGCGAGTTCGCGCAGGGCGAAGGCGGTTATCTTTTTAAGAATGCGGGTTTGAATAGCGGGGTCT
The DNA here is from genome assembly GCA_949524905.1 of Opitutia bacterium UBA7350. GTDB lineage: Bacteria > Verrucomicrobiota > Verrucomicrobiia > Opitutales > Coraliomargaritaceae > UBA7445. The sequence goes on along the minus strand of CATINC010000004.1, from coordinate 269,285 downwards.
CGGATTATCCCACGACCAGCATCTACTTCAATTTTTTCAGCTTCAAACTGAGGCTTCACAAGGGCAATCAAAATACCTTCGGACGCGCAGAACGGCCACACCGCCGGGAGTATTTTGGTGAGTGAGATAAAAGAAAGATCCATGACAATCCGAGGGTATTGCTTACGAGGGAGGTCACCGAGCTTGAGGTGGCGGGCATTAACTTTTTCCAGATTCGTTACCCGTGGATCTTGTAAGAGCTTGTTGTGGAGTTGAGCACGACCAACATCTACACAAGTAGCGCTAAGGGCGCCTCTTTGAAGACAGCAATCGGTAAACCCACCCGTGGAAGCACCAACATCGAGGAGATCATAGTCTTTCATGGAGATTGAAAAACGGTCGAGGAAGCCTTCAATTTTTTCACCTCCACGGCTGACAAATCGCGGTGCTTGTACGACTTCCAAGGAAAGATCTGAAGAAACTGTGCGCCCTGGTTTGTCTAGACGTTCGGAGGCACTGTGCACTTTACCAGCCAGGATTAAAGCTTTTGCCTGCGAGCGCGAGTCCGCTAGTCCTCTTAAGAGGAGAAGTTCGTCGAGTCGGATCTTTGGGAGTGTAGCCATAATTTATGGAGCAAGATTTGTCGTAGCTCATCGGCGCTGGCAAGACCAAGTTATTTACCTACTTTTTTGCTGCGAGCAGCTTAAGTGGCGAACCTTTTGTATAGAATTAAAGCTCAAAAATAAAGAAAATAACTTGACAAATAGTAAAATATACCTAGAAAAAAAGATGACTATTTCAGTCTCACTTCCAAAAGACCTCGTTTGTGAAATAAAGAAGGCAGCACAACGCGATCACCGCTCTATTTCTGGGCAGATTGCGTTTTTTTGTGATCGCGGGATCAAAGATTTTTCTGAGGCAATCGAAGATAAACCAGAGCTTTTAAAGACTTATGAGAGAAAGCGGGAAAAAGCACAAAGCTCTAAAGGTGCAGCCATTTAGTCTAGAAGGTTTTGTCGCACCCTAGGCTCGAGGATGCTCAAGGACGCCTCTAGGGTAATTATTTCCCGGTTTTAGCAAGCTTGCGACGCTTGTTCGCATCGAGTTCTCGTTTGCGCATTCGAAGAAACAGTGGGGTGGCTTCCACTAATTCATCGGGCGCAATGTATTCAATCGCGCGTTCGAGGGAGAATTTAATTGGTGGTGCCAGCTGGATGCCTTTATCGGAACCCGAAGCACGCATGTTATCCAATTGCTTGGCTTTAGCAGGGTTTACCGGCATATCTTCGCGACGTGGGTTTTCACCTACGATCATACCATTGTAGACTTCTTCGCCCGGCCCAATGAAAAGCTTACCCCGGTTTTGGATCATATCAAGGGCGTAGGGCATAGCCTTGCCGAGTTCCATACTCACTAAAGTTCCCGTTAGACGGGTTGAAATCTCGCCACAGTAAGGTCGGTATTCCAAGAAGGAGTGACTCATGACACCGTGACCTGAAGTCATTGTTACCAGGTCGCTTTCAAATCCAATTAAGCCACGAGTAGAAACTTCTACCTCAACAGTCACTCCAGCGTTGTGGTGTTCCATATGAGTGACTTTTCCTTTACGCTTCGCAAGATTTTCCATGATCCCACCTAATTGCTCTTCCGGAGTTTCGACCCATACTTTCTCAAAGGGCTCGCAACGCTTTCCATCGATCTCCTTGTAGAGAACCGTTGGCCGTGAGACCAAAACTTCAAATCCCTCGCGCCGCATTGTCTCCACCAGTACGGCAATCTGCATGGCGCCGCGTGCATTGACCCGAAATTTGGTACTTTCGTCCGTATCTTCTAGCGAAATGGAAATATTGGACTGCGTTTCTCGGATGAGGCGTTCGCGAATTTGGCGCGAAGTCACTTTCTTGCCATCCTGACCTGCTAGTGGGCCATTGTTTACGGAAAATTCCATTTGCACCGTAGCGGGGTCGAGTTCGACAAAGGGTAGGGGATCTGCGTTTTCATCGAAGGATAGGGTATCACCGATATCGACATCCTCAAAGCCTGCTAAGCCCACGATGTCGCCCGCCACCGCTTCGGTCACTTCGTCGGTTGCCAGACCAGAAAAAGTTTTCATCTTCGTGATCTTGACGCGTTGTCGACGTCCGTCTTTGCGTAAAGCAAAGATGCTTTGACCTTGCTTGACTTCACCTGAAAGGATGCGCCCGATGGCCATGCGCCCGACATAGTCATCCCAATCGATATTTGAGACTAGCATTTTGAACCCCCCCGCTTCAATGGTCGGAGGCGGGATACGCTCCACAATGGTTTCAAAAAGATCGGTCATATTTTCACGCGGACCCTCCGGTGAGCGGTCTGCAAATCCCATTTTTGCTGAGCCGTAAAGGAAAGGTGCGTTGAATTGATCGTCATCTGCCTCAAGATCAAGAAACAACTCAAGAACCTTATCGTGAACCCAATCGGGGCGCGCGGTGTCGCGGTCGACTTTATTAATAACGCAAATTGTTTTGAGTCCTGCATCCAGCGCTTTGCGAAGCACCCAGCGAGTCTGTGCTTGCGGTCCTCCTACCGCATCTGTGAGCAGTAAAACTCCGTCTACCATTTTCATAACTCGCTCAACTTCAGCTCCGAAATCTGCGTGCCCAGGCGTGTCCACGATATTAATGGTGTAGGTGATGCCGTCCTGTGGGTTTTCCCATCGTACAGCGGTATTTTTTGCTTTAATGGTGATGCCCTTTTCGCGTTCCAAATCCATGGAATCCATGGCGCGTTCCTCCACTTTTTGGTTTTCGCGAAAGGTACCGCTTTGCTGGAGCAAGCAATCCACCAAAGTGGTCTTCCCATGATCAACGTGGGCGATTATGGCGATATTACGGATGTATTCAGCGTTCATGGTCGCGGCTTGTAAATAAAATCGCCCCGGCGGCAGGATGCTGCGGGGCGGTCAATTGCACGCGGCGATAAGGGCGTTGCAAAACCGAGAAGTCAATGCGAAAGGCTTACACTTGATAAACCTCGCCTGGATTTGGGTCCAGGATTCTGCTCCCCGGCATGCGCTCGCTGAGTTCTTCGCTGAACCAATGGCGGGCAGCAGTATCACCGTGGGTGAGTACGACTGCCCGCGCTTCCGATTGCACGGCGTAGTCGGCGAGTTCTTCTCGGTTGGCATGCCCGCTGAGGTCAAATTGCTGGATGGAGGCACGCATCGGAGCACGGTATTCGAGGCTATCAAAATAAAAATGAGCGGCTTTTGGGTCGGCTAGGAGTTGTCCCCCAGGGGTATCGGGATCGTTATAACCGACAAAGCAAAGTCCGTTTTTAGGATGCGGTAAGAGGCAGGCCGCTGCTTTATAAGACGGGGTGTGTTGCACCATCATTCCGCTGCTCAGGAGGTAGATTCCTTTTTGAGGAAGATCTCGACCTGGGCGTAAGTTGATTTCAAGCGGTTTGACACGCATGCGGTCAAGCATCTTTAGATCGAAGTCGATCAGTTGGGTTTTTTTGCGGATTTTATCAAAGTAATTACAAAGATCCATGCCGAGTCCGGCCGCAAATACTGGGCAGCGAGGCAGTTGTCCAAAATTTCGAGCTTCGTATATAATTTTAAATATTTCCTGCATTCGTCCCAAGGCGAAGGTTGGGATAAGGCAGCTGCCGCCGCGCTCGAGGATTTTGCTGATGGCATTGATAAGGCGCTCCACTTCCGTGACGCGAGTTATTTCAGGAGCGCGCGCTTTGGCGCCTCGGGTGGTCTCGAGAATGAGGGTATCGATTTTTCCGCCTGGAAGCTGGGCTCCGGGGAGTGTCCGTTGTGCTTCAAAGAGAACATCTCCGCTAAAGACGATGCGTCGGTGCTTGTAGATAAATTCGACCGCAGCGGCGCCGATAACGTGTCCCGCAGGGTGTAGGATGATCTCGATTTGGTCTTTTGCTTTGGTGTGGATTTCGCTGCGCCCAAAGCGTTGCCCGTAAAGCTGGTGGTCAAACAGGGCAATGTCCCGATGTAGAAATAAGGGTAAGTCGGTGTTTCCGAGTTCCTCGCGTTGACGTTTCATAACGTTGATGGAATTGCGAAGCATGCGGGGGGCAAGGTAAGTGTTGGGTAGGCTCGTAATAATGGGTGCATGCGGGTTACGGGCAGCTACGAGGGGCATCGATCCCAGATGATCAAGGTGGCAATGCGTGAGCACGATTAAGTCAATGCTGCGCTCAGCGATAGCAGCATGCTCGGGGAGGGCGTCTTTGCCTATCATTTTAGGGTCGAGCCCTGAATCTACCAAAATATTAAAATCACCGAGTCGAATTAAGTGAGAATTGGCTCCAATTCCTTCATGGCGGTTGAGATCGATGAGTTCCATGGCGGAAAATTTTATAAGTAGAAGAGAGCGTGGCTTGACTTAGGTGCTTACATTTAAGAGCCATGTTTATTACAAAATTGCAACTTTGCATCGCCATCTCCCAGAAATGACTCTTACCTGTTTAAACCACCACCTATGAGCGACCCTCTGAAGCACGAATGCGGCATTGCCATGATCCGCCTCCTGAAGCCACTTTCCTATTATCAGGAAAAATATGGCACACCGCTATACGGCTTCAATCAACTTTTCCTTTTGATGGAGAAGCAGCACAATCGTGGGCAGGATGGCGCCGGAATTGGCTGTGTTAAATTAGACGTTGAGCCGGGTAACCCCTATATGTTTCGCGATCGAAGTATTAAGAGTAATCCCTTGGCTCGTATTTTTGATGGTCAATTAACAAACTACAATCGTTTGATGAGCGAAGGCACGCTGCATCCAGAGTTTCCTGCCACGGTTAAGGAAAATTTTGATTTTGGGGGCGAAATTCTGCTGGGACATCTGCGTTATGGCACTTCCGGGGTGTACACTTCGGAGAACTGTCACCCCTTTGTACGCCAATCTAATTGGCCGACCAAAAACCTTATGCTCGCCGGTAATTTTACCATTACCAACGAGAAAGAGCTCAATAATTCCCTCATTGAGCGCGGGCAGCACCCAATCTTTGGGACCGATACACAAGCGGTCCTTGAGGCCATTGGTTTCCATCTCGATGAGGCGCACGATGCTATCTACCATCGCATGCGCGACAGTATGCAGGGCGGAAAGATTCCTGATGTCATTAGTAATGATTTAGATCCGGTTCGCATTTTACGGAAGGCGGCCGCGGATTGGGATGGCGGTTACGCCATTGCGGGCCTCATCGGTAACGGAGATTCCTTTGTCATGCGTGATCCGCGAGGCATACGTCCCTGTTTTTATTTCCAAAACGATGAAGTCATCGCGTTCGCTTCCGAGCGAGTAGCGCTCATGACGATTTTCAATCAACCCATTGAACGAGTCTGTGAATTGGAACCGGGTACCGCCACCGTGATCAAAAACGATGGACGCATTTACTGTGAACCTTTTACAGAGAAACAGAAGCTCAGTCCGTGCTCCTTTGAGCGTATTTATTTTTCACGTGGCAATGACGCTGATATATACCGCGAGCGCAAGGCCCTTGGGGCGGCACTTAAGGATCAGGTCGTGGAGGCCATTGACAACGATTTTGCCCGAAGTGTTTTCAGTTTTGTTCCAAATACCGCAGAGACCGCTTACCATGGTTTACTGGAGGGTTTGCGCCTTCACCGTCGTGAAGAGGTTAAGCAGATCCTGCTCGATGCTCAACGAGAGGGTACTCTGGATGAAAATTTGATCGACGAGCTGATCATGGGTAATTGGCCTCGAGGTGAGAAAATAGCCCATAAGGATATTAAGCTGCGTACCTTTATATCCCAAGAAAAAGGGCGCGCTCAGTTAGTTTCTCACGTATACGATATTACTTATGGTGTCGTGAAGGAAGGCGACTGTCTTGTCTGTATCGATGATTCAATTGTCCGAGGCACGACCCTTAAAGAGTCTATTCTGAATATCCTCAGTCGTACCAAGCCGCGAAAAATCGTAGTAGCCTCGACCGCACCTCAAATACGTTATCCGGATTGCTATGGTATTGATATGTCGGAGTTGGGTAAATTTATCGCCTTTAAAGCAACCGTTGCCTTGCTGCGAGATGACGGCCACACCGACCTCCTCCGGGAAGTCTACCAAGAGTGCGTTGCGCAAGTTACCTTACCGGCAAATCAAATGGTGAATCATGTGCGACGTATTTATGATCGATATACCGATGAACAAATCGCTGCTAAGATCGCAGAATTGGTCTATCCCAAAAATGTCGTGTGGACTGGGGATCTCCAAATTGTATTTCTCACGGTTGATAAAATGCGCTTAGCCATCCCGGAGCACAATGGAGATTGGTATTTTACGGGCGATTATCCAACCCCAGGAGGCTATGCTACTTTAAATCGAGCCTTTATTAATTATTACGAAAACAAAGACGGTCGCGCCTATTAGATATAGACCATCGTTGCGGCCTTTGCAGATCTAACAACACTCGCTGAATTTTCCATTTATGAATAAGACTGCCTTACTCTCCGTAAGTGATAAAACAGGACTCGTGCCCTTTGCACGTGCGCTTGTTGAAACACATGGCTATCGCTTGCTTTCCACTGGCGGAACTGCCAAGCTCCTTGAGCGCGAAGGGATTCTCGTTACCGAGGTTAGCGACCATACTGGGTTTCCTGAGATGATGGAGGGGCGTGTCAAAACTCTGCATCCTATGATTCATGGCGGTCTGCTTGCCCGACGGGATAAAGAAGATCATTTGGTTGCCGCAGAGAAACACGGTATCGATTTAATCGATCTCGTCGTGGTAAATCTCTATCCCTTTGAGGCTACTGTCGCAAAACCTGATGTCAGCTTTGAACTGGCAATCGAAAACATTGATATTGGCGGTCCATCGATGTTGCGCAGTGCCGCTAAGAATCATGATGCCGTTACGGTGGTCGTTGATGCTGGCGATTATGATCGTGTCTTGACGGCCTTGTCGGACGAAAAAGCCTTGGCTCGTCTGCGTCGTGAATTGGCGCTCAAGGTGTTTGAACGCACGGCAGCCTACGATGGCGCGATTGCTCATTATCTCCAAGGGCAGGTTGATTGTGCCGAACCCGATCTCGCCGCGATTGCAGGCGTGCCTGCTCAATTTAAGAGCGACCTCCCACAAGCCGCTGCTCTTCGCTATGGAGAAAACCCTCACCAGCAAGCGGCTCTTTACGGGAGTTTCTTTGATTGTTTCGAACAATTACAAGGCAAGGCACTCAGCTTTAATAATATCATTGATATAACGGCAGCCACGTATTTGATCGGTGAATTTCAAAAACCGACCGTAGCTATCCTTAAACACACCAATCCCTGTGGTGTAGCTTCGGCTGATAATCTCGTGACTGCGTGGGAAGAAGCGTTTGCGACCGACCAACAGGCGCCCTTTGGCGGTATCATTGTGGCAAATCAATCGATTGATGCGGATCTTGCTGAAATTATTTCTGCCATTTTCTGCGAAGTCATCATTGCGCCCGACTTCACCCCGGCTGCGCGTGAAATTTTTGATAAGAAAAAAAACCTGCGTCTCATGATTGCCAAGGGCAGTTTGCCGGCTGACTCGCTTCAAGAAGTACGCTCAGTAGTGGGTGGTCTTTTGCTGCAAGACCGCGATAGTATGCCAGACCGTCCGAGCGACTGGCAAGTAGTCACGAAACGCCAACCGAGCCAAGAGGAAATGCGAGCCATGATCTTTGGTTGGAACGTTGTTAAGCACGTGAAATCTAACGCAATCGTTTACGCAGCTTGTGAGCGTACCCTTGGGGTAGGCGCAGGTCAGATGTCGCGCGTTGATAGCTCCAAGATCGCGGTTTGGAAAGCCAGCGAAGCGGGTCTTCCTCTTGCGGGATCCGTTGTTTGCTCAGATGCATTTTTTCCTTTTGCGGACGGACTGGAAGCAGCGGCCGAAGCGGGAGCCACTGCAGCTATTCAACCCGGAGGCTCTGTGCGTGATGAGGCCGTTATAGCGGCCGCCGACGCGCGCGATATGGCAATGATCTTCACAGGTAAGCGGCATTTTAAACACTAGTAGGTTCGATCGAGGACGTCGCTTGGCTCTTGGAAGATTCCTTAGGCTGACTCAAGGTTAAGTTCTAAAAAACGCTTATGAGCAGACGAACCAGCAAATACCCTGTTGCTTGCCAAAGGCCGTAATTTTATTACTTTAGGATTATGGTAAGTAGAATTATTACAGGCTTTATCGGTTTAGCTTCTTTATACTTTGTGGCTTGTACAACAGTTCCGGTTACCGGTCGCAAGGCGCTCCATATATATTCAGAAGCGGATTTGGTCTTTATGGCCGCAAGTCAATTTCAGAAATTGAAACAGGAGACCGCACGGTCCACAGATCCTGAAATCAACGCTCGCGTTCAAAGAGTGGGTTCCCGTATCGCGAGAATCGCGGCGTATGATCTCCCAAATGTTAAATGGGAATTTGTAGTCTTTGAGGATCCCGATCAAATCAATGCCTTTGCTATGCCTGGAGGCAAAGTAGCAATCTACACTGGACTCTTTAAAGTCATTGAAAGCGACGCGGACCTTGCGGTGGTCATTGGTCATGAAGTGGCTCACGTAGTCGCACGCCACGCCGCTGAGCGAATCAGTCATCAAATGCTAGTCAAGGGTGGCAGTCTGGCGGTTGCCGTCGGAACGTCTGACATGGATGCCGCTGATCGGCGTTCAATCTTAGCGGGCTTGGGGATAGGAACCACCGTGGGAGTGCTCCTGCCGTACAGTCGACTGCACGAGTGTGAAGCCGATGCTATTGGGATTCTTTATACGGCTGAGGCTGGGTATGATCCACGTGTCGCCATCGATTTCTGGCAACGTATGGCAGCTCAGAAATCAAGTAGCCCACCAGAGTTTTTGTCGACGCATCCAACGGATTCAACCCGAGTGAGCAAACTGGAAAGCCTCATGCCGCAAGCAGTCGCAATTTACGAGGCGGGTCTTTAAACCTTAGACGACTTGCCTTGCCTGCATAACGCAACATCTTAAAGCGTCACTATGGATCCACTCAAAACGCTCAGTGAATACGTTTGCTTCCCATCGGTATCTACCGATCCAGCTTACGCGGAAGGCATGGCGGGAGCTCGGGCTTTCGCTAGGAAACTTCTGGAGCAACTGGGTTTTAAAGTAGTCTTGGTGGAGACCGCACTCCATCCCATTTTATTGGCGGAGCGTCACGGTAATCCTAAATGGCCTCATGTCGTATTATACGGACATTATGATGTACAACCCGCAGATCCCTTTGATTTATGGACCTCGCCTGCATTTGAACCGACTATTCGGGCAGGTCGCCTCTTCGGTCGCGGTACCGCCGACAACAAAGGACCTACCATTGTACATATGAGTGCCTTGGCACGAGTCTTAGAAGAATATCCAGATTTGCCGCTCAACCTGACCTACGTCATTGAGGGTGAAGAGGAAATTGGAAGCCCCAGTATGCCGGAATTCTTCGATCGATACGGCGAGCGCCTCGCCCAAGCCGACTGCCTTCTAGTTTCCGATACTGGCAGTCCTAATACCGAGCAATTGGTGATCACGACCGGCTTACGAGGACTGGTCGACCTCGAGGTTAAATTGCGTGGACCGGCCAGTGATCTGCATTCAGGAATCCATGGGGGTGCTGTCTATAACCCCCTTCAGGCGCTCACGGAAATATGCGCTTCTCTACACCACCCAGATGGAAGCGTTCATGTGCCGGGCTTTTACGATGGAGTCCTTCCTTTACACGACTGGGAGCGTGCAGAATTAGAACGCTATCCCGAGACGAAAGAGAGTTATCGCGCATTATTAGATGTCCCTGCTTTTGCACCTGCCAACGGACTCAACCCACTTGAAGCTGTCCGTTTTGGACCGACCCTTGAATTTAATGGACTCGGTGGTGGTTACCAAGGAGAGGGTAGTAAAACCGTTATCCCCAGTGAAGCCTTTGCTAAAATAACCTGCCGTTTAGTGGCGGCTCAGGACCCTGAAAAAATACAAGATGCCGTTATTGCCGCAATTGAATCACGTTGCCCAGAAGGCGTAACTTGCTCGATCCGCCGAGGCGGAATTGCCTCTGCTTATTGCGTTGTCCCGCCGGGTCGGGAAAACACCCCGCAGGATCAATCACCCGTGCTGGCACGTGCTTTTGAAGCGACTGAAAATGCCATTACAAATCATTTTGGAAAAGCACCGCTCTTTTTACGAGAAGGAGGTAGTATTCCTGTGATTGCAGATTTTAAGGAACGTGCGGGATTGGATGCCGTCATGGTGGGTCTGTTCACCCCGGTGGATAATTTACACGCACCCGATGAAAGTTTTGATCTCGCGCTAATGGAGCGAGCGGTGAACACCTTTACAGAGGTTTTTAAGTCCTTAGCGGGGATTTAAGGTTTGCGAGTGGGGCATTTATCAGCGCCGCAACCACAACCCTTCCCTTTGTTTTTTTTCCGAAAGATGCGGTAAAGAAATAGAAGAGCGCCTATGAGGGCGATAGAAACGAGGATGCGATCTAGGAATTCCATACGATTATGCGGGAATCCACATTCCAATTTGATAGGTCAACACAGCCGCCACCCAAGCTAAGGCAGTGAGCCCAATAAAACTTCCGATCGCCCAACCCCAATGCAGTTCTTTGGCGATCACCGCAATGGTAGCTCCGCATTGCATACACAGGGCAAAGAATACCATTATGGAGAGTGCAACTGGGATATTGAAGACCGGGGTTCCCGCTCGAGGACCCGATTCCCATTCGGCTTTTGTAAGTGCACTTCGGAGATCGTCAGAACCTTCATCCACTTCTCCGCCTAGAGCATAGGTTATCCCAAGGGTGGAGATAATGATTTCACGCGCTGGAAAACTAGCGAGCACGCCGACGGTGATTTTCCAGTCATAGCCTGCGGGATCAAAGATAGGCTGAACGGTGTGCCCAAAGCGACCCATGTAACTTTGTTTGAGGTAGGCTGCGTTGATGCGGTTTTCTACTGCTGCAGCTGAAGGCTCTTGTAATTCTATGGATGCGCTTGCTCGAACAGACTCAGCTAATTCGGGTGGGCGAGGGAAGTAAAGGAGCGCCCAGATAACAATGGTCATTGCGCAAATAATGGTCCCGGCACGGACAATGAATTCTGAACCGCTCTCATATAAGCGGTGGGCGATGCGCTTGATTTGCGGCACTCGGTAGTGCGGCAATTCCATCACGAAGGGTTGACTGGATACAGAACGGGGTAGGGTGCGGTGCAATAGCCATGCGATTGGTCCCGCTAGAAATACTCCGATGAAATGCATGGCAAACAAGGTGAGCCCTGCGATGCTTGCGCCGTATACGGGTTCAATGAATGCACCGATCAAGAGGAGGTATACCGGCAATCGAGCGGAGCAACTCATCAATGGTGCAATGAGTATCGTGATGCAGCGCGCCTTGGGGTCACTGATGGTACGAGTAGCAAGGATGCCGGGGATCGCACAGGCGAAACTCGATAACAAAGGTACGAAACTTTTTCCATTCAGTCCGCTCCACGAAAATAGTTTATCCATCAAAAAGGCCGCCCGCGCCATGTAGCCCGTTTCTTCCAGTAGTGCGATGAAGAAGAATAATACTAGAATCTGCGGTAAAAAAATCAAAAAGGCACCCACCCCGCCAATAACACCATCGACGACCAAACTTTGCAAAATGGGAGTGGTGGTCAAGACATTGCCCACTGATTCGCCAAGCCAAGTCACCCCATTTGCAATCAAATCCATAAAGGGCCCTGCCCATGTATAAACCGATTGGAATACAACATACATCATCCCCACGAAAACGAGGAGTCCCCACACACGGTGCAGGAGGAGTTGGTCAATACTTTCTGAGGTGCTCCGTTTTTTCATAGCAGCCTGCCGTTCCAGAATATCATTTAAGAGAGGATTTAGGAAACGGTACCGTAGAAGCGATTCGGCGGCGTCGGGTTGGTAGCCCCCTCGGTGAAGTTTTTCACGGGCGTTACGCAGGATGGTATCGCGTTCTTTGGTAGGCGTCTGGAGCCGTTCGGCCACCGCGCTGTAGCGGTCAAAAAGTAAGCGTTGAAGTTCCCCTTCGCGCAGAACTTCACCGCGTTCCTCTACCAGTTCGCGGCGCAGATCGGTGAGAGAATCGGTGACCGCCTCTGGCCAACGAGGGCGAACTAACATGGGACGATTCTCTAAAGCACGCGTGACGGCCTCTGCCAACGCACCGGTTCCGCGACGCGTGCGCGCCACTGTTGGAACCACCGGAACACCTAAGCGTTGCTCCAGTAATTTACTGTCAATTTGCAAGCCTTTGCGTTCCGCGACATCCCAGCAATTCAGGGCAATCACCATAGGCACTCCGAGTTCAGATGCCTGTGAGGCGAGGTAAAGATTGCGCCGCAGGTTTTCAACATCGACCACAACAATGATGAGGTCGGGTGGGGCAGCATCACTGGAATGTCCTGCAAGTACATCGACCGCCACCCGTTCATCGAGAGAGGCCGCATTTAAATTATAGGTGCCGGGTAGATCAATGAGGTTGACCTTACCACCACCGGGAAGATTCCAGGTTCCCGTTTTCTTTTCGACCGTTACACCAGCGTAGTTGCCCACATGTTGATGCAAGCCAGTTAGGATGTTGAAGAGGGAAGTCTTGCCCGTATTCGGATTTCCGATCAGGGCTACGCTTAATGCACCTTCGGCTTTCATCAGGCTAAAGGGCTTCGACCTCTATCAGGGCTGCGTCTTCTAAGCGTAGGCTCATCTGACAACCGTTGAATTCTATTGCTATGGGATCACCAAGGGGAGCCTCATGCGTCAGGCGTAATTCCTGCTCCGGTAATAAACCCATGGTCATCAATCGTGCAATGCAGGGATTTCCGCTGTCCATTTTCTGAACACGGTAGACGCCATCCTTTTTAATCAAATCCAGTCGCATTGTTGATTGAGTCGCATTCAGTGAGATTTGGTCTCAATAGGCAACTAAGAAAAGAAATAAGGAGCTTAAAGCAAGCGCAGCTTAGAGTTCGGAGCCAAAACGGGCTTTATGCCCCTTGGCAACGGCCACGTATTTATCAGCCCAGACACGTATACCTGTCCGTTCCTCCTCAGAGAGTTCGCGCACAATCTTTGCGGGAGCTCCCAAAACCAGCGAACCCGGTGGTACGATCGTAGCTTTGGTGACCAGCGCCCCGGCACCCACAATGGATTGCTCCCCGATGACCGCGCCGTCGAGCACGGTCGCCTGCATACCGATCAAACATTCATCTTTGATTTCACAAGCATGAATCATGGCAGCGTGCCCGATGGTCACATAACGTCCCACCTTTACGCCCAATTCATCTGCCAAATGCACAATGGTGCCGTCCTGTACATTAGAACCTTCGCCGATTTCAATGGTTTGTATATCGCCCCGCAATACCGCTCCATGCCAAACACTGCTCTTGGGCGCGAGCGTCACCGCTCCAATAACAACCGCACCCTTTGCCACATAGGCATCTTCCGCCACCTCAGGCGTGCGATCTAAATATTCCGCTAAGCGTTCCTCAATGGTCATGATAGTTTTGCTTTTTTTAAATGGTACTCAGGGCGGGACTTGAACCCGCATGCCCGTGAAGGCACCACGACCTGAACGTGGCGTGTCTACCAATTTCACCACCTGAGCGTAATAAACTGTTGAAAGTCAGGTGGCGTTGTCGGCGTTCGCCTCGGTAGCACCACCTGAGCGTAATAAACTGTCGAAATTCAGGTGGCGTTATCGGCTTTCGCCTCGGTAGCACCACCTGAGCGTAATAAACTGTCGAAAGTCAGGTGGCGTTGTCGGCTTTCGCCTCGGTAGCACCACCTGAGAAGTGTAGAAGCTAGATGGATCCCAAAATCTGTCAACTCCACATGCTGCTGCCAGAGTGTAAGTTCCGCATCAGCCCTGCGTTCTTTTAAAGTGCCCAAGACTTACACCTACACCGCTCCCGTTTATTTTGATGAACTCGACGCCCTCGGCGTCCTGCACCACACCCGTTATTTTCTTCACCTAGAACGGGCGCAACAGGCTTTCTTTCAAGACCTCCTTGGGGTGCCCGATTTTAATACCGAGCGTGACGAAGATATTTACGTGGTGGTGCACGGACTGGATGCACGCTTTCGTGAACCCTTTCGTAAGCCCAGCGATCTAACGGTGCATTACGAAATTGAGCGCGTCCGCGCCAGTGGTGTGGTGATGCGTTTTCGAATCACTTCTCGCGATGAAAAAACCCTTCATTGTGACGGCACTCGCACACTCTGCAAACTCTCTGCCGAGACCCATCAACCCGCTCCTTGGACCGATCCCTTCCGGGCAGCCATGGAAGCCTATTGATTTTGCTCAAGGACCTGCTCGATTGCACGCTTCACTTCCAGCGGTTGTGCCATCCATTTTAATTGGACATCGCTTACCCCGCGACCCGTCACCACAATGGTGGCATAGCCGAGGATACGGCCCCAGATGCTTTGGCGAATCTCGACGGTCTCCACCGAATCCAGACGCATCTCCTCAGTGTGACGACTGATGATGCCCCTCTTAAAAATAACGCGTCGGTTCGTGACCGCCTGTTCAATGCACTTCAGGCGTAGGTATTCATAAAGCGCCGCCAACAAAGTAATCCCCACAGTCGGAATCGCCAACACGATCCAACCCACAAACCGCAGCCACGCCATCCAATGCAGCTTAAAGGTTGATTGAATCGCTTCTTCAGACGAGAGGGTTTTTTCAATATAAGACATGGCAGAGTGGGGTGATACTAAAAAGCTACGATTCACCTGCTGCCCCGCAAGGGAAAAGACGGCGGGTTAGGTTCCTTGGTATTTTTTGAAGTTCTCCGCCTGCTCAAAGATCTCTTTGTAGACTTCGTCGCGGTCGACGGGCGGGTAGCCGTGTTTGCCGAGGAGGAGGATGAGGTCGACTTTGAGTTCGCCTTTGATGTCGGCACGTTGGCTCCAGTCGGTGTATTTTGACTTGTCATCGACGACCATTTTCACCTCCTTGGCGAGGGCGATCAGCTTGTCCTCTTGGTAGTCAAAATCGTATTTGTGGGCGAGACCCTTAAGGATGTCGTAGAAGGCCTTTTCTTCGAAATCGATGCCCATCTCGCCGAAGGATTCCTTCTCCTTTTTGAGGGCGTGGAAGAGGTCCACGATCTCGCCGGCGAAGTCGTCGAGGACGTTGCTGACGAGGACGTCCTGCTGGTCGCGCTCGTTGTATTTGTTCACCAAGGCCTGAAAATGTTGGGAGAAATCGACGGCCTTGATCTTGTTGACCTTTCGGAAGTCCTCGAGTGCCCGCTTGGGGGTCTGCTGCAGGGTTGGCCCTTGCTTTGTGCTCAGTGGGGGTGCGCCTAGATGAAGTATTTGATGTAGGCTTTTTCGCGGAGTGCTTCGAGCCAGCGTTGTTGGTTTTCGCGGGCGATTTCTCCGGAGAGGACATTTTCAATGACCTCTCGCACTTGGTTGACGGGCTGGATGCTTTCTTCGCGTTTTGCTTCGCAGTAGAGGATGAAGGTGGTTTCGCCGAGGGTGATGGGTTGGCTGTATTCTGAGGGTTTGAGGGCGAAGGCGGCGGTGCTCAATTCTTGTCGGATGTCTGCTTTTTTGATCCAACCCCAGTCGCCTCCTCGGCGGGATCGGTTGTCGGTGCTGTATTTGCGGGCGAGGTCGCCGAAATTGTCGCCGTCTTTAAGGGCCTGTAAAATTTCTTTGGTGATGTTTTGTATTTGGGCGGGGGTTTGGTCGGGTTTCTGGGTGAGGATGATTTGGCGCAGGCGCATGGCTTCTTCTTGATAGAAGCGGGGTTTGTTTTGGAGGTAGAAGTCTTGAATGCGTTCGGGGCTCACTTCTGTTTCAGATTTTCGGTTTTGCTGACGCATGATGCTGACGACGACGCGTTGGTAGATTTTTTTGCGGTAGTCGCGGGGGGTCTCGCCTTGTTTTTTAAGGTATCGGATGAATTTGCCGCGGTCGCCGTCGAAGTCGCGTGCGATGACGTCTTTGTATTCTTGATCGATGTAGGAGGGTGGGATGATGAGGCCTTTTTCTTGGGCATCTTTGACGATGATGATGCGGTCGATGTGGTTTTGCAGAATTTGCTGACTCATTTCATCGAGGCGTTGGTTGAACTCTTGGGTTGTTTTGGATTCGAGGCGCAGGCGGGGAAGGATGGGCTCTAGTTCATTGCGGATTTCTTGAAGGGTGATAATTTGGCCTTCAGCGATGGCAGCGATGCTGTTGCCGAGTCGGCTGATCGATCGGTCTTCTTCCTGGGCGGTGATGCTGCTGGAGCAAAGTAGGGCGGCAATATAGAGAATGCAGATGCGGTGGATCATGACGGTCGCGCGTGGTGTTTAAGAAAAGTTTGAATCTCTTTGATTCTTGAAAGGGTCGTGCTCGCGGTCAAGCGGGGAAAGCGGCTACCATTTTTTAGGTAGGGTTCATTTTTTGCGTTTGCGCGGTGACATTTAAGGCGCTCTCCTTCGGTTTCTACACGGCGAACCCCGGCGTTTTCTGCTCGGACACGAATTTCACTGACTCCCAGCAGTGCGCGGGTGGGCGGGGGGATTTTTCCGAAGCGGTCACGCATTTCTTCTGCGATGGCGTCGATCGTTTCGATATCGGGGGCGAGGGCGAGGCGGCGGTAGAGGTCAATGCGTAGTCGTGGCTCGGCAATGTAGGCAGTGGGGAGTTCTGCTCTTTCAATGAGGAAATCAAGTTGTACTTCAGCTCGTATGCGGTCGGCGCCGGGTTCGCCTTTGAGTCGAGCGACGGATTGTTTGAGGAGTTGGCAATAGAGCTCAAAGCCTACGCCGGCAATGTGACCGCTTTGTTGGGAACCGAGGAGGTTGCCGGCACCGCGGAGTTCTAGGTCGCGCATTGCGATGCGGAAGCCTGCGCCCAGTTGGTTATGTTGTTTGAGGGCGTTGAGTCGTTTGTGGGCTTGATCGACTAGGGCGGCGTGTCGATGTAGCAGTAGGTAGGCATAGGCTTGACGTTTGAAACGCCCGACGCGCCCGCGAATTTGGTAGAGTTGTGAGAGTCCGAAACGGTCGGCGCCTTCGATGATGAGGGTGTTGCAGTTGGGGATATCGATGCCGGATTCGATGATGGTGGTGCATACGAGCACGTCGAATTCACCAGCGACGAAACGGGTCATGATTTTTTCAAGGGTGAGGGGGGTCATTTTTCCGTGTCCGACGGCGACGCGTAGCTTGGGGTGTAATTCACGAATTTTTTCAGCGACTGCTTCAATGGTTTGAACGCGGTTGTGGAGGTAGAAGACTTGTCCGCCTCGATCAACTTCTGCTTGTATGGCATTTTTGACGGTGTCGGGGTCGTAGCTTTGGACGATGGTCTCAATGGGGCGGCGATCGGCAGGGGGTGTTTCGATGACGCTCATGGAGCGAGCACCTGCGAGGGCTAGGTATAGGGTGCGTGGGATGGGGGTCGCGCTGAGTGTTAGGATATCGACGGCGGTGCGAAATTCCTTGAGGCGTTCTTTGTGTTTGACGCCGAAGCGTTGTTCTTCGTCTACGACGAGGAGGCCTAGATCTTTAAAGTAGACGTCTTGACTGAGCAGTCGATGGGTGCCGATGATGCAGTCGATTCGTCCGGCGGCGAGTTCGGCGAGGAGTTCGCGGACTTTTTGGTTTGGGATGAGGCGACTGACTTGAGCGACTGTAATGGGATAGGGAGCCATCCGTTCGCGGAAGGTATTAAAGTGTTGCTGGCAGAGGACGGTGGTGGGAACCAAGACGGCAGCTTGTTTGCCGGAGAGGACTGCTTTGAGCACTGCGCGAATGGCGACTTCGGTTTTACCGAAGCCAACGTCACCGCAAATGAGGCGATCCATGGGATGGGCGGTTTCCATTTCTGCCTTGGTTGCTTCAATGGCGGCGAGTTGGTCGGGGGTTTCTTTAAAAGGGAAGGCGTCTTCGAATTCTTTTTGCCAGAAATGGTCTTCGGGGAAAGCGAAACCTTCGGATTGGTCACGTTCGGCGTGGAGGCTGAGGAGTTTGGCGGCGTAATCAAGGGTGGCGGTTTCGGCGGCTCGTCGGGATTTAGCCCAGGCTTTTCCTCCGATTTTGCTGAGTTTTGGGGCGGTCTTGGTGAGGCCAAGGTAGCGGGTAAGGAGGTGTGATTCTGCGAGGGTCACATGAAGGGTCATGGCATGGGCAAATTCTACGGAGAGAACTTCGCGGGGGCCGTTGGGGGTCTCGATGTTGACATGACCACGAAAGAGGCAAATTCCGTGCTGGAGATGAACGAGGGGGTCGCCATCGGCGAGTTCGGAGAAGTCTAGCATTTGATCGACTTGCGAAAGCGAGGGGCGGGCGCGTTCACGGCGCGGGGGTGCTTGTTTGGCTGGTTGACCTAGGTATTCATCGTCGGTGAAAAGGACGCAGCCTTGCGTCTTTTGTGAGCGTTTTAGGGGATACCATGGATGGCCTGCGTCGCGAATAATGAAGCCGCCGGGAATAGCGCCATCAAGGATTTCAATGTGGAGTTCTGCGGTGCGCGGATCATCTTCAAGGGCAGCTCGCAGGCGTTGGGCTCGGTTTTTTCCGGGGCAGACCGCAAAGAGGGCGAGGTTTTCGTCTTTAGCCCATCCGTTCAGTTGGTCTTCAAAGCGAGTGGTTTTAATGGGAGCGTTGGCGCTGGGCAAACTGAGGGGATCGATTCGATAATGGGCGGTTGGTTCGAGGGCGAGTGCCTGGCGCGGAGCCTTATCAAAAAGAGCTGGATTGGAGTCGACTTCGCAGATGGCAAGGCAGGTATCTTTGGAAGAGGCACGGGATTTTAAGGCTTGAGGGACACTGCGGATATGTCCGGCAGGTGCGGGGGCGGGATCAAAGCGGTAGGCGTGATCGCGCATAAGCAGGGCAGGTTCTTCAAGGATCCAGGTAAGGGCGGAATTTGGGAGGTATTCAAGTAGGGCGGCATCCTGATCGGATTCGGAATTATGAGAGCTTGCTGCGGTGGGAACGGTAACAGTGGTGGCGTTGCCAGTCGTGCGTTGGCTGGTAGGATCAAAGCTGCGGATGCTTTCTAATTCATCGCCAAAAAAATCAAGACGGTAAGGTTCAAGCGCATCGAGGGGGTAGAGGTCAAGGAGACCTCCTCGAATGGCGTATTGCCCTGGGTTTTCGCAGAGCGCCTCGGAGTCGTAGTTGAGTTCGCTGGCGAGTTGGTCGGTGAGTTTAGCGAAGTCGTATTGTTCACCGGTACGAAGTTCAAGGCGAGCTTGGTTAAATCTTTCTCGGAGCGGGCAGGGGCCAAGCAGGGCTTCTGGGGTGGTGATGAGAAGTCTGGGAGCTTTAGTGGGTCGCAGGAGAGCGCCTAGGGTTTGAAGCCGTTCGCCGATGCGGTCACTGCGTCGGGCAGGGTCGAGATTTGGAGGTGGCGTCTCTGGAAAGAAGAAAATTTCAGGTGTGTTTTCAGGGAGGAGCCAGGAAACATGTTGGGCAATCTCTGCCGCGAGGGCATCACCTCGTCGTGGTTCTGCGACCAGTAGGAGATACAGCCCGGCTTTTTCCGCTAAAAAAGTCGCGTAGCAGGCCGGACGAGCGGCTTCGCAAACTCCGTGTAGGAGACGGGTTTTGCCTTTTTTATTTTTCAGGGCAGGCATCAGGTCAGTTTTAAAACTTCAAGGGCTGTCTGAGCGGCAGCGGACTCAGCAGCTTTTTTAGAACGCCCCCGTCCCGTTGCGATTTCTTTTTCCTGAATAAAAACTGCACAGGTATAGTGGCGATCATGATCTGGGCCTTCTCTCTCAAGCTGACGGTAGTCTGGGGTATGTCCTTGGTGTTGCTGCTGCGTCCATTCCTGAAGTCGAGATTTTGGATTGCCAGCCTGTAATTGATGGGCGTCTGTGAGGGCCTTGGCGAAGAGGGTATTGATCACATTTTGAGCGGAAGAAAATCCACCATCGAGGTAGACGGCACCGATGAGGGCTTCTAGAGCGTCTTCCAGCATGGCTTCACTGGGCTTAGGATGATGACGGCGTTGGGACTCGCTGACTTGGAGGGCATTGCCAAGTTTGATCGTATGTGCGATTTTTGAAAGCGCGCGACCATTCACAATACCAGCTCGCATACGGTCTAGTGCACCTTCATCTGCTTCTGGAAATTGTTTGAATAGATGTGCCGCGATGAGGAGGTCGAGAACGGCATCGCCCAGAAATTCTAGGCGCTGATTGCTGCCAGTGGATTTTGTTATGCTGGGATGGGTCAGGGCAAGCTGGAATAATTTGGAATCTTTAAAGGTATATCCAATTTGCTTTTGAAGGGGCTTGAAAAGGTCAGACATGGCAAAATTTTTGTTAAAAAAGTTTTCCTGCTTGCGCAGAGAGGACTGGAAAGCTTAGGGCTAAGATATGTAAACCGCTTCCGGAATCAATGCCGGGTCACAAAAAGCCGCCACTATTTTTAAAATTGCCTAAAGTTGCCAAAAAGACCGCACGAGCCAGAGAAAAGCTCTTTGTACTCGATACGAATGTACTTCTGCACGATCCGCAGTGCCTCTATAAGTTTGAGGAAAATACGCTGGCGATACCGGTGGAAGTTTTAGAGGAACTGGATCGCAAGAAATCTGCGCCGGGAGAATTGGGCTATGCGGCTCGCAGCGTGCATCGAGATTTACGGGCTTTATTTGATGGCGGAAATGAAAAAGTGCCCTCTGCCCTCAAAGGTAAAGGAAGTGCGGTCTTAGGTCGGGAGCTTTCAACGGGGGGCGGTTTGATTGTAGTGATCAATGAATATTTGGTGAATGGGGATGCCAAGAGCGTTGGCATGGAGCGACTGCGTTCAACTTTGAGTGACCTCGATAAGATGGATAACCGAATTCTGGCTTCGGTTGTTTTCCTGCAAGAAGCCTGTCCGAAACATCGCGTTGTCTTGGTTAGTAAGGACGCCAATATGGCGCTTAAGGGAATTGCTCTGGGGATGGAGGTGCAGGATTACATGAATGACAAAGTCAACGACTTGAAGTCAGAAGGATGTAAACGTATTGAATTAAGTGCGGCAGATTACGCTCGATTTATCGAGGAGCACGGGGTGGATCTTGAACCCGGAGAAACGAGCCATTTGTTCATTAATGAATATGTCTATGTGACCAGTGGTGAGTTTCGTGAACCAGCGCGCTACCGAGGAGATGGTCAATTAGAGGGTTTAATTTTAGGAGAAAATATAGGGATTCAGATACCCAAGGGCATCCGGATCAATCCTTTGAATGATGAGCAACGTATGTTGATGGACGCTTTATTGGACGAGGACATCAAGTTGATCACCTGTTGCGGGAAAGCGGGTACCGGAAAGACTTTAGTTTCGATGGCGATGGCTTTGTATCAAACTTTAGGCGAGGACAACCTTTACGAGCGGGTCTTTATCACGCGTCCACTGGTGCATATTGGGAAGGACACCGGAGCTTTGCCGGGCACTCTAGAGGAAAAAATGGCGCCCTACATAGCGCCCTTTTATGATAATTTGGAGGTTTTGTTCAGTAATCGTAAGATCGCGAGTAAGGATGAGGCTGAAAGTGCTCAGGCGCAGTTTGAAAAGATAACTTCGAATCGCAAACGAAAGAAGGCAATGGCTAGGCTTGCGAAGCAACCTGCTAAAAATGACAAGGAAGAGGAGGAGAGTAGCGGTCCACGTAAACCATATCAGTTCCTCTTTGATTTTGGGATGGTTGAAGTAGAAGCAATGACTTTCATGCGTGGACGCTCGCTTTCAAATACGCTGTTTATTATCGATGAGGCGCAGAATTTAACCCCGCATGAGGCCAAGACGGTGGTGAGTCGCATGGCGCAAGGTTCAAAGGTAATCATGCTTGGGGATCCTGGTCAGGTGGACAGCATGTTTCTGGATACAAATTCTAATGGACTCGTGCATACTGCCCAACGCCTTCGGGGAACGGAAATCACAGCGCACTTGGAATTAGTGACGGGTGTCCGTTCAGAACTGGCAGATTTGGCGGCGGATTTATTATAAGGTGTTGGGTTATCTGCATGAGTTTTAAATGATTTAAGGGCTGTGCTTGCAGGTATGCATGCAAGTTCGTACTGGAAACAAGCCTGTCATTACTGTGGACGGGATCATTCAAATGAAAGCGCCCTGCAACTTATGGGTGCAAGCGGCGATCTATTAAATTGCGATACCAACTTAATTCTTTATGACCAGAACTTGCTTCACGTAATTACCTGCCTATAACTAGGACAACGTTATGAATCGTCTACCCTTCTTTGTTCTACTTATTTTAGCCGTTATAACAGGCTGGTGTCTGAATCTTATTTTTACGCCTGAATCGCGGGATCAGGGGAATCCAGTGGGTGTATTGGATTCAGATGAAGTCAATGAGATAGCTCTGATTCATCTGAATGCAGAGGCGCGTGCCGAAAAAACGAAGGCTTCATCTGCCTTAAGGGGTGACTTGGTCGAAACAGATGAGGATGCAACTGCCTCGATGACGGCACAAATACGTGCTTTAACAAATTCACCCTCAATTTCTAATGCGCGGGATACTTTAGAATTAATCTCAGGATTATCGCAAGATGGGCTCCGGGAATTGCTGTTGGGAGATCTTGGTGGCCGAGGTATGAGTGATGGAATGGTCTCCAACCTTGCGTTTATGGCTTGGGTAGATCGTGACCCCGTGGCGGCGTTTAATTTTTATCAAAACGAGCTACCCGTAGGCAATCGATCTCGTCATAGTATGGCGCTTTTTTCTGCTTGGGCCAGTGTTGATTCGGATGCCGCAATGGAAGCAGCAACCAGTATTGAATCAGGCCACGACCGTTCGTTGGCAAATTTTGCAATCGCGCGGGCATTATTGGATACCGATCCGGACCAAGCCTTTGAGGTATTGCAAACTGGAGGCGGTGAGATGCGTAGTTGGCGTTATAACGCATTATTTGCCCAATGGGCGGGCAAGGATCCTGCAGGCGCTTTAGCCAAGATAGAGAGCTTGCCGGGCGGGGAAATTCGCAACAATGCCCTGCAGGGATACATTGTTGCCCTCGGACGAGAAGACCCGGAATCTGCAGGCAGATTTGCGATGAATATAGAAGATGTGGATCAACGCGCGCGAGTTTTGCCGCGCTTGGTTTACGAATGGGTGCGTCGAGATATTGATGGGGCGATGACTTTTTTGAGCAATCTGCCGAATGATGGTACTAAAAATAATATTATCGGTAACAGTTTGTGGGGTTTGACCCGAACCGATCCGGCACGAGCTTATAGTTTTGTAATGGAGCAAATGACAGGTCGAGATCGGGATGAGGCATTGGGTCAGGTGGTGGATGTACTCGCAAGACGCGATCCAGGACAAGTCATTCAAATCATTGACAGCTTGCCTTACGGGCGGGCTTATGAAAATGCCGTAAATCGCTTAGCGAGACAGTGGGGCAGTAATGATCCAATTGCCGCAATAGAATGGGTGCAGTCACTGGAGGATGGGCCGGAAAAGGGGAATGCCCGCAGAACAGTTTTAAGTGAGTTTGCTAGAAATGATATGGATGGGGCCAAATTATATTTACAATCGATGCCACCAGGAGCCGACAAAAACAGTATGATAGCGAACCTTGCGCGGGTAATGTCAAAGAATGACGCCATGGCCGCCCTGACTTGGGCGGATACAATGCCCGATAATGATTCTGCGGATCGTGCGCGTAATTCGGTGCTGAGAGAATGGGCAGATCGCGACCCGGTGGGGATGATTGCTTACTTAGATACCACGGGTGATTCGGAAGCCCTTACGCAGCAGGCCTCGACACTGGCAAATAGTTATGCACGGCAAGACGCTGCAGGAGCGGCGCTGTGGGCGATGAGCTTAGAGGATCCGAAAGCGCAAGTGAAGGCACTGGAGATTGCCACGGACGAATGGCTGGATCATGATACTTATGAGGCGACTGTTTGGATCTCGGAATTGGAAGATGGACCCTTGCGTGACATCGCAGTGGAAGAACTCGTGAAAAAAGTACGGCGTTCGGATGCACCCACGGCCTTAACCTGGGGCTTGACGATGGACACGCCTCAAAGCCGCAAGGAGGCAGTCAGCGGGGTCTTGCGCAGTATGAAAAATAATGGGCTGAGTTCGGATGCCCGACAAATGCTTAAGGGAGCGGATTTGCCGGAGGGCGAGATGCAGCAATACTTTAAACTCTTGGAAGAATGAGCGACTTCGGAGGGAGACTTAGCTTTTAGCGTCTTCGATTTCTTTCTCCAGTCGTTTGATATACTCGGAGACATTGCAGGTGAGAAGACGGGTAGAACCCGGAGAGACTTCAAGGACTTTATTAACGACGCCATCGAGGAAAGCTCGGTCGTGCGAGACGAGAATGACCGTACCTTCAAATGCATTAATGGCATCTTGAAGGACTTCTTTGGATTTAATGTCTAAGTGGTTTGTTGGTTCGTCCAAAATGAGACAGTTGCCTGGCTTCATAAGCATCTTAGCCAGAGCGACACGGTTCTTTTCGCCGCCTGAAAGGACGGCATTTTTTTTAAGGGCTTCATCGCCGGAAAAAAGCAGTGCACCTAAGGCGGCCCTGGGGTTGGCCTCGGTGTTATTTACGGCAGCAGATTCCACTTCTTCAAGGACGGACTTTTGAGGATCCAGTTCATCTGCCTGAGTTTGAGCGAAGTAACTGATGACCGTATTTAAGCCTTTTTCGATGGTGCCGTCTTGATAAGGTTCGCAATCTGCCATGATCCTTGCTAGGGTAGATTTACCCGCACCGTTGACACCGACAACCGCGATACGATCACCTTTATCGATACGGAGATCGAGGCCGTCAAAAATTACGTTATCACCGTAGGCTTTGTGAAGATTGGTGATGGTGATGACTTTCGAGCTGGCTGGTGGTGGTGGCGGGAAACGGAAAAATATTTTCTTTTCGTCGCGAGGGATTGTGATGAGATCCATTTTTTCCAACTGTTTGATACGAGATTGTACCATGCTGGCTTTTTTGACGTTCGAGCGAAATTTATTGATAAAGTCCTTAATTTCAGAGATTTCGCGCTGTTGGTTTTTGTGGGCCTTACGAAGGGTTTCCAGACGTTGTTCCGTTTCCTTAAGGTAGAAGGAGTAGTTGCCTTTAAAGGAGTTAAGCTTGCCGAGTTTGAGTTCGAGGGTGCGGTTAGTGACGGTATCAAGAAAGGCTCGATCGTGAGAAATAATGATAAGTGCGCCTTGATAATGACTGAGATAATTTTCAACCCAATTTTGTGAGACGATATCGAGGTGATTGGTAGGTTCGTCCAGAATGATGAGGGAAGGATTCTGCAGGAGGAGTTTAGCGAGGGCGATGCGCATTTGCCAACCGCCGGAGAACTCGCCGGTATCACGCTGAAAGTCGGTCGTCAGGAAACCCATGCCCAAAAGAATGCGCTCTATGCGAGACTTCATTTTCTGTGGTTCGTAGTTTTCCAGTTGTTGTTCCCATTCACCCACAGCATCGATGAGGTCGTAATATTCCTCCGATTCGGTATCCATTTCGAGCATGGCTTCATCGGCTTTGGCGATTTTATCCTGAAGCTGCAAGATGTCGCCAAAGGCGCTTTCTGCTTCAGTGTAGAGAGTTTTACCTGAAACTTCGATGCCGTCTTGAGGCAAGTAGCCCACGCTGACGTAATTGGGTTTATCAAAAGTACCTTTATCAGACTCTACTTCTCCCATTATCATGCGTAGGAGGGTCGTTTTGCCGGAGCCATTAGCACCGACGAGACCAATGCGGTCACGGGCTCCGATTACGCCGTTGATCTCGTTGTAGAGGGTCTTTTTACCAAAGTGGTGAGTGACTTGATTGATGGTGATCATATCGTGAAAAGACAGGGAAGATGTGGAGAGAGGTCGCTAGAGGCAAGCGGGAAGGAGTCGATTGATACAAAAAAACCTGCTCCGAGGAGCAGGTTGTCATGCCTTAATTGACTTTGAGGGGTCGTTTTATTTTTGGCAACTTGGGCAATGGCCATCTTCGCTTTGTTTACTGCGTGGACCCCCTTTCCCTGCAAAACGCTCACGACCTGCACGCATTTCATCGCGGGTGATATTGCCGTCGCCGTCTCCGTCAAGGTGGTCGAACATGCGCTGGGCGCGTTCTGCATTCCCTGCTACTTCGGCTTCTTCACGGCTTATAACGCCGTCGCCATTAGCGTCCATTTTTTGAATACGAGCTTGGCGTTCGGAGGGATCACCGCCTTTTTCTTTGCGGTCAAAGTCCTGACCTTCGGCCAAGAGTGCGAAGGGGCTAAGGCATACCACGATAAGGCTAAGGCTGGTTAATTTTGATAATTTCATAATAATAATGGATTTCTAGATTTATACGGCTAATTGCCGCTACACATAATAAATCGCCTAAAAAACATTAAAGTTTCGCTAAAATCAAACAAGCCCTGCTTGGATGGCATCCTGCTGTAATTGGATGATTTCATTGATACCCTTGGCGCCCAAGGAAAGCAGTGAATCCAGTTGTTGGGGGGAGAAGGTCGCCTCCTCACCTGAGCTTTGAACTTCCACAAATTGCCCGCCACCGGTCATGACGAGATTGGCATCTACGCTAGCATCCTTGTCTTCGGGGTAATTCAAGTCGAGGACGGGGGTATCTTTAAAGACCCCAACGGAAACGGCAGCAACGGAATCTCGGAAGGGATTTTCTTTAAGTTCGCCGCTGGCGATTTTTTTCTGAATTGCGATTTGGGCGGCAACATAAGCTCCGGTGATTGAAGCGGTGCGAGTCCCGCCGTCGGCTTGCAAGACATCGCAATCGACCCAGAGCGATTGAGCGGGAAGTTTTTTAAGGTCTAAGACGGCACGCAGGGAACGACCAATGAGGCGTTGGATTTCAACGGTTCGGCCATCGACTTTACCGCGGCTACTATCACGGGCTTTGCGGTCTAGCGTGCTGTAAGGCAACATGGAGTACTCGGCCGTGAGCCAGCCGCCTTCAACCCCTTGAGCTCGCATCCACCCTGGGATACGGTTTTCCAAAGAAGCAGCGCAGATCACTCGGGTGTTACCGAAGCTGACGAGGACGGATCCCAGAGCATGTGGAGCGATGCCTATTTGAAAGTCAATTGGGCGGAGGGCATCGACCTGACGGCCATCTGGGCGTTCAAAAGGAGAGTTGGGATCTGGGGGGGAGGATTTCATGTGAAGGATTGAAACCTTAGGCGTAGGATGAAGCAAGCAGGCAGTTAAAATCTTTGGTCATGACGGGCTTGCACCGATGGGCAGAATCGCCCAAGGTTCAGAATTCAATATGACGAAACGTTTTTATATTACGACCGCAATCGATTATGCCAATGGCTCGCCGCACTTGGGTCATGCCTATGAAAAGGTGCTCACTGATATTGTGGCACGCTTTCGTCGATTGATGGGCGATGAGGTCAAGTTTCTAACGGGTTTGGATGAACATGGCCAGAAAGTGCAGATGTCGGCGCAGAAGGAAGGGGTAGCACCGATTGAGATTTGCGATCGATTAGCAGGGGAATTTCAAAGTTTGTGTGGTCAACTGGGTCTGTCGAATGACGATTACATCCGAACAACCGAAAAGCGTCATAAAATGGTGGTGCAGGATATTCTGCAAAAGTTGTATGACAAAGGAGAGATCTACAAGGCGGAGTATTCCGGTTATTATAGTGCTCGGCAGGAGCAATTTGTGACGGAAAAAGAAAAAGTAGATGGTAAATGGCCTGAAATTTACGGTGAAGTCGAGACTGTGGTGGAGACCAATTATTTCTTTAAACTAGCGCAATACCAGGACTGGTTGGTGGAAACCATTCAGGCAGACGAGGCCATGATTTATCCCCGCTTCCGGGCAGCAGATGTTCTGCAGTTTTTAAAAGAACCATTAAATGACTTATGTATTTCACGTCCCAAATCGCGATTGGAGTGGGGGATTGAATTACCGTTTGATGGAGACTTCGTAACCTACGTCTGGTTTGATGCGCTGACCAACTACATTACGGCAGCGGGCTATGGTACCGATAGCTTTTCGGAAAATTGGCCGGCAGACTACCATGTAATCGGTAAGGATATTCTCGTCCCGCCGCATGCGGTCTACTGGCCGATTATGCTTAAAGCTCTGGGGCTTGAGTTACCACGCCACTTTTTGGTGCATGGTTGGTGGCTGAGCTCTGGTGCTAAGATGTCTAAGAGTACCGGAGAAGTCGTCAATCCCTTGGACTTAATCGAGCAATTTGGAGCAGATGCCTTTCGCTATTTTGTAACGCGTGAAATGAATGTGGGTCAAGATAGTGAGTTTTCTTTAGAATTGTTCCTGAGTCGCTACAACAGTGATCTAGCAAATGATTTGGGTAACCTCGTAAGTCGCCTCCTTAATATGGGAGGTCGCTATACTGAGGGAATCGTACCGGTTGCTTCAATTGACGGTGATCCTGAAAAAGAGCTGCGGGCAGCCTGGACGTCGACGCAGGGGGAATTAGTACCTTTGTTTGAGGGCTTCCAGTTTCATCGTGCCCTGGAGCGTATTTTTGGATTTATTTCAGCGATCAACAAATATGCAGAGGCACGTGCACCCTGGAAATTAGCAAAATCTGAGTTGGCAGAGGATCGAGCAAAGCTAGAGACATCGTTAGCGACGATGGCAGAGGCCTTGCGTTTGGGTATGGTTTTATTGACGCCTGTGATGCCGGAAATTGCTGAAAAAGTGCGTTCCCTGGTGGGTACCAAGCCCTTTGAGCGTTTAGAAGGTCAATTGGAATGGGGTACTCGTCTGGAGGGAGCCGTTCTAGGTGAAAAAATAATCCTCTTTCCACGCCCGTAAAGTCAGGGAACTTTTACGCATTTCTGAGGTCAGGTTCATAAAATGAGCTCTGATACGGAAAATATACAGTATACTTTTGAGTTTAAAGATCGCAAAGCAACTTTTGATGTAGCGATCGGCGATACTGGAGAGGATTTTGATCATCAGACTATACCGGAGTGGATGCTGCTAGAACATTGGCAATGTCGCAATTGTGAACTTAAGTCCAATGAATGTTTGGCATGTGCAATGGCGATACGGGTTCAGTCTGTAATAGAGACCTTTGGTGAAGCCATGTCGACTGATAGAGTTCGGGTAAATGTGCAAACACCCCAAAGGAAGTTTATGCAGGACTGCGATTTACAGACGGGAATCCACTCATTATTGGGCTTGTTAATGGCGACTTGTGGATGTCCGCATCTTGAACCAATGCGGTCGTTGGTGAATTTCCATATTCCCTTTTGTTCGACAGAAGAAATGCTGACTCGTATGGTTGGGGCTTATCTTACAAAGCAATATTTTATTCAGCGCGATGGAGGCAAACCGGACTGGGAATTGGATCGCTTGGAGGCGGTTTTTTCTAATCTGGCGATGGTGAATCAGGACTTTGTGCGTCGTCTGAAAGGCGTTGTACAAAAGGATGCGGTTACTAATGCCATCCATGCTTATTTTGCGATTTCTTCCTTATTTGCTGCCGATTTAAAAGGTCAGTTAGAGCGTCAACGCGGGTATCTTTTGAACGAAAAGTGATTGGTTTAGGCGAATTTATTTGTTTTTGCGACGGTGTGATCTGTTTGTTTTGCGGCGGTTGTTGCGCTGCTTGAGGTAAAGCGGGATGTAGTTTGTTTTAATATATTCAAAGGTGACCTGAAGGCCTTTAGATTGGTAGATCCTGCCGATGCTGGCTTCGACTGCGGTGGGGTCACCGAATGAAGCGAGGAATTGATTTGCGGTGAGTTGAGTAAAGGCTTCGGCGCGATCTGTTGGGTTGATGTCAGTTTGCTCAAGGATCCATTGTCGGGCAAAAAGCGCGAGGACGGCATCGCCGATCCATGCATCCGTACGTTGCTGATCTTGATTGATCGATATGCTCATGTATGGAGGTGGGAGAATTTTAGTGTGCTTCGAGCCAATTTTGCCCAATACCGATATCGATTTCAACGGGGCAATCGAGCGGGAGCGCTTGAGTCATTCCTTCAGTGATTATTTCACAGAGGGTTGTTTCCTCATTGGGTGCGAGGTCAAAGACGAGTTCGTCATGAACCTGAAGTATGAGGCGAGATTGGAGTTGTCTTTCTATAATGGATTTTTGCACCCGAGTCATAGCAAGTTTGATCATATCTGCTGCGGTTCCTTGAATGGGCATATTGATGGCATTGCGTTCGGCGGCATTGCGTATGGTGGCGTTGCGGGATTCAATATCTGGGAGCTGGCGTCGTCGCCCGCAGAGGGTTTCGACGTAACCATTTTTAAGAGCAAATTCTTTTTGAGAATCCATGAATGCACGCGTGCCGGGAAATTGCTGAAAGTAGTTGTCAATGATTTCTTGAGCTTCGCTGCGACTGGTATTGCCGAGTCGTTGCGCCAAGCCGAACGCCGAGATGCCGTATGGGATACCAAAGTTGACCATTTTAGCGGTGCTGCGTTGTTCACGAGTGACGTTTTCTGGTTTAACATTGAAGAGTTTGGCGGCGGTTGCGCTGTGAATATTTTGCCCATCGCGAAATGCCTGCAGGAGGTCATTGTCTTGGGTGAGTGCTGCCAGAACGCGTAATTCGATCTGGGAATAGTCAGCGGCGAGGATTTTCCAGTTGGGGGCACGCGGGACAAAGGCTTTACGGATGGCACGCCCTCTTTCACTGCGCACTGGGATATTTTGTAGGTTTGGGTTATTGGAAGTAAGGCGGCCGGTAGCGGTTTGAATTTGTCCAAAGTGGGTATGGACGCGCCCTGTCTTGGGCTCAATTACTTGGGGTAAAGCGTCGATGTAAGTACTTTTCAGTTTTGCAAGTTGTCGGTACTCGAGGAGGTCGGCCACGATTGGATGGTCTGGTGCTAGGGCGGTGAGCACTTGTTCATTGGTGGCGTATTGTCCGGTCTTGGTCTTCTTGGGCTTGTCTACAAGCTGTAGCTCATCAAAGAGGATGCCTCCCAGTTGGCGAGGAGAGTTAAGATTAAATTTGTGCCCAGCAGCATCAAAGATGCGTTTTTCAAGTGTTTCGATGATGCTTTGGAAATTTTCACCGATTTCCTTAAGATTGATGGTATCGAGCTTGATGCCTTCGAGTTCGATTTGGGCAAGAACGGGCAAGAGAGGCATTTCAATCTCGCGAAAGATTTTTTCTTGCCCTGAGGATTTTAGGAGTGGTTCGAATTTTTGCCATAGTTGGAGGGCGATATCGGCGTCTTCAACAGCGTATTCAGTCAGCCGTTGGCGATCCACTTTAGAAAAATCAAGATCTTCGCCTTTTTTGAGATCAGGGAAGAGTTCGGTGAAGGGAATGGGGCTATAATTGAGGTGATTCTCAGCGAGGGTATCTAGGCCGTGGCGTTGAGTTGGTTCAAGTAGACTATGCACGAGGAGGGTATCGTAACAGGTTCCAGTAAAGGTGATGTCATTTACCAGGAGGATGGAAAGGTCGAATTTAAGATTATGCCCGACGAGTTTGAGTTGCGGGTCCGCAAAAAGCGTACGCAGGATTTCAAGGGCAGCATCGCTGGCAGGAACGTAGTATCCTGATTGAGCCTTTGCGGAGAATGAGCAACCGACTAATTTGGCGCGATGGGGACTCAGGGAGGTGGTTTCGGTATCAAAAGCAACGGTGCCAGCATGGCGTAGTTCTTTCACCATGGCGCTAATATCTTCAGGTTTCTCTAGACAGTGGTAGCTGACCTTAAGATCTTTGAGTTGTTTAAAGGGAACCGGCACAGCGAGGTCGAGTTGTGTGCTCTGCTCAGTCGTAGGACCATCCTCGGCTTGAAGGACAAGATTTTCCGGGGCTTGTTGATGGATATAATCAGCACCAAAGATTCGTTTGCCGAGGGTACGAAATTCGAATTCTACAAGCAGTGGGGTGATTTTTTCGGGGTCGGGCTTATCGAGTTGTAGGTCATCCCATTTGCAGGTGTAGGGTACGTCTAGTTGAATGGTCGCGAGGGTCTTGGATAGGCGTGCTTGCTCAGCGTTGTCACGGAGTCGTTCTTGTTGTTTGCCTTTGAGTTCGTCCGTATGCTTTAAGAGGTTTTCAATGTTGTCGTATTGAGTAAGAAGTTTTGCGGCAGTTTTAGGGCCAATGCCTGGCACGCCTGGGATGTTATCGGCGGTGTCGCCACAAAGCCCAAGCATATCAATGACTTGATCGACGCGTGCGATTTGCCATTTTTCGCAAATGGCGGCTGGGTCGAGAATTTCAGGATCATCACCACCGCGACTGGGGCGGTACATTTTGATGCGGTCGGTAACGAGTTGGCCAAAATCCTTGTCTGGGGTTACCATAAAGATTTCATTAAAGCCGTCGGTTTCGGCGCGGTGCGCAAGTGTGCCAATGATATCATCTGCTTCATAGCCATCTAATCGAATCGTGGGGATGCCAAAGGCATGTGCAATGCGGTCGAGATGGGGTAGAGCTTCAGCGAGCTCTTCGGGCATTGCTTCTCGATGGGCTTTGTATTCGGGATGGATTTTGTGTCGCTCGGTAGGAGCGGAAGTATCAAAAACAAGGGCGAGGTGGGAGGGTTTTTGTTTAGCAATGAGTTCAACCAGAGTAGCGGTAAAACCGTAGATTGCAGAAGTATTGAAGCCTTTTGAGGTTGTAATCGGGCTTCGCATAAAAGCAAAATGTGAACGGTATGCTAAGGCCATGCCGTCCAAAAGATAAAGTGATTGCATCATTGTGAGGATTTTTGAGGAGAGCTGGGTCGAGGTCGAACCTGAATATTATACGAATATAAAAAAACCCTACACAGCACGTGTAGGGTTTGATGAAAATATACTGAGAAGAGCTTATGCTTCGGGAGTGGTTTTTTTTAGGCCAATAACGCGATCGCCGTCTTTCCACTGACCGCGCTTTTTGAGTAGGTCAACACGTTCGAAACGTTTGAGGACCGTGCGGTTTTTTTTGCCACCTCCACCGGAGGCTCTGAAGCTATTATGTTGAGTCATAAAAAGTGGTGTTAAAGTTGAAACGCGAACCAAAGGGGGATTGGTGGGTGGGGGCAAGTTAAAAATGTGAGCTATGGTAAATCCACTTGGAGCCGAATAAAGCGTTTATCAGCGTTATTGGGGTTTGCTAGGGTAGCGCGGATGAGTCGAGTGGATCCGTCATCACTGATAATTTCTTCACTTAATACGGATGCGGCAGACCATGGATTGGGCGTTTTTAGTTCAGTCGCCTGCATGATGGTGTAAGAAAGATCAGTGGCGTTTAGGTTTTTGCGATATATAAAGTCGAGTTTGTTGTTGGCGGTTTGGATTTGTGGTAAGTTTGAAGGTTCATCGGATTGTAGTGGATTGAGATTAAAGGCGTATTCGAGTAGGTTATTTATCTGATCATTATCCGGGTCAATGAGGTCACTGGTGATCTGGAGGTTTGCGATATCGTTACCGAAGTTTTGACCGCGCCAGGTTTGTATCGGTGTACCTGAGATTGTAATAGTGGCTTTTACGCTTGATTCTTTTAATGGAAAAAGTCCTCCATATCCATTGTCCTGAGCACCGATGGTCAGATCAAAGATTTGACCTGGAATGATCAGGTTTGGTTGAGTAAGGGTAATTTGACCAGTGTTTGGATTAAGGGAAAAGACATTTTGGTCATCTCCGCCAAGGGTGTTATAAAGGATGTTTTCAAAGGATTGACTGGAGGCAGATACACTTCCGATAACGGTATCTACGAGAGCGTTATTTGCTAAATTAAAGGTATAACTACTGCTTGAAAAAGTTGGAGCAGTATTGGAGTCGTAAGGGCTAAGTCTTTCAGCGGGAATAACGGAGACGGTGGAAATATTTGGACCTGTCCAACCAACCGCGAGATGATCTGCGCTGTTGCCTTCTTTGAGCCGAGCTTCGATGAAATATGACTGACCTGCTACTAAGGTAATTGGGTTGGATGCTTGGGAGCTGAATTCATTCCAGGATAAGACGCCGGTCCATGAGCCAACGGTTGCAATTTGGTTTCCGTTAGCGGCGGTCGCATCGGAGCTTAAAATAAGGCTGCTGACGTTATCGCTGGAAATATAGAAGGTATAGTCGCCAGTAGTTTCAGGCGTGAGATGTGTGCGTATCCTAGAGCCGTAATTATCAGCGTAGTTTGATAAGCCTTGAAAATTGTTTCCTTGGTTGATGGCGTCTGGAAACTCTGGCCAGTTGGCATCGTTGTAGAGGGAGGTGAGATTTGTGCCGCTGATATTGTTCCAAAATTCTTGTACGGGACCCGTGGCTTTGATTGCACTTGAAGAAAGGACCGAGATTTGAACTGAGGCTGTGGTAGATTTGGCAGGGTTTCCGTTATCGGTAACGCTCACTTCTATGGTGTGGTTTGGGGTGCTCTGAGCATCCAGAGCGTTGAAGCTTGTTAGGCTTAGTTTTCCGTTGCTGGCATCAAGGGAAAATATTCCAGCTGAGTTGCCGCCGCTGATAGTGTAGGTCAGCGTTTGTTCAGTGTTGGTATCAGAAGCAATAAAGTCGGTAATAGGAGTGCCGGGATAAGCATTTTCGTAGATCGTAGCATTACTAGGGTTTGCCATCGTGGGGGTGTAATTAACTTCGACTCCACCGACTGCTGTTCCGGTGATTGAATAACTACCGAGGCTGCCATAGTCGGTATATCCATAGGCAAGAGGATCACCGCGTCCGGTTCCGCTAATTTTAATGGTATAGTTGCCCGCTGAAAGGTTTGTAGAGAGGGTGGCATCGGTGCGGGTATCAGGATTTGAGGATTGAATAAGCGTGCCTTGATCATTGAAAAGTGCGGCATAGATATCAAGATTAGGGCCATAGGATTCAGGGTCTATGCTTAGCGTGGTTTGTCCGCCGGTGGTGGTGAAATTAAAGGCATCAACATCAGTAGCGGTTGAAATTGTGCCGTCACTGTCGACGGAATCATCCGAAAAGATTTCTAGATAGCTGGCTAACTCGCGGGTATTGCCGTGGTCGTCGGTTCGTATGCCTACGTTATTGTTATTATAGGCAATGATCTGAATGTCGTCTTGGGATTGGTTAGCATTTGCATATTCCCCCTTGGACCAGTGAGTGAGCGTTTTGTAATAGCCAACTCCCATAATAGGTGCCCAACCTATATCGCCACTGGCATGACCGCTGTAATAATCTTCACTGGGGTCCGTTTGTCCATCATGCCTTAAATCCAAGGTATGTCCAAGTTCGTGCGAGATAACTTCAGCGGCTGATTTTCCACTACTGTAAAAAGCCCAGCAGGGAGTGTCACCACTCCAGTCGAACGACCTAAGATAGGCAACGCCGCCTGCTCCCGGGTAGGCATCATCGGTGGGCGTAATGATACAGCGCTGTCTAGAATTTTCAGGAGCATCAAGGTAGACTTGCAGATCTGTTGTGACGTTAAAGTTGAAAGGAGCAAAGTCTTCCGCAACACGACGCCAAATTTGAAAAATATTACTGAGACTGAGATTGGTTGCTGGATGGGCATCAAAATCACCCCAACTTCCGTGAGGACCAGCTTCACCATCGAAATCGAGGTATAAGACGGCGGCTGTGCCGGGTAGGCTTTCAAGGGGTATGACGCCGTTTTGGTAATCGGGTATCGGAATGTCGGTCGGGTGATCTTCAGGAAGAATCTCGGTTGTTTCACTCTCTGGAATAGCTTCGGCTTTTAGGCCCTTGAAATTGTTACAAATCACTTCATCGAGAGGATATTTAATTAGCTCAGCTGTTCCGTAATTAATGGTGCTAGGTTCAATACGGTAAGCATAGTTGCCTTCGTCAAAAATAACCACGCCAGACATTGGCCAAGCGTTCCCTGCGAGGATTTCCCGGCGAAACATAAAGCGTCCTGATTTTGGGGAATGAAGGGTACCCTCAATTGCAATAATCTGACCTTTGAGATCAAATTCTCGGCCTTGGATGTGACCGCTGGCAAAGCTGCCTTCAGGCAAATCAAAGCGAATAGGGTCACCGGGAGTGTTACGACCCAGGGCGTTAATGAAGTCTTTGGGTAGCTTGAGTGATGGGTACCTTTCAGTAGCCTTAGGCGAACTCTTTTGGTGTCCCTGCTGGTGTTGTCCACATGGGCATTCTGGAGGATGGACAATTATATCTGTTTCAGACCCTGACGGTTCGATGGGGCTAGCTGTAAATGGGTCGATGTGATTCTCTTCAACAATGCTAGGTTTTGATTTAGTATCGTCGTTGGGAGTCGATCTTTGAACCTGGTTTAGGACTAAGCATATCAGTCCAAGTGTAAAGAGGCAGTAAAATACAAGCTTGGAGATGCCTTTCATTAATACATTAATCTTAATATGAAAAACGGATCGGATGAGATTGCACTTCAGAATTCAGTTCAAAGAAGGAGTTATATGTATTACTCGATTCGTTTGCACCAATAGAGTGATAGGGGATTAGGGGGCATTTAACATTAGATTAAGAAAGCTTTTTGGAGCGGTTGTTCCTACGTTTTTTTCTAATAGCTCCGAGTTCTTTTGCGGATGCCGCCGTGGTTGCTTGCTTCTTTTTGGCGGATGTAGCTTTAGCTTTATTTGGTTCATCCATGATGCGGAAATCAATTTGTCGCTTAAAACGGTCAACGCGTTCAACTTGAACGTGGATATTTTGTGCAACGCGATAGGTTTTCTTTTTGCGTCGACCAACCATACGGCTGCCATCTTCACTCAGATGATAGAAATCATCATCAAGGGTAGATATGTGTACCATTCCGAAGGCCATAGTATCGGTGATTTCAATATAGAGGCCGTGGTTTTTAATGTCGGTGATAACAGCGCCAAAGCTTTGCTTGTCGTCTTTATCGAGTTCGCGCTCGTAGAATTCGAGGAGTTTGGTTTTTACCGATTCCCGCTCAGCATCGACGCTATTACGTTCGGTGATGCAGAGATGCTCGCCAAGGGCGTCTAATTTTGCCTGTGGGTACTGAGTGTCCGGTTTTTTGGGAGCAGAGGCAGCTCCGGTTTTACAGAGGAAGCTATCGAAAATGCGGTGGACAATGAGGTCGGAGTAGCGACGAATCGGAGAAGTGAAGTGGGTGTAGTCGCTCTTGGAAAGTCCATAGTGTCCGTCAGGCGAGGCTCGGTATTGTGCTTGTTTGAGACTGCGAAGAACGTGAGTTTTAAGAGTATAGCCTTGTGGGTGTTCTTTAAGTTGTTTCAAGAGAGCAGACATTTCATGGCTGCGGGTCAAGTTGCCACAGGTAATCCCAAAAGAAACCATAGTTTGCCGAAGCTCTTGTAGTTTCTCTTCTTCGGGTTCGTCATGAACGCGGTAAAGGCAGGGGAATTGGTTGCGCTTCATTTGGCGGGCGACCTGTTCATTGGCAGACAGCATGAATTCTTCAATGAGTTGATGACTTTCATCATTTACCTGTTTTTCAATGCGGTCGGCATATCCCTGGGGATCCACATAGATTTTGATCTCAGTCATATCAAGATCTAGAGAACCGTTTTTGAAACGACGCTGGCGAAGTTGACGAGCGATTTGCCACAGAGAACGGGTGTGGCGCTGCAGCGTTTCCATCTCAGGGTCGTCAAGTTCACTGAGAGGTCTTCCGGTTGAACCGGTTTGATGCTTGGGTGGTAATGGGGTTTTGCGGATGGCCTTAAGATCGTCTTTTTCCATGAAGGCAAAGGCTTGTCGGTAGGTAAGACGTTTGTTACTGCGGATGACCGTATTAGCGAAATCCACTGCTTCAATTTGGGCTTTTGAGGTATAGGTGATGAAAACGGATTTAGTTAGGCGGTCTTCGGCCTCAACTAAACTGCAAAGCCCATTTGAAAGTGCATGCGGTAACATTGGGATAACGGTCCCGACGAGATAGGTGCTGTTACCGCGTTTTTGCGCTTCAATATCGAGAGGGGTGCCGGGTTTAACGTAGGCCGAGACATCCGCGATATGAATTCCAATGCGATAGCGGGCGCCTTCGAGTTCTTCAATGGAGAGGGCATCGTCAAAATCTTTTGCGTCGTCGGGGTCGATGGTAAAGGTGAGAAGGTCGCGGCAATCTTGGCGACCTTTACAATCGCTTGCACGGACGTGCTCAGGGATTGTTTCAGTTTGTTTGAGGACAGCAGAAGGAAAATTTGGGTTGAGTTCGTATTTATGAAGGATGCCTTTAAATTCTGCGTCGGGCGCATGAGTTTTGCCGAGCACTTCAATGATGTCGCCCTCGGGGTTTAGGTGGCGTTGAGTCCAGTCAATGAGTTTAAGCACAACTTTATCGCCGACCTTCGGTAGTGGTTTTAGGCCAGAGTTTCGAGGATCTGGGACTAGGAAATCTTGAATGATGCGTGGGTCATCAGGTATGACGTAGAAAGTATGACGTCCTTTTTTTAAGTTGCCTACTACGGTATCGCGGGCGCGTTTAAGGATGCGAATGACTCGAACGTTTGGTTTTTCATTTTGATCTGGTTTTCCAGGGTTACGAAAATTGCGCTCTCTGCGGCGTCCTCGATAATAGCCTCGTTGGCGGCCTTCTTGGATACGCGCAAGGACGTGGTCACCGTGGAGGGCTACACCCGTGTCCTCGGCGTTTACAGGATGACCCTGTATGCCTTTTTTACCTGCATCTGCATCAGGAATTAAAACGGCGGACCCGCTTTGACGGAATTGGATACGCCCGCTGATAAGGTTGGCGTCATTTGTAAGGCAAAGGCGGTCTTTTTTTATCCGAGCGATTTCACCTGAATCAAGAAGCCCTTGAAGGATTTTACGGGTTCGGCGGGCAGCGTCTTTGTTGAGTTTTAGGACGGCGATAATTTCCTCCTGCCTTAAGGGGAGGTAGTCGGGTGCTTTGATGAGTGCGTATATTTTTTTACGGAGATCCATTAAGAATGAGTGTTGGTTGCTAGTAGAAGCTTGGCGATGATGAAAACAACGATATCGGGGGCTTTACAGGAGCGCGTATTATTACATAGATGCAAGGATGGAAATTTTGCTCGGAGTTATGGGGTGTTCAATGGGCGGGGTTGCGCGACATCTGGTGGTCACGCTTAGCGCAGGCTGGCAGAGGAATTTCTTTCCATGGGGCACCCTCATGGTAAATATCCTTGGAAGTGCGCTGATGGGTGCTAGTTTGGGACTCGTGATGGAACACCCCATGAGGGCTTATTTGTTGTTAGGGTTTTGCGGTGGTTTCACGACTTTTTCAGCTTTCAGCCTTCAGAATATAACTCTTTTATCAGAGGGTCGACGGCTGACTTTAGTTATTTATGTAATTTTAAGTCTTGGCTTGAGCCTCATGGCCTTTCTTGTGGGTTCTGGATGGATAATGGGTAAATATTAGTGAAAACGATTTGCATAAAAGATCTATCGTTGATTGCACTTGGCTCTTCGCTGGGTGGAGTCTTGCGTATCGTTATCGTGCTTGTTGCTGTCGGGCTTGGCCTCTACTTGCCATTGGCCACGATTTTGATAAATGTAAGTGGTTCCTACTTAGTGGGGCGAATTGCAGGTCTCAAGATACAACAAAGTGGGCAGAGTGCGTCCTCTGTAAGTTGGCATTTTTGGGTCACAGGTTTTTGCGGGGGTTACACCACTTTTTCTCTTTTTAGCAAAGAGCTTTTAGATCTATTGTTGAGAGGTTCTGGTCTAGTAGCAGGATTGTACGGTGCTGGAAGCGTAGTTTTGAGTCTCTTAGCGGTATGGTTAGGGTTTTCGCTCGCACGCAGACGCGCTCAAGGAAGGGAAGGGGTTTTAAATGCTAGAATTGAATACTTTGATCGTGCTAAAGGGGTGCTTCAATGGGAGCCGATTTATGGAGAGGGTTTTATGCGGTGGGCTTATGGTACTGCCATTGGCCGTCTCACGGTATGGCTTTTTGTGCAGCGGGCGTGGTTTTCAGTTTGGTACGGCTGGCGTATGAACCAAACTAAGAGCCGTGCAAAAATTGGACCGTTTATTAGACACTTTCGATTGGACCGCAAAGAATTTATCGAACCCAAAGGTGGTTTTCGGCATTTTAATGAATTTTTCTATCGTCGTTTACAAGCTGGAGCCCGTCCGATTGAGGGTGGTTTAGAAACAGTGGTATTCCCGGCAGATGGCCGACACCTTGTTATTCCTAATGTTGATGCGGCCTCAGTCTTTTATATCAAGGGACAGGCTTTCGATTTGGTGCATTTTGTTGGTGATGCTGAGGTGGCTAAACGTTTTGCTGGCGGTGCGCTGTTGATTTCGCGCTTGTGCCCGATTGATTATCATCGATTTCATTTCCCGTTAGCGGGAGAGGTCAATGCTTCGGTTTCTTTAAAAGGAAGTTTGCGCTCGGTTAGTCCTTTGGCATTACGGCGTAAACTCTCAATTTTGTGGGAGAACCGACGCACTCGGACGCATTTACACGCTCCAAAATTTGGAGAGGTTCTGATTTTTGAAGTAGGAGCAACCTGTGTGGGTGGAATTCATCAGACTTACAAGCCCGGCACGGTGGCACAAGGGGGTGAGAAGGGATACTTTAGTTTTGGTGGTTCCTGTGTGGTCACACTTTTTAAGCCAGGCACAGTCAAATTTGATACAGACCTACT
Source organism: Opitutia bacterium UBA7350 (assembly GCA_949524905.1). Lineage (GTDB taxonomy): Bacteria > Verrucomicrobiota > Verrucomicrobiia > Opitutales > Coraliomargaritaceae > UBA7445. The sequence continues at coordinate 228,848 of CATINC010000004.1, read as the reverse complement.
GGATCAAGCTATTCAGGGGACGGAAGTTTACGCTCGAATGGGTGAGTCTTGTGGAAAAACCACGGGCAAAAAATTATTTACCGATACCCCTTAGGTTGGATCGTCGCTATTTTTTTACGATTTGAAAATCGGGGAATTGAGGGAGCTGGTCGAGTGCATCGAGAATGGTTTTTTCAGCGGAACGCATTTTTTTTCGGTCCTCATCATTGTGGTCATCAAAGCCGGCTAGATGGAGCCATCCATGCGCAAGGTAAAGGGCGAGTTCGCGGGCGAAAGGAAGGTTTAAATCCTTGGCACGGGCACGGGCGTGGTCGACTGAGACTATAATCTCACCGGCGGAGTCCATCTCAGGCGTAGCTTTGAAAGTAATAACATCGGTAGGGCTCGAATCCTTCATGAATTGATGATGGATACTGGAGATAGCTGAATCATCGACAAAAACAATCGAGAGCTCTCCTGAAGGAAGGGTAAACTCAGCTAATGATTGGGTGCAGTCGGCAAGGCATTGAGTTGCGATTACGGGGTCTTGAAGATCGGGATAGCGGTTACTGACGGCGATTATCATACTAAGAGGATGCGGTTGCTTTAGGGGCAGGCTCGTTTTTGTTATCGTCCTTGGGATATTCAACACGCGAATGGAGCATATTGAGGAGGGTGTAGACAAAGCTTTCTCGAATTTTGTTCAGTTCTTGGAAGGTAAGGGGACAGTCGTCGAGTTGTCCGTCTTCGATTCGGTCACGAAAAATTTTATCGATGAGGTCTTCGATGTTTGACTGGGTAACTTTTGGAAGCGTGCGGCTTGCGGCTTCTACGCCGTCGGCAAAGAAGATAATGGCGCTTTCTTTGAATGCAGGGCGTGGGCCATCGTAGCGGTAGGTGCTTTGATCGATAACAGGGGTATTGTTGTCGTGATCCTCTTTAAGGCGTTCGCGGGCTTGATGGTAGAAGTATTGAATGAGGGTGGTTCCGTGATGTTGCTGGATGACGTCGTGGATCACATGAGGGAGTTTATGATCTCGGGCGAGTTCGATGCCTTCTTTTACGTGCGCCTTAATGACGAGGGCGCTCATGGAAGGGTTCTTTTCATCATGAGGGTTGAGTCCGTCGCGTTGGTTTTCGGTGAAATATTCTGGCTTAACTAACTTTCCGATATCGTGAAAGAAGCAACAGACGCGGCAGAGCAAGGGGCTGGCACCGATAGCAGCAGCAGCGTTTTCTGAGAGATTGGCCACCATAAGGCTATGGTGGTAGGTGCCTGGAGCTTCAACCTGCATTCGGCGCAGAAGGGGGTGATTAAAGTCGGTAAGCTCTAGGAGGGTGATATCGGTGGTGATCTTAAAAAGATGTTCAAGGAGCGGAAGTACCCCGACTGCGATTATGCCAGATAGGACTCCAATTAGCAGACTAAGAAAAAACAGTTCTGTAATTAATCCGGCAGAAAAATTACTCAAGATGCCTGTCATGATGGCAGCAATAGCAGCTGCAAGCCCGGCGAAGAGTCCGGCTCGGAAGAGTCGAGTACGAGAACGGATATTGTTGGAGTAGTAAGCCCCAACGACGCCTGAGAGGAAGGCAATGAGGGTGAACTCAATAGAGTTGCCTTGGGAGATTCCAAAAAGAGTGGCGATAACAAGAGCAGTAAAAATCGCAGGGGTCATGCCGGTAAGAGCAGCTACTAGTATTGGAGCTAAAGCATACGGGGCGAAATAAGGGAGGATACTGAGGACGCCACGGTTATTGACTGCAACGAGTTCTCCAAATTCAAGAATGAGTCGAATGATGAAGAGATTAACAAGAAGGCAGACTGCGCTGATGACAAAGGCTTGGGTGCGATTGGGGTAATTGCGGAGGCCTTGTTTGAGAAAAAGGCCAATTGCAATGAGGAGAAAAGCGGTGAGGACAAGGCGCTCGAGAAAGAGGGCATTGAAGAAGGTGGGATCGTTGCCGTCTTCAAGAGCGGCAGCGGAATATTGTTCCATGCGCTCAAGGTCGAGTTGCTCAATGGTGGCGGCTGGTTCGATTAGGGTGTCGCCTTTGGTAAAGGCAAAAAGAGTGGGTTCGATCTCAAAAATGGCTTGGTCGATCGCAGCAGCGGTGTCGGTTTCGCTGTAGACTAAATTGTCTTTAAGTCCGGCGTTAAAGAAGCTGAAAAGGGCGCGCGCAGTTTTGTCATTGCGTGAGATTGAGTCAATTTGTCGACGGAGGGCAATTTCTGCGGCGGAGCGGGTGCGTGCAGCGGGTAGTTCGTTGCTGCTGGTATCATCAAGGAGTTGGATAACGGAAATACTGTTAGTATTTTGGGCATCAGGAGCAGTGTAGATCCCATCTTGATAAAGCGAATGGAGTGCTTCCAATGCTTCTTCAAAAAGTTTGGCGCGTTCTTTGGGGTTGGTGCGCTCAAAGAGTTCAGTTATTATATCTGGGTCGATTTCTAGGCCAGAGACCTCTATCCATTCGGTGGTCGCTTTATTTTTTTCTTCAAGTAGACGTTCCTTATCTTCGTCTTCAAATTCAATGAGGACTTTTGCGAATCGATTTTGGAGATTACTGAGGGCGGTGCTGAATTCTAGGAAAGGTGCATCACTGCGTTTAAAGACCGGAGGTATTTGTGCACGAATTGCCCTAGCCTGGCGTTGACGTATAATTTCGCTTGTATACTCAAAGGGAAATTCCGCAACGATCCGCGTGGGTGCGGGTTGATTGAGCAGGATTTGTGGTCCCATTGGTTGCCTGCCCAGGAATGCAATGCAGATCAATCCGAGGACAAGAAGACTGTATAGAGAAGCCTCAATGATTTGGCGCGAGTCGAGCTTGAGCTTGCGAATCTTACGCTTACGAAGTCGACGCGCTTCGTTTTTGCGGCTTTTGTGGTTAGGGCTTTTTGAATCGGCCATAGTGCAGAGCGTTTAGGTAGTTTTTTCCAAAGGATTATTCCTGGCTTTGCTGTGCATAAGCTCGGATAATTGATTGCACAAGGGGGTGACGGATGACATCTTCACCTGAAAAGTTGAAAAGTTCAATATTCTTAATGCCTCCTAAAATCCGTGTGGCTTCAACGAGTCCGGAGAGTTTTGTGCGCGGCAGGTCGATTTGAGTGACATCTCCAGTAACAACCATACGACTTCCATCTCCGAGGCGAGTGAGGAACATCATCATTTGCTCATGGGTGGTATTTTGGGCTTCATCCAGCACTACAAAGGCGTTGGAGAGGGTGCGCCCACGCATATAAGCTAAGGGTGCGATTTCTATGATACCGCGTTCAAGGAGTTGGCTGGCACTTTCTTTGCCGATCATTTGATGCATGGCATCATAAAGCGGGGTTAGGTAGGGTAGGATTTTTTCTTGAAGTTCACCCGGCAGAAAGCCAAGTGCCTCACCTGCTTCAACTGCGGGACGGGTAATGATGATACGTTCTACGGACCCGGCGAGTAGATCTCGTAGTGCCATAGCCATGGCAAGGTAAGTTTTACCGGTGCCGGCTGGTCCGATTCCAAAAGTGATGGGGTGCTGCTCGATCGCTTGCAGGTATCGTTTTTGATTCAGCGTTTTAGGGATAATGCTCCGTTGTTTGAGTTCAATCACGAAGGGGTTGCGGTAGATATCACGTAATTCCTCAGCACGCCCTTTAGAGACAGAGCGTAAAGTGTGATGTAGGTCAGATCCGCGTATACGCAGCCCTTGTTTGCGTGCGGTATCGAGTATTTCAAAGACATCACGTGCCTTTCCGATCGCTGTCGGTTCACCTTCAAAAGTGATCCAATCATCTCGAGTTGTGGTTTTAGTCCCAAAGACATGGTCGATCTCATCGAGATATCGCGGATCGTTTGCATACAGTTGGCTAAGGTGCCGAGCATCTGAAAAATGTAAGGTGTCGGATGGCATAAATCGGAGGGTGGTGAAAAGATTGTTAATGGAAGGGCCTTCAAATGAACTGACGTAGGCGTTCCCACATGGATTGCAGGGCTTCCGGTAAGACACGGGTGTTGCCGATAACTGGCATAAAGTTGGTATCACCATGCCAACGCGGTACAATGTGGCAATGTAGATGCACCGGAATCCCCGCACCTGCGGCGTTTCCTAAATTGTAGCCGATGTTAAAACCTTCGGGATTTAAGGCGCGGGTGAGAAGGGCTTGGGCTTCGGTGATGCAATCAATGTGTTCATGACGCGCCACAGTCGATAGATTTTGAAGATCGGAAACTTCCTCAAAGGGCACCACTAAGAGATGACCGGCATTGTAGGGGTATCGATTGAGGACAGTGTAGTTGTACTTTCTGCGCAGGAGAATAAGACTTTCAGCATCATCTTTATCTGGTAGCGAAGCAAAAGGATTAGCCGAATTAGGATCGCATTTAGGTGCGAGAATATACGGCATGCGCCAATGGGCCTGCAGGCTTTCAAATCCCGGCTTAGATTCAGCGGGGTCATTGGATCGGTCAGAGTTTGACATAAAATTGGATATTAGTATGGGTGGAGTAAGGATATGGGTCGAATCAAATTCTCAAGTGCGATTGGCGAGCTTATTTTAAATTTATGGGGTTGCTATCGGTTAAATTAAGGGCTTTCTAAAGAGTTCATACTGTTTAAAAGCAAAACTTTACTATTTATAGGTCGTGATTGAGGATAACAACGCAGGTGCCTTCTTAAATTTGCCAAAGGAAACGCAAAATGTTTGTTTTTTGTTTTTGGGATTGGCGATCTTCATGGTTTGGGATCAGTTATTTTGGTGGCAAACAAATGATGAATACAGTTTTGGCTTTTTAGTCCCTCTGTTTGCAGTCTATGTCATTTATGATCGTTGGCCACAGATTCAATCCTATCTTTTTCGCGGGGTACGCTTAGGTGAGGAAAGTTCAAACGAAGCTCCAAGTCGATCTAGGCTCACGGTAGTTTTGGAGTGGATAGCCACGGCTGCCCTCATATTGGGGATCGTTTTATTTTTTATCGGAGGTTTCTTGCGAGCGGTGACTGGTCCGCAGAATCCGGCATCGCTTGCGATCTCCGTCGGCTTTGCAAGCATCTTTTTATCTGGGGTCTTCATTTTTTCTAAGGAACGTGCAGATGGCGAACCAATGGCGCTTAAAAGTCGTTTGGCTTTGGCTTTGCTGTTTCTCTTTCCGGCGCTCATTTGGCTTCTATCTGCACCTTTGGTTAGTGTGATACAAAAGGCAGTTTTGGTATTTTTGCAGTCACAGGTAACCGCAGTGGTCTTTACCGTTTTTGATTTAACGGGCGCTACTCTTGAGCGCGAGGGTAGTGTGCTGGTTTTGAATGGCGAGGATCGAGTTGGAGTTGAGGAAGCCTGTTCGGGTATTCGCTCTTTGACGGCTTGTCTTTTTGCGGGTTCTTTTTTGGCAGCTGTCTTTTTAGAAAAAATCTGGAAAAAGTTACTTTTGATAGGGTTTGCCATGAGCCTTGCCTTTATCACTAATTTATGTCGCGCCCTTTTTCTGACTTATTGGGCTTATAATCATGGTTCCAACGCGATCGACGAGCATTGGGTGCTTCCTTTAATCGGCGATATTGGTACAGTGCATGATGTGACAGGTTTCCTAATCCTTGGAGTGACTTGTACTGGTCTCTTGTGTTTGTTGCCTATTATTAATTATTCCCCAAAAATTCCGGATGAATTTTTAATTGAGGATTCTGATGGAGATCCTGGCTAAGCCTAGGCCGAAAAAAGATTCAATTGTGAGCACGGTTCAAAAAATCCTAATGGTGACACCAGAGTTGGTGCCATTCATAAAGGTAGGCGGTTTAGCTGATGTTGTCGGAGCTCTTTCAAAGACCTTGAGTCAGCGCGGGCATGATGTGCGTATCGTACTTCCAAAATACGCCTCTTTAACTGGAATTGAAACTGCCGTGCCGCTCAAATCTTCACCCTTAATTGTTAATTTGGGTGGGGAGACGGCTTATGCTCAGGTTTGGGAAGTGTCCTTACCGGGTTGTGAGGCGATTTGTTATTTGTTGGAGCATAATTTATATTTTGATGGACCTGAAGTTTACTGTGGTCCGTCTGGAAATGAGGCAGATAACGCTCAACGGTTTTCATTTTTTTCCCGTGCGGCCATTGATTTGTGCTATCAATTGGGTTGGATTCCTGATGTGGTGCACTGCCATGACTGGCCAACAGGGCTATTGCCGGTGTATCTGAACACAACAGAGCAGGGCAAACCCATGGAGCAGGTCGCCACTGTAATGACCTTACACAACGTACAGCATCAAGGTTACTTTCCTAAAGATACCCTAGAGTTTGCAGGCTTGCCAGAGGTAACTTTTCGCAGTGATAGTCTCGAGGCATACGGGCAAGTGAACATGCTGAAGGGGGGCATCTATCACTCTAGTAAGATCACAACAGTCAGCCCGACGTATGCTCGAGAAATTCAGGAAGAGGATGGCGGATGCGGTTTAGAAAAGCTCTTGAAGTTTCGAGCAGCAGATTTAATTGGAGTGATCAATGGCATTGATGAGAACGAGTGGAGCCCAGAAACGGATCTGTATTTACCTGAACGTTATTCAGCGAATGATTTAAAGGGAAAGACTGCTTGTAAGGCAGCGCTTCAGACTGCTTTTGGACTGAATCAGGCGGACAATGTCCCGCTTTTTTCAATCGTTTCACGACTGGTGGATCAAAAAGGACTGGATTTACTTGTGGCAACGGGGCAGCGTTTGTTGGAAACCATGAATATCCAGATTGCAGTGCTGGGGACAGGGGATCCTACGCTGGAGCAAGCCTTTAAGTTCTTGGCAAATCAAAATCCTGGACGTTTCGCATCTTATATAGGTTTTGATAATCAACTGGCACACCTGTCGGTGGCAGGATCTGATTTTCTTTTGATGCCCAGCCGATTTGAACCATGTGGCCTGAGTCAGATGTATTCTATGAAATACGGTGCGCCTCCGATTGTACGGGCTACCGGTGGTTTGGTGGATACGGTTGAGCAATACCTTGAGGGCAGTGGTTTGGGGACTGGTTTTCGTTTTGATGCGCCTACCGCAGAGGCGTTTTACGATACGGTTGGATGGGCTTGCTCCACGTATTTTGACCGTCCTGAGGAGTTTGCGCAATTACAAGCAAATGGAATGGCTGCAGATTTCAGATGGGATCAATCGGCTGATACCTACGAACAGATTTATACTTGGGCGATGGAGGCGCGAAAAAAAGGATACCAGATTGAGGCTAAATCACCCTGAATGGGTGAGGCAGTTGACGTCATTGGGTAAGTCGTTTTTTTAAGTAAGTGACTAATTCAAATCGAGATTTCAATGAGGTTGTACGGGCAATCTGTAAGGACGACCCCCGCTATGCTCGTGGTGCGTATTATTTCCTACGGCAAGCTTTGGATTATAGCGTGAAGAGTTTGCATGAAGCGGGTCAACTGCAGGAAGGGCACCACCTTACTGGGCAACAATTATTAGAGGGTATTCGTATGCATGCTATTGAGCAGTACGGGCCCATGGCGCGTTCAGTTCTTCAAAGCTGGGGTGTTAAGAGCTGCAGCGATTTTGGCAATATAGTGTTTAATTTAGTGGCGTGTCGAGTCTTGGGAAAAACTGAAAATGATAGCCCAGAAGATTTTAATGAGGGCTATGATTTTGAAGTGGCCTTTGACTTACCTTTCCGTCCAGAAAAGCAACCCACGACGCGCCGACCTCGGATGCAGTAGTTTTTTAATTATTTTACCTCTGTGATGGTGGAGGAGAAGGGGCGCGAAAACTAAAAGCTTTGCCATTTTTTGCCGTGCGTAAGGTCTCAGTTTCTACACCGAAGTAGCGTTTTAAAAGCGTATTGTTAAGGATCTCCTCGACCTTTCCATCAGCTACTAATTTTCCCTCCGCAAGTACTAGAAGTGAATCGGCGTGAGCAGCAACTTGATTGGGGTCGTGTAGCGCTGCTATAACAGTAGTGCCTTGACGTGCACTTTCCTGAAGTCGTTCCAGCAGTTGTTGTTGGTGGGCAAGGTCAAGACCTGCGGTGGGTTCATCTAAAAGCAAGAAACGTGATGTAGGATCCCCTTTGGGACGCCAGATTTGGGTAAATACACGGGCTAATTGTACGCGTTGCTGCTCACCTCCGGATAAGTTTAGGTAGGAGCGGTTGCGTAGTTTTTCTAGATGGAAAGATTCTAATGAAGCTTGTATGGCTTCAGGTCCTTGAGTCGATTCGTTTTGACTATCATTGAAGGGACTGCGTCCTAATGCGACAACCTCTTCGACAGTGTAATCAAATGAAAGCTCAGTGCGTTGAGGTAAGGCGCTGCGGATTTTTGCCAAAGCAGTTAGCGACCAGTCAGTGAGTTTGCGCTCATCAAAAAATACGGAGCCTTTGTCGGGTTGGATTTCACCGTTGAGGATCCGTAGAAGAGTGCTCTTTCCGGCTCCATTTGGACCGAGCAGGCCATAGAACTTTCCGGGTTGAAGCTTAAAGGTCACCGCTTTGATGAGCTTACGAGATCCTGCTGAAAAAGTGATACCCTTTGCTTCAATCATACAATTTCCTTTCGTCTGGCACCGAGGAGGAGGTAAAGGAAAAAAGGAGCACCGACAAAAGCGGTCAGGATGCCGATCGGAATATTTGCGTGTTCTAATAAATTAGCGGCAAGTAAATCAACCATCACCATTAAGATGGCGCCAACAAGAAAGGAAGCAGGTAGTAGAAAGCGATGGTTGGGTCCGACTAAAAGGCGTACCAGATGAGGAACAACCAGACCCACAAAAGCAATGGATCCGCAGAGCGCTACGCTTAGGCCGACCAGAGCTCCGCATAGTAGGATAAGGCGGCGATGGATAGGGTGTGGGTCGTATCCGAGGTGAAGAGCTTCAGCATTTCCAAGCAGGAGCACGTTGAGGGCTTGGCTTTGGCGCAAAAGAAGTACCATGAGAACGAGGAAAAGCGGCGTAGCCGTAAAGACTGCTGTATGCGGTGCACGGGAGAAACTACCCATTCCCCAGAAGGTGATTTCGCGGAGAGTATCTAGATCGGCACTAAAGAGCATAACACCAACAAGCGCGCCACCAAAGGCATTCACTGCTATACCACATAAAAGCATAGTTGGGACATGAATACGACCGCCTGTTTTAGAGAGTTGGTAAACTAGGTAAGTGCTTAAGATGCTTCCGGTCATGGCAGCCAACATCAAGGTGTAGGGGTTATCCCATAAGGTGGGAGCTAAACGCGCACTTGAAGCCATTAGAAGTACCAAGCCAGCACCCACTGCACCTCCCGAACTGACGCCAATTAAAGCAGGGTCGGCGAGGGGATTACGAAAAAGTCCCTGTAAGATTGCGCCGGCCAGTGCAAGACTGCCGCCTCCTAGGAGAGCAAGCAGGATGCGAGGGAATCGAAGTTGAAGAACAATCGTGGTATGCTCAGGAGAGGGTTCATGAAATCCGATATGAGTATTTAGGGGCCCGAGAAAAATGGAAAAGATTTCGCTTGGAGCAATAGGGATGCTGCCAAAATTTAAACTGAGAAAGCCACTTGCTAGCGCAAGCACAAGCAAAGCGAGCAGTAGTATTGAGCGATATGCCTTGGGAATCATTGAGATTTTAACTCTGTGTTGGCATTTGAATCATGTCGATATACATTTGCTTGCAAGGTGGTTACCAATTTAATGCAAGAAGATGAAAAAAGGAATTAAGGTAAAAGTATGTGGCCTCACCCGGGAAGAGGATGTTTGCGCTGCGCTTACACAAGGGGCAGACGCCTTTGGTTTTATCGCCTACAAGGCTTCCCCGCGTGTGGTTACCTTAGAGCAAGCTCAAGCTCTAGCATCACTCGTGCCGCTGGCTCAACGCATCGTGGTGGACGTAGAACCAGAGCTGGCAACGATTCGAGCCTTCCAAGCGGCAGGCTTTCAGAACTTTCAAATTCATGCCAGTCTCAAAGCCTGCGAAGCATATCTGGCAGAGTGGGCGAGCGTTATCGGACGGGACAATCTTTGGATAGCACCTCGTTTGCCCAGCGGAACACCTTTGCCGAAAATGTTAGGACATTATACCACCACGGTTGTGCTCGATACCTATTCTACAAAAAGAGCCGGTGGGACCGGTGAAGTAGGCGATTGGGAGGGTTTTCGCAAATTTCAAGCCGCGCATACAAATCTACAATTTATTTTAGCTGGCGGACTTACAGCGGAAAACATCAAAACAGCTCTTACGGAAAGCACGGCATGTTTTGTGGACGTAAATAGCGGGGTAGAATCTGTACCTGGTTTAAAGGATCCGGCAAAGCTAGCGGCTTTTTTTGAAGCTTTGAAATAGCCATTCTCTTTGCTTATTCTAAATTTACTATAGGCTGTTCTCTTTTTAGGGTGTGGCTTCATAAATCCATTACGCTCAGCTCTAAATTTTGTTGTTAAATTTAATATTTAGTTGACAGCAATTAATATTGAGACTCATTTTCAACCATTATTGAGAATGAGTCACATTTACAGCGCAGATTAACCTGATATAGAGGCAAAATGGACCATCCCTACCGTAACGCTCTATTCGTACTAGGAGCACTATTTTCAAGCTATCAAGCAATGCTCTTGGCTGATACTGAAATTGAAAAAATTGGAGCGCCGATACTTATCTTGGATGACTTTGTTGTTATCGGTTCTTCTTTATACATCGATGAGGTGAATGCACTTAAGACCCCGACAACTATCTTACAGGTTCCTCAGAGCCTCACGATTATGACGGCGGATCAAATTTCACAGCAAGGCTTGGAAAGTATCAACGATATTGTTGAATATACTCCAGGTGTTAACATTTCTCAAGGAGAAGGTCACCGCGATGCAGTTGTATTTAGGGGTGTTCGTTCTACCTCAGACTTTTTTGTGGATGGCGTGCGAGATGATGTCCAATACTACCGGCCGCTTTACAACGTTGAACGTGTTGAGTTTCTCCGTGGATCAAACGCTCTTTTCTTTGGAAGAGGCGGGACAGGAGGGGTGCTGAATAGAGTTATGAAAAAAGGGGTGCTCCGTGACAATTTCAATGTATATAAGTTATCCATAAATACCTTTGGGGGTACTTTAGCACAGTTTGATAAGAATTTAGCCTTAGGTGATGCTACTGCTGTGCGCATCAATGTATTTAAAAATGACCTCGAGGGTCATCGTGATTTTTTCTATGCTGATGAATTTGGAATCAATCCTACCGTTAAGTTTAAACTCAGCGACCATGCTGTTTTAGATTTGTCGTATGAATTCTTAGATACAGATCGATTCATCGATCGAGGCATCCCAACTTCACCCACTACGAACACTCCAGTCGATGCCTTCAAAGACATTGTTTTTGGCGATGAGCGAGATAATTATTCTACGCTCACGGCACATATATATAGGGCTAGTTTTCAGAACGGGTTTTCGGAAGCCTTGAAAAGCATTATTAATATAACCTACAATGATTTCGATAAACGCTATCAAAACGTCTATCCCAACAGGCAGGCTGAAGCGACTGACCCCACCATACCACTGGGTGGCTATGTTGATACCACGAAAAGAGACAACCTCATTCTATCAGCAGATTTGATTGGTGAATATGAGTTATTGGGTATGCAGCACACCCTTGTTGCCGGGGTTGAATCAATCAGCACCAATAATGCTAATACACGTGATAAAGCTGTATTCACAAATGAGTTCACCATCGTACGTCCTATCAGGCTTAGCGATGGAGTCGGTATGGATAGTGTTGGAGCGGTAACGAATGATTTCGACAGTTTTGGCGATAACACTAGCAATACGGTATCCGTTTTTGGGATCTACTTAAATGACGAGATTGATCTAACCGAGAAGCTGGGCTTAGTTTTGGGCGCACGCTTGGATGATATTGATCAAAATTCTATCAAGTATGATGTGAATGGGGATGTCTCCGAAGCAGTTAACCGTAATGACAGTGTATTCACCCCGCGATTGGGTTTTGTCTACAAGGCAAAAGAAAATCTCAACTTATATGCCAGTTATAGTGAGGCCTATCAGTTGAAAAGTGGTGACGAGCAATATGCAACTGCAAGCAAGACAAATTTAGACCCCAATACCTATGAAAATTCTGAGATTGGCTTGAAATGGGACTTCAATAACAGTCTTAGTTTAACAGCGGCACTTTTTGAGATCGATACCATTCAACAAGAAAGCTACACGGGAGGTCTAGGTGAAGCGCTTGTTCGCGATCTTGAAGGCAAAATCAGCGGCTTTGAGTTCCAATTGCAGGGTAAAATCACAGATCGCTGGTTCTTAATTGTAGGATATAGCCAACTGGATGGCGAAGATAGTGATGGTGATCATTTGAGAGAATTACCCGAGCGGACTATATCGCTTTGGAATAAGTATCTTTTGAATGATAGGTTAAGCCTAGGCTTCGGCTTAACACACCAAGCCGATAGCCTAACCACAACAGGTGGCACGGCTTACTTGCCTGCCTACACGCGAATGGATGCCGCTGCCTACTGTAAGATTTCTGATAGCATAAGTCTTCAGCTAAATATCGAGAATCTAACGGATGAACTTTACTACCCGAGTGCGCATAAAGAGAGTCAAGTTACCGTAGGCGCACCTCTGAATGCGACATTTTCTGTCGTTGGGAAATTTTAAGGTTTTCCTTAGCCTTAAGTATTGCGCTGACTTGGGACAAAGCCTTTCAAGGTCGTTTCGTTGTTAGGTATGCCATCCATTCTAAATCATCGCTGGTGGTGATTTTAGGATTAGGGTCTGGGTTATACACTAGAGTAATCCGCAAACCATAATGAGAGGCGACGGCAGCATCGTCAGTAAAATGCAGGCCCTCAGCTTGTGCGTATTGATATGCATCCAAGATTGCAGGCATCGCAAAAGCCTGGGGCGTTTCCATTGCCCAGAGTCGGGTGCGATCCAGATCCTCCGGGAGTATTTTCTCGATTTTCGCTGGGCTAGCAATGAGCTTCACTGTGTCGCTAACGGGTTTAGCAAGGACGGCGGCGCCATCTTTTGCAAGTGCAGCCTCTAATAATTTCAGAGCATTGCGACTTACAAGTGGGCGAGCGGAGTCGTGAATATAAACATGAGTCATTTGTTCGGGAAGTGCTTTTAAGGCATTTAAAACCGAATCCTGACGAGTGGATCCACCTTGGATAAATTGCTGATCAAAACCAAAGGGTTTTAGGGCTGCTTCAAGTGCCTTGCGCTGCTCTATATCCCGAAATACAATGATGAGGTGGTCAATAAAACCACTTTCCAAAAAGGTTTGAGCCGAATGCTTGATAACGGCGCGTCCGTCTAAGGGTATTAAGGTCTTATCCATATCAGTGGCGTTCATGCGGGTACCGCTTCCGCCTGCGAGAAGAATTAATGCATTCATGGTTCAAGCAAGCTCGTTACGGATAGCTCGGGCTGCAGCAGCAGCATTATCAGCACGAAGGATAGGGCGACCCACTACAATAAAATTAGAACCGGTTGCTGCCGCAATAGCAGGCGTCATAATGCGCTTTTGCTCGTCGTTATCGCTTCCCTGTGGTCGAATGCCTGGGGTGACTAAAACAGGATCATTTCCAAAACGTGAGCGAAGCGATGCCAGTTCTAGGGGAGAACAAACTAACCCTTGAGCGCCAGCTTGAAGGCTTAAGTCGGCAAGGTGTTGAACTTGAGCTTTAACAGATCTGAGGACATTTAAGTGTTTCAATTGGGCATCATTCATCGAAGTAAGGACCGTCACTGCAAGCAGGTTGAGTTCAGGCGCATGGTCTTTGCGAGCCTGGTTTGCCCAATCGATCATTTCAGCACCTCCGCTGGCGTGAAGGGTTAGCAGTTCCACTGGTAGGGCGGAGATGCTTTGTACGGCCTTAGCAACGGTGTTCGGGATGTCGTGGAGTTTGAGGTCGAGGAAAATTCGATATCCCAACTCGTGGATTTCTCTTACAATATCAGGACCACAGGCAGTGAAAAGTTGGAGACCAATTTTTACCCAGTCAATGGAATCTCCAAGGCTTTTAAGGGTCATGAGCGCCGCTTCGCGATTTTCAACGTCCAGCGCGAGGATAAGTTGGCAGCCATTTGGATGATTCATCCATCAATCCTTTTAAAAAGGCAGGCAGAAGGCAAAACTCAAATGGCAAAATTTTATTTGTTGGCAGCGGAAGCCTCGGTCGATACTTCAATAGAACATGAATACGGAGGTAAATGCGGAAAAAATGATTGCGATTCATACACCGGCTAAAGTGAATCTCATGCTGGCGGTACAGGGACCTCGCCATGACGGATTCCATACCTTGACTTCATTAGTGGCGCCACTCGCATTTGGGGACGATCTAGACATCGGTTGCAATTCTCTTGCGAGGGACCAGTTCTCTTGCGATGATGCTAAAGTTCCAAGCGATGATCGTAATCTCATTCTGCAAGCAGCTGGAGCCTTTCGCGAACATACAGGTAAAAAGGTGTATTTTGACTTTAAGCTGCAAAAACAGATACCCATGGGAGCAGGTCTTGGAGGGGGTAGTAGTAACGCTGCAGGTGCCTTGTTAGGGATGAACTCCCTCACTGGGAAACCGCTTGGCAGAACCGAACTGAGTCATCTTGCGGCAGACTTGGGTTCCGACTGTCCATTTTTTATCGAACCACGAATAAGCCTCATGCGTGGTCGGGGTGAAATTTTGGAGGCGGCTTCGCAAGATCTGGCAAATTTTTTACGAACTCATGCGATCATTCTATTTAAGCCTCACTTTGAGATCAATACTGGCTCGGCTTATGCCGTCCTGAGTTCAGCTGCGCCGGAATATTACCACTCTGAGGCATTTGCAGAAGCCTGCTTAAAGTCAGGAAGTCAAGAAAAGGGCTTAGATCGCCTAATTTTTAACTCATTTGAAGAGGCGATTGGCAGGAAATACCGTGCGATCCCCAGTCTTTTAGAGCAGTTGCGTGAAAAGGGCTTTAGCTGTGGCTTAAGCGGAAGCGGAAGCTGTTGTTTTGCGCTCATTGAATCGAACGGATTTGGCCTAAAATCAAAGGATTTAAAGAGCATTATTCAATCCGCCTGGGGCGAATCTGTCTTTTTTGTTGAAACTAACCTCATTTAAATAATGATTCTTACTTGGGCAGTATTAGACCTTTCGGTAATATTGTCCTATTCCTTGCTATGACGCAGCCCGGATCCCAAGACGAAATCATCATTAAAGGTATTGCAGCCTCTCCGGGCGTGGTACACGGGCCTGCTTTTGTCTATCAACGTAACGAACTTGAGATTCCGCATTACAAGCTAGAAGAAACTGAGATTGAGGCTGAATTTGAGCGCTTTGAGCAGGCTATGCTAGAAACTCGCGCAGAGATCACCGCCGTGCGCAATAAGGTTGCTTCCAACCTTGGAGAAGGTGAGGCCCGTATTTTTGATGCTCACTTAATGGTTTTGGAAGACAGTGCCTTAATAGAGGAAGTCACCACGGAGGTACGAGAATCACGATTCAACATTGAGCATTGTTACAACGAAGTTGTTCAGCGCTACATGGCTTTTTTCAGTTCTATGGAGGATGATTACCTCAAAGAGCGGGTTACTGATATTCAGGATGTTTCCCGGCGTTTGCTACACAACCTCATTGGTCTGCAAAACACCGACCTTGGCCACATGGAGCGAAACAGCATTGTGGTTTCCACTGATCTGACCCCTTCGGATACTGCTAATCTCGATCGACATAAATTTCTAGGATTTATCACAGACACTGGAGGACAAACCAGCCATTCGGTTATCATGGCACGGTCATTGCAAATTCCGGCAGTCGTTAGTCTTCATGATGCAACTCATAAGATTCGCACTGGTGATATGATCCTTGTAGATGGTTACGATGGTATTGTGGTCATTCATCCCACCGAGGAACGCTTGTTTCAATTTGGAAAACTCGCCTCAGAGCGACAAAAATTGGATGCTCTGTATCGGACTTCGCTTGATTTGCCTAGCGAATCCTTGGACGGCACCAAGTTACCACTCATGTCGAATATCGAAGGCATGGATGAATTTGCTCAGGTAGACCAAGTTTGTGCTGATGGGGTAGGGCTCTTCCGCACCGAAGGTTTATTCCTAAGACATCATGGTTACCCGACTGAAGAGCAACAATTTGAAGAATACGACGCCGTGGCATCGTCTGCCATGGGTCGACCAGTTATTTTCCGCACACTGGATATTGGTGGGGATAAAATAATCGATGGACCTAATCAGGTGGCGGATAGTTCTTTTATGGGCTTTCGCGCAATCCGTTTTTGCCTGGAGACCCCAGATATTTTTATGGTGCAACTTCGGGCCATTCTACGATCTAGTACCCACGGAAATGTTAAGGTCATGTTTCCTATGATCAGTGGCTTAGATGAATTGCGCCGTGCTAAAGCCATGCTGGAACAAGCTAAGACTGAGCTCAAAAAGGAAGGCAAACCGTTTGATGATACCATGCAGGTTGGTGCAATGATTGAGATTCCCAGTGCGGCGCTCACCATTGATCTACTAGCGAAGGAGGTAGATTTTTTAAGTTTGGGCACGAATGATTTAATTCAATACCTCATGGCAGTCGACCGCCTGAATGATCGAGTCGCCCACCTATATGAACCGGCGCATCCTGCAGTTTTACGAACCCTCAAGCAGATATTTGATCAAGCACATTCGGCAGGTGTACCCGTGGGCGTTTGTGGAGAGATTGCGGGCGATCCCCTGTTTGTGAGCCTGCTTTTGGGGATGGGTGCAGACTCCCTCAGTATGGCTTCAGCGCTTTTGCCAGAATTAAAATATTTTCTACGTAAACTTCACCTTAAGCGCGCACAGGGTTTGGTTGAAGCCGTTTTAAAATTGGAAGATCCCAATGAAGTAAAAGCGCGACTTCAACATTTTCATGAACAAGTTCTGGGTCCGGTTGCAGTTATTGCAGGCTAGTCTTCACTTGCTACATCCTGACTTTCCAAGTCGAGTTCCTTACGGGATTCCGCGTCTGTGGAAGATTTTAAAACCTTTATAATACACCAAGCCAGAAGCGCCGTCACAGAACTGACTGACACTAACATGATTATCCAACCGCTTGTCGTCATGATTTAATCTTTCTGCTTGGAGGTTTTAAAGTTTGGATTGAGGGCAACACAGTAGGCAAAGAAACACGCTACAAGGAAAATCAAGCCGATGCTTAACCAAGCCACTCGATTAGGTTCAATGAAAAGATCACGGACAAATTTACTGTAACTCGTCTCTCCAGTAGAGAAATTTAAGCCAAAGAGATTAGAGGCCATCCACAGAGTAAAGATTACCAACAAGAGCAGTGGGCTCACGAATTTTATGATGAATTTAAAGATACTCGGAATCATAATCGCCGCACCCTCATGTGCCAAGATGAATCCTTTTTTGATACCGATGATCCAGCCAAAAATGATAATTTGAATAGTTGAAAGGACAAAGATTAGGAAGGTCCCCACCCAAAAATCAAGGGTCTCTAAGGCTTTACTATCGGTGCTGAAATAAACCACGAAGGCACAACCGACGGCGGTTATCATTCCCAAGAGGGCTACCGATTGTTTCCGATTAAGTCGCAGAGATTCTTCGAGAAAAGCGATACCAGGTTGAAGCATTGAGAGTGAGCTGGTAACAGCTGCTAGAAAAAGGAGGAAAAAGAAAAGCCCGCCAAAAAATGCGCCTAAAGGCATACTGGTAAATACCATAGGCAGTACGTTAAAGCCTAGGCCAAAAGTACCCATCCCGGCTACACCTGCTACGCCTAAAAAAGTTACCGCCGCGGGGAGGGTGATTAATCCACCCAGCGCCACTTCGCAAAATTCATTCGCACTGGTTGCTGTCAAGCCACTCAATACGACATCATCCCGACGCCTTAGATAACTGGAATAAGTGATAATAACTCCAAACCCTAC
Source organism: Opitutia bacterium UBA7350 (assembly GCA_949524905.1). Classification (GTDB taxonomy): domain Bacteria; phylum Verrucomicrobiota; class Verrucomicrobiia; order Opitutales; family Coraliomargaritaceae; genus UBA7445. The sequence goes on along the minus strand of CATINC010000004.1, from coordinate 211,005 downwards.
TGAGAGGGAAAAGAAAATTTGCCCAGCAGCCGCTAGCCAGAGCTGTGGATTCACCAATTGTTCAAAGACGGTAATCCGTCGCACGCGTTTGGAGTCATCCAGAAAAGCCTGTGCCTGGGCGCTCTCAATGCTTTTTGTATCTACGATTTCTTCAGCGATAAGCCATAAACCCTCAGCATTTTGGTTTTCTACCACGACCTTACTGGGGTTCCACATGAAACCCAAGCCATTGTTGACGTTGCGCTCGGGATACGCAGGATCGGGAGTCCCTAAGGTCAGTACGCGTATTAGAATGACGAGTGCCAAAATAACCAGTGTGGGCATGGCGTATCGGCAGAAAAATTCGATCCCTTTTGAAATACCTCGATAGATCAAAATAAAATTTAATAAGAAAACTAGCAGGAGATAAAACCCTACTTGGTGGAGACCAAAACCAATCGCAGCCCCGTCCTCTTTTATTCCAATAAAACTACCCCAGAAACCACTCGATTCCTCAATCGTTTTAAAATTCATCTCTCCAACGAAAAAATTGACTGCATATCCGAGGCACCAGGCCTCAATATACACATAGTACATATAAATAATGACCGGAATTAAAACTCCAATCACTCCGAGGTATTTAAATGCAGGATGTTGCGTTATGGCACTAAAAATACCGGGGCAGGAATTAAAACCAAGTCCACCGCCATGCCGACCCATGGTCCATTCCGCCCAACAGATGGGTAAACCTATTAACAGAAAAGCCACAAAATAAGCCAACATAAAGGCACCGCCACCATATTCTGCCGCTTGCCCTGGAAAGCGCAAAAAATTCCCTAAGCCGACGGCACTACCTGCAACTGCTAGAATTACGCCGAACCGCGAGTTCCATGATTCTTTTAATTGAGACACTGTACCTTATTAACAACAGGAAAATGACAGAATCCAGCAAAAAACCATCTAAACTGAGTGACAACTCGCCCTCAAAGAGCGTAAATAGAAACCAATGCTATTAATTGATCGATATATTTTGAAGGAGTGGTTGGTTGCCTTCCTGCTGACCTTCAGCCTCGTAGTAGGTGTTTTGATCCTTCATAACATGCTGGATAAATTACCGGATCTCTTTCAAGCACAAGCTACTTTTCTACAGATTCTTTACTATATTTCCCTGACGCTTCCAGCTTATCTTACGCTGGTACTCCCCATCATCTTTTTAGTTTCCCTTCTCTTTGCAGTGGGAAACCTTCACCGCAATAACGAAATTATCGCGCTACGTGCTCAAGGTGTCAGTCTGCTGCGTATTTGCCGCTCTCTTTGGGTCGTGGGATTCCTTTTGTCTATGGGGCTCTTTTATCTAACTGCTTTTCTTGTCCCACAAACGGTTGAACGCTCGCGTACTTTTTACGACCAACTCGACTACGCCGCTCGTGAAGCAGTTATGGAATCTCATGAAATCGGACTTATCTATAACATGGGCTTCGATAATCGCCAAAATGGACGCCTCTGGTTTATGGATCGTTTCAGTGAACGCGCTTGGCTTGCCTTGGGTATCAATGTTCACATTCGTGATACCGAAGGTCATGAATCGCAACGTATCAGTGCCAGTGAAGCGTATTATGATGATACCCAAGGTAACTGGATTTTTCTCAACGGCCGGGAACTCCTCCTTGATCCTGTGACCGGTGATCCCCTTCGTATCATTCCCTTTGAGCAAAAAGTTTTTCCTGAATTTACCGAGGACCCAGCCCTCATGCTAGCCCTATACAAGCGACCCAAGGAACTATCCCTCCACGAAATCCATAAAATCATTAAAACCATCCCTGTTGAGGACAACCCTGCGGTACACGCCTACCTGGTGCGCTACTTCCAACAGCTCGCCAGCCCCTTTACTTGTCTAATCATGGTTGGCATCGCGGTTCCCTTTGCGGCGACGGGGGTGCGCACCAGTCCCATGGTTGGTATTTCAAAGAGCCTCGCCTTCTTTGCGGGCTTCTTCTTGCTCATTAATATTGCAACCCTTCTGGGTGAACGCCAAATCATACCAGCATGGATGGCTGCCGGGCTTCCTATCTTTGCCATGATTTTTATCGCTGATTGGCTCTTTAAGCGTGCCGCTTAATTCCTGTTGTTGAAAACCTTTGCAGTGCCTCCCTTAATTTGGTGCTTGGTTTTTCCGTGACCGAGCTCGAGCTCCACGAATACAAATTCCCCAAGGCCAGCGAATACGTGCTCCCCGATCCTCAAGGCCAAGTCCTAGGAGTAGGCATCCTCGATCGCCGCGTCCCATGCCGGACTCGAAGCACGCATTTTTGTCCACAGCAGCCAGCGCTCCGAATTTCCGTAACTCCTTTATCACGCCGCAAGTCGAACACACCCTCCAGATAAATGGGGGAGCAAATGTATGTGCTTCAGGAAAAAACAATTTTACTTTTGACATTTAATATTCATATAAAATAGTTAAAAAATAGAATATAAAAAATAATCTTTCTACCGATACTTCCCATTTTATTGATCACTCATCTGCAAGCGATTGAATTATCCAATTCCTACAATTCAGTGGGTGCTTTATGTGGGAATTCAATTGGAGATGATGAAGTTTATGGATATGGATTTGGCATTGTTTCTGAAATTTTAGAGACTTCTTTTATAGTTGGTTTAACCTACGCAACATCCGAGTTTGATGAAATTGATAATACTGACATCGGCGCATTAGACATGAAATCTAAAGATTACGGTCTATTTCTGAGTTATGCCTACTCAGTATCTCCAGATTTTGACATTGTTCCTTCCATTGGCTACGCAAAATCAAATTTAGACTTTGTTGGTCAGGAGATAATGGAACTAAGTTCATATATTGTTGGTGTTGAAGGCAGGTATAAAGTTTCTGAAAATTCAATATTTTCTTTTGGTGTCGATTTTACTGATTCTTCTGTTGAAGACACCAAGATATTATCTGCTTCAACAATTGCTCGACTAGGAGGTTCTGCAGCGGCGGCTCAATTTACAGACGCTCTTGAGAATGATAGCGGTTCTGATTGGGAAGAAAGCTTTAGCCTTGGATATGAACATGGTCTTACCGATAATCTAATTCTAGATCTCAGTATTTCTACTTTTGAGTTCGATACCTACAATTACACAGCAGGGCTTAGTTGGTCATGGGGCAGTTGATTTTACTATAAATATTAAGTGCCACTTCGGTGGAGCTTTTTTGTGCCCTTTTTAAGGAACTTACTCTTTAACTCCCTGCCATGGCCTCGCCTGCGACACGTCCAGTAGTCCAGGCTGCTTGAAAATTAAACCCTCCAGTGATGCCGTCGAAGTCAAGGCATTCCCCTGCAAAATGTAAACCGGGTTGGTATTTGCTTTCCATGCGGCGGAAGTCCACCTCTTTAAGGCGAATCCCACCACAGGTGACAAATTCTTCTTTGTTGGTTGATTTGCCGTCCACGGCGTAGCGACCAGCAAGGCACTCTTGAAGGAGGGCGGCTTCAGAAATTTTACCAAGTTGTGACCAGGGACAATCTTCAGAAATACCGGCGTATAGGGTAAGGCGTTCCCAAAGACGACGGGGTAGCGGTTCGATGGGGGTATTTTTGACGGCTTTGCGGGCTGCGTTTTGGCGGAGTTTGGTAAATGCGGTCTTGAGTTCAGCTTCAGTGGTTTTGCCGAACCAATTGATGGTGATTTTAAATTTATAATTTACGGATTGAATTTCACGAGCACCCCATGCAGAGGCGCGCAGGACGGCAGGCCCGCTGAGCCCGCGATGCGTGATGAGTAGGGGGCCGTTCTGTGGTTGATCGACGGGCAAGGCGGTAACCCGAGCTTGAGGAACGGAAAGCCCCGCTAGATCATGGAGGCGGGCATCGTTAACATTAAAAGCAAAAAGCGAAGGTGCAAGTGCTTCAATGGTATGCCCAAGAGCTTTAAGATCATTGGGTAGCTTGGAATTTTTCAGTGAGCCCGCGGCAATACAAATTGCATCGACTTCCAAATGGCTACCATCGGTGAGGCTGAGAGTAAAGCCTTTGGCAGATGTAGATTTTGGGTGTAGCTTTTTAAGTCCGCATTCGGTTCGGATTTCAACCTTAGCCGCGCGGGCAGCTTCGCGCAGACAATCGATGATGGTTTGAGAATCGTCCGTTATCGGAAACATTCGGCCATCGGTTTCGCGTTTAATTGACACGCCGCGTTGGGAGAACCACTCGATGGTGTCACGGGGTTGCCAGCGATGGAAAGCAGCACGCAGCTCGCGCGACCCACGGGGATAGTTATCTGCTAGTTCTGTTGGGTCAAAGCAACTGTGGGTAACATTACAGCGCCCCCCACCTGATATTTTAACCTTTTGAAGGCAGCGTTTACCTTGCTCGAGCAGAAGAACACGAGCCTGAGGATTAGCCTCAGCGGCCGTTACTGCAGCGAAGAATCCAGCGGCGCCTCCGCCAATAATGGCAATGTGTCGAGTCTCTGTCTTGTGGGAGGGCATGCCGTAACGGTGATAATTGGCGGGTGAAAAGCGATTCTATTTGCACGAAGCATCGATAAACCCTTATGTCCGGAGCGATCCTGCCAGCGGGGTTTTGCCTGACTAAAACAACACTACTATTGTGATTTATCTTATTTATCGAAAATTTGGCAATCGTCTGTATATAAAAGACGATATTCTTTCCGGCCTGACGGTTGCACTTGCCCTCGTTCCAGAGGCAGTGGCCTTTGCCATCATTGCGGGAGTACCGCCGCTGGTTGGTCTTTATGCGGCTTTCATGGTGTGCCTTATCACCGCTGTTGCAGGCGGGCGCCCTGGTATGATTTCAGGTGCGACCGGTGCCTTAGCGGTTATAATGGTTGGGCTCGTCAAATTGGGTAATGATAGGGGGTTGGAGTTAGGACTCGGCGAAAATGCAGGTCTCCAGTATCTATTTGCGGCGGTTATTTTGATGGGGCTAATACAAGTTGGCTGCGGCGCGCTGCGATTGGGGCGTTTTATTCGCCTCATCCCACAACCAGTAATGTTCGGATTCGTCAATGGATTAGCGATTGTGATTTTCCAGGCACAGTTTCCGATGTTTACGGGTGCACCAACTGAACCTGGGGCAGCTTGGCTGAACGGTTACGCGCTATACCTAATGCTTGGATTGGTTGCGCTGACGATGTTTATCATACAATTTTTGCCGAAATTAACCACTCAGGTTCCGTCCTCGCTGGTTGCGATTGTGACTGTCAGTCTGATTGTAATCGCTTGCCAGCTCGACACCCTCGTCGTGGGTAATATGTCTGCGATTGGAGGTGGGCTTCCAAGTCTTGTTCATTTTATTATCCCGCTCGATTGGAGCACCGTTCAATTTATTCTACCATTTTCTATTATTCTTGCGGCGGTTGGTTTGATTGAATCATTAATGACCTTGACGCTTATTGATGAATTGACCGAAACACGAGGTAAGAGCAACCGCGAGTGTGTCGGGCAAGGGCTTGCAAATATTGTCACAGGTTTCTTCGGCGGGATGGGTGGATGCGCTATGATCGGACAGAGTATTATTAATATCCGTTCCGGTGGGCGCGGTCGGCTATCTGGTATCGCCGCGGGCACTTGCTTACTTATTTTTATTCTTTTTGCGAGTCCGCTGATCGAGCGTATTCCATTGGCAGCTTTAACCGGCGTGATGTTCATGGTAGTGGTTGGTACCTTTGAATGGTCCAGTTTTCGTATCCTTCGCAAGATTCCCAAGACCGATGCCTTTGTATTGGTGCTAGTTTCGGGTGTGACGGTGCTTACACACAACTTGGCGCTTGCGGTCATTTCTGGCGTTATTGTTTCAGCCCTCGCTTTTGCGTGGAAATCTGCACACCACATCCATCGTTCCTGCGAGACACGCAAAGATGGCATCAAGGTTTACTATTTGCACGGCCCCCTTTTCTTCGGATCTGTTACAGAGTTCAGTAATGAATTTAAACCTGCTTCAGACCCAGATGAGGTGATTATCGATTTTAAGGATTCACGGGTCTGGGATCACTCTGGTCTGGATGCCATCAGTAAACTTGCGGACCGCTATCGCGCTGCTGGCAAGATTCTGCATTTACAACACATCAGTCCTAATTGCCGAGAGTTGCTAAAAAAAGCCGACAGCATGGTCGATGTAATCCTTTTGCCGGATGACCCAACTTACCAGGTTGCAAATATTAAGGTGTCCGAGTAACTTGCCTTACGCTTTAGCATAGTTGCGTTTGATGTAGGCAAATTTATGTTGTGCATTTTTTACTGAGGGGCATATTCAAAATAAATATATATCATACCGCTATGACTAACTGCCTTCGTACCATCCTTGACGATGCGAAAACTAAGCTAGAAGGGCAGCTCTGGCCCTTGAACAAAGCTTTACTTACTTACTTTGGTATTTATCTCCTCTTAGCTTTGCCCACCTTGATCATTGAAATGACGGCGAGTCAGGAGGTTGTTTTTTTTAGCAGTATTTTTTTTGAATTATTTCTTATACCATTGCTAGTCTATCCTGTAATGGTGGGGATTGTTTGCCTTGGTATTGCCCTTTCCCGAGGAGAAGAGATACAGGTTGGGTCCATCCTTGGGCATTATGATAAAATGTGGTCTTTATATGGGTTCCAGGTGCTCTACTTTATGGCAGTGTTTGTTTGTGCATTTGCCTGCACGTTGCTTGCGCTAGCATTCGTGGGTTCTGGATTTAATGCAGCCGTTACCATCATAATCATCTTTACGGTTCTATTATTAGGTTGCTTAGGTGTTTATATCTGCTTTGCGGCTCCTTTGATCGTCGATAAAGACTTCAGCATTATTGAGTCGATTCGGTGCTCGATTCATGCAATTCACACGTCTGGTAAATTTTTCTTATTGGTTCGCTTTATCATAATGCTAAGCGTGTGGATGGTATTAGGAGTCTTTACGCTTGGTATCATCTATTTCTGGATATTCCCAAGGTATATCATCGCTTTTGGCATTATTTATCGTGACCTGTTTGATTCTGAAACGGAGGCACCAAAACTGAAAAAATCTGATTTGGATGGCCCTTTGGCGAAATACTCCTAGGTCAATTCAGCCAGAAGGAATGAGGCTCTCATATGTGAACGAGAGAAACCAAAATTAAAAAGCCCCTCCGGATGGAGAGGCTTTTTTTTAAATGGCACACCTGTAGGGACTTGAACCCCAAACCTCCTGATTCGTAGTCAGGCGCTCTATCCAATTGAGCTACAGGTGCATTCGTTCGAAGCGATAAAAATGCGCACATAGCTTGTTTTAATCAAGGCTAAGTTTTGGAAAATAATTGCCTTACAGAAAACGGAACCAGTAGACCGCGGCGGCGGCAATCGCACCGAGCGCAAGTAAGACCCACCAGATTTTTGATGCACAGCATGGCTTGCGATTAATGGCTACAATTAAACCGCCTAAGGCGACCCAGACTCCTAATTTTATCAGTATCCATGCTTCACCGTAGCCGTAGCCAAGCTTTGCAATTAAACCAAAGCCGGCCACTAAGATGAGAACGAGTCCAATACCACTGGTAATGGAGCCTAATTTTTTTAGACTCGGGCTGTCGCTACCTGCAAGGGCACGACCTAGTAGTGCACCGTATCCGAGGAAGACCATCAGGATGCCAAGAATGTGGAGAATTTGATAGATTTGATGAGACATGGGATTTCACAGCATTGAGTTTAAGGAGCAAAAAGCAAGCTTGGGAATAGTCGCTCGAGCCTGATAAACTAAGCGCCTTGTTTGAGCAAAATAAGCTTTAAACAGCCTTAGGGATATCCGCAGGGATTTCGACTTCATGGGGATGCTTGCGTTTTACGCGTTCTAAGCGGGATCGACGCCGAAGCATCCGATCTAGTTTCTGTACCATTAGGTCAATGGACTTGTAGGTGTCATCGCTAGCGACTTTAACAATATGATCATTTCCGCGCACCACGAGTTGTCCTTTTGCAAGATATTCGCCCTCGTGGGATTTATTGTGAGGCGCATATTCCAATTCAACGCGCATCCGCACAATATGGTCATCGTGTTCAAAGAGTTTCGCCGCCTTTTCTTGAACCATTTGTTTCATTGCATCAGTTAAAGTAATATTAATGCCAGAGATGATGATATCTTGATCTTTCATGTTTTGAGTCCTTGGTTGTAGGGTTGTTGTAAAATGGATACCATGTTAACCATTATATAAATTATGAAAGCTACCCGCTTAAAAAGTTCAAAACCATCTGCACGAACTAAATCTACAGAGGCGTTTCTTAGTCGGGTCTCACTCGTAGTGGTGACTGGGGCTTCTTCGGGAATTGGGGGCGCACTTATCAAGGCAATACTAGAAATAAGACCAACTATAACTGTGTGCAACCTTTCTCGAAAAAAACCTGATTTTTTTTCTAAGGAATCCACTGCTCATTATGGAGTGGATCTTACGGATAACGTTTCTCTTGAGGGGGCAGCAGATTGGGCGCAGGCAAAAATAATAAAGGCTGCTCCCGGTGAAATCCTCTTGATCAATAATAGCGGTTTTGGGGACTATGGGCCATTTGCGGAACGAGACCGCATTAAACAGCTCAAGATGATCGATTTAAATGTGAAAGCGGTGGTAGATCTTACCTCACGTCTTTTGCCGCAGTTACTGGAACGAGGGGGAAGTGTCGTAAATATTGCTTCCACTGCAGCATTTCAGCCGACGCCCCAAATGGCAACTTATGCAGCGAGCAAAGCCTTTGTGTTAAACTGGTCTTTGGCGTTAAATGAAGAATTGCGTGAAACAAGGGTACACGCTTTAGCGGTCTGTCCTGGGCCCACTCGTTCAAATTTTTTTAAAGCAGCAGGTTTTGCCAGTCCTCCAGGCGAAGGTGGTTTGAATAAATGGCTGGATATGACGTCAGAAGAAGTAGCGGTACGAACGCTTCGAGCTCTAGTTCGGGGTCAAACGCTCGTGGTGACGGGCTGGAAGAATCTTCTAATTGCCTCGCTGCATCGTTTTGTTGGGAAAGAGCAATGTGCCCGTATTGCTGGCTTGGCTATGCGAAAGCTACGGCTGGAACAATTTTATGGGCAATCGAAAGGTTCAGATGTCTGACTCACAAATTACGGATACCGATGCCCCCTTGATTGATCCTGATGCCTTGTTGGGTTGGATTCTTCAGGAGGATGAGGATTTACTTGTTGTAAACAAACCCGGTTGGCTCGTTTGCCATCCATCTAAGAATGGGCCTTGGTCAAGTTTAGTTGGAGCCGTACGCGAATATCTGCAGTTAGATAAATTACATCTAGTCGCGCGGCTTGATCGGGAAACCAGTGGTTTAGTGATTTTTGCACGACGCCGAGCGGTTGCACGGCAATATCAAATGGCGATACAAGATCGTCGTGTGTTAAAATCTTACTACGCTATTTTAGAAGGTGAACTCAAGGAGAAGGTGATCGTCGATAAAGCGATTGGACGCCGTAAAAGCGGGGGTCCGGTTTACATTAAAAACGAAGTGCGTTTGCACGGTGGTGGCCAGGATGCCTTAACTGAGTTTGAGCCTGTAGCGTGTGGTGGTGGTTACACGCTAACACGAGTAAAGCCTCATACTGGGCGCAAACACCAGATTCGCGTCCATGCAGAATACATCGGTCATCGAGTTATTGGCGATAAACTATATGGACCCGATGAGCATCTTTATCTGGAATTTATTGAGCATGGTTTTACGGAGCAACTGGCCAACGCATTACCGCTGGCAAGACAGGCTCTGCATTGCTATGAGTATATATTTCAATTCCCTGAAGGGGAGCAGCGTTATATAGCTCCGTTAACCCAGGACTTACAGGACTTTGTCCGTGACCGAATGCACTTGAGTCTAAATTTATGCTAGAACTGTATCGCGCCGCTGAGGCAAAGGATGAGTACTTGGATGAGTCCAATGAGAAATCCTAGAAGAGCGCCTAGGCGTTCGATGGTGCGAAACTCACGACGGGCGACTTCTTTGACGATGGTTTCAAGGCGTTGGAGCTTGAATGCGGCGATATTCGTTTCAATGAGTTGCTTGAAGTCGACAGAGCCTTCAAAACGAGTGGCAACTTTTTCCATGAGCGGTGCGGCTTCCTTTTTAATTTCAGCAGTAGCGATGACTTCAAATTTAGCTAAAATACCTTCGTTAATGAATCCTCCTAGCAGAGGAATGGCTTGAAGTTGAGGACCAATGCGATCCCATACCAAAGCGTGAGCTGCTTTTTCTAAGTCGGGACCGAGGTCAATTTTTCGAATTTCGTTATGAATTGCGTGTTGCTGAAGGATTTCGCGTTCGATTACTTCGGCGGCTTCTATTGCGAGTTGTTGCTGTCGGCGGGGGATAAGTCCTTGCCATTTTAGGCCAGCGATGTGAATCGGTCGGCGTGGGTGAAAGAGCATTTTAATGGCAACCCAATTGGTGAACCAACCGATAGCGCTTGTGATCAAAGGCGTTAGAAAAAAGAGTACCAGGGTGTTCATCGATCTTGAGAATCAGCTACAAAAAAGTCCCCAATCGCGGGGACTTGTTGAGATCATAAGAGGCTTAATCAGTCGGCAAAATAATTTCTTTGGCGGACATGCCTTGTTTGATCATCGGCAAAACGTGCTCGGTATAGGGAACGACAACCTCGAGGACATAAGGGCCATCATGTGCAATCATTTCCTCAATCGCTTCCCGTAGTTCCTCGCGTTTAATCACGCGACGTCCAGCGACACCAAAACCTTCTGCAATTTTGACGAAGTCGGGATATAGGGCATTTATGTTGTCAGGACCTCCAATGTCATCCTTGTCACAAAGGATTGTTTGGCCACGTATGCTATCATACATGAGATCTTCCCATTGAACCACCATACCAAGGTGTTGGTTGTTGAGGATGATACTCTTGGCATGGATTTTCTCAATCTTGGCGGTGCCTAACTCTTGGATATTCATCAGGAAACAACCGTCACCGTCGATGTTGATAACAAGACGATCTGGGCAAGCAACCTTCGCGCCCAAAGCAGCTGGTAAGCCGAAGCCCATTGTACCGAGACCTAGGGAGCTGATATAAGTACGGGGTTCGCGGAACTTAAAGAATTGAGCGGCCCACATTTGGTGCTGACCCACGCCAGTGGTAATGATAGCATCGCCCTTGGTGATATCGTAGAGCGTTTCTATTGCTTCTTGCTGGGTAATGTGTTCTCCTTTTTCATAAGAAAAAGGATGTTGGGCTTTCCACTGGTCACAGGTGGCAAGCCACTCGCTGAGATCTGGCTTCTTGAAGCTCTTCTTCTTTGCTAGGGAAGCTAAACGCGCAAGGGCGTGCTTTACATCTGAATGTATGGGAAGATTAACCCGTTTATTTTTGTTGTGCTCTGAAACGTCGATGTCGATGTGGACAATTTTTGCCTCAGGTGCAAATTTATCGACCTTGCCCGTGATACGATCATCGAAACGAGCTCCGGCACAAATGAGAAGGTCGCTATCGCAAACCGCCCAGTTGCCTGCAACTGTGCCATGCATACCAAACCAATAAAGAGAAAGCGGATGCTCTGCATCAAAGGCACCCATACCCATAAGGGTAGAGGCGACTGGCACACCCGTCAGTTCAGCAAAAGCTCGTAATTCTTCGTGTGCGTTACCAGAAATTATGCCACCGCCAATATAGAGGACCGGGCGTTTTGCTTTTGAAATAAGATCTAATACAGGTTCGAGTTCAAGGTCGCTTGCGGTGGGTGCAATAACATCCCCTTGATAACCTGGAAGATCCAATTTTGATGGAAAGGTGGGTTTGAAGACTTCTTGTTGGACGTCTTTAGGGATATCGATGACAACGGGTCCTGGGCGCCCAGTACTGGCTATATGAAAAGCTTCCTTGATGATACGTGGCAGGTCTTCCTTATCGAGCACGAGATAGGAGTGCTTCACAATAGGCAGGGTCATCCCATAGAAGTCCGTTTCCTGAAAGGCGGCTTTTCCGATAAACTGCTGATAGACTTGTCCTGTAATAGCGATTAATGGAACGCTATCCATGTAGGCATCTGCGATGCAGGTAACAAGATTTGTGGCACCAGGACCACTAGTGGCCATACAAACAGACGGTTTGCCTGTTACGCGGGCATGACCATGCGCCATAAAACCACCTCCTTGCTCAAAGCGCGGAAGAATGGTGCGTATCTGCTTACTTTTGGTTAAAGCTTGGTGGAGTTCCAGCGAGGCGCCGCCGGGATATGCATACACCACATCCACGCCCTCGCGTTCAAGCGCGGCGACCATTACATCGGCGCCCTTCATTTCCGGACCGGTAGAGTCCTGCTCTGGGAATTCGATGGCTTTTTCTGGGTTTTTCATGGTGAATTTGGGTCTGTGCTGTAAACGGATTAGGGCCGTAAAAACAAAAGAACCTAGGATAAGATACGAATTAGCAGGAAAATCAAGCATGGAAGGGGCTTGCCCGCATAGCTAAATTCATCCCTTATACGTGCTATGCAGACGGTTTTATTCCTCGGAGATATTGTTGGTCGTCCGGGTCGCACCTTTGTGCGACAACGATTACCGGAGCTTCGTGCGCAATGGGAGGTGAACTGCGTGATTGCCAACGCAGAAAACGCTGCGGGCGGGGCAGGCTTAACGGCAAAAATTTCAGAAGAATTGCTGACATCGGGCGTAGATGCCATTACTCTAGGTGATCACGTTTGGGATCAAAGGAATTTTGAAAATGAGATCCATACCCTTGAGTGCGTGTGTCGTCCGGCAAATTTACCTAATAACAACCCGGGTCGTATTTACTTGGTCATTGAAAATGAGGGTTTTCGCTTGGGGGTTGCCACTGTGCTAGGTCGAAATTTTATGGGAATAAAGGCGGACGCTTGCCCCTTCAAAACGTCAGACAACCTTTTAAAAGTACTCAAAGAGCAGGAAAATTGCGATGCCGTTTTTATCGAAGCTCATATGGAGGCTACCTCTGAGAAGATCGCACTTGGTTGGCATCTGGACGGACGTGCGGCTGCCGTAATCGGCACGCACACGCATGTGCCAACCGCCGATGGGCGTATTTTGCCTCGTGGCACAGCTTATTTGAGCGATGCTGGAATGTGTGGCTCGTATGCATCCGTGCTAGGGCGCGAAATTGAGCCGGTAACCGCCAGTTTTCTCGATGGAATGAAACGACGATTCCCGGTTGCAAAGGGTGATGTGCGAATTGCGGGCGCTTTGATACAAATCGATCCCTTAACGGGTCTGGCAAGTAGCTTTGAGCGAGTTGAAATTAGCGACGGAATCTGAATGGAGCCTACGCCTCAATCACAACATCTGCTTCTCCCTTGGGTTGGCAGCAGCACAGTAGAGCGTGCTCCTCATCGGGTTCACCGGTATGTCCATTTTCATATGCGACTTCACCCGACAAGATCTTTTGTTGACATGAAGTGCAGTTGCCCATCCGGCAACCAAAAGAAAGGTTTAAGCCGCTTGCTTCTGCTAGCTCTAGGATGTTATCTTCTGAGGGGGACCATTCTAATACCATATTAGAAAGTTTGAAAATGATTTTAGCCATGTAACGAAACAAGTGACAACTTGAAATTTTGCAACCCGAGAAATGGAAAGATCTACAAAAATAAGACAGATTGACTACACTACGCCACGCACCTTGGTCGCTTATTCCGGCAAGCGAGTCGTTCGCCTAACAGGTAAGGAAACACGTTATCAATTTTCGGCTGTATTAGTTGAAGGTGTGGAAGATGCTCTGGCTAAAATCGGAGATGAACGCCATGATTGGCAAAAGAGTGCTTTCCCGTTGCCTTGGACTGATTCCCCGAAGCGGGTAGAGTTATAGCTTAGAGAGGACGTTCATATCGGGACCGTTTCGTATATAGATCTCGCCATGAATCAAAGCTGGATCAAACCCTGCTAGCCTGAGCGAGTTCGGGAAAATTTAAATATGTTTTGGGAGTTTAATTCGTGGTAAAACCTGCACGATCGTAGGATTAAAGATGTAGAAGGATTTATGAAACCCCTCTTTATAAGCTGACTTAGTGCGCATACGCGCTTGACAGTGTGAGCGGGAAGCTTTTTTTTCTCACTTTTTCCCGAACTGCGATCGTCTGTCGCTTACGAATTATTTTATGGCACTTAAAATCCGTCTCCAACGTCATGGCGCAAGCCATCATCCTTTTTATCGCATGGTTGTAACCGAAGCGGCAGCTCGTCGCGATGGTCGTTTCGTCGAGGTCGTGGGCACCTACGAACCACAGGCTGTAAAACCAGAAGAGCAATTACTGCTCAAACTAGAGCGCATTGACTATTGGAAATCGGTCGGAGCTAAAGCTAGTGACACGGCTGCTAGTTTGATTCGCCGTGCTCGTCGTGGGCATGTAGACCCGCCTGTTGAGTCACCAAAGCCAAAAGCAAAGCCTGCTCCTGAGCCTGAACTGGTTAAGGAAACGATTGAGACGCCTGCTGAGGAAACCGTTGAGGCTGCTGCTTCTGAAGCTGTTGAAGGAGCCAATGAGGCGCCTGCTGAGGAAACCGTTGAGGCTGCTGCACCTGAAGCTGTTGAAGGGGCCAATGAGGCACCTGCTGAAGAAACCGTTGAGGCTGCTGCTCCTGAAGCTGGAGAAACACATGAAGTTTCTACTGAGGCTCCGTCTGCGGGTCCAGATTGCGCTTGTGGTAAAACTGAAGATTCTGATGGCAAATGCGATGGATCGCATGCTAATAAAGAAGCTCCTGCGGCTAAAGTTGCCGAAGCAGAAACTAAAGAAGAAGACGTTTAGGATCTTCTTCATGATTGAGGGCACAGCCCGTATGTCATGAAAATTGAGTTTGATATTTTAACCCTCTTCCCAGAAATGGCGGAGGGTTTTTTAGAATCCAGCATGCTGGGTCGAGCGCAAGCTGCGGGCTTGATACGAGCGCAAGCGCACTGCCTGCGTCGATGGGCGACCGATAAGCATCGCAAAACGGATGAGATGCCATATGGTGGAGGTGCAGGCATGGTAATGAAACCTGAGCCGATCTTTGAGGGAGTGACGGCATTGCGACGTCCTGAAAGTAAGGTGATCTATCTGGCTCCAGATGGGGAGCCTTTGACCAGCCAAATTTCTAGGACATTGGCCGCGGAGAAGCATTTAATTTTATTGAGTGGTCACTACGAAGGAGTGGATCAGCGTGTGCGTGATGCCGTTGTGGACCGAGAAATCAGTGTTGGGGATTACGTTTTAACCAATGGTACTTTAGCCGCTGCGGTATTGATTGATAGTGTCAGTCGATTTGTGCCTGGATTTTTAGGAGATGAAAAATCCTTGACGGAGGAATCCTTCATGGACAACTTTCTCGGCTTTCCTCAGTATACGCGTCCACCGGAGTACCGGGGGATGCAAGTGCCAGAGGTTCTTCTCTCTGGAGATCATGCTGCCATTGCTAAATGGCGTCGTGAACAACAAATTTTAAAAACACGGTCAATGCGACCGGATCTACTAGAAAAGGACGAAATAATATGAGCCAAGCAATTCTCGAAGACATTACAAAAGATCAATTAAAAGACGACCGTGCGAATTTCAAAGTAGGCGACGGTGTAAAGGTACATCTCAAGGTGAAAGAAGGCAGTAAGACCCGTATTCAGGTTTTTGCTGGTATCATTATATGTCGCAAGGGTGCCGGGGTAGGCGAGACTTTCACGGTGCGTCGTATTGCTTCTGGCGTCGGTGTAGAGAAAGTTTTTCCCGTTCACAGTCCTTCCATCGAAAAGGTTGAGATCGACCGCGAATCTGTGACTATGCGTGCACGGATGTACTACCTACGCGATCGTATCGGTAAGGCTGCTAATCAAGTAAAAGAGAAACGTCTCGTTGACGCCAAATAGCCTTCTTTGAGGTACTCATTTTTTTTACTTCTATCTAGGTAGAGTTACGACTGGTAGAGCCCAATTTATCTTTCCATGGTGCTAGAGTTCGCGAGGTGCGCGGTATACACGGGTAACTCGTTTTGATATGGAGCACAGTGCTTCCCATGGAATGGTGTCTGCGGCGGCACTGAATTCACTGGCACTGATTTGCTTCGTCCCGCTGGTGCCGATGAAAGTAGCAGTGTCCCCTATTTTTAAATCGGATAGTTCACTCACATCGACGATGGTTTGATCCATAGTCACGCGTCCAAGAACGGGGCAATGAGTACCGTGAATCAAAACAGAACCGCTGTTGCCGAGGGCGTAGGGTAAGCCATCTCCGTAACCAGCGGTGAGCACTGCCACGCTTGTTTCCTTTTTTAAATGATAGGTATGACCGTAACTGATGCCTGTTCCTACTGGAAGGGTTTTGATTAAACCGACGCGGGTTTTAAAATGTAGGACCGGTTCGACCTTTGCACTAGCGAGTGCGGAATGGGGATAGGGTGGAATGCCGAATTGCAGGAGCCCGATGCGAACCGCATTGAAGTAACTTTCGCGGTTAAAACTGTCCAGCCCAGCAGAGTTGTCGGCATGAATATTGCAGTCGGGTGGTGGTTGCATCTGTTCGAGTAACTCGATGAAGCGGCGACGTTGTGTTTCGGTAAATTCTGGATCGGAGTCAGCGCTTGAGAAATGGGTATAGATGCCCTCTAGATGAAGCATGGGCATGGACTTTAGAGCTTGGTAAAGCTCGAGTGCTTGCTCATGCCAGACGCCAAGGCGTCCCATGCCGGTATCAATTTTTAAATGAACCTTGAGATCGGTGTTATGGGATTTGGCTAAGGCGTGGAGTTGTTTGGCTTCGTTGAGGTCACTGATGGTTGCAGTTAGGTCATCACGCACAAGGTCTGTCGCTTCTTCTGGTAAAACGGGACCCAAGATTAAGATCGGCCAACCTGCACCCATTTCTCGGATGACGGCGGCTTCGCGAGTATTAGCAACTGCAAATGAATCCACGCCGCATTGCATGAGGCGACGAACGATTTGTGGCATCCCATGTCCATAGGCATCGGCTTTTACGATGGCAATGTAGCGGACTCCTTTTGGGAGTGATGCCTGTATTCGTTTGAGGTTACGTTCAAAGGCATCGAGGTGGATTTCCACCCAGCATCGATATCGTGCGTGGTCAGGCATCGGGAGAAAAGGCGCGGTGGCGATCGGGTATCCATTTTTGGAAATTACTGGGAGCGCTTGCAAAGGGCACAGGGATATCCACAGGACGAAGGAATCTCGGGGCATCAATGAGTTCGTGGATGCGTTCGGGCGTGTAGGGCATAGTAATGGCATCTGAGGGGGGAGCCTGCCAACCCTTCCGTTGGGGAAGGTGGTAGACTGAACCCTGCCATGCTTCAAGCTTTGCCTGTGAGATTGTCTTACCTGTTGCTACAACTCCTTGTTTAATGAAGACAGCATTCCAGGTGTCTTTTTTCCAATCAGCCACTATGAGAGCATTCAGGAGCTTGGGTTGATCTTTTTTTAAGCAATGTGCCGCCAATTGCAGGCTATGGTAAGCAAAGCAAGGTGGCTGTCTCACATGAAGGGCGCGCCATGTCTTTATAGCCATTGCAGCGAGGCGAAGCCCAAGGGTAGATCCGGGACCTTCGCAATAGAGATAGCTTGTGATCTCATTCAGCGATAGCTCCGCTTCAGTAAGAACGGTTTCTACTTTAGAAAATAGGATTTCAAGAGCAGGTCCTTCGTTTGATTGATACGCTAACCAATGGTGCTTTGCGTCAAGGATACCTGCAAAGCAAACAGGGTTGCTTGTGTCGATTACGAGGGTGAATTGAGCAGGGGTTTGAGCCATCTTAATCGCATGACATAGGAAGCTGGTTCTCGGGGCAAGCGGAGAGCGTCCTCGGTGTTGATTTATTCTGCTGAGAGGGTAAATTCAAATCCAGCTTTAGTAAGTATTTTAAGGATTCGTTGGCTATGCTCAAGGAGTTTTCTTAAGTTGGGTAAAGTTAATAATTGAAAGTGCATCTCGGTTTCGGTTACTTCTAGGAGGCAATCTAGTGATGGAAGTCGCAATTCAAATGAAGTTGCATCGGGTGCGTAATCCAGACCTGCGGCAATTTCAGGAATAGTCTCAAGCCGATCAATTTTTTCAGCAAGTTCGAGGTGTTGATTAAAGAGAATGTCGAGGCGATGACAGAGCGGATTAAAGAGGTCAATGAAGGCTGAGTTTTCAGCAAGGGCGGGGTCTCGGAGGCAAGTGATACGAGTTTCCAATAAATATGCCTTGGGGTCATTCATGCATTGATCGATTCGTATTTCGAGATCAAAGCCTGGGGTATTCAGGCAGGTAAATCCTTCTTCATCTCGAAAATCAAATTCTTTGCGTTTGTAGCCAAATTGATGACGCAATTCACCGTGAATGGATTGAGTGAGATCCCGAACCTCTTGCGAACCTGCACGACGAACGAAGGCATTAGCGGCCTCGTGCATTTCATCTGGCACGTGATGGCTTGATTTAAAGCCGGATAATTTACGTATTCTGCCGGTTTTGAATCCGGAAAGTTGGACTGTTTCAGGAGATTCGATATCTTTTGTTTGAAAGAATCAGGCGAGAGGTCAAGCACCGCTATGGGGTTTAATATCAGATTCGTAGATAAAGGTCTGGAGTTTAGGCTTTACACCGCCGCTTCAAAGCTATGTTCTCTGCCTCTTTTCCTGACAATTCCATGCAAAAAACACGCAAATCCATCGCCAAACGTTTTAAGAAGACCGGCACCGGTAAACTCCTGCGTCGTACACCAGGACATCGCCATTTGCTTCGTAATAAAAGTGTGAAGCAGCGCCGTCGTGCGGGAAGCAGTAAGCTTGTCGCTGATGGCCAACGTGCAAACCTCATTCGTGGTTTGCCCTTCGCTTAAACTTGTTAAAAAACGTTTGAAACCTAAACTCACGCTAAACGGGTAACATGAAAATGGGCGACCCTGCAGCGTAAAAAACGAGAGAAATCAAAACATGCCTAGAACCACTAATGGACCCGCGACCCTTGCACGTCGCAAAAAAGTACTGAAAAAAGCCAAGGGCTATTTTGGTAACAAATCCCGTCTTTTTCGTTATGCTAAAGACGCTGTCGATCGCGCGGAGGTTTATGCCTACCGTGACCGCCGTAAGAAAAAGACTGAATTCCGCCAGTTATGGATTGTACGCATCAATGCAATCTGTCGCTCCAACGGAATCAATTACAGTCGTTTCATGCATGGCCTTAAAGCTGCAGGTATCGAAATGGACCGTAAACAACTTTCGGAATTGGCCATACATGATGAGGCTGCATTCATGCAACTTATCGTAAAAGCTAAAGCAGCAAACGGTGCTGCTGTTTAAAGCGGAGATCCATCATTTAACCACAAATCGCGTTCAATTTAGGACGCGGTTTTTTTATGCCATGTGTTCGAGAATCTCGACTTCGTAACCATCCGGATCGGTAATAAATGCCATTCTTTTACCGTCGATAAATTTTTCTCGCCAGTTAGCGGGCCAAAGTTGGAGAGAGAGACCCTTGTTTTCGAGGTTTTCAAGTATTTCACAATAGTTGTTGAGGTCGTCAACACGGATGCAGATATGGACAAGGTCTTCTGGAAACTTAACTTCAAACTCGGGAGAATAGGTGAGTTCAAGCTTGTGGGCACAACCTGGTATGGCGAGATGGGCGAGTTGATTACCGCTGGGAGATTTATCGGTACGACGCAAGACCTCAAAGCCACAGGTGCAGCAATACCAATCGATGGATTGCTCAAGGTTTGAAACGCGAATGCGGGTATGATCAAATTGTACGGTCATTCGGGTAGTTGTGCCCTAACGAGGTAGATTTTTCAACTCGCAAGTGCGATGGGCGTTTGCTGGACCCTACAAGCTTCGCACAACAGCTTTTGCGACGCCTTGCACGGAAAGTTCAGCGACGGGATATAGCTCGGGGTAAAATTTATTTTCAGCCTTAAGGTAGGGTGGTTCTCCAGGTTTTTGGATATAGCGCTTGAGGGTAGTTTCGCCATCGATTAAAGCCGCTACAATGTCGCCGTCGCGGGCTTCTCGAGGTTCAATGATGACCATGTCGCCGTCATAGATTTCTGCATCGATCATACTTTCACCGCGTACTTGTAGGGCAAAGCTTTTACGCCGACTATCAAAACTGGCGCTTTGAATGTCAACCTGAAGGCGGCCGATTTCCCCGCCGGACTCCACGCGGTCTGGGTAACCAGCGGCGATGGCGCCAAAGATGGGAATTTCAACAACTTCAGAAGCGTTTTCCGGAATGGTTTCAGATTCCTCTTCCCCGGGACGGTTGATGCGGAAGGTACGTGCCTGTCCTGCGATGCGGTGGATAGCGCCTTTTTTCTCGAGGGCTCTAAGATGACCCATGACGGCATTAGTGCTTTTGAATTTAAATTGCTCCTGAATCTCGCGAATACTGGGCCAGAAGCCATTGCGCCATTCGTATTGGCTTATGAATTTAAGAATTTCTTCTTGGCGGGTGGTTAGTTCTTTCATGGTGATCACTTGTTTAGGTGAACACTTGTCCAGTGTCAAGTGCTTCTTTTCGGGTAGGAGAATAAGGGTTGAACTATTGTGGCCTCGCTTTTTCGTAAGGTTTGAATGTTTTGTTTAAAAGAGATAATCAGGGTTGCTGCCCTTGGATTACTGTTGCTTGCTGTGGGTTGCGGTCGTTCCGATGAGGTAAAACCTATTGTTCAGCCGGCACCAATCCCAGAGGATGCCGAGGTCGTTGATTTTCCAGAAGGAAAACATGGGAGTCGTGTTGTGGAAACGATGGCGGGAGATATTGCGACCTTGAATCCCCTTTTAATTGAGTCTGTGGCCGGTTCAATGGTGATGGGTCGTATTTTAGATAGCCTAGTGACCTTAGACCCAGAGACCGGCGAGGTTATTCCGAGCTTAGCAAAGAGCTGGGAAATTTCAGACGATAATTTACAGTATACGTTTCATTTACGCCGTGGCGTGCATTGGAGTGATGGGGAGCCGTTTACTGCGCAGGATGTCCTCTTCACTTGGAGGACTTTTTTTGCAAAGGAATGGGACCGCGAGTGTGGCGAGGTGCTTAAGGACGCGCAGGGAAGACCGAAATATCGTTACCCTTCACGTTCGACTTTTTCTCAGTTGATCAACGGTAAGGAGCCTAAGGTGGAAGTATTAGATGTTTACACCGTACGTTTTACTACGCCGGAGGTGTATGCCCCATTTTTGCTTTTTGGCGGTGGTGAGGAAATTCTTCCTGAGCATGCTTTAAGGTCGGCCTTTGAAGCGGGCACATTGCTTGAAGCTTGGAGTCTAGAGACTGCGATTCAATCGCCCGAAGCGATCGTGGGTTTAAATATGTTTATCCTAGAATCCTATCGTCCGGGTGAACGCATTGTCTTTGGGCGTAATCCTAATTACTGGAAAGTAAATCTCACAGGCGAACGCTTACCTTACGTCGACCGTTTGATTACTCGGATCGTACCGGATCTAAACAGTAGTAACGTCGCCTTTGCTCAAGGGAAGACCGATTTTGAAAGTATCGCTCCGGATAACGTTGCTTGGGTAAAACGCGGCGAGGAAAAATATGACTACTCCATCTTGGAGATGGGGCCGTCGAATACGACTAATTTTGTTTGGTTTAATCTGAACCCCGGTGCCGATGAAAACGGTAAGCCCTTTGTGAGACCCTATAAACAGGAGTGGTTTAAGGATAAACGATTCCGGCAAGCGGTCTCTTATGGAATCAATCGGGAAGGGATTGTGAATGGGGTTTTCTTTGGGCGAGCGCAGGTTTTGCATGGTTATGTTTCCCCAAAGCAAAAATTTTGGTATAATGATGCCATTCGAAAATATCCTTATAAGCCTGAGCGTTCAAAGGCCTTGTTTCTTGAAATGGGTTTTCGCTACGAGGATGAGCAACTGCTGGATACAAAAGGAAGGCCGATCAGTTTTACTCTAATGACTAATTCCAGTAATGGGCTTCGTGTTGAAATGGCGACTGTTTTTAAGGAGAATATGGCAGCGCTCGGAATCGAGGTAGAGTTGCAATTTTTAGACTTCAATACGATCATCACAAAGACTTCATCCTCCTTTGATTATGAGGCCTGTATGCTGGGTTTAGGCGGTGGAGCGCCAGATCCCTACGCTGGTAAGGACATCCTGATGAGCGGAGGAAGGCTGCATCAATGGCACCCGCAACAGGCTCAGCCATCAACAGAGTGGGAGGCACAGATCGATGCATTGATGCTGGAGGTGGGGCGCCACATCGATGTCGAAAAGCGAAAGGCTTATTATTTTGAAGTGCAAGAAATACTTGCGGAGCAACAACCAATGATCTTTTTGGTGAGTGCCAAGGATTACGTGGGACACCGAAATCGCTGGCAAAATCTCCAGCCAACACTTCTAGGTGGACTTACCTGGAACATGGAATCTCTTTGGGCAGAGCCAAAACCATGATCGCTTATCTGTTCAGTCGTCTACTCGCTTTGATTCCCTTGCTACTGGGAATTACTGGCTTAGTTTTTTTGCTGATGAGTCTAGCTCCGGGAGATTTTCTCACGCCAGTGCGGGCGCAAAGAGATGTTTCCCCAGAATTGATACAATCAATCGAGCAACAATTTGGGCTGAATCAACCTTGGTATGTTCAATATACAAAATGGCTGGGTAATGTTTTGACTGGAAATCTTGGACATTCATGGGCGTATAAAATGCCAGTGGTGGATTTGATCGGTCAACGTTTGCTGGCTACCTTTTTCTTGTCGATATCTGCACTGGTGATTGCATGGGGTATTGCTATACCTTTGGGTGTGCTGGCGGCAATGTACAAGGATTCTATCTTTGACCGCATTTCTGCTTTTCTTGCCTATGCGGCGCTTTCTTTGCCGGAGTTTTTTCTCGCTCTGCTGTTTATGTTTTTTGCGGCCCAGAGTGGTTTATTTCCCTTGGGTGGTGCGACTTCGATTGATTATGAGTTTATGGGTCTGGGAGAAAAATTTCTAGATCGTGTGCATCATCTAGTGCTACCAGCGCTGGCGCTAGCGCTTGGGTCTGTCGCTAGCATCATGCGCATCATGCGAGCTAATTTTCTAGATGCCATTCGAGCGGACTATATTAAAACCGCTCGCGCAAAAGGTCTACCTGAACGAAGGGTTATGTTCATGCACGCATTGCGAAATGCCATTAATCCATTAATCAGTGCTTTTGGCTTCGCCTTTTCTAGTCTCTTGAGTGGAGCCTTGATGGTGGAAATTGTGCTACACTATCCGGGACTGGGTCAATTAATGTACCAATCTATTTTACGAGAGGATCAGTTTGTGGTGCTGGCTTCGGTCATGCTGGGCTGCACTATGTTGGTTGCTGGTAATCTTCTAGCGGACCTCATGCTTGGTTGGTCTGACCCCCGCATACGCAAAAGTAACAAATAAAATGACAAGCTTGAGCAGTATATTTAAAGCAGCCTTCCGGCGCCCCTTAGGGGCACTTTCTGGGGGTCTGTTGCTTTTGCTTTATACGACGGCTGTTTTTGCAGAGCTTATTGCACCGGCAACCACAAATGCCCAGAACTTAGATCGCACCTATCATCCACCGACTAAGATTATCTGGGATGAAGGATTGCGTGTGCAGGCTTATGCATTAATCGATCCTTCTGCTGCGAGTTACGAAGCAATCGAAGGAAAGAGCTACCCTTTGAGTTTTATGGGTCGGGGGTTTGAGTATCGTTTATGGGGGCTTTTTGAGGCCGATCGTCACCTCTTCGTGTGCAATGACCCTGAAGGGGCTTTTTATCTTCTTGGGAGCGACTCCACTGGAAGAGATGTGTTTTCCCGTCTGGTTTTTGGCTCACGAGTTTCGCTTTTTATTGGTCTGCTTGGCATTTCAATTACAATGGTGATTGGTTTTTTAGTGGGTGGATTTAGCGGGTATTTTGGAGGGCGTACGGATTTTATCGCGATGCGGCTTGTGGAGTTTATGATGGCGGTACCAGGTTTATATCTCTTGCTAGCTTTGCGAGCGGCTTTGGCGCCACATTTCGCCTCGGATAAAATGTTCTTTGTGATCGTGATTATTTTGGCATTTATCGGTTGGGCCGGAGCTGCCCGGATATTGCGAGGGATGTCTTTAGCAATCCGGCAGCAGGCTTTTGTTCTAGCTGCAGAGAGTATGGGTCAACGCCCGCTCACAATTTTACGCAAACACGTTCTACCAAATCTTTTGAGCTATCTTTTAGTGGCGGCGACTTTGTCAATACCCGGCTATGTGCTCGGAGAGGCAGCACTTTCCTTCCTGGGTCTAGGAATTCAGGAGCCTTCTGCTTCTTGGGGTTTAATGCTTTCGGAGGCACAAAACGTAAAAGTGTTTTATCTGAACTTCTGGTGGTTACTCAGTCCTGGTCTCGCTATCTTTTTAACGGTTATTGCTTATAACGTATTTGGAGATGTCCTGCGAGATGTCGTTGACCCGCGCAGTCAAAAGCGTTGATTCAATTAAAAACATTTTATCCGATCCAATGTACAAAGATTCAAAATTCCTGGAAGTGAGCGATCTGCGCATAGCCTTTCCAAATTCAGTTGACGAAAACGAAGTGGTGCACGGGATTAATTTTTCAGTGGAGGGAGGAGGTCAAACGATGGCCTTACTCGGTGAAAGTGGGAGCGGCAAGAGTGTTAGTTGTTTGGCGCTTACGCGACTTTTACCTGATGGTAATAGATGCCGTTTGAGCGGAAGTATACTTTTCGAGGGACGAGAAGTGTTGGAAATGAAAAAGTCCGAATTACGGGCACTGCGGGGGGCCGGGATTGCTTATATTTTCCAGGAGCCATCAGCCTCGTTGAATCCAGTTTTTACGGTAGGGTACCAAATTGCAGAGGCGGTGAAGCTGCATCGTCCAGATATTGACGCGCTTGATGCTCGGGTAGTCGAATTACTAGAACTGGTAGGAATTCGAGATGCAGAAAAACGTCATTCGGCTTACCCGCATGAGTTGAGCGGAGGAATGCAGCAGCGCGTGATGATCGCGATGGCTCTAGCTTGTGAACCAAAGCTTTTGGTAGCCGATGAACCAACCACAGCGCTCGATGTGACCATACAGGCGCAGATTATGGACCTCTTGAGGGAGTTGAGAAATAAGTTGGGTATGAGCATTGTCTTGATCACGCACAACTTTGGCATTGTTAAAGGCTTTGCGGATGCGGTTGCCGTTATGTACCAAGGTAAAATCGTTGAACGCGGACCAGTAAATGAAGTGTTAGAAAACCCTCAACACCCTTATACTCGAGCGCTGATTGCTTGTATTCCCAAATTGGGTGAGAAGCGTGATCGTTTGACGACTATTGGCGATGAAATGGCAGAAGAACTTTAAGTCTAGCGGAATTGGTTTTGCTCTGGTTGGTAGCGATAGCCGGCATTTTTCAATTTTTCTATAAGTTCTGCGGGTATGAGTTCATGTGTTTGGCAAAAGTCTTGCAGCGATTCACAATGATTCCGCAGGGCGGTATTAACGAGACCAACAAGCAGGTTGGGGTCCATGGTGCGATAGTGACTGAAGTCCATTATTTTAGATTAGACAAAGGTATTTAGAAAACACGATGTTTTTATCCTTATGGGTTGAAGCGTGGCAAAAAATACACGAGGCTCTAGGATAATGGAAACGCGGCAAACCGATGATCAGTCAAGAGAACCACTTTTGAAAGTGGATGGCCTAAAGGTGCACTTTCCGGTGCGGGAAGGATTTCTGCAGCGAGTAGTAGATACCGTAAAGGCGGTAGATGGTATTTCCTTTGAAGTGCCACGTGGGAAGACCGTTGGTCTAGTGGGCGAGAGCGGAAGTGGAAAGACCACAACCGGACGTGCGATTGCGCAGCTTGTACCGATTACATCGGGCAGTATTCAGTACGATGGAAATGAATTAGTTGGCCTCACTCGTCATGAATTTTTCCAATATCGCAAAAAGATTCAAGTTATCTTTCAGGATCCTTTTGCATCTCTCAACCCCCGGATGTCGATATGCAACATTATTGCGGAACCTATGGAGATTCATTTTAAGTCATGGAATCGTTCCCAAAGAGAGGAGCGGGTCGCAGATCTTTTAGAAAAAGTCGGTTTGGATACAGATGCTATGCAACGTTACCCGCACCAGTTTAGCGGCGGTCAGCGCCAACGGATCGGAATTGCTCGGGCGCTCGCAGTTGAGCCCGATTGCCTTATATGCGATGAGCCTGTAAGCGCCTTAGATGTTTCTGTGCAGGCACAAATCGTCAATCTTTTACAAGATCTACAGGATAAATTAGGGCTAACCTATCTTTTTATAGCACACGATCTCGCAGTGATAGAACATATCAGTGATTACGTCCTTGTCATGACAAAAGGAAAAATTGTTGAACAAGCCAGTGCGGCAGAAATTTACCGCGATCCACAGCATGCTTATACTCGAGAACTGCTGGCAGCTATTCCTAAACTTTAAACTCAAGTAATCCGCTATGAAAAAACGAACCCTCAATGGCATTTTGCTACTAGCGATGCTACTACTGTCTGCCTGTGCAACAAATTCAAATGAGCAATTATCAATTTTGCTCTTACATTTGGAGGCTGCTACAGAAATTATAAAACCGTACTAGCGTACTCGAACCGGTACTTTGATTTCCTCCAGGCCGGGTGCCTGAATAAAAAGCTTTCCTTTGCGAAGACGGTTTCCTTGAAGGGTGACGCTGGTAGTGCGCGTGCCGGCGCTAATGAATACTTCCGGCATGATAATACTGTGCGGCACATCTGTGGTGACTTTAATAGGTATGCCGCCTTCTGGAGCTGGCTGTGGCAGTTCAAATATGACTGCTTGGCGTTCACGAGTGCCCAGATCAATTGATGCAGGTATTATGCGAAGGGTTGTTATGTTGGAAGCCTCAAGGGTAAGCTCGGTATCCACAACACTGAGGGTGCTTAGCTCGGTGTATTCTTTTTTAATAACATCGGGGGTATGATCTTTGAGGTAACGGAAGTGTAGCTCGTAGTAGAAGAGTGCTTTAGAGCGTTTTGCAGGCAGGTTATACTGGTATTGATAGAAGCCACCGCCATAGGGGTGCGGTTTCATTGGATAGGTTTCACCGTCAATAACTATATAGGGAGCAATGCTATCGCGGTCAACGAGTGCATCCGTGAGGGCAACCCGTGCACTGAGGGTATAGCTCCCAGAGGCCGAGCGCGGCATAGTTTCCGAGGTGGTATTAAGAATTGCTACAGAGCAACCAGACAAAATAAAGAAGCCACAAAAGGCCATAAAAGAAAAAATGCGCTTGGCTTTCATGGAGGCATACGAAGATATGAGTACTCACATGAATTCGCAAGTCAAAGAGACCAGGCCACTCGGTTTATACGTTCACGTGCCTTTTTGTGCCTCGACCTGTGACTTCTGTGCTTTTTATCAAGAAAAGCCACGTCGGGGGGATTTGGATCGTTATCTCAAGGCAATGGAATTTGAATTTTCAGCATTACCGAAAGATCGAGTAATTGAGACTGTTTTTTGGGGTGGCGGTACCCCTGGTTTGCTATCAGCAAAAGATCTCGAACAACTCGGATGCGCCCAACTTGAAAAAATTAATAAGCCACCGATTGAATGGACTATTGAAATGGCGCCCTCCACTGTGAAAGCCGACAAGTTAGCCGTGCTTCAGGATCTTGGGGTGACTCGCATTTCTATGGGCGTGCAGAGTTTTAATGCCCAACTGTTGGCATCACTGGGTCGTTTGCACCAACCAAAGCAAATTTATAAAGCTTGGGAACGTATTCAAGCTGCAAGCTTTCCACACACAAATCTTGACCTTATCTTTGGCATTCCGAATCAGACACTTGGACAGTGGGAGGCAGATATCCGAGAAGCTGCCTCTCTTGGGCCGGATCATATTTCTACCTATTGCCTGACATTTGAAGAGGACACTGCAATGTATCTTAAGTTATCACAAGGAAAGGTACGTATTGATGATGAGCGGGATGCCAAATTTTATGAGCGTGGCTGGGAGTTACTTGCTGAACTAGGCTATGCTCAGTACGAGATTTCTAATTTTGCAAAGCCGAAAGGAGAATGTCGTCACAATCTTAACACCTGGCAGATGCATGAATGGCTCGGCTGCGGACCCTCTGCCGCCAGTCAATACCGTATGCAACGCTATCAACGACCCTCAAATCTGGATCAATGGCTTTCGGGTGTAGAGAAGAAAGCACTGTTGCGCGAGGAGCTTGTGGATTTGAATGATACCCTGCTGCTGGCAGACGGAGTTATTTTTGGGCTACGCATGAACGCTGGTATCGATTTAGTCGAACTTCAGCAGCGTTTTCCCATGGCTCAGGAACCGCAGCGCATTCAAGGCCAATTGAAGCGTTTGTGCGAGGGAGAATTAGCCATAAAAAATAAAAATCGATACTGTCTTACACAAAAAGGACAACTTTTAGCAGACGCCATTGCTGTTGAATTTATGTGATAATAAATCTTGTAAGGAGGCTTCATCTGATACGTTTTGTATTTATGAAAAATATTTTGAATGTTACCCTGACCGTTGGTTTGCTTTTTGTAACAACCGCATTGCAGGCGGTTGTTGATATCTATGTTGAAAATATTGCCTTCGCTAATGACGGCTATAATTTTTATACTGATGCCACTAAGACCACAGAGCTGAATTTTTTTGAAGGCACCGACACGCTCACTACGAGCGAAAGCTATCGTTTTTTTCGTTTATCAGCTAACACCGGGCACCCATTCTACATTAGCGATGATCTAGCAAATGCTACCAATCTAACAACTGGCAATGGGCCGACTACAGATTTGAATTTAGGTGGAGATGGTAGTTACACCGCTGGTATCGGAGCTAATCAAGCAGTTACGTTGAGCTTTAATAGCGGGTTTACGGTGGGCTCAGACAAATTGTATTATTACTGCACATCGCATCCAGGTTCAATGGTCGCTGAATTTACCGTGGTACCTGAACCTGAAACCATGGCTTTGATTGTTGGTAGCGTTTCCTTATTAATTGTGATGTTCCGTCGCCGACGATAGTAAGGATAAATAAACAATCAAGCCCGTCTAGTAGCGGGCTTTTTTGGCTAGCTATTCGGGCATTTTGAAGATCCGTATTTTTGGGGGCATAAGAGTTTTAGCTGTGCTCTGTAAATTGATGTAGTTTGTTTACAAATTTCATAGGTTCTGGCTCATTCCATAATTTCAAGTAGGGGGAGTTGCCAGAATTCGTCTCCGTTTTTGGCTTTAAATAGGGTTGACCATTCGCGAGTGAGGCTTCCTAAGGTTTTAATTTCGGGGCCACTCCAACCGCTCGGACCAATTTTACGCGCCAAATAGCTGGCGCCTCCGCGCGGAGCTCGTGTTACTAGATAAAAGTGCGTAAGTTTTCCCCTTGGGCTATAAGGAATAATCACGGCTGCATTGCGACGAAAGGCGAGTTTCAACATGGGGCGTCCCTCTTCGCGGGCAGTATCTTTCGCAAATTTGTTGTCTTTCATGCTGTCGATACGGTTGCACCAGATTAATTCAAAATTAATTTCTGATTGATGCAATTTTTGGCATAAGTGTTCAAGGTTTGGTTTAACGGTGGGAATGCTTTTTTTGAATTGCTCAATCATAGCATCGCTCGCCACCGGAAAGGCCTTGGGGGGTTCGATAAAAACGAGACCGCTCGCTTGAACGGCAACCGCTTCGTATTCTAATTCAAATTCATTACCCCAAGGGTTGTGGAACAGAAGTTCTTCCTTTCTGTCATCGTATCCAACCACGACGCAACCGTGACCCATGTTGCCAAAAACTCCGGGTTTGAAAGAAATATAAATAGGGCCTTCTTGGACAATTGATTCTCGGATTTTAGGTAGGACTATTTCATGGAATTTATCTCTTTCATTCCAAAAAAGGATGCGGCTACTGAGGCCTAATTTCTTAATAGCTGCAGCCATATCGCTTGGGTAGGTGCCTTTATTATCGGCGGACTCTGCCGAACTAAGTTGGGCAATTTGGTATTGGTCGACTTCGACTTCATGGAAGTTTGCGATCATGGCGGCAGAGGCAGGCACGCAAAAGTTGCCAAATTGTTGTATCATTGGAACCCGTTTGAGGAGAACTTTACTTGGGAGTGGAGTGGGTTTGGTGGTTTTAGATTGGATCGCTTTAGCTGTACTTTTTTGCCTTTCATCCCAAGAGCGTAGTAAGACCTGATCGGACTTGCTGAGTCGAGTTATCGGAATTGTTGCAAGCCTACCATTATGAAGACGAAAGCGAATGGCTTGAAGATTAGAAGCATCGAGTACTTTGGCTTCCATGCTGCGACCGTCGTCACTGTTCCAAATCCGCATACTGTGAATTTCATCCACGGCAAAGCAGAACGTCGCCAAGAGGAAATAACAAAGCGTGATTGTTATTTTTAAGGGCATGGTTCAATGGCAGCGCATTACAGAACCCATTTCAAGGTATTTGATCGGGCCTTATCCTGAGCGCTGTTTGAAGCGTTTACGATGTTTAGTGATGCGACCAGTTACCCGTTTGCGCCAGAGCCGAAAACTGGCAGGTTTTAAAGATCGCCGCATATGCTGAATGACTTGTGCTTCTGTAAATCCGGTCTTTTCGCGGATTTGGTCGAAGCTGGTGCGGTCGTGCCAAGCCATGCGGATAAGAGCATCAGAGGCGTCTGCGGTAAGCTTGGGAGCTTTCATAATTGTAGCGGTCTTTTACGTCGACAAGCCTCGGAGCAGTAGCGAACCGATTCCCAACATTGAGCCCAGCGCTTGCGCCAAGTGAAGGGGCGCTTGCATACAGGGCAATCCTTGGTCGGGAGATTCTTCTTACGGACAGTTTTATTATTGATACGCACTTGTATACATCGTGCCAAGCGGATCGTCCTTTCAGGAATTTTATGATCCTCCGGGAGATTATGGGTATCGTCTGCGAAGATTGGTCGCCAATATACCGAGAGCTTCTCGATATTTGGCCACTGTGCGGCGAGCGATTTTGATGTCTTTTTCCTGTAGTAAATTTACGATTGCCTGATCGCTGAAGGGTTTGGCGGGGTTTTCATCTTCAATCAGTTGAGCGATCATTTCTTGAACTGATTTATTTGAGACGGCATCGCCTGCGGCGGATTTGTAACCAGTGGTGAAGAAGTATTTGAAGGGGAAAGTCCCATGAGGGCTGCGAATGTATTTATTAGCAGTTGCGCGACTTATGGTGGTTTCGTGCACACCGATGTCTTCAGCAATGGTATTCATGGTGAGTGGTCGAAGCTTAGAAACGCCATCTTCAAAGAACTCGCGTTGGTGCTCGAGGAGCTTGCGGGTGATGCGTTCGATGGTTTGCTGACGTTGCTCGATAGAGTTAATTAGAAATTTTCCGGAGCGTAGTCGTTCAAGTAGGAATTCTTTTTCATTTTTACTGAGACTGTTTTTTGTCAACATAGCTTTATAAGTGGCGTTGATTCGTAGCTTAGGGATATAGTCGTTGTGGAGGTGGACTTGCCATTGGTCGTATTCATCAAGGTAGACCGTGACATCTGGATTAACAACGGTGTTGCTATCTGGGGCAAAGCGTTTGCCTGGCGCTGGGTCGAGTCGCCCGATTTGGGCAATGGCCTCCTGTATTTCTTCTGCTTTGCAGTCCGTTAGGCGACCCAGCTCGGGGATGCGCCGTCGAACAAGGAGCTGGAAATGATCTCGTAGAATCCGCCGAGGCAGGCTGGATGGGTCTTTGCCGAGCCGATCGAGTTGGGTGTCGAGGCAATCTTTAAGGTCAACCGTGCCGATGCCAGGTGGGTCAAACGTTTTAAGAACTTCGGCCGCAGTTTGAAATAGGCTGAGAGGAAGTTTTGCTTGAAGGGCGCAGTTAGGGAGATTTTCAGTGAGGAAGCCGTGATCATCAAGACTGCCAATAAGATAGAGGAGGGCGTCGCGTTCGGTATCGGAGCAGGGGGTGAGCTCAGCTTGCTGAATTAGGTGTTGCTGGAGAGAAGTCTCAAGAACTAGAGAGTTTAAGAAGTGTTCGCGACGGGCTTCATCCTCGCTGGTGAAGGATTGTCCGCTGTTTTCTTCGGAAAATTGTTGACGCACATCCTCTCCCAGGCGGTCTAGGATGGAAAAATCTTCGGCATCAAAATTGAGTTCGTCACTTTCACTTGAGCTAGAATCCTCTTCTTTGTCGCGACTTATGTCCTCAACACTTATACTGTCTAAGGGAAGCTCTTCCAAGATGGGATTATTCTGTAATTCCTCTAGAATAGTTGTGCGTAGTTCGGTCGCAGGCGCCTGTAAAATCTTTAAGGAATTGCGCAATTGAGGTGCCAGAACCTGTGATTGAGTCTGTCTTTGACTTTGTTGAAATTCCTGTGCACACATTTCTTTCAGGATTAAAAAGATTTTTTTAAAGAAAAACAAGTGATTTTAAGGAATTAGCATGAAAAATGCTTATCATCCTCAAAATGTCCTTTGCTTGACTTTCTACGTATTTTTTTCCTCACTGAAGGGGTGTTAACACTTACAGAAGAAGCAGCGGCGCAGATTAAGCGCCTACAATCAGAGCAAGCGGATTCGGAGTATCGCTTACGCGTATTTGTTGATCCGGGCGGTTGCTCTGGGTTTGAATATGGTATGTCCTTTGGTGCTAAGGAGGATGGTGACCAAGAGTTTGAGGACAGAGGGATTTCTTTTTTTATGGATTCCGCCAGCCTAGAATACATGAAGGGCAGTATTGTTGAGTTTGATGACAGCCTCCATGGTAAAGGTTTTCAGATCAAAAATCCCAACGCCACAAACACCTGTGGATGTGGTCGTTCGTTTAATTAAAGCATTTCAAGCTTCGGGCAGGCGCTATAGGGCATTTTATGTTTTCCATTGATGCACTATTTGGGTAAAAAAGCTGTATGAGTCAGACACCGCCACCGTTTCAATATGAAAAGCCTTTTTCTTTAGAAGACGATTCAACGGAATACATATTGCTGTCGGATGCTTTTGTTGAATCGGCAGAATTTGAAGGTAGTGCGATTTTAAAAGTAGATCCCGCAGCACTGACTTTGCTGACTGAGACTGCTATGAGCGAAATAGCCTTTAAATTGCGTACTTCGCATTTGGAGCAGGTTGCTGCGATTTTAGATGATTCTGAGGCGACAGAAAATGACCGCACCATCGCGTGGACGCTTTTACGCAATGCGGAGGTATCAGCGCATGGAGTTTTACCCTTTTGTCAGGATACCGGTACCGCGATTATTTTGGGCAAGAAGGGCCAGAGCATCTGGACAGGCGGAGGAGATGAAGTTGCCATCGCGCAAGGTGTTTATAATACTTATACTAAAGAAAATCTTCGTTATTCACAAACGGCACCGTTGAGTATGTATGAAGAAGTGAACACGGGTTGCAATTTGCCAGCTCAGATCGATCTTCTGGCGAGCGACGGAGATGCCTATGAATTTTTATTTGTAGCCAAAGGAGGTGGTTCCGCAAACAAGAGCTTTCTTTTTCAAGAAACCAAAGCCCTTTTGAATCCGGCCAATCTTGAAAAATTTTGTATTGAAAAAATGGGGACTCTGGGCACTTCAGCTTGTCCGCCGTACCATATTGCGATCGTTATCGGAGGTACGTCTGCGGAAGCCACAATGAAGACGGTAAAATTAGCTTCGACTAAATACTATGATTCGCTTCCAACAATTGGCAATCAACATGGTCGAGCTTTTCGTGACAAAGCACTGGAGGCCAAGCTCCTCGATTACACACGTGAGATGGGTTACGGTGCGCAATTTGGAGGTAAATACTTTGCCCTCGACATTCGGGTAATTCGCTTACCGAGACATGGGGCTTCTTGTCCGGTGGGTTTGGGCGTATCTTGTTCTGCAGATCGCAATGCTCGTGGACGGATCGATAAAAATGGGGTTTGGCTAGAAAA
The DNA here is from genome assembly GCA_949524905.1 of Opitutia bacterium UBA7350. GTDB lineage: Bacteria > Verrucomicrobiota > Verrucomicrobiia > Opitutales > Coraliomargaritaceae > UBA7445. The sequence goes on along the minus strand of CATINC010000004.1, from coordinate 177,220 downwards.
ACTGGAGTCCAATCCAGGGCGCTTTCTTCCTGCAGAGGAGACGCTGCAGAAGCCTAAGAACCCTGTCGCGATAGATTTAGATCGCCCCATGAAAGAGGTTTTAGCGGAGCTTAGCCGTTATCCAGTTGCGACACCCTTATCATTGTCGGGAACGATCGTGGTCGCTCGCGATATGGCGCATGCTAAATTAAAAGAACAGTTGGATCGAGGAGAAGGTCTACCGGAATATTTTAAAAATCATCCAATCTACTACGCAGGTCCTGCCAAGACCCCAGAAGGTAAGGCATCGGGTTCCTTTGGTCCAACAACGGCTGGTCGCATGGATGCTTATGTTGAGCCATTTCAAGCAGCAGGGGGTTCTATGATCATGTTGGCAAAAGGAAATCGTTCACCGCAGGTGACTGAGTCATGCAAGTCATACGGTGGCTTTTATTTAGGTTCTATTGGTGGACCGGCTGCTTTGCTTGCGGAGCACCATATTAAAAAAGTAGAGGTGCTCGAGTTTGCAGAGCTAGGGATGGAGGCCATCTGGGAGATCGAGGTGAAAGATTTTCCAGCTTATATATTAGTCGATGATAAGGGTAACGACTTTTTTGCTGGTGTACGCGAGGCTTGCGATAAGTGTGCCTTAAAGGCTTTTGAGACCGCTAGGGCGAATGCGACATGAGGATATTTTAGGATGCCGGAAGCGAGCCGATACCTTTTGATAGATGCCTACAATGTGATTTGTGCGACCGATTCATTGCGCAAGCTAGTGAAAGGTAAGCTTGAAGCTGCTCGCGATCAATTAGCGCAATCAGTGCGCCTAATACACGACGCAGAGGAAATTCGGGTGGCCTTGATTTTTGACAGTCAGAAAGAAAATCTAGAAGTAGAGCATCCGTATGGTGTACGGTCATTTGAGTATTTATATGCACCTGCTTCGTTGACGGCTGACGGAGTGATTGAGCGAATTGTGAAGCGAGTATCTCTACCTGAAGGGGTTAGTGTAGTGAGTAATGATAATATGGTGCGAGAAGCAACACGCGCCAGTGGGGCGATGGCGCTTCGGCCGGAAGAATTATTTGATTGGGCAAAGGCTTGTGAAAAACGACTGCTGCAGGATACTCAGCGTCATAATAAGAGAAATAAGCAAAAATTCAGAAACGGTCTGGATATTGATCTAAAATTTTGATATCTTCGAGTGATGAGCGATTGTCGAGTAAAGGAACTACACGGCTTATATGGAACCTTTAGCTTATCCGAACGAGTATTGTAGCAGATCTGGTTGTATCAGGATTTTATTGGTAGCGGTTTAAAAACAATCAGCGGAAAGCAACTAGAGATAATAAGTCCCGGTAAATGGAATCACGAAGGTGGGCCAGGTTTTCAACAGGCTTGTTTGCGTATTGATGGGGGATTACAAAACGGTGATGTCGAGATTCATTTTGATGCTAGTGATTGGGAGCTGCATGGTCACGATCGTAATGGTGCATTCCAAAAGGTTATTTTGCATGTAGTTTTGTTTGAGCCAAAGCCTTTAACGGAAGGGTCGCTCAAGCGAGACAGTAATTTATTAGAGACCTTATATCTGCTGCCAAATTTAGAAACCGATTTAGAGTCCTATGTGGGTTGGACTGCGCTGCGTGAGATTGAAGCAGTGGACCCTCTGGAGTGGGTAAATGCTTTTATGGGATTGGGTGCAGCAAGGCAACTCGGTTTGTTAGAGCGCGCGGGGCGTAGGCGCTGGAAGCAGAAGGTTTCTTTTGGGAAGATTCGACTACAATCCCTTGGCTGGAATGCAGCTTGCCATCAATATTTCCTGGAAGTGTAAGGTTATTCTCGTAATCGAGTACCGATGTCTAGGATTGCGGATCGATTTCCTCTAAAATTATGGGAGTCGGGTGAAATCGAAGTTTCGGCAGTTTATGCCAGTGAGTCTGAGAACTGGGCACGTGGTGGTATGCGGCCCTTGAATCACCTGAAGCGCCGATTAAAGGAGTATCAACGTTTAACGCAGACTCGATCTGATTGGCCCAGTGGGCTAAAGCGTGCCTTGCGGGCTTTACCTAATATTTCAGGGGAATGGTCCACAAAAGCATTCAGGCGTAAGGCTGGGATTTCGACCTTTCAACGTGTTTGCTATGAGCAGGAACTATCCTCGGTGGCGGGTCGAACACGTTGTAACACAGCTATGGTAGATGCATTTTTGCCCATGGCGGAAGCAGCGGGAGTGCTAGATGCATTTTGGTATTGGTGGCATTGGCCGGGAGGAGATCGACCTGAGCGACAATATCAATTTTTAAAAAAAGCGGGTCTCTATAATCGAAATAAACCAAACTGCAATGGGATGGTGCAGGGTATCTTAGAGTTATTTGTTCATGGAGGAGAAAGCAGTGATTGCATTGACCTAATCTAGCTTTGCCTTATGAAATGATGGTCATGGCTGGTTTTGACGAAAATATAGTACGTGAGTATTTTGAGGTGAACGGATTTTTTGTGCGTCAACTGCGTAAATATTCGGTGCAATCGCGTAAAAAGCGTGCAGATGAGGAGATTGATATGGTTGTTTTTAATCCATCTGTTTCTGCGAAAACAACCGAGTCCCAAAGTTTTCAGCTTTTTTCCGGCGATGTAGCTCGGATACGAAGGGCTGTCGTGGTCGTCAAAGGTTGGCATACCTCACGTTTTACGCCAGCAATGCTCCGCAGTAGTCGTAAGATTTTTGATTTTCTGAAAAAAGATGTGCTGAACCAAGCCGAATCATATTTTCGTTTTGATGATCCAGGGGTGGATGCGACGGTTGCGGCGGAATCGGCATCCTTTTCTAAAATCTTAGTTTTACCGGGTCTACCCACTGCAGATCCACAACGCAGTGAAAGTATTGAGCTTTTGAAGGAGGGTGGAATCGATGGGATTATTGCCTTTAGTACGATCTTAGAAAATCTCGTACGTCATGTAGAAGTAAATCACAGCTACCAAAAATCGGATTTATTGCAATTATTACGGATCCTCAAACTCTATGATATGGTTAAAACTCCTCAAATGAATCTCTTCAACTGACATGGATGTTTTGATCCACCCAAGTGCGATAGTAGATGCAGCTGCAACCATTGGGGCGGGTTGCTCAATTGGCGCTTATGCGGTGATAGAGGCGGGTGTTTGTTTAGGAGAAGGTTGTGTCATTGCTTCGCATGTGATCTTGCGAAAGGGAAGTCGACTTGGGGATGGGGTACAGGTCGATTCATTTTCGGTGGTTGGGGGTGATCCGCAATTAACTGGTTTTGATCGTGCAATAGAAAGCGAAGTGCACATTGACGACCGAGTAGTTCTTCGAGAGGGTTGTACGGTTCATCGCTCGATGTATGCAGGGAAAGCGACGACCATTGGTAGTGATTGTTTATTAATGGCACAGTCGCACGTTGCGCATGATTGTAAGGTAGGGGAGGCTACCACACTAGCAAATACGGTTTTGTTAGGAGGACACGTTCAGGTTGGTGAACATTGTTTTTTAGGCGGTGGCTGTGCGGTGCACCAATTTTGCCGTATTGGTGCGCATACCATCGTGGGTGGTCTTGCATCCATTAGCATGGATGTGCCGCCAGCCTGTATGGCAGTCAAGCGCAACCACTTGAGTGGGCTTAACTTAGTCGGCCTGCGACGTTCAAAAATTGCCTCCTCGGAAATAAAGGATTTAAAATTATGTTACCATGAAGTATTTAAGGATGGGGGTAGTTTTAAAGCAAAGGCAAAGGCTGTTCTGGAGAAGGGAACTCTAGGGCGATTCACCCTCGGGAAAGCTTTTTTGAAATTCTTTGAATCAGGAGGGCGAGGATTTGCGAGTCCGTACAAGAAGCATGGATAGCAAAGGAAAGCTACCACTGGCTCTGACCTGTGGTGACCCCTCGGGGATTGGACCAGAAGTAATTACGGATGCTTTGGAGCAGGATTCTCTGTTTGCGAAGGATTGTTGCTTGATCGGCCCTGAGTCATGGGCCAAACCATTGGCGGATCGTTTTGGAATTGAATACAAGTCGGTTGGACCTGAGAGATTCCTAGTCGATGCTGGGAATCCGTCGATAGAATCTGCCTCGGTGGCGTTCTCTGCTCTGGAGGCGGCTGCAATAGGCTGCGCCTATGGGCTTTTTCGAGGGGTTGTTACCGGTCCGGTCAGCAAACTTTGGCTCGAAAAAGTTGGATTTAAACATCCTGGACAAACGGAATTTTTTGCAACGAGCTGGGGCGGTGAGCCCAGCATGGCTTTCGTGAGTCAATCCTTACGTGTTGTTTTGGCAACCTGGCATATTCCCCTTGCTGAAGTACCACGAGCGCTGACCGTAGAATGTCTCACACTCGCAATACGGCGCGCGGCTCAATTGGCTCTTAATTTGGGGGTAGAAAATCCAAAGATTGGGGTATGCGGGATCAATCCCCATGCAGGTGAAGGTGGATTATTGGGTTCAGAGGAGGGCGACATTTTAAACCCTGCGCTTAGGAAACTGCAAAGGGTATACCCTGGTTTATCGGAATGTCTTCCGGGTGATACGGTCTTTTATCGCCAAAGAAAGGGTGATTTTGACGTTGTGGTCGCCGCTTACCATGACCAAGGATTGGTGGCGGTTAAAACACTTGAGTTTGACCGTGCGGTTAATGTTACCCTAGGACTACCTTATGTGCGAACCAGTCCGGATCATGGCACCGCTTACGATCTGGCGGGTAAAGGAGGGGCAGATTGCGGAAGTTTTCTTGAAGCTTTACAATTGGCGAGAAAGTTGACGTCTAAAGAAATATAATCTTCACTATAACGTTATGCCAACAACGGAAGTATTGCCCGAAGGGGTACGCGAAGGTAATGAGAAGCTTTTGGAAATCTCTCCAGAGGCAGGGGCCAAGCTTGTTCAACTAACAGAGCGTGAAGAAAAAGGAGACTTTTTGAGAGTTAAAATAACGGGAGGTGGATGTAATGGTCTGGTGTATAAGATGCAATTTGTGGGGGAAACCAAGCGCGGGGATATTATCGTACGCGCTCACCAAGCTTCAATCTTGGTAGATTCGCGTAGTGCATTATACTTGAAGGGCACGAAGCTGCATTACTCAAGTAAGCTTGTCGGCGGAGGTTTTAAATTTACTAACCCGAATGCCACGGCGAACTGTAGTTGCGGTGAAAGCTTTAGTATCTAATTTTCTTTTGGGTTGAATTTAGAAAAGCATCCATTCATGTTTAGTTATAGTAAAACTTCTGCATGGTTATTAAACCCGAAAATGTTATCGTCTGAGAATGGACTCTTTAACGGAGCGTACATCTTGACCCGTCGTCTGAGTTTCCCTTTGGAAACCGATGCAGGATGCTTCACTGAAACAATTACTTAATGGCAAAATATCCTCACTCACGCGGTCGTTACCCGAATCGCAATCGTGGCCCCAAAGGCTTAAGAAGAAATGACCGAATCCGCGCTACTGAAGTGCGTGTGATTGGACCCGAAGGCACCAACTTAGGTGTGATGACTTCAAGGAAGGCCTTGGAGCTGGCAAAGAAGGTTGGTCTCGATTTAATTGAAATTTCTCCAGCAGCCCGACCGCCGGTCTGCCGCATACTTGATTTCGGTAAATTCCTCTACGAGGAGAGCAAAAAGCAAAAGGATAGTAAGCAGGGTAAAACGACCACTAAGATGAAGGAAATTAAGTTCAGGGTCAGTATAGATCAGCATGACTTCGAGACTAAGCTGCGTCGTGCGGAAGGTTTCCTTTACAGTGGAAATAAGGTTAAACTTACTTTGCAATTTCGTGGGCGCGAAATGGAACACAGAGAGCTTGGTGTTGAACGAGTTAATCTTGCCCGCGATGAATTGGCAGGGGTCTCCACCGCAGATATGGAAGCCCGTCAAGTGGGTCGACAAGTCACGATGGTGTTGTCGCCCTTACCGGCAGGAAAGCGTCGCTTGAAGTATAATGAAACTGAAGCAGATTTTGACCCCAATGATGAAGGCGACTTGCCTGAGGATTCGGAATCAAAGTCAGACGAGGCGGTTAACGAGTAAGACAACACTGTCTGGTAGGTCGAAAACATCATTAGCATCGACTTATTCCAAATACTGAGTTCTGCTTGGTTTAATCATGAGCAGTTTAAAAAGGTTACTTTGGTTAGTGCCTCTGGTGCCATTATTCCTTGCTAATGCAGGGGAACCCAAGCGTCTGATAATCCTCGCCAATAGTGCTTCAGGGGATTCTTTAAGTTTGGCGAGATTTTATGCGGAAAAGCGATCAGTGCCAAAATCCAATATCATTGCTTTGCCGATGCCACTGGAGGAAACCATCAGCGTCGAGGAATACGTAGAAAGGATTCATAATCCACTTTTGGAGGTGCTTCTGGAGCGTGGTTTGATTTCAGGTGGTAAGGCCAGTACAAAAGATGCCTATGGGCGTAATTGGCTCAGGGTAGGGATTCACGATGTTGGTTATCTCGTTCCTGTATATGGTGTGCCATTGAGGATCAGTAATGATGATGAACGAATGGCACCCGATGGAGGCAAGATGATGGCAGGCTTAAGATTTAACCGTGCTGCTGTTGATTCAGAGTTAGCTTTACTTGCAAGGCCAGGACATCGTTCGATGGCAGCGTATAGCCAGAACGGCTTCTTTAAGGAAAAGGAACCATCCACAGACCTACTGAGAAGCTTACTGCGGGTGAGTCGATTGGATGGACCAAATGTTAAAGCCGTGCGTTCCCTTATCGAGCGAACTCTTGATGCTGAGGCTGTCGGTTTGCAAGGGCGCGCCTATTTTGATTTAGGGGGCCCGCACAAACAGGGAGATGAGTGGTTTCGGCAAGCCATTAAGTTAGTAAAAAATGCTTATTTCGATACCACTATTGAGCCCAGTAAACGGCTTCTGGATGAACGTGATCGGTTTGATGAACCTGCTATTTATATGGGTTGGTATAAGCCTCATGCTTATGGGAATTTCAAAATTGCTAATTGGAATGTCCCCCCGGGAGCGTTAGCACTTCATTTACATAGTTTTTCGGCGACAACAGTGCGGAATACAAACCGTTACTGGCTAGGTGCTTTGCTTGAAATGGGTTTTTGTGCAACCGTGGGAAATGTCTATGAGCCCTATCTCCAATATACCCATTACCCGCATCTACTTTTAGAATGCTTACTTGAAGGAGGAACTTTTGGAGAAGCGGCCGCCTACAGTATTCCCGTGTTCAGTTGGATGGGAGTTGCAATTGGGGACCCACTATATCGGCCATTTAAGAATGAATTTGATTCACCCATGAGTTCGGAAAAATCAGCTTATGCGATTATACGTGAAGCCAATCGTATTAATTCAAATGTAAGTGATCAAGATGCAAGGTCTTATCTGCATGATGAGTTCCGTCGGTCTCCTTCTTTGGCTTTGGCCTATGCCTTAGCTTCACGCTATGCCGATGCAGGAAAAAACAAGGAAGCGCGAGAGGTTTTACGCATTATGGAACACATTCAAATATACGCAAAGGAGGATCAAGTTTTGGTACAAGCACTTGCTGATCTACAAGCACAGGTAGGGGAGAGAGAAAAAGCATTCAAGACTTACGAACGTCTCCTTAGTCAAGAAAAGATCGCTAAGTCATTCAAGATCAGCCTGCTCGCAAAAGGATCGGTGCTCGCAAGAAAACTTGGGTCGATCCAAATTGCGGAGGATTGGGAAAGGATATGTTCAATTTTGAGCGGTTCGGCGGAAAAAAAATAAAAATAGCCCAAAATAAACTTTAATTATTGGTTCTTGACTAAAGAACTAAACAATGAAAGCTATGTAGTTTTTAAATTTTAAATATTAAGGGATTAGCATGCCAGACAACATACATACTGAGTTTCATCGTATGATGGACCGTGAGGCTAAGCAAAGGCAATTATTGCAATGCGGTCATGTCTTTTGGTTGTACGGATTGTCAGGTTCTGGGAAGAGTACTCTTGCGGTGGCATTGGAGCGAGCACTTGCGGATGCAGGAATCTTTTCTAAGTTACTTGATGGCGATAACATTCGAAGTCGTCTAAATCAGGACTTAGGTTTCACCGATACGGATCGCAGGGAGAATATCCGCCGAATTGCGGAGGTTGCCCGTCTCTTTATTGAATCTGGGGTCGTTGTCTTTGCCTCTTTCATAACCCCAAACCAGTCACTTCGTGCTCAAGCGATGGAGATTGTTGGTTCAAATGATTTTACTCCAATTTACGTAAAAGCCAGTTATGAAACATGTGCTAAACGCGATGTAAAGGGCTTGTATGCAAAAGCAAAAGCCGGATCCGTAAAGAACTTTACCGGAAAGGATTCTGGCTTTGAGGTCCCTCATGACCTTGACCCTGACTGGGTGATTGATACTGATGCGCTGAGTGAAGTAGATGCGGTGAATCAGCTCATACAACGTATACTGCCCCTGGTGAGAATTTAAAAAATCCATTCAAAGCGTCTAATAAATTATCATGCATCAAGATTATTCCATTACACACCTCAAGCAGCTTGAATCTGAGGCAATCTATATTTTGCGCGAAACCGCAGCTCAGTTTGAAAAGCCTGTTCTCCTTTTTTCAGGCGGTAAGGATTCCATTGTAATGGCGCATTTGGCAAAAAAAGCTTTTTATCCGGCACGATTACCGTTTCCGCTAATGCACGTGGACACGGGGCATAATTTCCCCGAGACTATCGCGTATCGAGATCACTTCATCGAGGAGTTGGGGGCTGAATTGGTGATCGCCTCGGTACAGGAAGCTATTGATGCGGGTAAGGTAAAGGAAGAGACTGGTCCACACGCGAGCCGGAATGGGTTGCAGACAGTTGCTTTACTGGACGGTTTGGAAGCAGGTAATTATGATGCTGCCTTAGGAGGTGGAAGACGAGATGAAGAAAAAGCGCGTGCTAAGGAGCGTTTCTTTTCGCATCGCGATGCATTTGGCCAATGGGATCCGAAAAATCAGCGTCCAGAGTTGTGGAATATATTTAATGGCCGCAAGCATCATGGAGAACATTTTCGTGTCTTTCCCCTGAGTAACTGGACTGAAATGGACATATGGCAATACATCAAACTAGAAGCCATTGATCTCCCAAATCTTTATTTTTCTCATGTACGTCCCTGCTTTGAACGCAACGGAGTGGTCATGGCCGTGTCTGACTTCATTGAATTAATGCCCGAAGAAGCTTTGAGCGTTAAGGACATGCGTGTGCGTTTTCGTACAATTGGTGATGCAACCTGTACGGGAGCAGCACTTTCAGATGCTGCCGATCTCGATGCAATTATTGATGAGGTTGCAGTCGCACGCCAAACTGAACGCGGGACACGAGCGGATGACAAACGTTCAGAAACAGCTATGGAAGATCGCAAAAAAGAAGGATATTTTTGATTAAGGCTTAGCATGATCTTAGACCGAACATTTAAACATTTATTAGTATGAGCGAAACAAATACAGCAGCAGGTTACCTCGACATGGATCTATTGCGTTTCACGACCGCTGGTTCGGTCGATGATGGCAAGAGCACCCTGATTGGGCGTCTTCTATATGACAGCAAAGCAATTTTTGAAGACCAACTAGAAGCGGTTGAAAAAAGTTCAAAGTCTCGAGGGGATGAACATATAAATTTGGCACTTTTGACAGATGGCTTACGTTCCGAACGAGAACAGGGGATTACGATTGATGTAGCATACCGTTATTTTGCTACTCCTAAGCGCAAATTTATCATTGCAGATACTCCTGGGCATACGCAATACACGCGGAACATGGTGACCGGTGCATCAACTGCAAATCTCGCAATTTTATTAGTGGATGCACGAAAGGGGATCATCGAGCAAACCTGTCGACATGCATTCATTGCAAACCTACTTAGAATACAGCACGTAGTGGTTTGTATTAATAAAATGGATCTCGTGGAATGGGACGAAAGTACCTACAATGCTATCGTAGATGACTTTAAAAGATTTTCTTCGCGCTTAGACAATATCGTAGATATTACTTTTATTCCTGCGAGTGCCTTACTGGGTGACAATATTGTAGAGGAGTCTAGGAATATGCCGTGGTATAAAGGTTCCACTTTACTCTATCATTTGGAGACTGTTTATATCGGCGGTGATGAAAACCACATTGATGCTCGTTTGCCAATTCAATGGGTGATTCGTCCGCACTCTGATAAATGGCATGATTTTCGCGGATTTGCCGGGCGCATTGCAGGTGGAGTTTTTAAACCCGGCGACAAGGTTAAAGTTTTGCCTTCTGGATTTGAGTCTACTGTTAAGGCGATTCATACAATGGAAGGTAAACTGCAAGAGGCCTTCGCCCCAATGTCGATTGCTCTTACTTTGGAAGATGAAATCGATGTTTCTCGTGGTGATATGTTAGTTAAATTGAATAATCCACCCGAACCAAAGCAAAGTATTGAGGCAATGATCTGTTGGTTTTCGGCCGACAAACAACTGGTTGGTCGCGGTAAATATATTTTACGCCATACTGAAAAAGAGGTGAAGGCACTAATTCAAGAGGTTCGCTACAAAGTAAATATCAATACGCTGCATAAGATAGAGGACGACTTAGTGTTTACGCATAACGACATTGGTCGCATTACGATCCACACTTCTGCTCCACTAATGGCAGATAGCTATCGTCGAAACCGAATTACGGGCAGTTTTGTTCTAATTGATGAACAAACAAATGAGACTGTAGCGGCTGGAATGATTATCTGATGCTGGAGCATGCTGGCTTGGATTCTTGAGGGTTGCCAGCAGGCTTTATCGAGCTACATATTTATAGGCTATGAAGGCTTCTTCTAAAATTCGCTGTGGTGTGGTTGGAACTGGCTACTTGGGTCAACACCACGCTCGCATTTATGATGCTTTGGAGTCGTGTGAATTGGCAGGAATCCTTGAAGCGGATGATGCCAGGGCAGCCGAGATTTGTGAACGTCATCAATGCTCCCGCTTTGAATCTCTAGCTGAATTGGCGACCGCTTGTGATGCTGTAAGTATTGTCGTGCCAACCGATAAGCACGCAGAAGTGGCGCTTCCTCTTTTAGAAGGTGAATGCCACCTCTTGATTGAAAAACCGCTGTGCGTGAACCTGCAGGAAGCTGAGGCCATTCTCGAAGCTGCCAAGCGGACAGATTGCATTGTGCAAGTTGGGCATATTGAGCATTACAATCCCGTTATGGCATATTTGGAAAAAGCAGTAGCAGCGCCACAATTCATTACGGCAGACCGATTGGCGCCTTTTAATCCACGCGGCACCGAAGTGGGAGTAGTGCTTGATTTAATGATTCATGACCTCGGGGTAATTCTTGCGCTGGTGCGCTCACCAATTGCATCAATCGAAGCGGTCGGAGTAAAGGTGTTATCCAATAGTGAGGATATTGCGAATGCCCGGATTGCCTTTAAAAATGGCTGTGTGGCTAATGTTAACGCAAGCCGTGTAAGTATGGAAAAAGTGCGAGAAATCCGAGTATTTCAGTCGGAAAACTATCTATCCTTGGATTTTATGAATCAATCGGGTCATTTTCTTCGTAAGGACGGAGAGGAATTAACCCGCGAGAATATTCCCATTGAAAAAGAAGAGCCTCTTAAGCTAGAGCTCGCTTCTTTTGTGAATGTTGTCCGTGATGCTGGTGAACCTAAAGTAGGGGCAGATCTTGGTCGGTCGGCCTTAGAATTAGCAATCCAGGTGAGTGAGATTATTTCGAAGCCTAATACGGTCATGAGATGAATTCTAAGCGTCAAAATCCAGCTGCTTTTGATACCCCACTGGGTAGCGGCGTAGATCTTTTGTTAATAAGTGGTGAGCATTCAGGAGATGAGCATGCCGCTGAAATGCTCAAAGAGCTAAAAGCAAAAAACCCTGAATTAAGGATAGCTTGCTTAGGTGGTCCAAAACTTGCAGCAGCAGGCGCCCAACTGCTCTACGATCTAACTTCGGTTTCAGTGGTAGGGTTTCTTGAAGTGATCAAGCATTACTCGTTTTTTAAAGCACTTTTTGACTGCACCATTGACTGGATTGAAACTATTCAGCCCAAGCACATATGCTTTGTTGATTATCCCGGATTTAATTTACGACTCGCAAAAGAGCTGCGCAAACGTGGACTCAGTCAAAAGGGTGGGGGAGTTATCCGCCTACATTATTACATTGGTCCACAGGTTTGGGCGTGGAAAGCAAAACGGCGTTTTCAGATGGCTCAAACAATTGATCGCCTAGGGGTGATTTTTCCGTTCGAAGTGGAATGCTTTAAGGACACAAATTTGCCGGTAGAGTATACCGTGCATCCCTTTGCGCGCGAGAGATACCAACTACCATTTTATCAAGACCCTAGCGGTTCAATTTTGCTGCTTCCAGGAAGCCGAGTAGAAGCATGCAGGCGGATTTTTCCGTTATTACTGGAAGGTTTCTCTCAGGCATATGAATCACATTCAAATTTGCGTGCATGCGTGATTTATCCAAGTGAGCAAATTCGCAAAGTGCTGGAAAGAGTTCTGCAAACTTATCCTGAAATCAAAGATGTTGTTAAGCTACAGCCAAAATCGATTGAACCTGTCGGGGCAAGAGCTGCGCTGATGAGTTCTGGTACGATATCTTTGTCAGTTGCCTTAAGTGGTATTCCGGGAGCTATCGCTTATAAAATGAATACCTGGAGTTATTTCTTAAGTCGCTGCCTGGTCAAAATACCTTATATTGGGATTTCGAATTTGCTGCTAAACCGACCGTTACATCCTGAATTTATACAAAATGAGGCGACCGCCAAAAATCTGAGTGCGGCTTTGTTGGAGGCTTGCGAACAGGCAGGTGCTTCAGCTGCAAAAGAGGGATCGGACGAACTTAAGGAAATATTGAATCGTAAACATGCCGCCAAGCCAGGCGCATGGCTTATGCATGGCCTAGATTAAATCCGTACTTTCATTGCAGTTTCAAGGCAATTGGTCAGCGATATGCCGTTTCGGTAATTAGCGATAATTTGAAGTCCTGGATGTGCCGCTTCTACTATAGATATAGTTTCTAGGTAGCGCCCGTATCCTAATTCATATTGAGGAATGGCTTGAGGCCAATGTGTTAAGTGTTGCATGATTGGTTTATCATGAATGCCTAACAATTCAGTTAGATCTGGAAGCACTCTTTCAATGAGCGTGGTGGCATCATGACTGCTTAATTCAGGTTGGCGGGCACCGCCAATGAAGACTGTGAGTAAAACTGATCCATCGGGTGCACGTCCTTTAAAATAGCTTGAGGGGAACAAAACACCTAGAATCGAGCGCCTTTCGCATTCAGGTACAAGTACACCAAAACCGTCTAGTTTATGTTTCACCGCTTCCTTTTTGAAGCCAAGACTCAGGACGGATACAGGTGGATATTTTATGGCGTCAAGTGGTGCCAACGCAGTCTTTAAATCGGCTTGTAGAGGGAACTTGCTCAGTGCAAAAGCTGGTATGGTTAAGATAACTTGATTGAAGTTTTTGGATTTTCCGTTCCAGTCTACTTTCCACTCGGAATCGATTTTCTGAATAGATTCAATTTGAGCATTCGTTTGTACTCTAGAGCCCAAGGCCCTTGAAAGGTAATTAGGGAGGACATCAAGCCCATCTTTGTAGCTAATAATCCCTTTTTTGTGACGAGGTTTTCCCTGATTTTTAGAGGCACGCATTTTTGCCAGAGCACCGCGAATTAGTCCGCCATGTTTCTGTTCAAGCTCGTAAAGCTTAGGAAAGCCATAGCGCAAAGAGAGGTCTTCAGGCTTTCCGGCATAGATGCCGCCAACTAAGGGATTAATGGCATAACGATACAACTCGTTTCCTAAGCGACGGCATGCGAAATCAGCAATGCTTTCTTCTTTGGATTCTGTCGACCGGCTGATAAAAGGTTCTTTAAGGACGCGTAGTTTTGCCGAGAGCGACCATAGTGGGGTTGCGAGCGCCTGAAGTAAATTCATCGGCACTGAATAAACTCGGCCGTCTCGCACTAAGAAACGTTTTTGGGCTTCAGCCTTTGCGAAAATTTGTTGTTGCTTTAAACCTGGGATAGATTCCAGGAACTGGGCAATTTCACGGTTGTTTAGTTGGATGGAATTTGGGCCCGTTTCTAATAGATAGCCACCGATGTGTTCGCTTTGTATGGCACCACCTATTCTATGGCTTTTTTCTAAAATGGTACACTCTACGCCATGCTGCTGTAGCTTCCAGGCGGTTGCTAATCCGCTGATACCGGCACCAATGATACAAACTTTAGTCATGGTTCCACATGGTTACTGTATCCATTAAGGCTTCGACACATTCAATTTTTGCCTGAGGCAGCATGCCATGCCCTAGATTGAATATATGCCCAGAGCAATTAGTAGTATCCTTTAGTAGGTTCGTAGCTTCACGACGAGTGTCTTCGGGAGTTGTGGTCAAAACCAAAGGATCTAGGTTACCTTGAAGCGAAAGGGGCTTTCTTAATGACTGATACACCTGAGGGAGAGATTCTGTCCAATCCAGGCTTAAGACTTTAGCGCCAGTCGATGCCAACTGGATGGCATGATGTCCCATTCCTTTTGCATACAAAATTACGGGCACTTCAGAATCGAGTGCGGTGATAATTTGCTGGATCCATTTCAGTGACCATAATGGATATTTTTCATAAGGACACAGTGCAGCCCAAGAATCAAAAATTTGGACGGCATCTACGCCTGCTGAAATCTGGAGCTTTAAATAATCAATACAGGCTATACTGAGTTTCTGCATCAGTGATTCAAACTGGGCAGGCTCATGGAGGGCTAAGTGCCTGATTTTTGAAAAATCTTTGCTAGAGCCGCCTTCGACCATGTATGCAGCTAATGTCCACGGAGAACCGCAAAATCCTAAAAGTGCGTGAGTGGGCCCTAATTCTTTTCGAGTCAAGCGCAGTGCTTCGTTTACGTAATTCAAGCGCTCAGTTATGCCGGAATTGTTCAAGGCTTGTATTTTTTGAGGTGCATCCAAGGTATCGTTCATACCGATGCCGCCGGATTCGCGAAAGTGGTAACTTTGCCCGAGGGCCTCGGGGATCACCAGGATATCTGAGAAAATGATAGCGGCATCCAATGGGAAGCGTTGCATTGGCTGCAGGGTGACTTCAGTTGCAAGCTCGGGAGTTTGAACAAGCGTTAGGAAATTATAACGGTCTTTAAGGGCACGGTATTCCGGTAAGTAACGCCCTGCTTGACGCATCAACCAAATGGGTGGGCGATTCAGATTTTTGCAGTTTACGGCAGATAAAAAGCGTTCACGTGGTGTCATCGTGTTAATTAAAGTCGATTCGGGGAAAAGGCGTGTGTTGCCATCCTTTATGCTTAAAGGTTGTAAGGCAGGGCTACTTTCGGCAAGAATTCAATTACCTATTCTATGAGTGATACATCTAATGCAATCGATGCCGCAAATTTGGAGTCTGTATTAATCACCGGATGTGGTTATATTGGTACCGCATTAGCAGAGCATTTGCTGCAAAAGAGAGTGAAAGTGGGTGCTTTGACCCGTAATCGGATGCAGGCAGCACGTTTGATAAAGCTGGGATTATCGGAGGTACTGGTCGATGACTTAGATAGCGACCAATGGCATGAAAGACTCAGAAATTCATATAAAATGGTCGTGAACTGCGTAAGTTCAGCTGGTGGTGGCTTGGTGGGATATCAAAAGTCATACTTGGAAGGGCAGCGGTCCCTCCTTAAATGGGCGTGTGGCGCACAACCGGATGTCATTTGTTATACAAGTAGCACTTCAGTCTACCCGCAAAATACTGGAGACTGGGTCGATGAAACTGCAACGACTGAGCCAATGACAGAAAGATCCTCAATTCTGCTTCAAGCAGAACAACTACTCCTTCAAGACAAAGCTTTTATGGGTAAAAAGTATGTTGTGCGATTGGGCGGTATCTACGGACCGGGTCGGCATTACCTGATTGATCGAATCAAAGGAGAGGAAGCTGTTTTACCTGGAGGAGGTGAACATCACATGAATCTAGTCCATCAAGAGGATGCTGTTCGGGGTATAATTGCGGTTCTAGAAGCTTCTCTGGTGAATAAATCTGACATTTTTAATTTATGCGACGCAGAGCCCTCCACTCAAGGTGAGATTGCTAATTGGATCGCTTCTAGATTACAACTACCATGCCCTAAATTTGACCCAATGAAGAAGTCCCCAAGAATGCAGCGCAGTAATGGAAGCACGCCAGATCGTAAAATCAGCTCCAAAAAAATCACAAATCTCACAAAATATCTGCCCAAATACCCAAGCTATAAGACGGGCTACTTGGAACTTTTATAACTTTATGAGGATCTCAATATTTGAAATGAGTATATAAGCCTAAATATCATTAGGCCTATTGATTAATATTAAAATTAATAAATGATACATGAATTTATTTAAACATAAGACCGTTTTGCGAAAAGAGCGTTTTGGTGTAGGTAGCTATATCTTTCGCGAGGGTGAATATGGAGAGCATGCCTATCGCATATTGGAGGGTAAAGTAGAAGTACTGGTTTGCAAAGAGAGTCAGGAATTGAGTTTAGCAAGGTTATGCGAAGGAGAAGTATTTGGCGAAATGGGTATGATTAGCGGTTTACCTCGTTCAGCTAGCATCAAAGCCATCACTGCGGTTACCCTTGAAATTATGACAGAAGAAGATTTCAACGAAAGTCTGCTTTTTAGTCCAGATGCGTTATCGCCTTATTTGAGTTCAATATTTCAACGCACACGTCTTCTTAATCAGCATGTTATGGATTTAGAATTAAAAGGAGCGAGCTACAGGCAAGAAAATGTACGTAATCGATTGAATCAAGCATCAGGGATTCAATCAGTTCGCTTGGTAGCTGATTCTGACGAGTTAAAAAAACAAACCGCGTTACATGATCGTCTAATTGACGAGTTTCCATTTTTTATTGGTCGAAGGAGAGAGACTGCGGCCGTTGATGTCTTTCAGAAAAATCATTTGGCAATATATGACGAGAAACCTTATACAATATCTCGCAATCATTGTGCGATCGAATTGCATGATGAGGCGATATATATACGCGATCGTGGTAGTCACGCAGGTACAATTGTCAACAATGTGCGTATTAACGGTAGTGGCACTAATATTGACCGAGTGAAGCTAGACGCTGCTGAAAATACTTTGATCCTTGGAGACGCTGAGAGTGAAATTCGTTTCAAACTGATTGTAGAGTAGTTTATCAAAGTTTAACTTAAATAGCTGCTGCCGACAATCAGCTTGACCGAGGGTGTTGTGGGGTTGACTGTATGTCTCTCACTCAGATTACACTTACTTATAGAAGGGTCAAAATATGGCAGGAGTTGGTAAACTTTTAAAACAGGCGCAGAAAATGCAGCGCCAAATGCAGTTAATTCAGGATGAGCTCTCTGAAAAAGAGTTAGCGTTTTCAAGCGGAGGAGGTGCAGTTCAAATAAAGATCTCTGGGCAGGGGGAATTTCGTGCGTTGAAAATGGATCCTGATTTCTTAAAGGAAGATCCTGAATTTATTGAGGCAACTTTGTTGAATGCCATACGTGAGGCGGCCGATAAAGCAAAAGCTGAAAGTGAAGCAGCCATGGGCGCCGCCACCGGTGGCGTGGGTGGCTTTCCAGGATTGATGTAAGGTGACACCAGCATTTGAACAATTATTACATGCCCTTAAGCAGCTACCGGGGCTAGGATACCGTTCGGCCGAGCGTATGGCGTTGCATCTTTTAGTGGAACAACCCGAAACTGGACAGGATTTGATGTCGTGTCTAAGCGAGGCCGCTGCTTCGGTACGCCAATGTGCTCAGTGTGGAAATTTATCTGAAACAGAGTTGTGTGGTATTTGTTTAGACAAAAATCGTGATATCACGAGTCTATGCGTAGTGGAGCATGTTCAAGATCTTTTTGCGCTCGAGCGTTCTGGTGCCTGGAAAGGAGGGTACCATGTATTATGTGGCAAGCTGTCGCCTATTCACGGAATTGGGCCGGAGCAACTCAACATGGGGTCCCTCAAAAATCGAATACAGGCTGGGGAAATTAAGGAATTGGTTCTGGCGTTGAGCAACGACATTGAAGGTCAAGCGACATGTCACTATATACAAGAGGAGCTCGTTGAAAAACGCGAAATAGAAATCACACGTATTGGTTTTGGCTTGCCGAGCGGAGGAGGAGTGACGTATGCAGATTCAGTAACTTTACGCAGCGCCCTAGATAGCCGTAGAAGCTATGAATAAAAAAACCGAACAGGTTTGCTCAATTAATTTGGTGGTCAAGGCGGGACTTGAACCCGCACGCCGTTTAAAGCACAAGATCCTTAATCTTGCGTGTCTACCAATTCCACCACTCGACCAAAAGTTGCGTTTGACGCATTGAAGTAGCAAGCAAACAAAACGCTAGCTTTTTGTAGAATCAACATCAAAGTTAAAAAATTATTTTTGAGCGAGGCTTGAAACTTTTGTTTTGAGTCCGTAAAGTTTATTTATTTGCTAATACTTACTCTCCGCAACTTGATGTGCGTTATCACTTATGACTATCGAAAACTCTAATGATTTGCCCGAAGGGGCTCAGAAGCCTGTCGATTTAAATGCTTTATCGAGTATTGATTTCGGTCCTTCTTGGGCAGGTGATGATAGAAAACCATCTTCCCGCAAGCAGCAAAAAAAGTATACAGGCGAACAAAAAGGCTATCAGAAAAAGGGATCTACCTCAGGCGGTCGCGATCGTCGTCCTGCTCGAGCCGCAGGCAATAAGAATGACCGGTCAAGCGAGCGCCGTGTTAACCAAAAAAACGGAAGCGGGAAACATCGTAACGCTGAAGCAGGCCGTAACGTTTTTGAGCCAACGGTAAAAATAGACTTATACCCACAGGATGAAGCATTTGACGCGCTGGTGAAGCGCCTCCAATCAACTGCCCGTACCTACCAGTTATTTGAAATTACCAAGCTGTTATTGGAGAAGTATGAACGTTTTATCGTAGTTGTATCTCCAAAGAACAAAGGAGGGACTTCGAAGAAACTGTACTACTCAGTTCCAGGGCACCTCCCTTTTGAAACGGAAGAGGCTGCGGTAAACTATGTGCTTACGAATTACATAGACTTATTCTTCGACACGGAAATAATTGAGGTAGAACCTCCTAAAGGAAATTTCCAGATGGTGAATCGTTGTCCGATTACTCAAGAGCTTTTAGGTCCACCTAACTATCATCGCTATTCTGAATTCTTAAATCGTCATTTCACAAATCGCATTTCGGGAATGTCCATGGAGCGATATGTTGAAAAAATTGAGACCATAAAAGAGCAGGAAGTAATTGATGCTTGGGTCAATTCCATGAAGGAGAGCGTACGCTATACGGTTAAAGAGCCGACTGAAGGTGAGCCTGTGGTTTTGGAGACCCTGGAAGCCGCTCGCTTATTTTTAATGCAAAATCGAAAAGCTTCAGTGGTTGGTTCTGGTGAATCGGTTCGCTTTGCGGGTCGAGATTTGAAGCACTTGCCTGTTAATGATATCCATCGTTCTGTTGAAAGCTTTGTGGAGCAACAGCGCTTTTTCCCGCTTGAAACTGCTAATAATATTAGGGGTCGTTTGCGACGGCATAATTTTACAATCTATAAAAAGGGTGCAAAAAATGCTTCTTATGTATGCGCCGTGAAGCGTAAATTTCGTCACATTGATACGGTTTTTACTGAATCAATCCAAAGGTTAATCGATTTCATTGAGCAACACTCGGACGTAAAGGCATCCGATTTAGCGCTCTCTTATTTGGGGATCAAGATGCCAGAAAAGCAACCCAATCGTTTGAAGCTTGCGGAGCAAGACATTTCAAATTCTCAGAGCGATGCGGAGGGACTAGTGGAAGAAAATCTTACAGTTGCCAAGCCATCTGCGGAAGAGATTAAGCCCGTAATTGAGGCTTCTAGCCAAATAGATGAAAATGCTAATAATAGCGTAGAGCCTACTTTAACAGTTGAGCAAGAATCACAACTAAAGCAACTCCGCATCGATTTGCGTTGGTTGATCACAGAGGGTTATGTAACTGAGTACGGCGATGGACGTTTATTTGCCCCAATGCCGACACCGCTTAAAAATAAAAATGTTAAGTTAGATAGTGATAGTGAATCCGCTAAAGAAAATGATTTGAGTATCGTCATTGGAGAAACGGAAAGTGAAAAAGCAAACGCAACTGCTGTTGGAGACAATTCAAGTAATATCGCAAATGAATTACCGATAGAAGCGACGCCAGACAGCAAGGTTTTGGTGGAAATCGAAACTCAAGAAACACCATCAGAAGGGATTCAAGCCTCGGGAGGTTCTGATCCTATGTCAGAAGAAAAATCCATCAAATCAGTTGAACCGAAAGACTGACTTCGCTTTCAAAAGAGACTCAGAAGGCGTTTAATCTTTTTCAGTCAGGGCTTTTAAATATATTTCACGACTAACCCAAGCATCAGTGGCAGCGTACTTGATTTGTTTTTGGTCTAACTGATTCCGCGCCCAGTTTGAAACCTGTGCAGCTTTACTGATGCGCCCTCCCAGTAATAAACCAGTAAGAGCACGGAGACCTCTGTTTTCATAGCCCAACTCGACTGTCATTTTGCCAATTTCAAAAAAACCGTCAGCTGCAAATTCAGAGAATTTCCGTAATTCCTTAACGTCATCCTCAATACCAATGCCACATTTAATAATATCGGGAGATTCGAGCAGTTCGAAGAGCGGCGCTAAGGTTTTAGTTTTAGAAATACGGAAGAGGTATACTTTGCTAGCACCTGCGAGTTGAATTAGCGCAGGCGGGTAGTATTCGCCACGCTTGAAAGTGGGACGTGTTTCGGTGTCAAAACCGAGGATGGTTTCGCCATCTAATGCCAGAACAGCTGTTTCCATTTCGGAGATAGTTTCAACCAATTCAACTGGACCCTCCCAAAAAATTAGAGGGAGTTCATTAATTTCATTTTTTGAGATGCTTTTTTTTTCCATTTCTTAATCGGTTCTGCAGTGATTTATGCCTCTATTTTTAAGCCATCATAAGCTAGTATAATATTATTGGGATAGGTAGTTTGGTAGTTAAGCTCAGTAGCTAATTCTTGGGCTTGTTTTTCTGCAAAGGCTAAGCTCTGGTGTATCGTGGCATCATTATTTGCAGGTTCATGGTGGGTAATGATAAGTTGTTTTACTTTTGCTCTAGCTGCTAATTCAACTGCAGTAGCAATATCGGAATGTCCCCAAATATTATTTTTTTTAGCCGATTGATTGTATGCGTATTGTCCATCAAAAACTAAAAGATCGGACTTGTTGAAGAATTTAAGAAAGGGGTAATTTAAATCTTTAGCTGCGTTATTTGCGTGTTGGCAATCGGTTGAAATGACAACGGCTTTGCCACCTGTTTCAAAGCGAAACGCCCAAGAGTGGTTAGGATGGTCTTGTTTTAATGTTTTAATTTCAAGACTACCAACTTCAAAGCTGGCTCCATCTTTTCGTATATCAAATTCGAAATCTGCATCCAGTTGATCATAATCAATTGGGAAATAAGGTACGCTGAAGAGTCTACGAACGGCGTCTTCGGCCTCATGATGCAGAGTGTGTATAATGATTTTGTTACCTGCTTGGAATGCTGGTTTAAAAAAGGACAATCCTTGGATGTGATCCCAGTGTAAATGTGTTAAAAATATATGGTAAGTGCGCGGTTCAGGGAACTCTGGTAGGCTATCTGCGTAGGTCCTGAGTCCACTGCCAGCATCACAAAATATGGGTATGTCTTCAGCTGAATGGATTTGCACGCAATTCGTATTTCCTTTGTAAGTGCCACGCTGATGAAAGGGTAATTTGTTGATAAATTCGCAAACAGATTGTTTGTTGGAAAACTTAGTATCTTTTGTTGCCCATAGGGTATCTGTCAGTTTTTTTCTCAACTGTTCAGTATTGATGGGGGAGGGGATAGAGCCAGTGCATCCCCAGAAGCTTATTTTTAATGGCATCACAGGTGCTAATGAATGAGATTTTTTGGGATTATGACTAAACGGGCTTAGGTAAACGCTTGCTGAGGGCATACACACGGTGGGCTTTTACTTGCACAAATGAATCATCTTCAACGACATAAGCGGTTAGCTTTCCTCCGTAGACGCAGCCAGTATCAATACCAAGTGAATATTTTTGCTTCATTACTTTTCGCCTTGGAGTATGTCCGTAAATGACAAAAGGCGGGCCTTTCCATTTTTTAGTCCACGAAGGTGCTTCAGGGGCATCGGAACGTTTAGCAGCTTTACCACGTTTATTAATGACCTGAATGTTCACCGCTATCTCAATCGGCTGGGTATACCATGGGGAATTAGGCAAAAAACCACCATGCACAAAAACGATATCACGCTTGCCATCAAATTTGAACTTTTGGAGCTGTTCAAGGTACTGCCAATCTTCTGCCTCTAATTGCTGGATTGTATCGAGGTCGTAATCTTTCAGGATCTTAGGGCGTTTTTCCCTAAGTGCTGTCAGCAAACGTAGCTCATGGTTTCCAAGAATTGCTTGAATTTTGTATTTTCTTGCGAGTTCGATTACACGACGACTTTGCGGGCCACGGTTAACTAGATCTCCTATTTGAATAATGGTATCATCTGTCTTCACCTTAAGTGCATCGAGTAATTCTTGCAGTTCATCGGCGCAACCGTGGACGTCTCCTATCGCAATCGTTCTTGGCATATTGATGATTCGTTTCGTGGAATTAGCTGGATTACAGATAAATAAGGTATTTTATAATGGAATTTAGTATTCTTGTGGAGATACACAAAATAAACGAACATTAAATCACGGATGGATTGGCAAATTAAAACAATGGCAGGCAAGTCTTCAGCTACCTCTGCGGAGTTTAAACCTGGCGATGTAGTGTTGAGCTTAATTTATAAAGACGAGGATGAAGGCATCTTGGCCCGCCTCGATTTACTTGAAACTGAAGCGTCATCTTTTCAATTACCGTGCATTCCTTTTGGGCGCTGGAAACGTATTATCAAGGAGGCCGGCGCTTCAGAAATAAATCCAAAAGATCAAATATTGGCAGCAGAGGACCTCTTCTTTTCGTTATTTGAGGCTACCGATTCGAAATTATCGAAAGAGGGCGATGCTGAGCATAAGGCCTTAAAGCATTTGCTTGCGCTTTTACTTGAGCGGAAGCGAATTTTACGAGCAATTGGATCGCGGGTAAAAGAAGGTACCCAATTATATCGGCATACTAAACTGGGGAGAGAATTTGAAGTTTCCGTGATAGAGGTTTATCCGGAGCTAATGAAAAATATAATGGAGACTATGGGAGATGTTTTTATGCAATCATGAATACTAAGCGCCGATTTATTACGCTAGTTACTGTCCTATATATAGGATTATTTTGCTCAGCCTGCCGCAAAGAAGTTGCCGTCGTAGATTTAATGATTCCACGGTTACATCTTGAGGGGCGCGTAATGAATTACGGCAGCATGACCACTCAAAGAATGATCATGCCCAAAAGCAAAACTACAATTGAAGTTATCAAGCAACCACTCATCAGTGAGTTTGATATTATGAATGCAGAAATGGTGAAAGTAGATTTAGGGATGGCGCTCTTGCTGCAACTCAGCGAGCAGGGTGCTCGAAATCTTTACCGGGCAAGTGTCGTCAACAAAGGCAATAGAATCGTCGTGACAATCAACGGAAACCCAGTTGGTTTTCGACGTATTGACGGGCCAATTATGGACGGGAATCTCTTTTGCTTTATTGAAATGAATACCTCCGCCATGGAGGAACTAGTTTTGAGTCTTAAGAAAACTGCTAAATATTTGCAGACGTACTCAAAACAGAGCCGTTAGAGCTACACCAGTACAATTTCATTAAGAGATGCAGTTTAAGTATCAAATTTTTGCTCTACTTTTATTGCTTCAGTTTGTGCCTGCTGGAGCAGATCATGTTTGGCCAACGCCTAACGAGGCTTTTATCCAAGGTGAGTCAGTGGATGCATTTGTTCAGCCAACTGTATCCGGAAAAGTTGAATCTGGTCTTTTTGGATGTGTTCGTAATGGGGGTCAGAAATTCCACGAGGGCTTGGACTTATTTCCTGTTCGACGTGATGCTCATGGTGAGGCTAATGATCAAATCTTTTCCATTCGCCCAGGGCGCGTTGTTTACATCTGCGACCGCCCAAGTTGGAGTAATTATGGACGTTATGTGGTTGTACAGCATAAAAATGAAACAACGGCTTTCCACAGTCTTTATGCTCATATTGCCAAGATAGATCCTCGTATACAAGTAGGCGTCTCGGTGGATGCTGGTACGGTATTAGGCGTGATGGGTCGATCAGCGAGCGGCTATGTAATTCCAAAGTCTAGGGCCCATTTACATTTTGAAATAGGGTTACGGCTCAGTCATGATTTTGAGGCTTGGTATCAAAGGCATGATTTCAGATCCCCCAATCGGCATGGATCGTGGAATGGGATGAACTTGGTTAGCGTTGATCCACTTGGCTTTTACAAAGCTCTGCGGCAAAAAGAGGTCACTGATTTCAATGGCTATCTTAAAGCACTACCGGTCGCTGCGCGTGTAAGGGTTTTTTCAAACAAAATCCCTCAGTTCATTCGCGATAATCCTGAATTAAATAAGGCTAAGGATAGCACAGGTAAAATAGTTGCCTGGGATATCGCATTCACTGATTTTGGGGTACCGAAAGAATGGACCCCGCGGTTTCAGTATGAAGGTCTAAGTGGTGAAATTGGTGAGGTTAGCATTATCAGTTACGCCCTAGAAAGACTAAAAAAACAAACCTGCCATCGGGTTGTAAATTTAGAGGGGTCAAAACCAACGCTCAGTAAACATACTAAAACTACACTTCAATTATTGTTTGGCTTTCACTAGAATAATCTAGGGAGTGCGATTTTTCGAAATCGGGAAATTTTATATCTCGTGCGAAACGACCATTAATTTGCTATTTTATAGCTGAGAAGGGTACTCTTTTGTCTAAATCCATCGCTTTTCGCTTGTTTCAATGGCGTATGCTGTTTTTGCTTTCGCCTTTTATGAATCGTACTCATCATTGTTCGCAACTTACTCAAGAGGATGCTGGTAAATCTGTCCAACTCAGTGGTTGGGTAGATTCAGTGCGTGATCACGGAGGTATTTTATTTGTAGACTTGCGAGACCGCAAAGGACTCACGCAAATTGTGCTAGATCCTGCAAATGAGGATTTGGAGGCAAAATTTGGCTCCATTAAGCCGGAATCTGTTATAGCAGTCAGCGGTACTGTGCACGAGCGTCTGGGTGATACTGTTAATAAGAGTTTAGCGACTGGGGCAATCGAAGTGCACGCCGAATCCTTGGAAATCCTTAATGTATCAAAAACGCCACCATTCCCGATGGATGATTCCGCGGAAAAGGTCGGAGAAGATTTGCGCATGACTTATCGTTATTTGGACCTGCGACGCACTCAAAATCTTGAAATTTTACGCTTACGTCATCGAACCAGTCAGGCGATTAGAAATTTCATGGATGATTCAGATTTTATTGAAGTTGAGACGCCCATGTTATTTAAAAGTACACCCGAAGGAGCGCGTGAATTTCTGGTGCCGAGTCGTATGAATCCAGGCTCATTCTATGCCTTGCCCCAATCACCTCAGCAATACAAGCAAATGCTAATGGTTGCGGGCGTGGAACGATACTATCAGTTAGCACGCTGTTTTCGTGACGAGGATTTGCGCTCGGACAGGCAGCCTGAATTCACTCAACTCGATATTGAATTATCTTTTGTTGATCGTGAAGAGATGTACGCCTTGATCGAAGGCTTAATGAAACGCGTTTGGCAAGACGTCTTAGGCGTTGATTTAGAGACCCCGTTTTTGCGTATGAGCTACTTTGACGCAATGAATCGTTTTGGGGTCGATAAACCGGACATGCGTTTTGATATGGAGCTGCGGGATTGCGCAGAGCTTTTTAAAGACTCCGAGTTTAAAGTCTTCTCGGGTGCGCTGAAGGCAGGCGGCGCTGTCAAAGCTTTTAATGCTAAAGGACTTGCCGACATCACCCAAGGGGAGCTTCGGAGTCTTGAAGAGGTCGCAAAATTGTATGGTGCTAAAGGTTTAGCTTTCATTAAATGTGAAGGTGGCGAGTGGAAATCTCCGATTCTTAAATTTCTATCGGTTGATGAAAAAGAAGGATTGCGAGAACAGCTTCAAATTGAAGACGGTGACATTGTCTTTTTTGCTGCCACTGAATGGGAACAAGCCTGCGCCATTCTTGGCCGAGTGCGTCTTGACGTAGCACAGTTGCTCATAAAACGTGGTTTATTAGAATTGGATCCTTCCGCATATAAATTCCTTTGGGTGATTGAGTTTCCGCTAATGCTATTTGATGAAGAAGCAGGGCGCTTTGTGGCCTCCCACCACCCCTTTACCGCTCCTGTTGAGGAGGATGCGTCGCTTCTAGATACGGATCCGAAGATGGTCCGCGGTCAGCATTATGATTTAGTGCTAAACGGGGTAGAATTGGGTGGAGGTTCGATTCGGATCCATCAACCAGAGTTGCAGAGAAAGGTTTTTGAATCCGTGCTTAAGATTGACCCAGAGGTTGTTGAAAGCCGCTTTGGATACATGCTGAAGGCATTTGAATATGGCGCCCCTCCACATGGAGGCATCGCCTTCGGACTTGACCGAATGGTTACGATTCTGGCGCAACGTCAAAGTATACGTGATGTGATTGCCTTTCCGAAAAATCAAAAAGGACAAGAGATGATGACCGCAAGCCCGGGCGAGGTAACTGACAAACAGTTACGCGATCTGCACATTCGTAAAGCCTTACCTAAAGACTGAGCTCTTGGGAGTGCTAGTCTTTAAGTTCTCCACGACCATGAAGCACGTATTTGTAGGTGCACAATTCATTGAGTCCCATGGGTCCTCGCGCGTGGATTCGATCGGTAGAGATGCCGATTTCTGCCCCAAGGCCAAATTCAAATCCGTCAGAAAAACGAGTGCTAGCATTATGAAAGACTGCTGCTGAATCGACTCCATTTAGGAAGACACGCGCGGTAGCTTCATTTTGAGTGACAATGGCGTCGGTATGACCAGAGCCCTTGGCATTGATTAGGTCAATGGCAGCTTGGGTATCGGGCACGATTCCAATCGAAATAATAAGATCGGTGTACTCGGTGGCAAAATCTTCCTCGCTGGCATCTACGAGGGGCAACCCAGAAGCGGTGAGCATCGCTTTTGCGGCAGCATCTACGCGGAGCTCTACGCCTGCGTCATGCAATGCTTTGGCAATCGCAGGCAGTTGAGCCCCAGCTTCCTGATGTAGAAGAAGATTTTCTGCGGCATTGCAAACACTCGGGCGCTGAGTTTTTGAATTAAGTATAATTGATTTTGCAAGTTCAGGTTCAGCCTCGGTATCAACATAGACCGTGCAGATTCCGGTATAGTGCTTGATGACAGGTATGCGGCTGTTCTCGACCGTAAAGCGGATAAGTCCCTCTCCACCTCGAGGGATAATACAATGAATGGTATCGTCTTGTCGTAGCATGACATTGAGAGCAGCTCGGTCGGTTGTCGGTATGACTTGCACTGCATCAGGGTTGATATCATTCGCTACAAGGGTTGCTTCAATTACTTCAGACAACTTCATGTTTGAATGAAAAGCTTCTTTACCACCGCGAAGAATGGAGGCGTTGCCTGATTTTAAACAAAGGATGGCACAATCAACAGTTACATTAGGACGTGATTCGTAAATGATTCCAATAACGCCCATCGGCACGCGGCGTTTGCGAAGGTCAAACCCACGGGGTGGCCGCATGCGTTCAATTTCTTCGCCCACAGGGTCCGGTAAGGAAGCGACCTGTCGAACACCTTCGGACATTTTAGCAATGCGTTCAGGCGTGAAGGTAAGGCGCTCAATCATAGGCTGGGAAAGTCCATGCTGCTTGGCAGCTGCTAAATCCTTAGCATTTGCCTCCATAATGGCATTTGTTTGCGCTAATAACGCTTCAGCTAGTTGCTCAAGAAAGGCATTTTTTTTATGTGTCTCGAGAGTAGCAAGTTCCAATGAAGCTGTGCGCGCTCGACGGGCAATATCAATTATGAGTGATTCAATGTTTTCCATGCTTATGGTCTAAGAATTGATGGTTTGTAGCAGCTCTGTCCAGACTGCATCTGGAAGTGTGCTGCCTTGTTCTTGAACGACAGCTGCTCCGAGCAAGGATCCTAGATGCCCGCATTCATGTATGGAGCGATTTTCTATCCAGCCGTAAAGAAAACCAGCTGCCCACAAGTCACCGGCTGCAGTGGTATCGATAACCTTAGTTGCCAAGACGGGATCAACCGTGTGGACTTTTCTTTCAAATGCGATCAGGGAACCTTTGACTCCAATTTTAACAGCGGCGACATCACATAACGAATGCAGGGCTTGGGTCATGGCAGTATAATCATCCTTGATGCCAGTGAAAGCAGAGGCTTCCTCTTCGTTTGCAAAGACAATATCTACATATTGATCCAATAATTCTGGAAGAATGCTTTTTGTAGCCTGAACGACTTCAAAGGAAGCAAGATCCAAGCTAATTGTGCATCCCGCGGATTTAGCGGCTTCTAAAACAGCACGCATGAGAGCCTCATTAAAAAGGAGGTAACCTTCAAGGTGAGCAAAATCATATGCTTCAAAATCAGCCGTATTGATGTCTTCTGGTGTGAGCGTCATTGCAGCACCGAGGTGCGTGCGCATGGTGCGTTCACCATCGGGTGTTACCAGTGAAAGACAATGTCCATTTGGGATAGAGCCGTGTTTAAAAACCGAAACATCACCACCATGGGTTCTGAATTGGTCCATATAAAACTGTGCCTTTGAGCAATTTCCGAGTTTGCCGATGAGGGCAGTGGACGCTCCCATGCGAGCTAAGGCAAAAAGAGTATTACCAGCGGAACCGCCGGGTGCTTGGGCACTGTCAGCCGGCAAAGTAGCCAGTAAAGCATCAAGTTCAGGTCCGTCAACTAGCAGCATACCACCTTTGCTTCCGCTAACCGTATCAAGGAAATCATTTGGAACGAGTGCGATCGTATCAACTACTGGACTTCCGACACCTATGATTTTTCTTTTTTGCATTTGATGAAAACAGAACTTTAACAGGTCAAAAAAAACCGCCAACTGGAAATTGACGGTTTTGTAGTATGTTTTGAAAAATTAAATTAGGGAATCGCGGATGCGAGCGTACAGGACCTGTGATTCAGCTAGGTTACCCAGTTTGCCTACTCGAATACGAATTTCAGTTTGGCCCTCAGTCTCGCTTTCAACGGCATTGCTAATGCTAACTGTTATTTTTTGATCACCGACTTTCCGGGCATAAATTCTAATGGAATCTTTGCCGTGTCGTTCCCCAGTGCGAAAATAACCCATGCCCTCCATTTCACGAGCCGCGGCGCGGAATGTTTCGCTGATAGAGGCGTCTACGTTTGCAAAGAAATATCCAGCGGTGTAAGTGGCCGACTGTTCAAGGCCGGTCTGTGGGTCGATGGCTACTTGAGTTGTGCAGCCCGAAAAGATAGGAATGCAAACAGAAGTTGCTAAGAGTAACAAAGAGTCTTTTAGGTTCATATATGGCATGAAAAAGGACTTTTTTATTAAGTGCAATGCGAAGCTTTAATAAAAGTGAAATTTTTCACCAAATTTTATTAAATCCTCACTTTGCCCTTAAAACTTAATCCATACCATAAATAAAGCGGTCCGCTTCTGCTAAGAAACGAACCGCATGTGAACACAAACCCCTAACTAACTCAAAAACAGCACAAATTGCTTGTTAAATAGAGTCAGCGAGACGACTTTTTTGTTCCAAAATATATTAATTAACAGGCTAGTTGGGTATTTTTTTATTATTATACAATATGACGGACCCGTCATGGAAGCGTGCTTTTACTTGTTTTGCCTCTTTTGTAGCAGAAGCGGTGCTCAAGATTTTACCTTGGCGGTCTTCTACAATGGAAAATCCACGGCTTAGAGTGTTTTGGATATCTGTGTTATCCAGTCGTTTATCAAGGGCAAGTATGCGAGCGCTTAAGCTTTGTAGACGATTGAAGGATGCAAATTTTATTCGGTGTTGCTGTGAATTGAGATTTTGTCGGCCTAAATCAAGGCGTCGGGTAGGATGTTGTTTGCTTAGTCGGTTCGCCAAGCTTTGAAGTATTATTTGTTTTTGGCCGATGTGTCCTTTAAGCGCTTGTTTGAGGCGGATTTGAGTATCGTCAATTCGTAGACTATGGAAAGCAAGTTGACGTTGAGGTGATAATAGTCGGAGGCGAGCTTGCGCCTCGCCTAGACGCTTCTGAATCAATTCAGGAAACTCGGTCGATAACCGCAGCAGTCTTTGACTCACATCAAAAAGTAAACGGCGTATTTCAAGTGATTGAGTGGACACTAATTCAGCAGCAGCAGATGGAGTTTCTGCTCTTATATCTGCGGTATAGTCGGTCAGTACTTGATCAATTTCATGACCCACCGCTGAGATCGTAGGGATCGATGAGTTTGCGACGGTTCGAGCAAGCGACTCATTATTAAAAGGCCACAAATCCTCTATGCTTCCACCACCTCGAGTGAGGACAATTGTATCGTAACGGTGAGGATGCTTATTTGCACGCAGTAGAGCGTTCTCGATTTCACTGGCAGCCTCTTTCCCCTGAACGCGCACCGGATAAACTACAACGGAACCAATAAAATTGCGGCGCTTAAGAATACCTAGAAAATCTCGTAGTGCCGCACCCGTTGGTGATGTAATCACTGCAATTTGCTTTGGGAAAGCAGGGAGTGGTTGCTTGTGTTCTGAATCAAAGAGCCCCTCTGTTGCCAAAGCTCTTTTCAATCGCTCAAATTCGATTTGAAGACGTCCTTCACCAGCATGAAGTGCTATTTTAGCAATGAGTTGATAGCGCCCATGAGGTGTATAGACCGCAAGATCTCCAAATACGGTTATGGCTTCACCATCATGTAATTCAAAATCCTGGCGGGCGGCATCGCGGGCAAAGAGAACGCAGGGTATTTGGCTGCCACTGTCCTTGAGTGAAAAATAGACATGTCCGCTGCTCTGTACTCGACAATTAGAGATCTCTCCGCGCACCCAAACCTGGGTAAAGCTACCCTCTAGGAGTCTTTTGATTTGCCGAGTAAGGGCGCTTACCTCAAGCACTTGTTCTGCATCGGGCTGAAAATTTAAGTCGGGCATAATACGACGTTACACACTATAAAAGCACAAAGGCAACTCTTGGTGTGTCCTTAGATGAGCTCTTGCCAGTATCTAAAAGGTGACTAGTTTTTTGCTTATGGACGAAAATCAAAAAAATTCCAATACTAGCATGCTAGCACTTGCACTGGCAGTGCTTGGTGTCGTACTTGGCGGAGCCGGATTTTATTTTGGTCTAAGCGCGAAGAACTCATTTCAATTTGTATTAGATTCACAGGAGAACAGCTTGAGCGAATCAGTCTTGGAATTGGCGCTTACTAAGACTGAAGTAGAAAATATCTCAGAGGAAAAAGAAGCACTTAAAGCTGCAGTTTCCCGTCTTCGGGCATACGGAAAACAACGTGACCAGCATATTAAGGATTTGTCTGAGGAGTTTAATCAGCTTAAGGAGGGCTTGGCTACGGGAGTTTTAGGCGTAAGTCCAAGTGCAGAGAATATTGCCAAAGGGCGAGCAACTCTGCCCACTGTTGACGGTGGATATGTTATTCAATCGGGTGATACCTTTTCGGGAATAGCGACAAAAAGCGGAGTAAAATTAAAATTGCTACTCGATGCCAATCCAGGTGTAGATCCACGCCGTTTGCGTATCGGCCAAACAATAATTATACCAAACGAGTAATGAGTGACTTTGCTGCATATAGCCAAAATGACGAGCCACCCATCTGGGAGATCTTGAGTGATGAATTAAATTTCTCATGTCGAGTCTGGGAATTACGAACGCGTCGTTATCGTCATCCTCGCAATGGCAAAGAAGATGACTTTTATTATTTAAATTCTCGTGATTGGGTAATTGTGGTGGCGCGCACCATAGAGGGTGATTTCATCCTGGTGCGTCAATTTCGTTGTGGTTTGAATGCTTTGTCTTGGGAATTACCAGGTGGGATAATCGACGCAGGCGAAGATCCGATACAAGCGGGTTTAAGGGAACTGAAGGAAGAAACGGGCTACGTTACGGAGAAGGGTATTCTGATTGGCGCATGCAGTCCGAATCCAGCGATCCTTAATAACAGGTGCCAAATAGTCTTTGCAGATAGATGCCAGCTCTCACAATCGGGATTAGACTGGGACGAACACGAAGAAATGGAAATCCGCACACTCTCAGAAAAAGAAGTCATGCAATGGGTGGCTGAAAATAAAATCAGTCATGCACTTGCGCTGGTTGGTATCTTATTTTACCGCGTCAATGTTTTGAAGGAACCTACCAAGTGTAGTTAAAGGTAGCGCCAAATTGCTGCGGGTCAGCCGGGGACTCGTAGCGCTGAATGCCGCCACCATTTGGGTCGTAATTATCAAAAAAGAAGACTCGGTTTTCAAATTGTCTATCAAAGAGATTGCGTCCCCAAAAGCTTAGCTTCCAGTTGTTGTGACGATATCCGATTTCACTATTAAAAACAGTGTAGGAGCTACGCTTTTCCTTGTGGCTATTGGATTCGTGATAGGCGTCACTGCCAGCACATTCAAGCTTAGCGAAAAAACCATTTTCAAGATTGAAATTAGCGCTGGCTTGAAAGGTGTAACTGGGAGCATTAGCAAGTTCTTCCCCGCTAAGGTCTAGTTTTGCGTCTAATAGACCTAGGTTAGCTGAAAAGGTCCAGTTCTGGTGCGCATACCAATTGGCTTCTGCCTCTAATCCATAATGCCGAGCATCGCCTCTGTTAGAAGTGAAGTAACGAAAGAATCCTCCAGCGCCAGAGGAGTCGCGCAGTTGAGCATCCTCTCTATCAAGGTAAAAAATCGTCACCTTAGATGTGAGTTTCTCGTTTAACCATGCACTGTGGAGACCTACCTCGTAGTTCCAAAGTTTTTCTTTTTCATAGGTAAGGGGGTCTCCGGAAACAATGAAAGCACTGCTGTTAGCTCCGCCTGCTTTGTAACCAAGCGTAATATTTGTGAAAATGGTTTGTGTTTCGTTGAAATTATGTTCGAAGGTAAACACACCTCCCCACAGGTCATCGTTATTACCGGAGGAGCTAAGACCCGCTACAAGTGTGCCGAAGTAATCTTCTGTAACATTCGAAATAAAATCGACCTTGTGGTGCTCATAGCGCAGGCCTAAAACAAAACGTGACCTCTCGCTTAGATCATGAGCTAACTGTCCAAATAAGGCTACATTCTCTGTTTTATATGCAGAGGTGGCAGCACCGCTAGCAGATTCATCGCGGTAGTCTAGGTCGCTAAACTCATTGAGTTCATGGTAGTAAATCCCAGTAGTCCATCGGTCGATAAAACCCCAAGCAGCCTTTTTTTTCGCTGAATCGATCCGGAATTCCTGAGATTTGACATCGCGATCGCGATCGAGATTTAGGAAACCAAAAAAACCACTTTCGGAGTCGGTTCCACTAGCGTCAGTATAGCCAGCACCCCAGTCAGCATCGAAACTGTAAGTTGAATCATTTGAATTAAATTGGCTGATAGAACTAAGTTCGATCTGATCGAGGCCATAATACGTTCCACGTAGGCTGGTCCCAATGCTTTCTTGTTCATCTCGGCCTGGCTCGTCCGAGTAAGTTTCTATATTATGATTGCTAAGGGCAAAAGCATCATAGCCATTATCTATATTCGCGTAGAAAAGGCTGGTATCCCAAGTCCAATGTTCAGTGGGTTTCCAGCGTATTTTTAAACGAGCATTAGACTCGTTACGCTCATTGGTGTCGTTTCGGTTAAGGAATTTGTTTACCCGAAAGCCATCGCTACTTTGTTGGTACAGTGACAGGCGAAAGCTGAGTATCTCGGGACTGTGATCTATTAAGGGGCCGCCTATTGCAAAACCTCCGCCAAAGAGATTATCTTCGCCAAAGGAAGTCTCTGCTAAACCTGTCCAGTAGGGCGTGGGATCATTGCTGACAAGTTTGATGATGCCACCTGCCGCATTAACCCCAAAAGCACCTGCCTGAGGTCCACGGAGGACTTCTACTTGTCGAAGATCAAAAAGATTGCCAATCGTCCCGAGCCCAGTGAAATCCTGGTCATCGACCATAAAACGGACAGAAGAATCCGGTGTTTCGCCTTCAAATTGGGAATTTTCACCGATGCCTCTGATTTGGAAATAACGTGGTCGAGAGGAGCCGCCCGTGGTGGTAAGATTGGGGATAGTATCAGTTAAATTCTGGAAGTGATGGTTGCCTCCCATTTTTAATTCAGTGATGTTAATAAGGGTAGCACTAGCAGTTATGCTAGAAAGATCCTCTTTCCAGAGGCTTGAAGTCACAAGCATCTCAGGAAGTACGTGGACGAGTTCCTCGCTGGTTGAAATTTCTTTAGCAAAAGCAGCGCTTGTGAGCATTAAGCAAAAAATGTAGGGCAATGATAGTTTCATTTAGATCTCAGTTGTAATAATCAGTTGAGATCCGGTTGCCCTAGCATATGGAGCGAATCGCGAGCAACTTTGCACGCTATCCTTTCCCTACGCCGGTTTCAGCCGGATCAGGTTCAAAGGGATTGCTCTGTGCTTGCGCAAATGGCTATCTCAGACTTATACCAAGTCACCCCCAAGGATTTTTTAATAGATGATACACTTTTATAAAAGTCAATCAGGAAGGATTGAATTTTTACTGAATAAAAGAAAAAGGTGGTCAAGTGGGCAGACTTGATAAACATGAGACCATGTCTCGAATTTATTTATCACCCCCAGATTTAAGGCAGTCCGACCATGCGGCCGTTGGCTCGGCGCTGGCATCTAATTGGGTGGCACCAGTTGGACCAGAATTGGCTTTGTTTGAATCAAAGATCTGCCAGTTAGTAAACCGAGAGTCTGCTCTAGCGGTCAATTCCGGAACGGCTGCTTTGCATTTGGCCTTAGAGGTGATCGGAGTGGGTGAGGGTGACATTGTTTTGTGCTCCAGCTTTACTTTTGCAGCGAGCGCTAACCCGATTGTCTATTGTGGCGCTACGCCGGTTTTTATCGGTAGCGAGCATCGTACTTGGAACATGGACGCTGAAGCTTTAAAAGAGGCATTGGAAACACTTTCGGCAGAGGGTACGAAGCCAAAGGCAGTCATTGTGGTGCAGTTGTACGGACAGTGTGCTGAGATGAATAAGATTGAAGAACTTTGCGCTGAATACGGGATACCGCTTATTGAGGATGCTGCAGAGGCGTTGGGTGCATCTTACAAAGGACGTCCGGCAGGTTCATTTGGTGATTTTTCTTTTTTCTCATTTAATGGAAATAAGATAATCACAACTTCTGCGGGTGGGATGTTGCTCTCAAATAATAAGATTTCAGTCGAATTTGCTCGATCACTTTCTATGCAAGCCCGTGAACCTGTAGTGCATTATGAGCATCAGAGAATTGGGTACAACTATCGTATGAGTAATGTATTAGCGGCTCTTGGGCGCAATCAGTTAGGAGATCTTAAAAAACGTATTGAAATTCGCAAGGGGCATTACGAGGCCTACCGAGAAGCACTAGAAAAATTGCCAGGGGTGACTTTTATGCCATTAGCTGACTCTAATGCGGTAAACTATTGGCTCACCTGTTTAACATTTGAATCGGAAAAAACAAACGTTGCTGCTGTGGTTGATAAAATGGAAAATGAAGACATTGAGCTGAGACCTTTGTGGAAGCCTTTACATCTTCAACCTGTTTTTAAGGGCATTCGCTATTTTGGCAAGAGGGTCGAAGAAACGCTTTTCCTTAATGGCATATGTTTACCAAGCGGATCCTCGCTTACGGAAGCAGAGCGTCTACGTGTTATTCAGGGAGTACGTGGGTGTTTTTAGAATTATTTTACTTGAATGAAAAAAATTTTAATACCTCGATTTTTTAATCTGACTACATTGGGTCTTTTGTTGGCGTATTCACTTATACTGACCTTAAGTTATTGGATCGCTTTCGAAATCCGCTTTGATTTTTCGGTTACGGACTTATATAAATCAATCCGTTTAGAGACCCTCTGGTGGGTGCTATTTTTAAAATTGGCCTTACTGCTTCTCTTTGGACAATTCGAGTCGGTATTGGCTCATTTTCGCTTGTCAGATGCATTAAATCTTTTGGTAGTCCTCTCGCTTTCCTCTTTGGTATTTGTCATTACTTGGTATATGACAGGTGGAAAAGAGATGGCACCGCGCTCAGTCATTCTTTCAGATTTGCAACTGTCTTTTTTAACCCTTACGGCTTTCCGGTTGGCTTTTCGCCTGAGGGCTAGTAAAAGTTTAGCTGATTGGTTGCAGTTTGATAATGTAGAACTTGTAATTATTATTGGTGCTGGAGAGGTTGGGGCAGGCTTAGCGTCTGATTTAATGAGCAAACAAAGATTGGGGATGCGCCCAGTTGCATTTTTAGACGACGATCCTAAAAAAGTAGGACGCTACGTTCATGGTATCATGGTATACGGAACGATAGAAGATTTACAGGAAGTAGCCAAAAAACATAAAGCAAGCAAGGTAGTAGTTGCCTTCCCATCGGCGCCTATGAAGCGAATCCAAGAGGTAAATGAGTTAGCGCAGCAGGCAGGTTTAAAAGTGGATCGTGTGCCTGCGCTTACCGACCTTGTAAGCGGGAGGGCCGAGATCTCACAGTTGCGTCCGATAGAGCTTGAAGATTTATTGGGTAGAGAATCAATTGATCTAAATGACGCACAAATTAAATTTTTACTGAAAGGTAAACGGGTTTTAATTACGGGCGCAGGGGGTAGTATAGGCTTAGAGTTAGTGCTTCAAGTTATAAGGCGAAATCCTTCATCTTTACTTTGTATAGATCAGTCGGAATTAGCTATTTTTAATTTGAGGCAACAAATTTCAGACCCACCAGAGCTTCCACAAAATATATACACTAAAGTGTTAGATATCTGTGATAGCCGTAGCTTAGAGCGAACTATGGAGGACTTTCGGCCAGACGTTGTATTTCATGCGGCAGCGCATAAGCACGTGAATCTAATGGAGGATCAACCAGAAGAAGCTCTTAAAAATAACACTTTGGGTACGCTTAAATTAGCGCAAATGACTTCACGTCTGAAAGTAGAGCACTTTATTTTAATTTCTACGGACAAGGCGATTAATCCTACAAGTGTCATGGGTGCAAGCAAGCGACTAGCGGAGCTTGCATTACTGTCACAGCAGGAACTGGCAGAAAACCAAACACGTTTTATTTCCGTAAGATTTGGCAATGTGCTGGGTTCATCCGGGAGTGTTGTTCCGATCTTTCGCCAGCAACTTGCAAAGGGTGGCCCGCTTACCGTCACCGACCCAGAGGTAACTCGCTTCTTTATGACCGTTGAAGAGGCCGTTGGATTGGTGCTCCAAAGCGCCAGTCAAGGAAGAGGTGGGGAAATTTTCGTATTGGATATGGGTGAACCTATTAAAATACTAAAAGTAGCTCGAAAGATGATTGAATTAGCCGGTCTACGTGAGGGTGAGGATATTGAGATAGAATTTATTGGGTTGCGCCCAGGAGAAAAACAATATGAGGAAGTCCAGGATTTAAACGAAACGCTGCATGCTACAAACCATCGGCGGATCATGCGTTTTGTTGGCAACAAGGAAAGTATGATCACAAGCGCAGAAATAGAAACACGTATCCGTGAACATTTGGAGACGGGTGATTCCAAAGAAACTAAAACTTTAATGCAGGCGCTGCTGCCAGAATATAGACCCTCGGTTCCAGGCTAAATTACAAATCTTTTTCGCGTGGATCGAGAGCATCGCGCAAGCCGTCGCCTAGGAAATTCAGGGCAAATATTGTCAGAGAGAAAAACATCACTGGGCCGATCAGTAGCCAAGGGTAAATGTCGAGCTTGTCCGCTCCTTCATTAATCAAAGTACCCCATGAGCTGGCTGGTGGCTGTACCCCTAAGCCTAGAAAACTTAGGATTGATTCTAGCATAATGACTGCTGGAATGGTAAGGGTTCCGTACACTATAACTACGCCGAGTAAATTAGGCAGTATATGGTATCGAAGAATTCGCCAATGACTGAGGCCCGTTGCTCTTGCCGCTTCTATATAACTCAAGGTGCGCAAGTTTCTTGCTTGTCCTCTAACAATTCGTGCCATCGTCAGCCATTCAACTGCTCCTATTGCTAAAAAAATCAGGAAGATGCTCTTTTGATCAAAAGTTACCGTTAGGACAACTACTAACATGGTAAAAGGAAGTGCGTAAACTACATCTACGAAACGCATCATCATTACGTCAATTTGCTTTCCGCAATAACCTGCAATAGCTCCATAACTAACTCCAATTAGGAGAGCTACTAGAGTCGCAGCAAAGGCGACTCCTATAGAGATGCGTCCGCCGGTCAGCACACGTTCAAGCAGGTCGCGTCCGAGTTCGTCAGTACCAAGCCAATTCTCCAAGGAGGGGGGATTGGCGCCACGTATTAAGTCCTGGGTGGCATAATCTTGATCGCTGATAAAAGGGCCGATTAAACAGGCAAGCAATATAAGAAGGAAAAGAACGCCACCAATTCGAGCCATGCTATTTCGGCAGAGACGCTTCCATGCTTTTCGCTCAAGGGATTGTCCTGCGCATTGCAGGGTTTGCTTTTCTCGTCGTTCCTTATTCATGACGAGTGCGGGGTTGCAGCCACATCTGGATGAGATCGACGATAAGATTAAAGCTTATGATTATGACGGCGTAAAAGAGAACGGTTCCCATAACTAGAGTATAGTCTCGGTTGAGTGCGCCATTTACAAAGAAAGGTCCAAGGCCTGGAATAAAAAATATTGTTTCAACAACAAATGAACCACTGATGAGGCCCGCCGCAGCGGGTCCTAAAAAAGAGATAACGGGTTGCATAGCTGAACGCATAGCGTGTCTCCATACTACCATGGTGGAAGAGAGCCCTTTTGCTCGGGCTGTGCGAATCCAATCATTTTGTAGTACCTCAAGCATTCCCCCGCGAGCGAGGCGGGCAATATAAGCAGCATACATTAGTCCTAGGGTCATACTTGGAAGAACGCGGTCGCTTGGAAAGCTCCAGCCAAGAGGATTAAAGCAATTCAAGGTGAGCGCAAAGCTAAGAACTAAGATGGGGCCCAGTACGAAGGAAGGGAGGCAGATACCAATAGCGGCTACCGTCATCAAGGCAGTCTCGGAAGCTTGGTTATGTCGTAGCGCTGCGAGTACTCCAAGAGGAATACCTATTGAAAGAGCGATCAGGAGTGCCCATGTTCCAAGTTCAAGGGAAACAGGAAAAGCCTGGGCGATGATTTCATCTACATCCCAGCCAGCATATTGATAGGATGGTCCAAGCTTACCTTGGGCCAAATTTTTCAAATATTGAAGGTATTGCGTATGAAGCGCTTGATCGAGGCCGTAATGGGCTTCAATTTGAAGTTTAACTTCTGGCGATACGGTCTTTTCAGCATCGAAAGGACCACCTGGGGCAAGACGCAAAAGCACAAATGTTGCACTGGCAATAATCCACAGTGCAGGAATAGCCTGAAAGAAACGTCTTATAATAAGGCTAAACATTTTTCTTAATTTTCCAGATTCACAGCTTGGTAAGGATGATTGTCAAGAATGCTCGGGAACCACCCTTTAACAGAAGAATCGATTAAGCGACTGGTAACATAAAAGTATATGGGGATCACCGGCAGGGCATCGATGAGAAGATCTTCTGCTTCTTGGAATAATTCGTGACGGATTTGGAGATTTGTCTCACGAGCTGCTTCGGCAATGAGGGCATCATAACGTGGGTTGTGCCAGTTGGTATGATTATTTCCGTTATGACTTTCACCGAGACTGAGAAAGGTATTTGGGTCGTCGTAATCCCCATACCAAGCCGCTCGAAGTATGTCAAAATCACCACTTTGCCGTGTCGCTAAGTAGGCTTTCCATTCTTTGTTATGCAGTTCAATCTCGATACCGAGTTCTTTCTTCCACATTTGTTGAATAGCGACGGCCAAGGTTCGGTGCGACTCACTGGTATTAAAAAGCAGTTGAAGCTTTGGGAAGCCTTTACCCTCAGGAAATCCCGCTTGAGCCAGTTTTTGACGCGCTAAGGCAGGATCGAACGGCAGGCGAGTACGGGCGTGATAACCTCCGGTGCCGGGTGGTGTAAAATGGAAAGCAGGGGCCTGTCCTGCTTTTAGAACGTGTTCTGTTAATTTCGATCGATCAATCGAGTAAGCAAGTGCCTGTCGCACGCGTGAGTCTTGGAGGGGGCCACGCTCAGTATTAAGCATGTAATAATAAACACCTAAAGCGGTATCGATACGAAGGCTTTCCGGTTGGTTGGCCTTATACCAGTCAATACGATGAATTGGGACGGAGCTAGTTATGTGAAGGTGACCCGACCGAAAGGCGCGTTCCTCACTTTGTATTGCTATCGGTAGAAAATGGATTCCGTTAAGCGATACCTTTGGATGCTCGCGGTAGTGTGGATTACGCACGGCATGGATACCGTTATTCAGATGCCAGCGATTTATAAGGAAAGGGCCGTTCCCAACAAAGTTGCCAGGTTTTGTCCATTTGGAGATCCGATCTGTCATCGATCCATGAGCCAAAATAGTAGGTGGGTGAACGGGCCACCAAGTATTATGAGAAAGCATACTTAGGAAATACGGGGTGGGAGAAATTAAATCGATCACCAGCGTTTTACTATCTGGCGCACGCACGCCAACAGCGGCGAAATTCTTAATTTCGCCACGATTATATGCTTCAGCTCCTCTCATAAGATACAGCATATATGCATAGGGTGCACCCAGTTCCGGTGATAGTATTCGTTTAAAAGAAAATATGAAATCTTGAGGGGTGACTGACTCTCCGTTTGACCAGCGGGCATTGGGGTCGAAATTGAAGGTGTAACTTAGGCCGTCTTCAGATACCGACCATGAACGAGCGACTCCTGGTTGTACCGCCATCGTTTCTGGGTGTAGGGTGGTTAAGCCTTCAAGCAGTGCAAGCATGACAGAGTACTCGGTCAGTCCAGTCGTTAAATGCGGGTCTAATGCTGCGGGTTCAGCGCCAATTCCAACATAGAGCTCGCCGTTTAAATTGCCTCGTTCTACATTTGTTTGATGTTTGGTGCAGCATGCTAATGCCACAAACGGCAGGTATAATAAAATTTTTAAAACTCTTCTATTTATCAGCACAAAAGAAAGCATTTATAGTTCATCCCAGAAATGCAACTGTCGGTTACGTTTTTAGTTAAAACAGAATTTATGACCATTAAAGCTAACACAATAGAGATGATTTCTTACGCTTGATCACTATGAGAAATCTATTTTTTAAATAAATATGTGGATTTAAAGTATATTTCCTTGTGGCAAAAAGCCACCCCAGCGCATTATCCTAGCTTTGGCGAAGGTGCCAAAAAAGAGACCTTAGACTTTTATCAAAATGCAAAATTCAAATCCAGAAGATCGTAGGGAAATTAACCTTAATCAACTTGCGCAAAACTTTATGCGCGGAATGCAACGCCATTTTGATATGCTTGCTTTCAATCTTGCCTCACGTAAAAGAATTACAGAGCAGGATTACCAAAAAATGGTACATGCGGTCGGGTTGATGCCTTTGGCAGGGCAACATCAAAACTTTGAGCAAACCCAAGCCTATGCTCGCGATTTACTCCATAAGCAGTTAGTCAATGATGCACTTACTTTAGCGATAAGCATTTTACACAACACGCATTTTTTCTTAGCAATCGTTAAGTGTACAGAGGGTAATCCTGAGAAAGCTAAAGAGAAACAGGCTGTTGCGGAGGGAATGCAGAAAGCCTTTGTTGAAGGTCCTTTGGATCATAAGTTTAACCGGTTAGAAGATGATTACGGCATCCGATGCGAACTCGAAGATACCATCACATCCTTGGGCTTTTGCTTGCAAGCTCTTGCTCAAAATAATGGCATGGTTATCAAGAATTACTTGGATCAAGTGGGTGAACTCAGGCTCGAGTTGAAGTCATTGGGCTCAGGGGTACAGAATCCACTATCAAACCAAACTTCGCCTAAACTTGTGGAGTATATAAAGGTCTTTCGTGAAGGTGATTATGTTAGTTTTAACGATAAAGAGCTTCAACTTATCCTTGTGACGGTAGCCACATTTGCTGACAACCTCTTTAAATCAATTTCAGATTATGCAAAATCCATGCGATCAGATGGACTGAATTAGCCCTGAATTTGCTCGGGGTATAGAGTGCTTCACGAGCGCTCAACGGGCTACTTGGGATCTTTCTTAATAAAATTGAGCGTTAGAAAGGCAAATACTCCGATCACGATACCGCAATCAGCTACATTAAAAGCTGGATAGCGACCTCCTTCGAGAATGTAGGGTATGCTGAAAGGCAGGTGGAAGTCCAAAAAGTCGATGACATAACCACGAAGGCATCGATCCGCCAAATTGCCAACAATCCCGCCTATCATAAGGCCAAAAATCCATTGTTCTAAATGGCAATGCAGTTCAAGTGTTTTGCGAAAGACGAATAGTGTGAAAAGTGCTACTAAGGCAAATGCAGCCAGTAGGAGTCCTTGCCCTTCTAAGATACCCCAAGCAGCTCCGTAGTTTCCTATGTGAATGATATAGAAAAAATCCGGGATAATCGTAATTGAATCCCAAGAATTATATGTGTTGATGGGCAATTCATGACTGACCCATAGCTTGGTTGATTGATCGAGCAGGAAGACCAGTACTGCCGTACATATCAATCGCTTATAGGCTACAATACCTCGAATGCCTGTTTGGGTTAGCATGTTGTTTTACCTCTAGAGCAGAAAGAGTCTTAATTATCCTCATCGGTCATGATCTTTGGTGCGTCTGATTGGTCGCTAAAAATTTCACCAATTCCTCGGTCGTTTTTACGACTATTTTTATTCTTTTCGTACTCTTTTTGGCCTTCCAGAGAGAAGCGAGCAAAGGGTACAGCTTCCAGTCTTTCTTTTTTAATCGCTTCACCCGTTTGTTCGCAAAGTCCATAAGTACCATCTAATATGCGACGTATTGCTTCTTCGATTTCATAGAGGGCATCTTGTTCGCTTGAGACTAAGCTGAGGGCGAAATCTCGGTCAAAAGTATCCGTTCCTGCATCTGCTTGATGACTGCCATAGCTAGAAAGGTCTCCGGCATCTTCGCGTGCAGAATGCATGAGGGTGTCCGAGGTATGTAGGTCTAGTTCATCTTGTAGATGCTGCCGTAATTCAACCAG
Organism: Opitutia bacterium UBA7350; assembly: GCA_949524905.1. Classification (GTDB taxonomy): domain Bacteria; phylum Verrucomicrobiota; class Verrucomicrobiia; order Opitutales; family Coraliomargaritaceae; genus UBA7445. The sequence goes on along the minus strand of CATINC010000004.1, from coordinate 133,990 downwards.
TAACTTGTAGTACTTTTTCCATTTACGTGGTACGCTGGACGCCTCTTCAGAGATTGATTTTTTCTTCTGCGAAGGATTAAAGCCCAGAATATCTGCGAGCGATGCTGCTGCGTGAACGCGTTTTTTTTCAGGCGTGGTTTTCACGCCTATGGTTTTCTTCTTTAACCCTACTTTACTTGTTTTTGTGGCTACTTTTTTAACTTTAGCTTTGCTTGCTTTAGGTTCTTCAAATTTGCGCTTGGCGATTACAGCTTCAACTTCATCAAGCGAGAAACTTGTGGGTGCATCTTTAGTTTCATTGTTTACGGTTTCACTTCGTCCGACGGATGCTTTTTTGATGTCTGCAGTGTTTAAATTTTGAGCAGCAGTTTTCTTCCTGAGGGTCTTTTTGATCAGTTGTTTCTTGGTAGTACTTTTTTTGGCCACCTTTTTCACCGGTTGCTTCTTGGCCGTACTTTTTTTGGCCACCTTTTTCACCGGTTGCTTCTTGGCCGTACTTTTTTTGGTCACCTTTTTCACTGATTGTTTTTTTATGGCTACTTTTTTGACAGCTTTTTTCACGGTTCGTTTTTTTGAAGTCGCTTTAGAGGCTACCTTTTTCGTAGGTATTTTCTTTTTAGCAGCTTTTTTTGTTGTTACTTTTTTTGTGGTTTTTTTTGCCATGAGTAGAAATGAATATGATTATTTGTTTAAATTTTTAAGTTGATTTAGGGCTTCAGCACATCTGGGGGAAACAGGACCCCATTCTTTTGTTTCTGTTAATTCCATTACCCATCGCCAACTGCGAGGGCAACGAACACCATCTGCGTGGCTGACATTAACAGTTAGCTCTTCTGCTGACGGATCAGCGACGAGATGGACCTGAGAAAGAATGAAAAGTTCGGGGAGATCCGATTTATATTTTTCGAGCAACTGGAAGGTCTGATCTGTGGGCGGTCCAGTAAAGACCGCCTTCGCATCGAGGCTTTGGCCGATCGCCTTTTGCTGGCGCAGTGCTTCCAGTGGTTCGTTGAGCCTATTTGCGAGGCACTTGCGTAAGGCACTGATGTCTTCGGAGGCATCTGGATTTTTCCATCCACTGTCAACGCTAGGCCAATCAAGTAGCGCTATTGGTTCTCGTGAATCTTCACTATCATTTATTGCATAGTTCCAGGCCTCGTCTGCGGTGAATGGAAGGATTGGAGCCAATAGGCGAGTAAAGACATCAAAAATGATTGCGATTGCTGTTTGTGATGAGCGCCTAAGGGGATCATTGGGTGCAGCGGTGTATAGGCGATCTTTTAGGATATCATGATAGGTAGCGGAAAGAGTATTTGCGCAGAAAGGATCTAGAAAATCCTTAAAGGCTCGGTGAAACTCATAGGCCTCGTATGCTTCGGTTACTTGTTCGACGAGTTCCGCAAGTTGATGCAGTGCCCATTTATCGACCGCGTGAAGGTCTTCAAGTGGAACAGCATCCTCAGTGGGATTGAAGTCGTGGATATTTCCAATTTGATATCTGAGCGTGTTGCGAATATTACGATAGTTGTTGGCAACATTGTTTACGATATTGTCGGATACGGGCACATCTCCGCGATAATCTTGAGAGCAAATCCAAAGGCGTATGATATCGGCACCGTACTGCGAAATCCATTCATTCAATGGCCGAGCGGCACCATCGCTTTTAGAAAGTTTTGTGCCGTCCTCTTTAACGATAAATCCATGTGTTAAGAGGTTTTTGTAGGGTGCGGCACGATCTGCAATTACGGCGGTCCATAAGGAGCTCTGAAACCATCCGCGATGCTGATCAGAGCCTTCTAGGTAAAGATCTGCTGGCCAATTTAGCTGTTCGCGTTTTTGTAGTACTGCTCTGTGTGAGCTGCCAGAATCAATCCAAACATCAAGGGTATCGGTGCCACATTTAAGGGCATCAGGTGCAGGCCAGCTTTTCGGTAAGTCTACACCCGCTAGTAGCTCGCTCGGGGATTGAGAAAACCAAATATCGGTACCGTTTTTGCTAATTTTTTGTGCGAGTGCACGGATAACATCAGCATCTAGGAAAGCTTGGCCGTCAGCATCGTAGAATGCTGGGATGGGAACGCCCCAAGTGCGCTGACGACTAATGCACCAGTCGGGACGATTTTCAACAGCTGCGCTTATACGATTTTTACCCCATGTAGGGATAAAGTTAACTTGGTCGAGGGCATCGAGAGCACGTTGACGTTCGCCAGATTTGTCGAGTGCAATAAACCATTGATCCATCGCACGAAAGACGACCGGCGTTTTAGACCGCCAGCAATGCGGGTAACTGTGCTCAATTTTCTTTTTCGCAATTAGAGTGCCATTGGCAGCAATGATTCTTAGGACCCCAAGGTTAGCAGGGGAAGGTCTACCTGAATCGTCTTCTAGTACGGAAGCACCTACGAGTGCTTTGGGAATTTGGCCGTCGTCAAGATAGCAACCGTCATCATTGAGTGGGCAGTAGATATCGAGGTCATTTCTTACCCCAGTCAAGTAGTCATCAAGGCCATGCCCTGGTGCGGTATGTACGCAACCTGTTCCGCTTTCAATAGTAACGTATTCAGCGGTTAAAATTGGAGAAGGGCGGTCAATAAATGGGTGACGCGTATGTAGGTTTTCAAGTTGTGAGCCAGTGTAGGTACATAGGCTTGTAATTTCACCCAGTTCGCAAGCTGCTGAAACTGTCTCTAATAAAGCGGTAGCGATAATGAAGGTGCCTTTATCGCTTCGCACGGCGCTGTACTCAATGTTTGGATGCAACGTTACGGCGAGATTTGCGGGTAGGGTCCAAGGTGTGGTGGTCCATATCAGAACAGAGGCATCTTCATCTTGCAGACTGAGAGAAGCTTTGGCTTCTGCCGTTAAGGGCATCTTGACATAGATGGAAATACTTTTGTGAGGACGATATTCGATTTCAGCTTCAGCTAGAGCCGTGGCGCAGGGAATCGACCAATAGACAGGTTTTTTGGAGCGATAGACTAAACCTTGATCAACAAAGCGGGCGAGGGTCTCATATTCTGCCGCCTCATATTCAGGATGAATGGTCCAATATTCATTTTTCCAGTCTGCCAATACGCCCAGGCGTTGGAATTGTTTAGTTTGAAGTAAGCGATATTTATTGGCAAATGCAGCGCAGGCTTGTCGAACTTCGAGAGGAGTGTAATCAGTACGCCCAGCTTCTTGAAGTTCGCGTGATACTTTATGCTCAATGGGGAGACCGTGACTGTCCCATCCTGGAATATAGGGTGCCTTGAAACCCTGCATCCACTTAAAGCGTAGAATGGTGTCTTTCAGAGTTTTATTAAGGGCATGACCTAGGTGGAGATCGCCGTTAGTGAAGGGTGGTCCGTCGTGTAAAATAAACGAGGGTCCTTGACTGTTTTTTTCCTGAATTTGCTCATAGAGTCCGCTAATTTGCCATCCTTGAATACGCCCCGGCTCTCGCTGAGCAAGGTTACCACGCATTGGGAAGCCAGTCTGAGGCAAATTTAGTGTTTCTTTGAGATCTTTACCCATGTTATTGTTTTGGTGATTACCTTACATTTGATGGAAATCGCGGCAGTCTGTTTCTTTGACATGTCCTGTCAAGCTAGCAGCAAAGCTAAAATTTTATAAATTTGCGGGCTCTTGTTTAAAATAGGCTCGCTCGGAAGCCTCAAAGGGTATTCCTAAAGAGCTCCCTCATATTTTTATTTGTGAATTTAGCGCTTAATCAGTTTCCGGTAGGAGATTTAAATTTTCCTGTTTTATCCGTACTTGTGGTACTTGGCTTACTAGCTCTGACCGGTGGGGGTCAATTACTCATGCGCGGTGCAGTCGGAATTTCAGCCAATTTGAAGATAGACCCACTTATCGTGGGGTTAACGGTTGTATCGATTGCCACTTCGACGCCAGAATTCTTCACTGCTTTAATTGCTGCTGAGGCACATCCTGGCCTTGCGATGGGTAATATACTTGGGAGTAATCTAGCAAATACGGGCCTCATCCTGGGTATTGCTGCTCTGATTGTCCCATTAAAGGTAAATTTGCGCTTAATTCGCCTTGAGGTGCCGATTTTGATTTTTGTTACCCTAATTTTTGGTGGTTTGATTTTTTATAAGGCTCTGGACTGGGGGGGTGGCTTACTGCTCCTGCTTATTACGATAGGCTATCTTGTTTTTATCGTAAACAAGGCTCGACAGGAAAATTGGTCACCACCGAGAAATTTTCCAAATGTAGCGATAGCAACTTTCACGGCAGTCGTTTTTGTCATTATAGGAAGCCTTTTGCTTGCTAGTGGGGCTGATCTCTTAGTTCAATCAAGTGCAGAAATTGCCGCTCGTTTTGGGGTAAGCGATGTATTCATTGGACTTACGATTATGGCAATCGGAACAAGCTTGCCTGAGTTAGCTGCTTGCATTGCGGCCGTTCGAGCAGGGCAGGGAGACCTCTGTGCAGGAAATATCGTCGGTTCGAATTTGTTCAATTTATTGCTAATTGGTGGCGGTACGGCCCTTATTAAAGGGCTTCCTGTTGAAGTTGAAGCAGTGAAAATGTTGTATTTTGCCACACTTTTGCTGACTTTTAGCCTGTTTTGGTTTTTTCGAAGCGAGCATACTGTAAGTCGTCGAGAAGGGGGACTTTTGCTCTTCTTCTACTTAGCCTTTTTAATTTTAGTAGCCTCACAGCAGTAGACTCACAAACTCTGTAAATAAAAAATTGTTCAAATATGACGGATATCAAAAAACCGGTTGTGCTTATCATTCGTGATGGCTGGGGAGAAAATCATGATACTTCTCAAGATGCTCATAATGCTGTTAAGCAGGCCCACACTCCAGTAGCGGATGAATTGAGGGCGGAATGGCCACGCACCGAAATTGAGGCCTGTGGTTTGGCGGTGGGGTTACCTGAGGGAATCATGGGTAATTCTGAAGTAGGACATCAGAATATAGGTGCTGGCCGCGTCGTAGATCAGGAAATTGTAAGGATCAATAAAGGGATTACAACTGGATCTGTTAAAGAGAGTACTGCTTTGAAAGCAGCTTTTCAAAATGGAAAAACGAATAAGCGTGCGGTGCACTTCATGGGCTTGGTGTCCGATGCAGGCGTTCATTCAATGCTAGATCATTTATATGGACTACTTGAACTTGCCAAGGAAGCTGGAGTAGAAACAGTATATTTGCATGCCTTCACTGATGGTCGCGACACCGGACCCTTTACTGGACGTGGTTTCATTGCGGAGGCTGAGGCAAAAATGTACGAGATTGGACTAGGGAAAATCGCTACAATTACAGGCCGCTACTGGGCTATGGATCGTGATAATCGCTGGGACCGAGTACAACGGGCTTATGATTGCCTTACGGGTCGTGCAATTGAACGCACTTTTTTAACGGCAAATGACGCCATTCAGGCTCATTACGATGCCCCTGAATCTGAAGGCACTCAGGGTGATGAATTTTGTCCGCCATCAGCAATTAAGGGAATAGATGGTAAGCCTATTGGCACGATAAAGGATGGGGACTCTGTCATCTTTTTCAATTTCCGAGGAGATCGACCACGAGAACTGACACGCGCATTTATTCAGGAAAATTTTGAGGATTTTGATCGTGGACCGCTACTGGATTTATATTTTTCGACCTTGTCTGAATACCAGGTTGGGCTTTGTCCGAACATAATTTTTCAGAAGCCACCGAAGATGGCTGGCATACTTGGCTCTTATTTGTCAGAACTAGGGATTGCTCAGTTTCGTTGCGCCGAGACCGAGAAATTTCCGCATGTCACTTTTTTCTTCAACGATTACCGCGAAGAACCCTTTCCGGGCGAGCATCGTGAACTGATTCCAAGCCGGAAGGATTGTGCAACTTATGATGAAAAACCGGAGATGTCAGCCTATGGGATTCGAGATGCTACGGTGGCGGCAATCGAATCAGGGAAATATGGCTTAATTGTAGTGAATTTCGCAAATCCTGACATGGTTGGGCATACTGGTGTTCTCAAGGCCTGTATAGAAGCTTGTGAAGTAGTGGACCAATGTGTAGGGTCGCTTTTAGCTGCAATCGATCTTGTCGGAGGTGTTGCTTTAGTCACAGCGGATCACGGTAATTCGGATCAACTTTGGAATATTGCGAACGATAGCGCGCATACCGCGCATACGCTTAATCCTGTTGAGGTAGTTGTTTACAGTCCCAATCACAAGGGTGCTCAATTGGCTCCAGAGGGTGCTTTAGGCGATATTGCGCCTACGATACTTAAGCTGATGGGCTTAGACGCACCGCAGGAAATGACTGGCAAAAGTCTCATTTAAGTTTGCACATTCGACCATTATGTTGATGTCAAAGGGGCCGTGCGCATCATGCTTCTGGGCGCCTCAACCAACTCCACCTCAAGGCCAATTGCGTCAATTCTTCGATGGTCGAATATAAGGAAAGTCCTGTAAGGTTTAACAATTTTTAGGTCAGTAACTTGGCGAATCTCGTTGCAGCAATGGTAAGAGTAGGGGGAACTAATCGATGCGGAGAATTATCTGATTTAATCTGTCGTCTTTTATGGGCAAACGCTCAGTTCTCATTGCGATTGGTGCAGCATGGCCAAGCTAAGGGTGATCGTTTTATGCTGACATTACTTTTAAAGTTCCTGTAAATCACGTATCGGCCAGCAGTATCGTATCATTTAGTTTTCAATAGATGCTTCCGATGATTTTTAGAAGTGTTGTTATGGAAACAAAAGAGCAGACTTTAATTTATGAGCTTGAAATTCTGCCGACTCTAAATGTTGCGGGAGGCAACTTTATGCTCGATTGGAAACCTTTCGAGGGATTACTTATCAAGTGTTGAAAGGAACTTTGCTTTTGAACGATAGCTTCGAGTCATTTGGTCCAGGGTCATCGTTCACGGTAACCGCCTTAAGGTGCGGGTACCGATATCCGATCCCGCAAATTTTTCAAAGTTGTAGCAACGCCCTAAGTGATTCAATTATGTGGGAGCCAGTTATGGATTCAGTCAAATAGTTGATAGAAGCGGGGCATCAAGCATCGATGCTTGACGAAGTCGAAGATTTTCACACCTTAAGCGACTTCGTTAGGCCGATGGTGTAATGGTAACACTACTGGTTTTGGTCCAGTCATTTGGGGTTCGAATCCCTATCGGCCTGCCATTTTAAACCTGCCGAGCAATTGGCGGGTTTTTTGTTGGTGGATTGACAGTTTAGGCTGAAGCGGACTCTTTAATAAAAATGTCAATTTTGGATAAACTTGAAAAGCGTATCGGTCATTGGGCTATTCCCAATGTAATGCTGGGCCTAATTGTGGCTCAATTACTGGTATATCTTTTAATCCTAGTAGGGAAGCTTTCATTCGGTGCTATGCCTTTGATTCCTTCCTTAGTCCTGGGAGAAGGAGAATTTTGGCGTCTATTTACCTTTATTGTATCGCCACCTAAAATAGCAGGCGGAGCTCTCAGCGGCTTATTTTTAGCAATTTTTTGGTATATACTCTGGATGATGAGTCAGTCTCTTGAGTCGAATTGGGGTGCATTTCGATTTAATCTCTACCTCTTGGCAGGTGTTTTTTTCACGGTAGTTTGTGCCTTTATTGGGCAAGTGATGACACCCACTGCACCCATTGTTATTTTTCCTGATTTCCTGTACTTGAGTATTTTTTGGGCGTTTGCACTCCTCCATCCAAATATGGAGTTTTACCTGTTTTTTGTCTTACCGGTTAAGGTGAAATGGCTCGCACTTCTGACAGGGTTTTTTACGGTTTTAACAATTTTAATGGCAGGCTCTACTGGTGCAGCTCTAGCTGAATTGGGTCCTGTTTTAAATTTTGTTCTATTTTACAGGGTGGCCTTGATTGAATCCATGCGTTCGAAGCGACGTCGTTCAGCCTATTCGAAAGAGGTGCAAATAAAAGCAGAATCGGCGCAGCATACCTGCCTTAATTGCGGAGCAACCGAACGCTCTGATCCCGGTCGTGAATTTAGATACCGTATGGAGGCAGAAAAGGCTATCTGTACTTGTAGTGTCTGTCGCGAGAACTTAGCAAAAAAACCTCGGTTTAATCAAACCGAGGCTGAACTCTAGGAAGCGGGTAGCTATTAAGCCTTGGTGACTTTGCCTGCCTTAATGGCTTTAACGGAGACCCACATACGTTTAACTTGTCCACTGGGCAGCTTAACGCGGATGCGTTGTACATTGGGACGGAAGCGGCGTTTGGTGTTTTTAACCAAACTAGTGCCGATGCCACCACTTTTTTTGGTGAGACCCTTACGGATGATGCGACCGCCCTTGACGGGTCGCTTTCCTGTGATTGCGCAAATACGTGCCATGTTTAAACCTTCGTTGAAATTGGAAACGCCTGAGAAAAGCAGTTGCTTTGAGCATGGCAAGTCTTTTTCCGGTCATTCAAGCCCAACGAGATGCTGAGAGTACTTGGAATTTACGCCCCATGTGGGCGGGGTGGATCAATTCCATAAGGGTTTGCCGACGAGGGCTGAATTTGCCGATGCTTTCTTGAATAATGGCCTCAGCTACTTTTCCAGAGTTTTTCACAAAAAATGCCTCTTGGCTTTCGAGGGAAATATTGTGCATACCGGCTTCTGCGCAGATTTCTTCAAGTGTTGTCCAGCAAACGTCGCAGGTGATGTCCATTTGTCCGGGATTTTTAAGAAGATTTAAGCCAGATTTATGTTGATGGTAAGTTCGAGCAGTGCCGGATGGGCAGTTTTCTAATAATTCATTCCAGGGCTTACCGTAATCGAAGACCAGTAGGAGTCCTTCCCAATCTTGGTGCAAGAGCTTCGTGAGTGCCCTCTCGGCGTCTATAGGCCAGTCAAATTGATAGCCTTCCGGAGCATTTTTAGGCAAACGACCACTTACTTGCATGAGTGCTTTGGTGTATTTCGGCAAGAGCACCTCGCAAAGAGCGTTGTTTTGTAGGGCAACGCCACGTTCCTGCCATTTGCCTTTAGAGAAGGTAAGACGATGAAAGGGGAGGGCATCAAGCCATTCATTTGCAAAAATAACAACGGGACCACGCGCCTCTATGGGATCTCCTAGGCGAATGGTTTTTGCGTCCTTAAAGGGATGTTCTGGTAATGACTGTAGCAGAGCCTTATTGGGTTCGGCCGCTATTTCAATAAAAGTTAGTTCTGCTGCATTTTTTCCTAGTAGCTTTAAGGCTCCGTCTATAACAAGCTCTGAGAAGACTGAGCCAAGACTTTCTGCGGTGTAAAAATCCGCTTCTGAAATGCGTCCCACGCGATTACTTGCCCTTGGGTAATAACCGCAACTTGGGTGATACAAGGCAATCTCGATAAAATCCCGATAACTTAGGGGATTATTAGCACAAGCTTGTGTTAAGATCGCATTGATGTTTTGTGATTCTTCGTTCATTGAACTATATAAGATCAAACATAGCACGACCTTCGCAACAAGCCCGAAGCCTTATTTATATTTTTCCTACTATTTTATGCTCCTAGCTATTGAGAGTTCCTGCGACGAATCTGCACTCGCTCTTTTTGACCCCGCTCGAGGATTGTGCGGTGAGTGGGTACATTCTCAGATTCAGTTACATCAAAACTATGGCGGTGTTGTTCCAGATTTAGCAAGTCGTGAACATCTTGATAATTTTTTACCACTTCTAGAAAATTCGGGAATTTTACAGCATCGTGATACGATAAAAAGTATTGCGGTTACTCAAGGACCTGGACTTGCAGGTTGTTTAGCGCTCGGGATAGCATTTGCTAAGAGCCTGAGCGTTGCTTGGGATCTTCCCGTAGTGGGTGTTAATCATCTCAGAGGGCATGCCTTTTCTCCGCTGATTGATTTGCATCAAACAGACCCTACGGGATTCAAGGCCGCATGGAAAGAATACTTGCCGCACCTAGGATTAATTGTGTCTGGCGGCAACACGCTCTTGTTTGAAATAGACGAACATCATTGCTTAAAGGTGCTAGCAGAGACGGTTGATGATGCCGCCGGGGAGGCATTGGACAAGGGAGCAAAGCTACTAGGCATCCCATATCCCGGAGGTCCCGAAATAGAAAGACGCTCAAAAGTTGGTGATGGGAGTGCGTATGATTTCCCAAAGGCCATTGCGCCGCGTAATGAGCAAAGATTCAGCTTTTCAGGCCTTAAAACCAGTCTGCGTTATTGTATCGAAAAGATGTCTGATTCACAACTCAATGCGTCTATGTCAGACATATGCGCTTCTTACCAAGCGGCCGTTATTGCACAATTAAAAGGAAAGACCCGGCATTTACTGGAGGCGGGTGATTATCGTAGCTTGGGTTTGTCGGGCGGTGTGGCGAACAACCAACCGATGCGCAATGCCATGAAGACCCTTGCGAATAGATACCATGTGCCATTTATGGCTGCCCGACCCGAACATACTGGAGATAATGCGGCCATGATTGCTTTTGCGGCTTATTTTGATCCAATGGGTGTCACCCAGTCAAAAAAAGATCAAACCCTCGGTATTGAACCAGCAATGCGGCTGGTAAAATCTTAATGCTACTCAGTTTAAGTGAATACAGCGTAAAATGAAGGGCAAAAATGGTGGCCGGACCCAGAATCGAACTGGGGACACAAGGATTTTCAGTCCTCTGCTCTACCAACTGAGCTATCCGGCCAAAATTGGAAAGCGCTCATTTAGGCTGTCTCTCTTGATAGCGTCAACTGAGTTTTTAAGAATAATGCCTACTTTGAGTGAACCTTAATCAGGGAGAGATTTTAATGAAATTGCTCAATGCGCGCGCTTTTCAAGTTCCTGTGTAAGCTTGATTAGAAATTCATTGTTTCCGCCCAAGGTGTCCAGTAATTGAACTGCTTTTTTCGTGTGCTTGTCTGCTTCTTTACGCGCATCCGCTAGACCGTATAGGGCTGGATAGGTTGTTTTCATAGCTTGGGCATCCGCCCCAGTGGGTTTTCCCATAGTCTCGGCCGTTGTAGTAGCGTCCAAGATATCATCGACGATCTGAAAATTCATGCCAAGGTGGTAGCCGATTTTCTTAATTAAAGAGAGTTGTTCTTCTTTAGGATCGCAAAAACGGAGGCCCATTGTAAGGGCGGCTGTTATAAGAGCAGCCGTTTTATTTTCGTGGATAAATAAAAGCGCATCGTGGTCGAGATTTTTTCCTGCGAGTTCGACATCTTCCATTTGGCCTCCGATGAGGCGCAGGCTTCCGGCAGCGAATGCAAGATCGGAGACGAGTTTGTTGGCAAGTAGAGGATGCTCAACGTATTCGCGACTGAGTAATTCAAAGGCATAGGTGAGCAAAGCATCGCCCGCAAGTAGAGCCGTTGCTTCGTCAAATTCTTTGTGGCAACTTGGATTCCCTCTTCGCAGGTCGCTATCATCCATACAAGGCAGATCGTCATGAATGAGGGTATAGGAATGTAAGCATTCAATCGCCACGGCGGCAGCCTCAGGATTTGCATTTTTTGGCAGAAGCTCGCTGGCGGCTAAAAGTAAAACTGGGCGTATACGCTTACCTCCGTTCATAACTGCATAGCGCATGGCAGTATGTATGCGTGCTGGACGTGTACCAGGGTCGGGTAAGCGCGAGTCGATGGCAGCTTCAGTTTGTATCTGAAACGCCTTTAATTTTTCTTTTAAAGCAATAAACACGCCTGTAAGTTGAGTCATGGATAGCATGAATTGGAAGCCTTTATTCGAAGAACTTTGTTTTCGTTTGTTGGGACATCGAAGTACGTGGCCGCGCTTACTAATGGGCGTATTGCTTACTTTTGTGCCGGTTTTGCACCTATTTGCGTTTGGTTACCTCTACCGCTACACAAACCAGATTCGTATAACTGGAAACCTGGAATTGCCAAATTGGGAAGACTGGGGTGGATTATTTAACCATGGGATTCGTTTTTTTATCGCTTGGCTCTTCTATTGGCTTTGCCCATGTGCGCTCGTGGTAATTTTAAAATCTATCCTTAGCCAAATTGGATTAGATTTCCTTGGTTCTGTACTAGCAGCATTAATTATATTGGGAGCTACCCTGATTTTTTCATGTGCCCTCTATCGAATACAGAGTCGTAATAATCTTAATGCCCTGACACAGATAAGGATTATTTTTGGAATGGCTTTGATTCTTTTTAAGCCTCTATTGCTACCCTTATTAGCTTTTTATGGCTTCCATGTTTTGGTTTTCCCGCTTTACGGTTTCCCGCTATTTATCGGCAATCTCCTTATTTTGAGCTACAGTGTATTATGCCTTAAGACATTAGAACTGCGGAGGCAACGTTCGCTTTAAGGCTTACGGCTTGCTTTAATAACAGCCTATTTACCATGCTCTTGTTACGGAAAATATGTCTATATTTGTTTTCCTTTTTGGGTTATCAAGTGTTCTCAAGTAAATTATGCGCGACTGAGGGTCCTTATGTAGCAACCCCAGCAATTGAGAGTAGTGCCTATTTTGAAATTGTTGGGATGGATCGTAAATCCGTCTACATCATTGGTCAAATTGGACAGGCTTCTGTAAAAGTCTGTAATAGATATTCTAATATACTACCGAAGTCCTTTCCGCAGCGAGTAACTGTTATTCTCGATACAAGCCTAGCAAACTTGCCGAACCAGAAGTCTTACCAATTGACGGTTAAGAAAGGAGGATTCGTAGAACTGTATATTGGCTGGCACGAAGAAATTGAATTAAATGAAATTTGCCAGGCGATTATGGAAGCATTATTAATCCGAGCCGTTTACTATCGTTATGGTCCTTCTGCGGTAAAAGATATTCCTCCGTGGGTTGTTGCGGGGTTGAGTGAATCGCTGTTTATCAGATTTAAACCCGCCTTGATGGATGCATATGCGCTTAAGTTAAGCGATTTAAGCTCTAAAGAAGTCGAAGCTGTCTTTAATGCGACCGACAAAGAAATGTGTGATTCTATAGTTGCGCTTGCGGTTTTTGCTGGAATTGAGTCTATCATCTCTAATGATGAGGTTTTTACGCAAATTCTAGACTTATCTCTTAAGGGTGTGCCCATTCAAGAGAGACTCATATCTGTCTTTCGTGCGTCCAATCCCGAAAGTGCTGATATGCTTTGGTGGGAACAAGGCGTACGATCTCTTTGTTTTCGACATCGGGGTGCCGTCGATACCATGGAAGCGTCGCGCCTGTGGTTGAAAGAATTAGCCAATATGGATGCTTTCGTCGATCGAAGGAGTGGTGCTACCATTAGAAATTTGAGAGAGCTCGCACAATATGGCGACGATGAGCAGATACGAGAAATTATTAGAGGGCGCCGCAGTAAGATTATGTCAGGGATGCTTCAAGTGAATCCACTTTATTACAATGTCGCGCAATCCCTGGGGCAATTTTATGAGCAAATTCTATTTGAAGAACCTGGTTTCAAACGCACCACCACTTTGGTAAATTACCTTAATGACCTTAACTCAGCACAGTTGATGCAGTCATTAGTGGTAGATGCCTTGCTAGACCCTAAGTCAAGAGACTGATAAGGCTTTTTGTGAATAGGATCATTACGATTAGGGCAATCGGGTAGGCTGAGGCGTAGCTTACGACGGGTGATTGCGATTCGGTTTTTCTCCGTCAATGCACCCAGTGCTGGGGTAGAGGTCATGCTTCCGCAGATACCGCCCAATGATTGAAGCGGGTTGAGTTTGAAATATTTCTGAGCCAGAAGCCATCCGAGCGAAATTGGTAAAAATGTGACACAAGCACTTAAGAAGAGCAGGGAGGGACCAAAATTTTGGAGGGTTTTAAAAAAAAGCAACTCCTCCGCAAATACCAGCATGTGTCAAAAAAAAGACTAATCCAATTTCTTGAAGTAGCATACGTGCCGGTCTTGGAATATGCCCAACAATATTACCTATTTTACCGTAATGCCCCAACAATAAAGCCACCATTAGGGGACCACCTGCCAGACCAAGGGTAATGGGCTTACCGCCAGGCAGCGATAAGGGTGTAAGGCCTAGGATGATGCCGAGGCTCAGTCCAACTGTTAAGGAGAGTAAATCAGTCGTGTCGATCGCACTTGAGCGATGTCCAAGGGCTTTGGCGAAATTTTCAAGGTCAACATCTTTGCCCACCGCAGTGATTTGGTCGTTTACCTCTATGACGGTCTCGTTGCCGGGTACAAAGGTAATTCCCAGTCGGCTAATTTTCGTTATAACGATGCCATGATTTTTAAGCGGCGCTAACTCTAATAGTGATTTACCCGCAAGTGTACGGTCGGTTACGAGTAGTTTGCGGCGTTCATTTTCAGCATCTAAGAAAACTGGTTCGTGGCTTCGTACCCCTAGGAAATCAATCGCTAGATCGATTTCCTTTTGCTTTCCTACAAGAAGTAAAAGTTGTCCTTTGGAGTAGCAGTCATCGTATTGGATGGGGACAAAATGGTCTTGTTTAAAGACCCGCGAAACTTGGCAAGCATTGAATCGAGTGATGGCAGAAGTTGCTATATTTTTGCCAAAGAGATTTTGGCTTGTTACTTCCACTAGGGCATTGGATACTTCATCCTCATTGCTGGCGCTCTCACCGTGAGAAGTCGCTATGGCGTCGAGATCATATTTTAGCACCTTAGGTAGCGCTTGTATAAAAAGTACTACGCCTACGGCACCAACTGGATAGGCAATGCCATAACCGATACTCACGCCCGATGCAGAACCAGAAAAGCTTTCGGCTGCGGCAGCAAGGGCTGGAGTACTGGTTAGCGCACCTGCAAAGATTCCGGCCGCTAAGTCAGTGGGCAGGTTCAAGCATAAGGCCCGGATCCAAGTGACCACACCACCCGTTGCTACAATGATGCAAGCAAGCTTGGCAAGAGTGGCACCATCTCGTGCGACCGATGCAAAAAAACGACCTCCGGCGCAATACCGACACAATAGACAAAAAGTACTAGCCCTAAAGTACCCACACCGGTCGGAATACTATAGCCTAAGTGTCCTGCTAGCAGTGCAGAAAAAAGCACCCCTGAGCTACCCAAGTGGATGCCCTTTATGGAACACCGACCGATGAGTAGACCAATAGCAATTGTGATAAAAAGAACCAACAGTGGTTGGTTTAAAAGAAGTTCGTGGAAAACCTGAAGGTTCATAAAAATTTATGTAATCAATTCTAAAAAGTCATCTTCGCTTAAAATGGTGATTCCAAGCTTTTCTGCTTTAGTCAGTTTTGACCCTGCGTCACTGCCCGCTAGCAGGTAATCTGTCTTAGCGCTGACGCTCGAGCTAGTGCGCCCACCAGCAGCTTCAATTTTTTCAGCAGCCTCTGAGCGACTTAAAGTAGGGAGCGTGCCCGTGAGGACAAGCACTTTTCCTGAAATGGGGCTATTTACTCTATTTGTTTTAATTTTTGATTCAAGATTGAGGCCTGCATTTCGCAAACGATCTAACTGCTGACGATTTAATCTATCTGCGAACCATTTAAAAATACCTTCTGCCATAACTTTACCAATCCCCTCAGTCTTTTCTAGGGCAATTACATCCGCATCTGCGATGGCGTTCATTTTTTCAAACTTCATTTCCAGATCTTTTGCTGATTGCTTGCCAATATTAGGTATGCCAAGCCCATGAATCAGTTGCCAAAGTTGGCGGTCTTTACTGGCTTCAATGGCTTCTAATAAATTACGAGCGGATTTATCGCCAAATTTTTCAAGCTCCATTAATTGCTCAAATTTAAGATCGTATAGATCGGCCAGATCACTGACTAGGCCACGCTGAATAAGTTGATCTATGATTGCGGGTCCAAGGTGATCGATATCCATACAAACGCGGCTGGCAAAATGCCGTAGACTCCTACTCTTGCGCCCAGGTTCATCTTTTGCATTCACACGCCAAGCAGCGTCGCCGGATTTGCGTTTTGCCTGAATGCCAAGTTCATTGAGGCGTGCTTCAAAATTAAAAGGGACACTGTCGGTCGGGCGCTTTTCGAGGTTCACTGAAAGGATTTGGGGAATAATCTCTCCGGCTTTCTGAACAAAAACCGTATCGCCTGGGCGTATGTCTTTTCTTATGATTTCGTCCTCATTATGAAGGGTGGCGCGAGCCACAATTGTTCCGGCGAGCGGGACTGGTTTGAGAATAGCGACAGGGGTTACTGCACCCGTGCGGCCAACTTGCATTTGGATTTCTTTCAAAATAGTTTCTGCTCGTTCGGCTTCAAATTTGTAAGCAATCGCAGCTCGCGGTGCTTTTGAGGTATAGCCAGCAATTTCCTGTTGGGGGATCGAATCAAGTTTTATAACGGCACCATCAGTTGGATACGTGAAATCGCGTCTTTTTTGATCGAGCGCTTCGATACAGGGCCAAACCTCATCAATTCCGCAACAAGTCCAGAATTTCTCTAGGACAGGACAATTCCAATTACGTAGTTTCTCCTGAACCTCAGATTGTGAGTTAAAGAAATTTTCAGGTGAGCAAGCACCCAAACCATAGAGAACTATTTCTAGTTGTCTATTTCTTGCTTCTTTCGGGTCTAAAAGTTTAACCGTGCCGGCTGCCAAATTTCGCGGGTTCGCGTATAAGGATTCTCCATTTTTTTCACGTTGTTTGTTAATTCGATCAAATTCATAATGACTCATATATATTTCTCCGCGTATTTCTACGTACTCGGGAGCCTTTTCAATGGTTTTAGGTAATTGATCTAAATGAGATAAATTTTGAGTAATATCATCTCCCTCAATACCATTGCCGCGTGTGATTGCTCTAACTAAGCGACCGTGCTCATAACTGAGACTTACAGCAACCCCATCAATTTTCGGCTCTATTATATAGTTTAATGCCGTGCCTTGGAAAAGTTTTTCCAGACGTTTGCCAAAAGCCAACAAATCATCCTGGTTGTAAGTATTATCGAGGCTGAGCATGGGTTTGCGGTGTGTGTAGCTTTTAAATCCTTTTGAGCGATCATCGCCCACAAGCTGTGTGGGTGAGTCCCTGATATCCAATTCTGGGTACCGTGCCTCCAGTTCCTGTAAGCGTGCTTTGAGACGGTCGTAAGCCTGATCATCAATGGTAGGTTGAGCAGATTGATAATACCGAGTGTCATGTTCAGCGACTTCGGCTCGTAGGCGTTCAATTTCGAGTCTAGGGTTGGGCATGACTTTATTCAAAGCGCTCGGCGGCAGGAATCAATGCCAATGGAAGAAAGCAGCCAAATTGGAGCCCATAACTTGATGTCGTGGATGCCATTTTGCTAAATGGCATCCCGTAGGGGATTCGAACCCCTGTTGCCGGGATGAAAACCCGGTGTCCTAGACCTGGCTAGACGAACGGGACATCAAGAAGGAAGTGAACTTATGACGCCTTAGATGCCCTGCAAGTTTTTTCTTATAATTTTATCTGCTTTAATAAGTGAAGAAACATTTGCCTGACCGGAAGAGAGGAATCAATTTTACGATATGAATTTACCATTTGATATGCCAGATGTTCCCTTACTGCAGGTTAAAGGGCTTCCTTATTCACACCTGACATCTGGCAAGGTTAGGGAGATTTATGATTTGGGAGATGCTTTATTGATGATTGCAACCGATAGAGTTTCTGCTTTCGACGTCGTTATGGAGCAAGGCTTAGCGGGGAAGGGTATTCTTCTTACACAAATCAGCTTGGGATGGTTTGAAAATTCTTCTACCATAACCCAGCATCATCTAGTTAAAGATCATAATGAGCGCTTAGCGATACTTTCTGCACAATTTCCTTTTTTAAAGGATCGGAGCATGATTGTGAAAAAACTCAATCCACTGCCCATTGAGGCAGTTGTGCGTGGTTATCTCGCGGGATCAGGATGGAAACAATATCAAGAAACAGGAAGGCTATTTGAATATGAGCTTCCCCATAATTTGCGGGAAAGCGATCAACTACCACAGCCATTATTTACTCCTACGACTAAAGCTGCCAACGGACATGATATGCCAATAGATTGTAAGGATGCAGCAAAACTAATCGGCAAAGACTGTTTTGATAAAGTTCATAAAATCAGTCTCGAGCTTTATCAATTAGGCGCTGCTCGAGCAAAAACTGCGGATATCCTCTTAGCAGACACAAAATTTGAATTTGGAACCGATGATGACGGGGAACTGTATTTAATTGATGAAATTCTGACTCCAGACTCATCGCGTTATTGGCCGCTCTCAGAATATGAGCCTGGGCGTGCGCAAGCTTCTTACGATAAACAATTTGTTCGAGATTACTTAGAAGGCTTAGACTGGGATAAATCTCCCCCACCGCCACCATTGCCCGATATGGTCCTAAAGGGGACACTCGAACGCTATGTAGAAGCTTATCGTCGATTATCTGTCTCCGGTTAATTTTACCTAAATGTAGAATGACTTTTTTGCCTTATCGAGTTGCTGGAAAGGTAAGTAGCCCCCTCGGGAAAAAAAATAAAAAGGCTGCATGGTTTTGGGTTGCCGTTATGGCCTTACTCATTTTTGCATTTTTTAAGAATTTAAAATTTTACCAAGCGGGCCTCTTTAATCCAAATTTCAGCATCATACATGAGGCTTTTGATTTCAATTTCGGATTGATGCCGCTACTGATGGCAAGTTTCGCATTCTTATGTTTTGTATTTAAATTACCTACGGGTGCACGCTGCGGATGGGCTGCTTTCTGGATTTTATTTTTGACACTCGATCTTATCGTTTTGCGTTTTTATATGACAAAGATTGAGCCATTTCGTCTTGAAGTGAGGACAATCCAGATCCTAACCCCTAAGTTGACTGAACCTATACGAATTGTTCACCTTTCAGACATTCAAGCAGCATCCGTAACTGAATATGAGCATGCAATATTTGAGCGAGTACAATCGTTAAAACCAGATATGCTAATTAATACAGGAGATTTTCTGCAGGTTGCGTCGCCTGCGAAGTTTGAGGATGAATTTCCAAAATTAATGAAACTTATGCGGAATGTTGAAGCTAGGTACGGTAGCTTCGCTGTTTTTGGCGATACCGATTTAAATCTTTATAGCCTTCAAATGAGCGAACTAGAACCGATTAAGATGCTTTCATCCCGCTCTCAGACTATCCAGACCAATGGAGGCTTGATCAGTTTACACGGGCTTAGTCTGTATCAATCTAAAGAAGGAGATTGGGCGCTTCGAAGCATCGAGCAATGGTGCAAAGAAGCGGATATACAAGCATTCAAAATACTAATAGGCCACGCACCTGATTTTGCTTTAGCGGTGGGTAAATATCCTATCGATTTATGTTTAGCTGGGCACACGCATGGCGGGCAAATTCGTTTACCTTTTTGGGGCCCTTTGGTGATAGACAGTGCTGTTCCGAAAGCATGGTCGCGTGGCACTACCCGAATCGGAGTACCATTACTTAATGTATCCGCCGGGGCAGGATCCAATCGTTTTGGTGGTTTGCCACGTCTTCGTTTCAATTGTCCAACTGAATTGACCCTGATAGAGTTGATACCATCATTAAATATTCGTTAGTCCTCTAGTATCAGAAAAGCCACCACCCTAATAGTGCCAATGCAAAAATAAGCAGCAGAATGCTTAAAACGAAGCGTTCTTGAGTTGTCAGGCGCATAATAGTCTATTCAGTCTTTATTAGGTACTACTTGCAAACCCTTACCCTAATTAGAGATGCTACAATTTAAGAAAGTCTATACGATCCTCACTTGCCTGATGCTTTTCGTATTTGTGACCGGGTGTTTGAATACTGAACGTCATGCGGGTAATTTTGTTCAAAATACAGAATTTCATCTTCTGCAAAGCTACAGGGTAGGGGAAATTAATTTAACTGGCATGCGGTGGATTGAACAATCCTCAGGAGATATCTTAGAGTATACTGCTTATAGATTGGATCATGAAATTGAAGGACGTGGATTTACGTTCTCCGAAAACAACGCAGACTTCATCGTTCGCGCTGAATGGAATAAAGCACTTAGGGTAAGCCTGAAAGCGGTCAGCCCCTTTGGTAACGTTCCAGAATTACATGGTCATGACGAGAAGGACACACGGCCAAGAGTTATGTGTAGTCTTACGATCGAGTTATATGATCCGAAGAAGGATCAAATTTTTTGGCGCGCACATATGCCGAACTGCGTAGATGTGTTAGAACTTCGTGAGGATGTTATTTTTAAAGCTATCGAGTATTCATTGAGAGCTTTCCCGGCGAGGATTGAGCTAGACCGAAGTTTGCCCAATATTCAATAACTCTACTCGAGACCCTTCACGAAATTTTTGAGTATTTCTGCGGTCACCTCAGGTTTTTCTAAGTGGGGCATATGTCCGGCGCCTTCGACGCTTTGGTGCGTCGCGTTTGGAAGTTTTATTTGCATACGTTCAGCGTAGTTCCGGTATGTTTTATCCAGTGAGCCGCTGAGGAGCAGTACGGGTAATCTTAGCTGCTTCAGTTTCGGCCATAGGTTCGGAGTAGATCCTTGTCCAAATTCTAACAAGCTAGTGGCAAGACCGTTGGTAGAATGCTTTTTTCGTGTAGCCTGCATGGCGGTATGCCAATCAGGGCGTATGGTTTTCTGGCTTTGGATGAGCGGATGTTCTTGCCATCGCTGTATGAAGGCTCCGGCGCCTAGCTTTAGGGCCTCGGAGGCAAGCTTGCGATCTGCCTCACGTCGTGCACTTCGCTCATTTTCAGGCTCAATCCCAGGATGGGTACTTATTAATACTAAAGCATCCCATTTATTCTTAAAACCGCAGGCATGAAGTAGGGCAGCGCGACCGCCCATCGAATAACCCAATAGAATTTTTAAACCGTCTAGTCGGGCTCTGTTTATGTCCGAACACTGGTCCTCTATTGTATTAACAAAGGCATTGGCATCGCACGATGGAGAAGCATTTTCGCCATGCCCAGGTAAGTCTGGGCAAATCCATCGCCATTCAGGTAAAGAAAGACGCGAAAAACCGGAAAAATCGGCGCCCCCGCCGGTAAAGCCATGAAGGGCGCATATGGTACTGATTTTACTCAACGACCTTAACGAATTTCATTTTCTGTTCCTCAATAGGGCGATCACCAGGTCCTTTTTCCACAGCTTCTAATTTTTTAACGACATCCATGCCGTCTACCACTTCTCCGAAAATAGTATGTTTCATGTTAAGCCAAGGAGTTGCGTTCGCTGTGATAAAGAACTGGCTACCGTTTGTGCCTGGACCTGCATTGGCCATAGCAAGTATACCTGCGCGATCGAAGGTCAAATCTGGATGACACTCATCTTCAAAGCATTTTCCCCAAATGGATTCTCCTTGTGTTCCAGTTCCGCTTGGATCGCCCCCTTGAATCATAAAATCCGCAATTATCCGGTGAAAGATAATCCCGTTATAATATCCATTTTTCATATGGGTAATGAAGTTTTCGCAAGCTTTAGGAGCACGGTCCTCAAATAATTTGAATTCAATGAAGCCTTGAGTGGTTTCTATAGTGACGTTGGACATATACTTTTTGATTTATTGGTTTTATTTTGATTTAGATAGGAAATAGTTTCGACAACGTAGTGCTCTAAGTTGGACTCGGGTGCTTGGTAAGCGACCTCCATTCCACGCTTTTTAAGTGCGGCAGAAGTCATGGGTCCAATGCTCCCAAGGGCGGGACGAATGGCCCCATCTTTGAGCTTGAGTGCTTCGCTCTGTTCTGAAAATGACTGCACGGTTGAAGCACTCGTAAACAAGATGGCATGGGCGCCTTTTTTGCGGTATCGCTGTGCCTCAGGGCTATTTTTTAGATCGTTCTGGCGAGTAGCGTAGAGTGGTAAAGTGTCGACAATGGCACAACCTTCCTCTTCAAGGCGACTCACTATGGTTTTGCGGTTAAGGTTACCCGTTACGACCAGCACTTTTATACTTTCGATGCCTTCATTTTGAATCAACTCATTGACGA
Source organism: Opitutia bacterium UBA7350 (assembly GCA_949524905.1). GTDB lineage: Bacteria > Verrucomicrobiota > Verrucomicrobiia > Opitutales > Coraliomargaritaceae > UBA7445. The sequence goes on along the minus strand of CATINC010000004.1, from coordinate 112,201 downwards.
GCGTATCGCCATTGGCTTTTTGGGGAACTAGGTCGACTTTTAGATTAAAGGCCTCGATCGCTTCAGCGGTGGCGCGTCCAACCGCAGCAATCCGCATCGGTCCCAAGCAGCGGATATCCGGATAGGCTTTTAGGAGTAAGTCAAAGAATATGCGTACCCCATTAGCACTGGTAAAAATTATCCATTCATATACGGCCATTTCTGCAAAGACTTCTGCAACTACTTGTGGATCAAATTCAGTTTCGACCTTTATAAAAGGAAGCTCAATGACATCTGCACCTTGGGCGGTCAGCAAATGTGATAATCGTCCTGCTTGATCTCGGGTTCGTGTAACGACAATCCGTTTTCCAAATAGCGGGCGTGCTGTAAACCAATTATTACGTGCAGAGTATCGTACTGCTTGGCCGATGAAAATAATAGCGGGAGCGCCGATTTCACTGGCTTGATGGTCTTTAATTAAATTACCCAAGGAGCTATCTAGAAATGCCTGATTCGGCAAGGTTGCCCATTGAATAATAGTTGCCGGCGTATCTTTGTTTAAGCCACCTTCCAGTAATTCAGTTACAATACGCGGCAACTGCCCGACTCCCATATAAATACATAAGGTGGATCCGTCTTGTGCGTATTTGCGAAAATCTAGCTGAAGGGTCTGCTTTTCGGGATCCTCGTGACCTGTGAGGAAAGTGATTGCAGAGCTAAATTCACGGTGAGACAGAGGAATTCCAGCATAGGCAGCTGCACCTAACGCCGCCGTTACCCCCGGAACGATTTCGTAGGTAACTTCGTTTTGATGAAGAAATTCTATTTCTTCTCCACCTCGACCAAAAATGAATGGATCTCCTCCTTTAAGTCGCACAACTTTTTTACCACTTTCTGCTAGCTTTAAAAGGATTGCTTGGATTTCACTTTGTGGAATGGAGTGCTGCCCTGCACATTTACCAACATAAATGCACTCTGCATCCGGTCGTGCCCATTCAAGAAGGGCAGGGTTTGCAAGCTTATCATATACAATAGCATCAGCTTCTGCAATACGCTCTTGCGCTCGCACGGTTAAAAGTCCGAGATCTCCAGGTCCCGCTCCGACTAAATAAACGATACTGTTTGATTTTTTAGACATCCCGGTTCTTAAGATTTAATTCATTTATAAGTGTATCTATGAATGGATCGAGGTTCTTGTGATCTGGCAAATCAAGTGCACGTTTTTGATAGCCACAAGTGGGATGGTAAATATGCAAGGCAGACTGATCGTAATAAGCCCCGACTGGTGTTTGGCAACCGCCACCGATTCGTCGTAGAAAAGCCCGTTCGAGTTCGACGGCCTCAAAGGTTTTTTCGCAGAATAGACCTTGGTAGTACGGAAGGTCGGAGGTTTTGCATTCAATTGCGATAGCAGCCTGTCCTGGCGCTGGCACCATTGATTCAATCGATAAAGTTTCAAATTTGAGTCCCTGATGGGATGCAATGCTGAGGCGTTCTAAACCAACGCTGGCTAGAATACTGGCATCGGCGGCTCCTGCTTGTATTTTATTTAAGCGGGTTTCTACATTGCCTCGAATGCTGGTCCAACAAGCATCAGGAAGACGTTGCATTAATTGATGCCGCCTTCTGGGGCTGGCGCTGGCAATGGTTCTAGGTTCGCCATTAACATCATGGCGCAGGATCATTGTATCATGTGGATTACCGCGAGGAAGGTAGCCCGCAATCGATAGACCTTCGGGTAAAGTAGTAGGAAGATCTTTTGCGCTGTGGATCGCAATTTCTGCTGTTCCTTCAAGGAGTGCTTCTTCTAATTCTTTGGTAAAAAGCCCTAAGCTACCTCGCTTTTCGAGTGACCAACTCAAACGCTCATCTACTTGGGTGCTCAGTGGAAGTGTGGTGACTTCACACCTTGGAAGACGTTCGACGATCCACTCGACTGCAAGTTCTGTTTGCTTGCGGGCTAGGGGACTTTTACGAGTGGCTACAGTAATAAGCATCTAAGGTGCTGTATTCAAAAGGAAACGCGTGCTGGTGCAAATGAAAAGCGGCCGAGGGAGCATCCCGCCGACCGCTAGAAAGATTCTAGTGTACTGCTTAGTTATAGGCAGCCTGCGCGCCTTTAATATTGCGTTTCTTAACCCACGGCATGAGCGCGCGCAGGCGTTGCCCGGTTTTCTCAATCGGGTGGTTCTGACCATCTTCGATAAATTGCTTATAATTCGGGAGGCCCTCCTGGTATTCTTTAACCCAATTTTTGGTGAATCTGCCTGATTGAATATCCTTTAAGATGGCTTTCATCGCACGTTTGGAACCTGCATTGATGACCCGTGGACCGCTAATGTAGTCACCCCATTCAGCGGTCTCAGAAATAGAAAATCGCATTCCGGAAATGCCTGATTCAACCATAAGATCCACAATAAGCTTCAGCTCGTGTAGGCATTCAAAATATGCCATTTCTGGTTGGTATCCTGCATCTACAAGTGTTTCGAAGCCCGCCATTACAAGCGCAGAGGCTCCGCCGCATAAAACGGCTTGTTCGCCAAAGAGGTCTGTTTCGCATTCCTCTTTAAAGGTCGTCTTGATGACTCCAGCGCGTGTACCACCTACGCCTTTTGCCCAGGCTAAAGCGACTGCTTGAGCATTACGTGAAGATCCTTTGTTTACCGCAATTAAAGCAGGTACACCTTTTCCTTCTACAAATTGGCTACGTACAACGTGTCCAGGGCCTTTGGGGGCTACCATAATCACATCAACACCTCGAGGTGCTTCAATTAATCCGTAGTGGATAGCGAGTCCGTGTGTGAAGGCGAGGGTCTTGCCTTTGCATAGATTTGGCTCAACATCATTTTTGTAAACTTCGGGCTGTTTCATGTCAGGCACCGCTAACATGATAATATCTGCTTTTTTGACGGCTTCAGCGGTTTCGTAAACTTTAAAGCCTTGTTTTTTCGCAACTGCGACAGACTTGCTCTTTGCGTACAGACCGATGATAACATTGAGACCGCTATCTTTAAGATTCTGAGCGTGAGCGTGTCCCTGAGAACCGTACCCTATAATGGCAAGGGTCTTCTTCTTGAGGATTTTAAGATCGGCGTCTTTGTTGGTATAGACTTTAGCTGGCATAGGTATTATGTTCGTTTGGGCAAATGCCCGATTGTCTTGGTGGTTAAAATTAGCCTCTTTTGAGTGCAAGGTTACCGGTTCGAGCCATTTCGATGACATTGTATGGTTCGATGAGGTTTAAAAAAGCCCGTACCTTGTTTGAGTTACCTGTCATCTCAATGTTGAGCGACTCAGGGGCGACATCTATAATTTTAGCTCTAAAGATATCGCAGACTTGCATGACTTCAGAGCGTTGGTCAGGTTTTACGGTAAGCTTTACCATGACCAGTTCGCGCTCGGTCGCCTGGGAGCTTGAGAAGTCGGTCACTTCGAGGACATTAACAAGTTTGTAAACTTGCTTGATTGCCTGATCAAGGGCTTCGCTGTCGCCAATAATCGTAGCTGTTATGCGAGATAAGCGACTATCAAGCATGGGGCCTACGTTCAGTGTTTCGATATTGAATCCGCGTCCGCTGAACATGCCTGCAATACGTGCGAGCACACCGAACTTATTCTCAACCAAAATTGAAATGATGTGGCGCATGATAAATTTTTGGGTATAGCGTTTAGTCCTGAGGATAAATGGTGGACGGAGAGGGACTCGAACCCACGACCTACTGGGTGTAAACCAGTTGCTCTAACCAACTGAGCTACCCGTCCTTTTGAAAACGTTGAAAAAAGCCTGCTGTTGCCATGAGTTCAAGTCAAATTTCACAATCTCCTTGTTTTGAAGGAAAAAGCGCGCGCGCATTATTAATTTTTCTACTAAGTTGCTTGTGTAATTGAACGCACACATTGTCTGCTAGAAATGACACCAGAGCTCCTTACTTGGCTCAGCTCCTTTCATGCAAAAAACCCGAAAAATCGGGCTTGATAAAAGTAAGCTTGATATATCGTTACTATTTTGTGTGCCTTCGAGTGAGTTTAGCGGCCGACTTTAAGTTCATTACGGTCGCCGAAGAGACGCCGTATTTGTTTGCTACCTGAGCTATTTTTGCCCCTTTCTTTAGGTCAGCAACGAGTGATTTTTTGCGCAGACGTCAGCACAACACGTTTACGCGTAGTGGATTTCTTGTATCCGCCGAGGAGTGCTTTATTGCCGACGGGTGATTTTTTACGAGCCAGCAATTCCTGAGCTGTAATTTTAAAACCCATATTAGAAAGATCCTCGGCAATTTTTTTGTAAAGTCTGCAGATCTTTTACAGCGGATTGTACCGTGGCATGAGCTGCAGCTAAAGCTATTGCGTCTAACTCTGGTGTAGCCAATATACCCTTAGGTAATTTGATGTTTAATTTAATTGTTCTTTTGGTCATAATGAAGTCTTAATGTACGTGTTGAACGTTGAGTATTTTGTAACAGTCAAATAAACAAGTTTAATTATTTTTATATTGTTTTAATTTTCTAATATGCGAATTGCGCTTTCACAATTTTCTCCAGTTTTGGGCAACGTTGAATCGAATTTGAAAACAATTTACGATTTCGCTCAAAATGCAAAAGAGGCTAATGCTGAGCTACTCTGCTTACCTGAATTGTGTACTACAGGTTTTTCTTATGATAAAATAGAATGCTTAAAAACAATGATTGTAAGCAGTCTTGAGACAATTAAAAAAATATCCAAACAATATAATATTGCGATTTGTGGTTCATTTTTATGTAACAATAAACACGGGAATTTTACTAATACTTTTTTATATTTTGATGCTAATGGTTATATCATAGGACGTTATAATAAGATTCATCTTTTTAAACCAATGGGCGAGGATCGTTATTTTGAAGCGGGTAACGATATCATAACTTTTCGTGATGGAAACACTCATATTGGCTGCTCAATTTGTTATGATTTAAGGTTTCCCGAGTTATTTCGTAAGTGTGCATCCGCTGGCGCCCAGCTTCAAATTTTGGCAGCGGCCTTTCCTTTCCCTCGACTGTCGCATTGGCGAACTCTGCTTAAAGCAAGGGCTATGGAAAACCAGAATTTCATAATTGCTACAAATCAATGTGGCCATGCTTGTGTCGTTTCAGAAGAAACTGATTTCTGCGGACACTCAATGATAGTCCATCCCTCTGGAGAAATTCTTTATGAGGCAGGTGAAGTACCTGAGTTCTTCTGCTTTGATATTAAACTAAGCGACATCCAAGATGTGCGCAACGATATGGATTGCCTGAGGGATTTACGAAGCGAACTTTATTGAGCGACAATCTCTTTTGAGAAGGAATTGCGGTTATCTGCACGATAGAAGGCAGTGCCTGCAACTAAGGTATCTGCACCGCGATTTAGGCAACCAGGAGCAGTCTTGATCGTGATACCGCCATCTATTTGAATTCTGTAAGAGTGACCTTTCTCTTTGCGCCATTGGGAAAATAATTCTATTTTAGGGAGTATGTCTTCACGGAAAGATTGCCCTCCAAATCCTGGCATGACGCTCATTATTACAACAATATCGCAATCTGAAATGAAAGGCATAGCGATCTCTGCAGGGGTATCTGGATTTAAGGCAAGTCCACATTTCTTGCCTGCATCTTTGATACGTTTTAAGGTCTCTGCAACGGGGTAATCCGGCTCAACATGGATGGTAACTTGATCGGCACCAGACTGAAGAAAGGCTTCAAGATGAACATGCGGATTATCCAGCATGAGGTGCACGTCAAAAAATAGTGAGGATTGGGGACGGAGTGCTGCAATGGTTTGCGGACCAAAGGTAAGGTTTGGCACAAAGTGGCCATCCATGATATCAAGGTGTATCCAAGAAAGTCCGGTTTCCTCAACAACTCGCAAACTTTTTCCAAGGGCAGCATGGTCGCCTGCTAAAAGTGAAGGCGATAGTACAGTAGAGTGGGGTGAGCGCAGCATTGAGAGAAAGACCTTTATGTGATTTCGATTGTAGCGGGATCAAAGTCAACCTTGGGGTAACTCAGTCGTAATTCATTGAGATAAGCTACCACTAAACGAGCCACTAAAAGATTACGCGCCCATTTTTTACTCGATGGAATCAAATACCAAGGCGCATGCGGTGTAGAGGTTTTTTCAAAAACTTCCTCGTACGCCACCTCATAGCGATTCCAAAACTTTCGAGCGGTGAGGTCTGAGGGATCGAATTTCCAGTTTTTCATCGGAACATCCAGTCGATTCTGTAGACGTTCACGTTGTGTCTCGCTGTCAATGTGAAGAAATAACTTAAGAATCAGGGTATCTTCATCGGCTAATAGTTGTTCAAAGTCATTTATATGGCGAAAGCGTTTACGCCAAACCGATTCTGGCTTCAATTTGTTGACGCGTACTGCAAGGACATCTTCGTAATGACTGCGGTCAAAAATCATAATTTCACCATCGCGTGGGGCGCACTGATGTACGCGCCATAGATAATCATGCGCAAGTTCATGATTGGTTGGTTTGTCGAAACTGGAAACATGAACCCCTTGGGGGTTTACGCCTTTAAATACATGGCGTATCGTGCTATTTTTGCCGCTGGTATCCATGCCTTGAAGGACGATTAAGAATTTCTTGCGTCGATCGATGAAGAAGCGCTGCTGAAGATCCGCAATTTGTTTGCGTAGGCGATCGAGTTCCTCGCCAGCTTCTAGTTTGCAAGATGGAATGTCCTCCCAAGGGTGTGAGTCGACTTTGGCGAGCTCGTTATTCTGCTTGGGAGTTATGAGATAATGGTTAAAATCCTTTAAGTCCATTTAAAGTCACTTTCATGCATAATTAAGCAAGGGCAATGAATTTATCGGAATAATGGCTTTCACCTTGATTATTGTCAAAGAAGATCAATCTGCTTTACTTCGCTCATGTCAGTTGGTCTTGCAGTCAATGAAAGTGAAGATCTGAGGGAGCTGTGCCCAAGTGGTGTTGTATCAGCGGTTTGCTTCGGAGACCCTGATGTTTTACCGGAGCATCCGGCTGAGGCTGCATCATGTGCAAATTTCCAAGAATCACGGCGGATTGAATTTTTGAACGGCCGCCTTTGTGCTCGCACAGCTTTGGCAGAAATAGGTTCAGAGGATGCTCTGTTGTCAGCAGATCCCTTGGGGGTGCCTCAATGGCCAAGCGGTTTCGTAGGGAGCATCTCGCACTCGAAGGGTCTCTGCGGCGCTATCGCAGCAAGGGAAAAGAATTACTTTTGTTTGGGATTAGATTATGAAAAAATTGGACGGCTCAGTGGAACCGCTTCTAAGCGAGTTGTGCATTCACTTGAAGAACCATTGCTTAAATCAAATGTTCATAGCCCGACCTTATTATTTAGCCTCAAGGAAGCTTTTTATAAAGCACAGTTCCCGAAATGGCAGCAGCGGGCAAATTTTCAAGACATTGCCTTATCTTTAGATTTTAAATCAGGCACGGCCGAGATAATTTACCTCAATGATGCATTTGTTTCAGATATTGTAGATGCCGTGTCTAAATTTAAATTTTCCTTTACGCACAATAATGAGCGAGTTTGCTCAATTTGCTGCCTACCAAACTAGTCCTAACTTGAAGGATCTTTAAGCCAGGGTAGAGCCAAGAGGGTTTCAATTTTACCCGCAGCTAAATTTAGCCATAAGCCGAGGGCAGTATCACGGCTTACATCTTTCATGTAAAAGGGAGCATCCTCCTCTTGATCTAATTGTTCAAAAGCAACAACCCCACTTGCAAAAACTGAAAGACTCCAACCGTTTTCATCATTAATGAGACTAACATCCGGGTGGCTGGCGCTATCAGCATTTCCTTGATCTAAGGTAGTGAGAATCTCACGCAAGCGCTGCTTGTCTGGCTTAAGCTCGGTAATACCATCGAGGTCAGTTGTGTGGTAGAGCTCGCTCATAGCTTGATATAAAAAATCTTAGAATTGCGACCACTTTTTAAATAGTCGCAACGTTGTTCTTCATGGAGATCTTCAATCTGACCTTCAACAAAGCTGCAGACTTCTGTAAAGAAAGGTGCTGCCTGTGTGCTGAGTGCAGTCAAGCGATGAATGCCGATTTTGCGGGCATGATTGATTGCATATTGAACCATTCGGCGCCCGACGCCTTTTCCCTGATAAAAAGGAAGTACATAAACGCTCCCGAGTTCTGCATGCCGGTTATCTTTCCAATATTTCAGGTATAAGCATGCCACAATGCTACCGTCGATTTCATAGACATGATAATCTTGGATATTGGCTTCAATTTCCTGCTGGTCACGTTCGCGCAAGCGCTCTGCTCTGACTGCATTTCTTGTAATGTTATAGATAGAGTAGGCTTCTTCGGGATTGGCAGGGCGAATGGATTGATACTCATTTCCGTAGATCATTGTTCCGATGCCGACCTTGTCGAAAACTTCATTTAAAAGCGCTCCAAATAGGCGACCATCCAAAATATGAGCACGAGGTGTTCCGTTTCGAATTGTTTGAGCTGAGCTTTTTAATTTACTCAGCAGACGATCTGGAAGAGCTTCCGTCTGTGATTCTAATAGGTGGTCTAATTCTTCTAGTGAAAGATTTTTAATAGCATCATCACCTAATTTAAATGCATCGTGGGTGGTGAGATATATTAATTTTGATGCTTCCAAATCTTCAGCGAGTTTTGAGGCGATGGCATCAGAATTAAGACGCAACATTTCCCCGTTTCGATCGGGGGCCATCGGTGCAATGATCGGCATGGTACCAGCTTCAAATAATTGCTTAAGCATAGATAAGTCGAGTTTATCAACTTCACCGCTCAGTAGTTGATCAACACCTCCTACAATACCGGTGGCTTTGGCGCGGAGTGCATTGCTATTAGCGCATCTCAGTCCGATTCGACTGAGACCCTGCATGATTTCTTGATTGACTAAAGCAGAGGTATCTCTCGCCAATGCTAAGGTAACTGCATCTGTTCGGCTTTCACCGTGGGGATTGGTTATTGCTAGCGAACGTGCCTCAGCAGTCTCCTTGAGTTGTTGACCGATTCCATATACCAGCACCACTCGAATGTGAAGCGAGCGAAGGACGGCGATGTCTAATAGTACATTCTTAAAGTTTTCATGGGCAACCAAGCTGCCATCGAGTGCAATTATAAAAACGTGTTCACGAAACATAGACACGTATTTCAAAATACCACGCAAGTCGGTTGGCTTTATTGCTGTTATGGCTGGAAACTCAGGATTCATAAAAGAAACTTAAATAAATGTATGCAAAGGCTGGGCTTGCAAGGCGCATGTTAGACCGACCATTTTATAACAATGCAATCCGAAAGCAGTCAGGCATTACCGGAAGACTTAATCGAGCCAGTCGAAAGCTTACTCGCTTGGCTCGACCTTGAGCGAGGACTATCACCCCATACTATTGATGGATACGGGCGCGATTTACGTCAATGTGCCAACTTCATCCATCAGGCTGGTATTTCTGCATGGAAAGAGGTGACGCCTTCCATGCTCGCTGATTTTTCCGCTAAAATAGCAAAGGGGGATTATGCGCGGAGTAGCCAATTACGAAAACTAAGCGCCTTACGTGTTTTGGCAAAACACTTAGTTCGAGAAAACCTACGCCCAGACAATTTTGCTGAACTCTTAGAAAGTCCCAAGAGTAAACGTAAACTACCGGAAGTGCTTACGCGAAGCGAAGTTGAGGTACTCCTCGATGCTCCCTCTAGGCATAGCTCCCTAGGTATTCGTGACCGAGCTATATTAGAACTTTTTTACAGCAGTGGGCTACGAGTGTCCGAACTTTGCACCCTTGAATTACAAAATGTTCAACTTAATGAAGGTTATTTACGCGTTATTGGTAAAGGTAGTAAGGAGCGCCTTGCCCCCATCGGCAGCAAAGCCATTCATTCACTCAAGGATTATTTGACCCGCGCGCGTCCAGCCTTAGTTAAAAAAATTACACATAGCACATTTTTCTTAAGTAATCGGGGCAGGGCACTTTCCCGAAAGATGATCTGGGTGCTTATTAAGAAACATGCTCTGACTGCCGGTATCCAAAAAACCGTAAAACCGCACTTATTGCGCCACTCCTTTGCGACTCATTTATTGGAAGGTGGGGCTGATTTGCGTGCCATTCAAGAAATGCTGGGTCATGCGGACATTACCACGACTCAAATATATACTGCATTAAAATCGGAACAATTAGCAGACACCCATGCTCTGCATCATCCAAGAGATAAGCACTAAGTGAAATTATAGCCCACCGATTCTTTTCAAAATATTATGCCTCTTTAAATTAGGCTGAGCGTAAAAAATCCTGGAAAACAGCGAAACATTAAGCCTTAAGACCGATTCCATTGGTACTCGGGGAGGGACTTGAACCCTCACGCCTTACGGCACCAGAACCTAAATCTGGCGTGTCTGCCAATTTCACCACCCGAGCATGTTTCAATCAAGTTAACGTTCTCAGTAGTTCCTGACCCATTGTCAATCCTAGGCTGGACGATATTTATGCACAATATATATTATGTCTAATAGTATTTTAATTGTGCCCTTTTGATTGTCTGAATCATTAGGCCTTCTATATCTAGCATTTATTATTGAGATATCTGTTAAATTGTAGCGTAAATGTTTGTGTGAAGGCTTTAAATTCGAATTGACAGAGCCTCTAACGGGAAGTTTGCTCTACCGCTTTTCCAGAAACTTTAATGAAAACTACACTTTCAAAATCAACTGACCAAGAGAAGGCATGGTTTGTCGTTGACGCTGCTAATGAAACATTAGGTCGTATCTCCGTAAAGATCGCTAATGTACTACGTGGTCGCCACAAACCTACCTATACTCCCCACACTGATACCGGTGACTTCGTTGTTGTTGTCAATGCCGAGAAGATTAAGGTCAGTGGCAATAAAAACACGGACAAGCGTTACATGTTTTATTCTGGCTGGATGGGTGGCGATAAACACATCAGCATGGAAACAATGCGTGAAAACAAACCTGAATTTATTATCGAGCACGCGGTTAAGGGCATGCTTCCCCGCAACAAGCTTGGTCGACAAATGCTGAAGAAGCTTAAAATTCACGCGGGTCCTGAGCATCCTTACCAAGCACAACAACCCAAACCGCTTGTTTAAAACCTTTATTTAAATCCATGACTAAAACCGCAGAAAATATATTTATAAGTGTAGGCCGTCGCAAGACCGCTACCGCCCGCGTGCGTCTGACCAGCGGCTCCGGCAAGATCACCGTCAACGGAAAAACGCCTGCCGATTATTTTAAGGCAGAAGATTTCACGCGGGCCGCCCTATCGCCTTTAACGACCGTTGAAATGACTGATGCCGTTGACATTGTCATTCGTGCTCAAGGGGGTGGACTCAATGGGCAGGCGGGCGCGGTTCGCCTCGGAATCTCTCGGGCACTTGAAAAGATGAACGACACTCTACGAGTTCCTCTTAAACAAGAAGGTCACATGAAACGTGATCCACGTGGTCGCGAACGAAAGAAGTCAGGGCAGCCTGGCGCTCGCAAAAATTTCCAATTCTCTAAGCGTTAATCACGCCGCGGTTCAAGGACGCAACTTTGCAAACCCTCCACGGCCGTATCACTACGCGCTGGTGGAGGGTTTTTTGTTTTCCATTTTAAGATACTCGTTCCATTATTTCAAAAATCATGAAAGTAGCAGTAATAGGCGCTTCCGGTTATTCGGGAGTCGAATTAGTCAAAATATTGGCCACGCACCCACAGGTTGAACTCGGGGCAGTCACTTCACGCACGCTGGTTGGTGAATCTGTTGCGGATGCTATGCCAGGACTTCGGCATTTGCTCGGGGAGATGGAGTTTGAATCCTCGGACCTCACCGCACTCTCTGCGCGGGATGATTTGGATTTGTTCTTTTTAGCTCTACCACACGGGGTAGCCTGCGATTTCGCGAAACCTCTGCTTGCGGCGGGTAAGGTGGTCATCGACCTGAGTGCAGACTTTCGGCTTAATTCCCCAGCGCTATACGAAAGCTACTACGGCAAAGCACACCCAGCACCAGAATTACTCGAAGCGGCACCTTATGTTTTACCAGAACTGGCTACCGGTGCATGGGAAAATGCCGATTTAATTGCATGCCCTGGCTGTTATCCTACTAGCATTCAGTTGCCGATAGTTCCGCTACTTAAGGATGGACTGATCGATCCTGCAGGTATCGTTATTAACAGTTATAGCGGTGTGAGCGGAGCTGGTAAAAAACTTGCAGAAAACTTTATGTATGTTGAGCGAAGCGAGAGTATGGTTGCCTATGGTACGCCCTACCATCGGCATCTTTCTGAAATCGAAGAACAACTTGCAATATTCACCAACAAAGATTGCGTAGTGCAGTTTAATCCGCACCTCGCGCCTATGAATCGGGGGATTTCAACAACGATCGTAGCAAAGGCAAAGGGTTCCATAGAGGCACTTGAAGCCTGCTGGGATGACGCCTATCGAGATCAACCGTTTATCGGGCTTTTGCCAAGGGGTACTTTCCCGGATACCAAAAACGTGAAAGGCACCAATCGGGCTGACCTTGCTGCTACCTATGACGAACGCACTGGTAATTTTATTATCCATTCGGTAATTGATAATCTTTTAAAAGGTGCGAGTGGACAAGCAGTTCAAATCATGAACCTCAAATACGGGTTCAATCAAGCAGAGGGGTTGATGTTTTAAAGTGAGCACAACGCCAACAGTTGAAATTTTAGCTACCCCAACAGGCTTGGTAGATTGTCCTGGTTTTAAAGTTTCTGGGATAGCTGCTGATATACGGGAAACCGGAGATCGGAATCGGTTGGATCTTGCGCTCATCGTGGCGGATACTCCCTGCCCTGCCGCTGGCGTTTTTACCCTCAATGACCTTTGCGCTGCACCCGTCCAGCTTTGCAAAATAATCTTAGAAAACAGCGCCGAATGTATAGCGGGTATTGTGGTTAATAGCGGAAACGCCAATGCCGCAACGGGAGAGCAAGGTCTATTGGATGCCAAGCAAATGTCAACTTTCGCACAGTCACAAACAGGTATCGGCTCCCCATTCTTGGTTTGCTCTACAGGCAGAATTGGTCGGAAATTACCCATGATGCGGATCGACGCTGGGATCAGCGACGCTGCTCAGAAGCTCTCTTCAGGCACCACAGCATCCCAGCAAGTAGCGGATGCAATTTTGACTTCGGATACCCGTAATAAATGCGCAACTGCACAATTTGAAATAGAAGGCAAAAAAATAACCGTAGCGGGAATCGCCAAGGGTGCTGGAATGATTGAGCCAAATATGGCTACCATGTTAGCTTTTCTCGTGACGGATATCCAAGCAGAGGCGGCTCTTTTAAAAACGATTCTTAAAAATGCCTGTGACCAGAGTTTTAATTGTATTTCTATCGACGGCGATATGAGCACAAATGATAGCGTCCTTTTGATGGCAAATGGGCACAGTGGGGTTACGCTCAATAACTCAACTGAAAATCTGATATACAAGGCGTTTGCCTCGGCAGTATTGGAAGTATGCGCTCAACTGGCAGAAAAGATTGTAGGCGATGGCGAGAAGATAACCAAGCTAGTAGAATTAAAGGTCGAAGGTTGCCTGAGTAATGCAGATGCGGAAAAAGTAGCCCGGGCCGTTGGTAATTCATTGTTAGTCAAAACTTCATGGTACGGAAATGATCCCAATTGGGGTCGACTTGCGGATGCAGCTGGTTATGCGCGGGTAGGCCTAAAGGCTGATTCATTAGATATCAGGTATAATGATTGCCCGGCTCTTGTTAAGGGTGTTCCGCAAGATGATAAAATACAGGAATGGCAGTCCGTGGTTTCCGAACCTCGTTTCACCGTCACTATGAATCTAAATCTGGGTGCGGGGCATTATCGACTTCTAACGACTGATCTCAGCGAAGCATACGTCGATTTTAATAAGAGCGAATAAATAAAAGATCTATTTTTCAGTCGACAATGAGCAATTTACAACAACTCGACATCACAACTAAAGCCGCGGTTTTACTTGAGGCACTTCCCTATCTACAACGCTTTAGGGGTGCAATTTTTGTAGTTAAATATGGCGGTGCATTTATGGATGATGCCGACCCAGAGGTTCGTTCTCGGGTTGCGACGGACATAGCCTTCCTGCACGCTGCCGGGATTAAAGTGGTTGTGGTACATGGTGGAGGTAAGGCCATTTCGCGGGCTCTTGAGCGTGCACAGGTTGAAAATCGTTTTGAGCACGGGCTTAGGGTCACAGATGCCGCAAGCATCAAAGTGGTTGAGTCAACGCTGAATAAAGAGGTCAATCGAGACATCTGCGAATTGCTGACGTTTAAGAATACGCGTGTTTTGGGAATACCTGGAAACAATCTTCTAGTTTGCGAGAAAAAGGAGATTATTCTCGATGGAAAGAAACTCGATTTAGGATATGTTGGCGAAACGCATACGGTTAAAACAAAAATCATCCGGAAAGCACTTGATGATGGTTATATTCCAGTTATCTCCCCTATCGCATGCGATGAGGACGGGCAAATATACAATACCAATGCCGATGCCGCAGCTGCTCGAGTCGCAAGTGCTTTGAGGGCTCGTCGCCTAGTTTATCTTTGTGACGTCCCAGGATTAATGCAGGACATCAACGATCCAAGTTCCCTTATTTCAACTGTCTCTTCAGATGACCTCGAAAACTTGGTCGCGAATGGAACCATCAGGAGTGGGATGATCCCAAAAACCGAAAGTGCTGTGAAAGCATTGCGTAATGGGGTTCATCGTGTTCACTTTATAGATGGCCTCCAGAGCCACAGCCTATTGCTAGAAATCTTCACCGACAAGGGTGTCGGCACTGAAATCGTAAACATCTAAGTCTTTCAGTCATGTCACATTATCAAAACCTTGCAAAAAACTACGGTCCCACTCCGTTTGATGCCAAACGAGGCGAAGGTGTATATTTGTACGATCAAGAAGAGAGGCGCTACTTAGATTTCAGCAGCGGAATTGCCGTTAACGCTTTAGGACACAGTCATCCAACTTGGGTCAAAGCAGTACAGGAACAGGCTGCTGAGCTGGTGCATTGTAGTAATCTATTCGGTATTCCTAGCCAACAAAGACTAGCCGATCGTTTGGTAAAATATGCTGGACCGGGTCGGATCCTGTTTTGTAACAGTGGAGCAGAATCAAATGAAGCTCTCATCAAGCTAGCACGTCTACACGGAGCGAAACGCGTCGGAAGAAAAGAAGGGGTATGTTTTGGTATCGTCTGTGCGGAAAATGCTTTTCATGGACGCACCTTTGGCGGTATGGCAGCGACTCCTCAGGAGAAAATTCAAGGTGGATTTCGCCCGATGTTGGATGGCTTTAGCCATGCTGTGCTCAATGATATTAAAAGTTTTGATACTGCCATTGATAACTCGACGGCGGCGGTCTTCTTAGAATCCATACAAGGCGAAGGTGGGGTTTTCCCAGCAGATTCAGGATTTCTTAGGGAACTGCGGGCACTCTGCACCGAGCGTGGTGTATTGCTCATGCTAGATGAAGTGCAGTGTGGTATTGGTCGGACTGGGCATTTCTTTGCCTTTGAAAAAAGTGGAGTCCTTCCAGATGCTATTGGAATGGCTAAAGGTTTGGGTGGCGGATTTCCAATCGGTGCAATCTGGATGTCAGAGCCCTATGCGGAACTTTATCAGCCTGGTTCACATGGGACAACCTTTGGAGGTAATCCCCTTGCCTGTGCTGCCGCTCATTCGGTTTTAGATGTGATAGAAAGGGAAGATCTGCTCAAGCACGTACGAGCCGTTTCGAAAAATTGGCATATTGAATTGAATCAACTGGTAAACGATTTTCCTGAAATCGTTGCCGAAGTAAGGGGTCAAGGCTTCATGGTCGGCCTGGCATTGAAGTGTCACTTAAACGAAGTGGTTGCTTCGGTCCGCGAAAAGAGTCTCCTAGTAGTTCCAGCAGGACATCAGACCTTAAGGCTTTTACCACCGCTCATTGCGACTTCGGAACAACTCAGTGAATCCGTTCAAATTCTTAAGGCTGCTTTGTCTGAACTCAGCTAAATACAATTATAAACGCTTTTATATAATCCATAGATCATGCAACATTTCTTAAAAGAAACAGACTTCACCCTTGAAGAAGCGCAGTCGGTTTTTCAAACCGCCAAGTCTTACAAAGAAGCCCGTCCCAATAATCCTGCAATCTTAGACCAACAATCTTGGGGTTTGCTTTTTTATAAGAGCAGTACCCGCACACGGGTATCCTTTGAGGTGGGCATCCATGAACTGGGCGGTTTTCCCATCGTTCTTAATGCTCAAAACACACAAATTGGGAGAGGTGAATCGGTGGCGGACTCGGCTAAAGTTTTATCCCGATATTTGCAGGGCCTAGTTATTCGTACCTTCGATCATTCAATCATCGAAGGTTTCACCGTAGATGCGACCATGCCGATTGTGAACGGACTCACAGACTTTAATCATCCATGCCAATTGTACTCGGATCTTTTTACCCTTCTGGAACGCTTTGCACCAGGGGATATGAACATTGATAGCCTCAAAGGGAAAAAGGTCACTTTCCTAGGGGATACTGCCTGCAATATGGCAAATTCTTGGATCATCTGCGCCGCTTATTTTGGCATGGAGATCGCTCTTGCGGGTCCAGAGGGTTTTGCACCTTCAGCCGAACTTGATGCAGCTCTAGAGGCAAATGGTTTGCCGATTAAATACAAATGGACAACCGATGCGTACCAAGCAGTTGAAGGAGCAGATGTTGTTTATACAGATGTTTGGGTCTCGATGGGCGACGAGGCTGAAGCAGAGACCCGATTGAAACAAATGGCGCCCTATCAAGTGAATTCAAACCTGATGAATGCGGCTAAAAAAGAGGCCTACTTTATGCACTGCCTGCCTGCGCACCCTGGTAAAGAAGTGAGCCAAGATGTACTCGATGCCCCCCAGAGTATCATTTTTGATCAGGCTGAAAACCGTCTGCATACGCAAAAGGCTATCCTCGCTCAACTAACGAAATTAAATAAAGTCTGAAAATATCCACTTCGAGTGGAATTTGAGTTGTTCTAAAAGCGACAGGCTACCAAGCTGTCATTTTCTGGATACAATCTCTATGCAAGCATTCATTTTTAAGGGACAGCCCATCCTTTCGGAATTCCGACTAAAAGCGCTGCTCGCTGCCTTCGCAGAGCAGGTAAAAGCATCGAACGAAACCGGAGTAGCTCGAGTTGATACAATAGATGCCGTTGCGATTTATGTCGTAAAAGCGCAGGCTGTATTGGATACGGAAACTCGATTACGCGCCTTGGCACTTTTGAATGCCATGGGAGAGTTCGACAGACCCGGTGGTTTTTTTGTAACTCCCAGAAAAGGGACGATCTCCCCATGGTCTACCAAGGCCAGCGATATTTTCCGCAACTGCTCTCTAGAAGGCATCACGAGCGTAGAGCGCGGCATCCACTATTATCTAAAGGACAAGGAAGGCAAAGAAGTAACGGCTCTTGAAGTCGGATCTGCTCTCCATGCGCTTCACGATCGTATGACTGAAGCAGTTTACGAAGACCTCAGTGATTTCTTTGTGGATCATGAGCCAGCTCCTCACGAAACCGTTCCTTTACTCAAGGAGGGGGCTCAAGCGCTCCATCAGGCAAATGTAGATTGGGGACTGGCAATGAGTGAAACGGAAGTTGATTACTTAGCTAAGGCTTATCAGGGAATTGGTCGCGACCCCACAGATGTTGAATTAGTAATGTTTTCACAGGTAAACTCTGAGCACTGTCGTCATAAAATTTTTAACGCTGACTGGATTGTTGACGGCGTACGGAGCCAAGAATCTTTATTTAAAATGATCCGCAACACCCATGCAACACATCCTGAGGGTGTGTTAGTGGCGTATTCCGATAATTCAGGCGTTCTGGAAGGCGTACCCGGTGAGTGGTGGGAAGTCGATCCACAGGGAAATCACCAATACCGTAAAACTAAAACAACCCTTGATATCCTTTGTAAGGTTGAGACTCATAATCACCCTACCGCTATTTCCCCTTTCCCGGGAGCTGCTACAGGCGTAGGTGGTGAAATTAGAGACGAAGGAGCTACTGGTATCGGAGGTCGTTCTAAAGCTGGGCTTTCAGCTTTTGTGACCTCGCATCTTCAAATTCCAGGCTATCCGCTTCCTTGGGAAAACGACTTCCCGGAACACCCTACCCGCATGGCTACGCCATTTCAAATTATGCAAGAAGGTCCCATTGGAGGTGCGGCATTTGGTAATGAATTCGGCAGACCCCAGATATGTGGGCTTTTCCGCACTTTTCAGATTCAACACGATCAGCAACACCGCGGATACCATAAACCCATTATGGCTGCAGGCGGTATGGGTAATTTAAAACGTGAACACGTTGCTAAAAAAGATATACCTCCAAACACCGCTATTATTCAACTAGGTGGTCCTGCGATGAAAATCGGACTCGGAGGCGGAGCGGCCTCCTCATTAGCAGCTGGAAACCAATCAGAGGCACTTGATTTTGATTCAGTTCAACGAGGTAATCCCGAAATGCAGCGTCGCTGCCAGCAGGTCATTGACGCTTGCATCGCATTGGGGGTGAACAACCCCATGCTGTCTATTCACGACATCGGTGCGGGAGGACTATCAAATGGCTTACCTGAGCTTGTCGAAGCCACTGGGGGGATCTTTCACCTACGTAATATCCATAATGAAGATCGCAGTATGAGTCCTATGGAAATATGGTGTAATGAATCCCAAGAACGCTATGTCCTCGCCGTCGATAAGGCACAACTCGAGATATTTGAAAAAATCTGTAAACGCGAACGCTGCCCATTTGCGATGGTCGGCATGGCTACGGATAACGGGCGGCTTACTTTGCATGATTCTCATTTTAAGAATGCCCCTATTGATTTACCGATGGATGTCTTGCTGGGTAAAACGCCTAAGCTATTGCGCGAAGTAAAACGAAAACCCCATATTTCCAAAAATCTTCAATTGGAAGAAGTCACGCTGCAAGATGCCGTTGATCGTGTGCTGCGCTTCCCCGCCGTCGCTAATAAAACCTTTCTCATTACCATTACCGACCGAACCATCACTGGAATGGTCAGCCGCGATCAAATGGTAGGTCCTTGGCAAACTCCAGTTTCCGATGTGGCGGTTACCACTACTTCAATGGATAGCTATCAAGGTGAAGCTATGGCAATGGGTGAACGTACCCCTATTGCTGTACTGAATGCTCCTGCTTCCGGTCGAATTGCCATCGGTGAATGCCTAACAAATTTAGCCGCCGCGAATACTGGAGCTATTGAAAACATTAAACTTTCCGCCAATTGGATGGTCGCTGCTGGTGAAGACGGAGAAGACGCTAACCTTTACGATACCGTCAAGGCCGTTGGGATGGAATTATGCCCCGCTTTAGGTATTTGTATACCAGTTGGTAAAGACTCCATGTCTATGCGCAGTTCATGGCAAGATAGCGAAGGCATTTTGCATAAACAAGTGTCTCCGCTCAGTTTGATGGTTACGGGATTTTCGCCGGTGAGAGATGTACGTCGTACCTTAACTCCAGATTTAAAATCAAAGAAAAGTCAGTTAATACTCATTGATCTTGGCAAAGGACAAAATCGTCTAGGTGGAAGCACGTTGGCACAGGTTTATAACCAGTTGGGTGATACCGTCCCTGACTTAGACGACCCTGACCTATTTAGAGCTTTCTTTGATACTATGCAGGTGTTTTTAAAAGAAAAGACCCTGTTGTCTTATCACGACCGATCAGACGGAGGCTTACTTGCAACTATCAGTGAGATGGCAATAGCGGGTCGAACGGGCATGAGGTTATCTTTGGATTCGCTCGTTTTAGATGCGAATCAAGATGCTATTCTGGCAGCACTTTTTACCGAAGAATTAGGCGCAGTTCTTGAAGTTGATCCTTCTAATCTAGAATCAGTTACTGCGGTTTTAAAGGCACACGGATTGTCTAAAATATGCCATAATATTGGTGAAACTGTTGAAAACCAATCGTTTGTGATAAACCTACAGGGCCGATTGATCTATGAATCTACCCTATCCCTACTAAATGCGCAATGGTCTGAAATGACCTATCAAATGCAGGCAAAACGCGACAACCCAGTTTGCGCAAAGGAGGAATACGAGGCACAAACTCAGGCCGAAAACGCCGGTATTTTGATACAACCCAAATATGATGCAGAGGCTGAGCGTATCGTACATGCTGAGCGATTTAGCATCGGCGGCGTACGACCTCGTATTGCGGTCTTGCGTGAACAAGGAACCAATGGCCAAAATGAAATGGCTTTCGCCTTTGGCCGTGCTGGTTTCGAAGCAGTGGATGTTCATATGACGGATCTTCTGTTAGGAACCACTCGATTAGACGGCTTTTCTGGTTTGGCAGCCTGCGGTGGTTTTTCCTATGGTGATGTTCTGGGCGCAGGATCGGGTTGGGCTAGATCTATTCTCTACAATACCGCACTAAAGGATCAATTTTCTGCTTTCTTTGCTCGTTCTGACAGCTTCAGTCTGGGTGTTTGCAATGGCTGTCAAATGTTGGCGCAACTAAAAGATATTATTCCAGGCGCAGAGGCTTGGCCACATTTTGTGAGAAATCTTTCTGAGCAATTTGAGGCCCGTTATGCAAATGTTGAAGTATTGAAATCTCCAAGTCTATTTTTGTCAGGGATGACGGGATCCTTACTTCCGATTCCAGTGGCACATGGTGAAGGTCGTGCCGATTTTCAGACGACTGGTGATTTTGAACAATGCTGCCAAGAAGAGCTCATCGGCTTACGCTATATTGGCGCAGATGGTCAACCCACCATGAAATACCCAGCAAACCCGAATGGCTCACCCGAAGGAGCAACTGCGTTTACTACCTTGGATGGTCGGGTAACGGTCATGATGCCTCACCCTGAACGTTGTTTTCGCTCGGTTCAAATGAGTTTTCGTCCACAAGGATCCTTTGAAGGAGAAGCGGGTCCGTGGTTGAAGCTCTTTGAAAACGCCCGGTCTTATTTAGTTTAGGGACGCATACAAAGACCGCGCTGATGCTTTTGTAAAATACAGGCTATCAGCTTAGGGCGAATTTAGCTTACGAGCTAGCTTTGCGTTGCGATATTTTTCTCGCTCTTTGTCGAATTTCTCGCGCTTACAATTACAGTGCAGGCATAAGGGTGAATTATAAACCAATACAAAGCGTTCATGTAATTTTAAAGGCCGCTCTTGCCCTAGTTCTACTAACCGAAGCGCATCTCCGCAATTCGGAAAGATTGCACCCAGGATGCTGTAAACGCGATCGGCAGAGGTGGTGGTTTTTTCAGGCTGTTGCACAATGGGTAAGCTAGGTGGAATTTTTGGAATATCCAGTCATATCGTCGTAATATTTACTTCATCCAATTTAAATTAATAGTAGGAGTTTTTTGTTTCTTTTTAGATTTACGAGGTAAACGGCCATCAATCCATTGTAGGATATCATTACGTCCCTTTCTGGTTTTGGCAGAGCATTTAAAAATCTCGTTTGGCTTGAGTTTCCAATCCTTAAGGGTCTGCTCAAATAAAACCTCATGACTACCTGCTGTTGAATGTGAAATACGATCTGTTTTTGTGAGAATTAAAGAATACGAAAGCTGGCTTTGTTGGAGCCATTGGGCGAAGTATAAATCTTGTTCAAGTGGTTTTAGTTGGGAGTCCACTAAAAGAAAAACCTGACCTAGACTGGAGCGCTGAGTAAGGTAGGAACTGACATCTTGATTAAAATCAAGCTGTTTAGCTTTAGATACTTTAGCGTAACCGTAGCCCGGTAAATCAACTAAATGCCAAGCATGATTGATTTCGAAGAAATTGATGCACTGTGTTTTCCCAGGTTTTCGTGAAGTATGCGCCAGCTCTTTACGGCCTGCTAGCATATTGATCAAGGATGATTTTCCCACATTTGAACGCCCAACAAAGGCGAACTCAGGCAAGCTTGCCACAGGTATGTCCTCAAAATGGGAACAACCATAGCGAAATTCAGCAGTTTCAATTTTCACGACCTAATTTCTTTTAATAATGAGGCGGCTTTTCATCCATCGGAATTGAATCATCGGATCCTTCGAGCGCTTTAATTTTTTCGATCTGATGTTGAACCAATTGACTCAACTGATTGACCTTTTGAACAAGGTGGAATTGTTCAGCGTCTTGTGCTTCTACGTGGCGCTCAAGATGTGTGAGTTTCTGTTGCAACTCGATAATAAGATCACCTTCTAGCATAATTCATTTGTCTCCCTTTAAGAGGAAATCGGGATTGAGCGTCTGCAAATCTTTGGTGACAAACAGGCCATCCTTACGGATGAGTTCGCCATCAAAGTAAATTTCTCCTCCCCCATACTCTGGGCGTTGAATGTGGACCATGTCCCAATGAACCTGGGAGCGATTGCCGTTGTCGGCCTCTTCGTAAGCCTGACCGGGGGTAAAATGAAAAGAGCCTGCTATTTTCTCATCAAAAAGAATGTCGCGCATGGGTTCGAGGATCAGCGGATTAAATCCAATTGCAAATTCACCGATGTAACGCGCACCTGCATCCGAATCAAGGATTGCGTTCAAATGAACATTATTTGTGCCTTCAGCGTGTGCAATTTTTCCGCGTTCAAATTTTAAATGCACCCGATCAAAAGATGCACCTTGGTAAACTGTGGGAGCATTAAATGTTATTTCACCCTCGACGGAATCACGAACTGGGCAGGAAAAGACTTCGCCATCAGGGATGTTATGGGTACCACCGCAGGCAACTGCACCGATATCTTTGATTGAAAAACTCAAATCGCAACTAGGGCCGCACAGCTTTACCTGATCTGCCGCAGACATTCGTTTTTGAAGCGCCTTCATGCCTGATTCCATCCGTGAATAATCCTGTGTACACACTCTAAAGAAAAACTCCTCAAAGGACTCTGTGCTCATTAGAGCCTGTTGTGCCATTGCAGGGGTTGGCCAACGAAGAATGACCCATTTGGTTTGGTTTACCCGATAGTCCAGGACCGGTTTCATTGCACGCATAGCCCTAGATAGTTTATCAGGAGCAACCCCCGACATTTCAAAAATATTGTCCGCCCCACGGACCGCAATGTATGCGTCCATTTTTTCCATACGAGCCAGTTCCCATTCTGCTTGGGCTTCGTATTGACCTGATCCAATCCCTTCTACTAATTCACGTCCGATTTTCGCATTTTGTAACTGAACAAAGGGAATTGCTCCACACTCACGTACTGCACGTACAAGAGCGATCGTCATCGCCTGCGGAATATCGAAGGCGTCAATCAAAACTCGTTCATCCTTCTTCAAATTGGTCGAAAACCTGGTTAAAAGCGCTGCTAATTTTGTATAGTTAGGATCCATTATCTTTACAGCGTACTATTTTGGGGCATAGGTCAACCCACAGAAGCGTATCCTTATTTAAGATAAATATCATAACGATTACGCTGACCCTCTAAAGTATAACTTGGTTTTTGATTATTCATCGGCTGTGCATAACGAGGACGCTTTACGACAACACGATCTGAAGCTCTATCCCAAGCAAGCGGCAAAAGTTCATCCGAATCTAAATCTTTTCCAACAAGGGAATGAAAAACCTGCATACCTTTCTTTACCCGCGCAGATTTCTCTCTTGGAGGAAACATGGGGTCGAGATATACCACCGAAGTGCGATCGCCATATGCCATTTGCTTCATAAATAAAGATGCCTGAACTGGAGGCACTAGTCGCATGCGTTTGATCGTTTCAATTATTTTAGGATTTTCTGATTTGTTTGCTCGAGCAAAGGCATCCTTTAATAAAGCGTGCACAATCGGATTTCTTTCCAGTAGGGTTAGCTCGCAACCAAGCGCTGCTAAAACATAAGCATCTGCACCCATGCCTGCTGTGCAATCAAGTACACTCGGTTTTGAGTGACTTTTTAGACCGACTGCTTTTGCAATTATCTCTCTCGTATTGCTTCCGTTATTATGGCGGTATTGCGTCGTCGAGTCGCAAAAGTCGGCACGCACAATCAAAGGAAAACCTTCTGGTTCAGCCATAAGGCTCAATCCCTCATGATCTAGGAGGAGCACTGCGGTTCTTCCCTTTAATAATTTTTTTTGTAATCGACGGTGAGCCCGCACATTAGCATCCGGCTCAATGGCGTCCCCTCGATGGAAATCTAACCCTAAGGAGTGCGCTAAAATCTGTGCTTCCGAGGCAAGGGAATCTACATGACATACAAGGCAAATTGAGGACATAAATTCAGCGACCGCGACGTATTTCAGAACCCTCAAATCGAATACGCACTCGAAAAACTCGCTTAACAATATTATTAATTTTAAAGGACTTTGGGTCAATACTTGCAGCGAGCTCGATTTTGTTAACATCGACAATAGCATGATAGCCACGCTCCGAAAATATATCGATCAACATTTCTAGTGCTTTGGGTTTTGCGAAGACCATATTCTCAGAATTAATAACTGCCGTACCTGTAATTGCATGTAGTTTGACGATCGGCATAAATTCTTTGAGAATCACTTCTACGACCTCCTTAAATAAATCGGTCTCACGTTTTTCGTAAGCGTCAAGGCGATCCACTAAGTCCTGCCGAGCATGTATTGAAAGGCTACTGGCTACTGGTAACGAAGAAAGACGTTCGTAGGTCGACTCATCTAATTCCAAGGATCCTTGGTAGCGCAATTCGTCGAATATTCGTGTGCGGACATCATCAATACTACCATGTGCATTAATAAAGTGATAGAAAAAGATTTGTCGCAGTTCTTGAAGCGCATCATAAGTCTTTTCCTTAAAAGTACGATATCGATTATGAGCTGCCTCTGCACTCAGGTCCGTAGGTCTTACTTCCATGAATTCCCCTACCCCAGATTCCTTAACCTCAACGTTGTGGGCTAAGGCATGCTCTCCGCGGTAAAGCTGACGACGCACACTTTCATTTTCATCAACGAAAAGTACAACAATATGGAAATGCGGTTTCTTGAAATGATCACTGTGCAGCGATTCACGATACTTCAAGTGTAATTCCGATAATTTGTTGTGCAAATGCTTCAAGCATTCTACCTGTACTTTTGTGCGAGGAAAGCCATCGACTACTGCGCCAAATTCAAAGTCGGGATCGAGTAATCGGCGAAAAATGATTTCAGCAACCTCGCGATCGCCAACCAATTGACCGGCATCAATGCGAGCGCGCGCTTCAGGGCTTTGAAGTTCTGAACTTACCACTAAGGGCGGTGCAGTTAAATCCCGATACCGCATAATGAAATTTGTATTGGTGCCCTTACCGGCTCCAGGTGCTCCATTTAACCAAAAGATTTCTTTAGGAAAACGTAGATTTTCTTCGCCGAATTCACCGACTAATTTGCCCCAAACTACGTTGAAAATGATCTGCCCATCCTTGACTTCGAGGTCCTGGCTTTGGGGAAGTGTTTTAGTTTGAGTTTGAGTCTTAACTAGCTTTTTCATTTAATTTTAAAAGCCTAAGGTCTTTGCGGTAGAGGTAAATCCTAAAGTAGAGCATTATCACTTAGTTGTACTAGTTTCACTATCTTCAATACCCTGACGCGGAAAACAAATTCTCCCAACTGCAGCTTCAAAATCCTCTTGCCCGGATAAAATATCAATTTCAAGTCTTAGATAGTAAATGGGGACGGGTGATTTTATATTTTCAGATAATCGGACTGCGTCTTTTTCGGTGGTCACAATCATGGTAACATCTTCCAACTGCCCCACTTCCTGAAATATTTGAGATATTTCGTGATCCGTAAAGCGATGATGATCCAAGAAACGTCTGTTGTAGCAAATTTCAGCTCCGTGTTGCTCTAGCATACGCTCAAAACTTTCGGGGGTAGCTATACCGCTGAAGACAGCGATTTTAGTTCCCTTAATCGCATCAAGGGGTTTTTGTACTTCCGTCCACAAAGCCTGCAGAAACTGTGGTTTGTGGGCACATTCAATAATTTCAGCCGTGGAGTTGTACTCTCGAATTAACTCAAGGAGGTTTTCATCACGTTTACCGTCTGATTTGGTCAGTAGGATGTAACTGGCTCGAGATAGGTGCTGGATAGGTTCACGCAGAATGCCGCGAGGTAGGAGGTGTTGGTTGCCAAAGGGATTTGTTTTGTCTACCAACAGTAGGTTCAGTCTCCCTTTGAGTGGTAGGTATTGAAAGCCGTCGTCAAGTATCAAGGTGTCACAACCGAACTCACGAATCGCATAGGAACCAGCTTTGACTCGATTCTTGTCACATAAAACAACCACACCCGGTAGATTGCGTGCCAGCATGTAGGGCTCATCTCCCGCTACTTCTGAGTCCAGTAGAACGGTTTTGCCATCGCTGACTATTTTTGGTGGGGATTCATCACCGTGTGTAAATTTACGCCACAACTTTCTAGCCAAGCCTTCGTTTTTACTTTTATAGCCACGACTGAGAATAGCCACCTTACGCCCTCGATCCCTTAGGGTACGGGCAAACTTTTCAACAACTGGTGTTTTTCCTGTGCCTCCGACCGTCAAATTGCCTACGACGACGACCAGGCAGCCAAGCGGCGTATTTCGAAGAAAGCGGTTTTCGTACAGATACCAACGAAAACGAACCAAGCCATGGAAAATATGTGAAAGCAAAAAAAGGATTGATGCGGTCATTTCGGCAGCTCTACTCGAGCGACAGCGATCGTACACTACATCTACCATAAATTGCGCAAAGGCATTCCATCGGTCGGAAAGAATTTCACGAAATTGGTTAAACTTTTCTTTTATAGCATTCACAGGGTTGCTTAAGCGTACAATTATTTGCATAACATTGTGAAGCGTTGCCAGTTTCAATTGTACTATATTTGAGAAAATTTTAGGCAATTAAGGATTTATATTTTGCAAATTGCACGACCTTAATTATTGACCGTGCCTTGACAAGTGCGCCCAAGTGTCCCTAGGAACATGAAGTCACTGTTTAGGACCTGCCTGAAACTTTCTCAATACATTTAGGATATTTCCAGACCTAGAATTCCTCTTAAAACCAACGTTTTTAAAACAAAAGATCGAAATGAAGTTTCTTATTATAGCCGAAAAACCATCTGTTGCAGCAGATTTATCATCGGCCTTGTCCAAAGAGCTCGGTAAATTTGAGAAGAAGGGCAAGTCAAGAGAGGCTCAGTATTTTCTAAACAAAAATGCTGCTATAACGTCTGCAGTGGGCCACCTAGTAGAATTAAAAATGCCAACCGGGCCAAATGGCAAAAACCTTCCCTGGAAGTTTGATGTTTTACCCGCCATTCCAAAAAACTTTGAGCTTCAACCGATAGAAAAAACCGCCGCACGCTTAAAGCATGTGCTCTCTCTGGCTAAAAAATCTGAGTTTGACGTAATTGTAAACGCCTGTGATGCCGGACGTGAAGGTGAATTAATTTTTCAATACATCATGGATATTGGTAAAATTAATAAACCAGTTAAGCGGCTTTGGATGCAGTCTATGACCTCGGGTGCTATTCAAGAGGCATGGGAAAATTTGATTGATGGCGATAAAATGTCCTCTCTAGCGGATGCAGCCAAATGTCGATCTGAGTCCGACTGGTTGGTCGGTCTTAATTCTACACGCGCCCTCACCTGCTTCCGTTCGCGCCACGGCGGATTTAACATTACAGCGGCCGGCCGAGTACAGACACCTACGCTGGCAATTTTAGCTCGTCGCGAAAAAGAAATACAGGCCTTTAAACCAGAAAATTACTGGGAAGTACATGCAGACTTTTCCGTGAGCAATGGCAGTTACTCCGGTCGATGGTTTGATCCTGAGTTTAAAAAGAATCTCGCTCAGCCCCATGAACGTGCCGAACGCATCTGGGATGAGGCGACCGCAAACATGATCGAAGCGCGTTGCAATGGGAAAGAAGGGACGCTCAATGAGGAGAAAAAACCCGCCAAACAGATCGCACCGCAACTTTACGACCTCACCACTCTTCAACGTGAAGCCCCGTTTACTGCCAAAAATACCCTGGCGATCGCGCAGTCGCTCTATGAGCGCCACAAAATGATCACGTATCCGCGGACGGATTCAAGATACCTGCCGGAAGATTACCTTTCGAAGGTACACGAGACTACTCGTGAGCTCGCTGCTTCCAGTCATCCAACCGCTCAGTGGGCAATGCATTCCATCGAGAAAGGGCTCATACAATTCAGTAAAAGAATTTTTAACAACACTAAGGTATCCGATCACTTTGCCATCATCCCTACGGGTCGTCAGGTGAAATTAAGTGATGTTGAAGCCAAACTATACGATATGATCCTTAAACGTTTTGTAGCGGCCTTTTATCCTTACGCAGAATTTGAAAATACCACGCGTATCACCACGATCGATCATGGTGAAGCTAAGGATCACTTTTTAACGCGAGGCAAGACGCTCGTTGTCCCCGGCTGGCTTGCGGTTTATGGACGTAAACCAGGCGTAGCAAGCGACAAGGACGACCTTGTGGCAGTGCAATTAGGGGAAAATGCCATCGCTGATGCTGTGGATGCATTGGGTAAAGAAACCCAACCACCCGCACGGTATACTGAGTCTACCCTCCTTTCCGCGATGGAGGGTGCTGGAAAGTTAATTGATGATGAGGAAATGCGCGAAGCGATGCTCGAGCGAGGTCTTGGCACTCCCGCCACTCGGGCAGCTACGATCGAAGGCTTACTTCGCCAAAAATATATTGCCCGTGATGGTCGTGAACTCAACGTAAGCGGTAAAGGGATGCGTTTAATCGAACTTTGCGACGAGATGCAACTTGATGCACTAACATCGCCCTCCATGACTGGCGACTGGGAAGCAAAGCTAAATAAAATGCAAAAGGGTGATATCGGGCGCACTCAGTTCATGCAGGAAATTAACGATTTCACTGTTGAAGTTGTCGATAAAGCACGTGCCCACATGCAAACTGCAGTCAATCGTGTTTTCCCAGACCTAGAATGTTCATGCCCTGAATGCGGTGCTCCGCGCTTAAAACAAACGGACGCAACTTATGAATGCCGTGATGTTGACTGCAGTTTTAAGATTTCAAAATACATCGCAGGGCGTCAATTATGCGAAAGTGAAGCCATCACGCTCTTTACAGATAAAAATCTCCCAGAAATGGAAGGCTTTCTTTCACGCTTTAATCGGCCATTTTCAGCTGGCCTTAAATTGGGACAATCAATCAGCAAAACTGGTAAGGTTGGAAAATGGAAAACCGAATTTGTTTTTGAAGATGAATTGGAACTCGATATTCCTCTAGATGAAAAAACACTTTTAAAGTCAGTCGCCCTACCCAACGGTACTATTGCAGAACTACATGTCACTGAAAAGGCTTACCACCTTCCAGCACTTAAAACCAAAGATGCACCCGAAGGCTTCCGACTTGGTAAAATGATACTACAGAAAGAACTCCAAGTAGAGGAAATCGAACCACTTTTCACCAAAGGTAAGACCGACTTACTCGACGGCTTTATCTCTCGCCGCACGAAACGTCCCTTTAAGGCTCATCTAACCCTTGACTATGAAAACGGTGAGATTGGCTTCGAATTTGCCCCTCGAATACCCAAGAAAAAAGCTATCAAAAAGAAGTCTCCCAAGAAAAAGTAATTTCTGCTTTCGCTTCGGGTTGATTCAGCGCCTCTTTTAGCTATCTATATTTTCGATAATGAAACCTGAAAAAAAACCGAATCGTCCATTCTTCTCATCTGGTCCCTGTGCTAAGCGCCCAGGTTGGTCGCATGATGCTCTTAACAATGCTCTCGTAGGACGGTCTCACCGCGCAAAACCTGCTAAAGAGCGTATACAAGCTGTAATTGAAAAATCAAAATCTATACTCGATATTCCAGAAGACTATATCTGCGGCATTGTCCCAGCTTCAGATACTGGGGCATATGAAATGGCAATGTGGACGCTTCTGGGCCAGCGTGGTGTCGATCTATGTGCTTGGGAATCTTTTGGATCTGGATGGGTTACAGACGCTCTCAAACAATTAAAACTGGATAATGCGACGCTTTACCAAGCTGACTATGGAAAGCTCCCCGACCTCAGTAAAATCAATTTTTCAAACGACGTAGTTTTTACCTACAACGGCACTACATCTGGTGTACGTGTACCTAATCTTGATTGGATTTCTGATGACCGAGAAGGATTGACCATTTGCGATGCGACCTCCGCCGTTTTTGCCATGGATCTTGATTATTCCAAACTCGATGTCGTTACTTGGTCTTGGCAAAAAGTCATGGGCGGAGAAGGGGCGCATGGTATGATTGTGCTGAGTCCACGTGCAGTTGCGCGACTGGAATCTTACACCCCTGCTTGGCCACTACCTAAAATCTTTCGCCTTACCAAAGGCGGAAAGCTCATCAAAGGCATCTTTGAGGGCGCAACCATTAACACCATTTCGATGCTTTGTATTGAGGATGCCCTCGACGGCTTATGTTGGGCAGAATCAATCGGCGGTTTGCCAAGCTTGTTAAAGCGTTCTGACGATAACCTCAAAGCAGTCGTTAATTGGGTTGAGCAAACGGAATGGATCGACTTTCTGGCAGAAGATCCCGATACCCGATCGAATACTTCCATTTGTTTAAAGATCACCGCAGAGTGGTACCAAGCCCTTCCTCCAGAGGAACAAGCTGCCAAAGCCAAAAAATGGGTCAAGCTCCTCGACGAAGAAGGCGTCGGCTTTGACTTTGGGAGTTATCGCGACGCTCCGGCGGGAATTCGCATCTGGGGAGGTGCTACGGTCGACACTTCAGATATCGAAGCCCTCCTCCCTTGGCTCGAATGGGGCTTTGGCCAAATCAAAGACTAAGCCGCGCTATATGCTCCCCAAAATCTCCAAGCCTGCCAGCGACAGCTTTCATGTCATGGCCAAGGCAATTGGACCTATCTGTAATCTCGACTGCAAATATTGCTTCTATCTCGAAAAAGAGCAATTTTACCCCGAGAACGAGAAGTGGAAAATGTCAGACGAACGACTCGAAGTCTTCGTCCGTGACTACATCGCCGCCCAACCGGGACTGGAGGTCACCTTCGCTTTCCAGGGAGGTGAACCCACCCTCCTCGGAGTCGATTACTTCCGCAAGGTCGTCGCTTTTCAAAAACAATACGCCCAAGGAAAAACCATTGCCAACGCTTTCCAAACCAACGGCACCCTCCTTGACGACCAATGGGGCGCCTTCCTTGCTGAAAACAACTTCCTTGTAGGGCTCTCCATAGACGGTCCCGAAGAAGTTCACAACGCCAATCGCGTCGATAAAAAAGGACGCGATTCCTATAAGGACGTCATGCGCGGACTCCACATCCTCCGCAAATACGAAGTCGAGTTCAACACCCTCACCTGCATCAACAGCGACACTGTACAGCACCCTGTAAAGATCTACAAATTCCTAAAGAGCATCGGCTCCAAATACATTCAATTCATCCCCATCGTCGAACGCGAAGTCGATACTGCTGCCGCAAAACTTGGGCTGGATTTCGCCGCCCCGCCGGATCTCAAAAACCCACCCCTCGACGGCGAAGCCCCCCGCATGTCCGCCCACGCCGTTCCCGCACAGGCATACGGCGACTTTCTCTGCAAAATATTCGATGCCTGGATCAAACGCGACGTCGGTAAAATCTATATCCAACTCTTCGACGTCGCCCTCAGTAAATGGCTTGGCGTCACCGGCGGCCTTTGTTATTTCTCCGAGACCTGCGGACGCGCCCTTGCTATGGAACACGACGGCGAACTTTACACCTGCGACCACTACGTTTACCCCAAATTCAAACTCGGGAATTTAATGAACAACAGCCTCGGCGAACTCGCCGACAGCCCCAAGGCCAAAGCCTTCGGCGAGGCCAAACGCGACCGCCTCCCCCAATATTGTCGCGACTGCAGCGTCCGCTTTGCCTGCAACGGCGAATGCCCTAAACACCGCTTCACCTACACCCCTGACGGCGAATGGGGCCTCAACTACCTCTGCCCCGCCTACAAACAATTTTTCAAACATATTGACCCTGCCATGAAAATCATGGCCGACCTATACCGCCGCCAACAAGCCCCCGCCGCCGTCATGGACATCCTCGCCCAACAACGACAAACCCGGGGCTGAGCATAGAGCTTTGACCCATCGCGTCTTCCACCTACGCCAAGGCGTCAGCGGACAAGTATCGAACATTGTCTTCATCCTATGAATTCGTGTCCATCTATGCTTCCTGCTTTGAAGTCTGCTTAATTCTTTTGACTAGTGTGCCGCCGAACATTGAATTACACGTGTAGCGCCTTAAATCCACTCATTCAAAACTATGTATCAAAGAAACACTTTCATTTTCCTAAGTCTCCTGTTCACTTTCGCGACTACCGCTTTTGCCGATCTGGATTTTTCCACGAGCTTCAGCGCTGCGGAAGGTTATGTAAGCGGTGGTATTGATAAACAAATTCAGCAAGCGGCTCCATATTTTGTCGAGGGTGCGTCTGTCCGAGGCGGACTGTATTTTCCTCGTTCTAGGAATTACGAAATGGGGATTTTGCGACGCGACCCGAATAGTCGGGGAGCACGGGCACTGCTTCAGAAGGGAGCAGGTGAAGGGTTTGATGTGGGCAGTACATGGTCCGCGCGGATCGTCTACACTTTTGAAGGGCTGCCTGCGATGGTTATGGGCGGCAAGGTACCCACCATGCTCGGTGGTGTTGGGTTCTCGAATGCTAAAAACGAGGCCATCGAGATCGTTTATGCGGGCATTCAAAAGACCCCACAACATAGTGAAAGCTATCAGTTCTACGTCTTCGGCAAAAGCGGCGGAGGATTTTTTTCAAAGAACGTCAATTACGCGTCAATTGGCGATGACACATCCGACGCCGATGACTTGAGCGACAAGCTGGAAATTGAATTTACCCTTACAAAATCATCCAAAGCAGGAGTATTGAGCTTTGAAGCAGCATTGAGAAATATGGACAAGCGAAGCACGTTGGCGACTCTGAGCGGCGACCTAAAAGTGCCTCATTTATACGACGAAGACCTATACGCTTATGTCAGCTCCGGCGCTGTAGTCGAAGAAGCCAATTACGACCTCTTCAATCTGCACGCCCTGAGTTCAAAGGCAGAAGCAAAGTAAGGCTCAAGATTCAACCCAATCCGCCTATCGCCTTGCGAGTTGATCCTCTACGGGTTCGATGGTTGCGCGGTGTTGTTGCAGGCGCTGGATGAAGTCCGACAATAAGTGCGCTTGGGATTCGCGTAGGTCGTAGTTTTCCCCGGGATCGTGGTCAAGGTTATAGCAAGCCGTGATTGCCGGCTTGGCGGACCTAGCATCGCGGTCAAAGTGGACTTTGAAGCTACCGACACGAAGTGCCTCGACGTGAGTACTCTTGTAGTAAAAGAGTTCCTTGCGTGGACTTGCCTCGCCCTGCAACAAAGTGCCCGAGAGATCGTAGCTATCGACTGCGGCTTCGGGCGCATCGAGTCCTGCAATGGCGGCAAAGGTTGCCATAAAATCCAGCGTGGAACCGATATCGTGAATGATTGCCGGCTTTATTTTGCCCGGCCACCAGAAAATCCCCGGCTCACGCATACCGCCCTCGTAAGTATCAAACTTCCCGCCGCGCAAGGGACCAGCGATACCGCCCTTCGTCTTGAACTCTAACCAGGGGCCATTATCGGAAGTGAAGACCACGAGGGTGTTTTTCGCGAGCCCGTTCTCACGCAAAGCTCCTAGGATTTGACCGACCGAATGGTCGATCTCTTCAATGACATCGCCGTAAAGTCCTGCGGCGCTGAAGTCCTCAAAGTCCTTTGAGCGAAAGAGCGGGACGTGAGGCATGCTGTGTGCAAGATAGAGGAAGAAGGGCTTTTTTTTGTGGGACTCGATAAAATCGATGGCTTTTGTAGTGTAGGATTTTGTGAGCTGGGTCTGATCCGGAGCAAGCTTGAGAATAGTCTCCCCTTCCATGAGCGGTACTTGCCAATATTCCGACTTCGGCTCATCCCAATGAACACCCGTATGCCATTGACCCAGACTCCCGCCATTGAGTTCCGTGACCTTTGGTCGATCGAGTTCCATGTCATTGCTATAGGGGATGCCGTACCAGGAATCAAATCCGTGGCGGGTCGGGAGAAACTCCGGCAGGTGCCCGAGGTGCCACTTCCCCACCATACCCGTGGCATAACCCACCTCTTTGAGCATTTCAGGGAGGGTGACTTCCGAGGCTGGCAGTCCGCCCTTTGAATCCGGAAAGAGTACCCCGTAAGCCTTTGACTCCATACCGCTCCGAACAGCGTAACGACCCGTCAGAAGCGCCGCACGACTGGGAGTACAGACCGAAGAAGCCGAATAGAAACTTGTCCATTTCTGCCCCTCTGCAGTCATTTGATCCAAATGGGGCGTGCGGATGGTTGGGTGGCCGTTATTGCTCATGTCGCCGTAACCCATATCGTCGGCAAAAATGACAATGATGTTTGGCTTGGCGTTGACCAGCGTTGCGGCGGCAGTCAGGGCGATACCAATAACGAGGGTTTGAAAACGCGAGGTCTTGGTTTTTTTAAAAAGCTTCATGGGAATATTGGGTAGTCTTCCACAGCAAGACCCAAAAGCCCCGCCCCTACAACCTTAGAGTCAGGGTGGCATAGGGCGCTAATTCCAGCGAGCCAGCATAAATGGTCTCCGGTTCACCGAAGGCGAACCATTTCCCCTCACCTAATCCAATGCGCTTAGTTTCTCGGGTATAGTTAAAAAGAAAACCCAGGGTGCCATCAGCGGACTTGCGCTTCCGAAAAACAACGCCCTGCGGAAGATCACATGCCACCGTACGCTCCAAACCGACTTTTTCCCGCAGATGTTGATAGAAGGCGCACAAGGCGGGCATTTCCAAACGCGCGGCAATATAGCAGGCAGAACCCTCCCCGTAATCCATGTGCGTGACCAAAGGATGCCCCGCGTAAAACTCTGATGCCGCTTGCGCTAGCGTGCTTGCGCCCTCCAAATGAATCCGCTCGGCGAGGTCACGCGCCACACCCTGCACTTCGCCCTCTAGTATTACCCGTGTTTCATCATGAAGGTTGTCGAGTTCTTCGTTCCATATGCCAAAGACTTCTCGAAGCCCAGCACCGGGGAAACCGCCGAGGTGGCAACGGTTGCTTGAATCGACATAGGCCGTTAAATAAGTACCCACCACGTTACCGCCCTTTTCAACAAAAGCCCGAATGCGGGAAGCGAGGGCATCCTCCACAAAATACAGTGCGGGTAGAACCAGGACCTTGTAATGACTCAAGTCTGATTTCGTTGAAACCACATCGACCGACAAGCCGTTTTGCGTTAGGGCTTCGTAATGGTCGAAACAAGTCTCGCTGTAGAGATCTGAAGCAAATGGGCCCTCCTCTTTGAGGACCTTGGGGCCTTTTGAGGACTTGAGCGCCCAACGGCTTTCCCAGTCGTAAAGCAAAGCTACCTCAGCTGTTGGACAATCGTGCTCACCCAATGGAGCGAGGCTTTTAAGTTCCGCACCGATGGCGGCGCAGTCTTGGAACACCCGGCTTCGGTTACTGCCCTCGTGATCGACGACTG
The DNA here is from genome assembly GCA_949524905.1 of Opitutia bacterium UBA7350. Lineage (GTDB taxonomy): Bacteria > Verrucomicrobiota > Verrucomicrobiia > Opitutales > Coraliomargaritaceae > UBA7445. Next base: position 76,716 of record CATINC010000004.1, on the reverse strand, counting down.
CCCCGTGGTATTTTTCAAAGCCACCCCTGCCCTTGCGCCATTGAAAATAATGAACCGTACTGGCACCGTTGGCGACCGCCTGGAGCACCTCTTGCCGATGCACGCCCGGACGCTTTAATTGATTAATGCCTCCCCAGTTGACCGAACTTGGCGAACATTCCATCAACATCCAGGGCTTACCGCCACTCATGCCGCGCATCATAGTGTGGATGAAATCTGCGCGAATGGCATTGCGCCAGGTGTCCTTGCGATCATCCGGCAAGGGGTACAAATCATTGGCAATGCAGTCCACGTGTTCCGCCCACTGCCAGTAATTGGTGCTTTCGTGCGTTCCCATGAAATTGGTGGTACATGGAATCCCCGGGGTCAACTCACGCAGGGGTTCCATTTCATTGAGCATAAACAAAACGTGCTGGTCATTGACGAAACGCATCCAATCGAGCTGTAGGGCGTCGATACTTGGGTCGTGGGTTTGGATCTCGCCCCAATCGGAGTAGGTGTGATTCCAAAAGGCGCTCCACCAGGCATCGTTGAGGGCGTCGAGCGTGTGGTAGCGTTCCTTGAGCCAGTTCTGAAAGGCAAGGCGACAATGCTCACAATGACATTCCCCGCTAAATTCGTTGCCCACATGCCAGAGCGCGAGTGCGGGATGTTGCCCGTAACGTTCGGCAAGTGCGGTATTAATCGCGCGGGTTTTTTCACGATAAACCTTTGAACTCAAACAATGATTATGACGTCGACCCGAATTTTCCCGCAGTCCGTCAATTCCAAGACGGCGCACTTCCGGGTATTTTTCGGAAAGCCAAATCGGTTTGCTTCCGCTGGGCGTTGCCAAAAAAACAAACATTCCTTCCTCGGCGAAACGGTCCATGATACGATCAAGCCATTCAAATTGGTACCGTCCCTCCTGCGGTTCCAGCGCAGTCCAAGCGAAGATACCAATCGAGGCAGAGGTCACGCCCACCTCTTTCATGAGCGCGATGTCACGCTCAAGGATCTCCGGCGCGTGTTGCCATTGATCGGGGTTGTAATCCGCACCATAGAATAGTCCGGTTTGCTTCGGGATTCCCTTCTTTTGGTAGTCCATTGGTTTAATTGTGTTACTTCAAAGTGCAGCTTGAAGCAGCGACCAATAGCGCGACTTCTCAAGGAAACGGTGCATGCGGTCAAAATTTGCACGCACTTTAAGGTCAGCGTCAAAACGACCGATCAAAGATCCCAGAGTCTCGGAATTTTTCAATTGAATCTTTCCCGGCTCGATATGCTCCGTCCCCTTAAATCCAGTCACGCGGGTGTAGGCGTTGCCCTTAAAGTCAAAGTTTTGACGGCTGATTTTCTTTTGGGCTTTCCAGAGTCCCATGCCGCCGCCGCCCCAGGTGCCTTGATAAATCTGAGCCTCGCCACGGGTGAAGAAAAGATTGTCGGTTACGGTGACCGACTCCGAGAAACGTCCACCCTCCCAGGGTGTATCAACAATAAGTTGAAAGATATCCTCCACGGTGTTGTAAATGACATTACCGTGAAGGCTTACGGTCTCGACAGGGCCATTGAGAACGAAACCACGGATGCGGTCATTAAAACTGACGTTGTGGCGGATTATTGTGCCGGAGTTGCCGATCGATTGCCCGGAGTCCTGATGCTTCGACCAATTGCAAATCAGGAAGAACCCACCGGCGTTCTGCGCACTCAGGTTGTATTCAAAAAGGGTTCCTGAGCAATTGAAGTCGGAGTCCAAGCCCTGTCCATCAAACGTACCGGCATAATTCCAAACCTCATTGAATCGCACGTGCGTATTTTTGCTGCTCCACGGCCAGATGCCCACGCTCGGACCTGCATAGTGCGTGACTTCCCTGGTATTAAGACCCTCTATGCGCTGACGTGCACCGTACAAACGATTGTACTCTATCAAGGCACCCTCGGTTCCAATAGGTACAATGCCGTCGCCGCCGATATCCTCAAGTAAATTGCCCCGAATAATAATGCCCGTGCTCAAATTTGAAAGATCGTCCCAGGGATCCATCCAACCCTTGATAGCATCGCGGTCACAGCGCAATACGTGGCAGTCCTCAATCAGGAGACCCTCCATGCGAGTCGGTTTTTTCTGGTTACTGACCTCCCAACGGATAGCGGTTCCCCCACCCTTGTTTTTTGAAATCGATCCGTTAACATCGCGAATCGTTAGTCCGCGTAGGACAATATTTCTGTGGACCCCACCTGCATTCGCTCTTATCAAGACCCCACGTCGCTTCGCCTGCGGTTCCGGCCCGGTATTCGTAATTTCGATGCCTTCGATGATCCAATGGGAAACATTCTCCAGCAAAAGCGCGGTTTGAAATTTGCCTCGAGCCTCGATGCGCGGCTTGGCACCCTCCCCATAACTGAGCATCTGAATGGGCTCAGCCTCGCTTCCGGAATCCTTGGAATGGAATTGCCCGGGAAAAACCTGCCCCGCCTCGAGCAGGATGCGGTCACCGGCTTTGAGCGCTTGCTTATTCAAGCGTTCAAGACTGCGCCAAGCCGTCCTTTCGCTTAGACCGTTTGCGGCGTCAGAGCCGAATTCAGCGTTAAGGTAGTAATCTGCCCCCGTGGCGACCGTGACAAATAAAAAAACGAACAGTAGATTAACTCTCATAATGATAAGGGGTTAACGCTGTACACGACCGGAGGCATCACCTCGCATGAGCGTTTCAACCTCGGCACGATTATTGTAATTAGAATCGCCCTTTACGGAATGCGCGAGGCAAGAAGCCGCCACCGCAAAGCTTACCTGTTCCTGTGGTGATTTCAAATCACCACAAGTTATGGCAAAAATAAGCCCCGCAGCAAAGGAATCACCGCCGCCGACACGGTCGACGATGTTTCGGATCTCGTAGGGTTGGTAGTCCTCGCCGTTCAAGGGAGCAAAGGAAGCAGCGTCGGAAGCGGCATCATAGAGCATCGCCCCCCAATTGTTGTGACTAGCGGAAATACTTTCGCGCAAAGTGATGGCAACCGACTGCACCTTGTCGAAGCGTTGGACAATTTGACGGGCAACGTCAGGATAGCGTTCGATCTGAAGCGATCCGGCATGTACATCGCTGTCACCTGCGTGAATATCCAGAACGTCCGCGGCGTCTTCCTCGTTGCCGATAACGACATTTACGCGCTCAAGGAATTGCGGCATGACCTCACGGGCGAGTGTTTGGGCGTCGGTTCCCGGACGCCAGCGCCAGAGGTTTTTGCGGAAGTTCAAGTCACAGGAAACCGTAACTCCAGCAGCCTGAGCTTTTTCTGCGGCGAAGATTGCGGTTTGTGCAGCTGTTTCGGAAATCGCCAGCGTTATGCCGGAAATATGAAGCCACTGTGCATCCGCTAAAACGCTATCCCAATCATAAGCGTTGCCCGGGCAAAGGGAAACCGCGCTGTGTTCACGGTCGTAGATTACACGACTTGGACGCTGGTTGGCGCCCGTTTCAACAAAGTAAGCGCCGAAACGGCCCTCCTCCCGGCGTACCACCGAATCCATATCCACTTCAAATCCCCGCATCTGACGCATAAAGGCATCCGCGATGGCATGCTTGGGCAATGCCGTCACAAAACGGGCAGCACCACCAAACATTGCAATAGAAGCCGCCACGTTGCTTTCGGCCCCACCAAAGGTGAGATCCATTTCGCCCGGCGCAACTTGTTCAAATCGGTAGTGTTCACGCGGCGCAAAGCGCAGCATCACTTCTCCAAAGGTTACGACTTTTTTCATGATAAATGCTTCAATTAATTGGAAGTAAGCGCGGCGGCACGTGCGGTAATGCCTGCCCAATCGCCCGCCTTAATGGCGTCGGTTTTGGCGATCCATGAACCGCCCACCGCGAGAATAAATGCCTCCTGAAGATAGACCTCAGCGTTTTTGGCATTCAGCCCGCCGAGCGGAATAAACTGGATACCGAGATGGGCATACGGGGTCTGCATATTTTTTAAGTATGACAATCCGCCCAGAGGTTCTGCGGGAAAGAGTTTCATGATGTCACAATCGTACTCGAGGGCGGTCTCGATTTCACTGGGGGTGGCAACGCCGGGAGCAAAGGGTAGATTGGCATCCAGCGCCGCTTCGATGACTTTGCGATTCATCCCCGGGGCGACCGCACAAACGGCGCCCGCATCCTGAACGGCTTTGATCTGTTCCGGCGCAATCACGGTTCCCGCGATCACCTGCATCTCCGGAAAAGCCTGTGCTACAATTTGCATCGACTCAAGCGCGACAGGTGTGCGCAGAGTGATCTCGATACAACGAATCCCGCCGGCAAGTAACGCTTCCGCAAGTGTTTTCACGTTTTCGGTATTTTCGATCGTCACGGTAGCAATTGCACGTGAGGCGGCGATTTCCCTTCGTATTGATTCTGAAAAGTGATTTTTCATTTTAGAGCGTTTCTATCTATTGGGCGTTCTGGTTTACCTTAACGACATAACCAAGCAAGGTCGACTCATCGACCTCAACGCCGAGTCCAGTCGAGTCGTTGAAATGCAACATTCCATCTTTGATGCTGTGTGCCCTGGTAAAAATCGAATCGCGCACTGGATGCTCCGTTTGATCCATCTCCAGATAAACGGATCGTCCTTCAAAACGCCCAGGGTTGTCCGGCAACATACTGATCGCTGAGGCAGCAACGGCTTGGTTTACCTTGAGACCCCAGCAATGCGGCACCACGTCCGCATGTGCCGCCGAAGCGATCGCAATAATCTTCTGAAACTCGCTAAGCCCGCCGCAGTACGCGATGTCAGGTTGATAAATATCGAGACTGCCCGCACGTGCGAGGCGTTCGAAGCCGAATCGGGTTTGCTCGCACTCACCCGCCGCAATTGGCACGGTGGTTGATTGACGCAAACGCGCCATGTCGGCATAATTATCGGGAGCAAGCGGCTCTTCGAACCAACGGTATTCGAGTGATTCAAGTAGTTGCGCCATATCCAGCGCTTCCTTGAAATTGTAGGCGTGATTCGAATCGGCAGCGATTTTCGTTCCCGGGAAACGTTCGCGGAATTGAGATACAAGTTCGCGGTCAAATTCGATATTCTTACCGATCTTGACCTTTAGGAAATCGTAGCCCTGTTTCAAATAGCCTGTGGCTTCGTTGAGCAACTCTTCGAGCATCTCCGGTTCGTCTTTGTCGTTGCGAAAATACATACCAGTGGCGTAACAAGGGATGGGGTCATCGGAACCACCCAGTAAGGTGCGAACCGGCACCTGAAGTGCTTTGCCTTTAATGTCCCACAGCGCGATATCGAGTCCCGATATGGCCGCCATAAAAATACCACTACGGTTGAAATCGTGATAAGCGCGCCAAAGGTGGCTCCAAAGATGCTCGTTCTGAAGTGCATTTTTTCCGATGAGCAAAGGTTTGAAATGATGTTCCACTGAAGAAGCAATCGCCATGCTTGGCCCATAGCATTCGCCCCAGCCGATCGTGCCGTCCTCACAGGTGATCTTGATCAGGCAATTATTCTTAGCGGTGTAATACCATTGCGAGAAGCCAATCGCCCGATTGAGGTCAGAGCGCAAGGGGAAGCATTGAATGTCAGCAATCTTCATGGTCTTAGCGTTTGATGGAAATGCGCTTGATGTCGTAGTAATCATCCAGGGCAAGACGACTGACGTCTTTACCAAAACCGCTTTGCTTTAAGCCGCCGTGTGGCAATTGCAGAGAATAGAAAGCTTCGTTAATGAGAATATTGCCAAAGAGAAGGCGTTTCTCCGCTTCAAGGGCGCGACTCAGGCTCTTTGTGTAAACATAGGCAGAAAGTCCGTAGACCGTATCATTAGCGAGTGCAAAGATGTCTTCTGAATCATTGAATGGCATCACGGGCATGATGGGTCCGAAAATTTCCTCGCAGGTAAGTTTGGAATTGCGATCAACGTCGCGAATAAGGGTCGGCTCAAGGAAATAGCCCGGACGCTCGGCGCGCTTACCGCCGGTCACCACAATACCCCCGTGGTTTGCGGGCTGACAAAAATCCACCATTTGCTCAAGGCTTGCCTTGGTGCAGAGCGGACTCAACTCCGGACCGTTACCGGAATCATCCAGAAAACGGTAGCTCTCCATCAGCGCTTTTGCTTTTTCAATAAAGGCTTCATAAATGGATTCATGGACAAAGACTCGGTTGGGCGCGACGCAGATTTGACCCGCATTCGCCAGTTTCAAGCCGACGACATCGGCAACAGCGGCATCAAAATCGGCATCATCAAAAACGAGAACCGGTGCATCGCCACCCAGCTCAAGTGAAAAGCGTTTCACGGTGGTGGGTGAAGCTTCGATCATTTTTTTACCGGCTAGCGTAGAACCAATCATGGTCAGCATCCGAGGGATCTTACTTCTTGCCAAAGCCGGTATGACTACCCTGCCCCCTCCACACAGAAAATTCACCGTGCCCGCAGGAAAACCGATTTCATGGATCAATTCGGCCACGCGCATAGAGGCCATCGGCGTGCGTTCGCTTATTTTAATGACCGAGGCGCAACCACTTGCAAGAGCGGGTCCCAGTTTGTAGCCCAAGTTCAACAAGGGGAAATTCCAGGTGAGCACAGCTGCCACTACACCAATCGGTTGATACGAAAGGAAATTCAAATGACCGCCGTCATAGTCAGGAATGGTCTCCCCATAGTGTCGTTTTACCTCTTCTACGTAATAACTAAGGCAATCGACCAGCATGTTGAAATCGTAGCTCGCGATTTCATGCGTCTTCCCGGTTTCCTCAACCAGAAGATTGACAATTTCAGACTCCGCTTCCTTAAGCTTCGTAATCACAGAGTCGATGAGCGTCTTTCGCTCGTTAATTGTTAAAGCACCATAGACTAGGCTTGCTTTTTGAGCCTGTTCTAGAGCGCGATCGACGTCTGCTTCACTAGCTGCTGCAACCGAGCCGATGCGCTCGCCGTTGGCAGGATTAAAAATTTCAATGGCATCGTCGCTGTCTACCCAGTCGCCGCCGATATAGTTTAAGAGCTTCATTATGGGATACTATCGTGTTTTAGCTTTGAGAATCCAGCGCTGATTTATGCTTTTTGTATTCGGGCCAGGACAAAGTGCCGTCTCCATTTGAATCAGACTCAGGGTACTTTTTAAAATATTTATCCTTCCACGCTTCCCCAGCATCTTTGGTCGCCGTTGCCCTTGATTCCGCTTTGGGCACTACGGAGGGTAACGCTTGTTGCGCAAATGTCTGATACACCCTGTGGTCCATCTCCTTTCTAAAGGCGTTCATTACGGATGCATATTTAGGCTTGGCAGAAAGATTAGTCCATTCGTGGCGATCGGCGGCGTTGTGATAGAGTTCTTCATCGCCGTTGTGATAGCGAATGTAACGCCAATTCTTACTACGTAGGGAATAGCTTTGCTTGGCAGGATCGTGATCATTCCATTTGTGTATTGTTGTCAATGCCGCCGCCGGCCCAGACCAGTTTGCGCTGTCAGCTTTCCTCAAGAATGGTACGAGGCTATGCCCGTCCAGAGGCACACCCTGATCACCCAGTCGTGTCTCTTCAGGCAAACCGCACAGTTCTATGAGGGTCGGAAAAAGATCCACTAATGAGACCGGTTGCTCAACTATCACATCTTGTTTTGAAACCCCCGGTGCGCTAATAATAAGCGGAACGCGGGTACTTTCTTCCCAGAGGGTGTTTTTATAAACAACGTCCTTGGGACCGTTGCCCCATCCGTGGTCGCTGGTAAAAACAATGACAGTATTATCGATGAGCCCTGTTTTCTCCAAAGTTTCCAATATACCCCCGATGTGCTCGTCAATCGAAGCGACGCAAGCGAGGTAGGCTTGCACAAAATGTTTGAGCGCCAACTCACGATCACCGCCATAGGAAGCAACCAGACTTTTATAAATCTTGCGTCCCCGGTCATTGCCCCCGCGTGATTGAAGCAAAAAGGTATCGTCCGCGTCGTTCTCAAGGATTACCGGCAGGTCGAGACTTTCGATGGGGTAGCGATCAAAGAAGCGTTGGGGAACGATCAGAGGGGTGTGGGGGCGCATAAATCCGACCGCCATAAAGAAGGGTTGCGCGCGCTTTTTAGATGCAAGTTCCGCGAGTCGTTGGATGGCCCATTGGGCATTGCTTTCGTCGGCGGTGAAACTTCGGTCTGCTTCACTGGTGAATTCAATATCATAGGTGTTTTTCCAATTCCCGCTGCGCCAACGGTATTGTTTGCCATCGCCAAAATCGCGCCCCTCCAAGTTAATAAAGGGACCAAAGGAACCGTCGATCTTGCCAAAATCATCCCGGAAAGGCGATGGGGTCATCGGATGTGGAACGTCTTCTTCTCCGTTAAAGGCGAAAGGACCGTAGTCGGATTCGGATTTAAACTCGTCCCACTGGTCGGGTACGTAGTTGTGCATGACCTTCCCCGTCCCAAGGGTGTAGTAACCGTTGCGCTTGAAGTGTCCGGAAATAGTGCTTGAATTTGCGAGGATTTCATTTTTCTGCCAATGACTCATTCCAAAATTATTGGAGGTGTGCGGGTAGATGCCGGTTAGGAAACTCGACCGCGAGGGCGCGCAAATCGGGATCGTGCAATGCGCCTGCTTGAATGATACCGAACGATCCATGAGTCGCTCAATGTTCGGCGTTACGGACTGTGGATGTCCGCCATAACCCGAGAGGTCCGTATTCAAGTCATCGCAAACAATCAGAAGAACATTCGGACGTTCACCGCCATGAAGTAGGATGCTCCCAAGGAGGATCAAGAAACTAGTAAAGTGGAGTTTTGAATTTATCATGACTTGTGGTAATTTGTTAGCGCAAATCTTTTACAAATAGGTAAATTGGTGATGGCGTTACGGGTATAGAAACTTTTCCAGACTGTGATGCAAAAGTGATGGGGTTGTTGTAAAGATCTCGTGCGTCAAGCGATTTAGAACTCCGTATGGTGTAAGTTTGCTCACCGGACTCGCTCCAGAGTACGACAAGGCTTCGACCTGATCCCTTAAACCGCGTCTGCCAAATACCCGGCGCAATTTCTTCCTGCCCGAGGCAGTCCACCCCTTTGATTATATCGCACGCAGTCGCCGCCGCGATGAATCCAGACTCCACATTGCGTCCGCCGGGTCCAACCCAGCCCTGCAACCAACGGTCAAGCAGATTCCCCTCCAGCAAGGTGAAATAGAAAGCTTTCGACACCTCGTTGGCAAATGCAGTCGAAATTGCCTGAATCCATGCGGCCGCACTTTCCTCTTCATCGAGAATCTCACGCGCTACAAATGGATTCTTAAACGGCACAAAAGGTTTGGCGTCATGCGCGTAACCAAAGTAGCCGAACTCAGTAGCCCACAGAGGCGGTACTGTACCAAACTCTGAGATAACCTCGACAATGCCCTGCACTACCTCGCGAAAATCTCCCCGGGCCGGATGGCGTCGTCCTTCCGTATAGGGATGATATGAAATGGCATCATAGGGACGCAGGCTGGAATGACCGAGCAGCTCATGAAGAAATTTATTGTGCGTCTCCGCTGGAGTTGCGAGCCCCAGACCTACTACCTCGATTTCAGGCGAATGCGCCTTTATCAAGTCATAGACGCGGGTAGTGAAATCCGACATTTCCTCAATGGTACCTCGATAAAAGAGCGGGATATCCGGCTCGTTCCAGGTTTCGATGGCGTAGATGCGCCCGTCTGCCAAATCGAGTAAACGATTCAAGTAATCATCAAAATATTCATTTGCGGATTCTTTGTGGGTGTAAGCGCGGGTGGCGGATGAACCTTTGGCTGCGCGTGAAGCCCACTTTGGCATTCCGGGCCCCAATACCGGCAGGGGCGTAACCCCAAAGCTCGCCTGATAATCCAACAGTGCATCGAGCTTCTCGGCCTGCGCGGCATTCCAAACACCGGGTTGCCGCATGAGACTGCCCAAGCCGCAATCAAAGGTGAAACGCGACCAACCAATACCGATCCGCTCCAGCGCCCAGAATTCACGCAGATCCGTAATATTGACTCCAAAGCGATTATCCGGGTTGGCAACGTTTGCCTCACGTTCGCGCAAGACCGCCAGCGAGAGCTGGTGGCTGGACTGCAAATCATTCGGGGCGGTTCCGGTTTCAACCTGCACACGATACATTCCCTGTTCGCTTTGAACCGGAAGTTCCCAGTCGAGGCTTAGATTATTTTTCGCGGCGACGGTACCGAGCGAACGCAATTCTTCAAGGAGCACCCTTCCCATCCGATCACGCAGAGTAAGTTTGGCAAATGCCGGAAATGAGGCATCGCTGTTATTGCGAAGCGTTGTGCTCACATCAAACGGCTCACCCGGAGCGTAGAGACGTCGGTAGCGCAGAGTGTCACTGTGCGCCTCTAAAGCCTTGGCGGCTACATAGTCGCCGGAACCTGCACCCGCGTCACGAACCGAAACGGCATCGACCCATATCTCTATGGCTTCGTCCGTAGCTGGAATGGCTACCGCAATGGCGTAAGCTCCTTTTGCCGCAAGGGGAAGACGCGCTTCAAAAGTACACCGTTGCCAACCTGTTCCCAGTGTGAAGCTCTTCTCGATCAAATTACTCCCACGGTTTGGCACCAGCGCAGTAGGTACAAAACGTAACTGCAACTTCACCCGTTGTCCCGGTTTGGAGGCCTTCAAATCAGCGGCAATCGTTAGGTTCTCAAGCGGTCGTGCCTCAAAATATTCTGACGCAACGGTGGCATGTTTTTTGGCAGCCTCATAAGGAGCGACCTGCGGTACCAAGCTCACCTTCAGGGAATGTTCGCCCTCACTGGCGGTGCTGGCATCGAGCGCCCACTCCGAACTGACGTCATACTTGTGAAAAATGACCCCCCACTCTTCGCGTCCCAATTCAAAACTGCCATTCAGCAAGCGGTTGCGTCGGGATTCATGATCAACCACATCTGCCCTTTCCGGTGAAGTCGGCAATGAAATGCGGTGATGAATTCTTTCACCGTCAACGCAGTAAAGATTGAGCCAAAAAGAACGGTGCTCCTTCCAGTCCACTGCGCAAAGCAATTCGATTTCCAGATCCGACTCTGCATGTAAGGTAAATCCGAGATCGGAACCCGCTAGCGAACGAAAAAACTTCAAGGGTTGGCGCGCCACGATCACTTGGCGGCGCTCTTTATCCACATCAGCCAAGCTGCCATAGTCAATCCGCCGGCCATTGATCTCAAAGGCCTTACCGACATAGGTATCGATTGGGAGATTTAGAGTTTGTCGCTGGGCGCGAAACCCGGTGGCGGTAAAGTCAATTTCGGTTCGCAAACTGCGCACTCCCTGCAACTGTGTTGCATAGCGATAACGACCTGCCGCCGCGCCTATTTTAACGGGCTCATCATAGAAAAAACCGTCTGTGAGGCTTTGCTGCCGCATCTCCCATGGCAGGAGATTGGCATGGGTTCCGCCCTTCAAACGCTCGATATGAAATAAACTGTTCTCAATGAGAAGACCGTGTTTCGTCACAAGATACATCAGGGTGCCGTCTGGCTTTGCCTGGTAGTGCATATCCAGCCAGCGAATAGAGGCATCGTTATGGACTTTTGGCGCATCTGTCTGGCTCATTTCTACGGAAGCACGCTCCGCTGCGAGCAGTTGCCCCTCCGGTAAAGCTGTCAGCACAGAACCGATTAACGTCAGAAATGTAAAAACAGAATTTTTAAGGTGAGAATTGAAAGCAATAAATGGAGACATGAAGTAACAGGATTTAAGCAATACATTATTAAATATGTTATGGATACGGTATACAAGACCTTCAATGTTCGCCCAAAGGTAAGATTCATTCGCGGTTCGCTACACCAAAAAGATTAACCGAATAACCCATTTGCTCATAGGACTGACATTTTATTTCAGCCAATACAGTAATTTAATGGACAAAATTAAGTATCGTTTAAGGCGTCCCCCTTCAAAATATAATGTACTGCACTAAATATTCCCGCTTCCCGGGCTAACGAACTCAACGGTAACGGCGAAGAGGACCGCAACGATCTGATCACCAAGACCAGCGCAAATGGCAAGCTCATCAAGACCGACCCCACTTACCAACCGGTTTAGTTATTCGTACATTTTAACACCACGGTTTTCTTGGGCTGGCGCGGCAAATTATTCTGCAAGGGCCCCAGTGGACCCACCTTCAATTTAGACTTTGCAGTCGATAATCTTTTAAACGCTGTGGATCTCTTTATTCGAGGTTGCAAGGCCGTCTTTAATGAGAGCCGAAGCTTTTCCCTGCGAACCAGCGTCAATTTTTAAGAGACATCAACAGCAGATTTATTGAACGACTCACGTTCGTAAAACGGTCCATAAATCGCCCCCAGAAGACATTATATACAGTTTGAATAATGTTTTTATTTCCGGTTGAGTATATTATAATTTGTGATGCATTTGTCTTTTGACCTATACCCCAGTTATTTGCAATCATTCGATATAGCACCGCTTGAATGCGTAGCATCGCGTCAGCACTATGCCATACATGCAATGCGGAATTACGCATATCGTACTGAAAACGGTCGTCAGGAGGGTCCTTTTCCACAGGTGCGTCCAGAAGGGAGCTTGGAACTGGAATGCCTGAAACCACCGACCATAAACTCGCTGCGCTCAATGGAAGTCACGCACACGCGCTCATGGTCAACATGGACCGGACAAAAGCATTCCTCTAAACAAACGATTGCTGCAAAAATCGATTACGCCGCCAATGCGACCGGCAGTCCGGGTAAATGGAAATTGAGTTATCAATCCGACCCTATTTTCCCCGTTAAATCCTATCGTTATTCAAAAATCGGCCCCATGCGGCAAACCGGCCACCGCTTAGGCAATGTCATTACAATCAGCACCACTGACAGCGGACAGGATCGCACATATCAAGCCCACCATCCTACGACGAGCCTCTACACCTTGATTGAGCGTCTGCAGGCGGGCGTGGTCGAGCCTGGCCCCATCGATTATTTGGACGACCTCACGATGTTTCGCCCCGGCCTTGAAATAACGCCGCTGCCGGATCAACGCATAGAAATCAAGGGAACGATCGAAGATCTGCATGGCTTCGCCCTCGTAGGTCCCGCCCTCCTCCCGCTTTATTTTTGGCAAAATTCAAACAACCATGTGTTGGCAGTTATCGGGCGCAACGTGGCGTACACCCTTACGGAGATCGAATGCAAATGAGCACGCCATCCTCAAGCCCATCCAGTACCTTCACCCGCCGTGACTTTCTAAGGTCTGGAAGTGCGCTTTCCCTCGCGGCGTTTTTCAATACAGCCACCGCCGCTCCGCAAGGGAGTGTACGGGCTACCAAAGATGCGCCCAATTTGCTCTTTCTGAATCTCGACCAGCTGAGCCATATGGCGCTCAGTTGCCACGGAAATCCCTACCTAAAGACGCCCAACATCGACCGCCTCGCCGCCCGCAGTGTCGATTTCTCAAAAAGCTACACGCCCGACCCCATCTGCTGCCCGGCCCGCGCGAGTTGGTGCACGGGGCGTTTTCCCAGCGAGAACAATGTCGTCGCCAATAACCGGAAGTTACGCACCGACCTCCCGGACTACGGACAATGGCTTGGAGAACACGGCTATCAAACCGTACACATCGGAAAGTGGCATGTACCCGGTCGACAGCTGCATCAATCCTTTCAACTGGTCCCACACAACTCGCACCCGCAGGGCGAATACAGCGATAACCTGATCGCCCTATCCTTCGAAGCTTTCCTCGCAAACCGTGACCACGAGCGCCCCTTCTTTGCCCAAATCGGATTGATGAATCCACACGACTGCGGCAATGCTCCCCGCACTGCGAAACATTCCTTTCCCTTTAAGCATTTGCGCGACCAGTTGCCACCCTACCCGCCCAACTTTGACTTTGACCGCCGTGAACCTGAACAGCTCAAAAGCATGCATAACGGGCTCATGAATTTTACGAAAATGTGGACTGAGGAAAACTGGGGCCATCAAGCTTGGCTTTACTACCGCATGGTTGAAATGGTGGACGTCAATGTCGGCTACATTCTCGACACCCTCGAGCAGTCGTCCGACCACGCAAACACCGTCATTATTTTTACTTCCGATCATGGCGACGCCAATGGTTATCACCGCATGCTCTTTAAGGATAACTTCTATGAGACTTCTGTGCGGGTGCCGACGATGGTTTGTTTCCCAGGTCATGCGCCCGAAGGTGTTGAGGACACAAAGCATCTCGTTTCCGGGTTAGATTTCTTCCCGACCTTCTGCGATTACGCCGGCATTGTCCCGCCCAGCGGTTTACGCGGTCGTAGCCTCAAGCCCCTGCTCGACGGAAAAGCCACCCAATGGCGCCGCTACCTTCACGCCCAAAGCAAAGCCAGTGGTCGCATGGTGGTGGATGAACGATTCAAATTCGTTCGCTATTACGGATCAAAAACCACTCAACTGTTCGATCTGGCAAATGATCCCTACGAGACCCGCAACCTCGCCTTTGAACCTGAGTATCAATCGGACTGCAAACGCCTCGCCAACGAGATCGACCGACACGAAGCGACTTTGGAGAACGTTGCCCTTCCATCCTCACTGAGCAAACGAACCTAACCCCTCAACACATGGCAATTGATCTACCCGAAGGCGTTTATTCCGGATTCAGCATTTATGGTGATGATATTTTTGTGCCGGGCGTGAATTCACTTGGAGAGCACTGGTCCTCACCGCGCTTGAAGGAGGGAGCAAAGAAACTCCGCAACTACACCTTCCTTTTGCAACTCGAGGGCGAATGTAGCTTCCATATCAACGGCAAACGCGAGGAACTTTCCAACGGCAACCTGCTCCTCATTTCCAGCGGCATCACCATGGAACGCCTCGAGCAGCGCTTCTCTTACAACCATTGCTTGTGGATAGGCTTCTCCATGCAACAGGCGCTTCAGGACGAAGCTGAATTATTGGAGGAATGGAAAGACTTCACCTATGTCAAACAATCCTTCCTCCCAAAGCACAAATCCCTCGTTAAGACCATAGTCAACGAGCATGCCTCCCCAGGGCGCTTCAGCGAAAAAATCGCCCGCAACGCCTTCCGCTCATTCATATACGCAATACAAGATCTCGTCCACGGTACCGCAAGCGAGTCAGCACTTCCCTCTAACCTTACTCAAAACCCCACCGTCCTGCTTGCCATCGATCTCTTTGAGCGTGAATACAGCGAAGCATGGGACCTAAAAAAACTTTCCGACCGTCTCGCGGTCTCCGGAAGTAAGCTCACCAAAGCCTTCCGCACCACCACCGGAGAGAGCCCCATGGCAAGCCTGTGGAAGATACGCCTCATTAAAGGCTACGAATTGTTGGTAACCTCTTCCATGAATATCACCCAAATCGCCATGATGGTCGGGTTTCAGAGCAGTCAGAGCTTTGCAACCGCCTTTAAACGTTCTTTTAAAGCCACCCCACGCGACGTCAAAAACGGAACCGTCCAACAAGTAGAACCCCGCGAATTCCTACAGGAAAATAAAACTTAATTCACGATGTACTTACACCGACTCGTCCTTAGCTTCATTACATGCTTTGCGCTCACCTCGCTGCGTGCGACAGATCGTCCAAATCTAATAATTGTTCTCACGGACGACCAGGGCTACCACGATGTTGGCTTCAACGGCTGCACCGACATCCCAACTCCGCACCTCGACGGCCTCGCTGCCGACGGGGTAAAATTCACAGATGGCTACGTCTCCTTCCCCGTCTGCGGTCCCAGTCGCGCCGGCCTACTCACCGGGCGCTACCAGGATCGCTTCGGCTTCACCACCAATCCATCCATTGACCCCAGCAATCCCCAATCCGGCCTGCCACTCGAAGAGGAGACCATTGCACAGCTTTTGCGCAAGGTTGGCTACAAGAACGCCATCATTGGCAAGTGGCACATGGGAACGCACCCAAACTTCCATCCCCACCAACGTGGCTTTGATCATTTCTTCGGCTTCCTTGCCGGTGGTTTGAATTATTTCCCGGAAATGCTCACCCTCAACGATCTCTCTGAGGTCAAACGCAAATGGCATTGGTACAGCATGAAGCTGGAGCGTGACGGTGAAACCATTGAAATCGACGCCTACCTAACCGACGCACTCACGGATGCCGCGACGGCCTTTATTGACCAACAGGCCAAAGCAAAGAATCCATTCCTGCTTTACCTCGCCTACAACGCACCCCATGCACCCTTGCAGGCAACCGAAAAATACCTCGACCGCTTTACGCATATTCAGGACGAAAAACGCCGCACCTACGCTGCCATGGTCAGCTCGGTCGATGATGGTGTGGGACGCGTTATGGAAACCCTGCGTCGCAATGGAATCGAAGAGGAGACCATAGTGTTCTTTCTTTCCGATAACGGCGGTTCCAGTAAAAACGCTTCCAACAACAACCCCCTGAAAGGCTGGAAATCTGATCTCTTTGAAGGCGGGATTCGCGTGCCCTTTGCGATGCAATGGAAGGGCACGATCCCCGCCGGGCAAGTCTATTGCGAGCCGGTCATCTCCCTGGATATTTTTGGTACTATTGCCGCCATTACAGAAGTTCAAATCGCACAGGAACGTCCCCTCGACGGCGTCAATCTGCTGCCCTACCTAACCGGCGAATCAGACGACTCACCGCACGATGTCCTCTTTTGGCGCAAGTGGGAACAAAACGCCATGGCCATTCGCAAAGGCTCTGTAAAGCTGGTTGCCAAAGCAAACCGCCAAAATGACAACTTTGCGCGCTATGACTTGAGCGAGGATATCGCCGAGACCATAAACCTGCGCTGGAAGGTTTCCGGCAAAGAGAACCAGTCATTGTTGGATACTTGGGAAACATGGAATGCCCAACTCAAGGATCGCATCTTCCCCACCCTCGGCAACGACAACTGGTGGGAACGATGAGCCATAATTATTTATTAAACACAAAAAATCATGCAAAAAGTAATCAAAATCACCATCCTCATGCTGACCGCTGTCTTCCTGAATAGCGGCCACGCTGAAACGCAAAAAAAGCAAATCAACGCTACGGGTATCGTATCGAAGGCGGAGCAAGGCCTGACTTTTAAGACAACTGAGGGCGAAACCTACTACATCTGGACAAAAGCAATTGTTGAAAAGCTCAAAGCACAGGTCGGCAAAAAAGTTAAAATTAGCGCGGTTGCCAATGTTACCAAAGACGGCAAGCGCTACCACCTTGTTTGGATGCGGAAGTTCGAACCGGTAAAAGAAGCCGCTAGCAAATAACCTTATGCAACCCCTCCACAACAGGAGGATGCTTACCCTTTACTTCATGAAATTTCTTATCCTGATTATTAATTTTATCGCTTTTTGTGGAACCATCCCCCTCCTATCTGCAGGTGAGAAAGCGGGAGCCACCCTTCCAAATATTGTTTTCATATTTGCGGACGACCTCGGGATCGGTGATGTCGGCGCCTATCATGATTATTTCATTGATCAGGGATTGATTGATAGCAGCCATACCAATTACGATGGCACCACTCCGGAAACCGTTATTCCAACCCCCAATATGGATCGTATTTGTGACGAGGGTATGCTGTTTACCGATGCCCAGTTGCCTGCTTCCCTGTGTGCGCCCAATCGTTTTTGCGTCCTCACGGGTAATACTACGATTCGTTCGCGGCAATTCGGCACTTGGGGACACACCGAAAGCACCGGTCTTAATTACAGTACCAGTCGCAGTGGAATCGACTCAAAAACCTTAAGCTATACCGTGGGTGGCCAGACGATCGAAGTGCTGAATTCTAACGGAAGCGTTGCGAGCGGTAGTATTAACGGATACGGCGACCGCAAAAACAACCCCCATGATACCCTGGGTGACATCTTGAAAACGGCGGGCTACCACACCGCTTTCTTCGGTAAAATGCATATCGGAGGCGACTTTTTCGACTGGGATGGTGATGTTCTGCGTTACAGCTTTTTCCCCAGCAACCCCAACGGTTACGACGCCTACGATTTTAGCCAGCAGTTCGACCAAGGGATGCTGGATCACGGCTTCGACTATACCTTCGTCAGCCCCGATGGTATTCAGGGCAAACTCTACATGTATTTTGAGTACGATACCTACAAGCCTATCAGCGATTTTGATCAAGCCGTTGAAACTTGGTGGCCGGGTTCCATGAATGCGACCGCGCTGGGAACCAGCTCAACCTTGCGCTATTTTGAAGCAACTCGTTATAGTAACACCAACTTGAACAATCCAATTACCGGCTCTTATCTGGCTAACACCGTTTATGACGACAAGAACAATATTGTCACTGAAGCCGGAACCAGCGAAATGGTCAACGACTACGGCGAACTCCTTGCCAAAGGCTTTGGTGATTCCCGCTTTGATACGAGCGAACACGGTCCCATCCTTGCCTACCATGCGGTGCAATACATTGAGTCTCGGGTGCAAACGGCCCCGGACCAACCCTTTATGCTATTCTATGCCGCGCCCGCTGTGCACACCCCTATTACTCCATCACTGCACGCACGTGGAAGCACCGGGCTCGGACCTCGCTGTGACTTCGTGGTCGATCTGGATCAACAAATCGGCAAAATCCTCGATGCGCTTGATGCTAACGGTATTTCGGACAACACCCTAGTTATTCTCTCGAGTGATAACGGCGGGACCCTTGTTACCAAAGCACGCACAGAGACCAGCGATCGTCAGCATCCCAGCGGACCCTGGCGGGGCTCCAAAAGCTCCATCTATGAAGGCGGGCACCGCGTTCCTTTTGCCTGGAAATGGGGTGACGGCACATCAAATGGGTCGGTGATTGTACCAGGAACGGTTTGCGACCGCCATGTCTCTGTAATAGATGCAGCCGCTTCACTCATCGACTTGACCGGTCAATCTATCGCTTCAGACCAGCATCAGGATTCCATCAGCCTCGTACCCTTTTTAATGAGCGGAACACCGAGTAACGTCAGCCCCATTCGCAGTCAGCATTTTTATATCATTAATAAGAACACCTTGAACCAATCAGTGCGTTACGATGAAAATGGTAACCAATGGGTTCTGATCTTTGATGACAACGGTTCCGATTTACAGCTCTACAATCTCACCTCAGATCCGGGCCAACAAACGGATCTCATTAACGGCTATAGCACGGTAGCAAGCATTCCCTCTGGCAATATCTACAAGAGCATACTGGAAACCATGGAAACCTGGTATCTCGCCCATGATGCCGCCCTGGATGCCCGCAGTCAGCCTGCAGTTGATTTTAATGCGAACGGAGTGAGCGAAACAATCAGCGGTAACAGCACCATTGTGAGCGTCAATTTTACTGACGCGACGAGTGACGCCACCCGCATTGACAGCGAAGAGAGCTACGGGATCAGCGCACTCGGAACGGTCAGCGACAACTGGGAAAATCTCTCAGCGAGCACCAACAATCTAAGTTCAGGCGCAGGCACCGCCACTACGGTGGACCTCACTGCATCCGGCACCTTTCCTTACTATAACGGAGCCTATGCTGATACGCCCATGCAAAAGGGAATCGCCGCCCCTACTACGGTCACACTCAGCGACTTAAATGCCACTTTTCCAAATGGCTGCATCGCAGTCGTCTACTTGACCGGCTATCTAGGCAACAACAAGGCCTCAATCTCCGATGGCAGTACCACCTATTACTTTCAGGCCATGGCAAGCCCAGCGGCACCGATCATCCCCGCGCAGACCACCGATACGGTTTCTGCTGACCCAACCCCTGAAGCACAATATGCAGTCTTTGGCAGTGCTGAGGCTTTGCTGACTACTGACAGCATCAGTTTCACTTTAGCCAATATTAGCGGAGCCGGAGTAGCGATCGGGGGTATTCAGCTCTACCAGATCAGCGGAGAAACGGTGGTTACCAACAACTATAAGACGCTCCTATCTGTTCCAACCCGAGACGCGGTTCTTCAGCTGAATCCCACCTTACAGAAGTTGGAATACAGCAACCTCGATGCCGGCCTTTCCTACACCGTTGAAAAAAGCACCGATCTCGGCACCGATCCAAGTATTGATTGGGACCCCCACTCCAGCTTTGAGCTCGAGAGCGGCAGCACGCGTACCGAAGACTACGACAACACTGCTCCCAAGCGCTTCTATCAGATGCAGTACCCTGCCAAGATGAACAAGCGCGCTATCCCCTTGAGTAATTAAAAACATCGCACACAAGGCGATCGTATCCTATCAGCAGTAAAAGATCCCTACCTGGCGTGGCTACGCAATCCGTTCGCATTACAGCATACTATTTTCTTAAACCTGAACCTTGCGCCAATCACTTTCAGGCGAAAACGGGCATACTTACTGAGGCACGACTGCAAGCGATCGAACTGGGAATATTCGGTTTCAGATTCATTTCATGCAACATAAGGGGCAGAAATATTAACAGTTATGAATAAGTTACCCGCATCAAAAAAGCTTGCGCTAAAAGAAACTGATACCTGTTAAAACAAAGAATACCGCAAATAAAAAACCTCAGTCAAAGACTGAGGTTTAAAATAAGTAAAAAAGTTTTACTTGCGACGACGAGACACAACCAAGGCCAGTGAGAATAGACCCAAAACCATGGCAAATGTACCGGGTTCTGGAACTACGGCAACACCTGTGATAGCAACATTGTCGACAAATATATTGTTACTATTGTTGCCGGAATGATCGAGCTCCAAGCGGAAACCAAATGATTGACCGTCGGCTAAAACGTAATTGTTGGATGAGAAATCAACAACACCATCAGACCAAGTCGTATTCACACCCGGATCGGCAACTGATCCCAAATTGACAGAACCGCTTGCGAGCAAATCACTGATTGAGGAATTATGCTTAATGGTAAACCCGGTAGAATCAGCCGCAGCTGTCCATAAATGGTCAAAATAAATCGAATCCAATGCATAGGATGAGCCAGAATTGTTTGTAATTTGAAAATCCAACATTTTCGCATTATTTGTTTCACGTACGCCAATACGGAAAGAATTCGCTGAGATGTTTGAGCTGGCAAAGCCGCCGTAATCCGTTACGCTCGAACTGCCCCAATTCACTACATAATGTCCACCGCCTAATGTAGGGTATGCCGAAATCAAATCCGAGCCCATAGAACCACTAAAACCCGTGAGTAGTTCATCAGCGTTAGCACTGTTAACGTAATCTGTATCGTTAGAACCACCCCAGGCGTTCCAGCCGGCTATGAGATTCTCAGCATGTACATGGCTGAATCCAAAAAGAAGAACGAAAGTTAGAATCGAGGGTATATTTTTCATAAACTAGTAACAGATTAAAAGGTGTTCATTGCAAAGATTTCCTTGTGGCCTATTCATTGCAAGTAGTTTTCGACTAATTACTCTGAAGATAACATTTTCTACGATTTTGAGAACTTTTAGCCATAAATTTGGTTATTTTATGCGCAACTAGAGCAATTTTAAAGGCATCATCAAAATTTGTTATCCTATGCTTTAAAGGCGTTTGCAGACCATGTAACCGTAGAATTCCACTTGAACCCTCAACTGTTTTGACTGTTAATATCGGCATTCACTTTCATCCAGCTCAGCCGATTTATATATCTGACCAAGCACTGCCTTAAATTTTTTTCCACAACTATTGATTCAAAATTTTATGACCGTAAACTTACCAAAATTGACACCCAACTTTATTATTATCTACGCCGATGATCTCGGGTTCGGTGACCTTTCCTGCTACGGTGCCTCGGGCATACCAACACCTCATTTGGACCGTATGGCGAGCGAGGGGCTTCGGTTTACACAAAGTTACGCTACTGCGGCCACCTGCACGCCCTCGCGCTACAGCCTCCTCACAGGCGCCTATCCCTGGCGCAACAAACGGGCGCGTATTTTGCCAGGGGATGCACCCATGATTATTGGTGAAGACGAACGCACCCTACCCGGCACCCTGCGCGACTCGGGCTACCGCACCGCTGTTATCGGCAAATGGCATATCGGTCTTGGTGACGGCAATATCGATTGGAATGGCGAAATTTCCCCCTGCCCGCTCGATGTCGGTTTTGATGAATCCTATGTCATGGCGGCTACCAATGACCGCGTACCCTGCGTCTATGTCGATGGCCGCAAAGTAGATGGACTCGATCCAGATGACCCCATCTCGGTAGTGTACGGCGGTGTAAATCCCTTCCCCGAAGTGGCAACCGGCAAAGACAACCCTGAGCTTCTATCGATGCGTCACAGCGACCAACAGCATTACGACACCATCGTCAATGGCGTCGGCCGTATCGGTTTTTGCCGCGGCGGGAGGGCGGCCACTTGGGATGATGAAACTATGAGTGATGTCTTTCTGAAACGTTCCAAAAACTTCATCAGCAAAAACAAGACGCAACCCTTCTTCCTTTACTACGCCCTCCATCAGCCGCACGTTCCGCGCATTCCCAATCCACGCTTTGCGGGCAGCACGGACAAGGGTCCACGCGGAGATGTCATTGCCGAACTCGACGGGTGCGTCGGTGAAATCCTCGAACATTTGAAAGCGGAGGGCCTGGACAAAAACACCGTCGTAATCTTTTCCAGTGACAACGGTCCGGTCTTGGACGATGGCTACCGCGATGATGCCAGTGTTAAATGCGGCGAGCATAAACCTGCCGGACCCCTGCGTGGTGGAAAATACAGCATGTTTGATGGCGGCTCGCGGGTTCCAATGATTGCCTGGTCACCGGGTTACATCAAGGCAGGCGAAACCCCCGCTCTTTTCAGCCATGCCGATTTCCTGATGAGTTTTGCTGATATGGCAGGTGCAACCATTCCAGAGAGCGAGCAGGCCGACAGTCTTGAAATAAGCGCTACTCTGCTGGGTAAAGACACTGTTGGACGCGACCATCTTGTCACCGAGGGTATCGGATCCAAAACCGTCGTCAGGCAGGGTAACTGGGTTTACATACCACCACATGACGGACCCAAACTCTTTGGCGACAAGGGGATTGAAACCGGTAATGACTCCGCGCCACAACTCTATGATATGGATGCAGATATAGGTCAGCGGGAAAACCTTGCTGCCCAGAATCCGGAGAAAGTGGCTGAACTCAAGGCCCTGCTGGAATCCATACATGGCGGCAGCCCGCCCTCAGGACACAGCCCTACGGATGTCTGCTCTTTTTGATCGAGTCCGCTGTAAAGGAACCCATTCGCCCCCCTGAGCGACTATCTTCCCTCAAATACGTATTTACGCCCTTACGAACAGTTTTGCTTTTTTGAAAACAGATAAGAAAGGTAATCTCTGCTATTTTTTACCGCTTACGAAAAAAAGGAAAGCAAACGAAGCCCATGGAATCTTTAAACCTAGATAAAATCTGGAAAATCAAACTTGATTTGGAGAATAAGGGGTTGCGCGATGCATGGTTCACCCATCCCGAACAGCTCAAGCGAAATAGTATCGATATTGCCGTCCCCTGTTGCTGGGAGGAACACTTTCAGGATTACGAAGGGGTGGCTTGGTATTTTACCACCATTGATGTTGATAGCGCGCATGAAGGACAAATCAGCCGACTCTGTTTTCAGGCCTCCAATTACCGCACCCAAGTTTGGATCAACGGTAAATCTGCGGGTAAACACGATGGCGGCTACACTCCCTTCCACTTCGAGATTCAGGACCTGCTTCATTACGGCAGCGAAAACTCTATTATCGCACGCGTCGTCAGCCCAATCGTCACAAAGGATTTGAAGGTCGACGACCTAGGACCGAACGAAATGCCACACTGGCGTGGAGGCCTAACCGCGGGCATCTGGCAGTCCGTAAGCCTTGAATTCAATCCGCATGCGTGGATCGAATCTGCCTTTTATCAGCCGAATATTAAGCAATCACAATTTGACCTCGCTCTTTCCGTGCAATCCAAAGAAAGGATCGCGGGCGAAATCGAAATCACTATATTCAGCGAAACAGGTCAATGCGTGTACACTCAAAAGTCAGCGCAGCATTTTAAAAACGGCACCAACCACTGCTCACGGACCTTACCCATTGAAAACCCAATCCTTTGGAGTCCCGAGAACCCGCACCTTTACACCGCCGAAGTGCGACTGTGTATTAACGGCGCGCCCTGCGCCCTCCGACGTGAGCGCGTGGGCTTGCGATCCTTTACCTATGAAAACGAACGCTTTTGTCTCAACGGCGAGCGCATCTATTTGCGCGGAGGGTTCTGGGAAGGCGTTTATGCCAAGCATCAATCCTACCCCGAAGACCGTGCCGTTGTGCGCAAGGAAATCGAACTGGCAAAAGCCGCGGGTCTGAACCTGCTACGCCCCTGGAGGCGACCGGTTCCGCCCATGATTCTCGAAGAAGCCGATGCGGCGGGGTTACTGGTTATCGCCTCACCTGCGGTGGAATGTATGAGCTGTTGGCCCGCCCTCACACCAGAGACCCCCAAGCGCATAAAGCATGAAATCCGCCAACTGGTTCTGCGGGATCGCAACCATCCTTGTATTATTTGGTGGGAGATATTCAACGAAGTCACCCGCAAGGAAATCGCCGCCCTGATTGCACCCATGTCTCGCATGACGCGCGAACTGGACCCGACCCGGCTCGTACTGGATGAATCCGGCGGATGGGCAGAAGGTGCACATTTCTACCTTCCCCACTCAAGCGAGCGTAAATCTCTCACCGAACTGCACAGCTACGTGCGCGCTCCCGTGAGTGAGAAACATTGGAAACTCTACCAAACGCTGGGAAACAAGGACACCAATGAAGGCAACACCGTGATCAAAGCAGATGCGGGTCTTTTCGTCTCAGAGTTTGGTTTTGGCGGACTGCCCGAGCTTGAAGCAAACTGCGAACAGTTTCAGGCTGAGGGCAATGCTCTCCTTCCTGCCTATCGTCATCATCACAAAATCCTGAATGATCTACGTGCCGCGCTTTCGGCCTGTGAATTGGACTCGGTCTACCAAAACGTGGATCAATTTTGCCGCGAATCACAATCCGTTCAGGCACGTGGCAACCAGCGCCAATTGGAAGCCCTCCTCGCCAATAAAAACGTATCCGGTTATTGCATCCACGCTTTTACCGATGGCGACTGGATCCTCGGTGCAGGTTTGATTGATAACTGGCAACGCCCCAAAGCCGCCTACTATGCTATTGCGCAGGCAAATACCAACCCACGCATCCTCTGTTTCCCCGAACGGCGCAATTTGTTCCTCGGAGAAAACCTATCCTGCAACTTCGTGCTACGGGGCGAAAATGCCGCACTTCCTTCGTGCATTGCCCTCGCCAACAAGGAGACCCGCCATGAGCTACCGGTCCCGGTATGGAGTGACACGTCCAACTTCCACAAGTTAAACGCAGAGATCCCCGCCGACTTGCTACACAGCGGGCTCAACACCATTCAAGTAGCCGCATCAAACCAATCCGGCACTGTGCTCTACAAGGCTGAAATCGAACTCTACGTATTGCCAAAAATTGAAGCCACACTAACTGCTACACTCGTCGTTTATGATCCTAAAAATGAGATCACCCCGACACTTGAGTTAATGGCCTTCAGCCATGCCCGTCTCTGCGATTGGACACCCGATGAAACGCCCATTGTGCTTTTATTTGTGCCGGAAGACGTTTCATCTGAGGCAGACCTTGACGCCGTCGCACAGGCACTCACACATATCGAAGCAGGTAAAGGCAGCGCTATTTTCCTCGAGCCCCCAGCAGAACGCAACTCACCAGCGATGCTGAAGGAATACGACGCCTGCAACTGTATTTCCACCGACGAAAACCTACTGCTCAAATCCAGCACCTTTCCCTTTAAACTACTTACGCGGCCTTCCTTTTCCTTTTGGGAATCCAGTATGCACGTCGCCAAGGCGCACCCCATCTTTAAAGGACTGCCTCAAAACTGCATGATGGATGAACCGTACCACGAAGTCGCACCCGTCGACAGTTTTTATCAACTCGATGCCGATGAGTGCCCTGCGCAAACGATTACCTGGTTCCGTCCCGAAGATGACGACAAGGTTCGCAAACGTACCTACCTCGGCGGAGAAGACCTTTGGTACGGGACAGATCTCGCCATGAAAGCACACGGTAACGGCACGATGCTACTCAGCACGCTGATCTTGCGGAAAAAGGTCGGCAAAGATCCCGTAGCGACCCAACTCCTTTGTAACTACATACAATACGCTGAAAGTCAGATCCCGAATAAGATTCACATGGCTGAGGAAATTGTCTGATCTTCAAGCATCCACACCTCTTAACCATGAACGAAGACACCCCAGAAAAAACTGCCTCCAGAAGCAAACTACCGGTTAAAGAAAAAGTTTCCTTCGGAGCGGGCGAATTCGCCAACCGCTATGGGGAGAACGGCGTCAACGATATCGCAACCCCGGTTTACAATATCATTCTCGGGCTGAACCCAGCCACTATCGGCATTGTCCTCATGCTCATGCGCATCTGGGATGCTATTACCGACCCCATCATGGGCTGGATCAGCGACAACTGGCGCGGTTCCTTCGGACGCCGCAAACCCTTCCTGCTGATCGGTTCGGCACTCATGGCGATTGCCTATCCCCTCATCTGGATGGCATCTCCCGATTGGACTGAACAGGCAAAGTCCATCTACTTTGTTTGCTTTGCCCTCATTTTTTTCACGACCTACACCATTTATTCCGTCCCCTTCCGTGCCCTCGCAACCGAAATGACGCCTGACTATGAAGAGCGCACTAATATTCGGGTTTACTCCGCCTTTTTCAATAAGGTCTTCATGTTCATGTTGCCCTGGATTTTTCCCCTTTCGCAGAACGATTGGCTTTTCAGCGACCCCGTGACCGGCATCCGCACCCTAGCTGGTCTCTCCAGCATACTTATTCTAGTATCCGGAGTTATCTGTGCCCGCTTCCCACAGGAACGTTATCACAAGGTTGCCCTTCAGCAGGAAAAAGTCCGCCTCCTGCCCAGTTTCCTTAGCCTTGTCAAAGATCCGGCCTTCCTTTTGTTGCACGGTATCGGAGTCTTTCTGCTCTCCAGTATTCTGCTCGTGGCGACCTTCGGGCTCTACGTCAACATGTTCTATGTCTGGGAGGGCGACACCGCCGGTGGTTCTCAATACTTCGCCATTGCCCAAAACATTCTTCAAATTCTCGGCATCATCATGCTGGCGGTGATTTCACGCTTCCTTATTAAAATTGAAAAGAAGAAGATGATCCTGCTCGCCTTGTTGCTTGCGCTCACGGGTAGTCTCGCGCGCTGGTTCACTTATAATCAGGACATCCCGGAATTACTCTTCCTCGACCCCTTCTTTTTCGCGCCCGCCTATACCGTTTTCTGGGCGATCTTTCTTTCCATGCTGGGCGATTATTGTGACTACGATGAATTCAAAAACGGCAAGCGCCGGGAAGGCGTCTTCAGCGCCATCAGCGGTTGGATCATGAAAGCCGGTAGTTCCCTCGCCTTTGGCGTTTCTGGCATTCTCTTGGCCTGGACCCATTTCAATAAAGACCTCGGCGGAGAACAACCCGAGGGAACGCTCATGAAAATGCGACTGCTACTCATCGGTCTTCCGGTCCTTTGCCTCTTACTTGCCATGCTCTTCAACGCCCTTTACCCGCTGTCCAAGGCGCGCATGTCTCAGATTCGGGAAGCACTGGAAAACCGACGCGGAACCGTCTAAATTAAATAAACTATGATACGTAGTCAGCGACGCAGACAGCACCCTTATTTGGCAAGCCTACTGGTTTTTTGTGCCACCATCGCCGGGTTACTCGCGGGCGAGCGGCCCAACGTCGTCTTCATCATCTGCGACGACCTCAATGATTTTACCTCCATCAATGCTGGACACCCACAGGCGATCACGCCCAACATAGCGCGCTTTGCGGAAACGGCCGTCAGTTTTGAACATGCGTATAGCAACAATCCCGTTTGCGCACCCTCCCGCGCCAGCCTTTACACCGGCATCTACCCTCACACCTCAAAGAATCTCTTTTGGGCAAAGTGGTACGAGAACCCCGTTCTCAAACATTCCAAAACGATGATGGAGTTTTTTCGTGAGAACGGTTACCGCGTTGTTGGAACCGGAAAGAACGAGCATCATCACCGCGCGACAGACTGGGACTTCTACAAATCCAAAGCCGATTACGGACCCTATTGGTCAAAGGGAGGTAAAGACCGCTCAGCAAACCCATGGGTACCCTTTCCCTTTGCTGAGGTTGGTCCCATCGACGGTTCCTACGGCCCCCTGCGGATGGATCATGAAAACCAACCAGAGGGCGCGGGCTGGAAATACTCTTGGGGCAAGGAACGACTACTCAATTTCAGCGATTCCAAGAACCGAGACCTCACCCCCGACGAATTGAATGCACGATGGGCAACAAAAACTTTGCGCGACCACGCCAACAATCCGTCCGGTCAACCGCTCTTTATGGCAGTGGGCTTTGTTCGTCCCCACACCCCGCTGCATGTGCCTCAGGAATTTTTTGACCGTTTTCCTGAAACCGAGCTTCAACTTCATGGAGCACTTCCCAATGATATCGATGACACTCACCTCAAGACCGCGGACCCCTCCGACGGCAAGGGTATCGACAAGGGCTATTATTATTATGATTTGCTCGGAGAATCCTACAACGATCTCGACACCGGCTTGAAGGCCTTCCTTCGCGCCTACCTCGCCTGCGTAGCGGCGGTCGACGCCTGCATCGGAACCGTGGTAGATGCCGTCCAGCGGAATGGCCTCGCCGATAACACCATTATCGTGGTAACCAGCGACCATGGCTGGGATATGGGGCAGAAAAAATACCTCTTTAAAAACACCCTTTGGGAAGACAGCACCCGCGTTCCCATGATCATCCGCGCGCCGGGTATCAGTGTGGCGGGCACCCAAACCCGCCAGCCGGTCTCGCTCATCGACCTTTACCCCACCCTCGTCGATCTTTGCGAACTAAAGGGCGACACCCGTAAGAACTCCCTGGGCGCTCCGCTCGACGGTTTCAGCATGCGCCCGCTGCTCGAAAATCCCCAAGCAGGCGAATGGGCTGGTCCCGACGGCGCCCTGACCATGCGTTTTGCTGGACCTAAAAACAATGGCAAGCCCCTCAAGCAACATTGGGCCTACCGCACCGAGCGCTTCCGCTACATCCTATACAACGATGGAAACGAAGAACTTTACGACCATCACAACGACCCACACGAGTGGTACAACCTCGCTGACCAACCGGAATACGCCACGATCAAATCAAAGCTCAATCAAGCAATCCTGAACTTCCTGCATTAAATGTTACGCCTTTTTCCTTTCCTCGCTTTGATCGCCAGCAGCGCGCTTTGCGCCAGCTCCACCCCGCCTAATATTATTTTTATCATGGCGGATGATTTGGGCTACGGACAACTAGGCGCCTACGGTCAGAGCGAAATCAAAACGCCGCGCATCGACAAAATGGCAGAAGAGGGCCTGCTGCTTACCGATTACTACGCCGGCACCTCCGTCTGCGCGCCTTCACGTTGCGCCCTCATGACCGGCAAGCATGTCGGCCATTGCTACATTCGCGGAAATTATGAAATCAAGGCGACCGAAACAACTGAATCCGGCCAACTGCCAATTCCCGATGAAACGATAACCGTCGCCGAAAAGTTAAAAGAGGCCAACTACACCACTGCCTGCATCGGCAAATGGGGGCTGGGTTATCCCTTCAGCGAGGGCGATCCCTTGAACCAGGGATTTGATTATTTCTACGGGTATAACTGTCAGCGCCACGCCCACTCCTACTACCCACAATGGTTGTGGGAAAACCACGAGAAGGTCACGCTTGGTCCGCGTCATACCGTTGAAGGATACAGTCATTATCGGCTCACCACTCAGGCGAGGAAGTTCATTCTCAATAACCAAGCGGGACCCTTCTTTCTCTATTTGGCCTACACGATACCGCACTCACATATTCAAATACCACAGAGCGACCCCAATTATACCCAATACCTAAGCAAGGATTGGCCCTCGGTGCAGCAACGCCTCGCCGGCATGATCAGCCTGTTGGATCAGGATGTTGGCGGTATTCTCGACCTCCTTAAAGACCTCAGCATCGAAGACAACACCCTCGTCATTTTTACCAGTGACAACGGAGCCGCAACCGCAGGTGGAGTCATGCGTGATTTCTTCAACGACAGTGGCCCCCTGCGCGGCATCAAGCGCGACATGTATGAAGGCGGAACCCGTGTTCCCTTTATCGCGCATTGGCCGGGAGTGATTGAGCCCGGTCGGCGCAGCGACCACATAGGCGCGCACTGGGATCTCATGGCAACCGCTTGCGATATGGCAGGTATTGAACTGCATGACGCAACCGACAGCATTAGCTACCTTCCGCTTTTGAGAGGTAACTTAAAAAAACAAAAGGCCCACGACGCGGTTTACTTTGAGTTGCATTGGCCGACCAAACGCGCCGTGCGCCAAGGCAACTGGGTGGCGGTTCAGGAAAACGTCTCCTCGGTAAATCCAGATGTAAACCAAGTTGAGCTCTTCAACTTAAATGAGGACCTCGCACAGGAAAACGACCTCGCCGGAAAATATCCGGAACAGCTCGCGCTGTTAAAGAACATCCTCGAAGCCTCCCATACCCCAAACCAACACTTCGTTTTCGGTCAAGGACGCCCCAACAAGCGGCAATAATTACTCACTATTGATAACGTTTTGATGTATGAAGCTCCCATGTAGCCCACTATTTCTTTTGCTTTCAGTAATAACGGTATCGAACCCATGCTACGCTAAAATTTCCAATCCAAATGTCGTCATTATCTATGGCGATGATCTTGGCTATGGAGATGTCGGTGCTTACGGTTCAAAGAAAATACCGACGCCCAATATTGATGCCCTTGCCAGCCAGGGGTTGAAATTTACTGACGGGCACTGTACTGCGGCTACATGCAGTCCCTCGCGGTTTTCCATGCTTACTGGCACTCATAGCTTCCGTGCCAATATAAGGATTCTCGCCCCTAATGCTCCGCTCTGCATACCCGTTAACACCTACACCCTTGCCGATTTATTTAAAGAGGCAGGCTACGACACTGCTATTATTGGCAAATGGCACTTGGGTCTTGGCAGCAAGGAAGCTCCCGCTGATTGGAATAGCGATGTAAAACCCGGACCGCTTGAGATCGGTTTCGATTATAGTTTTCTTCTACCCTCCACCAATGACCGCGTTCCCTGCGTCTATCTGGAAAACTATCGAGTGGTTGATCATGATCCAAACGACCCCATTTTTGTAGGCTTTAGCCCAAAGCAGGTGAACCGCATCGGTAGCACTGCTTATCCTGACGGAAAACTAGATCGTGCTGCGATGACTTATTATCCAAGCAGTCATGGGCATGAACACAGCGTTATTAATGGTATCGGTCGTATTGGTTACATGGCTGGTGGCAAACAAGCCTTATGGGACGACGAAACTATGGCGGATGTCTTTGTCGGGAAGGCGAGAGCCTATATATCCAAAAACCGAGATAAGCCTTTCTTTCTTTATTTCTCCTCACAGGACATTCATGTACCCCGCGCGCCCCATCCACGATTTCATGGTAAGACCGATCTCGGTTATCGCGGTGACGCCACGGTACAATTTGACTGGACTGTTGGTCAAATTGTAGAAGCACTCAAAAACGAGGGCCTTTTTGACAACACTATTCTAATTCTTTCGAGCGACAATGGCCCAGCATATGATGACGGCTATGTTGATGGGACCACTGTAAAAACTTCAAAGGCCAATAACGATCAAGGTCATTATGGCGCCGGACCCTATCGAGGGGGCAAATACCAGATCTATGAGGGCGGAACTCGTGTTCCCTTTATCATCACTTGGCCCAAAGAGATTCAACCAGACACCTCGGATGCACTGGTCAGTCAAATCGACTTCCTGCATTCATTTGCCACTTTCCTGAAAATTCAACTGCCGGAAGATGCCGCCCCTGATAGCCGTGATACCCTGGATGCCTTTCTAGGACAATCCAAAGAAGGTTTACCCTTTATGATTGAAGAGGCCGCAAACGCATTAGCACTTCGAAAGGGTGAATGGAAGTATATCGAATTTCACCCCAGTCGATATAATCCCATCCCACTCAAACCAGAACTCTATAACCTTCGCAGTGATGCTGCTGAGAACAACAACCAAATCTTAGGCAATCCCGAAATTGCAGCTTCACTGAAAGCGCAGCTTGATGCACTCCAGCAGTCAAAGGGTATATGCAAATAAAACAGACCTCCCTCAAACCTTCCATCAAGATGACCACCACCAAGCTCAATATATTTCTACTGCATGTGATGGCCTTCCTTGGCGTCATTTTAAGCTCGAAGGCTTATACGCCTGAATTCTCTACTGCCGGGTTTTTTCAAACCGACTCAAGTGTCCGCGAAGCAATCAACTTCAATCCAGGCTGGCGTTTCATAAAAGGCGATGCCAAAGGCGCTGAAGCGGTCAATTTTGACGACGACAAATGGACCCTTGTCAATTTACCCCACGGCATGGAATTACTGCCGCTTGCGGCAAGCGGCGGGGTCAACTATCAAGGCCCATCATGGTATCGAAAAAAATTTGAAGTAGATAATTCCCTCAAAGGTCGGAAAGTGATCCTTCATTTTGAAGGCATCATGGGAAAATCAAAAATCTGGCTTAACGGCAAACTACTTAAAGAAAACTTCGGCGGCTACTTCCCGATCCATCTCGATCTCAGCGAGCATCTTAACTACAACAGCATCAATACCCTTGCTGTTCGCGCAGATAACAGCAACGACCGCGACTTCCCGCCAGGCAAAGATCAGGAAGCTCTAGACTTTACCTATTTTGGCGGGATCTATCGCGACGCATGGCTCGTCACTCACAACGATACCTATATCACCCACCCCCTTGCGGTTGATAAAGTAGCAGGTGGCGGCATCTTTGTTCGCTACGAAAATCTCTCTGAAGAGTTTGCTCGGGTCGTAGTAAACGCCGATATCGCTAACGATGGACCCCAGAAATCTGTTAGCCTTCACTTGGAACTAAAAGACCGCGAGGGAAATCTAGCAGCACGTAATTCAATTCAGATTACGCTACCCTCATTGGAAGCTAAGACCGCTTCCCTTGAGCTAGAGGTCGATCAACCTAAGCTTTGGCGTCCTGATAATCCCCACCTTTATGACCTTTATGTTCGCATTGAGGATGCCTCCGGAAAATTGCTCGACAACTTTCGCAAACGCATTGGCCTGCGAACCATCGAAATGCGTGGCGCAGACGGCTTATACCTAAACGGCAAACCCTATCCTCAAAAATTAATCGGCGCGAATCGCCATCAAGACTTTGCTCACATCGGGCATGCTCTCCCCAACAACCTCCACTACCGCGACGCCCTAAAGCTACGTCAAACCGGTATGCGTGTAATACGCTCTGCACATTACATACAGGATCCCGCCTTTATGGACGCCTGCGATGAACTAGGCCTCTTTATCGTTACAACCATTCCCGGTTGGCAGTTCTGGAATGAAAAACCAATTTTTTCGCAACGGATGCTTCAAGATGTCCGCAGTCTGATACGGCTGGAACGTAACCGGCCCTCTGTATTGCTATGGGAAATTGTGCCCAACGAAACTCATTTCCCGGAGGCATTTGCGATTGCGGCGACCCAAGCTGCGGATGAGGAATACCCTTTTCCGGGATGCTACACCACAACAGATGCGCGGACCCACCGTACTCAGTCACAAAAGTATTTTGATGTTCTCTATGCTAATGACCGAGTTGAAGCACATCCTGATAAAAACATCTTTAAGCGTGAATGGGGCGATTTCGTTGATAATTGGGTCGATCACAACTCCGTCAGTCGTGTTGCCAAACAATGGGGTGAAACTGCACAAATACGTCAAGCTTTGCATTATTTTAAGGAAGAATGGAAGGATGAAGGCCAGGACCGGGAATGGCCCTCCATGACGATGGTCTACGGCAGTAGTAAATCTCTAATCGGTGGAACGCATTGGCATCCCTTCGACCATCAACGAGGCTACCACCCGGATCCCTTTTGGGGCGGCATTATGGATGCTTACCGCCAACCCAAGTTTTCATATTATTTCATGAAAAGCTTACTTCCAACTTCTGGTCTGGAACATGTCCCATTGGTACAAGGTGAGCCTTTCGTCTATATTGCACACTTAATGACGCCATTCTCGCCCGAGGATGTCGTTATTTTCACCAACTGTGAGGCAGTCAAGCTAACCCTATTCGAAAACGAAATAGGAGTTCAGTCCGCATTTGATAGCAAGAGTCCTGTCCCGCGAGTACCAGTGGTCTTTAAAAACATTTTTCGATATGTCGACGCGCGTAACAAAAATAAAAAAAGCTACGGTAAGAATGACCAGGAATTTGTTGATGGCGCACAGATGCATGCCGAAGGCCTGATTGATGGCAAGGTTGTGGCTGAACACAGACGATGGCCGGTAGGACGCAAACGCAGACTCGTCCTCAAGGTCGATGACTCGGGAGTACAGCCGGTCGCTGACGGAAGCGACATCACCCCCGTGGTCGCTTACCTTGTAGATGCAGGTGGTGCAGTTAAGCGACTGAGCGATGAGTACATTCAGTTTACTACCAGCGGCAATGGTGCGTTAATCACAGCTGCCAAAACCGGCATGAATCCACAGAAAATGCTTTGGGGGGAAGCAGTCGCCTTAGTACGTTCAGGCGTAAAAGCGGGCACAATCAAAGTTAGGGCTGAAGTCTTGAATACCGCAACAAACGGGCCCGAAAGCGCGGAGATTGAGTTCCGCACGACTGCACCGATCCATTCGCTAATGTTCAGGGAATTACCGCAGGATGAAGCTGAAGCACCCGACGTAAATGTACGTTTAAATGAGCGAGAACGAATACGAAAATTACTTGATAAACTTCATAAAACACAGAAAGAATTACAGGAATACCGGATCAATGAAGTAGGGCGTCAGCAAGATGGATTTATTCAGTAATTTTTATTTATTAATTTCATGAAGCTACATCCACGGTACCTCATTTTTATAAGCCTGTTTTTACTGAATTCGCTTAAGGCTGATGTTGCTTTAGCTCCTATATTTTCAGACAATATGGTCTTACAGCGCGAAGCTGTCATTCCACTGCGCGGAACCGCCACAGGTGAGCAGAAGATTGTCGTTCGCTTCAATGGCAACGAGTACTTGTCTTCAGTCCTAGACCAACGTTGGAAAGTTGAACTTCCCCCGATGCCAGCTGGCGGAAGTTATGAAATTATTATCAAAGGAAGGGAAGATACCATCACCTTATCCAATCTAACTTTTGGCGACATTTGGCTTTGCGCAGGACAATCCAACATGGATAGCTCTATTGAGACCTATAAGCGAAAGTTTCCTGCACTCTACGAAGGACATCCCGTTACCCATCATGACCAAATCCGGATCTTTAGAGCCGAGCGAATGCCGGTCGAAGAACCACAAGAATATATAACCCGAGAGTATCGCTTTAATGAAGGGTGGTACGAAATCAAGCCACAGACCAAAACACGTCTCTTTAGCGCGAGTGGTTATTTCTTTGGGCTATATCTGGCAAAATCAATTGAAGTGCCTATTGGCCTCATACAGTCATGCCGCGGAGGCACTCCAATCACGGCATGGATGCCACCGGGATCTCTTGAGGGAAACCAAACATTTGAAGCTATACTTGATGCGCATGCACAAGCCGTTCGCGAATGGCCTGTGAACAAAATTGAGTATGAGCGTAAAGTAAAGGAATGGGAAAAAAAGAAAGCTAACGGTGAAAAAGTTGGCTGGAAACCAGAACCACCCTTAGGCAGCCCTAAGAGCAACAAGCGCCCATACGCGTTACACAACGGTATGATCGCACCACTCTACCAATTGCCGATTAAAGGGGTTCTTTGGTATCAGGGAGAAGGTAATGCAAGGACACGTAAAAGTTGCGTTCAATATGAAGCACTGCTAAAACATCTGGTCGCTCATTGGCGAGCCAACTGGGGCAATGAATTGATGCCATTTCTCGTCGTTCAACTACCCGGCTTCGGAAAAGCCACCGCGCTAGCAAACACCAACAATAACTGGCCATGGATACGTGAGTCCCAAAAAAAAATAGAAACTATCGAGAACTGCAAAACCGTGTGCATTCTCGACAGTGGGATGCAGCAGGACATTCACCCACCCTACAAAGAAAATGTCGGCAAACGTTTGGCCTATGCCGCCCGTTCGTTGGTTTACGGCCAACAAAATACACCACAGTCCCCCGAATACAGCACACATACCTTTGAGGGCGAATCTACAATTATCACATTCAAGCACGTTGGAAGCGGCTTGGTCGCCAATGCTACCCTCGTCAATCAACCCAACGCAAAAGTAAACCCTATACTCGGCTTCATTGTTTTGGATACTAATGGAAAATACCAACGCGTGCCCGCTGAAATAATAGCACTGGATAAAGTGAGGTTAATTCATAAAGGTATCACCCGACCCCAATCAATCCGCTACGGCTGGGAAAATTTTCCACAAGTTAATTTATGCGGTGACGCTGGTATGCCCGTCTTCCCATTTCGAACCGATCAATTTTCACCCTTTACACCGCAGTAATACCAAGCCCTAACTTATTCAAATTTGACGAGCGCTTGAGCTTCAAGCATTTGGTCATAGTTAGGGTTAGGCTCCGTGGGTATCGGAGCGCCGACACGCTCACGCCAATCATCCAGGAGACGCTTCAGCTTCGCAGTTTTCTCTGGCAGCGCTTGTGCCAAATTATGGCGCTCGCCGCGATCTAGGGACAGGTCGTAAAGCTCGAGCGAGCCATCCTCGAAATATTCATGCAACTTCCACTGCCCAACACGCACTGCAGAACCGGGACGCGTCCGAAACAAAGGATCACATGCCTCGTCCTTGAGCCCGTTATAGGCCTGCAAATAGATCGGGAAATGCCAAAACTGCGGCATCGCTTTCCAATCTCCCACCCCCGTCATTAGCGGCATCAAACTCACACCATCGAGCTTGGACAAGGACTCTATACCAGCAACCTCCAAGAAGGTCGGATAAAAATCAAGCGCATTGACTAGCTCCTCACAGCGCCCCGGTTTAATCGTGCCGGGCCAGCTAATAAGCATCGGTTCACGCACGCCCCCCTCATAATAGGAACCCTTACCCGCGCGCCAGGGTGTCTGCGCATTGACCGCGGCAATTCCGCCGTTATCCGAGCAAAAGACAACGAGTGTCTTTTCCGTCAGACCATTCGCTTCCAAGGCCTGCAGTACATGACCAATCGCGTCATCCAGTTTTTCGACCATCGAAGCATAAGCAGTGTCTAACCAAGTACCTTGATAATCCCCCACATAATCAGGCACAGGCGTGATTGGCCCATGCACCAAATACGGCGAGAAATGAATGAACATCGGCTCTTCACAATGCGCCTCGATAAAGCGTATGGCCTCTTTGACATAGATATCGATACGATGTGTTTTTGCTGGTACGGTATCGGACCACTTTTTCATAGATCCATCGTCCCACGGAGAAAAGTAGCCCCCGCCTTTTGGGCCACCCGTGTAATCACCACCAATATTAACTTCAAACCCATCTTTTAATGGGTCCTCACCAATATGATATTTGCCTAAGTGGATTGTACGGTAGCCACCGGCTTGTAACGCTTCTGCAATCGTTACGACCTTTGCGGGCAAATGAATACGATTTTGGATCGGGATAAGCTTCCGATGCGCCACGTCACCACGATTCGAACTGCCAACTGTATAGACGCCATGACGCGCGCCCCACTGCCCGCTGTGTACACAGGCTCGACTCGGCGCACAATTCGCAGCTGGCGCATAACCATTCTCAAACACCAGGCCTTCGGCTGCCAAACGATCCAAATGCGGTGTGCGGAACTTTGAATTATTATAGCCGACATCCATCACACCAAGGTCATCGGCATTGATGTAGAGTATATTCGGCCTAGCAAATACCCCGCCGATCAGTGAGATGAACAATATAAGAATTCGGAGGCGCATCTTAACTTAACTGCCTGAAAGGTTACTGAGTGACAGCCAAAGTCCGTTTAACCTGAATCGAGTCAAGCTCTATGGTGGTACCCACGGCGCCCTCAAATTGGATCCGTAAAGTATGCAAGGTCCCCTTCCAATTGAAGGGGGTTAAGTTAATGTCGACGCTCGCATAAGTATTCGATTGTTGGATACTGCACTTGCCGACAAATTCACCATTAGAAAATACGCGGATGTCCAAAGCAGCATCGGATCGCAACTGTAGCGCCAAAACCCGGTCGCGTGGATCCGTGCTCAATTGAAGCGCCTGCCGCTGAATCGAGCCGCAAGCATCGTCCAATTTAAACTCGAGCGTGCCGAGCGCGCCGGCAAGGTTCGAACGGATGTCCTCTGAAAACCATCCTTCGGTCTGCCAACCACCGCATTCGAAATCAAAATACAGCAGCCCGTCGTCCGGGTTTCGACCGTTCAAAGATTCCCATTTATCAGAAAGTCCGTCGCCATCGCTGTCTTCGCGATAGACCTCATACTCGACATTCACGCCCTCACCCCATTTGGTGCCTTCACCGTTGGCTTGAAGCGCTCCAATCGGTTCCTCAACGACGCCTAGGTCGCCCTCAGATAGCCAGCCAGCTAGGATCGATCGGTGGCGTGCCAGCTCATTTGCAAATTCAGTATTTCCGACAAGATTGGCCATCATCTCAGGATCCACCGACACATCGTAGAATTCTTCTTTGGGCCGCTCGCCGAAATATATTTCCTGGTGCCGGGTAGAGAGTTTTCCATCCCGATATAATTGATGTAGGTTCTGGGTGTAGTCCTGTTTGTCCCGATACTGCGGCTGAAGAAAGATACGATCCAGTTTGTAGTTACGCACGTAGCGGAACCGATCGGTACGAATCGTGCGCACACGATCAATAGTATGATCTAGGCGGTCCTTTTGTCCGCCCACGAAACTGCGAGGTTTGAAATCAGCAGCAAACAAATCGCGCCCTTCGTACCATACGGGCGCTTCGATTCCCGCCCACGCCAAAGTGGTTGCCGATAGATCCAACATATCGACCAAATCGTCACGCACCTGTCGCTCCGGAAGATGCGTCTTGGGTCCCATGACCACGAAGGGCACATGCAAACCCCCTTCAGTCGTCATTTGTTTATGTCGCAACAGATTATTTGCACCATGATCCGAGAAGTAAGCCACGATGGTATTTTCAGCCAATCCTGCTTCTCTCAGCCCACTCAAGATTTCACCAATTAAGTCGTCATCCATTCGGATAGCGTCATAATGTTGCGCGACCACTTGACGATATACTGCATTATCCGGGTAGTCCAAAGGCACCCTTACGGAGTTTGGGTTTACCTTACGCTCTGTCGTAAATTTTGAAGTATTATTCTTTCCGCCCTTGGTCTGTATCTGCCCGAAGAAAGGCTGACGCCCGACTAGTTCGGTAAAGTCCGTCTTGTTCTTTATCTTATAATTATAGACTCCCGCATCCCAAACAAAATTGTAATCCGTTTTACCGTGATTGAAGGTCGTATAGCCATGCTTTTGCAGTAGACGCGGCAGGAGTTCGTAGCCCACGGGCAGATGAATTTTCGGGCCTGCGCGGGAGGAGCGGTGCTCATGTCCGCCAAAACGAATGGCATTCTGACCGAGCATCATTGCTGAGCGCGTCGCAGAACAAACCGGAGCCGGCACATATGCGCGGGTGAACTGGACCCCCGCCGCTGCGATCGAATCAATGTGCGGCGTTGCATCCGCATTGACGGCATCTCCGTAACACCCCATCCACGGCGAAGTGTCCTCCGCATAGATCCACAAAATATTAGGCCTCTCTGTTGCTTGAACAAAAAAAGCACATGAAACAATTAAAGTGGTAAGGTAAAGTCCGCTTCGCATTTTATTAAGACTCTAAGGTCTATTGCTCTAAGAATTCAATTGGGTTAGTTTAATGCAAGGTCCTCATACAACCAAAGTAAGATTAAGGGAATCCAAGTAATCTTCAAATATCCTACATTTACCTGTAATGGACTTAATAGCAGTAAGATAAACCACGAAGGCAATCCCCCGGCAGAGAATTACAATCTTAAAAACATTTTTGCCCTAATGACGAATATACTGATTTAACTTGCGAATAGCCAATAACTTCAAAAGTGAGCAAATGATAAACTTACGACAACTAAAGCTCTTTTGATTTAGCCTCTACAAAGAATGGGGTGGCTAACGGGACTCGAACCCGCGACCCCCGGAATCACAATCCGGTGCTCTAACCAACTGAGCTACAGCCACCATAATAGAGCCTAGTACGTTCACGAATGCGCCTACTATTGTCAATCACCCTTTGAAGGTTTACCGAACCCCTCGCCCGACTTGCTTCGAGTGATTTGGTAGCAATGCGCCACAGGCTGGTTAGCTTGATAAAGTTTTTGTTGAAGACTATTCAAACTTGCATGAATGTCATTTTCTTCCGCTTTTATAGGTAAATACGCACGATATTGTTGTTTCATGTATCCGTGCCAGGGCTCTCCTTTGAATGTCTCAAGTCTAGCGTCCAAAACAGCTTGAACTGCTTCATTGTCTTCTAAATCAACATCTGACTGATACAGGCCGCTGCCGTAGTAAACCAATGCAGCAGAACGCAGGCGCCCTTCTTGTTTGGCGCGTTCATCATTGAGTGCTTTTACACTCAAGGCTTGTTGGAATTGCGGGGTAGTCTCAACTGAAGCGAGATTAATGCCCTTCTTAAGAGCCTTGGCCGACCATGAACCGACTTTAACACTATCAATCGTAAGGGTATAATCTCCGTCGGGGAGACTCTGGATGGAAAGTATTTGCTGATTCATTTCTTCTTCAAAGGGAACGAGCGCAAGACCCTTAGAAATAGACTCTGTTTGTGGAAACGGTAAGGCTGACTCTAAAACTGTAAAAGTGAAACTGCCTCGCTTAGATTGTATTTGTGAAACAGTGGCTTGTTCAACTTCGAGCACTTTTCTATACCGTGCATCAAGCACGACCTTAGAAACTAATTTTGGGACTGCCTGTGCTTTTAAGAATTGGTATGCCATAACAAAGTGTCCGGGGTCCCAACTCGGATGCACCCGGTCATTTCCAACGATAGTAGCCTTTGGATCAGCACGCTGGAGCTGAGTATTAATCTCAAGCATAGGATAGTAAAAATCGACATAGCCCTCAGCTCGAACAGCAGCAGTACGGTCGATAAAACTTGCGCACTGAGCCAATGCATCATTTGTGCCGAAGTTATTTGCACGTTCCAACTCAGCGGTCTGGTCGTAAATTGAGGGCGTGATGAAGATAACCTCGCTCCCGATGGCCTCAAGCTTCTCGACGACCGCCCGCATGTTCGTATAGTAAGATTTTAGTTGTGATGCCTGATATTTCAGGGAGGTGGGATCGGTTTTGTCGGTTCCATAAAGCCAGCGACCGACATCGTTCATTCCCAGCATGAGGGTAGAAACCGTTGGCGACTCACTGGCGATATCCGTCTGAAATCGTTGCAATACATGAGAGGCTTGGTTACCGCTTATTCCCTTGTTCCAGATACGAAATTTGCGCTCCGGAAAGCGCGTCAAATAGTAAAGATATACATTTGAATGGTAAGATCCGCCATGTGTAATGCTATCACCAATAAAGCAAACACGATCGCCGCTTTTAAATTGTGGTACGGGCTTTGCGGTCGCGGATGCTTGAAAGCAGACAAGCAAAAATAGCAGAAGAGAATAGGTACAAAGGTATTTCATAAAGAAGATATAAGAGACAACCTTGCTTTAAAGGCGCACCGTGTTCAAACAAGTTTTATGCAAACGGTACTCTTTGACCTAGATGGCACTCTAATCGACCATTTTTCAGCAATACATTTGAGTATTGCACATGCTCAAAGGTCGCTTGGTCTACCCGTTTCAAATTATGAAACCGTAAAAAAGACCGTAGGCGGCTCGCTACCCGTCACACTCAGTAAGCTTATTGGGAAAGATAATATACCTAACGCTCTTCCCTACTTCCATGAATATTTTGATCGTGTCATGCTACAAAAACTAAGCCTTTTGCCGGGTGCAGAATTTTTATTAGAATCGCTATACGCTAAAGGTTTCCAATTGGCGGTCTTTACAAATAAATACGGCAAACATGCCCGTGCCGTGCTAGAACACCTCAAACTCAGCCACTTCTTTGAACTGATACTGGGGACAGATGACAGTCCTTACCGTAAACCCGAGCCTGAGTTCACCGAGCTCGCCCTCAAAAAATTAGGTGCGCATTCGGCTACTACTTGCTTGATAGGTGATTCCCCCTTTGACGCAGAGGCGGCTAGCGCAGGAAATTTAAAAAGCTATTTGGTTGCTACTGGTTCACATACAATCGAGGCCCTAAAATCAGACACTCAGGCGGATGAAGTTTTTCAAAATCTCTTTGAATTAGCGACAAAGGTCTTCAAAATACAAGCTCCTAAACTACTTTAAGGCATGCCAAACTTAGCAAAACCCAACGCCGTCCTTTGGGACTTAGATGGGACCCTCATCGACCAAACTGTTGCCATCGTTCGATGTTATGAGACGATCATTTCTGAACTTGGGTACCCTACACCTGAGCCACAAGCTATCCGTCGAAGCCTTGGTGGACCAATGGCCAGTACAATGGAGCTCTTTGTTGAGGCGAATCAATTGGATGCTGCCTGTGCAGCTTTCAGAACTCGCTTTCCAGAAATGATGTACGACGGTCTTGAGATTCTAGACGGCGCCCTCCCTTGTATGGAATTCCTGAAGCATCAAAATATTGCGCAAGCCATTTTAACAAACAAGCATGGAATAACCGCTCGCGCTGTTAGTCATTACTGCGGCTTCGATCGTTTTGCAAAAGTTTGTCTCGGTAATGGTGATACCGAATGGAATAAGCCCGCACCTGAACTTACGCATACTGTTCTTAAAGCTATTAGCGCAGCAGCAGATGCTAGTATTTTGATCGGAGATTCTCCAACGGATGTTGTCACAGCCCAGGCGGCAGGAATCGCCTGTTTTAGCGTTGCTACGGGCGCGCACAGTGAAGCGGAGTTGCGGAATGCTGGCAGTACCGCTACCTTTGCCAACCTCAATACTCTCCTCACAGAGTTAAAGGCCTAATTCATACGAGGTGCCGTCTTAACCGTAGGCGTCCCAAAAGCCATTTTATCTGCCTGTAATGTACCCCTAAATGACAAAGTCGGCGCCACCAATGCTCGTTTGCCTAGGATCGATCCAGGATTTAGGACGGCGTTACAGCCCACCTCTGCCGAATCACCTACCAGAGCCCCTAATTTACGCATTCCACTTGCGTGGTGCTGGCCATCAAAATCTTTTAACGTAACTTCAGCCTGATCCAATCGTAAATTAGAGCTTATCGCACCTGCGCCTAGGTGAGCTTTATTTCCTAAGACGGAATCCCCGACATAGCTATAATGCGGCACCTGGACATCATCGAGGAGCAGGCAGTTCTTAAATTCACAGGAATTACCAAGCACGCAATTTCTGCCAACTATGACATTACCCCGGAGATAAACTCCAGGACGCAGTTCGCAATTAGGTCCGATAAAAGCTGGCCCAGAAATTGAGCCGTAAGCAGGTAATTGTACTCCAGATGCAATAAAAACAGGCCCCTCTATATTAAAACCAGCCGGCACTTTCGGTAAGGGTGCTGAAAAATCAAACTC
The DNA here is from genome assembly GCA_949524905.1 of Opitutia bacterium UBA7350. Taxonomy (GTDB): domain Bacteria; phylum Verrucomicrobiota; class Verrucomicrobiia; order Opitutales; family Coraliomargaritaceae; genus UBA7445. Next base: position 33,193 of record CATINC010000004.1, on the reverse strand, counting down.
TGCGAGCGCTTTCTTAATTTGTTGTACCCATAGCCATGGAGCCACCTCAGGCAAGAAGTACGTATCAAAGGGGAGCGAATCGGGAAACTGGAATAATTCATTGGCGTGCATACTTTTAGAAAAACCAAGATTTCAAAACAAGCCATTCAAAAATTGCCAAGGCCATCGAGAACTGTTGTTTTATTACTTCAGTCCCATAACGGAACAATCCCTTAAGAATCTGTGCACGACGTAAAAGAAAAACCAAAGATGGTCGAACGAGCTATGCTCATCGGGATCACCCTACCCGGTATCGAAGTCAAGGAAACACGTAGCTTACTAGATGAATTACGCGAACTAGTCACCACTCTTGGTATCAGTATTTGTCATGAAACCATGCTAACAGTTCGCAAACCTCAGGCAAAACTTCTACTCGGTTCCGGTAAAGCCGAGGCATTAGTTGAAGAAGCACAGTCTCATGACTGCGACGTCATCGTTTTCGATAACGAGTTGACCCCAGCGCAGCAACGCAATTGGGAAGCGGTTGCTAAAGATAAAATTTTGGTGATTGATCGACAAGAGGTCATTTTAGATATCTTTGGCGACCGGGCCCGCACCAAAGAAGCGGTCCTGCAAGTTGAATTAGCACGTCTTGAGTATAACCTCCCACGATTAAAACGTGCTTGGACGCATCTCGACCGTCAACGCGGTGGTGGCGCTATCCAGCGAGATGCAGGTGAGACTCAATTAGAAATGGACCAACGGATGGTGCGTAACCAAATTTCAAGAGTCCGAAAAGAACTGGAGAGTGTTATCCAACACCGCCACCTACAACGCAAAAAGCGAATGACCGTACCTGTTCCCACATGTGCCATTGTGGGTTACACCAACGCTGGAAAATCCTCCCTACTCAACCACTTAACACAGGCTAATATTTTAGCAGAAGACAAACTATTTGCTACCTTAGATCCAACTTCTAGACGATGTGAACTACCCAATGGTCAACCTCTAGTCATCACGGATACCGTTGGATTTGTACGTAACCTTCCCCACCGATTAGTAGATGCCTTCAAGGCGACCCTTGAGGAAGCTGTTGTTTCAAATTTCCTCATCCATCTATTGGATATCAATAGTCCTGAAGTAGAGGCGCACGCCGAAACTACACTCAAGGTACTTGCCGAACTTGGTGTTAAAAATAAACGAACCCTAACCGTATTTAACAAGATCGATGATCTCTGGGATGCAAACCGCATTGAAGACCTTAAGATGCAACATCCTGAGGCTATATTTTTAAGTGCTCATACGGGGGCAGGGATGAATGCATTACAGGGACGAATGCAGGCCATCATAGAGGCAGAATTTGCCCAAATTCGACTCTTAATTCCTCACGAGCGCTATGATCTAGTTGCACGACTTCACCGCGAAGGAACAGTTCGCAAGGAAGAGAGTCGAGACGACGGCACCTATCTTGTAAGCGCAATCCCCAAACGCCTTGAATCAACCGTTGCACCCTACGTGATGACAACTGGGCAGGCCTAATATAGAAAAAATCCTGCTCGACCCCTAGACAGAGGTGTACAATGGTAATGCCATGTCTCAGGAAATAGCCGCTGTATACGAAGAGCTCAACCGCTTGAAAGAAGCAGGAATAGAACGGGTAAGCATCCAGCCTGAAACTCTAGCACAAGTAAAAGCTCTTCATTATGAGCAACCATCTAGCTTCAAAAAAAGGGATCTTTCCGAGAAGAAAGAGACGGTGGAAAACACAGCTAGTCCCATAAAAAGCAAAACAAAACCCATTTCACCGGAAGCGGCAGCTAAGCCATTTTTTCCAGATCCGCCTACTATTGAATTACCCGATTGCGATCCTCAGCAACAACTTGAGGCGCTTCGTAAAATGGTTGAGCAGTGCAAAACCTGCAACACTAACCTGAGTAAAGATGGTAAAGTTGTATTTGGATCCGGGCCCGCTGAGGCGGACATATTCTTTTGCGGAGAAGCTCCAGGTCAGGAGGAAGCCCTGGCGGGCGAACCTTTTGTTGGCGCAGCTGGGCAGTTACTAACGAAGATTATAACCGCAATGGACTTGAGTCGCGAATCCGTGTATCTTGCCAACATTTTAAAATGGCGTCCCAAGCACGACAAACCTTATGGGAATCGACCGCCGACACTTGAGGAAATGAATTTCTGCATGCCCTATTTAAAGGCGCAAATTGAAATCATAAAGCCTAAGGTACTCATTGCGCTCGGAAACACTGCCGTCACAGGCCTACTTGGACCTGACCCCAAGCGACGAATGGGACAAATGTGCGGAGAATGGCATTCATATGAAGGAGTGGATCTTATGATAACGTTTCACCCTGCCTACCTGCTCCGAAATGATACCCTTAAAACCAAACGCATGGTATGGGAAGACATGCTGGCAGTCATGAAAAAGACCGACATGCCAATTAGTTCGCAGCAGGAAGGCTATTTCCTCCCTAAAGACTAACTCACAGTATGGCCCTGGGTAAACTTTAGTGCTTCCCCAGACTCATTCGTTTCTACTTTGATGGTCTCGCCGGGCTTGATGTCGCCACTGAGTAATGCCTCCGCCAAGGCATCTTCGACGTGTCGTTCTACCGCCCGCCTTAGTGGACGTGCGCCGTACTTGTCATCATATCCTTTATCGATCAGAAATTTTTTCGCAGCATCATCAAATTCAAAGTTAAGATCACGTTCTTTTAAACGATCGGCAAGGTTACGCAATTCAAGCGTTACGATTGATTGCATGTCCTCTCGCCCGAGTGATCGGAAGATAACGAGTTCATTCAGGCGATTGAGAAACTCCGGTTTAAATACCCGCTTAGTTTCATCCAGAATCTTTTCCCGAATTTTCTCATACTCATCCTCGTTGTTGCGCTCGACTCCGAAGCCCATCGATGTGTTTCGCTGGAGAATCTCAGCCCCAACATTAGAAGTCATAATGAGAATAGTATTACGAAAATCAACTTTCCGACCGAGGCTATCAGTCAAGCGACCTTCTTCTAATACTTGTAACAATAATTGCACAACGTCTGGATGTGCTTTTTCAATTTCATCAAAAAGCACAACGCTATAAGGCTTGCGCCGTACTGCTTCGGTCAATTGACCGCCCTCTTCGTATCCGACGTATCCTGGAGGTGAGCCCACCAGACGTGAAACTGCAAATTTTTCCATGTATTCAGACATATCGATCTGAATAATGGCATCTTTCTCACCAAACATTTCCTCCGCCAACACCTTTGCGAGAAGGGTTTTACCAACTCCTGTGGGTCCAAGAAACATAAATGATCCAATCGGTCGTTTGGGATCCTTAAGGTCGGCACGTGAGCGACGCAAGGCTCGTGAAATCACCTCAGTTGCACGATCCTGACCAATTACCTCTGTTTGAAGTTTTGTCTCAAGTTCAAGCAATTTCTTACTTTCTTCCTGTTCCATTCGAGATAACGGAACTCCCGTCCAAGCAGAAATGACATGAAGCAACTCGTCCACCCCAACCGTGACCCGGTTCTCCTCTCGTGATTTCTTCCAAGCTTCAATGGCATCCGATTGTTCCTTGCGAAGGGTCTTCTCTTCATCGCGGAATTTGGCAGCCTCTTCAAATTGCTGCTTACCAATTGCGTTCTCCTTCTCTTCGCAAACAGACTCAATTTTGAGATTCATTTTCTCAATTTCAGGTGGGCGTTTTAAAGATTCAATTCTTGCACGCGCACCCGCCTCATCAATTACATCAATCGCCTTATCGGGTAGAAACCTTGATGTTATGTAACGCTCAGAAAGCCTAGCCGCAACCTCTAGGGCTTCATCACTGAAATTACAGCGGTGATGTTCCTCGTATTTGCTACGGATACCCTTAAGGATGAGAATGGTGTCATCGATCGAGGGGGCATCGACTTTTACAGATTGAAAACGACGGTCGAGGGCACTGTCCTTTTCTATGTATTTACGATACTCGCCTAAAGTAGTGGCTCCGATGCATTGAAGCTCACCGCGACTGAGCGCAGGTTTAAAAATATTAGAAGCGTCCATCGCACCTTCGGCGGCTCCCGCACCAACAATGGTGTGTAATTCGTCGATAAATATGATGACATTTTTCGCGCGGCGAATTTCATCCATCACAGCTTTTATACGCTCTTCAAATTGACCACGATATTTTGTCCCAGCAACCATGAGCGCTAAATCTAATGTAATCACGCGTTTGTCCTCTAGAATCTCTGGCACGGCTCCAGATGCAATTTCTTGAGCTAATCCCTCAACAATTGCAGTTTTGCCAACGCCTGCTTCGCCAATTAAAACAGGATTGTTTTTCGTCCGACGGCATAAAATTTGAATGACGCGACGAATTTCGTCTTTGCGACCGACTACAGGATCCATTTCACCCTCTTTTGCGAGCTCAGTCAGATCTCGTCCAAAAGCTTTCAGGGCAGGGGTCTTTGAATCCTTGCGCTCTTCCTGTGTACCCGAAGGGGCACCCGCGGTAGACTCCTCTGCCTCTCCAGTAAAATTAGGATCTAATTCAGCCAGTATCTCGTTGCGACAACGTTCGATATCTACATCGAGTGATTTAAGCACACGAGCGGCAACACCTTCCCCTTCTCGCAAGAGACCCAGTAGTAAATGTTCTGTGCCAATGTAAGAATGATTCAGCCCCTTGGCTTCTTTACGCGCTAATGCTAAAACCTTCTTTACTCTCGGTGTGTATGGAATGCTTCCAGATGGCTTACTTTCGGGTCCGGTGCCTACTTGCTTCTCAACTGCGGAACGAACGGTCTGCAGATCTAAGCCCATCTTCTGTAAAACATTAACCGCTACACCCTGCCCTAAGTTTATTAAACCTAAGAGCAAATGCTCAGTACCAATATAATTGTGATGAAAACGATCCGCTTCTTTGCGTGACAGCGCTAGTGCCTGTTGGGCTCTAGGAGTAAAATTATTTAACGGCTCCATAATTATATAACTTATTTAGATTCATCCTTATTGTCAAAAGACAAGGGCGGAAGTTTTGAGAAAACGGAACGAAGCTTAGCGGCACGGGCAATGTCGCGAAGTTCCGGCTCGATGTCTGTTTTGGCATCGTATTGAATATGACCAGGTTGACACTCGATAAAGCAACGGTCGACCTCGGCTCGACGGGTCTCAGGCAAAAACCCAAAATCAACCGCAAGCCGAATCAAAGAAAGCACCTGCATCGCTTCATTTGAAGAAAGAACATGTGCGTTTTGGAGCACGCCATAGGCCCGACCAATTTGATCCAGTAATAAATCTGGCTGCTCTTCGTGATACTTGAAACGTGCATTGATCTCTTGATCGATTATGCCCTTCAAGACATTGCCTAGACGTTCTAGAATTTCTGCCTCCGATTCACCCAAAGTATACTGATTAGATATTTGAAATATGTGCCCCGTGACGTCCGAGCCTTCCCCAAAGTGACCTCTAACAACTATTCCAAGTTGCCCAACGGCCCGTGTGATTTTATCCATATTCCCAGACAGAACCAGTCCAGGCAGATGCATCATGACGGATGCGCGCATACCGGTACCAAGATTCGTAGGGCAGGCTGTAAGATATCCCAAGTCTTTTGAATAGGCTAAATCTAGATACTCATCAATGGCATCATCAAATGCATTGATGCGCTTCCACAAAGATTTCAGATTAAATCCTGTTTTGAGGAACTGGATGCGGATATGATCCTCCTCATTGATCATGATTGAACAGGTTTGATCTGAATTGATGTATACCCCACATCCTTTCGCACCCTCCTTTAGCTCATTACTGATGAGGTGTCGCTCCAGTAAAACCTGCTTTTCCAGACTAGAAAGTTCCTCTAATTCAAAAAAAGTCCCTAATTTCATAATATCCAAACGTCCCAGTTGCGTGACACAATCGGACAAAACGTCTCGACGTTGCGACAGATTGGCACGTTGCGGAAATGGCACGCCTACCAAGTTTCTAGCTAGCCGAATGCGGGTACTGAGAACAACCGGAGAGGTGCGCTTAGAACTTTGTGTAAGCTCAGCTTTTTTGCCATCTATAATGGATTCAATCATACCTATGAGCTGCTACTTTTCTCTTTCTGTAATTCCGATTCCAAAGCTTGGATTTTATCGCGGTATTGCGCGGCTTCTTCGTACGCCTCTGACTCAATGGCACGCGCTAGAGACACCTTTAAATTATTCATTTGCGTGAGGAAGCTTTGGCGATTGAGCGCAAAGGCGGGAACTTTACCAATGTGCTTCAAGCCTGAATGCATATCCTCTAAAATCGGCTCTAACAATGGCTCAAAGGTGGTGTAGCACTCCGAGCAACCCATCCTACCCGTACGGCGAAAGTCACTGGTTCCGTAACCACAAGATTGGCATTGTGCTTGCAGTTCGTCTTGATCGGCGGGGATGTTTGTCTGCATCAGCATCTCTGCAAGTGAATAACCCTCTGAGTCTGAAACCCCTTTGTTTTGGGCACAGTTTTCACACAAATCCACTTTGTGGATTTTGTTGTTTATAATCTGTGTTAAATGAACGGTGGCTACCTCATCACAAAACTTACATTTCAAAACGTTACCCATAGCTGAATATATGATCGGAATTTAAAAATTGGCAAAAATAAAGGGCTAAAATAACCACGAAAAGCGATAAATAGCCTTAACTTTTGACAATTAATTGCATCAATTGTGCCATATATTGGCATGCAGCTGCCATCTGTAGATTGAAATTAAATTAGTGTTCCGTCTTTTGTGACGATTGCGTGGAAAGCCGCTAGGAATTTAGCCGTGATAGGGCCAGGTTTTCCGTCTCCAATGGGGCGAGCATCGACTTCCACAATGGGTATGATTTCAGCGGCAGTTCCTGTCAGAAAAAGTTCGTTGGCTACCCAAATATCATAGCGCGTTAAATTTGCCTCTTCCCAAGGTAAATTAAGCTTATCTGCAATTTCAAGCGCTGTAGCTCGAGTAATTCCTTTAAGTGCGCCCGCGCTGGCAGCCGGTGTGATAAGCTTACCCTTATGGATGACGAAAACATTGTCACCCGTGCATTCTGCAACATAGCCCTGGTCGTTCAGCATAATTGCTTCGTGATAGCCCAAATGCTGCGCCTCAATTTTCGCCAAAATATTGTTGAGGTAATTCAAGGACTTTACTGCTGGAGGCAATGCAGAGGGATTACAGCGCCGTGTCGGTACCGTAATAATTTTAAGGCCATTTTTGTAAAATTCTTCGGGGTATAGCTGAATTTTGTCTGCTATAATAATTAATTGTGGTTCTTCGCAATTTTTGATGGAAAGACCTAAGCTACCCTCTCCACGAGTTACAACCAAACGGATGTATCCATCCTTGAGTTTATTTGCTCGACAAGTCTCGCAGATGGCCTCCGTAAGTGCCGCTCGACTCCAGGGGAGAGGTAACATGATGGCCTTTGCTGAAAATTCTAGGCGCTCAAGGTGAGCGTCTAATTTAAATATGCAGCCATCATACAGGCGGATACCCTCAAATATACCGTCGCCATAGAGGAGACCGTGGTCAAAAACCGAAACCTTGGCATCCTTGCGGTCCACCAGTCTATCATTCATGTAAATTTTCATAGAAGTCTTTATCATGCTCCTCAAAAGTGTTTTGTCTAGTCCACAAAATAAGCTAGTTTATCTGCCTAATAAGTGTCTCATCGCGGCCAAAACTTTCATTTTAATCAGTTTTCTCCTTGGTCAATAAGCTTTTACAAATTAGTCTGGATTCCAGTTGACAAAGTAAACTGCCGAATCCAATTCTAAAGCTTTGTAGTGACTGGAAGCTACTAATTTGAAGTATGGAAAATTTCGCTGACCAATGCCTGGATATGGCTCATTCAATCTTGAGTCATAATCTAAATTCTATCGACGAACAGGGTACCGTTAATCCTGTCGCAGGAGAAATAAGTCGCCTCGATGAACCCGGACACGCTGCATTAGCAATCGGCGAATATTACCGAGCTACTAACGAGACTACCCTAGGAGATTATGATCTTATCGACTTAGTCGCTCGTTGCGTTACCGCCCAAGCTTTTACGGAAGAAGAATTCGAAAATGGCTTGGCCTATTCCGCCTTGGGTTTGCTCTCTTTTGGCCCCTCTAAGGAACGCAACTTGGTATGGGAACGACTCATGGAGCCGACCCGAGAGCAACTGGATCGCCAGCTACTGGAACGCAGCGACTACACAAATCATTTTCAAAGTTTCAATATCGCTAAAGCCGTGACGCGCTTCAGCATGGGGCTTTCAAAAAAGGACGAAACCGGACGCCTGATCGATCGTTTTACTGAACGCATCGAGAACAACTCTTTTGCGGGCTACGTAGATGATGCCGCAGGCACAACTAATAGCATTGGTGGTGCCTTTGATATCTACGGCGTGCTTTCCTTTGTCTTTATTCGGCAGGCGCTACAATTACACGCTAATATTAATTTACGGGATCGCAAGCTCCCTAGCCTCCGAAGCCACAGCGAAAAATACCTAAAAATCATTCCAGATATCGTGCGACCAGATGGCGTTGGGTGGGCCTACGGTCGTTCTATTGGTGCTTACGGACAAATGCATTGCATCAGCCTCATTATGCAGGCTTTGCGCGATGACTGGATCTCTTCAGATCAACGAGATCTATATCTGGATACTGTTCGCCGACTTTTTGTGAATTTCTTTGCAACCTATCTGAACCAGGAAAGCGGCGACCTGGTGATTCGTGATCTTGAGCGTAATACCGTCAAGCATCACACAACCCGCATCGCAAATTTCGACGCTGCTCGTTATCTCTGCCAATGGGCTCGACTAGCCCGTTCTATTGGAGGTAACGCCTCTCCCTCAAATCCTGTTCCTTCACGCAAGGTTGCGCGCTTTATTAGCTTTGATAAATCTCATCGCAAAGAACATGGGCTTTTCCTCTACCAAGACCCCGATAGCGGTCTAGCTTTTCAATTACCACTTGTGGGCAATACTACCGGAGCACGAAATACTTCCGCCTCTTTAGCCTTTCCTCACTCGCCAGGTATCTTTGACTGGCCCTCCGAGGAGTACCTTCCGATCATGACGCCCGAATTAACTTTTGGAGAGCATGTGGTCGTTCCTTCCTTTTACGGAAAAAATTGCACTACTAGCATCGGTCTTCGCAACGCCCTTGTTTTTAAATACGACCAACCAGAGCTGATCTCTATTAAAGAAAATTTTGTTAATGGCTTGGGAAGTTGCAAGGTCAGTTGGTCTTTTTTAAGAGGTAAAATTACCTGCGAATACTGCTTTACCTTTAAGCAGGCTGTTACCCTTGACCGTATGCGTTATGTGCTCGCAATCAGTGCTCCACACAGCACCCACCGCGTCGGAACGACCTTCACTCTCGGCGCAGAAGGTCAACGTGCAAACGTCATCAAAGATGATTTTCAGGCAGAGTGGAAACCACTTGAAACGGTCACTAATGATGAAAAATACCGTACCCACTACGGCAACATGCACTATTTACAAATTCTTAAACGAGATCGTAAACTCGTTATGCGTCCAGGCGTTCAGTATCGACTCTCTCTTTCCTTTGAACCAGACATAACCTTTGCGGACGAATAGTCCCCCACTTCAACCATGCTTTCGAACCGCATCATTCCATGTTTGGATGTTCACAGCGGGCGCGTGGTCAAAGGGGTCAATTTTGTAAATTTGATCGATGCGGGGGATCCCGTTGAGCAAGCCAAAGCCTATGAAAAACAAGGAGCGGATGAATTAGTTTTTCTGGATATAACCGCATCCAGTGATGAGCGTGCGATCATGCACGATGTTGTCGAGCGAACAGCCTCAGAATGCTTTATGCCTTTAACAGTCGGAGGTGGTATTCGCACTCTAGATGATATTCGTGCGATGCTGAATGCAGGTGCTGATAAGGTCAGTCTCAACACCTCAGCGATTGAAGAGCCTGAGCTTATCAAACAAGCTGCCTCCAAGTTTGGAAATCAATGTATCGTTGTTGCCATCGACGGCAAGCAATGCAGTCCAGGAAAATGGGAGGTCTATTCGCATGGAGGTCGCAAAAACACGGGTATGGATGCTCTCAAATGGGCACAACAAGTAACCAACTTTGGTGCGGGGGAAATCCTCCTTACGAGCATGGATGCCGACGGCACAAAAGATGGCTATGACCTCCCCTTAACGCGGGCTATTAGTGAAGCCGTTAGTATTCCCGTTATTGCTTCTGGCGGTGCGGGCACTTTGGAGCATTTGAAATCCGCTTTTCACGAGGGAAAGGCCAGTGCCGTCTTAGCAGCTTCGATCTTTCATTTTGGAACTTATACAATTAAACAAGCCAAAGAATCACTACGAGACGCGGGTATTGCCGTTCGCCTTTGAGTGAAATTGCGATTGCCCGGATAAAGACTGAGAACATATTTCATAAGATGTCCTTCTCTGTCATCGATTGCCACACACATGTTTATCCTCAGGAGTTAAGCAGTGGTCCTCGCACATGGGCAGCGATGCACCAAGAACCACATTGGGGAACGCTAGTCTCGCCAATTGATCGTCTATCCATACAGGATTGGGCAACGCCAAAACGAATGCTTAAAGATATGGATGCAGCGGGAATTGATAAAACGGTTTTACTGGGTTGGTATTGGGAGCAAGTTGATACCGCTTGTTGGCATAATAAAATCATTGCGGAATGGGTAGCCACAGCTCCAGATCGTTTTATTGGGTTTGCTGCGATCCAACCCAAAGAAAGAGTTAGTGAGCAGCTCTCAGCAGCCGCAGATCTAGGATTATGCGGCGTTGGAGAATTGCATCATGGTGTTCAGGGATTTGATGTTGATAGTGCCGGTTGGTCAGAGCTGATTGATTGGTGTTCTTATCATAATTGGCCGATTAATTTACATGTCACCGGCAGCATAGGGAGGCAACATCCTGATGCGGTCGCAACGCCACACGATGAAATCATTGCGCTTACAGAAAGTGGCCCAGGGACGACTTTTATACTGGCCCATTGGGGTGGCGACCTTCTCCTTTCAAATGAATATCAAACAAGTGAGCTAAGTCTTCCTGGAAATGTTTATTTTGACTGCTCGGCGAGTCCCCTCCTGCACTCACCTGATATTTTTGAGCGAGCTTTAAAAATTGCTGGCAAAAATAAAATATTATTCGGTAGCGATTACCCATTGCGCCTTTTCCCTGGCAAACAAAAACAAGCTGATTTCGTCCACTATCTTAATTACATAAAGGAAGAGACTCCGCTTAAACCAGAAGAGCTTAAATTAATTATGGGGGATAATTTTAAGCGCGTGTTAGGCTAGAGCCATTCCGAGTCTAAATCTCAAAGTTATTAATGGATGTTTTTTTAGAGCTGGGTGTCCTAATTTCGGCAACCATCTCAGCAATATGCTTAGGCGGAGGCTTCGTCAAACTACTCACGGCAAAAGTAACAACAAAATTAATGAGCATCCCAATGGAGCCAATACCCTCGGGCGTTATCCCAAAGAGATATTGCGACTCAGGCGCACCGAGAAACTGAAAATAAACAATATAGCCACTGGTAAATACGATGCCACTTGTCATACCCGCTATCGCTCCTGCGCGATTCACGCGCGTGGAGAAAATTCCCATGAGCAAAGTCGGAAAGAAAGAGGAGGCTGCTAAGCCAAAGGCAAAGGCCACTGTTTGCGCAATAAAAGCAGAAGGAGGATTGATACCGAAGTAAGCCGCTACAGCCAATGCCACAAAGGAAGCAAAACGAGCCAGATTCACTTCTTCTTTATCGGTCAATTCGGGCTTGATGATCTTCTTCATCAAATCATGCGAAATAGAGGTAGAAAGCACCAGCAAAAGTCCCGCAGCAGTTGAAAGTGCCGCTGCAATACAACCTGCCATCAATAGAGCGATCACCCAAGGTGGCAGTGCTGCCATGTAGGGATTCGCCATCACCATAATATCGTTACCAAAATAAAGTTCATTTGGATTTGAAAGATCAGCTTTATTGGCAAGCAGTCGCTGCCCATGCTGACCTACAAGCTGTTCAGGAGGAGCACTGCTATCGGGATAAGTGGGCCCTTTGCCTTGAAAAACACTGTAAGTGCCCGCTTCCGATTTCCCGGGTCCGAAATATTGGATACATCCGTCATTATTCTTATCGACCCAGGCCATCTGCTCGGTCTTTTCAAATTCCTTAAACCAGTAAGGAGCTTCAGCATAGCTGCTCTCGTGGAGTTTTTCGATGAGATTTACCCTAGAAAATGCTCCAATAGCAGGCGCTGTCAGGTAAATCACCGCAATGAATCCAAGTGTCCAGCATGCGGATTTTCTGACAGCCTTAACATCCTTTACGGTAAAGAATCGTACAATCACGTGCGGCAAACCTGCGGTACCACACATTAGGGCAGCGGTAATACAAAACATGTTGATAGTGGATAGCTTACCCGAAGTATATTCTGCAAAACCAAGCTCTGTATTGATGGCATTCAGTTTAGCGAAAAAAGGAACAGCAGTGCCGTCGGCAGTATAATTACCAATCAAACCCAATTGTGGAATGACATTACCAGTTAAAGCCATCGCAATGAATATTGCAGGAAGAGTATAGGAAAATGCCATGACAGTATACTGGGCAACTTGAGTGTAAGTAATCCCCTTCATGCCACCCAGTCCGGCATAGATCAGAACAATCACAGCACCGCTGATGACGCCTGCGGTGATACTGATACCAAATAGCTGAGAAAAAACCAGCCCGACTCCGCGCATTTGCCCCATGATATAGGTCATGCAGATAAAAATTGCACACATAACCGCTAGCGCACGAGCGGTGCGAGAATAGTAGCGGTCTCCAATAAAGTCTGGCACTGTTGCCTTATTGAATTTCCGCAAAAAAGGTACCATTAGCATGGTGAGTAGAACAAAGCCACCCGTCCAACCCATTAAAAAACGCGAAGCATCAAATCCACTGATGGCAACAGTTCCCGCCATCGAAATAAAGGTTGCTGCAGACATCCAATCAGCTGCCGTTGCCATGCCATTGGCAAGCGGTGAAACCCCTCCACCGGCAACATAGTATTCTTTGGTTGAGACTGCACGAGAGCGCACGGCAATCACGATATAAACCACAAAAGTGATCGAAATAAAGATGAGGTTCAGAGTACTTTGAGGAATTTCCATATTTTAATCCTCTTCACTGTATCCGTATTTGTCATCAATACGATTCATGCTAATTGCAAATAAAATAAGGATAATTACAAAGCTAATAATGGAACCTTGCTGTGCCATCCAAAAACCAAAAGGAGCATTTCCTACCGTTGGAAAATTTGCATCAAGCCAGTCACGGCACAGAATAGGCGCAATAAAGCCAAGCAAGAACCATAGCGCCAGTAGGATGCCCGTGAGGCCTAAACTCGCACGCCAATGAGATTTGGGGTTTTTATCTTTCATAGTATTTTACAGCCTACCTTTATTTAGGGGTTAGTAGGCTTAGGGTATGCACCGAGAAGTGGCGCAAAGGGTGTTATTTTTCAAATTGAACCTGTAAATTTTTAACAACTCCGGGATCAGCGAGGGTTGTGGTATTTCCGAGCTCCCGACCTTCAGCTATGTCGCGGAGAAGTCGGCGCATGATTTTTCCCGATCGAGTTTTGGGTAAATCATGTGAAAAAACAATGCGTTCAGGGCGAGCAAATTTTCCGATACTCTTGTCAATCATAGCTACAAGTTCTTGGCGGAGCTTATCATCGAACTCACGACCATCAATTACCGTCACAAAAGCGATCAGACCTTGACCCTTAATTTCATGTGGTATGCCAATCACCGCTGATTCTGCAACATCCGTGTGTTCGACAAAGACACTTTCTAACTCAGCCGTGCCGATTCGGTGACCGGATACATTAACAACATCGTCCACTCGGCCTAGTATCCAGTAATAGCCATCCTCATCCTTGCGTGCACCGTCACCCGGAAAGTAGTATTTCCCACCCCACTTACACCAGTAAGTCTCTTTAAAACGCTGTGGATCGCTGTATATCCCGCGGAGCATTCCAGGCCAAGGTTGCTTGATTGCTAAAATACCCGCTTCCACTGACTCGCCATCTTCGGTTAAAACATCCGGCTCAATCCCAAAAAATGGCACTGTGGCGCAGCCAGGTTTAGTCGCAGTCGCACCCGGCATAGGCGTGAGCATATGTCCCCCGGTCTCTGTCTGCCACCAGGTATCTACAATGGGACAACGTTCTGCACCTACCTTTGCATGGTACCACATCCATGCTTCAGGATTAATCGGCTCTCCCACCGTACCAAGCAAACGCAGCGAACTTAAGTCCTTTTCGGCAAGCCAATCATCGCCCCATTTCATAAAGGCGCGAATCGCAGTGGGTGCGGTGTAGAAAGTCGTGACCTTGTAGCGTTCGATAATCTCCCAAAAACGTCCCTGATTCGGAAAATCAGGTGCACCCTCGTACATGACCTGCGTTACACCGTTTTGGAGTATTCCGTAAACAATGTAGCTATGACCAGTAATCCAACCAACATCAGCGGTGCACCAATAAACATCATCAGGCTTGAGATCAAAAACGTATTTTGAGGTCAGATAAGTAAATACCTGATAGCCTGCGGTAGTGTGCATGATGCCCTTGGGTTTTCCAGTTGTACCGCTGGTGTAGAGCAAAAACAGCAAATCTTCTGCTTCCATGGGTTCGGCAGGACAAGTCGCGTCGACTTCATCCACCAAATCTTCATACCATAGATCGCGACCCTTGGTCATTGGACAATCGATATCGAATTCCCCACCCCGCTTGATCACTAAAACATTCTGGACACAATCACAAACAGCAACGCCCTCATCCACAATCTTTTTAAGCTCAAGAATTTTACCACGACGAAAACCACCATCAGCAGTAATCACCATTTTTGTTTTGCTATCCAAAACACGATCGCGGATTGAATCCGCCGAAAAACCTCCAAATATAACAGAATGCACGGCTCCTATGCGCGCGCAGGCCAGCAATGAAATGACTAATTCAGGAATCATTGGCAGGTAAACCGCCACTCGATCCCCTTTCCCAATTCCAAGCTTTTTAAGGACATTGGCAAATCGACTGACTTCAGCATGCAGATCACTGAAACTTAAAGAAATTTGATCTCCAGGCTCACCTTCCCAGTGAAGTGCGACCCGGTCGCCGAGACCATTTTCCAGGTGTCGATCGAGACAATTGTAACAGATGTTAGTTTGAGCTCCGTCAAACCATTTATAAAATGGCGCTTCCGTGCTATCTAAGACACTATCCCAACGCTTGAACCAATGTAAGTCCTGCGCAGCTTCCGCCCAAAAACCCTCTGGGTCGGCAATACTGCGCTGATATAATTCTTGATAAGCCGCCTCGCTACCAATGCGTGCCTCCTTCGCAAATACCTTTGGAGGCTCAAAGCTACGATTTTCATGCGAGACAGTCTCAAAGTTTTTGGGCATCGAAGTCATATGTGTTCATTTTTAATAGCATTAGATAAATTTATCTCAATGCTTTTAAGCTAAATTTTTATGCTAGGGATTAACTCACTGATATGTAAAATCAGCATTACGTCACCCATGATATCTTTATTAGAGCTATTTTTGAACATGGGTAAAAAACGTCTGTTCTCCTAAATGTAATGCCTAGCGATCATCTTTTGAGGTAAATGGATTGATATAACTTTACACGTGACAAGTCTCCAGCCAGATTTAGACATTCTTTACCCTTTTAGTCCTGTAAATTATGAGTCTACCAAAAGCATATTTTAAATTTGTCCTAGCAAACTTACTCCTCTGCGCAAATGGGCTTGCAAGCCTAGAAAAACCAAACGTTGTTGTCATTCTTGCAGACGACTTCGGATTAGGGGATGTTGGGCGCGACCATACCGCCAGAACCGGTAATGCACCCCTTGCTCCCACTCCCGCAATCGATTCATTGGCTAACGAGGGTCTTTGGTTTACTGATGCCCATTCACCGGCGGCATTATGTGCTCCGACTCGTTTTGCCGTGATGACCGGTAACTACAATTACCGCTCTATCAAGCCCGGCGGTGTGTGGGGAACATTCGACCTCAATGCCATTGCCACTACCGATACAACCCTCGGTTCGCTGGCAAAATCAGCAGGCTATACAACTGGCTTTGTCGGCAAGTGGCATTTGGGCGGTGATTTCTTCGCTACCGGTACAAACAATATAACCCGCCAAGTGGATGACAACTCGACACCTGCACAGGTTGATATGAGCACCTGGATTGATCGCGGTCCACAAAATCTCGGCTTCGACTACGATTTCACGGTCGCTTGTGGCGTTCAGGGACCCACGTATGTTGCGCACGAAAACGGAACCTGGTACCCCTGGGAAGTTGGTTCTTCACTGATCTTTTACGACAACGCGAACTTCGTTGCGGATAAAGGACCCGGCATCGGAGATTCCAATTGGGATGCCACTGAACTCAACATGCTCTTGGCGGATAAAGCTGCGGCCTTTATCGCCAGCAGCGCGGCAAGCAATGATCCCTTCATGCTCTATTACTGTAGCCCTGCAGTTCATCTCCCTCATACCCCACCGACCAGCATTGATGGTGACCCGATTGCAGGTACCACGCCAAGCCCTCACTTGGACATGAATCGTGTCTTGGATTTGGAAGTTAAAAAGATCGTCGATGCCCTAAAGGCAGCGGGAGAATACAATAACACCTTAATTATTTTCACCTCAGACAACGGTGGATTGTATGATTCAGACGCACTCGCCGCTGGACATAATTCAAGCGGTGGTTATCGCGGTACCAAAAACTCAGCTTTTGAAGGCGGTCAGCGCGTTCCCTTTATCGCAGTTTGGCCCTCCGTCATTACTGCGAGTACCACTAGCAACGCATTGGTTAACGGAACGGATATTCTCGCGACGATTGCCGAAACTATGGAAGCCAGTTTTCCTAATGACCAAGGCTTGGATTCCCACAGCCTCTTCCCGCTTTTTCTAGGAAATACATCCTACGAGCCAAGGTCTGAACTCATGCAACAAGGAGGCAGCGGTAGCGAGTTAATGCTGCGTCAGGGTGACTGGAAACTGATCATCGAATCAAACGTCGGCCACAACGACCTCACTCAAGCGGATACGACGGCAACAAAGCTCTTCAACTTAAGCACAAATCCCACTGAAGCAGAGGCCTCAAACCTGATCAATGATCCCGCTCAGGCAAGCCGTGTCACCTCCATGTTCAATCGGTATTGGGAAGTTCGCAATAATTCCGCTCGTTCTGCACCGACCTTTGGTGCGACCATTAACACGACCAGTACCCTATTCGGCGAGGATTTTTCCAGCATGACCAGCGGAGACAGCGCGAGCATAAATAATCCGATCAGCAACGGCAGTTATGACACCACGCTGGACACTAGTAATCACGCCGTTGCCTCTATTGTAACCAATGCCGGATTTGGCGTTGGCAACGTTTTGCAGGTTACCACCGGCCCTAACACGGTACTCACCCAAGGCTTCGGCTCCATCTCCAATAAGAATGACCCCTTGTCCGTGACTTTAAATGTGGGAGATCAAATTACCCTAGCTTTTGATATGCTTGTTCAGGCAGTCCCAGCGAGCACTGGTTCGCTTAATATACAATTAAGGAATACTTCCAACAATTCTTTTGCGTCACGTACCTTCACCGAGCTAAGTGATGCGACTGTTGACGATGTCGTATCGTTCTCATGGACGGTCGATGTTGATTCTAGCATAGCAAATGAGAGCGATATCTACTTCTGGATTCCGGTCGAAGGACTCACGTCAAACTTCGATACGGAGGGCCCAAATGGTGACGGTACCGATCTAGATGTAATGCAACTGGACAACATTAGCCTCACCCAGTCGACGACGTCTGGCTACCAGGAATTTGCCAACAATAATGATCTTACTGGCGCCAAGACTGGAGATGATGACGGCGATTCACTTTCAAATGTACTTGAATATGCCTTTGGCTCCGATCCCACTGACCGCAACTCTACCCGTAATATCAGCAGTCAAATTATTGAAAACGGGGGCTACCAATTCATGGAGATTCAGTACAGCCGACGCAAGAGTGCAAAAAACTTCTCCGCTCTGCGAATCTGGCGGGCTACGGACCTAGCAAATCCAGACTGGGAACTCGGAACAACGCAGTTGATTTCGGTCACCGACGACAGCAATGATGCCTCAATTGAGAATATCATTGAGCGATCCACTTTCTCGACGGACGCCGTTGACAAGGCCTTCTTCATCATGGATGCCGTCGTTTCACCCTAGGAAATCTAAACTATAGGCCACTTGTCCTTCCAGGATCATTGCGTACAGCGTGGTAGCGCTCTATCATTGCTGACAAGTGCTCTACGTATGCGGGGTCTTTAATCAGGTTAGTTTTTGGTTCCTCCCGCAGATTCGCCTCAAGATTGTACAAACCGATGGGCTCCCATTTAGAAAGTTGCCAATCACTCTGTAGGATAAGCTTCCATTTACCCTGCCGAAGCATGACTTCGCAGGTGCTGCCCGATTGTTGCATTAGCTCTTTACGTTCTTGGTAATTTGGTCTTCCAGCTAGTACGCCGATAAAACTAGCTGAATCCATTGCTTGATTTTCCTTGAGTCCTACCCCGCAGATTTCCGCTAAAGTCGCAATAATGTCAGTGCCATTAATCAAAACATCACTCCGACTGTTTGCTCTAATTTTACCAGGATAGGTCACTATAAAAGGCACCAAATGTCCGCCTTCAGTGGCATTATTCTTGGTGCCATTCACATAGCCACCATTTGAAAAATGCCCCTGTTTAGCAGCTTTTTTATTGGAAAGCCCTCCATTATCAGAAGTAAAAATGATGAGGGTATTTTCATATACTCCCGTCTCTTTAAGCGCCTTTACAATCTTTTCTACCTCCCAATCAATCACACGATTCATGTCGGTGTGCAATGACGGCGTAGTCCCTCTAATTTTTTTGCCATCAAGTACCTCAGGTGGGGTGTGCGGTATGTGGACTGCCGGAGACCAGTAGCAAAGAAAGAAAGGTTCCTTTTCTTTGGCGTTGGCTCGAATAAAGCCCTCTGCCTTTGCAGCTAAAATTCCATTGACCTTATAGCAATCCCATTCGGAATCACCAGGACCCGGCCCTTTATCTGAAACAAAAAGAGGATCTTTGGCGGTGGTTTTATCTAAGTGTATGATTTGCGAATTTTTAGCTAAAGGTGCCCATACGCCATTTTCAAAAGCTAAATAGATCGGGCCCTGAACTCCCGTAGGTAAGGTGTAGTCGTAATCAAAGCCCATGTCTTGTGGACCTGCAGAAATCCAACGCGTCATATCGACATCCAACGTTTGTTCGCCCCGATCATTACCACGATAGATTGTTTCGCTATTCTTATGATAAAAATCACCTCCCAGATGCCACTTCCCAATAAAACCAGTTCGATAGCCGCCCGCTTTAGCAACGGACCCTAAGGTTGCGTCTTCGCTCGTTATGGCACTTTCACGAAACGTACCCCAAACGCCCCAAGGTGCATAACTACGATAGTTATAATTACCGGTCATGATGGCATAACGACTAGGAGAACAGAGTGATGTTGGTGAATGAGCATCGGTAAACCACATACCCTCATTGGCAAGTGCATCCAATGAAGGCGTCGGAGCTAATGCAGGTTGACCAGTACGCTCGCTATGTTGGCGTCCAATATCACCCGGTCCAAGATCATCTGCCAGAATGAGTACAATATTAGGCTTGTTGGCGTAGGTAGCGAGTGCAGTGCAAAATAAATAGAAAAGTAGGTATGATTGTTTCATATAATTCGTAATAAAAGGAATACTGATACTAAGCATCCGAGGTTGCACCGCGACGCGATTCTAGTTCAGTTCGGATTTCTGTCATTTTTGCTCGGCTGAGGGGATAGCGCCATAAAAGGTAAAGACATATAAGCAGCGCAAAAGCTTGGGGCAGCGTGTAGAGCAACCGCATTCGCTCCATAGTTTCCGGGCTCTGTTTTTCGATTACAGCCTCGCGTCGCAATTGCTCGGTGTACATTTCCAACGTAAGCGAGTCGCCCTCCTCTGAAATTTGTTTCTCAAGGTCAGTGAGTTTTGCAAATTCATTCTCAGCCTGTTGAACAATCGCAACTTCCGCCGCCTCAGGAATTTTGCTGTCAAATTGTATCACGTATTGCAGGATAAAGCCTGAGATCGCAATCGCCAGCGTCATTGCAATTTTATTGCACCAATTGGTAATCGCAGCAATCAAACCCTCATTTCGCGTGCCAGAATTATATTCATCCCAGTCACATACATCCGCACGCATTGAAAGAATAAGCACCCAGAAACCGCACTCTCCAATCGCAACGAGCGGCTTCATACTCAACGCCAACCAGGGTCGCCCGGGAATCGTCGTGAAATACACCCCGACATAGGCAAAGATTAGAATAATCACCGAAGCTATCATAATTTTGTGCTTATCGACCTTGTCCGATAGTTTTCCGATCACCGCAGCAGCTGCTAGTGCAAAGAAAAGCCGCAGGGTTCCATCTATACCCCCAAGTTTTGCGCCCCGGATAATATCACCTTCATAAATATAATACACGTTCACAAAATAGGCGAGATTGGCAGTTGCCATTATCGCAAAGAGATAAGTCCCGATCACGCCGACTACAATTAACAGCGGTTTGTTGCGGCCTATTGTACGCAGAGCATCTTTGAAACTGCCGGCATTCTCCTTAACTGCAATTTGTTTATAGCGCTCAATATTGAAGATCGCTGGAAGAATACCGGCTCCGATGATGACCAGTGCAATCACCCAACTCACCATACGTACCCCGCCTGTTTCACCGCCGACCCAGGCAAGCGTCCCCAACCATGCCGCAAAAGGAAAAACCCAGACAATGCCCAAGTTAAAGGTTTCCTGTACGTATTTTCGAACGACAAAGATTTTGCTACGTTCGCTGTAGTCCGGAGTGAGTTCTGAACCCAAGGCCTCGTAGGGAACCGAGAAAATTGAATAAACCGAATAAAACACCATCAGGATCACGAAAAGGTATATCGTCGTCGCAGAGGTCGACCAACTGTCCGGAACCATCCAAATGACCGGAAAAAGAATCCCCGTAAGAATTGCACCCAAGAATATAAAGGGTTTGCGCCGACCATATTTACTTTTGCAGGCATCTGACATACGTCCAATCAGCGGATCCGTGAAGGCATCCCAAAAACGCGCCGCTGCCAGCGCAAGCCCGACAACAGAGGCACCCAGGCCCAGAAAATCAACGAAGAAAGGTGTAATGAAAATCCACGCTAAGCAGACATTGGCGTAGTGGTCTGAGACCACCCCCATCGAGTAGGATAGCTTTTGGAGCAGTGGAATTCGATCCGACTTGGGTAGTTTTATTAAACTTGAGTGCTCATCCATGACCAAGGGGGTTTAGCAAAGGCAAAAAGTTGGTTATTTAACAACCTTAGGTTGTAATTCTGTAGAATTTTTTTTCAAACGATCGTGTAAATCCCGATACATTCTCATGCGTTCTTTCTGGTAGTCGTAAGCCTGCAATAGGTAACAGGCTTCGTTCTTGGCATTCCATTCATTCCACAGAGACGCTAATTGAAGTCTCTGTTCGAGGCGTTCGTCAATTAGATTGGTTGATTCGTATGGATCGTTAATCATATCATATAATTCCAAATCTTCCGATCCATAGGTAGACGGAAAGAGTTTTGCTTCCGGTGTCCGCACACACCAAGTAGCTCCATTGACCGCACGCCAAAAGAGCGCTTTATGTGGGATGCCTGTCACACGGCGATTAAGGTAGGGTTCGAGGTTCACACCGTCCATTGGTTTTCCAGAAGCATCTCCACCGGCTAAGGCGACTGCAGTAGCGGCGAGGTCAAGTGATGAAACCAGATGGGAATACGTGATACCTTTTGGAAATCCCTGCGGCCAGTGTGCAATGAAGGGAACGTGACTGCCACCTTCTCTCATGCTGCCTTTACCGTCGCGAAAGGGTGTATTATCCGCCCAAGTTTCCTGCTTATAGCCCGCCTTGGCGTACACCCCACCATTGTCGGAGAGAAAGAAAATGAGCGTGTTCTCGAGTTTCCCGGATTGCTCCAAGGCATCGACTACCAGACCGATACCCTGATCCATGGAATCAATCATCGCCAGGTACGTTGCCCGCAGGAGGTCGGGTTCACGCTTGCGATATTTTTCCACCAGTGCCTGTGGGGCATGCAAGGGACCATGCGGAGCATTGTAAGCAAGGTAGAGGCAGAAAGGATCCTCACTTTCACTTACAAAGCGTGCGGCGTCCTTACTGAGCGCGGTCGTTAAGTACTCCTCAAACTCCGCAGTGTTCATGTTGCGCAATAAAGGTAATGTCCCGCCCTCGTTGTTGCTGTAATGCGGCTGACCATTTTCGGTAAGCAGTTTGGGGTGCGTCGTTACCATTGAGGGGAAATAATCATGCCCGCCCGAAAGGAAACCGTAGAAATAATTAAAGCCTCGATTATTTGGATGATAAGGCTCCGCTGCTCCCAAGTGCCATTTACCGATCATTCCAGTCTGATACCCAGCGGGTTTCAAGCGTTCGGCAAAGGTTTTCTCATCGAGCGGTAAACCCTGATGCAGATCATAAGGCGAATAGCTCAAATTGATCTCCATTCCAAAGCGTGCCTGATAACGTCCTGTGATCAAGCCTGCTCGCGAGGGTCCACAATATGGATGCGTCACATACCCGTTTTTGAAAATGACCCCATTCTGCGCCAGGCGGTCGAGGTTGGGTGTATCAACAACCGTGGAACCATGGAAACCCACGTCAGCATAGCCAAGATCATCCGCTACGATGAAGAGAAAATTGGGTCGATTATTAGCGAATAGTTCCACGACCCCTAGAACTAAAGCAAAGCCAATTAATTTCATCTTAATACCTTCATCATGTGAATAGGAAACTTACGCGCTGTCCTCCGCTAAACGAATGGGATAAAAAGCAAACACCTTAAGGATACACTAATAAAGATCTGTTTCTTGCGGGCCAACAATTCTAGCGGTTTCTGGTAATAAAAAAGCCGCCTGCGAATACAGGCGGCTCAAAATTTAAAGATAAGCAATTTTTACGCTTTGCGATGGCGAATCATAACATACCCTAACATCAAACTGCCGAAAATTAGCGAGTAGGTGGATGTCTCTGGCACTGCGGAGCTAGTGCCATAGTCAAAAATCTGCGCATATTGGAGATCACTGCTGCCACCGGTGGTGATTTGCGTTTCTAAACTGTCTTCAACATGAAATTGAGAGGAAACAATAACGTTAGTTTTGGTGTGGGTTGTGCCATCAGTGTAGTTCAAATCGATAGCGGTGCCTGTCGTCACGTTGGTAAGTGAGATAGAAGAGGACCAGTTATTGGCGTCTACGCCCTTTTCAAATACCCAGGAAAGCGAAAGCTCGTCTGAAAAATTATCCGAACCAGGGGTCATACCAATGTCAGCCATGCTGAAAACATTGGTGGAGTACATGCTGCCATCGGCGCCATCCCAACCGTCATAGCGCGCATAGCGAAGGCGCCAGTTCTGACTCGCATGCACATATCTGAAGTAGACGCGTGCCATGTTGCCGCCACTCTTACCATCCGTCGTGTCGTACAAATTGAAAACGTTCAAGGTGTCAGTATTCGCGCTACCGATAAAATTGAACCTGAAGTTGGAAGTCATGGTGATGGCACCATTATTGGTATCAAATGATTCTCCGGTGTATAAAGCATTGTTGAACTGACCACCCATGTACAAAAGTTCGGTTGACGTGTTGACTAAAGTACTAGTGCTTGAGGTCCAACCGTTTTGGCCGTTCAGTGTTACGCCTTGACCCGTAAAGCCCTCAGCGGTGGTAAAACTGAAATCATAGGCCCAAGATGCGGAACCCAAAAGAAGACTGGCAAGAACGGAAGATAGATAATGTTTCATAAAATAAAGGGGTTATCACGTGTAAAGTAATCTATCCCGAATTATCTCGTCAAGCATTTTTGCCTATATTTTTAAAACATCTCGACAGGTGCCTCAAAGAATACCATAAAACATTCAACATCAATTTTTTATGATTCATAAATTTTGCCCTGATCAAGGCTCATCTGCCCCGATAATGAGCTTTGCGTGGGAGATGAAGGTGCTTGAATGGGGTAAATTTAGGCTCAGGACATTCTTTTCTTTCAGCTTCTGAATTGGGATTTCCACATCCACATATTCAAAAAAGTTTTGCATCGTGCTGAATCGTTCCAAACTCACGCTGAAGGGATGCGTGTTGAACTGCCCGTCTATGGTTCCTATTGGTCCGTTGGCATCTCGAATTCCCATGCGGAGAGTCGCGGATTGCGCCTGCTCAAGCGCTTCTTCTGGCACGTCAATCTCCAGCAGCGTGTCATAAGAAAGCAATATCGCGGTTTGATCCGCGTAGTAACTGCGTTGCTCTAGGACACGCACGGTCGGAATAAGGGCTTCCGTTTGAATTTCAAGAATCGCGGTTTCAGCATTGCGAATACGCAGGCTTTTCTCAGGTGTCAGAATACCCCGCTGCATTTGAAATTGCCCATTTGTATAGGTTGGGTGGCGGTACTGAATCGAAATGACCTTGTTGCCCTTGGGTAGTATGAGCTCGGGTCGTAGATTCACATCGGCGCCTGATTGATTATTCACCGCTACAAAAATTCGTTTTTCTTTTTTCCAAGCAAGACTGTGTACTTTGGGATGAATCGGCTCCAAATAGAGGTAATCTCCACCCACCCCTTCCCACAAATCAAGAAAGTAAGCATTCTTCGTCAATTGATAGCCGCCACCTTGCGCATCCTTACGTACAAGAGCAAAACCGGAATCTGGCTCCCAATGCATAAAACCAAGCAAAAAGGGTACGGTTAACTCGAAATCCCCAGGGCGTTCCATAAACTGAAACATAAAGCTGCTGTAATTGTTTACCCGCAACCAATAGTCGATTTCGCGAATACCGCCCGTGAGTGTGCCGTATTCTGTGATTAATAGCGGTTTGATATTATTGGTGTTTCGCATTTCTGCTACTAGCATATCTAAGACGCAATCCAAGCGCCCCTGCAACCAGTCCTCGTAACGATCACCTCGAGCATCGAAACTGGAATTAACGCCTACGTCATAGAAATGGTGTGAGTAAAAATCTAAATAATCGCGCGTTACCTGCATGAAGCGACGATGGTTGTCCCATACCTTAAAACCGCCACCTCCCATCTCCATGCGTGGCCAAGCCGAGGCAGGACCGCCTACCATGATGCTGGGATCAACTTCCTTGATTGCCTGCGCAAGCCCATTGTGGAATTCCCCCAAGAGCGTCCAACTATCAAAACCGCTTACAGCATGATACGTCCACTCATGCGTGATGTCGGACTCATTTTTAACTTCCCAGTAGTTGGCGCTGCGTCCGCTATCGTTGATTTCATCTGAAATATAAGCCGCAGCCAGTTCTGCGGCAGCGTCAAAACAAATAACATCAGGGGTGCCTAATACGTTTTTGTGACCATCGATTTTTACCTCCATAAAACTCGGCCAGATATTAAAGCATTGCGCGAACTGCAAAGCAGGATCAACCGATTTATAATGATTAAAATTTCGCTGCTCAAAAATAGAGAGATCTGCGTATCCTTCACGCTCTTGATCCTCATTGAGTAAAGGTGGGCGGAAAGTCCCGTGACGAGTTTCAAGTTCATGAGCGAGCTTCAACATTTGTCGCCCCGGTAGAAAGCCTTTTTCTTTGAAATAAGGCTCCATACCTGAGCGATCACCATTGGGGTTACTGTAATAACGATAAAAGCGCTCCTCCGGTAAAGTTCTAACCCCCTCAATGGAAAGTCCAAGGCGGGGATCTACTTTTAACACAGCGCGAATAGAGGGTTGCGTACTCTCTGGTAAAACAAAGGAACTGGCATCAAATGTAGATGCGATCCCCTCAAGTGAAACCAGACGTAATCCCGTGATGACTCCCTCCCCCTGAATGAGGATGGTTTGGACCTGTTTATCCCAATCGGCGTAATGCCCTCCAGGAATATGAATCAGGCGATCGGATTGGAATTGAGGATTGGTATAAATGAAACCCCCTTCTTTGACTTTATAGGCAGCAGACTCGATTTGATCGAGACCTTCGCCTTCGATTTCAAAGTAAGAGAAGTTGCGAAAATACGGAGCTAAGTTCGCCGCGATTCGTATGGGAGTGCTTTCACTAATCTCTCGACGCCCTTCATATATTTTTAAAACTGTTAAAACCTGTTCTCGTGAATTTGCCTGAGTTCGAAATTCCACTTCGTATTGCTTTAGCAATTTTCCCCAAAAGTTCTCATGCATTTGCTGAGCGCGCTCAATGTCATTCAATGTTTGATCGTCCTCCGCAAGGGCAATTAAACAAGTTGCCGCAAGCATCCAGACAGAAAAATGTTTTACTGAGCGGTAAATGGTCATTTGAGTAACAATTAACGATATACTTTGATTAAAACTTTATCCGCATAACTGCCTGCATCAATGGCAGATTTCTTTCCTGCGGCAAGCGGACGAACTTCATCCCAAGTATACAGCAAGATTTCCACCTCCCCGGACTCCTTTACCAGCAATTGTCCGAATTTATCAACGCTAGCAATTTCAGGATCACTACTTTTCCAGATAACATTGCGTAGAGTTGAATTTTCAGGGAAAATTTCAGCGCTCAATTGCCGACTCTCCCCTACCCTTAACTGCGATCGGATAGGTGAAATTTTTGCACTGCTTACGGGAACATAGGCGTGTTGTTTGATAATATTCCCCAAGCGATCGTAAGCTGATTGCTGTTCATCATTCAAATTGCTACGATCCATGCCCGAATGGTGATAAATCCCCAAGCCCTTGTGAACTCGCTTATTGTAATCATTTGCTTTTTCATAAGGATCGCTTCGTAGATCAAAAAAGCGCCCTTCAGGATGCCCAGCGTCAGGTGCATAAAGCTTGAATCCCGGTTCGTGTGCAAAGCGAATCAATTTATCCGTCTGTGCCATGGCTTTATTAGCGTTATACCATGTATAAATGTGCTCACGGTGAATGCTAGAATCCTGACCACTGGCTTGTGGCCAAAAACTAAGGCCGTCCACGGCATCTGCATTTGGTAGTGTTATTCCCGCAAATTCACATAGCGTCGGATAGAGATCCGTTAAATTCACTAAGCCTGTATAGCGTGATCCTTCCTGTATCGTACCTGGCATGGAGAGAATGAGCGGTACCTGCAGTCCATTCATCGTGGTATGACCTTTTCCGCCGATGTATTTACTGCCATCCTCCAAAGTATATGAAAAACAGGTCTTTGTTCCGTTATCCCCCATGACCACGATAAGGGTTTTTTCACGAAGTCCAAGGGCTTCAAGTTTGTCCGTTACCCTTCCAATCAGCTTGTCCATATAATCCATCATGTCTGGGAAATAACGCCGGTCGTCCCCTTTAAAGGCACCATATTGATTCTCAGCGCGAACGCCCGTGTGCGTCATAACCTCAAATTTGTCATAGAGCTCTTCAGGTTGTGTATCGGGTGTAGGGGTGTGCTCGTCGTGCACCAACAACATCGGATAATAAAGAAAGAAGGGCTCATCCCGATGTCGCTCGATGAAATCTAAAGCGAAACGGTTGGCTAAATCTGGGCCATAATAACGTCGCCCAGTCTCCGGATCGGTTCCTTGATTACACCAGGAAATCTTACCGTTTATAACAAAATTAGGATCAATGTGGCGAGCGCCCTCGTAAAGCAGGTCGAAGCAATGTACCTCGTCCCAATTAAATTGTTCGACGTAATGTTGACCGTGAATTTCTGCGGTGCCACGCGATTGCTTCCATTTACCAGTGATACCAGTGACGTAACCTGCGCGTTTAAAAACATCGCTAAAGGTGATTTGAGATTCATGCAAAGCCTTGGCCTCGATGAAATTTCGGTTGTTATTCATACCTGTCATCAAAGCCACGCGAGTGGGTTCACAAACAGCATAAGTAAAAGCATTTTCTACCAGCAATCCCTCACTCGCTAAACGATCAATATGCGGCGTTGACACCGGGACTGATTCAAAGAATCCCTGCTCGGAATTCAACTGCTTGGCGCCGTATGCTGAGATGCCATAATGCGAGATATCGTCAATGAGGATAAAGACAACATTTGGCTGAGTAGTAGCCTGTAAGCTGAAGCTACAGTAAAAAAACAATACTAATTGTAATACGAATTTCATAATGATCCTTTTTCTTAATTTAGAGTGAACCGTCCACAGGATTTGACCGACCAGCATCGGATGCTCCTGCCTCAGACGATCCAATACTTGCACGCTTCGATTCAAGCCTGGGAAGGTCAATTTTTAACGCTCCAGACTTTAGGCCGGTAGCATGCGCCTCGATCGTCATGGATTCAGCACTTGCCGGGCATCTAAGAATTAATTGAGCAGCTCCGTTGAAAAGCTGACGGCGAGCTACCTGTTCCGGTTCGTGGCTAGTGGGATTACCATTACCAACACCCAGCAAGGTTGCAGTTTCTGGAATTTCAAAATTAATCGCATTATTAGCAGTCGGTACTTTCCGACCCTTGGCATCGCTTGTACTGACATTGATAATAGCAATCACTTGGCCGTCAGCCTCGAGGCCTAAACTTGCCGCAACTAATTCCACCTGAGTGCTAGCTCCAGTCGTGTCGATCGTAGTTCGAATGGACGCATTACCCCCAGCATCATAGCCCACTGCTTCTAAGGTACCGGCAGTATAGGGAACCTCCCAATTTAGTTTTCTGTAAGCATCGCGCTTAAGCTTACCCAGCGACGAACCATTCAGCCATAATTCCACCTCGGCACAATTAGTGTATGCCCAAAGATCTACAATCTCGCCCTCTGCGCTGTCTAAATTCCAATGCGGAAATAAATGTAAAACGGGTTCCTGAGTCCATTCAGCCTGATAATAATAAAAACTGTCTTTTGGAAAACCACAAAGATCCATCAAGCCATAACGCGTTACCACAGCTGGCCACGAAAAGGGGTAAGTCTCCCCTCGATAATCAAAACCCGTCCATAAAAATGTGCCCATTAAAAAATCGCGCCGAGCGCAATCCTCCCAGGTATCCTCGATGGAACGACCCCAAGGTGTTAAAGTTTCTCCGTAAGCAGTTACTTGACCGGCACGTTTAGGATTTAAATAGACCGGGGCATCTGCACCTATTGCCTCGGGGTGCGGCATCAAGGTCTCTCCTTCGTAAAATTCCTGCCCATATAAGCCGCGAGTTGAAGCAGAGCCGCCGCTTTCACTTGCAATCAACATGCGATCAGGAAATTTTTCCTTAAATTCATCATAGCGCTCTTCCTCAGCTGTTAGCCGTCCATCAACATCGTTCCGCATGGTGTAATTCGCCCCAAATATATCGATGTGAAAATCCTCTTTTTCAAAATTTTCTGAAATAGCATTAAAGTCGCAATTTGCAGAATAAATACAAGGACGCGTAGGATCCAGACCATGCGCCAGTGACTGCATCCGCTGTAGAATCTTTGGGCCAGTAGCGTTTTCCTGAATCAGCATCTCTTCATTCCCAAGAGACCAAAGACAGACAGAGGGGTGGTTGCGGTCCCGTAAAATCAGGGATTCTAATTGCCCCAGCAATTCTGGCGAGGTGCCGGGCAGGCGAGCCTCATTCATTACGATAAAACCCATGCGGTCGCAGAGATCCAGCAAGTGCGGCGCCGGTGGATTGTGTGCAGTGCGTATGGCGTTACATCCCATAGCCTTGAGTTGCTCTAAACGCCATGCGTCCAGACTTGGCACCATGGCGACCCCCACCCCAGCATGATCCTGATGATTGCAAACGCCCTTCAATTTCATGGGCTCTCCGTTCAAGAAAAATCCTTTGTCGGCATCAAAGTGCAGCGAGCGAATTCCAAAAAATGTCGTATATATATCCAGCAATGAACCATCCGTTCGCAATTCTGTTTCTAATCGATACAACTCAGGTGAATCAACCCCCCATGCTTTAGGATTCTTTATGACAAGCTGATCCTCCATGATGACCCGTTCGCCACTTTCAATTTCAATAGCATTACTGGTATGCGCTACCAATTTCTCGGAATCACCTTCAAACACCTTGAAAGCCACCACCACCTCGCTTGCTTCGCGTCCCGCATTTTCAACCAAGGCACTACAATCCACCCCTGCTTCAGAAAAATCCCCTTCCTTTAAAAAATAACTACGCACACAAGTACCGCTATACGGTACAGACACTGCATCGGTGGCCACCAATCGCACCTCGCGGTAAATCCCGCCGCCTTCATAAGACCACAATTCGAATTCCCGTGCATCACAACGCACCGCCACAACATTATGCCCTTCCGCGTCACACAATTCCGTAATATCTAAACTGAAGCTAGTGTAGCCGGATAAATGTCGTCCTGCTAAATGCCCATTAACCCAAATTTCGGCATCCCGGTAAATCCCATCAAATTCAAGGTGTATCCTTTGAGCCCGAATCTCGCTTGGTAGCTCAAAGGTCTTGCGGTACCAACCAACATCCGTGGGCAAAGATCCATGAACTGCGTTTGCATCCTCAGAAAAAGCACCCGACACAACAAAATCATGCGGCAATTCCACCGCTTCCCAATCAGCGTCCGGATATCCAAGGCGTGCGACACCATGATTACCCGCCTTCATCCACTCAGCTCGCTTAAAACGATTTGCATGTATGGCGTTGTGATGCGTCGCCTCAAGGTCTCCCCGGTGAAACTTCCAGCCTGCATTAAATTGAAAAATCGTGCGCATTATAAAATAAAAATCATTCGGAATATCTCATGCTTGAGATCGCTTACTTCAGAACTTACTCTTTACAGAAAGTAACTGTTATTTAATTTCTAAAACAACCCCACTGCAGGTACCAAACCGACCTCCTTGATAGGCACAAAAGAGATGCGTCGGTTGGCCTTTTGCGTCCATCAGTAACTGTGGACGCTCAAACCGCCCTTGTCGATCCAGCCCTGGTAGGGCCTCGTCAAAGTATGCTTTGGCATCACGATAGGCGATTTGAGGATTCCCCCATTCCAATCCGTCAATTGAATCCAAAAATAAACCATACTCATGGTTATAAACACCCATATCTCGTAGGATCATCTGATAAGGCGCGCTTTTAGTTTTGTCATACCAAGTGTAGGCATCCTCACATTGCACTCGCTCACCCATGTGGGAAAAATCAATCAGCGGGTTTTTATCACATTTTAGGTATGGTCCCTTGATCCCCTTTGCGATCGCCAATCCATATTTGCGGTTACCATTGTAACGTTCTCCGGTATCCCGATCCCACCCCTTGTAGTAAAGCCAATACTCCCCGTTTGGATTCTGCAACAAAGATGGATTGCTGACCACGGCATCGTCCCATGCTCCAGATTCTCCTACATCAATGATGGGTCGATCGCTCACGCGCTCCCAGGGTCCATCCAAACTGTCTGCCAAAGCGAGACCGATTCGTTTACTGTAGACCAACTTCGTGAAATATTCCGCATAAGCATCATCCGTAAGATTCGGTAAATCGCTTTGCTCGATGTCGAGTCCAGAGCCATCCGCACCCATGTAAAACAGTGCGTATTGATCCCCTACTTTTTGAACAGTTGGATTGTGTATCGCCCAAGAATCCCAAGCATTGCCTCCTCTTCCCTTCAGCACGACGCCTAAATCTTGATACGGCCCCTCCGGTTTATCTGCGACCGCATGCGCAACTTCGCAAGCCGATACCCAACCAGAAAACTTGTATTCGTTACGCCAACGCGAGTAGAATACGTGCACCCTGCCATCAGGACCGTATATAGGTGTACAACACCATACATGATATCCATCAATTTCCAGTATTCTACCCAGTGGATTGAGGCGCTGTTCAAATGCGGATGTACTGTTTGAGTTAGAAGATAAGGATGTTAACATATTTAGAACGAAAAAAACTAATACCTTTAGTAGAGTCACAAACTTTATACGAGTAAAGCCCATGGGGTATAGCTGTCAAGACTCTGCCATGTTTATATACCTAGATTTTATTACGATTAACGCTTTCTAACCTTGCCTCAAACCAGTCAAACAATTGCCTTAACTGCATGATTAGAATACGGGATATCGCCGCTAAACTTGAACTCTCACGAGTCACGGTCTCCGCTATCCTCAATAACCGTTATAAAAAACTCGGCATTTCAGAAAAAACCGCTCTACGGGTCCGCGCTTGCGCTAAAGATTTAGGCTATGTCCCAGACCAAAACGCCCTCAGCATGAAAGAAGGGCGAAGCATGACAATCGGCATGATCAGCAGCGCACTTTCTGAAGGTTGGGGAGCTCGAATCATGGTCGGCGCCCTTCAGGCACTCAAGGGCTCCCCTTATCGCCTCCGCATCGAAGCCGTCCGCGGTGCCGCCGAAGAAAAACTCGCGCTTGAATCGCTTTTAGGTTCTCGCATTGAAGGTCTCTTTTGTTGTAATATCAACCCCACCCCCGAAACAGACTCCTTCTTTAAAACGGCAACCGAACGCTATAAAGTTGCCGTCGCAAGTTCTAATTGCGCCTTTACTTTTCCCCATTTACGCGTCGAGTCCGATAACCAAGGAGGGGTCGAGCAACTGATGCAAAACCTGATCGCTCTCGGTCATCAAAAGATTGCACACCTTGGCGGTGATGAACTCTCTGAAGCCAGTCGTGAGCGTTGCCAAGCTTTCACTGATTGCCTCCATAAACACCATTTGGAATCCAAAGAATGCCCGATTCTACTAACCGATTGGGATCTTGAAAAGGTCCGCAACAAAACCCGAGCTCTTCTTACAAATAAAAATAAACCAAGCGCGATCCTGTGCGCTAATGATACCATTGCTGCTTGTGCTCTTCAGGTGGCCCACGCGATGAAAATTAGCGTACCCGATCAACTCTCCATTGTCGGGATGACTGATGAACGTATCAGTAGTTTGACCATTCCTTTGATGACTACTGTTGCCATCCCTTGGGAAAAAATCGGGGGCGATGCCATTCGCACCCTTCTCAAAGCCATTGAGGAAAAGTCACCTCAACCAAAAGCAGAACTTATCTGCCATAAGAGCTCGATCCTAAAACGCGAATCCACCGCTACGCCCTCTGGTTGCTAAAGCATTGAAGGCAAATAGTATTTTGGCGACAAATTAGCGTCAATTAACGGTATTTTGGTATATATACCAGTTAGTGGGTATTTATACCGCAAATGGTGTGTATTTTTG
>CATINC010000003.1 GCA_949524905.1 Opitutia bacterium UBA7350 | reverse complement strand
GTTCGCTTGCGAGGCGCCTACTGCGTCACCTGCACCCGCGTTGAAAAAGACGCCGACGGAAAAGTTATTGCCCTCTATGGAACCTATGATCCTGAAACTCGAGGAGTGAACCCACCCGACGGACGAAAAGTACGCGGAACCATCCATTGGGTTTCAACCGCTCATGCCTGCGACGCTGAAATTCGCCTCTATGACCGCCTCTTCACCACAGAAAACCCACTGGCTGATAAAACCACCGAATATACTGAATTCTTAAACCCTGACTCGCTTCAAACCATTCAAGCCAAACTCGAGCCCAGCCTCGCAAAAGCCGCCCCCGCCGACCGATTCCAATTTGAACGCATCGGCTACTTTTGTGCCGACCTAGATCACACCTCAGAAAAAGCCATCTTCAACCGCACGCTCACACTCCGAGCCGCAAAAAAAGATTTAAACTAGGAGTTCACTCCGAATAGCCGCCGCTTTTTCCAAGCTCTCACACGCTTCGATCCACGCCAAGGCACACTCGAATGCGGTGCCCGGTCCTTGACTGGTAATCAGTTTTCCATCCACAACCACACGCTCATCAATCGGTTGAATGTCCTCTGGTAATTCCAGCTCAACGCCTGGATAGCAGGTAAATCGTTTTCCTTTTAATAGGTCCGCTTCATGAAGGGCCAAGGCAGCCGCACAAATCGAACCGACCCAACGACCTTCTCGCGAAAATTGCCTCAACGCGGCCTGAACACCAGCATGGGCACACAGTTGTTGAGTACCCGCTAACCCCCCCGGCAAAATAAGGGCCTCTTGCTGATCCATCTCAATCTCATCCCATATCTGATCTGCAATAAGCCGCACCCCTCTTGATGCTTCAACAACACCGGATTCGAGCGCTGTCATCGTCACTTGCCAGCCCGCCCGACGCAATACATCAATGAGAATAACGGCTTCCATCTCTTCACAACCAGATGCCAATGGAATTAAAACCTGCATACGAATCGCCTACCCTACCAATGGCATGAGTGAGTGTTCAATAGCTTCAAGTAAAACTGGGTCCACCGGCTCATTTAACTCGCCGGTAAGCACATCGGTCAAAGAAGCCCCGTCGCAAACAACCACCCCATTTACATTCGATATTGGTTCCTCTAATTGTGAACCGAGAAAACAGAGCACCGTCTGTATGGACACCCCAGCATGACCCTGCGCCTGAAGAAAGGCATCCAACTCAGCCGCTTCTCCCTTCACCTGTTGTAAAGGAGAGCGTTTAATCTCTTTTTCATCGACTTGAACTCGCCCATCTGAAAAGGCAACATGACCGCTCCAATTTTTCGTTTCAACAACAAAGATCCCAGAAGGACCGAGCAAAATATGATCAAAATTATACTGCCCATCAGGCATGCGAATTCCATTAAACACGGTAAAAGTGGCTGGAAGAAAAGCGAGCTCGCGAGCAACCCACTCTTCGCCCTTTGCCCCCTTTAAATAATTACCTAACCGCCGATCCCCCAACGCCAATAGAACCACACCAGCTACCGCTAATAAAATAAGCGCCCATCCCAATTGAGAGAGAGACAAAAAAGGAAAAGGGAGTGCCGCCCGGATCAGATAACCCAATAATAAGCAGATCACTAATAGAGGCCAAAATGCTTTCAGAATGCCCATTACCCGAGGGGCTTCTCCCGCGCTACCATATACACGCGCAAATCGGGATTTTACCGTCTCTGATTGAGCATCTATTTCCATCGTAACGGGTTAAACTCCTAAAACATCTCGCATACCATACAATCCAGCCGGACGCCCACACGCCCATGCGGCTGCCTGTAAAGCACCCAACGCAAACACGTCTCGGTCGGTGGCTCGATGAGCAAGTTCCACCATTTCTCCTTCGCCTGCAAATAGCACGGTATGGTCGCCCACAATGTCTCCGCCACGAACCGCATGAAAACCAATCTC
>CATINC010000002.1 GCA_949524905.1 Opitutia bacterium UBA7350 | reverse complement strand
TGCCACCCGTAGGTGTCTGGACCGTGTCTCAGTTCCAGTGTGGCTGATCATCCTCTCAGACCAGCTACCCGTCTTAGCCTTGGTGAGCCTTTACCTCACCAACAAGCTGATAGGCCGCAAGCCCCTCTTGAAGCGCCATTACAAGCTTTAGCACTACTTCCATGCGGAAGTGTGCCACATACGGTATTAATTCGAGTTTCCTCGAGCTATCCCGTTCTTCAAGGCAGGTTGCTTACGTGTTACGCACCCGTTTGCCACTCTCATAAATAAACGTCAACCGAAGCGTCTGTTTATTTAATCTCGTTCGACTTGCATGTCTTAACCACGCCGCCAGCGTTCACTCTGAGCCAGGATCAAACTCTCCGAATCGAAATTTGATTCAGAGGAGTTCAACAATCCTATTTCTGGATTTATTATATGAACTACTACTAATTAAAGTGCGCAAACTACAAAAGTGTAATTTGCTTTAAAACATTGAATTGACGGTAAAACCGACAATCACATTAAGTAAACTTTCAAAGAACGCCTTCGTTGAGACGAAAGCCCACCAAAGTGAAGCGTGCCTTGCGGCAGGTCAATCACTAATTCGCATAAGCTAAAAATACTTCTAGCATCGCTGGTAATCTTTCGTCTTTAAAAGAACAAAGCGAATGCTTTCATCCGCTCAAAAGGAATGCGTGACAATGTTGATCGACCCCTACCAATCAAGCTCTTTTTTGAATTTTTTTGATATAATTTTTTTAACCAAATAAACTATTGACCATCAATATCTTAGATCCGGTGGTTTAGATAGAAAATTACCCTTCTGTTCACTTTATTTAAGCTTAATAACCGACCGCCTTAAGATTTTTTAAAAATTCATCTCGCCAATAATAGTCCTCCAAGAGACTTTCATCGCGTTTCCCAATCAGTAACCAAGCCAAATACAAAGCCTCTACACTCGCCAGTCCTCCCAATGGATCTGGAACTAGCTTGCTGGCTCGTGGATAGGCTGTCTGCACACTGGGTAAGCTCCGTCGATCCGGTTCACCCATTAGACAAGCCTCCAAATCTGGCAGCAAGCGCCAAGTGCTATCAAGCAACAACAATGGACGGACTGCATCCGCCGTGCTCAGCTGCGGAGCGTCCAAACCCAAAACGATGAAACCTTCAGCCTGAAACTTCCAATTTGAGCGCGCTCGCTTAAACACCAAATCTGCTCGCCCCTCCAAAGGCGTCAGACTGCATTTGCTGCGACGCTCTCTTGGGTGGCGTATTATCGTCGTTGTAATCATCCTCATACCCATATCGCCCCTAAACCAAAAATAAAACCCAAAGTAGGGCAATAGTGCAACCGATTATTTACCTTGACGTCAAGGTAAATGCCCAAGATCCTAATATATATGGGAAAGATTCTTCAGAATTCTGGCAAACACCTCTACCTCTTAATTTGGAAATTATACCAGCAACTCAACCAGACTGACCATGATAATCTCCGCAAAACCGGATTTCGCTCTCAAACCGATTTTGCGCTCCTAGAAATCCTATTCCATTTGGGTCCACAGACCATTAAAGCCCTAGGCGACCGGATTCATCTCACCAGCGGATCCATTACAACCGCGATCCAGCGCCTCGAAAAGCAAGGCTTCATCCACCGACGTCCCAATCCTAACGACCGTCGACAGACCTTTATACACCTCGCCCACCGAGGTCGAGATTCTTTGGAATACGCCCTCCAAGAACAAGCCCGCTTGCTCGAATCCAGTTTCCGCTCGCTCGATGGCGAGGAGCGAGCCCATTTCGCTCGCCTTTGCATGAAAATCGAAAACACACCCATGACATAAGGTGCAGTGCTTCAGGCTCCTAGACAATCCATACATCCTTACCCTAAAGACGGTGGCAGGGCTGGAACAATCGGATCAATTTTTACAGAAACCTCCAATTGCGCAGTCGCCCTTCCACGAAAAGTTCCCGCCAAAGGACGCACATCGGTATAATCACGACCGATTGCAATCTTCACGTAGCTAGAATCAACTTGTCGATTGTGCGTAGGGTCGTAGCCGACCCAGCCGATTGCAGGCAAAAAACACTCCACCCAGGCATGGGACTGCGTGTTATCTTCTGCTGTGCCGACATTCCCTTTCTCTAAATAGAAGTAACCGCTCACATATCGTGCTGGAATGCCTAAAGCGCGGCAGAATGCCAGCATCGCATGTGCAAAATCCTGACATACTCCTTTTCGCTCGTGGAAAACCTGCTCGAAAGGGGTTTCCACGGCTGTCGCAAAGGTATCGTAAATAAATTCCGAGTATATGAAATTCATGATACGGAGCACGGTTGCCTGCACCTCCACTAACCCCCCAGGAAAGAGTTCCCGAATCTCGTGAATCACCCTAGGGAGCAATTGAACTCGTTCACTCGGACTCAAAAAGTCGTAAAATCGTTCGCTTAGCTTTAGCTCCGGAAGTGCCGCAGGACTAGAATGAACCCTGAAGTCGCGGGTATCTTCAAAGGTTTCAACTCTTGAAATTGCCTCTACTGACAGCCTATCATGGGGCTCCAGAATCTCAAAGTGATGGACTTGGTTAATGTAGAAATCAAGCCGTCGCATAATAACCCTACATGCTGGATCAAGGCGCAAATCAAATTCATGGCAAATTTGTAGGTCGTCGGACACAGGACAGAGGTGGACATCGTTCATACTATCACTGACCGAGTCGCTATAGGTATATTGGGTAAGGTGACGCAGTGAAAATTGCATAATGAATTAGGGCTTAGAAAAGCTTACTGTGGTCCGCAGGCAATCCCTGAAGCGTGATTTCAAAAAGGTTTTTCGCAAATCTGTTGTTGCTGTTGTTGCTGGGCAGCAATCTCAGCAGCGAGATCAAGACGTGGATGAAACATATAAGTATCGTAAACTGCCTTGCCGATTGCTATAAATCTGTTCTGTAATTTACCAAGATACTCGTGCAGGCCAAAGCTGAAAGCATCCTCAATGCTATCATATTTTAAATCACTGAGTATCTGCCCTGATAAGCGCTCTGCTTGATTCGAGTACTTTGATAGCGGGCAGCCAGAAATAGCATGGAGATTTCGATCTAGCTCTAGCACACAAGATTTGATTGAGCGCGGGAAATGATCATCAAAAATAAGAAATTCATGCACCTTATCACGGCTCACTGCAGATACAAACTGACGGTGATAGGCCTCAAAAGCACTACAAGATCTCAATATCGCGCTCCATTGCACCGCATCCACTGCACCGCCCACATCCTCGATACTGGGCAAAAGCACATGATATTTAAAGTCAAGAATCCGACTCGTTTTGTCAGCTCGTTCAAGGAATTTACCGACCTGCATAAAATAGAAACCCTCGGAATGCGAGAAAGTGGCATCCGTCAATCCGAGGAAAAGGTGGCTATAATCCTGAATTTTTTTATAAAATTCATAAGGCCCGCTCTCCCAAACATTGAGCGCGTTTTTAGACTTTAAAAACAGATAGGCTTGATTCAGGCATTCCCACATTTCTACCGAAATCTGATCTCGAATCATGCGAGCGTTTTCGCGAGCAGCCATGATACAGGCCATGATAGAGCTTTTATTGCGGGCTTCAAAAGTAAGAAAATCCGTGACGCTGCGAGAGTTCGCACGTTCATGAATCTCATAAAAGAGTTCCTCTTCACCTGCTGCTCGTATAACTGGCTCCCAATACGCCTTTAACTTTTTGTCGTCTAATTCCTCAAAGTCGAGCTGCAGTTGCAAATTAACATCGAGCAGGCGCGCGATGTTTTCCGCTCGTTCAATATAACGGCTCATCCAGTAAAGGGAATCGGCAACTCGGGATAACATTGTATCGTCTTTTTAAAATTCGTGGTGCTTCAGCCTTCTGAATGGAGCACCCAAGTGTCCTTACTACCGCCTCCCTGAGAGGAGTTCACGACTAAGGACCCTTTGTTAAGTGCAACTCTGGTGAGACCACCTGGGACTATGGTGGTCTTCTCTCCAGATAAAATATAAGGCCGCAGGTCAATGTGACGCCCCTCAAATTGTTCGCCACACCAAGTTGGATGTCTTGATAACATAATCGG
The DNA here is from genome assembly GCA_949524905.1 of Opitutia bacterium UBA7350. Classification (GTDB taxonomy): domain Bacteria; phylum Verrucomicrobiota; class Verrucomicrobiia; order Opitutales; family Coraliomargaritaceae; genus UBA7445. Next base: position 10,592 of record CATINC010000002.1, on the reverse strand, counting down.
AGGTTGTGCAATAAAATTTCGTGGATCCGCTTTTACTAAAGCACGGAATTTTTCAATTTCCGACTTACTCGCCTTTGGACCAATAAGAATTCCATAACCACCCGCCTCGTTTGTTGCCTTAATCACAAGCTTATCCATATTCGATATGATGTGTTGGTATTGATTTGCTTCCGAAGCAAATAAGGTTTCCACCTGACCAAGTATGGGATCCTGTCCAAGGTAAAATTGTATCATCTTGGGCACAAAAGCATAAATCAGTTTATCATCCGCAATGCCTGTCCCCATGGAGTTCGCAATGTTGACATTCCCAGCGCGTATGGCGTTCACCAATCCTGGCACTCCCAAATTCGAATCCGCCCGAAACACACTTGGATCCAAAAAGTCGTCGTCGATACGACGATAAATCACATCTACCTGCTGTAAACCGCTGGTGGTTCGCATATAGACTTTAAAATCGCGCACCACCAAGTCGTTCCCCTCCACGATCTCTATCCCCATTTGTCTCGCTAAGAAGCAATGCTCGAAATAAGCACTGTTAAAGTGTCCCGGGGTCAAAAGCACGCAAACTGGGTTTTCCTTCTCCATGGGCGCCACATACTGCAAGCTTTTCAATAATGCTCCTGGGTAATTTTCCACCGCACGCACCCCCGCACCTGGAAAAAAATTTGGAAATGCTCGCTTCATCGCCTGTCGGTTCTCCAATAAATAAGATACTCCCGAGGGACAACGCGCATTGTCCTCCAACACGAGATAATTTCCCGATTCATCGCGAATTAAATCTGTGCCACAGACGTGAATATAAATGTCACGCGGAACCTTCAAACCCATCATCTCACGGCAAAAATGCTTTCCTGAAAGAATGTATTCCGCAGGAATAACGCCCTCTTTAATAATGCGCTGTTCACCATAGATATCCTTTAAAAATAAATTGAGCGCCTCAATCCGCTGCGTTAAACCACGTTCCACAAAAGTCCACTCCGTAGACGGAATGATTCGTGGCATAAGATCAAAAGGAAAGACTTTTTCTGTACCATCAGCATCCCCATAAACCGTAAAAGTAATTCCCTGACGTAAAAAGGATAGGTCCACCGCCTGACATTTTTGATCAAAAGTTTCGGTGTTCAACTCACGCATCCGCTCGAGAATTCCATTATAGTGAGGACGAACAGAACCATCTTGATAGAACATCTCATCAAAAAACGATTCGGGTTGGTAGGCATCAAAAAACATTCTTTTGCTTAGTAACCGCGAATAATAGCAATTTTCCTGCCAAGATGTTTCCCGGCAAAACTACCTCCCTTTTATTTAACTTCTTTCGTTGAGACCTCAAGTGCTTGCGCAAAGGCTGCTTCTAGTTCGGCATACGGCTCAGTACCAATGGCAATCCGAATCAAATCCGGTTCAATGCCAGCCGCCCGAAGCTCATTTCGTCCAGCTTCACAACTCACCCGATCATAATGTGCGAGATACATAAAAGGACAAAGGATAGTGCGGTCAGCGCCGAAGCTGGGGCCTTTCATGACTGGCACAGCATCATAAAAACGCTCCATACATCCCTTTAAAACAATAGAAAGCAAAGGCACCACCGACCCCACCTTCTTTGCAATGGCATCATAAGCCGCACTTGGAGAAGCGTGCACCCTTTCAATTGCGGGATGCCCGTCCAGAAATTTCAGCAATCGTTTGGCATTAGCCTGCATAATAGCAACTTTTTCAGGCGCCTCCTGCATACTCTCTGCCAGGCGTGCTAGATCACGAGCGTAAGGCTTCAATCGCCAATTTTCTAATTCCGGGCGAAGAGCTTCAGCTTGCGTCGATGCCCCGTTTAAAACCAGCGCACCTATCATGAGATCCGCTTCGTGCCCCGCATACTTTGTCAAACTGGTCGCAAGCACATCTGCGTGCTTCAGGATGTCGACGGCGTAAACCGAAGCAATAGTGGGGTCGACCAGGAGCATCCCCCCTTGCGAACGTACCGCTGCCGCAATTGCCGCCAAATCAGAACTCTTGATTAATGGGTTTGAGGGACACTCAACCACCACCGCCGCAAGCGCTTCGCCGCAGTTTGCAATTGCGGCAAGTACCACATCCGTATCTTCAACCGCATGGCAAATTTCTAAAGTTTCATCCTCCCCCAAATACTTCTCCAAAATACACCCAGAGTCCACGTAGAGCCAACCGAGTTGAAGCCATCGACCTCGTCCACGATTCCTCTGCACTGCTTGAATCGCTCGAAAGGCACTATAAAAAGCATTCATTCCTGAGGCGCAGCACCCAATATCTCTAAGCCCTGCTCCAGTTAGACGTGCTAATTCACCGCACACAGCCTTCTCCGCATCACCCTCAAAATACGCCTCCTCAAAGACCGAATCCTTTAAACGGTGGTGAACCAATAAATCCTCCGCCTCTCTGGAGGAAATCCCACAACCTGTGTGTTGAATATAATTAGTCAGCGTATCGCCAACTGATGGGCTTACCTGCCAGACTAGAAAAAGATCCGGCTCCACTTCCTTTATGCCAATATCCTCGGCTAATAAATCCTTTAAGGTTTCAGCAGCCTGCTCCCCCCGCACCAGCGCTGCTATGGACACGTCTAAAACGAGACGCTCGATATAAAAGGCCTTTAATTCCAGCACCCAAGCATGCTCGACAAACCTAGGGTAGCCTCCCTCAAGTGCCGACCAGACTCGTGTTTCTTTTTCCTCGTAGGCGCGCACATCTTTCATCGTCGGCAAACAACCCACCACCGAATGCGGACTTGCAACTAAAGATTCACCCAATGCAAATTGTCTCAAATTTGAATCCATCACTCCCTAACAAAATCTCTTAAACGACATTTGGCGAGCTTTGATAAATTTGGATTGGCTTTTTGAGTGCATTTTACTAATCCTTTTATATGCCATGCAGTCGCCGAGAATTTACCCGCCATGCTTTGCTCACCGCAACTGCGAGCACTGCCCTCCTAACCGGAGCGTTTGCGGCAGGCTCTGGCATCCACACCGTTAAACGCGGCGACACCCTCAGCGGCCTTGCCCAACGATATGGCACTTCCGTATCTGCGCTAAAACGTAGCAACCACCTTTCCAGTGACCTCATTCAAGTTGGGCAAACGCTAATTATTCCCGCCCAAGCGGCTTCGCAATTTGACCCCCTCCGCACCGTTCGCACCGAAACTGCCCGCATTCGAGTCAAACGTTCAAATTGGAAAGCTATCATCGCGCATCACAGCGCCATTAAAAAAGGAAACGCCGAATCTTACGGACGCACTCATCGAAAAAAGGGTATGAAAAATGGACTCGCCTACCATTTCGTCATTGGCAACGGCATCGACTCCGGCGACGGGCAAATTGAAGTGGGGCCACGCTGGACGGGCCAACTACAAGGCGGGCACGTCAAAAACCATCAACTCAATCTTGTCGCTATCGGCATTTGCCTTGTCGGAAATTTTGAAATCGAACGCCCCACCCGCAAACAGCTACAATCTTTCACCCTCTTAGTTGACTGGCTACAGCGCTCTGTCCTAAGGCGAACTGTCCGATTTGCGGGTCACCGCGAAATTAAAGGCGAACAAACCCTTTGTCCCGGAAAAAACTTTCCCCTCGCTTCCATGCACCGCCGCTACGGTTGAGGCTTCTTAAAAGATCCTTAACTGAGCTCGATATCGATCATGATATCCTGAGCAATGGCCTCCAAGTTAGCCCGCAGTCTTTCAATGTCCAGTCCCGGAGGGGCACTCAAACGCGCCTTTGCATGAAACAGCAAACCTCCGCTCTCAGCAGCCTTACCACTTTCGGTTCGCAGGCTTTCAACATTAGCCCCCACCCGTGCCATTGCTTGAAAAATATCCCGAACAATACCCGGATGGTCACTTCCCGTCACTTCTAACTGCAGGATACGTTCACTCTTCGCGACCGGTACCTCCGTTCCCGTAGGTGCGATTAAAACATCCAGATCCGGCACAGCCCGTATCACTGATTCTAAATCTTGCTGCCGATCACCCGCAACGCTCACTTGCAAAAGCCCAACAAAGCGATCTCCCAAATGAATCATGCGGCTATGCTCCCAATTACCCCCATTAGCGGCAATCCCCTCCGCTAATTGTTCAACCAAGCCCGCGCGATCGGGTCCACTAATTGTGATGATTAATAAAGTATCCATACCCACAAAACTACCAAGCCAAGTGAGCCTGTAAACGCGGAAAATGAACCTCTACCCATTTTAGTTGCGCCCAACTCCTTCCTTTACCCCTGCCTGCTTTACCACTTTCATATCTTCGATCTATTGCAGCATGAACCACTACACCCTACTCGACAGCGGACACGGCCGTAAACTTGAACGCTTTGGGGATTACACCCTCGACCGACCCTGTGCTCAAGCCGTCTGGAAGCCCACCCACCCTGAATTATGGGATACCGCCGATGCCGCCTTTTCTCGCAAGGATGGATTAGAATGGCGGGGCCGTAGTAATCTACCAGATTCATGGGAAGCCACCGTCGAAGGTGTCCGCATGAAACTAGCGACCACTGACTTCGGGCACCTCGGAGTCTTTCCAGAGACAAGGGACCTTTGGCATTGGATCCGTCAAACCATACAAACCCAATCAAAGACCCGCAAAGAACCCCTGAACTTTTTAAACCTCTTCGCGTATTCCGGAGGAGCAACCCTCGCAGCCGCACAGGCGGGTGCGCACTGCTGCCATGTAGACGCTTCTAAGGGCATGGTTTCCTGGGCCCGCGAAAACGCCAGCCTTAATAATCTAAAGGATCACCCAATCCGATGGATCGTCGACGATGTTAATAAATTCCTCCAACGCGAAGCCCGACGCAGTCGATCTTACGATGCTATCTTACTCGACCCGCCTTCCTTTGGTCGCGGCAAGAGTGGCGAACTCTACAAAATCGAACAAGCACTTCTCGAAACCCTTAAGCACGTCAAAGACGTGCTCAGCAATCAGCCCGCATTTGTTTACCTAACCAGCCACACTCCCGGGTTTACGCCTACGGTCTTAAGTAACCTTTTGCATCAAGTTTTACCAAACGGGAACCTTGAGCAAGGCGAGATGCTCCTGCGTGGAGAAAAAAATGTACTCAGCGTCCCCTGCGGCACCTGGTCGCGTTGGATCGCTTGAGCAGGATCCTTCCAATTAGGGATTAGGCGAAGTACTGGCGTGAGGATCGACCAACCCGGCAACAGGGCCAGCATAGGCTTCCGGCACAATATACTTAAATTGTTTTTCGGTTTGGTTAAGGTGATGTTTCTCAACCTGAAATAAAGTGACCGGACCGTCCTCACTGAGGTGGTCATTCTGTTGATCCATCCAAGCAAAAAGCGCCTCCTCCAAGCGAGCCTTGGTTGTCGCATGAGCAGGATCCTGTGCAAGGTTTTTAAATTCAAATGGGTCGACCTTGGTATCGTATAGTTCCTCTTCCGGTTTACCATGTTCCTTTGCTCCACGCTCAAGGAAATAATTGATTTCTTTTCCCGCAGCCCGCTCGCGCTCAATACGCTCCAAGCTATTAAAATTTCGTACATAATGGAAACGGCCATCGTGGACAGACCGTTGCGGAAAGACGCTGCGCCGCTGGATACCTTGATTATGCGATACCCCGTAAACGTAGTCATGATGTTTTTCAGCAACCCCGCTCAATATCGGCAGAAGGCTTTTACCATCCAAATTACCAGGGACCGTCCCTCCAGCTAGTTCAATCGCAGTTGGAACAAAATCCGCAAAACTAGTCAGAGCCTCCGTACGCCCAGGCACGACCTTCCCTGGCCAACGCGCCATAAAGGCCACCCGTAATCCGCGATCCGAAACCGTAAATTTTCCCATATCCGCACCGTGATCATCCGCGTATAAGAAAAGCGTATTCTTTTCCAGCCCATGCTTTTTCAACAAATTGAGTACCGCCAGTACTTCCCGCTCCTTTTGCGCGATGCTGGCGTAGTATTGCGTCGCCCGTTTTAAATTCCATTCTGTGGACGGCAGATAAGGCGGCATCTGAATGTCATTTTGCGTGAAAGGCGTGTCCTTAATGTAAGGCCCGTGTGGGTATTCACTCGCCACTATGATACAAAATGGCTGACGACCCGACCGCTCCATAAAACGATCCATCTTTTCAACCGGGATCACTGGACGCGGAAGCCCTGCCTGACGAACCGGATTCATATGTTCACTCCATGGAAATTGCGCAGCAGGCTTCACGTGGGATTTGCCCGCCAAAATGACTTGGTAATCCAATTCCCGCAGATAAGTAGCAATCGTTTTAACCCCCTCACGCACCGCATAATGATTCAGGAAACAACCATTACGAATCGGATAAAGTCCTGAATAGAGCATCGAACGACTCGGCGCACAGACCGCCTGCCCCGTGTACGCGCGATCAAAGACCAAACCCTCCTCTGAAAGAGCTAAAGTAACCGGTGTTGGCACCTTCGTATTTCCATTGATAGCGTGATCCGGGAAACTCTGGTCATCCGCGAGGAAGAAAACGATGTTTGGGCGCGTGCCGCGAAGATCCTCCGCGCTCAGTGAGCCTAGATTCAGGCAACCGCTAAAACCCAGAGTAAAAAGAGACAGTAGTTTCAAAAGTGACATGCTTGTAAATTAGTCCAATGCCCGAATATCTGCAATAGAGCTTTTTGAATTACAAAATACGATTTCCATCAACGTACAATGATCAATATCAAGGAAACTCACTCTCTTTGAAACATCATTTTCATACCCACTCAGGCATTTAACAATAAACTTTATTCCCCACCATCTTCCTGGCTATCGGGGGCATCATTTAGTTCAGCGGGATCGAAGGATTCTATTTCTGCATCAGAAATATTTTCAACTTCAGCCACCTCATTCAGCACCAAACTTGTATAACCCAGCTCGCTTGGATTATTAGTTTTCTGATGTATGAGGATCAATTTACGGCGCTCTTTACTTACAGCATAACGACGATTTTCTACCAACGAAAGTTGATCATCTCGTAGCGCTGCGATTGCCAGACGAACTAAGAATCGCTTTTGATCGCCCTTGAGCGAAAAATTATGCGCCGCCAATGGCTCAATCTTTTGCTTCTCATCTCCCACACGTACTGCCACGTACTGCCGACTTAGATTTATAACGCGAAGTTCCCCTTTCTGAAAATTCATACTATCAATATCATAGGGAAATGCATACAAACGCCCATTAGTATCCTTTGAGACGATTACCAGTTTAGTACCTGGTTTACCCATTCTAGCCTTAACTATAGGTTGATACTCTTTTTTCCCCTCAGAGTTAATGACCACCTCATAAAAAACTAAATTCGAAGAACCCGTATACTTGAAAGCCCGAGTCAAGTCTCCAGCCAGTGCAGTTATACGAAATACTTTACCAGCATCAAAAAAAGATAAATTGATTCCTAAATCAATACCCTCACCAGTAGTGACTCTTTTATAGTCAAGAAAGATAACGTGAAAGGTGTAATTAAAAACCTCCTTTTCCTGCGATTCATTAACTGCTTGCCCAAGTAGACCCGCAGATAAAAAGGTGGCGCTAAGAGCAGCGATACAAGCAAAGCGGCATAGTTTTGCGAACTTTAACCCTAACATGAAACAGAATCTATATACCATTTTTTTCAATCCAGCGGTGAGAGACGATTTTATAACGACGCCCGAAGTTTTGATTAGATTCAATTATGGGAGGAGCTTGGTAACGCGCCTCACTAGAATCCACATACTCAGGCGTTCGCTGAACTACCAATTCAAAATAGCCCTCTGTTTCTGTCGTTCCGCTCAGCATGCTGGTACTAGAACCATAGCTACGAATAGTAAAGGTATCGCTACGGCCATTGAGTTGCGATCCGATTTTCGACAGAACATCTGCCTGCATCAAAAACCCTGGGGCGCCTTCCATGAGTGGACGTTCCTCAATAGCCTCAACAGAGTCCTCTAGGTACGGATAAACCGTATTTTTGTGGGGTCTATATAAATACCCATCCTCCCATAGACCGTTACTCCCCGCTTGTGCCTCCCCTGTCGCATTCAGTGCAGGCTTGCCGTTTATTTTAGATTGATCAATCGCGCTTTGCAAGGCACCTACAAAAGCAAAGCGTTTGCGCGCACTTATATTTATATCATCAGGAGCAATTGAGCGATTGACAAAGTTGGATAGCGACAAAAATGGATAACTTCTTACTGCTGAGCGCGTGCGAATTTCTTCGACAATCTTTCTGCTGAGAGCCGCAATTTCCTCATCCGTTAAGGCTCGATAGCTCGCCGCGATGGCATCTCGATCGGCTGCATATGTGATTTGGCTAACTCCGTCCACCTTATCGGGATAGGGTGATGATAAGGACTTTTTAATTGGTTTTAAAAACCTAGCGTAGTTGTGTAACTGATTGTCAGAAAAACTTTCTCCAAGAGTTGCGATTTCACGCATCGCACCTAAAACCGCTTCCCATGCAGCAACTGAGGTTGAATTTACATTGAAAGCTCCTTCCAACAGTAGGTAGGCTGCAGCGCGACGCTCATTTAATAGCTCAACCACTTGAGCAGCTTCATCCCAAAGAACGATCCGAGAATTCGGAAGTGGAAAATCTATTTCCTCGTCTTGCTCGCTTACACTCTCGGCAGGATCCATTCCGGTAAAAAGGAAGTTATCCCATAAGGCATCATTCAACTCATATGAATAGTCATAATGAGCACCCTTGATTTTATTATTCCACCAATCTATCTCACGTTCAAACATTTCTGAATCTTTAGTAATCTCAACTCGAGTTTCATGCAGCGGTAGGTGTATATTAACAATGGAGTTTCCAATGGCATAAGCTGGCGTCGTGTGAATTTGCTGATAGTTATTATCCCATCCAAAATTGCTACTGTTGGCTTCATCAAAGCTATGAGAAACCTCGTAAACGTTCGTTAAGTTGGCGTGCATTAACTGCCCAATACCAAGGGGAGGGTACGAAGGTGCCTCAAATAAAATCATTTTATCACTACCTTCACTATTATTTCCTAGCCCAACCTTGGCGTAAATATCATCGGTGCCGTCTAATAAATTTTCATACATATTACCCTCCCACCATCGCCTAAGGCCTCTAGAATACTGGCGGTAGCCCATATTAGGATTGCTTGAAGAAGAGGCACTTTCCGTAGCTTCCTTCATATGAATTTGAGTAAATGATTTGAGAGTACGTGGATTAAATTGTGTGAGCAAGTTCACTGGCTGATCCCGTGGTGCTTTTGTTGATTTTGGAAAATTTTTAATAAGTGTAATTCCTGCAAGACTTTTTGACTTATTATTAATTTCTTCGATAGAAAAGACTGAAAAATCATTGTAATTTTCAGTTCTACTTGCACCAACCTGAAGAATATCACCACTGCTTACTCCAATTTCACTAAACCGCACCACCCTTGGTGTCTTCCATAAATTATTTACATACATCCTACCTGGACCGTTGGTTGAAATTGTCAAAAACCGTTCTTCTTTATTGAGATTAGGATTTGCATATAAATTAACAATTTGAGTCCAGAGGCCCCCATCAATAGGTTTTCCTTCGACGATTTGATTTGAAACAGAAGGTTTAGAATCAAAAGCGCTTCCAAAAGGAATGGGCACATCAGAAAATCCATTATTGATGTAGAAATTATTACCACTTGCTCGCGGGTATTTAACGCTATCTTGCAAGTTCACAGGCCCAAAGAAAAAACCACGCACTAATCGGTCGCTCGCTCCCTGCTTCAAAACATTTTCACTGGCATCATTTTGCGACAAATATGAATTTATAGGTGGCGTATAATTAATAGCCATACCAGCAGGAATGGTACCTGCGCTAATAGTCAATCCCATCATTCTTCGACGTTGATCAGCAATGTATGGCATCGTGTCAGTAGGCATTAGTAAGGCCAATAAGCTCCCATCTTCGGGAGCGTCTCGAAGGACAATTCCACGCAGATCTGTTTGTAGTCCCAACTCTGGAATCGTTAAATCCCTGTCGTAAGGATTCCACAAGGTAATCAACGGAAATACCCCAATAAAGTAATTATAATCAGTGGCCTTATCAATGTAACCAGGTGCAACACTAGCAGTCGTAAGTCGCTCGGCAAAAACTTGGATAATAAAATTAAAACGCGTCACCACTGGCGCAATTCCAGCCTGATCGGGAGTCGGCATCCTAAAAGCAATGCTGCTTCCACTTCCCGATCTACATTGAGAAAAATAATCACCCAATTGTTCCCATTTTGGGCCGCCAGGATCACCTTCTCCAGCACTGCTACCCGCTGGCGGAAACATCGGGCCCTGTAAATCAGTGGGCAGGCTCAGCAAGGCCGTCGAGAGGTCGCGCTTGAGTCCCCCATCCTTCACATTGGCCAACACTCCGCTGGAATGCACCGTGAAATCGTGGAAGAACTCACGGCTGACACTATCTAAGTTAGAGCCTCCTAAATCTGCCTCGAGAAAAATGGGGATGTTTTTTAGACTGCTGATACCAGCCGGGTCGAGGTTAGCGTTTTTCCAGCGCGAGTTCGTCGCGGTTAAACGTTGTACTCCTTCATAATTGGAAACCGCAGTGGGGTCCGCGACCTGCGCCATGGCGTTTCGGTAATACTCCGCATCG
>CATINC010000001.1 GCA_949524905.1 Opitutia bacterium UBA7350 | reverse complement strand
GTCCTCCGCCAACAAAGGGAGCGCCTCAACGCCGAATCTAGAACAAACGAGTTGTGCAGCGCCTATGTAGCACTGACCCGCGCCAAACGTGCTCTCTATGTGATCAGCGATGAACTCGCCGAAACATCAAAGGCTACCCATTTCGGTCGACATCTGCAGTTAAGTCTCGGAGAGGGATGGACGCAGGGTGATACGAAGTGGTTTGAGAAGGGTCAATAAGCCTATCCCCAAATCATAACCCCGTTTCTGTAAGAACGCACAGACTTGATATACCGACCTGCTTGGATTAGATTAAGAGACTAATGGTGTTGTATCTGCCCAATTTGAGTTTCCTATTTACTAAACCGATCAATCGTCGATGCCCATCATTTCTCTCGCAAAAAAGCAAGCGAGTGACGTTTAACACAGTTGTGATAAACGTCACTCGGTAAAATTTCTGAATTAGTTTTTAATAGGTAAGCCTTTTGCGTCCTTAAAAGAGCCGCAGGCAATTATAACGAAGTCAATGATAGCCCAGATACCTAAGCCACCAAGTGTTAACAGCATCAGTATCCCAGTCCCGACTTTACCAGCATAGAAGCGATGAACTCCTAAACCTCCAAGGAAGAAGCAGAGTAACAACGTTGGCACGAATCCTTTTTCACTTTTTTCCATATGTTTTATTTATTTTAGGTTTTGTCCGGGGTAGGTGACAAGGTCTCCATTCCCGTCCTTGTATGCTCCAACCAGGAGCAAAATAGTTACTACAAAAGTATGAATCACATCTATACACAGGATTGTGATGCCAGGTAAATCTAGTCCAGCGGCTATGAGAATAAAGCCAACGATGGTCATCAAAAAATCAATGAAACCATGAATCCATCTTCCTAGATAGAAATGATGAATTCCAAGAAGTCCAAATACACCCGATAAGCATACGGCTGTTGCATACTTTTTTGGAGATGGTCTCACTTTTTATTTAAAATATCGACTTCTAGATAGGTGTATGAGTTGAATAAAATATCACTTTCTTGTCAATATTCATCCTGTTTACACGTGAATAGAACCTTGAGAAAGCCGATTAGCGAGAGCCTATGCCCTGACCAGCGCTGGGTAGGTCGAGTTCGACTTCAACATTTTCTTCGTAATCGACGCCAGGGAGTTCAAAGCCAAATAGATTGAGGAAATTTTTTTGGTAGCCTGCGTAGTCGGACTGGTCGCAGAGAGTCTCAGTGCTAATGTTTGGCCAAATGTCGGCAACGGCTTGCTGCACGTCGGACTCCATCTCCCAGTCGTCGACGCGAATGCGGCCTGCGCTGTCTAGTTGGAGATCGTCGCTGTAGAGACGGTCGTTGAAGAGGCGCACCATTTGCTCGATACAATCTTCGTGCGTGCCTTTGGCTTTCATTACTTTGATGAGGATGGAAATGTAGAGAGGTACCACGGGGATGGCTGAGCTGGCTTGAGTGACGACGGCCTTGTTCACTGCGACGTAAGCGGCGCAGTCGTGCTTTTCAGTAATCGCGGCAGCAGCGCGCTCGACGTCCTT